>JBMNPF010000001.1:0-292195 GCA_050943475.1 Oscillospiraceae bacterium
TGGTTGGAACCTTTCTAGAACCATCTTGTGGTAGGAAGAATCAACCAATCCACAGCATCCCTTACAGTGTAGCACATAGCCCTTGGAGAGGGGCTCTAATAACTACTACTCTATAATACAAGGAAGAATTCAAATGCAGTATTACCAAGAACCGACAAAACAGCTCCCGGTACGGGAATTTGACGTCATTGTCGCAGGCGGCGGCACTGGCGGCGTAGTTGCAGCGCTTGCAGCGGCGCGAAACGGAGCCCGAACCGCTCTCATTGAAGCCAAAGGCTACCTCGGCGGTGTAGTTGTGGAGGGTGGCACCGCTCTGCACAGCTACTACAACCTTTGGACGGCGTTTCCAGGCGTGGAAAAACGGCAGGTTATCAAGGGAATCCCACAGGAGATCATCGACCGCCTGGCAGAAAAAGGCGGCACCACCGGGCATGCTGAAATGCGCAAGGGTCTGGATTACGACTCGGTCTGCACCGTTGTGGACACCGAGCTTTACAAGCTCACCACCTTTGAAATGCTGCAGGAGGCGGGTGTGCACATCTTCGTCAACACCCTGCTGGCCGACGTTATCAAGGAGAATTCGCAGGTCAAAGGCGTACTGGTGGAAAGCCGCGCCGGGCGCGAGGCCTTTCTGGCCAAAGCCTTTGTAGACTGCACCGGCTACGGCGACCTCTGCGCCCGGGCTGGAGCGGATTACACCGAGCCGAACGATCATCCGGTGGCAAACAGCATTGGCGTCGGCGGCGTCAACGTGGAGGAATACTACCGCTTCTTTGAGCAAAACGACGCCTTGACCCAGTACTGCGAAGGGGTGCGGGACGGCCGGGACGGCAAGATCATCCGGGTGGACGGCAAGCTCGCCAAAGCATGCCCGGAATTTTACGAAGAAGCAGCCAAATGCGGCATGTCCGCTGTCATCACCTCAATGCATGACGATTTCTTTATGTTCTTAAAGCTCAACTATAAAATGGAGACGAGCCCCACCAACCGGGATGAAGCCGTGTTGGCCGAGCTTGAGCTGCGCCGCCGCCAGCTGAAAGCCGTGGAGCTGCTGCGCAAATATGTACCGGGCTGTGAAAAGGCGTTTATTGCGCGCACCAGCCCCTCCTTCAGCATCCGTAGGGGACGGTGCATCACCTGTGATTACGACGTCACCCTTGACGACGTTTTGCAGGGCCGCCATTTTGAGGATGACGTCATGGCCTACGGGTTCCATGATTGCGCGCCGCGGCTTAAAATCAAGGACGGCGGCACCTACGGCATCCCCTACCGGGCACTCAGGGTCAAAGGAATTGACAATCTGCTGGCGGCCGGCATGCTGATTACCTCCGACCACGATGCGCATATGTCTACCCGCAACACCGTAAGCTGCATGGCACAGGGGCAGGCGGCCGGAACCGCAGCGGCGCTCTGCGCAGCCAAGGCGTGCGGCACCCGTGAACTGCCCTATTCCGAACTCCGCACGGCACTGTTGAAAGACGGCGTGCATCTGGAAAATTAGGTATGCTGCCGTTTCACCCTAAAAGCCGGATATGGGGAATAAAAGCCCCTCGTGATGTGGCTGTCTGCGTGCAGCTTCCTTTCCCGCCCGCTAAAAAATGCCAAAGGCTCGTATCGCTCAAAACAAGCGAGCGCCAGACCCCTCTTTGCCCGCCGGGCAGAATCACAAAAAAGGCTTATCATTTCGATACATCTGGGACCTATTGGCAGATTCTGCGGCACAGCCTCGCATAAAAGCAAAAAACAAGCCCGTCTGAGGAAGGGCTTGTTTTTTTAGCTTGCAGAATCCACCGCGGCAAGAAATTGGCGGCTTTCTTTTGCGGCGTTTGGGGACAGCTGTGAAAAATCCCGCTTCCATGTGCGGGTATTTTGGGCTATGAAAAAGCAAGCAAACGTCGGCCGCGCGTGTTCATCCCTACAAGCTGCGCTCCTCATACAGCTTGTTTCTTTTTCGGCGGGATGTTCCCGCTTTGGAGAATACACTGTTTTTTCAAGGCAAAAATGCCCTTTTACGCCGGATCCGCTTTCTTCGTCTCGGCAAATCCTACAAATTCATTTCCGTCTTTCCTGCGCAGAACCAACAAAATAAAAAGGATTCGTCAGGTTTTGCTTACATTCCACCCATAAAATTTGATAAAATGGAGATAGCAGCCAAAGGAGGGTTTGCAAAACCAAAGAACTTCTGTCCGCCTGGAGCAGGCCCTCCATTTCCACCTGCGGGATGATTCTTCGCAGGACAAAGCAGCATTTGACGTACCGTGTGAGCCGGAAGCCCATAAAGTCCAGCCTGCCCGAAAACGCACCCGGCACAGAATTGCGGAGGAATCCCCAGCCGGATGGCTTTGCTCTTTTAAGGATGAAAAAACAGCACAGTTGTTACAGCCGCGGATATTACATGGATAAAAAGCAACGGGAATCATCCCGTATCCGCTGTGCGGCAGTCTGGCTTTGCAGCTGCCGCACGCCATTCTTGTATGGGGTCGTCCGGCCCCGCTTGACAGAGAAAGGAACGGTGAAAGAGGATGTTTTGTGTTGGCGATACCATTATGTACGGGAGTACGGGCGTTTGTGAAATTGAGGACATCCGCTGTGAAACATTCGGCGGAGCCGAACGCACCTACTATGTCATCCACCCGGTGGACGGCGAGGAGTCAACCATTTACTGCCCTGTGGACAACGAAAAAGCACCCATCCGCAAACTGCTGACCGCAGAACAGATCCACGAGCTCATCCGCATTATGCCGGATGCCGAAATGAAATGGATTGAAAACGACCAGCTCCGCAAGGGAAAATTTGACGAAATTCTCAAGCGGGGCGATCATAAGGAGCTGGTCAAGCTCATCAAGGTGCTTTACCTGAACCGGGAGGAAAAGGATCGCGCCGGCAAAAAGTTCCACATCGCGGACGAGAAGGCCATGAAGGAGGCCGAATACATGCTGTACGGTGAGTTTGCGCATGTATTAAAAATTCAGCCGGATGAGGTGGTCCCCTTTATTATGGGGCAGCTTGGAGACGGAGGCAAAGCGAGTGACGCGCCGTGAAGAGGCACTGGAACGGATTAAACGCTTCTCCCTGCCTGCGCACCTTTCAGGCCCCGAACGATTGGGCCGAAGAAACTTTTGACGGCCGCCGCGCAGGAGAAGCCGCCGGAATGGGCGCGCACGGCAAAAATCTGCTGCCTGCGCCGAACCGATTCCTCCCGGAAAGGGCGCCCGCTGACGTCAAATCAGGAGCAGAACGCCGAAGCGGCAGAAGCAAAGTTCGGGCAGACCCTCGCCGCAGCGCTGAATCCGGAAACAAATAAGGCGGATCCGTTTATCCAGCAGTACCTTGCAGAAAATACCAATAAGTGAAAGGCCCCCGGCGATTAACGCCGGGGGCCTTTTATCCACAGCCGATTCTCCCATACAGGCCAGAAATCAGGAGCCGTTGCCCACTGGCGCAGAGGCCAGTCCCTGTTTTCTTGCCGCTTATACCCGCAAAGGCCGCCTTCTGTGCCCAAAGCGGCCCTGGCCGCACGGGGAATTTCCCATGCCATTTTCTTATTTGGCGGGAAAGGCGCCTGTCCCTTTGGTCAGGAGATTGCCCGCCGGAGGCGGAGCAGCCTCTGCCGGTTCGTAAAAAGACCGGAAAACAATGTCCTGGTTGTAGTTGCCAAATCCGGAGCCAAACAGGGTTACGCCGCCGCAGTGCTCCGCCTCCGGCAGGACCTCAATCCGGAACGACCATTGCTTTTCGGAAAGCTCCAGTTGGTTCAATGCAATGTCAGATACCCGGTCCCCGTCAATGTAGGTACCGGTCTCATCAATCCGGAGCAGCTTTAAAAAGCCGAACTGCCCCAGCGTTGTGCTCCACCAGCGCGGGGTAAACTTGCCGCGCTTTTCGCCGAAATCCCCCGGGCAGGTCCACTGCCCAACCTTGATTCCATTGAGCCGGAACCCAATGTCCGAAGGCCAGTTGCTGTTGACGCCGGGCGCTTCCGACCCCAGTTCCATTGAAATTTCCAGCGCCTTGAGCTTCTGGCTCTTGAGCAATAAATTCGGTACCCTGTATTCCACATAACCGGACGCAAACCAGAGGATATGGCTGTTCACCCGCTCCGGGTCGAGAAAATACCGCGGATCGTCAAAATAACCGATGATCTTTTCGGTTGTAGCCAGCCCGCAGGTGGGCGCCGCTGAAAAGTCGGTATAATGACCAATCGGCAGAGAAAACGCATGCACCGGGTATTCCCTGTCCCCATTCCCCGGGAACTCGATTTCAAGGGACTTCATGCTCAAACGGCACCGCTTCTGCACCGCTCCGTTGCCGCTGACCCGCTCGGCGGTGACAATCCCCGCCTTTTCCAGTTTGCCAATGTGCATGGTGATCATCGGGCTGCTCAGCCCCAGCGCTTCGGCAATTTCCTTAATGTTCATCGGCCTCGCCGCAAGCATTTTAATGATGTTCAGCCGCACCGCACTGGCAAGCGCCTCATAAACGGGCAGCCACTGCTCGGATAAATCAATTTTCATATGCCCTGTTTTCACCGCCTTTTACAACCATAATAGAGGAAACAGCCCCAAATGTAAAGAAAGGAATTGACAAAGCGGATCTTTTTCATTATTATAGTTAATAAATACATTATGTGATTTATATTTTTATTAACTATCAACAAAGAACAGGAGGCAGTTCACATGATTCACACGGTAAAAGGCAAAAACGGCACCGCTTTTTATTTAAACGGCCGGCTTGTCGGAACCGCGTTGGCAGCCCCCGGCTGTACGGATCGTTTTATCCGGGAGGATGACGGCTGTTACCGCTGGGAACGCATTGCCGAACACCCGGTATCCGAAATGGAAATGGCGTTCGATACCGCTTATCCAATGGGGTATCAGATGATCCCCGCCCGGATGTACAACCAGAACATCAGCCATGAAATCACCAGCATGTCCACCGATATCTGGGATAAACAGGGGCACAAAGAGGAAAAAGAGCCCAGCTATCCGGTCGGATGCATCGACCCTATCGCCAAAGAGGTGCGAAAATTTGCCTGGTGGCGCAGTTCCATTCCCGGCGGCGCTTATACCGAGGGCGACGGCCTCTCGGTTGGAACCTTTCTCCCGCCGGATCAGCGGGACGCTTCGTTTTCCATTACGCCGAACGGGGCTGATACCGTACATACCTATTACTGGCCAGTTGCGGAGGGCCCGCGGATCCCGGAGGCAAAGCCTGCCTCCTATCACCGCCCTCCGGCTTATAAGGATGAAGACGTTTCCTTCATGTTCCAACCCGCCAAAATGGGCGGCCCCTACCGCCTATCCATAGAACCCCGGACACATTTTGCCGTCATGCTGGTCTTTGCACCGGCTGATACGCCGAAAACCGCCTGGCACAAGCTGCTGTCCTCCGCCTGGAAGGTAAACTACAGCTACCGCGCCCCTAAATTTGACAACGACGAGCTGTGGGAGATGGGGGTAGAGTTCACCAAATCCATGTACTGCGAAGGGGAAAATGGCTTCTACGGCTTTACTCTCGGCAAGGTGTTCATCGACGGGGAGTGGATTCACCGCCCCTATTACCGCTACGAAATGGGCTGGACCGGGCAGGGAATCGCGCTCGGCGCCAACATGCTGTATGAGGCCATCCGTTCCGGGGATAAAGAAGCGGAGGAGATGGGCTTTACCGCCCTTGACAGCTGGCTTGCCGCCGCGCTGCCAAACGGAATGCTCCCCACCCACATTATGGGGCAGCAATTCCCCTGCAACGGGCGTGAGGTGGTCGACGCCTGCAACCTCTCCGCCGGTGCGCTCGGCTACTTCCGCGCCTGGGATTATGCCCAGGTCTTGGGTAAACCGCGCCCGGAATACTTTGACGCAGCGCTCAAACTGTGCGATTTCACCCTGGAAAAAATGAGCCCGGAGGGAAAGCTCGCCAAAACCTGGTACGCAGACGACCTGACCCCAGCGGCGGAGAACGGCAGCACCGGTGCCTTTCTCATCCTGCCGCTCTGCGAGGCCGCAAAGCGGACCCACAAACCGGAATACCTGGAGGGAGCTGTCCGCTGCTACCGTTATTATTACAATGAATTCATGGAAAACGGCTATTCCTTTGGCGGCGCACAGGACAAATTCTCCATCGACAAAGAGTCCGGCATCCCAATGCTCCGGGCGGCGCTTGCCCTTTATGAACTCACCGGGGAGCAGAACTACATCACCTGCGCCAAAGACGGCGCCTACTACCTTTCTACCTGGCAGTGGCAGCATACCCATCCCCTCATGCCGGACAGCGAGCTGGGGCGGATTGGGTACGACACCTTCGGCGGGACCAGCGTGTCCATCAACGGCTACCGTCCGGATAACGACCCTTATGCCCTGCCCTATATTCACGATTTGTACGATTTAAGCGAGCTGACCGGCGAGCCCGAATGGGCCCAGCGCGCCCATGCCGCCTGGCTGCATTCCTGCCAGGGACTGTCCGACGGCACCCTCGTTGTGGGTGGTATTCCCATCCCGCGCGGCGGGCAGGACGAGGCCTACGGCATGGGCCGCCCCTACGAGGATTCCGGTTTTGCCTGGATGCCGGGCTGGATGAACTGCTTCCGGATGGAAAACATCCTCCGCACCCTGCCCGGAGGCGACCGCCCGGGACGAGTTCTGTAATTCCGGCCCGGATAAAAAATCTCCGCCCGGAATATCTCTTTTCGGAAACCCGTACCCTTCGGCCCCACGGCAAACTGCCCCATAAAATGGAACAAAGGAGAACACTTGCATGAGCAAAATTACGGTGCAAACCAAGCAAACACGTTTCCCCACCGCCCCCGACCTGTACGGCCTCTTTTTTGAGGACATCAACCGCGCGGGGGACAGCGGGCTTTATCCCGAAATGCTGCGCAACCGCAGCTTTGAGGATTCCATTCCGCCGGAACGCTGCACATTGAGCAACGACGGCGTCACCTTCACCACTCCAATGGGCTGGTCCGACCAGTTCAACAACGGAGAGGGGCTGGCGAAATGGCTGGATGGCGTTCCGCCAACCCCTATCCCCGCCTGGTATGCAGACGGCGCGGCGCTGTCGCTGAACACAGCCGAGCGGCTCAATGCCAACCGTCTGACGGCGCTGAAAGCGGATTTTTCTGCCGGGGGATCGATGTGGAACATCGGCTACCACGGCATTCCGCTGGAACAGGGCAAAGCCTACGACCTTTACTTCTTTGCAAAGGCGGCCGAAACGCCCGCCCGGTTAACGGCAAGCCTTGTCTCCAAAGACGGAACGGTACAGGATGAGGCTGACTTTCTGGTACAGCCGGGGGATTACCAGCGTTACGACTGCCGGTTCACCGCCCAGGCGGACGATTTTGAAGCGCGCCTGGTTCTCACCGCGCCGGAAAGCGCCACCCTTTATTTTGGCTTCTGCTCCCTCATGCCCGCCGATACCTACAAGGGCCACGGTATGCGCAAGGATTTAATGGAGATGCTGGAAGGCATCCACGCAAAATTCCTGCGTTTCCCGGGCGGCTGTATTGTAGAGGGCTTTACCCGTGAGACCGCCATGCGGTTTCCCAATACCATCGGCCCGGTCTGGGAGCGCCCAAGCCATGTGCTGATGTGGCACTACCGCACCACCAATGGACTTGGGTTCCACGAGTATCTCCAAATCTGCGAGGATTTAAACCTGGAGCCGATGTATGTCCTCAACTGCGGACTGACCTGCCAGGGCCGCGAACCGGAGCTGTTTGAAGGCGATGAGCTGGAGCAGCTTCTTCAGGAGGCGTTCGACGCGGTAGAATACGCCATTGGCGACGTTTCAACCCCCATGGGGCAAAAACGCGCCGAGGCCGGGCATCCGGCTCCGTTCAAGCTGACCTATATTGAAATCGGCAATGAAAACGACGGCGAGGATTATTTCTGGCGGTACAAAAAATTCTACGACGCGCTCAAAGCCAAATATCCGCAGATTAAATACATCTCCAACACCCACACCGAACGCGCCGGGCTGCCGACCGAAATTGCGGACGAACACTACTACAACACGCCCGAGTTTTTTGCCGAGAACATGCATCAGTACGACGGCTACGACCGGAATGGGCCGGACATCTTTTTGGGGGAATACGCTGTCACCGTCGGTAAAACCGCAACCCTTCACTGCGCACTTGCAGAGTCCATGTTCCTGCTGGGGGTTGAAAACAACCAGGACGTCGTGACAACGACCGCCTATGCCCCACTCTTTCAAAATGTGAATTATACGGCATGGTACCCCAATCTGATTGCGTTTGACAACCACCGTGTTTTCGGCATTCCCACCTACCATGCCCTTTCCATGCTGGCAGCCAACCGCGGCCAGCAGGTGGTTGCCTTACAGGCGGAATCGAACCATCTGCACCGCAGCGTCTGCGGCCTGCCGGGTATTTCGGTTCCCAAAAGCGGCATGTCCTTCCGCGGCGCCACCCTCAACGGCCAGCCTGTTTCCATCTCCCACCAAATCCGGGGCAGCTTTACCGCTCACGATGGGGAATACACCGCGGTTTCCGCTCCGGTGGAACGCACAGGCCACGCCAACGACGGAATTGTTTTTGCAACGCTGGGAAACCAGGAGCTCACCAGCTACACCTTTGAGGTGGAGGCAAAATCCACACCGGATAATCCCATTACCTTCCCGGTCTGGTGCTACCAGCCCTACAGTGTTTTCCGGATTGACGAAACACAGGAGGAAGGCGGCTTCGACATGGGCTCCCTGCGCTGTTTTGCCTGGACGGTTGACGGCAGCAACAGCAAGGTCTCCGAATACTACTATTCACACCACCACGCCATCGGCGCCGACGAAAAAGCAGACATCCCGCTTAACGCTTACAACACCTACAAGGTTGTCGCCCGCCCGGATGGATTCGACTGCTACATCAACGGCGCATTGGTGCATCAGGCCAAGCTGCCCCAGTACCCCTCTATAGCTGCCTCCGCCGCTGTGGATGAGGAACACATCATTGTTAAGGTGGTCAACATCACCGGAGAACCGGATGAAATTGAACTCCACCTCGACTGCCCTGTTCAGCCGGATTACCAAGTCCAGTTCTTAACCAGCAACCAGCCAGACGCTTCCAATTCACTGGAACAACCCAATGCCGTAGCGCCGGTGACCGAACGGCGAACCAGCGCAGCCCAGACCTTCACCTATACTGCGCCTGCTCATTCGCTGAACATCCTTGTCTTACAAAAGCAGGGCTGACCCATTTCAGGCCCTTTTACAGGGGATTGTTCGCCTAGAAAAAAACAGCCGATGGATGAGCATCCATCGGCTGTTTTTTTTATCTTTCTACGGCCCGGCCTGTTTGCAGGTTATTCCCTGTAACCTCTGGGCACAGGTATTTTCCATTTCCAAAGGGCCCTGGCGTGTCGCATAGGGCAAGAAGATTCCACAGCGTTTTCTTCCATCTTTTTACGGCAGCGGCAATCGGTTCTCTCCCTTCACGGAATCAGCAAAACTGTTTTCCAAAGCCAAATGGCCTGAAACCGCTTTGCCGCATAATTGCTTCAACTAAAACAAAAAGCACCACCGGGCGGCAATACACTCCTGTCTGCCAGATATAAACAGGGGCAGCTAATGCAGCTGCAACGATGCAAAAAGAAAACCTGCGGCTGCAAATTGCAACCGCAGGTGTGGCGCGCCAGAAGGGACTCGAACCCCTGACCTCTTGATTCGTAGTCAAGCACTCTATCCAGCTGAGCTACTGGCGCAGATACCTTTTCTCAGGTACCTAAATATTATAGCCTATGGGACAAGCAATGTCAAGAGGAATTTCAAAGAAATCCACAATCAACGAACCAAATGCCTTTCCCCTGCCGCACAACGCAGAAACTACCCTACAAAGCCACAGCCCCAGCATCCAGACGGAACCTTTTTACAAAATTTCGTTCAGGTTTGGTTTTGGATGAACCGCCCGCCAAATGATAAAGGCGCTGACCGGCAGCAACAGCAAGCTAATCCACTGAGAGGTGGAAACGCCGAGAAACCCGCCGCGCTCCGCATCGTAGCGGAAAAATTCAAGGACAAACCGCATCACAGCATAGCCAGCCAGGTAAATTCCCGTGAGCAAGCCCGGCTTTTTCATCCGGCGGCCAACAAGCAGCAGTATGACGCAGAGCAGTAGGTTGCCGCCCGCCTCAAAAAGCTGCACCGGCAGCAGGGTAACACCGTGCGGGGCAACCTCTGAAGCCGAAAAATCAAAGCCAAAGGGAGAGGGAATCCCATAGCAGCACCCGGCGCAGAAGCAGCCAATCCGGCCAAATGCATGGGCCAGCGGCACCGACGGCATCAGGGTATCCAGCATCTGCATGGCGGGGATGCGGAATTTTTTCACATACCAACCAATCATGAGCAATGCGCCAATCAAACCGCCGTAAAAGACAAACCCGCCGCGCAGCAGGTCAATCCACAACTGCGGGGTGGACATGAACCTGCCCCAGTTTTCTGCCATCCAGGGGATAATGGTGATGAGGTACAGAATTTTACCGCCCACAATCAGCCCGATCACCGCAAACAGGCAGGCGTTGAAAACGTCCTCCCCCTTAAGCCCGGAGCGTTTTGCCCGAAAAATGGCGAGCAGCACTCCCAGAACAAGGCCGAGGCCGATCATAATACTATACATTGGCACTTGAAGGCCAAATAAATTCAAATATGGAAACATAGCTCCTCCAAAACAAAAGACAGAACCGTTGCCGATTCTGTCTTCTGGTTATTCTGTTTGCAATCCCAATTAGGAAAGCGCAACGCCAGCAGCACCCAGAGCGCCAACGCAAGCAACGCAAGCGATGAACAGGATACCGCAGAGTACCAGACCAATGATCGAGGTAACGAGACCGCCGGTCGCAAGGCCGCTCGGGCTCTGCTTCTTACCCAGAACGCTGAGAATGATACCGACAATACCGGTGATGACGCCAAGGATGGTGCCCCAACCGAATGTCCAGCCAAAGCAGCCCATGAGGAGGGTAAAGATACCAAGAATCAGGCCGCCGACTGCCAAGCCGTTTGTTTTGTTTTCCATAGAACAACTCTCCCATCAAACCATGTTGGTAAATTATATCTATACTATAAACGAATTATGAACACATGTCAATATTTATGGCTTATATTCTTGTAAAAAATCCCGCCCAAAAACTGGGCGGGATTCACAAAATACAACCACAATTTTAACAGCGGACCAAGCCTTCTGCACACATATACAAGCCAGGCCAACCGCCGCTCTTTAGGCTAGTCGTTCAGGTAGCCCTTTACCATTGCGCGCAGCAATTCGTCGCGGTCAATGCGGCGGATGAGGCTCCTTGCATTGTTGTGTGTTGTGATGTAGGTCGGATCCTCGGACAGGATATAGCCGACGATTTGATTGATGGGATTATAACCCTTTTCCTTGAGTGCGTCATAGACCATGGTCAGGATGTTTTTCATCTCATTTTCCTTGTCTTCATGCACCGAGAAGGTCATGGTTTTGTCGTACATTGCGCTCACCCTCCTTGTATCATATCATGATTTATTTCATCCTATGCAACTGCCGTACTGCCTATACTTTGCCCCCCGTGAAACAGGATATTCTTTAGGCGCGCAGGGTAATGCCCATTGCATCCAGCGCTTTGAGTACACGGCGGACAGCGTTGTCCGCCTCCTCATCGGTGAGGGTACGTTCAAACGAACGCATGGTAATGGCAAACGAAAGGCTTTTTTTGCCTGCTGGCACCTGCTCGCCGCGGTAAACGTCAAACAGGGTCACATCTTCCAGCGACTTTCCAACCGCTTTTTGAATGGCCTTTTCAACCTCCATCATCGGGGTCTCTTCGTCGCAGACAACGCTCAGGTCACGCGCGGCCGCCGGGAATTTTGGCAGCGGCTTGTAGGTCTGCTCCGGCAGAACCGCCGTAAACAGCAGCCCCAAATCCATGCGGGCAACATAAGCCTTGGTTCCAATGCCGTAGTTCTCCAGAACCTTTGGGTGTACCTCGCCAAAAATACCGTACTCTTCCCCATCCCGTACAATTTTTGCACAGCGACCCGGATGGAAGGTCGGCTCCTCTTTGCAGGGAACAACGTCTACTTCGGCAATCCGAAGTGTCGAGAGCAGCGTTTCCACCATGCCTTTGAGGGTATAAAAATCGGTATTCGGGCCGTAAAGGCCAATGGAAAGCACCTTTTTCTCCTCCGGAAGCTGTTCCGGCGCCGTTGGGATGTACTCCGCCCCGGTTTCAAACAGGTAGGCTTTTGGTAAACGGTTGTTGTAGTTGCGTGCCAGCGTCTCCAGCATAGACGGGAGAATGGTGGTGCGCATAACGCTGGTGTCCTCGCCCAACGGATTTAAAATCTCCACCGAACGGCGCAGGGCGCTGTCTGCCGGAAGGGCGATTTTATCGTAATACTTCGGGCTGATAAAGGAATAGGTCTGAATTTCATTGCAGCCCATGCCGAGCATCGCGCGGACTGCCTTGCGGCCGAACTGCTGCTCCGGGGTCAAATGGCCCTGCGCAGTGCCGCGAATCGCGGTGACCGGGATCTTATCGTAACCATAGAAACGGGCAATTTCCTCGGCAATATCGGCCTTGGATTCAATGTCAATGCGGAACGGCGGCGCGGTGATGTTATCCCCCTCCACCGTAAAGTCCAGTTTTTCCAGGATGGAAACCATCTGTTCCCGCGGGAGTTCAATGCCGAGGAAGCGGTTCACCCACTCCGGCTCCAGCTTGACAACTGCCGGGGTATTCCTGCTGCCCCAGACATCGACGACGCCGTCGACCACCTCGCCACAGCCCAGCTGCTCCACCAGCTCGCAAGCGCGGGCAAGCGCATCCTCACAGAGTGCCGGGTCAAGGCCCTTTTCAAAACGGGAGGAGGACTCGGTGCGCAGGCCAATCTTTTTGGCGGTGGTGCGAACCGATGCGCCTTTAAAGCTCGCGGACTCAAAGACAACGGTCTGGGTATCCTCCATGATGCCGCTGTATTCGCCACCCATAACACCGGCGACCGCGGCGGGTTTTTCCGCATCGCAGATGACCAGCATTTCCGGGGAGAGCTCATGTACGGTGCCGTCCAGGGTTTCAATGGTTTCGCCCATTTTTGCGTTGCGGACGACGATCTGGCCGCCGGAAACGTATTTTAAATCAAACGCGTGCATGGGCTGGCCGTATTCCAGCATGACGTAGTTGGTAATATCCACCAGGTTGTTGATGGGGCGCACGCCGGAGGCGCGCAGCCGCTCACGCATCCAGCGCGGCGATGGGCCGATTTTGACGTTTTTCACCACCCGCGCACTGTAACGGCGGCAAAGCTCGCTGTTTTCCACCGTTACTTTGAG
This sequence comes from Oscillospiraceae bacterium, assembly GCA_050943475.1. Taxonomy (GTDB): domain Bacteria; phylum Bacillota; class Clostridia; order Oscillospirales; family Ruminococcaceae; genus Metaruminococcus_A. The sequence goes on from JBMNPF010000001.1 coordinate 13,310, forward strand.
GTAGTTTTCAATGTTGTCCCCGCTTCCCTTCACCTGCGGCTTGGGGAGGCTGAAGGGTTTATGAAAGGTTGCGGCAGCTTCTCTTGCAAGACCGGTGACCGAAAGGCAGTCCGGCCGGTTGGAGGTGATTTCAAACTCGACCGAAACATCGTTTAAGCCAATGGCCGTGTGGATGTCCTCGCCGATTTCGCAATCCTCCTCAATGATGAAGATGCCGTCCTCAATGGCATAGGGAAAATCGTGCACGGTAAGGCCAAGCTCATTGAGGGAGCAGAGCATACCGTTGCTTTCCACGCCGCGCAGCTTGCCCTTTTTAATTTTAACCCCGCCCGGCAGGGTAGAACCGTCGAGCGCAACCGGGACAACCGCGCCTGCAAAGACATTGTCAGCGCCGGTGACAATCTGGATGGAATCTCCCCTGCCGACGTCGAGCTGGCAGACGACCAGTTTGTCCGCATCCGGGTGTTTCTCCACCGAAAGGATTTTGCCGACGACAACGTTGCTGACGCCCTCGCCTTCAACTTCGTACCCCTCGACCTTGGAGCCGCTCATGGTCATAGCGGCGGCAAATTCATGGGGGGTACAATCTATTTTCACATAATCATTTAACCATTTCATTGACAGGTTCATGGGATGAACGCTCCTTTATTGCTCTTTTCTGCGGTGAATGGGTTCCAAACCGTTCAGGGGGCCCGGCAAACTCCGGGTGATCCATTAAAACTGTTTTAGGAACCGCAGGTCGTTCTCAAAGAACAGCCGCAGGTCGTCAATGCTGTAGCGGCGCATAACCACGCGCTCCAGCCCCATGCCGAACGCAAAACCGCTGTAAACCTCTGGGTCAATACCGCAGCCGGCAAGCACCTTGGGGTGCACCATGCCGCAGCCGAGCAGCTCAATCCAGCCCTCGCCCTTGCAGATGCGGCAGCCTTTGCCCCCGCAGGCAAAGCACTGGGTATCCGCCTCAGCAGACGGCTCGGTGAACGGGAAGTGGTGCGGACGAAAACGGATTTTTGCATCCTCGCCGTACAGGCGCTTGACAAAAATCTCCAGAGTCCCTTTTAAATCCGCCATGGTAATACCCTTGTCCACGACAAGGCCCTCAATCTGATGGAAAACCGGGGAATGGGTGGCGTCTACCGCGTCGGAACGGTAAACACGGCCCGGCGAGATCACGCGAATCGGCGGCTTCTGCTGTTCCATAACACGCACCTGCACCGGGGAGGTCTGGGTGCGCAGCAAGATGTTGTCGCTGATATAAAAGGTGTCCTGTGTATCACGGGCCGGATGATCCTTCGGCAGATTGAGCGCCTCAAAGTTGTAATAATCGGTCTCAACCTCCGGGCCTTCGGCAATATCGAAGCCCATGCCGAGGAAGATCTCTTCAATTTCCTCCAGCACCGTAGAAAGCGGGTGCATGGAGCCGAGCTCAAACGGGCGCCCGGGCATGGTTACGTCAAGGCGTTCCGCCGCAAGCTGTTCGTTGAGCTGTTTTTCCCGGAGCGCGGTCTTGTACTCGTCAAGCTTTTGCTCCAGTTCCTGCCGCACTTCGTTTGCAAGCTGCCCGATGACTGGGCGTTCTTCCTGCGAGAGCTTGCCCATTTGTTTGAGGATGCCGGTAAGCTCGCCTTTTTTGCCGAGCACCCGCACCCGCAGGTCCTCCAGTTCCCGCACCGTAGTGCAGGCGGCAAGATTCTCTAAGGCACACTCTTTAATTTGTGCCAGCTGTTGTTTCATATTGACAGTCACCTCATCTGGTTTAATACACCGTTAAAAGCCCGCGAAAGCTGCCGCCAAAAAGCAGGGGCGTATAATAAAAACTCCCGTCACCTACCGCCTCATGGGGCATTGACGAGAGATGGACAGCGGTTTTTCCTGGGCGTTTGCTGTTTGTTATTATAACAAATCTCCTGTGAAGTTGCAAGGGTTTTGGATTGTAATAACACACTTTTTATGGTATAATAACCTCACGCCGCGTGGCCGCACCGGCCAAATGCGAATGATAGGCGGTGCGAAGAACGCCGCGGTTATCCCGCGAGGTACAAACCCATCAATAGGATGGCGGGTTGTCCTGCGGGGGATGAATCTGCCGACCGACTGGCTTTGGAGAATACGGCCCATGACTTTTAGCAGCTTGCCGTTGTGGGGGCTCATGCGGTTTCCCCATCAAAACGGGGGCTTTCCAAAAGACATACCAAGCCGTTGCCCGGCGGCGGTGCCCTAGGCCGGAGCAGCGTCCCGTCCTTCCGGGTGCAGCGCGGCGGAAGCTGTGGTTTAACCCGGCAGGCGGCAATCAGACATGTCCTGCACATCACCAAGGAGGATCTCAACCAATGGATATTTACAAAGAACAGCTTGTGACCAAGAAAAACTCTTCTGCCGACCTTGCCAAACGGGTGATGATCCTGGCCGCAGCCGGTATTCTGATTCTTGGCTGTATTTTTATCATTCCCATTTCCGGCCAGTTTTACTTTATTCCGCTGCTGGTAATTGCCGGCGTTATTTATGCGTTGTTTGCGTTTTTTCCGCAGCTCAATGTGGAATACGAATACATTTTCACCAACGGAGACCTGGATGTGGACAAAATTATGGGAAAAGCAAAGCGCAAACGCCTTGCGACCATTGATGTAACCACCATTGAGGAATTTGGCCGGTACGAGCCTGCCGCCTTTGCGGGCAAGGAGTTTGCCACCCGCCTGATGGCCTGCAGTTCCCCCACCGATCCAGACGCCTATTACGCCGTGCTGACCCACCCCAAATTTCAGCGGCTGCTGCTGGTCTTCAATCCCAATGAGGTTATTCTGGAAAGCATGAAGGAATATCTTCCAAGGACGGCGACGGTCAATGTATAAAATTGGAATTGATTTGGTTGACATCAGCCGAATGCAAAAATGCCTTGAGAACCCTCGTTTTCTGACGAGGGTTTTTTCAGCCGACGAACAGACACATATCTGCTCGAACGGCAGGCCGAACGCCCCATCCGCGGCCGCGAATTTTGCGGCGAAAGAGGCGTTTTCCAAAGCCCTTGGCACAGGGGTACGCAGATTTTCCCTCAGCGAGGTCGGCGTGCTTCGGCATGAAAATGGGGCGCCTTACCTTTCCCTCACCGGCCGCGCAAAGGCCATTGCCGATGAACGCAGCCTGAGCTTCACTGTAAGCATCACCCATGAGGCAGGAAGTGCCTGCGCGGTGGTGGTTGCCTGTTCAGGCAACAGCGCACTCCCCGCTTTGACCGATGCACGGATACAACGGCTCCGGCAGCATTTCGGCGCCGATTTTTCCGGTGGTATTCCGCTGGAGCGCGGGCTGATTGCCTCGGTTTTTCCTAGGCGGGACGCTTATTCGCATAAGGGAAGCTACGGCAAACTCATCATTGTTGCCGGCTGCCGGAATTACCGGGGCGCAGCGGCGCTCTGTACCCATGCCGCCCTGCGGAGCGGCGCCGGTGTTGTGACGTTGGCCTCGGTGCCCGAAGCAGTCGACGCCGTGGCCTCCAAGCTGTACGAAGCGGTCTACCGCCCTCTGCCGGAAAATGAGGAAGGTACCCTTTCCACGCTGGCAATTCCTCTCCTTTTGGAACAGATAAAAGGCTGTTCGGCGCTGCTCATCGGGTGCGGGCTGGGCTGGAATGAGGACACCACAGCGGTGGTCCGAGCGCTCATTGAGGCGGCGGACTGCCCTGTTGTTCTCGACGCGGACGGCATAAACTGCATCTCCGGCTGCATAGATATATTGCGAACAGCAAAACGCAGAATGATTGTAACGCCGCACATCGGCGAAATGTCCCGGCTGTGCGGAAAAAGCGCGGCTGCGATCAAAGCCGATCCCATCCGGTGTGCAAAGGAATTTGCACGGGAATACGGCGTGGTGCTGGTGCTCAAGGATGCTGACACCGTCATCGCCTCGCCTGACGGCACCGTTTACCTGAACACAACCGGAAACGCCGGTATGGCGCGGGGCGGCAGCGGGGATGTTCTGGCGGGTATTATTGCAGCGTTCGCGGCGCAGGGCATCCCGGCGGAATATGCAGCCGGGTGCGGGGTTTACCTCCACGGCGCGGCGGGCGACCTCGCCGCACAGGAGGACTCAATGCTCGGCATGCTTCCAAGCGATATGATTGCGGTTCTGCCAAAGCTGTACCATTTTGCCGAAGGGGATTAAACGCGGAGGCCGGCTTGCACCGGCGGCGCGTACTCTCTGCGGCGTGAGGAGCGGTGGCTATGCGGCGGCGTGCCGTTTTCTGGATTCCGGTGGTCATTTTATTGGGGCTGATTCTTTTTCTGTTTTGTCGGGTGCTCATTCCAAGCGGTTCCGGCGGGAGCGGTGAAAGCAGCCTGTTTGACGAACTGTTCAGCTTCCGCTGCAAGGCGGACATCACCTTTGGCGAAATGCAGGCAACGGCCGATGTTGTGCGCTCGCTTGACGGAAGCACCCGGGTGACGATGCAGTCTCCCGAGACCCTGCAGGGCCTTCAGTTTGATTTTGCCGAGGATAAAATCTCTCTCAATTTCAAAGGGCTGAAACTCGATGTGGAGCCGACTTCCTTTCTGGCATCCTCGGCGGCATCCGCGCTGGTAAACGCCTTTGAAACGTCGCTCAACGGCGACAACCTGGATATTACCTCCAAAGGCGGTGTGGCGACGGTGACCTCAAAAGGAGAATCCGGCAACTTCACCCTTACTCTGGATGAAAGCACCGGCGCGCCTTTATCCCTGAGCGTACCGTCACTGGATTTGAACTGTAATTTCTCTGAATTCGGGAAAAACGAATAGAACATCAAAACAGGAGGCGGTTGTAAGATCCGGCTCCTGTTTTGATGTGACGAACGATGGGGAGAATTAACATCCTTCCGGCAAAAACTTTATGCATCCCTACAAAGCAGCTCAAAATCCATTGACGGAACAAAAAAAGTCTGTTATGTTGGAGGTATCCATATGGCAACGCGGGGGTGATGTTGTGGCAAAAAAATGGATGGCGGTCTTCAGTTCCTTGTTTCTTGTTTTAATCCTCATGCTGCTGACAGGCTTTTTCACACAACTGGCGCTGGAACCGGTGGTCGGCCACCATATCGCCATTCCGTATCTGGAGCTCGCCGGTTTCTTTCCCGCAAGTTCGCATGCAACCCTTTCCGGCCGTGTTTACCGTCCGGAGGGATTCCAAAAGACGGTTGCGAAGTTCCCGCTGTTTGCGCGTTATTTGAATGAAGGCTTTGTGGAATTATCCGAAATAGAACAAAGTCATTACCTGTTCCGGCCAAAAGGAACCAAGGAACGCGGATACGGGCTGCTGACCGACCTGCGTTTTCCAGACCAAGCCTCCGCTTCCCTGCAATTTCAAACCTGGTTGGAACAAAGCAAAGCGCGTGCAGAAGAATACCCGGAAACTTTGACCGAATACTATACGCCGTATGACATCGCTCTGTCCGGCGTTCCAAACATAAAGGTTTTTCTGCCTTGGGAAACGGCGCCCGACCGGGGCTATTTTTCTGACGTCTATTGGGAAGATGACGCCAACACCCCGCTTGCCAACCGAATTGTCTGGTTTCAGGGAAACCGGATGCTGATTCTTTCAACCGACGTGGAGGGCAAATGGGACCGGGACGCTCTTTACGAGGAATTTATGGCATACTGCCAAAAGGTTCCGGAAGAATTTGACCCGGGCCGGATTGGCGAAGAACAGGAACGCCTTGAAGCTTCCGGCACCGGCGGTACCTTTTGACCCTTTCCGAAAACCTCCGGTTCGGGCAAATTCCGGTCAGGCCTCTGAACACAGCAGGTAAATACACTTTGTAAAACGCATTGTCTGCCAAATAGCCTCTCCCTCTTGCGCCCTGAACAACAAAAAAGCAAGCTGCTCAAGAACAAGGATTGAACGGTCTTGGTCAAAAACAATTGGCGCAAAACAACTTTTTGCCTTAACAACAAGAACAGAAACAGGCTGTTCTTGTTGTTTTTTTGTGCTGCATCCGTTTTGCATGCCTGGTTAATCCCATTGCAGCGCTGCATCATCCACCAAATGTGGGCGATACTACAAAAGGGATTGACAACCGAACCGATTTGCGTATAATAAAGATATCACCCCCCAGGGGGTGGGGTAATATTGTCTAAACGAGGTGAGCAGAATGGCAGAACAAAACAACGGCAGTAGGGCTGTAACCTGTACGGCCGAAAAGTTTGACGTATATGGCATGACCTGTTCCGCCTGTTCCGCGGCAGTGGAACGTGCGGTGAAAAAGCTGGATGGTGTTGAGGAGGTGCAGGTCAACCTTCTTGCAAACAACATGAACGTAAAATACGCTCCGGATAAAGTCAGTGAAGCCGACGTTATGAAAGCGGTTGAGCATGCTGGCTACCGTGCGGCGCCGCATGAAACCGCTTCCGCCGCAGCCAGGCAGCCCGAGCAGCCGCGCGGCACATACATGGAAAACGAGCTGCGCTCGATGAAGCGGCGGCTGATTCTCTCAATTCTTTTCCTGGTGCCACTATTCTACATTTCCATGGGACACATGATGGGCGCGCCGCTCCCCTCTGTTTTTCACGGCAACCAAAACGCCCTGACCTTTGCCTTTACCCAGTTTTTGCTGGTACTCCCCATTGTACTCATCAACTATACCTATTTTACCCATGGTATTAAGGCGCTGTTTCACCGGGCGCCCAACATGGATTCCCTCATCGCCATTGGTTCCGGGGCGGCGCTGATCTACGGCGTTTTCGCCATCTACCGGATTGGATATGGACTGGGACACGGCATTGACACACTGGTCGCCCAGTACAGCATGGATCTGTACTTTGAATCCGCCGGTATGATTTTAACCCTCATCACGGTTGGAAAGTACCTGGAGACCCGCTCCAAGGGCAAAACCTCGCAGGCCATTGCCAAGCTCATTGACCTGGCGCCCAAGACGGCTCTGGTCGTCCGGAACGGGACTGAGGTGGAAATTCCGGTCGAAGAGGTGCAGGTCGGCGATCTTATTGCGGTCAAACCAGGCGCTTCTATTCCAGTGGACGGCGTGCTTGTGGAAGGCAGTTCCTCGGTGGATGAATCGGCGCTGACCGGCGAATCCATCCCGGTGGAAAAGAATCCTGGCGACAAGGTCATGGCCGCGGCCATCAACAAAACCGGCTATTTCCGCTTTGAGGCCTCCCGCGTGGGAGACGACACGACTCTGGCGCAGATCATCCGGCTGGTGGAGGACGCAAGTGCCTCCAAAGCGCCGATTGCCAAGCTCGCCGATAAGGTCAGCCGCATCTTTGTCCCAACCGTCATTGGCCTTGCGCTGTTGAGCGCCATTGTCTGGCTGTTTGTGGGGGAAACCTTTGAATTTACCCTTGCTACCGCTATTTCGGTGCTGGTTATCTCCTGCCCCTGCGCGCTTGGCCTTGCGACGCCGACCGCCATCATGGTCGGCACCGGAAAAGGAGCCGAAAACGGCATTCTCATCAAATCGGCCGAAGCGCTGGAAACCGCCCACACCATTGATACCGTTGTACTGGATAAGACCGGCACCATCACCGAGGGCAGACCGCAGGTGACCGACCTGCTGCCTTTGGACGGCGTTTCAGCCCGTGAGTTGTTGGAGATTGCCGCTTCTCTGGAAGCGCAGAGCGAACACCCGCTCGCTTCCGCCATTTTGGAGCGCGCCGAAGCCGATGGAATCTCCCCCCGCACGGCGGAGCAATTCGAGGCAATTTCCGGATTTGGACTGCGCGCGGTGCTGGACGGTGCCGCCTACTTCGCAGGCAACCTGCGGCTGATGGAGCGCCAAGGCATTGACGTTTCCGCCGTTTCCGGCGACGCGGGCCGCCTTGCAGACGAGGGCAAAACACCGCTTTACTTTGCGGATGAAAAACGCCTGCTCGGCGTGATTGCCGCGGCGGATGTTGTAAAAGAAACAAGCGGCGCGGCAATCCGTGCCTTTGAAAAATTGGGTATCCGGGTGGTTATGCTGACGGGGGATAATAAAAAGACGGCGGCAGCCATTCAAAAGACACTCGGCATTGACGAGGCCATTGCCGAAGTGCTGCCGCAGGACAAGGAGCAGGAAATCCGGCGGCTTCAGGAATCCGGCCGGAAGGTGGCCATGATTGGCGACGGCATCAACGACGCGCCTGCTCTGGCGCGGGCCGACGTAGGCATTGCCATTGGGGCCGGGACCGACATTGCCATTGAGGCGGCAGACATCGTACTCATGAAAAGCGACCTGATGGACGCGGTTGCAGCGGTGGAGCTTTCCAAAGCGACAATCCGCAACATCAAGGAAAACCTGTTCTGGGCCTTTATCTACAACATCATCGGCATTCCGCTGGCGGCGGGGGTGTTCTATCCTCTGCTGGGCTGGCGGTTAAACCCCATGTTCGCAGCGGCGGCCATGAGCTTAAGCTCGGTCTGCGTGGTCACCAACGCCCTGCGGCTGCGGTTCTTCCGCTCCCGTTACCGGAATAAAACACCGGGCAGTGGCGGCTCAGCTTCAGGTTCATCCGTACCGCCCCATTCGGAAGCAGCCATTGCCAATCCGGCAAGGCATCCGGCCGCGGAAGACGTCCTTCCCGCCAAGGCAGTTATTACGCCAGAGACAGCGGCAACGCCCGCAAACCATTCAGAGGAACCAACCGCCCATTCCGGCGGCGACAATAAGGAGGAGAATACTATGAAAAAGATCATCAACGTAGAAGGCATGTCCTGCGCACATTGCTCCGCACGGGTTGAAAAGGCCCTCGCGGCGGTAGCAGGAGTCACCTCAGCCAAAGTTGACCTTGAAGCAAAAACCGCTTCGGTTGAATGCGAAGGCGTCAGCGACGAGCAGCTCAAAGCGGCGGTTGAGGATGCAGGCTATGAAGTAGCCGGAATTCGGTAAACCATTATGATGGCGGATAAAGACACCGTGATGCGGCTGCTGAAGACCGCATCCGGGCAGCTCACCGGCATTATGAAGATGGTTGAGGATGACCGGTACTGCATCGACATTTCAAACCAGCTTTTGGCGACCGAATCCATCCTGCACAAGGCCAACAAGGAAGTGCTTAAGGCGCACATGGGGCATTGTGTCAAAGAGGCGTTTGAATCCGGGGATAGCGAGGATGCAAACCGCAAGGTGGAGGAAATTATTAAACTGCTGGATAAACTGACCAAATAAAAACAGGCGGCCTTTCAACAGAGGCCGCCTGTTTTTATTGAATCGACTGAATTTTTCCGAAGGTCATCTTCGATTGCTGCCGGCTGCTCTTCCCTAGCAACGGGTACTCAAGGGAGTGAACCTCATTCTTTCCAGCAAAGGAAACGCTCCGCTTTCTGCATTTTTTCACCGTCATCAGCACCGTCGGTTTGCTTCACATGCCGCTATTCGGCATCCGTACTTGCAGCGGCTTTCATTGAGGCGAAAAAGCCCATTGCCGCTGTAAAATCTTTCCGGCTGATTTTAGAAATGGAGCAAACGCCTATAACGGGCACCCCGGCGGTTTCGCTGGAACATCCCCGCCCTTTTCCAAACAAAAGCCCCGTGCTTAAAGCACGGGGCTTTCCTTCTGTTTTACAGATATCTTCTTGGATTTACCTTCTGACCGTTAACACGGATTTCAAAGTGGCAGTGATTGCCGGAGGACCATCCGGTTGAACCGACAGCCGCAATCGGCTGGCCCTGTGCTACGACCTGCCCCTGTGACACATACAGGTTGCTCGCATGGCCGTAAAGGGTGACGATGCCGTTGCCGTGATCAATCATAACGCACTTACCGTAACCGGAATACCAACGTGCAAGGATAACGGTGCCGCCTGCCGACGCGTAGATTGGATTGCCGTAGCCGGAGGCGATGTCCATGCCCTTGTGGCCGGCGTGGCCAAATTCCTGACTGACATAGCCGGACGGGCAGGGATTGATGAACATTCCGCTTCCGGTTCCGGGGGCAAGTCCGCCACCGCCCGGAACAACAACCGTAGGTTCGGCGCTGCCGACTGTAACATGCTTTTCAACCGGTTCTTTGGTCACAACCGAATCAAGCACCGTGCGGCCAACCTCAACGCCATTGACATATTCCACCGTTGCGGTTACCTGGCGGGTGCCGTTTTCACCTTCCTGGGTAGTCACCTTGGTGCCTTTCAGGTACTTTTTATCCGAAACCTCTACGGTCTCATAGGGGATGGATTCCTCATAGGTCAGGGTACGGGAAACTTTAACCGACATAAACGGAACCGAACCCTGCAGCTTGACGATATCGCCCGGCATGCAGTTTTCCAGAATCCCCGGATTGAGGGCAACCAGCTCATTGAGCGAAATGTTATTGTCCTGTGCAATTTCATAAGGAGTATCGCCCGACTGAATGGTGTAGGTGCGCTCCTCCTGTTTCTGGGAGGTGACCATATCAATCAGTTCATTCGTATCCACCACACTGGAAGCAAGGTAGAGGCCTGGGCGGAAATCATAAGGCTGTTCAAACTCAACCGTTTCATTGGAGGAATCCGAACGGTAAGTATCCAAAATGCTTTCCAGCGCCTCGGTCAAGGCTTCCGGATCCTGAACGGCGCCGTAGAACTGGTCGCCGATGTAGAAGCCCTGCGCCTCAATGATGTCAAGGTTGGACAGGCGGATCATATCGTCCGCCAGAGCTTCGTCGTCTAAAATCTCATTTTTGCTGACCAGAGAAACACTGTACTGCGGGATAATGTCAATGACATCCTCCCCTTCTACATAGACAATACGCTGCTGCATTTTCTGCTCAGCGCTTTCAAAAACGGTTTCATCCTGAATATAGCCCACCGGCTGGCCATTGTAGCTGACCTGTACCGCAAAGGTAAGGTTTTGTGTAAACACAACCACCATAACCAGAACGGTGATCATTACGCAGGGGAGCACATAATTCAGGCCGCGGTGAATTAGCCTGCGGTTGTTCGACGCGCCCTCCAGAATGGTTTTGACCGAAACAGTAAAGCCGTGCAGCTTACCCTGCCGCTCAGCGGCCATATAATAGTTGCGCTGGATGAGGTAAAAACCGCGGCGGATGACAAACAGCGGCGTTTTGAAACCACGGAGAATCTCGTCCCAAAAGCTGCGGCAGGATGCGCCAAACGCCCCAACCTGCGGGCCGAGTTTGCGGCGCAAAAACTGCCCGAACCGTTTGCACCGGCGCATGACACCCTTTACGGTGAGCGCACAAATGCGGAACGTGGTGTTAAACAAGGGCTCCATATAATTATGATAAAACTCCGAACAAGCGGACATCCACGCGGAAACAAAATTACGGGATGATGTTCTGTCCGGACGCTGCTCTGGCTTTGCTGTCTGTTCCGTTTTCTTTTTGACAAAACGGAATGCCATTTTGCAACACTTCCTTTCTTCCCATCACGGATTACAATGGTTACAAATTAGTTACAACATGTTCTATTATACCCAAAACACGCAAAAATGCAACCCCCTGAGCAAAAAAAGTGCCCTTGTTTTCGACAATATTGCTGCATTCTGCATAAAAACAGCCCCCGGATCCTGTCTGTTTTACAGGATTCGGGGGCTGTTTCATTGTCTCTGTTTTGTTACCAATTACCCTTTGTAATCGTAAGAAAGGCGTTCCACCGGGTAGCCCTCCAGCACATCCGCAATGGCGGCGACGTCGCGCTTGGCGGCGGCAAGGTCATGTTCCTTGTAGTTGCCGCACTCCTTGGAGCTGGCGGTACCGGGAATTTCGCCTTCAAAGCCCTGGATAAAACGCATAGCGTCATAGGTGATCTGAATAGCGGCCTCATGCGGCATATTGCGGGTGAGCAGATAAAAACCGGTACGGCAGCCCATGGGGCCTACGTAGATGATGTTGTCTTTCCACGCGGTATTGCGCGCATAGGTGGCAAACAGATGCTCGATGGTGTGCATGCCCGGAACATCCAGGTAATCCCCTTTGTTGGGGAGCTTCATGCGGATGTCGTAGGTGACAACATCCCCGTCGATGCGGGAAATATACATGCCGAGGCCCAGCACGTCATGATCCACGGTAAAGCTGGCGATCTTTTCCATAACAATTCTCCTTCTCCGAAGATGATAAAAACGGGGACCCATGCCAGCTGGCACAAATTTCCGCCCAAATGCAGCGGTACGCTTTTGGACCAACTACGACGGCGGCCTGAGAAAGCCCGCCGGGAGTTTTGCCCAATTTACAGCACTTTGGAAAGAAAATCCTGCAGGCGCGGGTTTTTCGGATTTGAAAAGAACTCATCCGGCGCATTCTGCTCCATGATAACACCCTCATCCATAAAGAGGACGCGGGTGGCAACCTCACGGGCAAAGCCCATTTCGTGGGTTACAACCACCATGGTCATGCCGTCCGCGGCAAGCTCTTTCATTAAGCCCAGCACTTCCCCGACCATTTCCGGGTCCAGGGCGGAGGTTGGCTCGTCAAACAGCATAACATCCGGGTTCATGGCAAGTGCGCGAACAATGGCAATGCGCTGTTTCTGGCCGCCGGAAATCATAGACGGGTAGGCGCCCGCCTTATCGGCAAGGCCAATGCGCTCCAGCAGCCGCATGGCGTTCTGCTCGGCTTCCTCTTTGGACATCAGCTTGAGTTTAACCGGTGCGAGGGTGATGTTCTGGAGCACCGTCAAATGCGGAAACAGGTTGAAGTGCTGGAACACCATCCCCATTTTCTGGCGGAGCTTGTTGACATCCACCTTGGGGGCGTTGATTTGACTGCCTTCAAACCAGATTTCACCCGCCGTTGGGGTTTCCAGCAGGTTGAGGCAGCGCAGGAAGGTGGATTTGCCGGAACCGGATGGCCCGATTACAACAACCTTTTCCCCTTTTTCAATGTGCTCGGAAATGTTGTCGAGCACCACATGATCGCCAAAGGCTTTGGTAAGATTTTTAACCTCGATCACTTCTTGCAAGCCTCCTTTCCGCTTTCCTGAGCAGCCAGGATAAGCCCATTACAAGGATAAAGTAGACAACCGCCACCGAAATGAGGGAGAAAAACGCGTCGAAAGTACGGCTGCGGACAATATCCCCCGCGCGGGTGAGGTCGACAATGGCTATGTAACCAACAACAGATGTTTCTTTTAACAGGGTAATAAACTCGTTGCCAAGCGCAGGCAGAATGCTTTTTATGGCCTGCGGCAGGACAATGTTCTTCATGGTCTGCCCCTGGGTCAGGCCAAGGGAACGGCCCGCTTCGGTCTGGCCGCGGTCAACCGCGAGGATGCCGCCGCGTACAATCTCTGAAACATAGGCGCCGGAGTTGACACCAAAGGATAAAATGGCAACCGCTATGGCCATCTCCGAAGGAGCGGAGGCAAAAATAAGGTAATACATAATCATAAGCTGTACCACCATAGGGGTGCCGCGGATAACGGCCGTATAGGTTGCACAGACGCCGTTGGCAATTTTCCAGTGCCCGGTCTGGGCATGGTAAACCTTGACAATGGCGATGACCAGGCCGATGGCGATGCCGATGAGAGCGGCGAACAGCGCAATGATCAGCGTGTTGCCAAGGCCGTTCAAAAAGGTCATGTACCGGTTATCCTCAATAAAGGTCCGGTAAAAATTACGCGCCAAATCATCGAAGATATTCAGCGGAAGAATCGTCATGGAATCACAAGCCTTTCACATCCTGCCCGCGGGGGCGAGGGGAAGAATAAAACAGCACAACAGCCCAGCGGACGAATTCATCCACTGGGCATGGTGTATTGTGGTTAAACAGCCGCTTTGTTAGATGGTGGAATGAGCGACAACGTACTCGTCAATTTTGCCTTCGTCAATGAGTTTCTGCAGCGTGTCGTTGATGACCTGAAGCAGTTCCTCATTGCCTTTTGCGACACAGATGCCGTAAGCTTCCGGCTCAGCATCCTCTGCCTTTACGCATTTGAGGCCGGTGTTGTTGTTGACAATGGATTCTGCCGGGAGTTTGTCAATGACAACCGCGTCGATACGGCCGTTGATCAAATCCTGAGAAGCTTCAATGCCGTTTGCATACTGTTTGCACTCCGCACCGCTGCCCTCAAGGGAACCGGTTACATGTTCGCCGGTATCTTCATCCTCGTAACCGTTAACAGCGTCGGAAACCAAAAAGTCACCGGTGGTGCCAAGCTGGACGCCAATGGTTTTGCCGCTGAGGTCGGAAATGTTTTTGAAGTCTGCATCCTCTTTCATGATGATGTACTGAACCGAGGTGTAGTACTCAATGGAGAAGTCAACTGACTCTTTGCGATCGTCGGTAATGGTGATGCCGGCCGCACCGAACGCTGCTTTACCGGACTGAACGCCGCCGACAATGCTGTCAAACTTCACGTTTTCAACCTTCAGCTCAACGCCAAGGGCTTTTGCAATTTCCATGCCGATTTCAACATCAACGCCCATTGCGTTTTCGCCTTCCATGTACTCAAACGGCGGGAACGCTGCATCGGTATACATAACGATGGTGCCGGAATTTTTAATGTTTTCAACCGACTGTTTGTCCGCTGCATTGTCACAGCCGGCAAGCATAACGCTGCACATGCCGAGCGCGAGAACCGCAGCAACGAGTTTTTTCGCGAATTTCATTTCTGTTCCTCCAAAAATTTATTTGTTGCATTTACTTTAGCACACTTTTTTACCGTTTGCAACTAATTTTGCAAGAATATTCACTTTTTTCTATATTTATTCATCTGCACCCCCGGCTTACCGGCAGAATTTATGCATATCGACTAATAATATACAATTATTCATTTAAAATATGCAGTAAATCCGGCGGAAGGGGAGCTTGTACCAAAACCGGCTCCCCCGTCAGAGGCTGGCGGAACTGCACCACGCCGCAGTGCAGCGCCTGACGGCGGACGAATTCCGTGTGACCACCGTACAGTGTATCTCCGGCAAGCGGAAAGCCCAGATGGGAAAAATGCACCCGTATTTGGTGGGTACGCCCTGTTTCCAGCCGGATTTCAAGCAGAGTATGCCGGTTGCCGGTGCGCAGGGTAGCGTACCGGGTAACGGCGGTCTGGCCGGCGGAATCCACCTTGCGGAGAATGATGCTCTCCCCTGCCCGTGCAATCGGGAGATTTATAAGCCCCTCCGGCGGTGAGACAATCCCCTCCGCCACGGCATAGTAGCGCTTTTCCACTGCGCCGGACAGCGCGGCGGCCGCCACCGGGTGTTTGGCAACCACGCAAAGGCCGGAGGTATCCTTATCCAGACGGTTGATTGGGTGAAAGCTGTACCCCATCCCCTTTTCCCCGTACCGGGCGGCAAACAGGTTCGCAAGGGTATCCTCCCGGTGGCGGTGGGAGGGATGAACCGGCATGCCGGGCGGCTTGTCAAACACAACGACGTCGGCATCCTCGTAAAGGACAGGAGCCATAAGCGCCGGATTCGGCACAAACCGGGGAGAAGCGTTTTCCAGCAGGACGGTGAGGACGTCGCCCGGCTGAAGCCGGGTGGCAACAAGCTGTACCACCGGTGTTCCGTTCACAGCAAGACTGCCACGGCCCTGCTTCAAGCGGGACAGCGCCCGCCTGGAATAACCGTGGCAGTTCTTTAAATAAGCGGAAACCGAACATCCGCCGTAGCGCTCCTCCACTGTGTAGGTGATGGTGCGCATAAACCTTTAGCAGACCTTGACAATCCAGCCGCGGGTATCCGGACGGCGGCCCCACTGGATGCCGGTGAGCTCGTCGTAGAGCTTCTGGGAGATTTCACCAATCTGGTTGTTGTTGATTGCCATCTTCAGGTCGCCGTATTTGAGCTCGCCCACCGGAGAGATAACCGCAGCGGTTCCGGTGCCAAAGGCTTCTTTGAGCTGACCGGCCTTGTAGGCTTCAACCAGCTCGTCAATCGAGAGCATCCGCTCCGAAACTTTATAGCCCCAATCCTTGAGCACCTCAATGCAGGATTTGCGGGTAATGCCCGGCAGGATGGAGCCGTGCAGCTTCGGGGTGACGACTTCATCGCCAATGACGAAAAAGACGTTCATGGCGCCGACTTCTTCAATGTATTTCTGCTCCACGCCGTCGAGCCAGAGCACCTGGGAATAGCCCTCTTCCCCAGCGACATTCTGCGCCTTGAGGGAAACGGCGTAGTTTGCGCCGGCCTTAACCTCGCCGGTGCCGCCGCGGACAGCGCGGACGTAGTTCTTCTCCACATAAATGCTGACCGGATTCAGGCCGGTCGCATAATAAGCGCCGGACGGGGAGAGGATAATGATGAACTTGTAGCTGGAAGAGGCATGAACGCCGAGGAACGGCTCGGTTGCAAAGACAAACGGGCGGATGTAGAGGGCCGCGCCTTCTGCGTGCGGCACCCAGTCTTTGTCCAGCTCAACCAGGGTTTTCAGGGCTTCCAGCATGAGGTCCTCATCAATTTCCGGGATGCACATGCGGCGGTTGGAATTGTTAAGCCGCTTGCAGTTCTCCTGCGGGCGGAAGAGCTGGATGTGACCGTCGTCGGTACGGTAAGCTTTCAAGCCCTCAAAGATGGTCTGAGAGTAGTGCAGCACCGAGCAGGACGGATCAAGCGCAATCGGGCCGTAGGGGACAATTTGGGCGTCGTGCCAGCCGGTATCTTTGTTCCAATCCATGACGAACATGTGATCGGTAAAAATATGGCCGAAGCCCAGCTTGGTCTCATCGGTCGGTTTTTGCTTCGGGTTTTGGGTTTTGGTAATTTTGATGTTCATGTGGGCACTTCCTTATCCTATAATCGAATCTTTATCGGGGCTGCTGCCCGGCAAGAAAAAGGGCATTCCAACGGGTTTGGAACGCGGCGCAACGGAGGAAACCTCACAGGCTCTGGTACAGCCCGAAAGGAAACCCGCTCACAGGCGTTTGGTAACGCCCGCGGGCGCCATCCGCTTTGGCTTGGAGGCAGAACATTCCCCGGCGAGGGGGAACCCGCGATAATCATTTGCCGGTACCGGCGCAAAAGCCGCGCCCTCTCTGGGTTTGGCCCGCAGCCGGGAATGTTTTTATTATAGCACAACAGTGTCATTTTTCAACAAGACGCGAAAGAAAAACCAAATACACTTGTAAAATACGTCGATTTTACTGATTCGCGTTGAAATTACAGCCCATTTCCTATATAATTAGTCCATCGGACCATTTGACAGTTTGGCGGGATTTTCCCTGCCTTTCATGTATATTGCAAAAAGGAGTGGATGACATGAATCATCTGACGGCGGACGCATTCCGCGAACAAATTCGGCAGAAGCTCAGCGAGAACATTGGCATTACCGAGCAGATGGCGGAGAACAAAGACCTGTACCAGGCCGTTTCCATGATTGTCAGCGAGATGGCGCAGGAAAATTACACCCGTTTTATCTCCAAAGCAAATTCCAGCGGCCACAAACGCATTTATTACCTGAGCATGGAATTTTTGATGGGGCGGTCGTTAAAGACTACCTTATACAACCTGGGGCTGGTTGATACGGTGGAAGAAGCCCTGAAGGATTACCATGTTACACTGGAAGACCTTTATGATTACGAACCGGACGCCGGCCTTGGCAACGGCGGCCTTGGACGGCTGGCCGCCTGCTACATGGATTCGCTGGCAACCCTGGGCTACCCGGCGACCGGGTATTCCATCTGCTACGAATTCGGCATCTTCAAACAGAAAATTATTGAGGGCTGGCAGAACGAGCTGCCGGACAACTGGCTCCCGGGCGGCGAAGTTTGGCTGCACCAGGTACCGGACCGCACCGTGGAGGTTCATTTCGGCGGCGAGCTGGAGGAAACCTGGGAGGACGGCTTCCATTTTGTCAACCACAAAAATTATGACACGGTACAGGCAGTGCCGTACGATATGTATGTTTCCGGCTTTGGCGGAAAAGGCACCTCTCAGCTCCGTCTGTGGCGCGCCCAGAGCCCGGCCTTTGACATGGAAAAATTCAACAGCGGCGACTATGTCAACGCGCTCGGCCAGACGGCGGTGGCGCAGGCCATTTCCAAGGTGCTGTACCCGAACGACAACCACACCGAGGGCAAGCTGCTGCGGCTGCGCCAGCAGTACTTCCTCTCCGCCGCGTCGATTGGGGATATCATCACCCGGCACATGGCAACCTACGGCACCCTTGACAACCTCGCCGACAAGGTGGCCATCCACATCAACGACACCCACCCCACCCTTGCCATTCCGGAGCTGATGCGCCTGCTGCTGGACGAATGCGGGTACAGCTGGGAAAAGGCGTGGGATATTACCACCAAGACCTTTGCCTATACCAACCACACCGTTATGAGCGAGGCGCTGGAATGCTGGAACGAGTCCATCTTCAAAATGCTGCTCCCCCGCATTTACCAGATTGTGGTGGAGATCAACAACCGTTTCATGAACGACGTTTACGACACCTTTGGCGACAGCGGCAAGGTGGAGCGGCTCGCCATCATCGCGAACCATCAGGTGCGGATGGCGCATCTCTGCATTGTTGGCTCCCACAGCGTCAACGGCGTTTCCAAGCTGCACTCCCAAATCCTCAAGGACGACGTTTTCCACGATTTTTATGTGATGATGCCGCAGAAATTTACCAACGTAACCAACGGCATTGCCTACCGGCGTTGGCTGTACCAGTCCAACCCCGGTTTGACCAAGCTGTTGCAGGAGCACATTGGGGACGGCTTCCTCACCGATGGTTCCGAGCTGAAAAAAATCCGCAAATATGAAAATGACAAGACCTTTTTAAAATCCTTGAACAAGGTCAAGCGTGAGAATAAGGTTAATTTCTCAAACTATGTCAAAAAAACCACCGGCCTTGTCCTCAACCCGGATTCTATTTTTGACGTACAGGTAAAACGGCTGCATGAATACAAGCGCCAGCACCTCAACGCGCTTAACATTATGACCGAATACCGCATGCTGCTGGAAAACCCGGACATGGACTTTGTGCCGAAAACCTATATTTTCGGGGCAAAAGCGGCGCCGGGCTACTACCTGGCAAAGCAGATCATCAAGCTGATCTGCACTCTGGCAAAAGAGATTGACGGCAACAAAAAGATCCGGGAGAAGCTCTCGGTTGTATTTCTGGAGGATTACCGCGTCACCCTTTCCGAGCTGCTGATGCCGGCGAGCGAAATCAGCGAACAGATTTCACTGGCGGGCACCGAGGCTTCCGGCACCGGCAACATGAAGCTGATGTTGAACGGCGCAATTACGCTGGGCACGCTGGACGGCGCGAACATTGAAATTGGCGACGCAGTGGGGCCGGAAAACATCATTACCTTTGGCATGAAGGCCGACGAAGTGGCCGCGCTTAAGGCAAGCGGCTACCACCCGCAGCAGTATTACCAGAACAACCCGGCGATCCGCGCCGCTGTGGATATGCTGACAAACGGCATTGGCGGCGAGCGGTTTGACGAAGTGGCAAACCAGATTAAGAACCTGGACACCTACATGGCGCTCGCGGATTTTGACAGCTACCGCGCGGCTCAGGCAAAGGTCAGCGAGCTTTACCGCGACCCGGTGAAGTTTGCAAAAATGTCCCTTGTAAACATTGCCGAAGCGGGTATCTTCTCCGCCGACCGTGCCATTCAGGAATACGCGCACAATATTTGGCGCCTCGACTAATCCCCCACAACGCCAGAAAAACCCGCGGCTGTGGGGCAGCCGCGGGTTTCTAATTTTGTACCGAAAGGACAGGTTTGAAAATGGTTCAATTTCAAAGCCGTGAGACCTTCTATAAATCCCCGTTTGGGGCCGCCGCCTGCGGAACCGAGGTGCGCTTTCGCATTACTGCGCCGCCGGACCTGTATGTGGAGCACGCGGAGCTTATCCTCAACGACGGAACGGCCGACCTTGTGGTGCCAATGGCGTATGAGTCCACCACCGCGGCCTTTAACTCGTTCCGGGTGGTTTACACCCCGGAGAAAGCCGGTACCTTTTTCTACTACTTCAGACTTGTAACCGAGCGCGGCACCCAGTATATCCGCGCCTTTGAACACGGAGACGGCTACCTGACCGGGGACCAAACCGCGGGCGGCAGCTACCAGCTCACCGTTTACAGCGGGGACTGGAAAATGCCGGAGGGCTTTTCCGGGGGGATTTTTTACCAGATCTTCCCCGACCGCTTCTGTGCAAGCGGGAAACCGCATGCCAACCTGCCGGGCGACCGCATTCTGCGCACCGACTGGGGCGCCACCCCTCATTTTCTTCCGGACGAACACGGGCGGATCACCAATAACGACTATTTCTGCGGGGACCTGGAGGGGATCCGCAGCAAGCTCGACTACCTCAAGGCGTTTGGGGTGACGGCCCTTTATTTGAATCCCATTTTTGAGGCGCACTCCAACCACCGCTACAACACCGCGGACTACCGGAAAATCGACCCGCTGCTTGGCACCGAGGAGGATTTTGTCCGGCTGTGTGCCGACGCAAAGGAACGTGGCATCCGCATTATTCTGGACGGGGTGTTCAGCCACACCGGAAGCGATAGTGTCTACTTCAACCGGGACTGCCGCTACCCGGTTACCGGGGCGGCGAACTCCACCCAAAGCGAATACTACCCCTGGTACGAGTGGCAGCACTGGCCGGACCGCTATACCAGCTGGTGGGGAATTGACACCCTGCCGGCGGTCAACGAGCTCTACCCAAGCTATACCGAATTCATCTGCGGCGAGGGCGGGGTCATTGACACCTGGATGAAACGCGGCGCCAGCGGGTTCCGGCTTGATGTTGCCGACGAGCTGCCGGACGAATTCATAGCACAGGTGCGCAAGGCCGTCAAACGCCACGGCGATGACAAGCTGCTCATTGGCGAAGTCTGGGAGGACGCCAGCAACAAAATCAGCTACGGTGTGCGCCGCCGTTATTTCGCCGGAGACGAGCTGGACAGCGTCATGAACTACCCGTTTAAGGACGCCATTCTGCAATTTGTACGCCGGGGAGACAGCGAGGCTTTCCGCGACCGGATTCTCACCATCTGTGAGCACTATCCGGCGCCCGCGCTCCACACCGCGATGAACTCGCTTTCAACCCACGATACAGCGCGGGCTATCACCATGCTGGCCGGGGCGGACGGCGCCGGAAAAGACCGGCTTTGGCAGGCCATGCAGTCTCTCTCCCCAGAGCGGTACCACCTGGGAATCAAGCGGCTTAAGCTGGCAATGGTGCTGCAATATTCCCTGCCGGGCATTCCCTGTATTTATTACGGCGATGAAGCCGGCTTGCAGGGCTACGGCGATCCCTTCAACCGCGGCTGTTATCCCTGGGGACAACAAAACCCGGAGCTGACAGCATTTGCCAAGCTGCTGGGGAAAATCCGGCTCTCCTCGCCGGCGTTGGCGCAGGGGGATATTCAGTTCCTCGAAACGCCGCAGGATGTTGCCGCCTTTGTGCGAACCGACGGCGAACACCAGCACCTGGTTTACGTCAACACCATTGACGCGGATATTTCGCTCCCGCTGGAAGAAGCTTTCCGCAGCCTGAAGCCGTTTTACGGCAATGTGGTGGACGGCACCCTGCACCTGAAGCCCTACGATTTTGCTGTCTTTGTCAAATAGGCCGTGCATTGTATACCTTGTTCCCCTGCTAGCAACGCCCGAAATAAACGCAGGCTTGTTTTGAGGCAAAAGGACAGCGCTTAAAAAAGAACCCCAGTTTACAAACTGGGGTTCTTTTTTTATCCGGTTCTTAGAGCGGCTGTACGTTGACAGCACGGAAACGGCCGCTGTTGCGGGTATCCGGCTCAATTTCAAAGATGACTTTCTGACCCTCGGTCAGAGTTTTGTAGCCGTCTGCTACAATGGCAGAGAAATGGACGAAAACATCCTCGCCGCCGTCATCGTTGGAAATAAAGCCAAAGCCTTTGTCTGCGTTAAACCATTTTACAGTACCGTTGTTCATGAGAGCAACCTCCAAAAAAGTATTATATCTAGGTCCGGTCAATAAAAAACGCACACCCTGCAAAATCATTGAGCGAGCAATGATTTTGTCTGATGTGCGAAATCATTCCATCCAGCTAAATATGCTGTTAGTATAACCGGAATCCGGCGGATTGTCAAGCGTTTTCCCAAATTATTCTGGGCGGAGCTGCTCTGTTTCTCCGTCCGACGCGGTGCAGATGAGTTCAGCGTGAATTTGAAGCTCTTTCAGCTGTTCCTGAAGCGCGCTCAGCTGGTTAAACAGGTAGTAGTAAGCGTCCTTGTAGTTCATCTTGTGGCCTCCCTTTCATAGTTTACCTTATATAGGATAATCTATAATAGGAGAAATGTCAATCTCATTATCTCTTGATATGATAAAAATAACTATACAAGAGAAATTGGAGAAACAATATGAATGATCTGAATGGTCTGGTGACCTTGCGCGATTATGGTCATGTTGTAGTCAAGCTATCCAAAGTTTTAGACGAGAGGAACATTACAAGAAATAAATTACGGACATTAACCGGTGTAAAATATGAAGTAATAGACCGCTATTATAAGGCAATTAACATTGAAATGGTGGATCTTGACTTCCTCGCAAAGGTTTGCTGTGTCTTAAATTGCAGTATCAGCGATCTGCTTGAATACGTTCCGAATGCAGAGTAACGGAATATTTTTATGAAAGCCGAAATTGAGTATAGACTACACCATTTAAAATCTTCGTTTGGGTACACTAGGTGTGAAAGATGGTGATACGCATGGAAGACTTCGGGCAGAGATTAAAACGGCTGCGAAAACAAACAGGCCTGACACAAGCGCAGCTGGCACAGCAGCTGGGGCTGACGAAATCGGTCGTTTCCGCATACGAAAATTCCATTCGGCTCCCCTCTTATGACAAGTTGATGCAGATTGCCTCGATCTTTCATGTTTCAACGGATTACCTGCTGGGAATGAAGCACGGCCAGTCGGTAGATCTGTCCGGCTTAACGGCGGATGAGCAAGACCTGGTTCTCCACATGGTTCATCTGCTGCGAAACAAGGAGCCCTCCTGACCAAAACACGGTGGCAAGACAAACGCCCGCCCGCTCCTTTTGGGAGCGTGGCGGGCGTGCGGCATTTTATGTAATGTTGCCGCCGCGGCCGTCTGTAGGAAGGCCGAAACTAATGGAAAGCGCGCTGTTGATGCGGTTCATCAGGCCGGAGTCAACCTCGCCCATCCGCTCTTTGAGCCGCCGTTTATCAATGGTGCGGATTTGCTCCAGCAACACAACCGAATTTTTGGCAAGCCCGCTTTTTGCAGCGTCAATTTCAATATGGGTGGGCAGTTTTGCTTTGTCCTTTTGGCTGGTGATCGCCGCCGCAATGACGGTGGGGCTGTAACGGTTGCCCACGTCGTTCTGGACAATCAGCACCGGGCGGACGCCGCCCTGTTCGGAGCCCACCACCGGGCTAAGGTCTGCGTAGTAAATTTCTCCCCTTTTAATCGGCACGGGACATTCACTCTCCTTGGTTTGCGCTGTCTGTTTTGGTGTTTCAATGTTATTTTGTACCGTTTTTCCGGGATTTAATCATACAGTTTTGATTCGGCGGGGGATACCGGTTCAACTGCCTTCTCCCGTTGTTTTATTCTATGTCGAAACAGCAAAAATGTACCATGCAGGTTGACGAAATTTCCCGCTTCTGCTATGCTTTTTGCAGGAATTTCCTTTGTGGGGGGAGAATATGAGACGACTGAAACTTTTGTGTTTTTTGCTGCTGCTTCCAATGATAGCAGGCTGTGCGTCGGGCGGCGGAACGCCTTATCCGCAGGAGGAGGCCGCTTCTCTAATGCAGGAAACCGAACAATGTATTGTAGACCTGCTTTACGGTCAGCAAAGCGAGGAGGAAATCACCGCAGCATTTGGTGCAGTTTATGGCAATTTTGCGCAATCGCTTTGGAAAACCTTTGCCGATGTTGGCCGTTTTCCGGCGGAAGGCGGCTACGAGCCAACCCAGGACGGCTGGTTTTATCCCACCATTTTCCACCAGGGGATTGTCGTTGCGGACGCCTATGTGACCGATACGCCCTCCGGTGAAGAACTGACCGTTGTGGAACGGTATGAAGGGGAGGATCCGCTGCTGCAGGATTTTGAACGGATAACGATTTTTGAACAAACCGCCGATGGCGGCTGGGTATTCAACAGCTTTGGCGGGCCGGTCTGCGCTTACAAAAGCGGGCTGACCTGGGATTATCTGCCGCTTCATGGGGAAACATAAAAAGGCAGCCGTTACTCCCATAAATGGACTGCTTCACCATACCCGGACGGATACAGACCGTTGTGGGCGCTTTTGGCGTATGAAATTTTTACGGGCGGCAAAACAACTAATTTTCATTTAACGCGCACCGTTTCAAAGTTTAAACACCCGCTTGTACGCAAAGAATTGGGCCAAACGGAAAACGGCGCGCACTGCGCCGGTGCCGCGCCCTCCTTGACGTTTCCAAGCCCAACGCCTACCGCATGACGGGCGCCCTCAAAAAAGGTTGGATTCGTTCAAAGGAGCCGTTACAGCATGGCGTTCTTCACCGGGAAAAGGCATTGCCTTGCTGAACGGTACAGCATTTACGGCTGCGTTCCGGTTTGGCCAGCTAACCTCCGGTGTACTCCGGAGGTTTACGGAGGACGCCCGAAAACAGGATTAAAAGCAGGAGCATGACGATGAACCCCAAACTCTATGAATTTGATGCGGTACTGAAAAAGGTGCCGGAGATAGATGGCGCTTACATTGAATTCCCATACAACGTAAAAGAAGAGTTCGGCAAAGGGCGGGTTAAGGTCTATGCGACCTTTGACGGCATCCCTTACGAGGGGAGTCTTGTACGGATGCAGACGCCGGGGCATATCATTGGAGTGCGCAAGAGCATCCGGGCAGAGCTGGGCAAACAGCCCGGCGATGTGGTGCATGTCACCATCCGGGAACGCGGTTAATTAGGTAGGTATTTTACCCTTCTCTCCAAAACCAGCGACCGAAACCTGCAAGGTTTCTGCACCGTCCTACACAAAAAGTGCCCTAAATCACAAATAGAACGCCGGCCAGCAATTCTTGCTGGCCGGCGTTCTGTTTGTGATTCCGCATGAAGACTCCCTGTCCCCTCTTGGAGAAGCTGTATCACCGGGAAAATAGGTTGGCTCGAATTGGGGTGGACTAAAAATCCCAGACCAGTCCCGCCCCACAAGAAAAGATTCCTTTTCAAAGCCACGTGCAGAGGCCTAACCCTCCACCTTTTTCTGGCTGGATGAAACGGTTTTCCGAATGCGAAAGGCTCCTATTCTTCGGTGATTTTTGCAGGCCCGACAAGGCCACAGGGAATCAGCCGAGCTTTATTCCTTTGTCTGCAGCAAGCCCTGGTAAAGCTCGCTTTTTTTAAACGCCGTCTGTCTGGCAACCGTTTTTGCCGCATCTGCCGGGCGCTCTCCCTGCTCGACAAGTGCCTGCGCCATGGCGACCGCTTCTTCCAGCGTAAGCTCTGCATCCTCTGCGGCAGGGGCAGCGCCTTCCACCACCAGCACAAATTCACCGCGGGGTGTTTGCTCCGCATAATACTCCACGGCTTCGGCAAGGGTAAACCGCAGGATTTCCTCATGAATTTTGGTGAGCTCCCGCGCAAGGGTAATGCGCCGTTCACCGCCGAGGGCCGCGGAAAGATCCTTTAAGGTGTTGACCAGCTTATGAGGCGCCTCATAAAAAATCATGGTTCGGGGCTCGTTCCGGACTGCTTCCAAATGTTCCCGGCGGCTCTTTTTGGCCGTGCTGAGAAACCCCTCAAAGCAGAACCGCGCCGTCACCAGCCCGCTGACGCAGAGCGCCGAAATGACGGCGGACGGCCCAGGCACCACAACGGTGCGGATTCCCCGCTCCGCACAGAGGCGGACCAAATCCTCACCGGGGTCGCTGATGCAGGGCATGCCTGCGTCCGAAACAACGGCACAGTTCTCCCCCGCCTCAATACGGGCGACAATCTGTTCGCCGCGCTCACGGAGATTATGCTCATAATAGCTGACCAGCGGCTTTTTGATGCCGAAGTGGTTTAACAGCTTGACGGTAACCCGGGTATCCTCCGCGGCGATGAAATCCACCGTCTCCAGCGTCTCGCGCTGACGCGGCGAAACGTCGCCGAGGTTTCCTATCGGCGTACCAACTACATATAACGTCCCTGGCATGGCTCCTCCTGCATTGCGTTTGTAAGTGAATTTATAAACTACGGTTTCCGGCGGAACCGTCTTGGCACTGTGCTCCTGATCCAAATTGCCGGATGACGACCATTTTCCCAATTCAACCTGTCTTTCTGCCCGGTTCCGGTCAGCCGGCCAAACCGTGGCGGCGGCCATCCTCCGGATACCGTTTCACCAGGACTCAGGCAGACCGGAAGCCTGTGCTGTAAACGGTAAGCCGAACTGTTGCACTGCACCTCTTGGAAAGGATTTGCACGGGTTCCAAAAAGCCCTAGCGGTTTTAAACCTCTGCAAAGCCGAGCTGCTGCAGGGTGCGGACCGCTATACCGGTAAACTCCTTTTCCGCGCCCCAGCTAACCCCTATGAGCCCGGCTCCGCCGCCCGAACTGACAAGTTTTGCTTCAATGACGTTGTTGCGGGCAACCAGCAGCACGCTGAGACTTGCCTGGCTGTTGTTGCGGAAATAGTATTTCTGATAAACCCGCAGGATCACCCGCGCGTCGTCAATGGCACAGCCATAGGTGCCTGCCGGCTCGCAGCTGGAGGCATGGCCGAGCACAGCCTGGTCAAGATAGCCAAAAACCTGATCGATGTTACCGGTTCCACGCATTGTAAGTTCTGCCATATGTCATTCTTCCTTTCCGCTTGGCTGTTGTTTGTTGGCAAAATAGCGCCCGCCCTCTTGAATGAACAGCGGCGCTTCCACCTGCATAAATGGTTTGCTTCCCTTTTTCCCCTCTGCGAGGAAAAGCCAGGGGCGGCCTGCCGGGTTTTTGGCGACAAACCGCAGCCGTTTGGGTTCTAACCCCGCCGCCCGCATGGCGCAGAGTACATCGGCAAGGCGTTCCGGCCGCTGGCAGAGGCAGAGGCGGCCGCCAAAGCGGAGCAGTGCCGCCGCCGTGCGGCAGACGTCGTCAATGGTACAGGCAATTTCATGGCGCGCCAGACGCTCCGCCGTTCCGGCGCTTTCAATGCCCGCGCCGCCAGCTTTGTAAGGCGGGTTGCAGGTAACCAAATCAAAACGGCCTTTGGGCAGCAGCGCCGGGGCCTCCTTTAAATCGACACAGAGAGCAGAAAGCCGTTCCCCGGCGCAAGAGGCGTCAATTCCGCGCCGGAACTGCTCCGCACCGTCGGGTTGGATCTCCACCCCGGTGCAATGTGCAATATTGTACTCTTTGTATAAATACAGCGGAATAATACCGCATCCTGTTCCCAAATCGCAGACAACATCCTTACGGCGGGGAGCGGCAAAATCGCTGAGCAGGAAGGCATCGGTTCCAAACCGATGGTTGTCCGAAACGCAAACCTGTACGGTTTCGCTGAGGCGTTCAAACCGCAGGGGCTGGTTCATGCGGCAGGTCTCCTTTCTGGTACGGACGGGGATGAATCGCCCTCCTCTGCCCCGCTGCCGGAAGCGGAGGAAACGCTGCTCCCGGAGGAGGGCTTGTCCGATACATCCGGCTCCTGCGAAACCGAGGATGAGCTGCTCTCTGAAGAAGCCGGCACACTGCCGGACGGCGCTGGAGATTCAGAGGCGGAGGAGGGCGGCTCCGCCGGTGCAGACGGTTTATTTTCCGGTTTGCCCGGCTTTCCGGGCTTGGAGGCGCTCTCCTGCGGCGGCGCATCCTTCTCCGGATTTTTGTGCTGCACCGGCTGTTCCAGATTGGAAACACAGTCCAGACGGTAGCCGTTGGCCCGCAGCGTTTTAATGATCCAGGGGAGCGCTTCCAGCGTACCGGTGTTGCGGGGGATATCGTGCATCAGAATGACCGGTGTATCATGCCGCAGGGCTTCCGGAAAGATATTGTTGTAGATCCACTCTGCGGAGTGCGTTTTTGGAGAGGCGTCCCCAGAGCTGACATTCCAGTCGTGCCAGACAATCCCCTCCGCCTGCACCTCTTTCATAATCTCCCAGAACACGCCGCGGTCGGTCACCGTCTGGCTGCTGCCGCCGGGGAAGCGGATCTGCTTGGTACGAACACCCGCAGTTTCAAAAAGGAAGTCGTTCATTTTGTTGTAGTCCTCAAAAAAGGTCTCGGCACTCCGGTAAATTTTTTTGTAATCATGGGTATAGGAATGAACGGCCAGCTCACAGCCGCTGTCTATAATCTGCCGGTAATAAGGCTTACATTCCTCGCGGCCGTTGTGCACTGTAAAAAAGGTGGCGGTCGCCCCCATCTTGTTCAGGACGTCCAGCACCTGCGGCGTCATAGAGGAAGGGCCGTCGTCAAAGGTGAGATAGGCAACCTTGCCGGGGATGGGCTCCGCCTCGGTCAAATCCTTATGCAGCCAGGAGGGCCGGGGTGGGTTGTAATTGGGATCCCGCTCCGGTACCGGAACTTTGGGCCAGGTATCCGCCTTTTGCTCCTGTTCGGCTGTCTGAGAGGACAGCACCGAAGAAAGGTCGATGCGGGACGGCGTCAACCGTTCCCCTTCCTCCTGCGGCTGGTGGGTGTTCACCACCGCAAAAATGGCGGCCGCAAGGCCGGCAACCGCCAGCAGGCCTGCGGTTATTAGAGCGGCAAGCCGAAATTTTTCTTTTTTGTTCATCGTCCGCTCCCCTCCCCGTAAGGCGCTGCTCTATAATACAAAGTATAAAAGGCAACCGACCGTTGTGTTTCTATGAGGTTATTGTAACGCATACGTGTGATACTGGAGCGTTACAAGGTTCTCGTCGTGGTCAAAATCTTCGATTTTGGACACCGCAGAGGTTCTTATACCACATACAGGCCGCAGGCCACGCACCATAAAGAAAAAACGGTACTCGCTTTCGTAAGTGATACAAGGTTCTCTCAAGGCTCGAAAATCTTTGATTTCCGCTCAGTCTGTGAGGTTATTATACCATATCCCGCGTGAAAAAGGCATCCCTTTTTCAACTGCTTTCCAGTTCTGGGCCGGGACTGGCTGAATTGACAAAACCGCTATTCCATTATATGATAAGGATATTATTTTTAAAACAGAATGTCCATTTACGAGAGGAGAAATTCATGGATACCGACGGATCGATACCTTTGCTTACCCTCCTGTACGTCCTGCTGTTGTTGCTCGGCAGCTTTTTCACCCTGGCGCAGTCCGCCATTATAACGCTGCGGGATGCAGAGTTGAAACGGCTGTGCGACGAAGGGGTTCCAAAGGCCCTGCGGGTCAAAGCGGTTACCGAGAAGCCGCGGCGCTTTAAAGGTACCACCGAGTTCGGCTTTCTCTGCTGTACCGTACTGAGCGCTGTCTGTGCGTTTTTTGCTTTCTACGGGCCGTTTGCCGCCCTTTTAAACCGGCAGATTTTCGCCCCGGCCGGTGCCGCGGCAGTGTGGGGGCAGGTTGTAGCCTTTGCAGCTGTTTTCCTGGGGGCGTTGCTGCTCATTTTAATTGTGGCGCGCACCATCCCTTACCATATGGGCTGCTCCAACCCAGAGCGGTACGCTTTTATCTGTGCACCGCTAATCCGCTTTTTTATGGCGCTGTTCTGCCCGGGCGTTTGGCTGGTCCAGAGCATTTCTGCGGGAATTGCCAAGCTGTTTGGCGCTGACCCGGCAAAGCAGAAAGCGGCTGTCACCGAAGAAGAAATCCGGATGATGATGGATGAGGGCAGCGAGCGCGGCGTCATTGAATCCGAGCAGGTTGAAATGATCAATAACATCTTTGAATTTGACGATACAACGGCAGCCGACGTCATGACCCACCGTACCAACATTGTGGCGGTGCCCAAAACCGCAACAATCAGCGACGTGGTTTTCCTCGCCGTCAACGAGGGCTTCAGCCGAATCCCGGTTTACGAGGAGGATATTGACGACATTACCGGTGCGGTCTACGTCAAGGACCTGCTGGTGTTGGTCAACTGTGAATCGGCAGACGATTTCTCGATGGAGGATTTTATCCGTCCGGTCATGTATGTGCCGGATTCGGCCAAACTGCCAGAGCTGTTCCGCCAGTTTACCAACAAAAAAGCTCACATAGCCATTGTCATTGACGAATACGGCGGCACCTCCGGCATCCTGACCATGGAGGACCTGCTGGAGGCGATTGTCGGCAACATTCAGGATGAATACGACGAAGAGGATAACGAAATCATCCAGGTAGACGCCCAGACCTACACGCTGGACGGCGGCGTGGAGTTGGAGGATCTGGGTAAGCTCATTGGGGTTGCGTTTGAAGAAAACGATGATTACGACACGGTGAGCGGACTTATCATCCACACGCTGGGGCGGATTCCAGAGCCTTCTGAAGAAATCAGCGTGACCATCCACGGCATTTTGTTTACGGTGCTGCTGGTGGAAGACCGCCGCATTGCGCGGGTCAAGGCCGTTGTCCCGGCCAAACGGGAACCACAGGAATAAAAAAGACAGCCCGCGGTTCAGAGCGGCGTTTTCAGGGAAACCCGGCAGGTGTTCCTGTTCCGCCATGCTGTTGCCGCGGGTTCGTTTTTGGGAATCCCCACGGTTTACCGGCAGGTTGCAGCTGGAACGGCCCGTAAAAGCGAAAAACCGGCTGGCAACGCAACCGCTTTTTTTGAAACAATCATCCTTTCCAACCAACAAACCAGATAAAGGAGCAGACAACATGAAACAAACCATTGCCTTTTTCGGGCTGGGCGCCATGGGCGAGCCAATGGCAGCCAATCTTCTCAAAGCCGGGTACCCTGTTTGCACCGCCATCCACCGGTCCCGCGCAGCAGCAGACCGGCTGGCGGATGCTGGGCTCCGTCTCTTTCCCTTCCCGGCAAAAGCCGCGGCGGAGGCAGAGGTTATCATTACCATTCTGCCCGCTGACCCGGAAATCCGGGAATTCCTCATCAACGATCAGTTCGCCGGGGCTTTGAAAAGGGGCGCTGTTCTCATTGACATGTCCTCCTGCACCGCAGACTGCACCAGAGAGGTAGAATCCTATTACAAGGAACGGGGGCACGCTGTTATTGATGCACCGGTAAGCGGCGGCGTTTCGGGTGCAGAACAGGGGACGCTTACCATTTTCGGCGCAGGCAATCCGGAAGCATTTGAAGCGGTGCGGCCCATTCTTGCGGCGATGGGAAAGGATCTTTATTATCTGGGCAGCTGCGGGACTGGGAAATCCTTTAAAAATTTGAACAACCTGCTTTCGGTCATCAACACCGTTGTCACCAGTGAGGCCTGCCGTATCGCCGAACATGAGGGGCTGGATTTGAACCTGCTCTACGACGTCATCAACGCAAGCTCGGGTACATCGGCGAGCTTTAAGGGCCGTTTTAAGCGGATGATAAAGGGCGATTACCAAGGCGGCTTCCAGCTTGGGCTGGCGCGCAAGGATTTGGGCAACGCCCTTGCGCTGGGCAAGGAGCTCCCCCTTCCCATGTCAAGGCTGGCGCATGAGCTGCTGCTTGCAGCAAAAGCATATGACCAAGAAGATATGGCGGCGGTTTATAAGCTGTTTGATGAAGCCAAACAGGCTTAGCCCCATTGATCGGCTGCATTTAGGAAACAGGTAATAGGAAAGTCCCATAAGGAAATGTCTGATATGTAAATTACGGTGCAACCTCGAAAAGAGGCTGCACCGTTTCTTTTTATACTGCAAAGGTGGTCTTGCGAATTAGGACTTTGGCACCAAAATCCGATGCTTGTTATCCTTGCTATCCTTGTGGACATCGTTTGTTTCTGTATGATTTGGACAACAAAAAACCGATGGCAAGTGATACACTCACAAACCATCGGCCCCAAAAATTCATATCCCTGCAAACGGAGATTTGATATTACAAGGAATAACCATATAAAAATACTTTCATTAAAAATGATTTTCCGTATTTGGATAGAGTTAAATTGCCTTCTTCCAAACGCTCAAAGCCTTGATGTTCATAAAAACTATAATTACAGGTATCATCTGTATACAGATATATTCGTCTAGTATGTTGTTCTTTAAGATAATTGCATAACTCTTGTAATAATCTTTTCCCCACCCCAAGTCCACGGCAATTTTCAGATACAGCAAATAATGTTAATACACCATCAAATTCATTTTTATGCTTTTTAGAAAACATATGATACATTTTATGAACCTTATGGTAATCCTCTATTCCTTTTGCATCATTTTTTTTGAAATGCTGCATCTTTCTATTGTAATAAAACGTTTTCAATATATAAGGCAGGTGTGACAAGATATTATAATCTGTTTTAGAATTTCCCATTATAACACCAATTATTTCATCATCCAGCTCTGCTATGCAAGTGTATGTGGCTTCTGAAAGGCAACTATAAACGTACTGCATTTCAAAACATTCTAACAGCTTATGATCAGAAACGTAACCGTGTAACCCAAACGCTTTACTTAATATTTTGCTGACCGCCACATAATCTTTCTTTTGTATAGGTCTATATTTTACACTTTTCATTTATATAAACCTCCTAAATTCAAAGCGATCTATATTTTAGTAGAAAGCTCTCCGAAACAATTATATTAAAAATTTCCTGTTTTTTAATATTTCAGCAGATTTTTTATTAACCGATAAAAGAAAACACTGAAAACAACTAGCTTGTTACCGTTTTTCTTAATGTTAATTTCTCACGACTACATTTACAATGCCCGATAATTCAGCACTTTTAATACTTTTTAAACGGCTTCCTTATCAGACGTTTGCAAATGCACTTTCTTTTTTATTGCAGCGCAAAATAAATTCCAAGACCGAGCAGCGCAAGAATGGCCAGCACTGCCAACGCAATCACTGCACGCAGCCCTCGGCTGCGCTGTACCCGTTCTGCAATTTCCTGAAGTTCTTTCTTATCCATACCGCGCTTCCTTCCCCTTTCCAACGGCACATGACGGCAAGGCCCTGCGCCTACTGGACAAACCTGGTGCCTTTTTCCACAAACACCTACGCTGGTCAACGGTTTTTCATCTGTGTGATATTTTTTGAAGTCTTACAAAAACAAAATGCCCGGTTATAAAACCGGGCAAAGCGTTTGTAGTTTATTTGCTGACAATTTCGCCCCAAACCTCACCGGCACAACCAGCGGCATTCGCTTCGTCGGTATCAAGATGCATTGCAGGCGCAAACTTTGGCGAAACACGGCAGACCACATCGCCAAATACGAGCGAACGCTCTGCGCTTTCCACCTTGACCCAGACAATCTGCTTGTCGCTGACGCCGAGTTCAGCGGCTTTTTCCGGTGTAAGATGAATGTGGCGTTTTGCGACGATAACGCCTTCTTTGATTTCAATCTCGCCACAGGGGCCAACAATTTTGCACCCCGGGGAACCTGCAAGGTCGCCGGACTCACGAACCGGCGCGGCAATGCCGAGGGTGCGGGTATCTGTCGCAGAGACCTCCACCTGGGTTGCCGGACGCTCCGGCCCCAAAATCAGGACATTTTTAATGGTGTTCTTCGGGCCGACAATGCTGACACGCTCATTGGATGCAAACTGACCCGGCTGGCTCAGCGGTGCACGGACGGTGAGTTTGCCGTCTTCTCCAAAAAGAACCTTGAGGTCATCCGCCGTCACATGAACATGGCGCGCAGAGGTTTCAACAATAAACTGCTTTTCCATATATGTATCTCCCTATCTCCGTGCGAAACAGGCGTGTAAAAAGCCGGTACGCCCGCACGGCTGCCATACCGGTTCCACATGTCCCTGTTTTTTCCTTACTTTTATTATAATACAAGCTGTTTTTTCGGTCAAGGAAATTTCCCGAAACGGCCCGTATTTCCACACGACGCCCGCCCATCAATCACGAATACTTCACAAAACAAAAAAGGAAGTGCATTTCTGCACTTCCTTTTTGCTGTAATTCTTATTCCTCGGTGCCGTAGAGCTTCTGGAGTTTGACCAGATGATCGTACTGCGCTTTTGCATGCTCGGCTGCTTCATCGAAGAGCTCGTTAGCACGATCCGGGAAGGAGAGTTTCAGACGGTTATAACGGGTCTCGCCCGAAATAAAGTCTTTGTAATCCGCAGTGGCCGGTTTGCTGTCAAGGGTGAACGGGTTTTTGCCCTCCGCCTTGAGCGCCGGGTTGTAGCGGAACATGTTCCAGTAACCAGCGTCAACCGCTTTCTTCATCTCAGCCTGGCAGTTGGTCATGCCGCCCTTAATGCCGTGCATTTCGCAAGGAGCATAGCCGATGATGATGGACGGGCCATGGTAAGCCTCCGCCTCGGTGATGGCTTTGATGGTCTGTGCCTGGTTTGCACCCATTGCAATCTGAGCAACGTAAACATAGCCGTAGCTCATTGCAATTTCAGCAAGGCTCTTCTTGCCAATGGCTTTACCAGCCGCAGCAAACTGAGCGACCTGACCGATCTGGCTGGCTTTGGAAGCCTGGCCGCCGGTGTTGGAGTAAACCTCGGTATCAAAGACCATGATGTTGACATCTTCGCCAGCAGCAATGACATGGTCAAGGCCGCCGAAGCCGATGTCATAAGCCCAGCCGTCGCCGCCGAAGATCCAGACGGACTTCTTGACGAGGTACTGTTTCTTGCTCAGGATTTCACGGCCGAGGGCGCAAGCCTCACAGTTGCAACCGTCAACGACTGCATCCTCAAGAGCAGCAACGTATTTCTCGGTAGCGTCAGCGTTTGCTTTGCCGTCGTTCATGGTATCCAGCCAAGCCTGAGCGGCTTCTTTCAAACCAGCATATGCATAGTCAACCGCAATCAGCGCGCGGGTCTTCTCCGCAAGGCTGTCACGAATGGCTTTCTGGCCAAGGTACATACCAAAGCCATGCTCTGCGTTGTCCTCAAAGAGGCTGTTTGCCCAAGCCGGGCCGTGGCCGCTCGCTTTGTTGGTGGTGTACGGAGAGGTAGCAGCCGGGCCACCCCAGATGGAGGAACAACCGGTCGCATTGGAGATGAACATCCGCTCGCCGAAGAGCTGGGTGATGAGACGCGCATAGCTGGTCTCTGCACAGCCAGCGCAGGAGCCAGAGAACTCAAGCAGCGGCTGATTGAACTGGGAACCCTTGACGGTGGTTTCCGCCATCATGCCGTCTTTCTTGCGGATATTCTCCACACAGTAGTCGAATACCGGCTGCTGGTCGAGCTGGCTCTCCTGAGCAACCATTTTGAGGGTGCCCTTTGCAGCGGTCGGACATACGTTGACGCAGACGCCGCAGCCCATGCAGTCCAGCGGGGAAACGGTCATTGCGAACTGGTAGTTCTCGCAGCCTTTGCCAATCATCTGTTTGGTCTTGATGCTGGACGGAGCTTTTGCAACTTCGTCAGCGGTCAGCGCAAACGGACGGATGGTCGCATGCGGGCAGACATAAGCGCACTGGTTGCACTGGATACAGGTCTCCGGATTCCATTCCGGTACTGTAACGGCAACGCCGCGTTTCTCATAAGCAGAAGCGCCCTGCTCAAACTGGCCGTCAACGTGGTCAACGAACGCAGATACCGGCAGGCTGTCGCCGTCCATTTTGGAAACCGGTTCCATGATCTCTTTGACCATTTTAACGGTTGCCGGATTGCCGGCGAGCTGAACGTCATCCGCAACATCCTTGGCATCCGCCCAGGAAGCCGGGATTTCAACTTTATGAAGTGCATCCTTACCAGCATCGATTGCCTTGTAGTTCATTTCGACAACAGCGTCGCCCTTCTTGGAGTAGGACTTCTTCGCCGCCTCTTTCATGTACTTGATGGCGTCTTCTGCCGGCATGATGTTTGCAAGCGCAAAGAACGCGGACTGGAGAATGGTGTTGGTGCGTTTGCCCATGCCAATCTCAATGGCCTTGTCGATTGCGTTGATGGTGTAGAGCTGAATGTTGTTCTGCGCAATGTAGCGTTTTGCTTCCGCAGGCATGTGGTGATCCAGCTCTTCGTCGCTCCACTGGCAGTTGATCATGAAGATACCGCCCGGTTTGACGTCGTTGACCATCTTGAAGCCTTTGATAACGTAAGACGGGTTATGGCAGGCAACAAAGTCCGCTTTGTTGATGTAGTAAGGGCTCTTGATCGGCTTGTCGCCAAAACGCAGATGGGAAACGGTGATACCGCCCGTCTTTTTGGAGTCATACTGGAAGTACGCCTGAATGTACTTGTCGGTATGGTCGCCGATGATCTTGGTGGAGTTCTTGTTCGCGCCAACGGTACCGTCGCCGCCGAGACCCCAGAACTTACATTCGGTGGTGCCTTCTGCAGCGGTGTTCGGAGACGGTTTTTCCTCCAGAGAGAGGTATGTAACGTCGTCGTTGATACCGAGGGTAAAGCGCGGTTTCGGCTCTGCTTTGGCCAGCTCGTCGTATACAGCGAATACGCTGGACGGCGGGGTGTCTTTGGAACCGAGGCCGTAACGGCCGCCGATGACGTTCGCGTTGTTGCCGGCTTCACGCAGAGCGGTGACAACGTCGAGGAAGAGCGGCTCGCCCAGTGCGCCCGGCTCTTTGGTGCGGTCGAGGACGGCAATCTGTTTTGCGGTTGCCGGAATAGCCTCCAGCAGTTTTGCCGGAACAAACGGACGGTAGAGGCGAACCTTTACAAGGCCGACTTTTTCGCCCTTGGCGGTGAGGTAATCAATAACCTCTTCAGCTACGTCGCAGATGGAGCCCATTGCAATAATCACGCGCTCTGCATCCGGTGCGCCGTAGTAGTTGAAAAGTTTGTAGTTGGTGCCAATTTTTTCATTGACCTTGTCCATGTACTCTTCGACAATGGCCGGAAGCGCATCGTAGTACTTGTTGCAGGCTTCACGGTTCTGGAAGAAGATATCGCCGTTCTGGTGGGAACCGCGCATGGTCGGATGCTCCGGACTCAGTGCATGGTCACGGAATGCTTTGATGGCGTCCCAATCCGCCATATCGGCGAGATCGTCGTAATCCCAGGTCTCGATCTTCTGGATCTCGTGGGAGGTGCGGAAACCGTCAAAGAAGTTGATGAACGGTACGCGGCCTTTAATGGTTGCCAGATGGGCAACGGCAGAAAGGTCCATGACCTCCTGCGGGTTGGTCTCAGCCAGCATGGCGAAACCGGTCTGGCGGCAGGCGTAAACGTCCGAATGGTCACCGAAAATGTTCAGCGCATGGCTTGCAACGGTACGGGCCGAAACGTGGAAAACGCTCGGCAGAAGCTCACCGGCAATCTTATACATATTCGGAATCATGAGAAGAAGGCCCTGAGAAGCAGTAAAGGTGGTGGTCAGCGCACCGGCTGCAAGGCTGCCGTGCACGGCGCCCGCTGCACCTGCCTCAGACTGCATCTCAATAACATTTACCTGGGTGCCGAAGATATTTTTGGTACCAACTGCACTCCACTGGTCAACGCTGTCAGCCATCGGGCTGGACGGCGTGATGGGGTAAATGGCGGCAACTTCTGTGAATGCATAAGAGACATGAGCGGCAGCGGTGTTGCCGTCCATGCTTTTCATCTTTCTTGCCATTTTATTTCCTCCTGTTTGTTTTCTCAACACAAGCCCCGGCATGGAATATGCCAGGGCATGTTATGTCGATTTAAATTTTATCACGTTTTTTGGGGCTTGTAAAGGGATATTGCCAATAATTTATCATACTGGCACAGATTGTCTCGCACAGGCGCCGCAGGGGCTTGCAGCCGCCATACGCGCAGACAGTTTTCGTCTGGTTGGTGACCGTTTGGAGCCTTACCGCCCGGTACAGAACGGACTATTTTTTCCGTTTCTGCGGTTTTACCGAACCCCCCTGGTACCACCGGCGCATCCACTCCCCTTCCTCCCGGTAACGCCTGAGAACCGCCTGCCGGATTTCCCGCAGTTTTTTCTCCTCCATATCAATGCAGATGCACTCGTTAGCGGCTTCTGAATCAGATTAAAAGCTGGATTCCTTGATTATCAAAAGTGATGCAGATACATACATGATTCTCGTCAACCGCCAAGACCGCGCAACGCTGGAAGCGTTGGAGCAAAATATAGCGGGGCTTGATATTCGGACGAGACATGGGCTAATTCGGTAAAACCGTGTGCAAGTTGCACACGGTTTTTGTTTTTTGCTGGATTACAATAATTACATATTATAGCTATATTTGTAGAATTTTCCAATTATTAAGAAAGTATTTGTATACATTTGTTATAGAATATATTTGGCGTTTATATTAAAATTTATTCATAAAAATAATAATTTTTTATGAATAACAGAGAGGATGATGCCAAAATTTGTTGTTCGGGAACAAAACAGCGTAATCGAAATGAGGTGCAAAAATGAAAAAGAAAAGAATTATTCGCCTTATTACAATAGTTTTGTTGGCTTTAAGCGTCCCGCTCATGATGGGGGCGACTGAATTTTCTGACAACTATGCCTTGCTGACCATACTGTCCACTAACGGTTATAACGCCGTTGACTTTTATCTGTTTTAGCAGGTGAAAGAAAAATGAAACCCAATACAAAAGTCTTTCTTTTTTCGATTGCTACTTCGGCAATGCTTATCGCTATTTTTACAGTACTTGGATGGATACAAAAACCATTGGCAATTCATATCGCACAGATACATGTCTGGACTCACCATATTGATAAAGGATTCACCTTTTACAAAAGCGCCGAATTTGTACCGGGTATGGGTTGCTATAGCGTTACTTTTGAAAACGGAGAGGGTGAAGAGCTGCATATTTCTGTGGAACCATACCAGTTTCCCATCCGTGTATCGTTTGATTCCATCAATAGCCCTGTTTAATATTTCAATCAACTCTTACAAATTTGTCCCATGTAAAACCGTGTGCAAATTGCACACGGTTTTACATACTATGAGCTCCGAATCGGCGATGCATTTCCTACAGCAGAAAAAATTTTGATATCAGCAAAGTATTATCAAGTTCGTGTTGATTCTCTCATGGACTTATCCGACACAAAAGAACCGTACCCGCCGAAAAAGAACCAGTAAAAAGCCGCCCTGTTGAAGGCGGCTTTTGGTTTGCTGGGCTTACAGCTCCTCGCAGAGATGTTTTGCCGAAGCGCGAATAGCCTCCAGCATATAACCGCGTGAAAACCGGGTAATGGGCAGGCGGTCGCGCGCTACCATGCCGATGTGGCTGCAAATCTCCTCCATGTTGAGCATGCAGTAGGAGGTGCCGCGGCCGGAGCCGCCTGCCGCTGCGACAAAAATGCAGGGCTTCTCCTTCAGGGCGTGGTTGTGGACGGTTTCCATCCGGCGGATGCGGTCCATCAGCGCCTTCAGCGGCTCGGAAAGGTCGTGCCAGTAGACCGGGGTGATAAAGACGACAGCTTCGGCCGCGATCATTTTTTCATAGACGGCGGCGAGATCGTCGGCAATGACACAGCTTCCTTTTTCCTTGCAGTCGCCGTAGCCGCTGCCGCAGACCCGGCAGCGCTGGATTTCCAGCGAATTCAGCTGGATGGGATCGGCTTCCCGGCCCGCCTCAAGGATGCCGGAAACGGCAGCGTCCTTGCATGCGGCGGTTAAACCGTCCGGATTGGGGCTTGCCCAAATGACAGGGATTGACATAATACGCACCTCACATTTGTTAAACTGGTAGAGAGCTTTTTATAATATACGGCCGGGCGGCCGCAGAAAGACCAGACAGGCTGTAAACACTGTGCGCCCGGAAAACGCCTGCTTTCGGTGGAAAGCATAAGCTTCTGAGGGGATTCCCCGCCGGAAAGCGGCAAAAACGGCCGCAAACTTCGCGTTTCTTCCGCATGACGGTTTACAACACTCTTTAATAATGGTATAATAAACTATCGTTACTGAATAAGTTGGCTTTATGAATGGATGAAGCTGAACCGGGCGTGTTCCCAAAAAGCCCGGCGTTTGGATTGAATGAAAAGGAGGAAGATTATGGCTGAACAGCAATCTGCATTTTTTACTTATAAAGGAAAACCCCTGGTTCGCAAAGGGGACACCATCTACTATGGTTCCATGGGGGATGATTACGTTGTCATGCTGAACGTACAGTCCCACACCAAAGAGGGCGACCTCAACCTGGCGGACAATGTGACCGTCCAGCTCATGCATACCGACACCACCATTAACCCAATGGATATTGTGGTCAAAAAAGCCGAGAAAAAGGGCCTGTATCAGGCGCTGGACATTGCGAGCATCTGGCTTGAACGCGCGCTGGAAGGCGGAGAATAATTTCAGCATCCATCCCCGGACGTCCTTTTGGCGCCCGGGGATTTTTCTGCCGGGCGGCCGGTGTTCCCCCGCGCGCTTTCATGGTTGTTTCCATTTTAGCACATGCCGGAGCGGGATGGAAGCGCAGCAAAACGAATTTCGCATTTCTTACGCCGCCGGCACTGCATTTGCACCATTTTTCCGCGTCTGCATACTATAACAATGAACATAGAATTTATTTTCCGTTTCCCGCCCAGACACAGCGGGAGCAACATGGTTTTGCCTCCTCATAATGGTAAGCGCCCCGCAGGATCCTTTGCCCTGCGGGGCGCTTATTGTTTCATGCCGCTGCAACGCCCCTTTTTGGGTGGACCAGCAGTCCAATCCATCCGTTCCCAATGCCGCCGCTTCTCCCTTATAACGCTTCTGCTATTGTCCTCTCAAAATTACATGGTTCGTTCCGGATTTTCCCGTTGACATCCCTTTCTGTCTGTGTTATTCTATTGGTACAGACTTGTATATACCTGTTAGACATAGAACGAACCAATTCCGTGTTTTCGCCGCATGTGGTTTGACCAAACAACATGCCTGCCGCTCCGCCATTTGGAATGGCGGGCGGTGCGGGAGCCGATTTCCCATCCAGCCGGGAGCTGGGTGCAAAGGTGGAAAGGAGGATGCAGATGACTGGAAGTTTGGACCGCCAGAGCCCGCAGCCGCTTCATTTGCAGTTTGAAGAACTTTTACGGGAGCAGCTTGACAACGAAGAATGGCCGGCACATTCCTGCATCCCGTCGGAAAACGAACTCAGCCGCCGGTATGGCATCAGCCGGATGACGGTGCGCGCCGTGCTGACAAGGCTGGTGGACGCCGGGCTTTTGTACCGGGTGCCGGGCAAAGGCACCTTTGTGGCGGAGCCCAAGATTGTAAGCCGCCCCCTCTCCCAGATGGGGATTACCCAGCAGCTTGAGCAGATGGGCTACGAAACCACCACCAGGGTGATCAACATCGGGGTTGTTTCCTGCCCCTCCAAGATAGCAAGACGGATTGGCGTCAAGGCCGGAGAGGATGTTTACACCATCAAGCGGCTGCGGTTTGTCAAAGGCGAACCGCTCTCCATCCACACCTCGTATATCCCGCTCAGCCTGTGCAGCGATTTGGAAATGCAGGACTTTGAGCACAACCAGCTCTGCGATATTATGGAGCAAACCTACCACTATGAAATTGTCCGGCGGTGCGAAACGCTGGAATCCACCACCGCTTCGCTGGAGGAAGCGGAGCTTTTAGAGGTCAAACCGGCTTTCCCGCTACTACTGCTCAACACCACCATGTATACCCACGGCGACCGGCCCATTGAATGCTCGGTGGTGGTCTTTCGCGGGGATAAATTCAAAATCAAGCTGGAATTCAACAAGGGAATGTAACTGCGCGCGGCGGCGGATGAAAGGCTGAAAAAGCCGCATCTGCTTTTTCCGAAGCGCGCACATTCTTATGCGGCGCGCCGCCGTACAAATATGCGTTTGCCCGACGGCAGCATCCGTATGGCAGCGGCCGGTTACCGGCACCCGTACAGGCCCCCTCTCCTGCCCGCGTTGGGCAACTGCGGCTGTCTGGATTCATCAAACGGCGGCCCAGACAGGATACCGGCTTTTTCGATTAAAATACGAACCAACACAAAAAGGAGTGCGACTATGAAAGTATTATCCGTCGATTTTGGGACCTCCTCGGTCAAACTTTCGGTGGTAGACGACCAACTCAACATTCTGGATTCCGCCAAAGTGTCCTACCAGCTCCGGGTAACCAACGGCGACTGGATTGAGCTTGACGGCGACGTGCTGTTTGACGCGATGCTCGAAGGCATCCGCAAGCTCGACAAGCACGCGGCGGAGATTGAGCTCATCGGGTTTGACACCTTCTCCCCTTCCATGACCTTTATGGACGCCGAGGGCAACGCCCTGCATCCGGTGCTCACCCACCTGGACCGGCGCAGCAAGGAGCAAACCCAGGAAATCCTGCGGGTGATGGGCAAGGAGAAGTTCCAAAGCATTACCGGCATTCAGCCGTTTACCGGCGGCGCTTCGGTGACTTCGGTGCTTTGGATGAAAGAAAACCGCCCCGACGTTTTTGAACCCGCAGTCAAGCTCGGCCACCTGAATACATACATCTACAAGCGGCTGACCGGTGTCTGGGCAACCGACCCGACCAACGCTTCGATGACCGGCATGTACGAGACGGTCACCGGAAAGGGCTGGTCGGAGGAGATCTGCGGCGCTTTCGGCATCCCGATGGAAAAACTGCCGCCGATTCTGGAGGCGGGCACCGTTGCGGGAAGCCTCAAGCCTGAAGTGGCAGAAGCCTGCGGGCTGAAAGCGGGCATCCCAGTGGCGCTCGGCGGCAACGACGCGGCGACCGCACAGGTGGGCGCCGGGAATACCAAATCCGGTGAGATTCTGAACATCTCCGGCAGCAGCGAGATGGTTTCCATCCTTTCAGACACGCCAAAGGTCAACGATAAATATTACCTGCGCTGTTCCGCAACGCCGGGCCTGTGGCAGATTTTCGCCATCACGGCAAGCGGCTTTGCCCTTGACTGGTTCCGCGAGGAATTTTACAAGGATATGGACGCCCGCACCTTCTTTGACAAGGAGATGCCGGACGTTATTGCCCACAACCTGAACACCACCGAGGTCGGCTTCCTCCCCTACATTGCGGGCGACCGGCAGAGCCTGGAGCCCAAGCGCGGCGCCTTTACGGGGCTGACCTTACAGGCAACCCGCAAGGATTTTCTGGCGGCAATCTTTTTGGGCATTCATCAGCCGATTCAGGAGACCATTGCGCTTGCCGAGGAATTCCTTACCCTGAACAAAACCATTAAGCTCACCGGCGGCATGGTGGACGACGCCTTTTTGCAGATTAAGCACAAGCTCTTCCCCGGCTATGAATTCACTGTCAAGCCGGACTGCCCGGTGCTCGGCAACGTCGTACTGGCGCTGGAGGGGCTTAAGCGAGCGAAATAACCTTGAAGTATTTCCCCCAGAGCGAAAAAATCCGGCGGGATTCTCCCGCCATCCTGCGTTGGGGAAAGGAGAGACGAAATGCAGATCCGGCGGGCAACCGAAAACGACACCGAAGCGCTGTTTCAAAACCGGGTGTGTTTCCTGGCCGAAGATATGCGCCAGTCCTTACCAAATACGTTGCGCGCAGAACTGAGGGAATACATCCGGCTGCACACGGCGGATGGACGTCTCATCAGCGTAATTGCGGAGGAGAACGGCTGTATTGCCGCCTGTGCCATGCTCAACCTTTATGAGAGCTACCCAACGGCCGCCAACCCGGGCGGCAGGATTGGGCACCTGTTCAACGTCAATACCCGGCCGGAATTCCGCCGCAAAGGGCTTGCCGAAGCGGTTGTAAGACGGCTTTTACAGGAGGCAACGGCAGCGGGCGCGGGGATCATCACACTGGATTATACCGAACAGGGCAAACCGCTCTATGAAAAGCTGGGCTTTGAACACGCAGAGCACGATATGAAGCTTTTTCTATAGCTCTCCCCTGTTTCAGCGGCAGAACCGCATCGGCCACAGGCGGCCCTTTCGGGGCTTGGAACCCGTATACCGCTCTGAAAAATCGTTTTGGCTTTTGCTGCGGAAGAAACCGGCGCTCGTCCAAACGCCGTCTGTGCGCCGTCATTGCTGAAAGAGAACCAGCCCTGTCTTTTTGGCGTTTCTGTAATGACTTCCACGCGTACCATCCGGATCAAGGGCACTGATACCCGACTAAAACCGGAAACGGTTTTACATAAACAACCACAATCAAACACACTGAAGGAGGAACCACCATGGTAATTTCCATTGGATGCGACAATCTCGCGATTGACCTGAAAAACGCGGTCATCGAAGAAATCAAAAAACTGGGGCACGAGGTCAAAGACTTCGGCGTCAAATCCCCGGAGGATCCGTACGACTACCCGGACGTTGCTTATCCGGTTGCAAAAGCGGTTGCAGACGGCGAGGCGGACCGCGCCATCCTCATCTGCGGCACCGGCATTGGCATGGCCATTTCCGCCAACAAGGTTGACGGCGTTTACGCGGCGGTCTGCCACGACATTTACTCCACCGAGCGCTCCATCCTCTCCAACGACTGCAACTGCATGTGCATGGGCGCGTTGGTCATTGGCAAAGCAACTGCGCTGACCCTGGTCCGCACCTGGCTGGGCCTGACCTTTAAAGAGAGCCCGTCCAGCGCGAAGATTGCCAAGTTCAAACAGATCGAGGCTGGAACCATGGAGGTGAAGCTCCATGCCAACTAACAAGCCGTTTGACGAGCTGGCTTTGGAGCGCCATGCCTACAACATGCGCCGGATGATCTGCGAGACCATCATCAACAACGGCGAAGGCCACGGCGGCCCGGCTCTTTCCTGCACCGACATTATGGCTGTTCTCTACATGAACGTCATGAAGATCGACATGGAGAACCCCACCGGCCCGGACTGTGACAAATTCCTGCTCTCTGCCGGCCACAAGTGCCTTGCACTGTATGCGGCGCTGGCGGAAAAAGGGATTATTGACAAAGAGGTGCTTTCCACCTACAACAAGCTCGGCTCCCCGGTTCCGGGGCATCCGGACATGACCAAGCTCAAAGGGGTACAGTTCTCCACCGGTTCTC
Source organism: Oscillospiraceae bacterium (assembly GCA_050943475.1). Lineage (GTDB taxonomy): Bacteria > Bacillota > Clostridia > Oscillospirales > Ruminococcaceae > Metaruminococcus_A. Next base: position 57,955 of record JBMNPF010000001.1, read on the forward strand.
TGGGCCACGGCCTGCCGATTGGCTGCGGGCTCGCCAAAGCCGCCAAAATGCAGGGCAAGGACTACATGACCTATGTCCTCATGGGCGACGGCGAACACGGCGAAGGCTCGGTTTGGGAGGCGGCGGCTTACGCGGCGCACAACAAGCTCGACAACCTCGTTGCCATCATTGATGAAAACGGCCTGCAAATCAACGGCACCACCGCACAGGTTCTGCGCCCGGCGCCGTTTGAGGATCGCTACGCCGGCTTTGGCTGGGCGGTCAAATCCATTGACGGCCACAACCTGAAAGAGATTTACGACGCTCTGAACGCCGCACCGCTTGAGGCAGGCAAACCGACCCTTATCGTCGCCAAAACCCACAAGGGCCGGGGCATCTCCTTCATGGAAAATAACATTGACTACCACCACTGGCATCCCGGCAAGGAAGAGCAGGAAAAGGCGCTTGCCGAGCTCGACGCAATGGATGCGGCAATCAAAGCAAAGGAGGCGGCGAAATAATGGCAAAGCAGGATCCAAGAAAGGTTTTTGAGCAGACGCTGCTCGCTATTGGCAAGGAAAACCCGAAGGTCGTCGGCGTTTCGTGCGACTCCGCAAAAGGCGGCGGCATGTGGTCCTTCGTCGAAGCGTTCCCGGAGCGCTATGTGGAAATGGGTATCTCCGAGCAGAACGCCATCGGCGTGGCGGCGGGGCTTTCCCAGCAGGGATTCATCCCGGTCGTGGTTGCCATCAACCCGTTTGTCACCATGCGCTGCTATGAGCAGGTGCGCGACGACATGGGCTACGTCAACATGAACGTAAAAATTGTAGGCTCCGGCGGCGGACTCGCCTACTCCACCCTCGGCTCGACCCATGAGACACTGGAGGATATCGCGGTGATGCGCACCATCCCGCACCTGACCATCTTCACCCCTTGCGACGGGTATGAAGTGGAGCAGGCGCTCCGCAAAGCGGTGGAAATTGAGGGGCCGGTTTACATCCGCATGCCCCGCCAGGCGCGTGAGGATATTGCCGAGCCTTCCACCCGCAGCTTTGTCCCGGGCAAGGCGGAGATTTTTGAAGGCGGCGACGACGTTGCCCTGCTGGTCTCCGGCACCCTGATGAATGAGGCGCGTGAAGCAGCTGCCCTTTTGAAGGAACAGGGCATTGGCGTAACCGTGGCGGACTTTATGACCGTCAAGCCGCTGGATACCGAAGCGGTCAAGGCTCTTTACGCCAAGACCAAGATGCTGGTATCGGTCGAGGAGCACTGCGACTGCGGCGGCCTTGGCACTGCGGTTGCGGAAACCATCTGCTCCATCCGTTCGGACAAACCGCTTTACCGTCTGGGGATTCCGGAAGGCTCCAAAGAGGTTGGCCCGTATGACGAGGTGCTGGATTTCTACGGCCTCTCCGCGAAAAAGATTGCGGCAAAGGTTGCAGAACTCTACAAAGCGCTGTAAGAAAGGGATGGGCTTATGAACAAGATTTGCACCGGCGTATTTTCGCCGATTACCACCTGCTTCCGCGACGATGGTGCGCTTGACCTGGACGCGCTCCGGGAAAACGTGCAGAAGTATGCCGCTTCCCCCATTCATGGCTACCTGGCGCTGGGCTCCAACGGCGAGAACAAGGCGCTGACCAACGAGGAAAAAATTGAGGTGGCAAGGGTCATCATTCAGAACAAGGCGCCGGAACAGATTGTGATGGCGGGTTCGATTTTTGAATCCACCATGGAGACCATTGCCTTTGCGAAAGAGATGGAACAGCTGGGCGCGGATTACATCACCCTGCTCTCCCCCTGCTATTTCAAAAGCATGATGAAAGATGAAGTGCTCATCAAGTATTTCACCGATGTCGCTTCCGCAGTAGATACCCCCTGCATGCTCTACAACGCCCCGCAGTTTTGCGGCGGCATTACCCTGAGCCTGAACGTCATTAAAGAATGCGCAAAACACCCGAACATCGTCGGCATTAAGGATTCCTCCAGCGGCAATGTTGAGAAGATTGCACTGAGCGTCCCGAAGGACTTCCAGGTGCTGTCCGGCTCGGCAAACACCTTCTTAAGCTGTCTGTTAAACGGCGGCATCGGCGGTGTTATCTCGCTGGCAAACAGCATGCCGGAGGTGGTCTGCCGTTTGTATGATTACTTCATGGCGGGCGAGCTCGCAAAGGCGGCCGCGCTCAACCGGGAAATCATCCGGGCGAACCTCGGGGTTTCCGGCAAATACGGTGTTGCGGGCGTCAAATACGCCATGGATTTGAACGGTTTCCACGGCGGTGCGCCGCGTCTGCCGCTGCTGCCCATTACCGAAGAAGGCAAACAGTCGGTCAAAGCCTGCCTTGACGCTGCGGATTTCTCTTTATAAGCTTGATACCTCAAAAAAGCTCCTGTGAAATACAGGAGCTTTTTGTTTTGCACAAATACCTTTATTTGTATAATTTAGGACAATTTATACGTTTTGTTGTTGGTTTTACAAAGCCAGCCATTTGTTATTTTGTATATTATTCCTGTATCATACAATTCGTAATTCCAAAGCAGTATAATCAATGTTCTAATATACAATTTGTATTATCATTTGCTTTTACGGTTCTCCCCAATAATAATACACATTTTCTTCAATGGGTTCATACCATTATGCCAATACCCGCGTAGCAGATAAATAAAAACCAGCGCCAGCGCAACAACCAGCAAAAAGGAAACAAATGCAATCGACAAAACAGCACCTCCTAATCCAATACTATTGTTAGCGATCAGGAGTTCCTTTTCTATGATATTAAATACAATTTGTATAAATAGCTTCTAATACAACAAAAGAGCAGGTATTTCCCTGCTCTTTTGTTATACAAACTGTAATTTTATTAGATGTTCGACGCACTGTAATTCGGCGCCTCTTTGGTGATGTAAATATCATGCGGATGGCTTTCCTTGAGGCCGGCGCCGGTAATCTTCACAAACTGCGCCTTTTCATGCAGCTCCTGAATGGTCTCACAGCCGCAGTAGCCCATACCGGAACGGATGCCGCCGACCAACTGGTAAACGGTGTCAGACAGAGCGCCCTTAAACGGTACGCGGCCCTCAACGCCTTCCGGAACCAGCTTCTGATTGTTCTGCTGGAAGTAACGGTCTTTGGAGCCTTTTGCCATAGCGGCAAGGCTGCCCATACCGCGGTACACTTTAAACTGACGGCCCTGGTAAATTTCGCTTTCGCCCGGCGCTTCTTCGCAGCCTGCCAAGAGGGAGCCAAGCATAACGGTGGAAGCACCAGCAGCCAATGCTTTGACAATATCGCCGGAATATTTAATGCCGCCGTCTGCAATGACCGGGATATCGTGTTTCTGTGCAACACAGGCAACGTCGTACACCGCGGTAATCTGCGGCACACCAATGCCGGCGACCACACGGGTGGTGCAGATGGAGCCAGGCCCAATGCCGACCTTGAGGCAGTCAGCACCCGCTTCAATGAGTTCTTCCGCCGCTGCCGCGGTGGCAATGTTTCCTGCAATGAGGGCCACGTCCGGGAAGGCCTTTTTGACCTTGCGAACGCAGTCGAGAATACCCTGGCTGTGGCCGTGTGCGGAGTCGAGCACCAGTGCATCGACCTGCGCGTTGACCAGCGCGCCTGCGCGTTCCAGTACATCACCGGTTACGCCAATGGCGGCAGCGCAGAGCAGGCGGCCGCTTTTATCGCGGGCGGAATGCGGGAACTGCACCGCTTTTTCAATATCCTTAATGGTGATAAGGCCTTTGAGCATGCCATTATCATCAATCAGCGGCAGTTTCTCAATTTTGTGCTGGCGCAAAATTTCCTGTGCCTGCTGCAGCGTCGTCCCAACCGGGGCGGTGACGAGATGATCCTTGGTCATGACCTCTTTAATTTTAATGTTGAAATCGGTCAGGAACCGCAGGTCGCGGTTGGTGAGAATTCCGACCAGCTTGCCATTTTCCACAATCGGTACGCCGGAAATTTTAAATTTGCCCATCAGTTCGTTCGCGTCGGTAACCAGGTGATCCGGCCCGAGCGAAAACGGGTTGACAATAACCCCGTTTTCCGAACGCTTGACCTTATCCACTTCCTCTGCCTGCGCTTCAATCGACATATTTTTGTGGATAACGCCAATGCCGCCTTCACGGGCAATGGCAATTGCCATTTTGGTTTCGGTAACGGTATCCATCGCCGCGGTGAGCAGCGGGGTGTTCAGCATAATGTCTCTGGCCAGTCTGGAACCCAGTTTAACCTCGCCCGGCAGCACATCGCTTTTGGCGGGAATCAGCAGTACGTCATCAAAGGTAAGCCCCTCTTTGATGAACTTGTTTTCATACCTTGTTTCCAGCATGTCCGCACATCCTCTCTTGTTACAGTCACATCACGATTAAATTTTATCTATTTTATCACTTTCCACAAAGGAATGCAATGGTGAATGTGTAGGAAAATATCGGCATATACAAGCGGAATTTGGTCGCTTTTCGACAGCATCCGCCAAACCCGGCCGCAGTAAGAAAATACGCCTTTTCTCTTTTTCAAAAAACATATGGTTGTCCGAAATGAAATTGCATGTTATAGTGGTAAAAACACCGCGCTGCAATTTTTTGAAAAAGGAGCAATTCCAATGAAACTGGACACCGTACGGCTTGAGACAAAGCGGCTTATTCTCCGGCCGTTTGTTTTACAGGACGCCGATGCCGTCTTTCAAAATTGGGCGGCGGACCCAGAGGTCACCCGTTTTCTGAGCTGGAAACCGCACCAGACGGTTACGGTTACAAAGGCCGTTATCGCTTCCTGGCAAAAAGACTACCGGGGCTCCGGGCGGTGCCACTGGGGAATTGTTCAGAAAGAAACCGGCGGACTGATTGGAAACATTGCGGTAGTGGAGAGCGGCAGGGATTGGGCCGAGCTTGGTTACTGCCTTGGACGCGCCTGTTGGGGGCAAGGCATTGTGACCGAGGCTGCACGCGCCGTCATTGATTATCTTTTCTCCGAAACAGCACTTTCATCCATTCGGGCGCGGCATCATCCAGATAACCCGGCGTCCGGTGCGGTGATGCGCAAGGCCGGAATGCGTTTGATCAAAATTGAGCCAAACGGCGGGCGGCTGAATACCGGTGAACCGCACGATGCCGCACTTTATTCTCTGGACCGGGAGGAGTGGACAAAAAAGAAGGAAAAAGCAGTCTGGGATTCTTTCACCTCTCTCTTATAGAACGATGGCTTCGGTTCGGGCCTCTTAAATTAGATGCTATGGACCGCCGCTCCCCTTGTTCCGATCCTTTGCATCACTCTCTCCCGGAAACAGTGGACCCCATATGAGAATTTGAGACTCCCATAACCAACCTCCCTGTCCGCGCAGACAGGCTTGACCGCCTTGCTGAAAAACACAACCCCCGGACGCTTAATAAGCGCCCGGGGGTTTTTCCAGCGAACCTGTTGAAAACACTCAGGATTCCACCCAATTCATGGCATTCTTCACCAATTTTACAAACGGCTCACAGGTCAAATTAGGTGTTGAATGCCCTGGGGTAATGCAGCAAATCTTTCCAGCGCCATAGGTATGTACCCATGCTCCCGGCTGTCTTCCATTTACAGATGCTGTTTCTGCAATGATTGTTGTGTCTGCTCCCGGAAGCATCTCCATTACATAATGTTCATCCTTTTCAGGGAACTCGAATTCACCGACGCCTTCCAACACCGGATGCGGCATAACCGGAAGAAATGTCACTTTGCACTGCTCCGGATGGGTGATAAAGGTGCTCCTGATACCATCGTTTAATATCTTATGATCGCTTGGTAAATCGGTAAGGGCCGCATGCAATAACACCGCTCCCATACCATGTTTCACATCACTCAAAAATTTTGCGGTCCATTCATCATCACACCATACAGGCGTTGGAATCTGATCATTCTCAATCGGATCCTTAAAGGAAAGAAACAGGTCATACTGAGCATTCAAATATTCTTTTGGATTACGGGTGAATGTAATATCAAGATGTTCAGAAGCCAAAAGCTGAACCAATGGTTCAATCGAATCCTCGTGATGCCAATAATCATGCGCTAATAGAAACAGCTGCTTTTTCATAATATAGGTTCTTCTCTCTTTTTACGAACGATCATTCCAATCGTTTCTCTATAAAATCATGCCATATTGGTACGGCCTGCAAGCAGGGGCATCCTGATTTATAACGCAAGCAGGATGCCCCAACTTTATTTTCGCACAGCGGGTCTCTAAACCGTTACTTTGCAGCAAAAAATTCCGCCGCTTTGTCAATTTTCGCCTTTTCCTCTGCGGTCAGCTCCCAGGAACCGGCAGCCGCGTTCATCCGCACCTGTTCCGGCGTTTTAGCGCCGACCAGCGCGACCGTCATGCTTGGGTTTGCGAGCACCCAGTTGATAGCGGCGTGCACCGTAGGAACGCCGCGCGCCTCAGCGACCTCGCGGAGGACCTCCACCAGCGCAGCGGTGTGCGGCCAGTTCTCCTCCGAGAAAATTGTTTTATAAAATCCATCCCCGTTTCTGGTATCACCAACCGGGAAGATCGGGCGTTCCTTGTACTTGCCGGTCAGCGCACCTGCGCCGATGGAGCCGTAAGAAAGGACGCCGATGTTGTTTTTCAGGCAGTAGTCCTCCAGTTCGGTTTCAAATCCGCGATCCAGCAGCGAATACGGCGGCTGAAGCGAAGAAATCTTGCAGTACTGGTTGGCCTCATCCATCTGCTCCGGCGAGAAATTGGAAACGCCGACGACCCGGATCTTGCCTTCCTGCCGCATTTTTTCGATCTCGGTAAAGGTTTCTTCAAACGAGGCGTTGGGGCAGGGCCAATGGCACTGGAACAGGTCAATATAGTCGGTATTGAGATGGCGCAGGCTGTCCTCCAGCCCTTTGCGGAGTGCAGCTACCGAACCATCCCGGCGGTAACCCCCTACCGGATACTTGTAGCTGCCAAATTTGGTTGCAACAATAATTTTGGAGCGATCCAGCTGCTTGACCGCACGGCCGACAACCTCCTCCGCGTGACCGGATCCATAAGGCTGCGCTGTATCGATGAGGTTGATGCCCGCGTCAACAGCGGCGAGGATGGTCGCAACCGACACATCGTCGTCCACCTTGCCGTAGGAATCCCCGCCCATTGCCCAGGTGCCGAGGCCGATGACCGAACAGTTTAAATCGCTGTTTCCAAGTTTGCGGTAAATCATAAGAAATCCTCCTGTGATGTTTTGTTTGGTTGATATTCGGTGATTTGCCTGTATGGATTCATTATAACGCTTCGGTTTGGCTTTGTCTATAAGCCTTGTCTGATTCCGGCTTTTTCCCTGGGTCAGCGAATTTCGCACTCAAAGCAGATGCCGCCGTCCGGTTTAACGCCGCGTACCACGGTGGAATCCTCTGCTTCACACTCCAAGAGGCTGAGCGTATCCCCGGGCAGCGCTTCCGAAATATAGTTGATGCGGAAATCCCGAATTTCCCCCGCCGCAACCGCAAAGGGCAGCGCATCCAACGCCATTTCAGCGTAGACCGCATTGTACACATGGCGGTTGTTATCCAGGTCGGAGAAACGCACCGGGCGTTCCATCAAAGGATGAGTTGCCGCTTTTCGCGCAAGCCGTTCCACCGGAAGAACGTCGGGTATTCGATCCGGATGCAGGTCCATTTCAAAATGGCCGCTGTCCGGCCGCAGGATGCGCCGGGTTTCCGGATTTGCGAGCAGCCATTCGCTGTCTGCCGAGAGAACAAGCGCACCGGAGGGATCATAGGCTTCAAAGGAGCGGTAAAAACGCGCCCCCTTGGTGCCGCGCTCCCAGGTGACATAGGTCAGCGTCTCATTGCCGCGGGGACGGCGATGAAAACGAATGCTCTCCCCGGAAAGCAGGAACACCATCCCCTGTTTCCAGAGCAGTTCGTGCCCGTAGCCCCTGGCGTCGTAGTCCAGTTCGGCAATATCCGCCAGTGCGCGCAGCACCGCGGCAATTTTAACATTGCCGTTATAATCACAGTCATAAAAGCGGATGTTGTATTCCTTTTCAAAGCCAAACGGCAGGATGGACATGGGAAAGACCTCCTTTGAAGTTCAAAACAGGCGGAGCTATGGTTCTTTCGAGACGATTTGGCAGAAGCGGAGAGCAGGAGAGCAGCATTCCACGGGCTTGCGTGAAAATGGAACCTCACCCCTGTTTCTATACCAAACGGACGCATTGTTCAGCCTGTTTTTCGGTTACGAGCAAGCGGGTGGGAAACTCCCACCCGCTATCTGCTTTTTTATTTGATTAAATCACAGCGCATATAAGGGCGAAGCGCTTCCGGCACCCGGATGGTACCGTCCTCATTGAGGTTGTTTTCGAGGTAAGCGATGAGCATACGCGGCGGTGCGACCACCGTGTTGTTGAGGGTATGGGCAAAATATTTGCTCTTATCCTTCCCTTTGATGCGGATGCCGAGCCGTCTTGCCTGCGCGTCGCCGAGGTTGGAGCAGCTCCCGACCTCAAAATACTTCTTCTGCCGGGGCGACCAGGCTTCAACGTCAATGCTCTTGACCTTCAAATCCGCAAGGTCGCCGGAACAGCATTCCAGCGAACGGACCGGAATATCCAGCGAGCGGAAAAATTCCACCGTGTAGTGGTAGAGCTTTTCAAACCACTCCATGCTCTCCTCCGGTTTACAGACCACAATCATTTCCTGCTTTTCAAACTGGTGGATGCGGTAAACGCCGCGCTCCTCAATGCCGTGCGCGCCGACCTCCTTGCGGAAGCAGGGCGAATAGCTGGTGAGGGTTTTCGGGAGTTCGGCTTCATCCAGCATGGTGTCGATGAATTTTCCGATCATCGAATGTTCGCTGGTGCCAATGAGGTAGAGGTCCTCCCCCTCGATTTTATACATCATATTCTCCATTTCGGAGAAGCTCATGACGCCGTCCACCACACTGCTGCGGATCATGTAAGGCGGGATGTAATAGGTAAAGCCGCGGTCGACCATAAAGTCTCTTGCATAGGCAAGGATTGCGGAATGCAGCAGCGCAATGGGGCCGCAAAGATAATAAAAGCCGTTGCCGCTGGTCTTGCGGGCGCTGTCGAGGTCGATTCCATGCACCTTTTCCATAATATCCACGTGGTAAGGCACCTCAAAATCCGGTACAACCGGCTCGCCAAAACGCTCCAGTTCGACATTTTCGCTGTCATCCTTGCCAATGGGCACCGACGGATCGATGATGTTGGGGATAACAAGCATCCGCTTGCGGATTTCAGCGGTGAGCTCGTCCTCTTTGGCCTCCAACGCGGCAAGCTCCTCCGCCATAGCGCTGACCTGGCTTTTGGCGGTCTCTGCTTCCTCTTTTTTGCCCTGCGCCATCAGCTTGCCAATCTCTTTGCTGATGGAATTGCGCTGGCTCCGAAGATAGTCGCAACGGGTTTTGGATTCACGGAATTCACGGTCAAGCGCAATGACCTCATCGACCAGCGGGAGTTTGTCCTCCTGGAATTTTTTGCGGATATTTTCCTTGACCGTTTCCGGTTCGTTGCGCAGGAATTTAATGTCCAGCATGTTCTTCTTCTCCTTTATTCGTTTCCGGCAAGGCGGGCGGCGAGATCGCGCAGCTCTTCCCTGCTGTAAAATTCAATTTGAAGGGTGCCTTTCTCCCCTTCGGATGCAATTTTCACCTTGCGGTGCAGTGCCTCCTTGAGGGCAAGCTCCATTTCGTCGTAATAACTGTCCCGCGAAAAGGGATTTTGCGCTGCGCGGGATTCTCCGGCCGTTTTAGAACCTGTTTTTGCGGTTTTGGCCCGCTTTTCCAGCTCCCGGACCGAAAGGCCCTTGTCCACCGCAAGACGTGCGGTTTCCACCATCTGGGCCTTATCCTCCAGGGCGAGCAAAGCGCGCGCATGCCCGGCGGAAAGCGAGCCGCTCTCCAGCAGCGGGCGGACTTCCTCCGGAAGCCCGATGAGCCGCAGCGCGTTGGCAACCGCCGAGCGGGATTTTCCCACCCGCTTGGCGACCTGCTCCTGGGTAAAGCCATAGGCGTCCATTAATTCCTGATAGCCGAGCGCCTCTTCAATGGGGTTTAAATCCTCTCTCTGGAGGTTTTCGATGAGCGCAATCTCCATGGTCTCCTGTTCGGAGAGGTCTTTGACCACAACCGGAACCTCGGTGAGGCCGGCCATCCGGGCGGCGCGCCAGCGGCGCTCCCCGGCGACGAGCTGGTACCCCCCACCTGCAAGCGGGCGCACAAGCAGCGGCTGAATGACCCCGTGCGTGCGGATGGACTCCGCAAGCTGGGTCAGCGCTTCTTCCTCAAACCGCTTACGCGGCTGCTCCCGGTTCGGCTCAATTTCCCCAATCTTCAGGGTAACGGCGCCTTGGGTTTCATCGGTATTATTATCCGCAAACAGGGCTTCTAAACCCTTGCCGAGCCCACGCTGTTTTGCCAATGGATTCACCTCTTGTTTTTCTTTAAAAATTCCTTTGCAAGGTCGTCATACGCCTTGGTGCCCTTGGAGCCCTTGTCGTAATACAGCACCGGCTGACCAAAGCTGGGCGCCTCGGAGAGGCGGACATTGCGCGGGATAACCGTTTTATAAACCTTTTGCGGGAAGAACTTTTTGACCTCGTCCACAACCTGAAGGGTCAAATTCAGCCTTCCCTGGTACATGGTGAGTAGCACGCCCTCTATATCCAGCATGTTGTTGTAGAGCCGTTTGACCTGCCGCACCGTTGCCATCAGCTGGGAGAGCCCCTCCAGCGCATAATATTCACATTGGATGGGGACGAGCAGCGTATCGCTCCCGGTAAGGGCGTTAATGGTGATTAAGCCAAGCGAAGGCGGGCAGTCTACAAAGATGTAGTCGTAGTTCGTTTTGATTGGGGCGACCGCCTTTTTAAAGCGGTAAGCGCGGTCCGCCATTTCCACCAGCTCAACCTCCGCGCCGGCAAGCTCCATGCTCGCCGGGATGATATCCACCCCTTTGAACTTGGTCTTGCGGATGCATTCCTCCGCTTTGGCTCCGCCTATGAGCATATCGTAGGAAGAGAGGGCGCCGTCGCGCTTGCTCACACCAAAACCGCTGGTGGCGTTTCCCTGCGGATCAATATCCACAAGCAGTACTTTTTTCTTGTGCGCGCCAATGGCCGCCGCGAGGTTGACCGCACTGGTGGTCTTGCCCACGCCGCCTTTTTGATTTGCAATTGCAACTACTTTGCCCATGAAACCTCTCCCAAATCCTCTGCTGGTCCAAATAAAGGAACCTCTGTCCCTGTCTTTGTTATTATAGCATAAGGAAAGCGGAAAAGAAAGACAAAATGACACAAAAAGGCGGCAACTGTTTCACGTGAAACAATTACCGCCTTTTCAGGGGAATATATATGGAAGGGGTTGGCTAGGTTTTGGGGATGCGGACAATGTACTCAATGTACGCGCCTTCATCCTTTTTTTCGCTCTCCGCGGGAATGCCCGCGCTTTTCATCACTGCAAGCGCCTTGTTAATGGTGTTGAGAAAGATGCGGACGTCCTTTACCACCGGGATCCGCATCTTTGGCGGATGGTTTTCCAAGACTGCATCAATAAACTTTTCCGTTTGGCTGACGTTATAGCCGCGCGCAACGACCTCTTCGATGACATTGGCCCGTTTGACGTCATCGCTGATTTTTAACAGGGCGCGGGCATGGCGTTCGGTGAGCCCGCCCTCCAGAATCCGCTGCTGCTGTTCCTTGGGAATACGGGTAAGCCGGATCTTATTGGCAATGGTGGACTGCGCCATTGACAGGCGCAGAGCCGCTTCCTCCTGGGTGACGTTCCACTCCACAATTGCGGAAACAAGGGCGGTTGCCTGTTCAAAAAAGTTCAAATCCTCCCGCTGGAGGTTTTCCAACAGAGCAAGGACGGCAGAGTCCTTTTCATCGGTTTGCAAAATAATGGCGGGAACCTGTGAAAGCCCCGCAATCCGGGCGGCGCGCAGGCGGCGCTCCCCTGCAATGAGTTCATACCGTCCGTTGCGGTTTTTGCGAACCGTCAGCGGCTGCAAAATACCATTCTGGCGGATACTCTCCGCCAGGCTGTTTAAGGCCGAACGGTCAAATGTGGTGCGCGGCTGTGCGGGATTTGGTTCAATTTCCGCTGCGGGCAGCAAAACGACCCGGTTGATGGTTTTTTCTTTTTGAAAGATGCTGGACATGTTGAACCTCCGCTGTTTTTGTTTCCACCGTTCCTGTGATTTTCCAGCCCGTCCAAAAGACAGGCAGAAGACCTCCTGAAAACAGAATACCATATGAGGCGTCAAATTTCCAGTTTTTTCCATCGTGCAAAACAACAAAAAAACGGGCAGGTTCGACACCTGTCCGTTTATCGAAGCGGTAATTTTGAAATTTTAGCGGGAGTGCGGGGATATTTTGTCGACGTTTGCGATATTTTTTCCACCACAACAGCGGTACGACGGCTACCGTCTGGCAAATTGTATTCTTTTACTTCCCTAATCTTTCCGCCTAATATGCGGATTGCAGGCTTGGCCTCTTCCAGTTCCTCGTTGAGTTCCGGCCCTTTCAGGGCGACAAAAAGGCCGCCAACCTTGACAAAGGGCAGACAGTATTCAGAGAGTTCCCGCATACGGGCGACAGCGCGAGCCGTTGCGAGATCCTGTTGTTCCCGCAAAGACGGCGTTCGGCCCAAATCCTCCGCCCGGCCGTGGATGCATTTGGCGTTTAAATTTAATGCGCTGCACAATTCCTTAAGAAAATTCACCCGCTTGTTCAAGCTGTCCGCAAGGGTCAGTTGAAGGTCGCGCCGGACAATGCCAATGGGTACCGAGGGAAATCCGGCGCCGGTGCCGATATCCGCCAGTTTCGCGTGTTCCGGAACCGAGGCCACCTGAAGAAGCAGCAAGCTGTCTACAAAATGTTTGACCGCAACCTCGTCCGGTGCCGTGATTGCTGTGAGATTCATCCGGCTGTTCCAGTCAATCAGTTGTTCGTAGTAAAGCCGAAAGGCGGAAGCCTGTTCCTCGGTCAAATCAATTCCGGCCTTTGCGGCCCACATGAGCATCTGCTCCTCAAAGGGCATCGGACGCCCCTCCCCTCTTTTGCGCTTCCAGCCAGATGGTAAGCACAGTGATATCCGCCGGAGAAACCCCGGAAATACGGGATGCCTGCCCAATGTTCAGCGGATGAATCTTGTTGAGCTTTTCCACCGCCTCCAGGCGAAGCCCGGTGATGGCGTTATAATCAAAACCTTGTACCGGCAGGGTTCGGCTTTCCATTTTGCGCATCCGTTCCACCTGCTCCCGCTGGCGCTTGATGTAGCCCTCATACTTGAGCCGGATTTCCACCTGCTCGGTTACCTCATGCGGGAGTGCCGGACGCTCCGGATCAAAAGGCGCAAGGTCTTCGTAGGCAATCTGCGGGCGCTTGAGCAAGTCCACCATCCGCGCGCCGGACGCAATGGGTGATGTTTCACGTGAAACAAGCAGGCGGTTGATCTCCTCTGAAGGGGCAAGCACCATCCCTTTGAGCCGTTCCAGTTCCTTTTCGGTCCGCTCCAGCTTGCGGTGGAGCTTTTCCATCCGCTCTTCCGAAACAAGGCCGATTTCATATCCAATGGGGGAAAGGCGTTCGTCCGCATTGTCCTGTCGGAGCAGCAGGCGGTACTCGCTGCGCGAGGTCATCATGCGGTAAGGATCCATACAGCCCTTGGTGACAAGGTCGTCAATTAAGGTTCCGATATAAGAGCTTGCACGGTCAAGAACAAGCGGCGGCTTTCCCTGCACCTTCCGTGCAGCGTTGATCCCGGCAACCAGCCCCTGCCCTGCCGCCTCTTCATAACCCGAAGTACCGTTGAACTGTCCTGCACCGTAAAGGCCGGGTACCGCCTTGACTTCCAGCGAAGGGGCGAGCTCGGTCGGGTCACAGCAGTCGTACTCAATGGCATAAGCATGCCGCATAATTTCAACCTGCTCCAATCCTTTGATTGTGCGCAGGAATTTAAGCTGGACGTCTTCCGGCAAAGAAGAAGACATCCCCTGCAAATACATTTCTTCGGTGTCAAGCCCCATCGGCTCAATGAAAAGCTGATGACGAGGCTTATCCGAAAAACGGACAATTTTATCCTCAATGCTCGGGCAATAGCGGGGGCCAATCCCCTCAATCCGCCCGCTGTAAAGCGGCGAACGGTGGAGATTGTCCAGAATGACCTGATGGGTCTTTTCGTTTGTATAAGCAATATAGCAGTTGACCTGATTTTTCAGTTCACCGGTGGTATCGGCTGAAAACGGGACAATCTGCTCATCGCCCGGCTGTTCCTCCAGCTGAGAAAAATCAATGCTCCGGCGGTGTACACGTGCCGGCGTCCCTGTTTTAAAGCGGCGCATGGTCAGACCGAGTCGCCGCAGGTTTTCGGTTAGGCCGGTCGCCGCAACGGAACCGTCCGGACCCGCAGTATAAGAGACCTCCCCTACATGAATCTTACCGTTCAGGTAGGTGCCGGTTGCCAGTATCACACATTTCACGGTATAAACAGCGCCGAGCGCCGTTTCAATTTCCCGGACTGCACCGGTTTCATCCACCCGGATGTCAACCACCTCGGCCTGCTTGAGTTCCAGACCCGGCTGGCGTTCCAGGGTGTGCTTCATCAAATTGTGGTAGGCTACCCGGTCAGCCTGCACCCGCAGGCTGTGAACCGCAGGCCCCTTGCCGCGGTTGAGCATGCGGCTCTGCAGAAACGTCTTGTCCGCCGCACGGCCCATTTCACCGCCAAGCGCGTCAATTTCCTTGACGATATGCCCCTTTGCCGTTCCGCCAATGGATGGATTACACGGCATATTGGCAATCCCATCCAGGGATATGGTGAACAGCGCTGTTTTTGCACCGAGACGCGCCGCAGCCAGCGCAGCTTCACAGCCCGCATGCCCCGCCCCGATCACAGCGACATCGTAAGCGCCCATTGGATAGCTCATGAAATCCCTCCCTTGTTTGAACATCCGCCAAATAAAAAAACTCTTTCGAAACAAGCATTTCTCTGTAACCATCAACCGGCCATTTATCTTCAGCAAGTCTTATCAAAAAGAAACGCTTTTCAACAATCGCATCGTAAACGGTGGAAAACACTTTGTGTACACTATTTTCCAACACAGAATTTCGAAAAAACCTCATCCACAACCACATCCGAAACCGACTCACCGGTGAGCTGCAGCAAAGCGTCGATGGCGTCCTCAATCGAAATGTTAACGGCATCCAGCGTCATACCAAAAGAAAGCGCATCCAGGCTTGCTTCAATGTGGTTCAGCGCCATATTGGCACAGGACCGCTGGCGCTCATTCGCAAGAATGGGCTGATTGGTGTCAAACTCGGTCAAATGCATCAAATGGGAAACGGCTTTATTTAATTCTGCAACAGCCGTTTCTTCCTTTGCAGAAATTAAAACAGAATGTTGAAAATCTCGCTTAATATACTCTTCGTCAATTTGTACACCCAAATCGGACTTATTTAGCACCACAATAGTTGGTTTGGTGCGGACCACCCGCATCAGCTCCACGTCCTGGCTGTCCAGTTCTTCCGAGGCATCAAGCACCAAAAGCACCATATCCGCTTCCGCAATCCGCTTTTTGGCGCGGTCAATGCCCGCAAGCTCCACCGTGTCATGGGTTTGATGAATCCCAGCCGTATCCGCAAGGCGGAGCACGACGTCGCCAAGGTTTACCGTCTCCTCCACAATGTCACGGGTGGTGCCGGCCATATCGGTGACAATGCTTTTTTCACAACCGGCGAGCAGGTTCATCAGGGTGGATTTGCCGACGTTTGGCTTACCCACAATGGCGGTATTCACACCCATGTGGACAACTCGGCCAATGTCAAAGGTCTTGATTAAATCCTTAATCTCCTGCCTGATTTCCAGCAACTCATTCCGCAGCAGCGAAAGTTTTACCGCATCTACGTCTTCCTCCGGAAAATCAATCCAGGCGGTGATGTGGGAGGTCTGGGCAATCAGGCGATCCTTTACCTTCGCTATTTTCTGGTAAAGTGCGCCGTCCAGCGCGGTCATCGCACAGCGGGCAGCCTGTTCGCTCTGGGAATTGACAATATCCAGCACCGACTCCGCCTGGGTCAGCGACATTTTGCCATTTAAAAAGGCGCGCTTGGTAAATTCCCCTGCTTCGGCAAGGCGCGCGCCGGCGTCCAGCACCGCACGGAGCAGCCGTCGGGTGACAACAATCCCGCCGTGGCAGGAAAGCTCAACTACATTCTCACCGGTGTAGCTTCTCGGCGCACGGTAAACAACTGCAACCGTATTGTCAATTTCGCCGGTTGCATCCACAGCCGTTCCATAAGCGGCTGTATAGCCTTTGTGTTCGCACAACGGTATGCCAGATACTGGCCGGAAAATTCGATCGCTGACCGCAATTGCCTCCGGGCCGGAAATACGGATGACCGACAGCCCCCCAACCGCATTCGGGGTGGCAATCGCTGCAATGGTCTCGTTCATGCTGATGACTCCTTCTCATGGAAAAGAGGATGCTCCCTCTTTCCGGACAATTCCTGCCGGGCCTGCATGCGAACCCGTGGAAATGATTAATTTCTTTTACATTTACATTCGGCACAAAAAAACCGCCGGCACAGTATGTGCAACGACGGTTTTTGCCTGGGTAACAGCTTAAAGCTCTATTTTTTCGTACAGCTTTGCCTGTTTTTCGCGCTCGGACTTCTCCGCCCTGATATACTCCGCCTCATAAGAGGTCTGGCCAACTTTGGAAAGGTTCATGCTCTTGGTTGGAACCTCATCCCTGCGGCTGTCACGGCGGCGCTCATTTCCCCCGCGGGAACGGCGTGAATCCGAACGCCTTGGGTTGGTCGAGGAAATGACAACGCGGCGGTTTGGTTCCTCGCCAATGGATTTTGAAGTGACGCCCTGCATTTTGGAAACCACCGAATGGATGATGCGGCGTTCATAGGGATTCATCGGCTCCAGCGTAGAACTGCGGCCGGTGCGCGCAACCGTTTTGGAGAGCTTTTCAGCAAGGTGCATTAACGTCTGCTCCCGTTTGGCACGGTAATCGCCCGAATCCACCGTAATGCGGAAATAATCTCCACCCAAACGGTTTGCAACCAGAGAGGTCAGGTACTGGATAGCGTCGAGCGTTTCGCCCCGGCGGCCAATAATAACACCCAAACCTTCTCCCTCAATGTTGAGGATTACATGATCGTTCTCTTCGCTGGTCTCGGTAATGGTGAAGCCGGAAAGCCCCATTGCTGTAAGAATACTGGTAATGTATTCTTTTGCCAATTCCGTTTTGGTGGGAACCGCCTTTTCGTAGGAGACCCTTACCTGCGCTTCGCTTTTGAGTTTGCCAAGCAGGGAGCGCTTGGGCTCCTCCAAAACCTCAACGGTTACATCGGCGGCTGTCACTCCAAGCTGAGCTGCTGCGCGTTCGGTCGCCTCTGCGACAGTTTTGCCGGAAGCGGTTGCTGTATAAACCATGAGTCAACCCTCCTGTCTGTGGTTAGCGTAAATCTTCATCGGTTACTTCTTTGTATTCCTCGCCGTACTTTTCTGCGTCACGGCGGCGAGCTTCTGCAAGACGGCGGCGGTTGAGCTCTTTTTTGGTCATGAGCTCGCCCTTATAGGTCACCATGCCGTTCTCTTCTTCTACAACTTCGTTGGATTCAGCGGTGCCCGCCTGTGCTGCTTGTGCTGCCTGTGCATTTTTTAAGGCCTGCTGCATACGGGACGGTTTTTTCTTCTTACCCTTTTTCTTGAGCTTGTCCTTTTCAAATATGGCTTCCATTTTCTCCGGCGTATAAATTTTAAAGAGAATAATGGACTGAACACCCATGAGAATGTTGGACGCAATCCAGTACAGAACAACGCCGACCGGAACCTGGAACGCAAAGAAAAGGGAGAATACCGGCATGACAAACATCATGCCTTTGGTCATGCCCTTCATCTGGTTGCCGCCTTGGACGTGGTTCATGTAATTGAACTTCATCGAAATAAACATGGCCAGAATGGAGGTAACGCCGGAAAGAATTGGAATAATGACAAGCGGATCCCACGCAAGCGGAGCAACTGCGCCAAGGTTCAGGCCGAAAAACGACATGTCGAAATTCGCAACCTTGTCTACAAAGTCGGTCCCAAGGGAAGCAAACTTGTCCGGGAACTCTTTCACCGCGTTGATAACACTGATCTGCGCATTTGAGGTGATAAAACCGCTGCCAAGCACTTCTTTTGCAATTTCTTCCGCTTTGGTGATGAGTTCCTGCGGAAGCCGGAGCATATGAAGCAGCGGATTGTAAATGACGTTGATCAGACCAAACAGAATCGGGAACTGGATGAGCAAGGGCAGGCATCCGCCGCCCATAGGACTCATACCCTCCTGCTCATAGAGCTTCATCTGCTCTTCCTGGAGTTTCTGCTTGTTGTTTTTGTATTTCTTTTGCAGCGCCTGAATTTTTGGCTGGAACTGTGCCATCCGCGCTGAGGATTTCTGCTGTTTTATACCCAGCGGATACAGCAGGAGCCTTGTGAAGATGGTAAACAGGATAATGGCAAAACCGTAGTTGTGCACCACCTGGTAGAACACCCACATAATCCAGCCGAGAGGGTAACCAAAAATGAGACTGAAATCCATACAGACCTCCCGTAAGTTTTAAATATCATGCAAAAGGGCGCCTGTATGGGGTTCCCATTTTGACACAGACTGCCGCCCTTATGATTTTCTTTTTCTGAAGATGGAAAAGGTTTCCGGCACCGGGTCAATGCCGCCTTTACAAAACGGGTTACAGCGGAGAATCCGCTTTAAGGCGAGCCAACAGCCTTTCAAAACGCCAAAACGCCGCACCGCCTCCAGCGCATACTGGGAACAGGTGGGATAAAACCGGCAGCAGGGCGGGTGCATTCCGGAAAGAAACCGCTGGTAAAAACGGATTAGCGCCATTGCAGCCTTTTTCATCGTTTTTTCGGTTTGTTCCGCGCCTGGTTTTGGGCGGAACCCATGAGCGAAGCAATTTGCCCTTTCATTACGCGGGCAATCTGCCCGGATTTGGCCGAAGGCGTCGCACTGCGTGCGACAAAAACAAAATCGTACCCCTGGGGTAACCCCGGCGAAACCTCCTGCCAGGCCGCACGAATCACCCGGCGGCTGCGGCTGCGCGCCACTGCACCCCCAACCTTTTTGCCGGTTGTAATGCCAACCCGGTTCATGCCTCGGCTGTTTTTCATCATATAGGTCACAAGCAAAGCATGTCCCTTAAAACGGCCCCGGTAATAAAGGCGTTTAAATTCCTTATTGAGCTTCAATGAAACAATTTTCATCCGGCACATCCTTGGGTAACAGGGCTTTTCAAAAACAAAGACCACATCCGCTTTATTCCGTGTGGCCTCGCGCTGCGCAGCAGTACGCTGCGCGGGTATTTCCCGGTAAAATACGGTTTGGTACCGGGCCTGTAACGGCACGATACCAATTACCGGGCACTGTATGAATTTAGTAGGTCAGGACTTTCCTGCCCTTGGCGCGGCGGCGTGCCAACACCTTACGGCCGTTCTTCGTGGCCATTCTCTTTCTGAAACCGTGCTCTTTTTTCCGCTGGAGCTTTTTCGGCTGGTAGGTTCTTTTCACCGGAATCGTTCCCCCTTTCAAGCTGTCCCCAATATGGGCAGCGTTTCCTTTCGCCATGGGCCAATGCCAAAACCAAAACCAAACTGGCGGCACTTTTTAGGATGTAAAAATGGCGAAACCTTGCAAGATAAAAGTATATTATTAACAACGCAAAATGTCAAGTGATTTCGCCTATTTTCTTTGATTTCCGGGTTTGCAGCGTATGAAATTCCCCTTTATTTACCATTTCCTTTTTCCGCCGGACTATACTATTATAAATATATCAGCAAACCTCTGTAATCCGCTTGAAAAAGATGTGGAATTTTGCTATAATAAAAAGCAGAATCGTTTGCGTGCGGTTTCTCGGCGTTTTACGCCGCCGGACGCAGGATATTGTACCCCATACGCCTGTCATAGTCAACGGGTTTTCTTTCCTGCTTTTTGAGGCGGGAGGGCCATACGGCGCCGGGCAACGAATTGTCCCGGGAGAATACCCGCCTTTTTATGGCAGGTTTTTTCAGGTCTCCTGCGTTTTTTGGCTGCGGACCATTCCA
Organism: Oscillospiraceae bacterium; assembly: GCA_050943475.1. Lineage (GTDB taxonomy): Bacteria > Bacillota > Clostridia > Oscillospirales > Ruminococcaceae > Metaruminococcus_A. Next base: position 78,042 of record JBMNPF010000001.1, read on the forward strand.
CAGCCGGTTATAATCTGCTGCCCGCAAACGCATAGATTTTTTGTGCCGGAGACAGAAAACTCTGTCTGCGCGCCCCCTTTTATTTGCAGCCTGCCCATGTGGTGTGGGTTCGAATTTTTTCATCAAAAAGGCAGCCGTTTTAAAGCAGGCAGTTCATTTCTTACGGCGGTACCTGCCCTTCTCAACACGGTTTGCACCTTTTTTCTCCCTGTTTCCACAAATTATCAACGAATTGGACTGTTAGGAGGTCGTTTCAACAATGGAATCCTTTATGCAGGTGTTTAATTTGGTGAAAGATGCCTGTCACGAAAGTATTTCGGATGTGGCGTTCAATCTCTGGATTGCACCGCTGGAGCCGGTAAAACTGGAGAATGACACCGCAACCCTGTTCATCAAAAGCGAGTTTCAAAAAAATATTATTACCGACAAATACATGGCGCTGCTGACCAAGGCCTTTAACCAGGTTCTCGGTTTTGACGTTAAAATTGAAATTGCAACCGAGGACACCGAAAACCAAAAGGCGTCCGCCCCCATTGAATTGGACGAAAATACCGCTACCGACGGCACCATGCCCAACGGCGACTATGAATATACCTTTGAAACCTTTATTGTCGGCTCGTCCAATAACTTTGCAGTGGCGGCCTGTAAAGCGGTTGCTTCCAAACAGTCCGGAACCTACAATCCGCTCTTCATCTACGGGCCGAGCGGCCTTGGGAAAACCCACCTGCTCATGGCAATCCGCCATGAAATTCAAAAGCGGACTCCGGGCACCAATGTGCTTTACGTCAATGGGGAGACCTTTACCAACGAATTTATTACCTCCATTGAAAATGAAACAACCAACCAGTTCCACAGCAAATACCGCAGCGCGGACATTCTTCTGGTGGATGACATTCAATTTGTCGCGGGCAAAGAACGCACCCAGGAGGAATTTTTCCATACCTTTAATGAGCTGCACAGCGTCGGGCGCCAGATCGTCCTGGCCTCCGACCGGCCGCCCAAAGATATTAAAACGCTGGAGGAGCGGCTCCGCACCCGGTTTGAAAGCGGCCTGATTACCGACATTACCACCCCGGATTTTGAAACGCGAATCGCTATTATCCGCCGCAAGGCCGAGCTGCTCGACATTGAAATTCCGGACGAAGTCGCCGAATTCATCGCAAACCGGCTGAAAAACAACATCCGCCAGCTCGAAGGGGCGGTCAAAAAGATCAAGGCCTACAAGCTGCTGGCCGGTTCCAATCCCTCCATTACAGTGGCGCAGCACGTCATCAAAGACATTCTGACCGACACCCAGCCGGTCCCGGTCACCATTAAGCGGATTATTGCCGAAGTCGGCCGTACATACGGCATTTCACCGGAAGAAATTGAAGGCCCAATGCGCACAACCCCAATTTCCAATGCGCGTAAGGTCGCCATTTATGTGGTGCGTGAAATTACCCAGCTTCCGTTGCAGGAAATTGGCACCAAGTTCAATAACCGCGATCATTCGACCATTGTCTACGCCCTCAAAGATGTGGAAAAGAATATGAAAAAAGACTCCCACTTCAAAGGAATTGTCGAGGATATCATCAAAAATATCCGCGATAACTGACGGTTTTAAACACCGGGAGATTCCCAAATTTAAACAGGCGGCTGGGCTATGAAGATCGGTCGTTTCAATATTCCACCGTTTTTTCCGAAATGTTTCGACATTCCACTGCCGTTTTTTCACAGTTTAAACGCCGCTCTTTTTTCATTCAACACGGCCAACAATTTTCCGACAGGGTTTTCCAAAAAGAAAGCAGAGCGAAAATGCCTGTCCTGCCGACAAAAAACGCCTGTTTAAACAATTCAACCGCCTCTATTACTACTATTAAAATAAATTAAGATGAAATGATGGATCATTTCCCATTTTATGATGTGTCTCTGTCATTCTATGAAAACGGTGGCGTAAATATGACACGGAATGAGGAAAAAAAGGATTATAATGATTTTCAGATGAGGTGTCCGAAATGAAATTTAACTGTAACTTAAAAGCCTTGTGCGACGCGGTCAGCAATGTATCGCTCGCTGTCTCCAGCCGAACCAATCTGCAGGCGCTGGAAGGAATACTGCTGGAATGCAGCGGGGATACCCTCACCCTCACCGGCTACAACCTGGAGCTGGGGATTATTAAGTCGATTGAGGTTGCAAACGGCGAAGCCGGGCGTATCATCCTCAACGCCAAAATTTTTGGCGATATTCTGCGCAAAATGCCTGCGGAAGAGATTTTGGTGGATACCGACGACAAATTTCTCACCATCATCAAGGGCGGAGACGCGGAATTTACCATTTTAGGCACTTCGGCCGATGAGTATCCGGACATTCCGACCATTGACGATGAAGACGGTTTTACCATGCCGCAGGCGCTGCTTAAGAATATGATCTCCCAAACCCTGTTCGCCATCGCCCAAAATGAAAATACCCCTGTGCATACCGGCTCCCTCTTTGATTTGCAGGGGGACGTCCTCAACATCGTCTCGGTGGACGGTTACCGCCTGGCGCTCCGCACCGAACCGGTCAAGGTCGGGCAGAATTTTCATTTTGTCGTTCCGGGCCGTACCTTAAGCGAAGTCATTAAGCTGCTTTCGGAGGAAGAGGAGAAAGAAGTCCTGATCAAGGTCAACCGCAAGCACATTATTTTTGAGATTTCCGGTTACCAGATTATCTCCCGTCTGCTGGAAGGTGAATTTCTGGATTACCGTTCCGCCATTGGAGGCGACTGCAAGACCAAAGTTCGGATTGCGACCCGTGATTTTATTGGAAGCCTTGACCGCGCTTCGATTATCATCACCGACCGCATCAAAAGTCCCATTACGGCTGTGATGGAAAACGGGCACATCGGCGTTTCCTGTACCACTTCGCTCGGCAAGGTGAGCGACAACATCCCCGCTGAGATTGAAGGGGACGATGTGACCATTGGCTTTAACCACAAATATATGACCGACGCACTCAAAGCAACCGGAACGGATGAAGTTTATATCCAGATCAACGGGCCGTTTGCACCAATGCGCATTGTGCCGCTTTCCGGGGATCATTTTACCTTCCTGGTGCTCCCGGTGCGGCTAAAAACCGAATAAGGGTGGATTTATGAAACAGGAAACCGTCCGGATACGGACTGAATTGATTAAACTCGACCAGTTTTTAAAATTTGCCGGAGCCGCAGAAACCGGCGGTATGGCAAAAGAAATGGTTCAGAGTGGTGAAGTCCTTGTCAATGGCGAGGTCTGCACCATGCGCGGCAAAAAGCTGGTAAATGGAGACACCGTTACTCTGGAAGGAACCACCTATACCGTGGAGGGGCCATGAAGGTCAACGCACTGGAGGCAGAAAACTTCCGCAATTTTTCCGCGCTTCGGTTTGAAGCCGGCGACGGCATCCATGTTATTTACGGGGACAACGCACAGGGAAAAACCAACCTGATGGAAGCGCTCTGGCTTTTTACCGGAAACAGGAGCTTTCGCGGTGCAAAGGAATCCGAGATGATCGCCATTGGGCAGAATTACGCCAAGCTGGAACTCGCCTTTGAAGATTCTGAACGGGAACAGGCAGCCGGATTGATGCTCGGTGAACGCAAAAAGCATCATCTGAACCGGGTCCCGGTCAAGACGCCGTCGGAATTCAGCGGGCGGTTCACAGCCGTTGTCTTTTCCCCTGCCGATCTCACCTTTGTCAAGGATGGGCCGGAAAAGCGCCGCCGCTTTCTCGATATGGCGATTTCTCAGCTCAAGCCGGTTTATCAAAATTACCTGAACCAATACAGCAGGGTGCTGCTCCAGAAAAATACCCTGTTAAAGGACTTATACCGCCACCCTTCTCTGCGCCCGACCATTGAACTGTGGGATCTTCAGCTTGCCAAAATTGGGACCATCCTCACGAGCTTCCGCATGGATTACCTGAAAAAACTCGGGGTGTTTGCCGGGCGGATTTACGAGGGGCTTTCCCAGGGAAAAGAAGAGGTGCAGTACCAATACCGCTCCACCGTTTTCCCGGAAGAAATTGAAGGCTATACCGATGTGTCGATTGAGCAGTACTATCAGGCTCTCTGCGCGGCGGTGGAAGAGGACAGCAAAACCGGTTTTACCTCGGTTGGCGTCCACCGGGATGACATTGAGGTGCTGCTGGATCATCTGCCGGTGCGGCAGTTTGGTTCGCAGGGCCAGCAGAGGAGCTGTGTGCTCGCTTTAAAACTCGCAGAAAGCAGGCTGCTCTCCCACGTCACCGGCGAAACGCCGATTATGCTGCTGGACGATGTTATGAGTGAGCTGGATACCCGGCGGCAGGATTATATCCTCAACCACTTGGAAAACCAGCAGGTATTTATTACTTGTTGTGATATATCAAATACACTGCGTTTAAAAAGCGGAATGATTTACAAAATGGAAAATGGGATTCTGCGGCATTAAACGGCAAAAAAATCCAGCGTCTGTCAAAAAGGGAAACCAAAAGGAGAATGATCCATGTATCTGCATTTGGGGCAGGATGTTGTTGTCCGTTCAGAAGACGTGATTGGTATCTTTGATATGGAAAATACATCGACCTCCCGTTTCACCAAAGAATTTCTGCGCCAGGCGAACCGGGATATTGAGGTTGTGACGGTCAGCTATGAAATGCCCAAAAGTTTTATTTTATGCGGGCATGGGGAACAGCTGATCCTGTATATTTCGCAAATTTCCCCGGCTACTCTGCGCAAGCGTGCCGGGCGCCTGCTGGACGAAACCGCCGGTTCATGGTAAGGCTTTCACAAAAGGCTGCCGTTAAAACAAGCAGAGCAAACAACAGGATCCATTTCTTTGTAGCAATACAAATTGTTCGATATACAGGTAAATGGGCTGCCGGGGCAAAAGCCCCGTTTGATTGAATGGAGGACACGAATTTGGAAAACAAACCGGTAAATGGGAACAGTTATGACGAAAACCAGATACAGGTGCTGGAGGGCCTTGAAGCCGTCCGGAAACGGCCGGGTATGTACATTGGTTCAACCGGGCCGCGCGGGCTGCACCATCTGGTGTATGAAATCGTCGACAATGCCATTGACGAGGCGTTGGCGGGCTTCTGTACCGAAATCCACGTTGAAATCCTGCCGGATGATGTCATCCGTGTCACCGACAACGGGCGCGGTATCCCAACGGGGATTCATCCCAAAGAGGGGATTTCGGCGGCTACAGTGGTTTACACCATCCTGCACGCAGGCGGCAAGTTCGGCGGCGGCGGGTACAAGGTTGCCGGCGGTCTGCACGGCGTTGGCGCCTCGGTTGTCAACGCACTGAGCGAATGGCTGGAACTCACCGTTTACGACGGCGAACACATCCATTTCCAGCGGTTTGAACGCGGCCATTACAACGAAGAGATGAAGGTGATCGGCGATACCGACCGCACTGGCACCATGGTTGTTTTCAAACCGGACTATGAAATCTTTGAGCAACTGAATTTTGATTACGAAATTCTGCTCAACCGGCTGCGGGAACAGGCGTTTCTAAACGCCGGCATCCGCATTGTGCTGGAGGATAAGCGCAGTTCGGAAGAGGTACAGGATATTCTGCACTACGAAGGCGGTATCAGCAGCTTTGTGGAGTTCATCCACAAACGCCGCGCGCTGGAACCGCTGCATGAGGACGTTATCCACCTGGCTGCGGTAAAGGATGATATGACAGCGGAGGTAGCACTCCAGTACAACGACAGCTACAACGAGCTGATATTGTCCTTTGCCAATAATATTCATACCACCGAGGGCGGTTTTCATGAAATCGGCTTTAAAAATGCCCTCACCCGCGTATTTAACGATTACGGCAGGAAATTTAAGCTATTAAAAGACGAGGATAAGCTCAGCGGTGAGGATATCCGTGAGGGGCTTACTGCAATCATCAGTGTGAAACTCACCAACTGTGAGTTTGAGGGGCAGACCAAAACCAAACTGGGCAACACCGAAGTGCGCCCGTTGGTGGAGGGCATGGTCAACGAAAAATTAATGACCTACCTGGAGGAAAATCCGGCGGTGGCGCGCGCTATTTTTGACAAGGCCATCACCGCTCAGCGCGCACGTGAGGCCGCCCGCCGCGCAAGAGAGCTGACCCGGCGCAAATCGGCGCTGGAAACCGCTTCCCTCCCCGGTAAGCTGGCGGATTGCCAGGAAAAGAACATTGACGTCACCGAAATTTATATTGTTGAGGGCGACTCGGCAGGCGGTTCGGCAAAACAGGGGCGCGACCGCCGCTTCCAGGCCATCCTGCCGCTTTGGGGCAAGATGCTCAACGTCGAAAAGGCGCGGATTGACCGGGTCTACGGTAACGACAAGCTCACCCCGGTCATCACGGCGCTCGGCACCGGCATCGGCGAGGAATTTGATCTTTCCAAGCTCCGGTACGGTAAAGTCATCATCATGGCGGATGCTGACGTCGACGGCAGCCATATCCGCACCCTGCTGCTCACCTTCTTCTTCCGTTATATGCGGCCGCTTGTTGAAGAAGGGCACATTTACATTGCGCAGCCGCCGCTCTTTAAGGTGAGCCGCAACAAAAACGTGCGTTATGCCTATGACGAAGAACAGCGCGACAAGTACATTCTTGAACTGAAAGCCGGCAACCCGGATGCAAAGGTAGATGTCCAGCGCTACAAAGGTCTTGGCGAGATGGACCCGGAACAGCTTTGGGAAACCACCATGAGCCCGGAAAACCGCACCATCATCAAGGTGGAGATGGAAGACGCCGTTGCAGCGGATGAGATTTTTACCACCCTGATGGGCGACAAAGTCCAGCCGCGCCGCGAATTCATTGAGAAAAACGCGCGTTACGTGATGAACCTTGATATTTAACGACAAAGACGGAGAAAAACAGATGATCTTTCAAAAAAAACAGCCCCCGACCGAAGAAGAAAAAACAACCCTGCGCGCCGAAGCATATGACGGCGCACCCCCGCCGGACGAGTACAAGGAAGAAAACCCGTTTGAGGGCAAGCAAGGCGTGGAAATCCATTACAATCTGCGGGAGGAGGAGGCCAAAAAAGGGCTGCTCCTGTTGCAGAAAGAACAGATTTACAAACGCAACATCATCTATTCGGTTTTGCTTGCCATCATCTTTGTGCTGTACCTCATCTCGGTCATCCGGGACCCGGGCTACAGCCTGGGAATGGTAATGCTGGCGCTTTCTGCCGGTGTAATCGCCTTAATCTGGATGATGGCGTGGCGGTACCGCACCTCACAGGCCAAAGCGGTTTCCAGCGTTAAAGAAGATTTCAATATGACGGTGTATGACACCGGCATTCTCGTCCACCAGGAGAACGGCGATTTCCGCGCCCTGTTCTCGGAACCGAAATTCCATGTAAAAGAGCTGGAAGAAATGTTTTTGCTCGACCTCAACCGCCAGCGGATTTACATCCTGCCCAAGCGGTGCATGGAGGAACAGCAGGTGGAGACGCTCCGGCAGTATTTCGCGGGAAACCTGGTCCCGGAAAAAGCTAAATAAGCAAGGGTTTGAATAAATAAGGGTTGGTGAATCCAGTTGATCAATGATTATTCCAATATCATACGGCGCGACATCCAGAAGGAAATGAAAAAATCCTTTTTGGATTACTCGATGTCGGTCATCGTCTCCCGTGCGCTCCCCGATGTGCGCGACGGTTTGAAGCCGGTGCACCGCCGCATCCTTTACACGCTGTATGAAAACGGCATTACGCCGGAAAAAGCATACCGCAAATGTGCCGATACCGTTGGTTCGGTGCTCGGCCGGTATCATCCGCACGGCGACGCGTCGGTTTACGACGCACTGGTGCGTTTGGCGCAGGATTTCTCCTTGCGCTACCCGTTGGTAGACGGCCACGGCAACTTCGGTTCGGTGGACGGCGACCCGCCGGCTGCTTACCGTTATACCGAGGCGAAGATGAGCAAAATCTCGGTGGATATGCTCACCGACATTGAAAAAGACACCGTCGATTTCACCGCCAACTACGACGACCGCCTCAAAGAGCCGGTTGTGCTCCCCAGCCGGTTCCCGAACCTGCTGGTCAACGGTTCCACCGGTATTGCCGTTGGTATGGCGACCAACATCCCGCCGCACAATATGGCGGAGGTGATCGACGCCATTGACCTGCTCATCGACGACCCGGATGCAACCCTTGACCAGATCATGGAACACATCAAGGGGCCGGATTTCCCCACCGGGGGCATCATCATGGGGCGCAGCGGCATCCGCGCGGCCTATGCCACCGGGCGCGGACGAATTATCCTGCGCGCGCGGGCGGAAATTCAGGAGATGAAAAACGGGCGTTTCCGCATTGCAGTTACCGAGCTGCCCTATATGGTCAACAAGGCCCGGCTGCTGGAGAGCATAGCAAACCTCGTCAAGGAAAAACGCATTGAGGGCATTTCCGACCTGCGGGATGAATCCGACCGCGACGGTATGCACATGGTCATTGAGCTTAAGCGGGACGCCAACCCCCAAATCATTTTGAACCAGCTGTTCTCCTACACACAGATGCAGGAGACGGTCGGCGTTATTATGCTTGCCTTAAGCGACGGCCAGCCCAAGGTCATGAACCTCAAGGAGATTCTGGAGCATTACATTGAATTCCAGGCCCAGATTATACGTCGCCGGACTGAATTTGACCTGCGCAAGGCCAGAGAGCGCGCTCATATTTTAGAGGGCCTTAAAATTGCGCTGGATTTCATCGACGAAGTCATCCGCATCCTGCGGAGCTGTAAGACGATTCCAGAGGGCCGTGCCCAGTTGATGGAGCGGTTCGGCCTGGACGAAGTGCAGGCAAACGCCATTGTGCAGATGCGCCTGGGGCAGCTCACCGGTCTGGAGCGCGAGAAGATTGAAGAAGAACTCGCCGGACTGCTGGAAAAAATCGCCGATTTTGAGGATATCCTCGCGAATTATGAGCGTGTTCTCACCATCATCAAGGATGAAATTGGCCAGATGAAAAAGCGCTACGGCGACGACCGCCGGACCGAGATCATGTCGGTCAGCGGCGAAGTGGATATTGAGGACCTCATCCCGGTGGAGGACTGTGTGGTCACCCTTACCCACTTTGGTTACATCAAGCGCCAGCCGGTCGACGTTTATAAGACCCAGAAGCGCGGCGGACGCGGCGTCTCCGGCATGAAACAGCGGGATGAGGACTTTGTGGAGGAGCTGTTCATCTGCTCCAGCCACGACGATGTGCTCTTCCTCACCAGCAAAGGCCGGATGTATAAGCTCAAATGCTATGAAATTCCGGAGGGGTCCAAAGCCTCCCGCGGAACCAACATTGTCAACCTGCTGCAGGTGGAGGGCGATGAAAAGATCACCTCTATGATTAAGGCGGATGGATTCCATGAGGATCAGTATCTCGTCATGGTCACCCGCGGCGGAACCATCAAGCGGACCGAGATGTCGGCTTTCCGCAACGTCCGCAAGGGCGGCATTATTGCCATCTCGCTTCAAGAGGATGATGAACTCGCGTGGGTCCGGGTCACCACCGGCCAGTCGGAGCTTATCATTGCCACCCGGATGGGCATGGCCATCCGCATCCGCGAAGAGACCATCCGTCCCCTTTCCCGTTCGGCGCAAGGCGTGCGCGCTATTAAGCTGCGTGAGGGCGACGAGGTTGTCGGCATGGCGCGGCTGCGCGAGGGTGCAACCGTTATGACGGTTACCGATCGCGGCCAGGGCCGCCGGACCGGCATCAGCGATTACCGCATTCAGGGCCGCGGCGGATATGGTTCCATCAACTACAAGGTCAACGACGTCAAGGGCTATGTCTGCGGCATCAAGGTCGTGGATGATACCGATGATATCATCCTGATTTCGAATGACGGAATTATCATCCGCATGCGGGTGAGTGACATTAATGTTATGTCCCGTTACGCCTCCGGTGTCCGTGTCATGCGGCTGGATGAGGATGCGCGGGTTGTGACCTTTGCCCGTGCGGAACATGATGAAGAAGAGGAAACTGCAACCATTGACGCGGCGGACTTAGCCGAGGCTCAGGCGGAAGCAGCCCAGGCGGATGCGCAAGCGGCTGAACAGCCTGAAGCGGAGGAGATTGTGGAACAAGACTCAACCGAAGATTAATCTTTCCACATAGATAAGGGCAAAAGTTGAAAAAAGCGGAGCAAACGCCCCGCTTTTTTTGTTTCCTTTTATAGCTGAAACAGCCTGTTGTTTAGATAGATTTGTTCTAAGAATAATAATGCATAAAAAGCCTTTGCAAAAAGGCTTTTTATGCATCTTCCAATAACAGAATGGAATTTTTAATGGGCGGATACGGGCGGCGGCAGTTGGTCAAACCAAGAATATAGTCTGTACTGGTGTTGTAGTATTTTGCAAGCGCAATGACAAAGCTGGCTGTCAACTGGTGATCGCCGGTTTCAAAATAACTGTATTTGCGCTGAGAAATTCCTATTGCATCCGCAACCTCTTTTTGGGTCAGGTCACGGTCAAGCCGTAAATCCTTAACGCGATTCATACTCAACTCACCAAACCAATTATACATTCAGTTTCTAGCAAACGGTTCCCCCTAGATAAACTTTATCTAAAAATTGGTAAAAAATATGTCGAATTTTAGCGACGGCTGAAAAATTCATAAATAAGCAGAGGTTTTATGTCGGATTCTCTGCAAAAAGGCAGCCGGATTGACTCAAAATTCAACTTTTGGCGTTTTAAAAATAGCAGTCTTATGGATTTATAAGACATCATCTGACAGGCGAAATTTCAAATACCGGAGTCCGGATCATAGCACAGAGTTTTTCTGCGGGGCGCAAAATAATCGGCTATTGCTGGCTTTGCTCGTAGTCGTTCCCCTTTTGGTTTGCTTTTTGTACCCATTGTGGTATTATAATTTCACGCCGCAGACCAAGGCAAAGCTATGGGCGGATAAAATAAATGCTGCCGAATGCAAAACCGCGGCCATCTGCGTTTTGCTTTGTTTTTGGGAAAGCGGTTTCAGTGCTATTTATAAGCTCTTGTATTAAAATGAAAGAGGCTGGTTTTCACGGTACAAAGGAGGAAGTATGGATATTCGGCTCACGTTTGACGAAAATGAAATCAACTATGATCGCTACCGCCCCACCTATTGTCCGGAGTTGTTTCAGGCTGTGATCAATTCTATGCCAAAAGGGCCGAAACACGCTGTTGAGGTCGGATGCGGAACCGGTCAGGCAACCGCCCCCTTTCTTGCCGCGGGATATACCGTAGACGCGGTAGAGCTGGGTGAGCGTCTTGCGGCATACGCCGCAAAGAAGTTTCAAGACTTTCCGGGGTTCCGGGTACACAATCTACCATTTGAGGAGTTTTGCGCCTCTGCGGAAAGCGTCGATCTTCTCTATTCCGCAACGGCTTTCCACTGGATCCCCGAGGAAATTGGTTACCCCAAAGCATTTGAACTGCTGAAACCCGGCGGAACCATTGCCCTGTTCTGGAACCAGCCTTTTGTTTCCCGCCCGGAGGATCCGCTGCACATGGAAATTCAGGCAATATACGAGCGTTATTTTTCCCACCCCAAAGCGCAGGATAAATCACAGCAGGAGGTCTTTCGCATGCGGGAAAATACCCTTCTCCGACATGGATTCGTCAATCTCGAATGCCGGCTGTTTCATAGAACCCGGCAGTTCAGCGCCGAAGATTACATTGGCCTGCTCCTCACCTATTCCGATCACCGATCCATGCCGGAGCCTGAGCACACCGCTTTTCTGGATCAAATTCAGAACGCGATTCATGCACGTGGCGGAATCCTTACGGTCTATGACACAATGGATCTCCATATTGCGCAGAAACCAGCTTTGTTGTAATGATCCTACACCGGCGGTATTTTAAGGGCAAGACTCTAAAACAGTGCTTTTATAACGGCTGAAAAACGTTAAGGTAAAATTTACGGCATAAAGAAAACGCCGCCTCAATGGGCGGCGTTTTCTTTATGTTTAAGAGAGTATAAGCCACAGTTTCAGCTTGGTTGTGAACCGGCCCGCAGGAGTTGTTTTTCCTTTATGCGTTCGGGAAGCAAAGCAGTGCATAATTGGCAATGGAAAACACCAGGATTGGCGTTTTGCTTCCGTCCGGATAACCGTCACAGAACCAGCAGCGGCCTCACCCTGTTCGCCAAAGGCAATTTCATAAAGCACCGTTTGTTCATGGGCTTCAATCTGCTTGTAAAAGCCTTTGGATATAATATTAGACTTCGCGGTGGAATAAGTCGCGGCTGCTGCATCCATTTTGTTTGAGCTGCGCACGCCAGCCACGCTGCGCTGCCATTTTGTAAGCAAAGCGCGGAAAATTTGGAGAGGCGTAAAGCAATTCCCCGCCTTTTTTTGCAAGGATGTTCCGGCAAAGAGTTTTCAATGCGGCGCCAATATCTTTTTTGACGCCATGACCCATCGGTGTGCCGGAAACAGCACTGAGCATTCCGCCGCCGCCAATCCCGACGCCCTGCTTCCAGTCATAGCCGGCATGCAGGCAGAAGTGGCGCAGCATTTCAAGCGCAAGGGTATTTTGGCGGGCCTCATAAAAGCCACAGTTTACCACCCCATAGACGGCGCCGCCGCTGCGGCCGGTTTCAGCCCGGTGTTGTTCCAGTGCGGCAAGGCAGGAAAGCAGGTGCCCCGGAATGCCGTCTACATAAAGCGGGAAAACAAAAACCAAAGCGTCGCAGCTGTCCAGCAAGGAAAGGGTTTGGGCGTCCAGTGCAGGCTTCCGGAGGAAAACGGTTATCGGTTCTAGGTTGGGCAGCAGGGCGGAAAGCGCATCGCACAACAGGCCGGAGGTGCTGTCTTTTGGTTTAGGGCTTCCGTTTATAAGCGCCAGTTTCATAACTGCTCCCTCCATTCTGCGGCATTTTTTAAAAAGCGAACACGATATTTTGCCGCGTTGAGGTTTTTGGCGTTGCCCTTGACCAGCCGTTCGGCGGTGGCGCGTTCCTCATCGGTACAGGAGCCGTAAAAACAGACATTCAAAGAAATTTGTTCTGCATAACGGGGCTTGTGGTGCATTTCGCCGTCCACTATGCGAAAATCCGGCAGAAGGTAAGAAATGCTGCGGTCCAGCACGCTTTTGACAAAGGGGCTGAATCCGCCGTAAAAGCAACGGCTGAGCAAAATGAATTCACTGCAGGAGGCAATCTGCCTGCCCATGTCGCCGTAGGCGTCCCGGATCACACACCGTCCCGGCGTTTTCACCCAGCAGCCAAAGCAGCCGATGCAGACGCGAAGATTTTCCCCCGGTCCAACAACAATGGCGTCCGGGAGACTGTCCGGAAAGAGGGTGTGGAACTGGTCTGGTTCCAAATCGTGAAGCAGCAGTTTCATAAAGAGCTCCGTTCATCAGGGATTTTTTCTGATTGTAGCATTTTGACCTTGGAAAAACAACTGATATTTGTCATGTATTTGCGGCAGACGGCTGAACAGACCGCAATCGCTTCCCAAAACTGGGCAATTCGCTGCATTGACTTTCCCTTACGCCACTTTTATAATAAAAACACGGACAAGACGAGAAAACAATACAGCAAAGGATGGTTTATATGAAATACACCACAATCAACGGCATAAAAGTTTCCCAAATGGCGCTTGGCTGCATGACTTTTTACGCTCCTCTTTCGGTGGAGGACAGCGAATACAGCATGGATTACGCCCTTGACCGGGGAGTAAATTTGTTTGATACCGCCCGTCTGTACGGCGCATGGCACAATTTTCCCGGCGCGCTCGGCGTCTGCGAGCGGATTATGGGCGATTATATGAAAAAACGCGGCAACCGGGAAAAGATTGTCCTTGCAACCAAAGGCTGCCACCCGGATATGAGCAAAATGAACGACAACCGGGTAACCCGAAAAGATATCGTCGCCGATTTGGACGACAGCCTTAAAGCTCTGCAAACCGACTATGTGGATATTTGGTTTCTCCACCGCGATCACCCCGACTGTGACCTGCCCGACGTGATGCGCGCCCTGGATGAACAGGTAAAAGCGGGCAAGATTCGCACCCTGGGCGCCTCCAACTGGACCATGGAGCGGATAAAAAAGGCAAATGCCTTTGCAGAGGCAAACGGCCTGACCCCGTTTACCGTCAGCCAGATTGAATGGAGCATGGCCTACCTGGATATGAGCCACAGCCCGGATAAAACGCTGGTCATCATGGATGAAACCGAGCTTGCGGAATACAAAAAGGGTGAAATCCCGGTGATGTGCTATACGGCGCAGGCCCGTGGATTTTTCCAGAAAGCCATTGCCGCGGGCGGCTATGAGGCCCTTAAGGAAAAAGAAGTGGCGAGCGGCAAATACGCGGCGGATCCGGCGGCCGCTTCCCGCAAGTACGAATACCCCTGCAACATTGAACGGATTGAGCGGGTAAAGGAAATTTGCGCGCTGTATAAGGTGGATCCCTGTTCGGTGGCTTACGCTTATCTCACCAGCCAGCCGTTCAGCACAATCCCCATTGTGGGGCATTCCAGTGTGGCGCAGCTCAAGGAATCTCTCGCCCATCCGGATTTGCAGCTCACCCCTTACCAGATCAAGACCATCCTGGGCGGCATGCCGCTGTAAAAGACGGCTGGAAGGATCCAGCTGGGCATCCTGAACAAATCATAGCGTTCCCTGGCCGCTTAAATGGCCGGGGAATTTTTAACGGAACAGCTTTAAAAACTTCTGGCTTTTTAATAGGTTTTTTTGTGAGGCAGGGTCCGCAGGTTTAAAAATTCGCTGCAAAAGGTTTGGTTTACAGCCCTGCTTTACTGGGCGATGTGTGGTATAATCGCCAAAAAGAAGCCTTGTTTTTGGCCGGGCGGCATTCACCGGGAAACCAGGCCGCTCGCACTGCCTGCGGCTCTGGCCGCGGGTTTCAAAACAGGCGGAACAACCTACACAAAAAGGAGCAGGCGCGTATGGAAAAATTAGGGCGAATGGTTGGTACCAATTATCACCCGCATGACTGGGACAGCGCCCAGTGGCCCAAAGACCTTGACCGTATGAAGGAAGCGGGTTTTACCGTTGTACGGCTGGGGCACCTGTGCTGGGACAGCTTTGAGCCGGAAGAAAATCAATATTGTTTTGACTGGATGGACGCCGTCATGGAGCTTTGCCGGGAACGCGGGCTCCGGGTGTTTTTAGACATCCCCACCCGCCCGGCGCCGGTCTGGCTGCACCAGCGGTACCCATCCGTTGATATTGTGGATGCTTCCGGTCAGCGTTTAAACGCCAATACCCGGTATATGGAGGATGTGGGTGACCCGCACTTTCAGCGCCATGCGTTAAAATTTGTCCGCCTCATGGCAGAACGCTATGCAAACCATCCCGCTTTGATGGCCTTTGGGCTGTGCAATGAGCTTGGTTCCGGTTTCCACTCCTATTCCCCTACCGCGCTTGTACGGTTCCAGCAATGGTTGGCGGAAAAGTACCAAACGGTGGATGCTCTCAACAGAGCCTGGAACTCCCAGCGCTGGTCCCGCCGGATAAGCCGGTTTTCCGATGTGTTTTTTCCTGTGAGCGGTGCTGTCTCCGGCCCGCCGGAACGCTTTCTTGATATGAAGCGGTTTTTTTCGGATGAGATTCTCGCTTATTTTAAAAAGATGCACGACACCGTAGCTGCCGCCGCGCCGGGCGTTCCCATTTCCACCAACCATTGGGCGGAAAATCCACGCGTCGGGTTCGACTACCAGAAAGGTTACCGGGAATGTGTTGACTACGCGGGACTTGGCTTTTACCCCGGCATCAACCCGGAGTATGAGGATGGATTCATTGGTTCCTGCATGAACATTGACTACCGCATTGGTGAGCTGGACACCCCGCTCTGGGGGCTGGAGTTCCAAACCGGCACCAACGGCGGTTACGGCTGCCCGCGCGGTGTAATGCGGATGTATGCTTACCTTGCCTGGGCCTACCGCTGCGATATGGCTTGTGCCTGGACCTGGCGCACCATGCTTGGTGGCGAAGAGCAGTATTTTTACGGCCTGCTCGACCACGACGGCACCTGCAGCCGCAAGTATGACGAATTTAAACAGATTGCCAGAGAGTGGAATGCGCTGGAGCAGCAGGGCGTTTGCCGGAAACAAGACGGCCGGCGGATTGCCGTGGCCTATTCCTACGACAGTTACAAGACAAGCCAGTACGCATCCAATTTTTATAAGACCGATTACGTCAAACACATACTGGCGGTTTACCGCACCCTGTTCCACAAAAATCTTGACTGCAACATCATCGACCTGCGGCAGGTGGAAAAGGAGTATGACCTTGTTTTTGTGCCGGGGCACTGCATTATGGATGAAGCGTCCGCACAAACCATCCGCCGGATGGTTCAATCCGGTGCAACGGTCATCATGACCGGGTATTCCGCCAAAGCGGATGAGCACAGCACCGTTTTCAGTGAGCCGATGCCGGGCCGTCTCAGCAATGTATTCGGCATCCGCGTTCATGGATTTGACCGCACCAGAACCCATGTTTCCACCATCAACGAAGGCGGTGTTGAAAAAAACCCGGAGATTATTGAACGGGAACATCTTGACATTGAACTGGACGGCAGGCTGCTCGGTGTGCCCATTGATTATCACGAGTACATAGAACCGGTGACGGCAGAAGTTGTTGGGAGATACAGCAGCCTGAAAGATGAGAGCACCGCGGCGGTGACCTGCAATTTCTACGGCAAAGGAAAAGCTGTTTATGTTGGCATTCCAGCCGAAGAGGAAGTTATTTCCGCCCTGCTGGAGCGCTATGCACCAAAGGATTGTAAAGCGCCGGAAGCTCCCAACGGTGTTGTTGCCCGCAGCCTTGCTGAAGGGCGGCGGATTTATATTAACACCACCGGAGAAGCGGTGAGTATTTCCCTTGGCGAAGATGGTAGAGGCCTGCTGCGTCATTGCAAATATGAGTCAATGCTGCCACTGGCTCCGTATGATGTTGAAATTATAGAACCGGTGTAACGGGTGGTCTGCCTGCTTTCGCAGTGTACCATGGCGCCTGGACAAGCCCGGTGAAAAGCAAAAAAGGCAGACCGGGCGGATATGCCGCGGATTTAGAATGAGGCCAAGAAAAGAGGAGAGAAATTTATGATTCCGGAAATTTTGGAGAGAAGGAGCATCCGTAAATACAAGGGGGACCCCATCCCGCGGGAGCTGGTGGAGGCCGTCTTACAGGCGGGAATTCTTGCGCCGTCTTCCAAAAACCGCCAGCCGTGGCGTTTTGTAGTTGTTTCCGGCGCTTCCAAGCAGGCGATGCTGGAGGCAATGGAAACCGGCCTTGCCCGCGAACAGACCGACGCCCTGCTCCCTGAAAGCGGCCAACACCTGGACGGCGCCCGGCATACGCTTGAAATTATGCGGCAGGCGCCGGTGACGATCTTTGTTGTCAATCCGCTTGGGCAGGCGCTGTCCTGCGAATGGAGCGCCGAGCAAAAGGTTTACGAAATCTGCAATGCACAGTCGGTTGGGGCAGCTGTTGAAAACATGTGCCTTGCCGCAACAAAGCTGGGGCTTGGCAGCCTTTGGATTTGCGACATCTACTTTGCTTACCAGGAGCTATGCCGTTATCTGGGGGTGGAAGGGGAGTTGTTTGCAGCCCTGGCGCTCGGCTATCCCGATGAAGCTCCGCCCGCACGCCCCCGGAAGCCGCTTTCTGAAGTGGTGGAATGGCGGCCGTAGTGCAGGAGACCCTGGATCCGCAGTATGCTGCCCTGACGTGAAGCGGTATGGTATGTCTGTGGATTGTGAATCTGCATGTTTCCTGCGGTTCCCGCTGAAGAACGCCGAATAATTCAGACGCAATTTTGAACCGGACAAAAGGCGGAAGGCCAGAGACCTTCCGCCTTTTGTTGGGCAGAATCGTTTAAGCGATGTCCGGAATCCCCGGTGGATATGCCGATTGATCGGTATTGCCCGGGTGGATTTCCGTTTTCCCGCGGCAAGCCTGCTTCCCTTTCGACGGAGGCAGAAACCGAGCGGTTTTGTGGGAGCATCTGCCGAAAAAATACCCGGTATGCCCTTCTCCAAAGCGGAAAGAGCGCTGGAGGGCGCATACAGCCGATCTTCCGTTTGCCAGACAACAATCCGGATTTTTGCTTCAGATGCATCCGAAATCAAGGACGATTGATGATGTATGTACGGCCGTTACAAATCCAGACCGATAGGAACGCGGCCGGGGAGCAAGCGCGCCGGACCGTGGGCGGTCATCCTGGGTCTTGCCGGCAATGCCTTTGCCGGAGGGCAGCCGTTTTGGGTATGGAACATTATAAAGGGTTGTACGTGCTCTTATGCGGAAACAGAAGAAAAGAACGGATTAAAGCGGGGCGTTGGGTGCAAAATGGATCCCAAAAGAGAACTTTTTGCAATTTCTTTGATTTTTTTGCGCGAACCCCTTGCCTTTTTCGCTAAAATTTAATAACATAAAATTTATGCCGCATTAATATCTTGTTAAAATTTCACTTTTCATCAACATACAATGGAGGCCTGGTATGCGGTTCGGACAAAAGACAATTGAAACCATGAGTGACCGGAAGAGAAACGGTCTGTTTTTTGCGGTGGAGGGCGCTTGTTTTGCCGCAATTACCTCGCTTGGTAACAATACCAACAATTTATTTTTAAGCCGGCTTGGAGCCAGCGATTACCAGCTTAGCATGCTCACCATGCTGGCGCAGGTGGTCAGCATGGTCTGCCTGGTGCCGCTCGCCATATTTACCGACCGCCTGCGGAATAAGCGCAGAATGGTCGTAATCCTGCTGCTGTTTATTGGCGTCTGCTACCTCTGCGGCGCTGCCGTCCCGTTTCTGGGCGGCGCGGCGCTTTACCCCATGATAGCCTTTATTGGGCTTGCGGTTGGCGGCGTGGAGCTCTGTACCTCGACCTGGCAGGCGTTTTTTGCCGACGCCACCCCGCCTGAGGACCGCAACCGGACCTTTGCCGTCCGCAACCAGACCATGTTTGTCATCAACATCTGCCTGCCGCTGCTGGCCGGGTTTCTTTTGACGGCGCAGGGGGATCGTTCTGCCCAGATCATCACCCACCAGGTGTACTACTGTGTAATTGCGGCGGCCGCCGGCTGCAACATCTGGATGCTCAGCAAAATACGGGGCGGCACGGTGCGGGAGCCGGCGGGCAAAAGCTTCCGTGACTTTTGGGCTGCAATCAAGGCGCTTGTTCACAACCGGCGGTTTCTTTTTTTTGCGGCGGTCGCCCTTTTGTTTTATACAACCTGGCGGCTGGATGGCACGGTGTTCTATCTGGGTCAGGTCAAATATGTGGGGCTTTCCGATTTCTGGTATACCTTTTCCAACGTCTGCTGCGGTATTGCCCAGTTTGTGTCCATTCGCTTTTGGGCGCGGCGCAACGAACAGCTTGGGGTGCGCTTCAGCCTGATTTTTGGCGCGGTCGGGCTGGTTTTATCGCCGCTTTGTATTATTCTGCCGCTTCAGTTTGAGGGGACGGCGCGGCTTGTGGTTCATTTGGTCTTGCGCTGTACCTCAGACCTGACCTTTGCGACCATTACGCTCAATATTTTGCAGAATCTGCTCCAGGTGGTGGAGGAGAAAAACCGGGCGCTTTCCATTGCCGCCTACACCACCCTGATTTCTCTGACCTCGGCGGTATCCCCCATGATTGGCGTTTCGATCTACACCGCGCTCGGCGCAAACCAGGCGGCGATAATTCAAACCTTTTTGATCATTTTGGCGCTGCGGTTGCTTTCGGTCGGCGCCCTTGTTCTGCGCTGGTGGCTGCTGCGCGGGGAGCCGAAATAAAAAAACGACCTGTAAGGAGAGGCCTGAATGACACTCAGAAAATACATCGGCGACAAATCATTCTACAAAATGGTTTTTGCAATCACCATTCCCATTCTGCTCCAGAATTTCATCACCAACTTTGTCAACATGATTGACAACATTATGGTGGGAAGCGTTGGAACCGAACAGATGTCGGGTGTTTCGATTGTAAACCAGCTGATTTTTATTTTTAACATCACCATATTCGGAGCGGTTGGCGGCGCGGGCATTTTTACGGCGCAGTACTTCGGCAAAAAGGACATTGACGGCGTGCGCAACACGGTGCGGTTTAAGTTCATCGTCTGTGTTGTCATTACCCTCATTGCGGTTGTGCTTTTGCTGTTGTTTGGGGAGCCGCTCATCAACCTGTACCTGCATGACGGGAGCTATGACTGCGACCTTGGCATGACGCTGGAATTCGGCAAGCAGTACCTGTGGATTACCCTCATTGGCCTGCTGCCGAGCGCCATTACCAACGTCTACGCAAGCACGCTGCGTGAGACCGGCCAGACCCTTGTGCCCATGCTGGTCAGCTTTATTGCGGTAGGAATCAACTGCCTGTTCAACTATTTCTTGATCTTTGGCGCGTTTGGCTTCCCTGAGCTCGGTGTGGCCGGCGCGGCCATTGCCACCGTTATGGCGCGTTTCTTTGAGTGCATTGCCATTGTGTGGTATGCGGTGGCAAAGCGGGAGCGTTACCCTTTTTTCCAAAAGCTCTACCGTCATTTCTCCATTCCCAAACAGCTTTTTGCTAAAATCTTTAAAAAGGGAATGCCGCTGCTGGTCAACGAATGCCTTTGGGCCATTGGCATGTCGCTGCTCAGTATGAGCTACAGCATGCACGGGCTTTCGGTTGTAGCGGGCATTAGCATTTCCTCTACGGTGACCAACCTTTTTAACATGGTCTTTATGGCGTTTGGCACCAGCATTGGCATTGTTGTGGGCCAGCTTCTTGGCGCGGATCAATTTGAAGAGGCCATTGACGTGGACCGCAAGATGATTGTGCTCGCCATTTTGGTAAGCCTTGTGGTGGCGGCGGTTGTTTTTGTGCTGGGCGGGCTTTTCCCAATGCTTTACAACACCACGGCGGAATCCAAAGAGCTTGCGGCCTATTTTATACGGGTATGCGCCTGCTTTATGCCGGTGGTTTCGTTTATGCACGCGACCTATTTCACCCTGCGCAGCGGCGGCAAGGTCTGGATTACCTTTTTGTTTGACAGTGTTTTTATTTGTTTTATCAGCGTGCCGGTTGCGTTTTTGCTCTACTCGGCGTTCCATTTGTCCATTTGGGTGATTTTCCCGATCATTCAGGCCATGGACCTGCTCAAATGCATGTTAGGGTTTATCCTCATCAAGCGGCGCGCATGGGTGCACAACATTGTAGACAGTACGGCGGACGAGGCAACGGAACCCGCCGCGGTGCAGTAAACAAACCAAAAACAGCCGGACGCATCTGCGTCCGGCTGTTTCTTTAAGATGGAGCTTATGGCAGAAAAGTGTTATTTTCCGCCGGGAATGGCCCTTGCAAAACCGCTTGAAAACCAGTAAGATGAAAGAAAAGGCCGGAGCGTTTTGCCCGGGAAATACAGGCGGGGTACAACTGCACAAGGGCAAAGCACGGATACGCCGGAAACCTGCCGTTCCGGGTGGAGCCGATGAATCGAGCACAAAACAAAGGCGCAGTTGCAGTGAGAAAGGAACAACAGGAATATGGACGCAGAAAAATTCATACCAAAACGGCCCCTTGTGGCCATTACGCTTGGAGACCCGGCGAGTATAGGGCCGGAGATCACGTTAAAAGCGCTCCACGACCCGGCGCTTTATGCGGCGTGCCGGCCGCTTGTCATCGGCACCATTGGGGCGCTTAAGCGCGCAGTGGAAATTGCGGGCGTGGGCGTGCCGGAGTTCCACCGGGTGGAGACCCCGGCTGAGGGATTTTACCGACCAGGTTGTATAGATGTACTGGAGCTTGAGACCCCCGGAGCCGGCGAAGTGGAGCCTGGCGTACTCTCCGCCGCGGCGGGAGAGGCCGCTTTCCGCTATGTGGAAAAGGCTATCCGGCTGGCAATGGACGGCGAGGTGGATGCCACCGTGACCAACGCCATCAACAAAGAGGCCATTAACCTGGCAGGGCACCATTTTTCCGGCCACACCGAAATTTACGCCCATTATACCAACACCAAGAAATACACCATGATGTTGGTGCACGGCAACCTGCGGGTGGTGCATGTTTCCACCCATGTCTCGCTCCGGCAGGCCTGCGACCTTGTGCGCAAGGAGCGGGTGCTGGAGGTCATCCACATTGCGGATGAAGCCTGCCGCCGGATTGGAATCGCGAACCCCAAAATTGGGGTGGCGGGGCTCAATCCCCACAGCAGCGAAAACGGTCTGTTCGGTCACGAGGAGCGGGAGGAAATTATCCCCGCCATTGAGGCAGCGGTGGCGGAGGGACTTCAAGTGGAAGGTCCGGTACCTGCGGATACCGTTTTTTCCAAAGCGCGCGGCGGCTGGTACGACATGGTTGTCACCATGTACCACGATCAGGGGCACATCCCCCTCAAGGTCGTCGGCTTCAACTACAATGCCGAGCTGGGCAAATGGGAGTCGGTCGCCGGAGTGAATATCACGCTGGGGCTGCCCATTATCCGCACTTCGGTGGATCACGGCACCGCTTTTGACCAGGCGGGTAAAGGCACGGCCAACGCGGTCAGCCTGCGCAATGCGATTGATTACGCCGTCCGGCTGGCACAGAACCGCGGAGGCAGCCGGTAATGGAGCTTTTGATTGTTGCGGATGACCTCACCGGCGCGCTGGATACAGCCCTCCCCTTTGTCCGGGAAGGGATTTCCACCCGTGTGACGACCGACCGCACCCTTGCGGCTGCGCCGCTTGCCGATGATGTGCAGGTGCTGGTTGTGGACGCGGAAACGCGGCATCTCCCGCCGGAACAGGCCGGGCAGGCCGTTGCGGAAATTGTGAAACGCGCAAAGCGTCTGGGGGTGCGCCGGTATATGAAAAAGACCGACTCTGCCCTGCGCGGGAACGTCGCCAGCGAGCTTGGGGCGATGCTCGAGGCCTCGGGCGGAAAGCGGCTGTGTTTTTTCCCCGCTTACCCGGAAATGGGGCGTACCACCCGGGACGGCATCCACCGGGTGGACGGTGTGCCGCTTGCCGAAAGCGTATTTGCCCGGGATGTACGCAGCCCCATCCGCATTTCGAGGGTTGCCGATTTGTTTGCGGGGATGGAGGGGATATCCGTTCGAAGCATCCCGGTGGGCGGCAAGCCGTGCCCAGCGGGAAAGGCGCCGGAGATCCTAATCTTTGACGCTGAAACAACCGAGGATCTGCGCAGCGGTTATTTGAATTGGGCGGCCGGCGAAGAGACGGCCGTTCTGGCTGGCTGCGCGGGTCTTGCGGGTACGATGGCGGAGCTGTGGCAGGGGCCGAAATGTGCTGGCGCTGTGCAGCCGGTGCGGGCAAAGGGCTTGCTGGTGCTGTGCGGGAGCTTAAACCCCATTACCCAGCGCCAGCTTGCCGCCGCGGCTGCGGCCGGTTTCTGCCGCCTGCGGCTTCCCTTGCCGGATCGGAATGGGTTGGAGGCGCCGGAATGCCGGGAATTTTTGCAGGCGTTTGAACGGGCCTGCCGGGAAAACGGCCGGGTGATTGTGGATACCCGCGGAAGCGATTCCGAGGCTGCTCCCCGGCGGGATGGCCCGGAATGGAGCGCCTACATTCCCAGGCTGTTCGGCGAGCTGTTTCTCCGCTGGACGGCATGGCGGCTGGATCAGGCGGCGTTTATCACCGGGGGTGATACTCTGCTGGGCTGCATTCAGGCGGTGGGCGGGGCTATCCAGCCGGTGCGGGAGCTTTTCCCGGGGGTTCCGCTCAACCTTTTGGAGACCGGAAAAGGAACGGTGCCGGTGATTTCCAAGTCCGGCGGATTTGGCGCGGAAACGCTGCTTGAGGATATTGGCAGGATTTTGTAGCGGTAGCAGGTGGAAATCCATGCAAAAAAGTGCGCGGTCGTCGTAAATTTCCGCACCAGTGCCGGCGGTTTTGCTGCGGGCGCTTTGTTCCCCCTGCCCCATGCCGCTTGATTTGAGGAAAAGAGGGGAATTCCGCTGCTTGAACGGCGGAAAAGACCCCCCTGCTAAGAAATATTTTATAAGGATTTTTGCTTGACATCGTTTTTGCCAGGTGTTATGATGAATTCACAAAATTGAATGAATTGGCGTATTTGCGTTGCCCGGCTGTTGAAACAGCGGGCATTAAAAGGGAATGCGGTGAAAATCCGCAGCAGTTCCTCCGCTACTGTAAGAAGGACGAAAGCTCTCTTAGGATATTGTTGGAGACAATAACTTATCCACTGAACGTATTGTTTGGGAAGGTGAGAGCCGGTAGGGTGATTTCAAGCCAGGAGACCTGCGCAGATATGGGAAGAACTTTTCGGTGGGAAAAGGAGTTCCGCTCATATCCGGCACAGGAATTGTTCCTGCTGTTGTTTTTGGGTTTGTCATAAACAGGCCACCGAAAAGGTGGCCTGTTTTTTTGTTGCCCAAAAGCCGTATACAATGCCCGTCGGAGGATGTGGCGTTTTGTATAAAAATGTTTTTATTAAGCGAGAGGAAGGACAAGCATGAAAAAGTTGAAACGAATAACGTCGCTGTGCATGGCGGCCGTTATGCTGTTTTCGCTTTCAAGCCTCGGCGCATTTGCAGCGCCCGACAGCGAAAGCAGCGCATCCACCACCCTCAACTGGACCCAATTTTTGGGCAATGAGGAGCTTAAAGGCGTTTCAGACGCCAAAACCCCGCGTTCCCTTGACGAAATGGAACTGCTCTGGAAGAGCGAGAAAAACTGGAATGGAAGCGCCAAGGCAAACTCTGTTACCTACCAGTCCACTCCGGTCATTCTTGGGGAATATGTTTATTACTGCATTACGGATCCGAACGATATTGAAGATCCGGAAAACCCAACCGCAGAGGAAAAGAAGTATAAGGATAAACGTATTATCAAAGCAAAGGTTGAAACAGGTGAAATTGTCGCGCGTTCGGAGCCGTTTACCAACATGGCAAGCCAGCTTTTGCCGACCATTGGCTCCGGCGGCGGAATGGTTTACGCTTTTGGATGTGACCAATCCATGGAAGACTCCCGCATTTATGCGTTTGACCAGGAGACGCTGGAACTGGTCTGGAAGACGGAACCAATGGAAGGCCAGCAAATTGAAGGACATATTTTATACCATGACGGTTATGTCTACGCCTCTACCTGGTGGCAGGGCGGCGGGATGTACTGCTATGATGTAACCTCAGTTGCTGGTGAGGACGGCATTAAGCCTGTATGGTCCAAAATTATTGACGATGAGACAGCCATGAAAGGTTATCTCTGGGCGGATGTTGAGTTTGTTGGAGACGCCTGTGTGTTTGCGCATACCAACGGCCATATTTACTCGGTCAACTACAAGACCGGCGAGCCGATTGACGAAGTTGTCATTCCGGAAGAATTTATCTCCAGTTCATCCACAGGGGAAAATATTACCACGACCCCGTATTACTACCCGAAAAACAACCGGCTGTATGTCTCGCTGGCAGGTGTTGACGGTGCGATTATTTCATACGTTATGAACGAGGATGGTAGCTTCAACCGCGATAACGTGTTGACTTACAGAGGAACAGCGGGGAATGGGATTAAGTCCTCCGTTATTATTTACAACGACCGTATTTATGTTTGCGGTGGTGGCGGACATGGCGGTGGTACCGCACCGTTTACCGTTATTGATGCGAACACGTTGACTAAAATTTACGATATTCCTGAAATTATTTCCAAAGGCTCCCTTGTCATGACGACTGCATACGCAACCGAGGAGAACGACCAGGAAGTTTATTTGTATGTTGTCCCTTACAAGTACGGCAAAATTGTATCCGGTACCAAGGTAGACCAGGGGCTTTACATTATTAAAGATTCCGTTGTCCAGACCGAGCCCAGTTATGAAAAAATTATTTTGGACCAGGAATTTGAAGGGGTTGTCTGTGAAAACTCCTCTCACACCATGGCCATTGACCAGTTCGGCCACATTTATGTCAACAACGATTCCGGCCAGTTCTGGGTCTTTGGCAGAAAGGACACTGCCCGCAGCGCAGCGGGGTCTGCCAGCGAATATACCGCTGAGGATGTCATGAACCAAATTGCCCGCCAGCCGGATACAAACGAATTCAAATACTACAATGAATTTGAGCTCCGCCGCATTCAGGAGCGGTATAACAACCTTTCGGCGGAAGAACAGGCTAAGGTTACGAATATTGACAAGCTCACCGCAATGCTTGCGGTTGCCAATATGCTCCCGGAGGAGCGGCTGGATGAGCTCAACGATGCAATTGCTTCGCTGCCGGAGACCGGTGGGATCACTCTGGACCAGGCGGAGACCATTGAGAGCCTGTACAACACCTATTCGTCCATGACCGATGAAGCCAAACAAAATGTTATTGGCGCGGACAAGCTTGCTGCAGCTTACACCAAAGTGCAGGAGCTGCGCAATGTGGCGGCAACAGAGGCGCTTGTAAACGAAATTAACGCCCTGCCTTTGGAACAGGAGCTCGCCCTTTCGGATGAAGCGCAGATTGACAACCTGCTGCAGCGCCTTGAGGCCCTTCCGGCAGAGTATGCTGCGCTGGTTGCAAATGCAGACAAGCTGAACGCTGCCAAAGCGCGGATGACCGATATTCACACCCGTATTGCCAGCCTGGAGGCCTTTATTGACCAGAACCTTGCCGCGGCAGAGATTACGCTGGACAGCAAAGCCCTGCTGGATGAAGCGCTTGCACGGGCAGAGGGAATTCCGGCGGCGGATTTGGAGTCTGTCAGCAACTACGGCCAGTACCTGCTGCCTGCTGTAACTGACTACGTCAACCTGTTGATTGATACCCTTTACCAGGATGGCAAACCGGTTGAACTGACCGGCGAAAATATTGCAGAAGTTAAAGAAACCCTTGCAGAAATTCAAAAATACTATGGACTGCTTCCGGAAAGTGAGCAGCGCTATGTAGAGCATTACGACACGGTAACCGCTCTGGAGGAAGAGGCGGAACAGTACGTTCCGGTTTCTGAGAAGCCGGAGACCACCGAGCCGGTTACTGGCGATACTCTGCCGGTCACTGGCGACACCCTTCCGGTTTGGAGTTTTGCCGCTGTTATGCTGCTGGCCTTTGCCGGGTTTGCTGCAATCGCGGTAAAACGCAGATCGAAATAAAAAAACCGTTACACCGTCTATGCTTATGCCCTCCCGCATGGGAGGGCATAAGCGCGTTGAAGAAACAGGAGCCTGGTATGGGAAAAAAGCACTGGATACGCAAAATTGCTTTAGCACTGATTGGCGCTGCCATTGTCACCGGTATTATACTTTCCATTAACATTGAACCGGCGGATTACCGCGGTACCCTTCAGGGGGAGATTACCAATGCGGAAGGGTTGCTCCAGGAAGCTGAGACAGGCAATGCCCCCGGGCTGTACGCCCCGCAGACGGTTCTGCTTTTCCGCCATGCCGTAGAAGAGGCCTCTGCAGTTAAGGATGATGAGAATGCAGAATATGAGCAGCTTAAACAGGCCAGCCAAGCTCTAAAAGAACGCGCCGAATGGTTTCAGAACGCGCGCAATACCGACTGCCTGACGACGGAAGAGCAAAAAGAAATTGTGCCGGAGCAGGGATTTGAAAAGACCGTTGAGGGAGAGGGCTTTTCCGTTACCTGGAAGCTGCTTGGCGTAATTGACAACCCTGCGGATGTCAACCTCAAGGTGGATTTGGAATCCGCTTACGAGCAGGAGGTGCAGGCTCTGCTGCAAGCCTGTGATGCCGTTCGCCCGGAGGAGGTTACCCTGCTCACCCTTTACCATGACGGCGCTCTGCCCGCCGAGTTCAGCCTTACGGCGGAGCCGCTTTCTCTTTCGGCAGACGGTGTGCAGATTTACCGTTACAACCCGGAAAGCGGCGGACTTGACCATTTAATCCGCGGCGAGGTACAGGGGGAGACCCTGACGTTTCCAGTAGCCGAAGGAGGCACCTACCTCATCTATAACAAAAATGCTGAGGAAACACTGCTCACCACCCTGTTGGAGAGCGGCGTGCCGGAGGAGCCGGAAGAAGAGCCAGAGGAACCATCAGCCTCGGAAACACCGGATACTTCCTCCTCTGAAAGCAGTACCCCGGAGCCTTCTCAGCCGGATACGCCGGCAGCTGACCCGTCTGTTTCATCTCCGTCCGCTTCCGGCGCAGACGGTTCAGAATCCCAGTTTGCCCCGGACGCCAAAAAGTATTGCACCATTGAAATCCGTTGCGATACTATTGCTACTGATTTAAGTAAGCTCAAAAATCCGGAAATCCGTCCCTATATTCCGGCAGACGGCGTTATTTTAGCAAAGCAGAAGGTGGAAGTTTATGACGGCGAGACGGTGTTTGACATTCTGAAGCGGGTTACCCGCAACAAGCGAATCCAACTGGAATTCCGAAATGACAAGGGCTATACCGGCGGTGTATACATTGAGGGAATCAACCATTTATATGAATTCCACGGGGGCGACCTTTCCGGCTGGATGTACAGTGTCAACGGATGGTTCCCAAACTACGGTGCAGCGGCCTACACGGTACAGGACGGGGATGAAATTCTCTGGTGCTATACCTGTGATCTCGGCAAGGATGTAGGGGGCTATTTTGAATGAGGCGTATTTTTGCAGACGGCCTTGGCGAAAACGGCGCCTTTGCCGCATTTCATCCATTGGTGACCTTCCTCTATTTTGGGTGTGTAATAGGCGTTAGCATGTTTTCCATGCACCCGCTTTTTCTTGCGGAAACGCTGCTTGCGGCAGTGTTCTATTCCCTGCTGCGCGGCGGCGTGAAACAGTTCCGCTTTATCCTGCTTGTCTGTCTTCCCATTTTGTTTGTCACCGCTATTGTCAATCCTCTGTTTAATCACCGCGGCGTAACGGTGCTGTTTTACCTCAATGGGAACCAAATGACGCTGGAAGCAATTTTGTATGGGCTGGCCGCCGCCGCGATGCTGGTGAGCGTTGTGGTATGGTTCAGCTGCTTCAGCCGGGTTGTCACCTCAGATAAATTCATTTACCTGTTTGGGCGTATCCTCCCGGTGCTGTCGCTGGTGCTTTCCATGTGTCTGCGTTATGTTCCTCTGCTCAAAAACCGGTTTCGGGAGATTTCAGAGGGGCAGAAGTGTATGGGACGGGATTATGGTATCCGTCAGCCGGTGCGCAAACTGCGGCAGCTTGCGCGTGAAATTTCCATTCTCATTGCATGGTCGCTTGAAACCTCCATTGAAACGTCGGATTCCATGGAGGCCCGTGGCTACGGGCTGCGCGGCCGTACGAGCTTCCATATTTTTAAATTTACCCGGCGGGATGGGTATGCCCTTGTTTTTATTGTGCTGGCGGCCGGCCTTGTCTTTACCGGCTGCGCCTTTGGCGTCAACAGCATTTATTACTATCCTGCGGTGTATGTCCCCCATTCGTGGGGGGTTACCCTGCCGGTGGCGGCGGTTTACCTGCTGCTGCTTGTATTTCCGGCGGTGATTGATCTCAAAGGAGAATATAAATGGGCCAAATTGAGCTTCGAGACCTGAGCTTCCGTTATCCGGGAAGCAAAAAATATGCACTGGACGGTATTTCCCTTTCGATTGCGCCTTCCTCATTTGTGGTTTTATGCGGCCGTTCCGGCTGCGGAAAAAGCACCCTGCTGCGCCACCTGAAAAAGAACCTCACACCTTACGGAGAACGAAAGGGCGGTGCGTTTTATGACGGGACCGATATAACTGAATTGAGCGACCGTGTGAGCGCCCAGCAGATAGGGTTTGTCCAGCAAAGCCCGGAAAACCAAATCGTCACCGACAAGGTGTGGCATGAACTCGCTTTTGGCTTGGAGAGCCTTGGTTTCCCAAACCGGGTCATCCGCCGGCGGGTCGCGGAAATGGCAAGTTTTTTTGGGATTCAGTCCTGGTTCCGAAAAAGCGTCTATGAGCTTTCCGGCGGGCAGAAACAGCTACTGAATCTTGCCTCGATTATGGCAATGCAGCCGGAGGTGTTGATTTTGGACGAGCCCACCTCCCAGCTTGACCCCATTGCCTCCTCTGAATTTCTGGATACGCTGGTTAAAATCAACCGGGAGCTGGGGACAACAATCCTCCTGTCCGAACACCGGTTGGAGGAGGTGTTTCCTCTAGCCGATCAGGTTGTTGTCATGGAGGAAGGAAAACTTCTTACCTGCGGTACTCCGCGTAAGGT
Source organism: Oscillospiraceae bacterium (assembly GCA_050943475.1). Classification (GTDB taxonomy): domain Bacteria; phylum Bacillota; class Clostridia; order Oscillospirales; family Ruminococcaceae; genus Metaruminococcus_A. The sequence goes on from JBMNPF010000001.1 coordinate 108,046, forward strand.
TGGCGCGTTTCTCAGTGAAAACAGCAGTGGCCGCAGAATGTACACCGGTCTGCCCGCCGTTATGCGGGTGTATGCCGAGCTTCCGCTGGGCGGTGAATGCCCGCTGACGGTGCGCGACGGCCGCCTTTGGCTTCAGCAGCACTTTCATAACCGGCCAGCCGCCGTGGAGGAGAAGCCTCCCAAAGAAAAACGAATTCACAGGGAATCAAAAACAGAGCCTGCTGCCGTCGAGTTTTCCGACGTCTGGTTCCGCTACCAGAAAAACGGAAATGACATTTTGCGCGGCCTTTCGTTCCGGGTGGAAAAGGGAGAGTTTTTCTGCATGGTCGGCGGCAACGGCGTTGGAAAAAGCACGGCTCTTAAATTGGTAAGCGGGGCACTAAAGCCTTACCGCGGCAAGGTACTTCTGAATGGGCAGCCTGGAAAAAAGGGGATCTCTGTGGGAATGCTCCCCCAGAACCCCCAGGCCCTCTTCACCGAGATTACAGCAGAAGAAGAGCTTTACGACATGGTGCTCTTTGAAAAAATACCCGAGCCTGAAAAAATTGACCGGGTAAACCGCATGCTGGAACGGCTGGAGCTTACCGGTCTGCGCAAGGTGAACCCCTATGATTTGAGCGGTGGGGAACAGCAGCGGCTTGCCCTTGGCAAAATACTGATGATGCGCCCTTCCCTGCTGGTGCTCGACGAGCCGACCAAAGGGCTGGATCCTTTTTTGAAGCAGGAGTTTGCCCGGATTTTGCGGCAGCTGAAAACAGAGGGGGTTACCATTTTGATGGTGACTCACGACATTGAGTTTTGTGCAGAATACGCCGACCGCTGCGCTATGATGTTTGACGGTGATCTCGTCTCGGCGGACGGGCCCCGCGCCTTTTTCAGCGGCAACAGTTTTTATACGACGGCTGCAAACCGGATGTCGCGGGGAATTTTTGAGGGCGCAGTCACCTGCGCCGATGTGGTGGAACAATGCAAAAAAGCTATGATATGACCCAATATGCGGCTGCCCGCCGAAAGCGGTTCTGGATGGCCGCCCTGATTATTTTGATTCTGGTGCCGGCGACCATTTTTGTTGGTGTGCAGTTTTTAGGGGACCGGAAATACCTGTTTATCAGCATTTTAATTCTGGCGTATACCATTATCCCATTTTTCATGGTATTTGAAAAACGCAAGCCGCGTGCGCGGGAATTGGTGATGATCGCCGTTATGTCTGCTTTGGCGGCCTGCGGTACGCTGGTTTGTTCCATGATGATTCCGTTTCAGGCGGGTACGGCGCTGGTTATTATCGCCGGTATCGCCCTCGGCCCGGAGGAAGGGTTTCTTGTTGGCGCGCTGGCGCGGTTTGTCTGCAACTTTTTTCTGGGGCACGGGCCGTGGTCCCCGTGGCAAATGGTCTGCTGGGGGCTGCTCGGCTTTCTTGCGGGCATTGTTTTCAACAAGGTTGACCTTGACCAGCTTAAATCCCGCAGCTTCAAGCTGGTGCTGGGCCCGGTGCTGAGTGTTGCCGCTGCCATTGGTGTTGCCTATATCGCCTACCTGCTGTGGGGGGACGGCCCTTTCCTCGGCTGGCGGCTCTACGTTTTTGGTGCGGGGGGATTGCTCCTTGGGCTGGTGATCCAGCGTAAACGGATGCCGGTGGACGACCTTACCCTTTCGGTCTATGGATTTTTGACGACCTTTATCATCTACGGTGGAATTATGAATGTCTGCGCCATGGTGATGTCCAGTTCCATTGACCGAACCAACATTGACATGAGCTGGCACTCCCTGACGGTGCTTTACCTGTCCGGGGTTCCCTATGATTTTACCCATGCGCTTGCCACCGCCTTTTTCCTGTTTCTGTTCGGGGATAAGGTCATCCGCAAGATTGAACGGGTGAAGATTAAATACGGTATGTACCGCTGACGGAGGATGACAATGGATTGGAAGGATACGATTGCGCGGCCGGACAAATCCGCGGCCGACCGGTGCCGTGCGCGCTGGAACAGCCTTGCGAAACCGCTGGGCAGCCTTGGGCTGCTGGAGGAGGCCGTGGTTCAAATTGCCGCTCTCACCGGGAACGCCGGATACCGGATCGACCGGCGTGCGGCGGTTGTTATGTGTGCCGATAATGGCGTGGTGGCACAGGGCATTTCCCAGACCGGTATGGAGGTGACCGCCGCTGTGGCGCGGAACATTGCGCGCGGACGAGGGTGCATCAGCCGATTTGCCGGCTGTGCCGGAGTGGATGTTTTCCCGGTGGATATTGGGGTTGCAGAGAACCTGACCGGCTCTGGTGTGCTGGACCGGAAAATTGCCCCCGGCACTGGGGACATCAGCACAGGCTCTGCCATGACGCTGGAACAGGCGCGGCGGGCCGTCTCGGTTGGAATTGACCTGGTCCGGGAGCTAAAGGCACAGGGTTACCAAATTCTTGCAACCGGGGAGATGGGCATAGGCAACACCACCACGAGCAGCGCCGTTGCCTCGGTGCTGCTCGGGCGGCCAGTCTCCGAGATGACCGGGCGGGGTGCAGGTTTGAGCGACCAGGGGATGGCGCACAAAATTGCAGTGATCCAAAAGGCGCTGGAAGTCAACCGTCCGGACCCGCAGGACGCCTGGGATGTCCTTGCCAAGGTCGGCGGTTTTGACATTGCCGGTATGGCCGGGCTGTTCCTCGGCGGCGCATTGTACCGGGTGCCTGTCCTCATAGACGGTTTTATCTCCTCGGTGGCGGCGCTGGTTGCCACACGGCTTCGCCCGGAAGCCGCCTGCGCCATGCTGGCCACCCATGTTTCAGAGGAACCGGCTGCCCGCTGTGTTCTTGACGCGCTTGGCCTTCGTCCGCTCCTCTGCGCCGGGATGCGTCTTGGCGAAGGAACTGGGGCGGTGGCGGCGCTTCCGCTTCTGGATATGGCGCTGGAACTTTATTTCCACATGGACACCTTTGGGGAGATACAGATTGATTGCTACCAGCCGTTGAGCGAGGGCTGGGGATGCTGACGCTGGTGTATGGCGGCAGTGCCAGCGGGAAAAGCGAATATGCGGAACAGCTTGCCTGTGCGTCGGCAGGCCCGCGGTATTACATTGCCACCATGCAGCCTTATGGCGCGTCCGCCAAAGCACGCATTCAAAAGCACCGGGCAGAACGCGCAGGAAAAAATTTTCAAACCCTGGAGTGCTACACTGGGCTTGATACCCTTATGCTGCCCCGCCGCGGAACGGTGCTGTTGGAGTGTATGGGGAACCTGGTGGCCAACGAGCTGTTCTGGCCGGAGGGCGCGGGCGCGGAAAGCCCGGAGCGCATCCGTGCTGGAATTTCCAACCTGCTCCGGCAAACCGGCAATTTGATTGTTGTCAGCAACGATGTTTTTCGCGAGGGATTGTTTTATGGGCAGGAGACCATCCATTACCTGAAGGTGCTGGGTGGGCTGAATGAATTTTTGGCGCGGCAGGCCGACCGGGTTGTTGAGGTGGTCTGCGGCATCCCGCTTGCGGTAAAGGGGGAACTTCCATGAGGCTGTTCGGTACCATTGTCACAGCGTTTTCCATGTTTTCACGCATCCCGGTTCCGCACCTTTCATGGGATGACCGCAATATGCGGTATATGCTCTGCGCTTTTCCCCTGGTCGGTGCGGCCGCCGGCGTGCTGCTTTGTATTTGGTGCTGGCTTGCCGGGGCACTGCAGTTTGGCAGCTTGCTCACAAGCGCTGGGTATGTTCTCCTCCCGCTGGCGGTGACCGGGGGGATCCATCTGGATGGCTTCTGCGATACCGTGGACGCCCTTTCCAGCCACGCCCCGCAGGCAAAAAAACTTGATATCCTTAAGGACCCACATACCGGGGCGTTCGCCATTATCGGCACTGCGGCATACATCCTGTTTTACCTGGCGCTGTGCAGCGAGCTGGAAAAGGATTTGAAAACCGCGCTGCTCATCAGCGGGGGTTACCTGCTGGAGCGGACACTGAGCGGAATCTCGGTTCTCACCTTTCCCAAAGCGCGTAAGGACGGCCTTGCCAAAACCTTTTCCGACCACGGCCCGCAATCCGGCGGAAAGGCATTTCTGCTCATACTTCTTGGCCTGCTGGCGGCTGCTATAGTGATTTATTCCCCAATTCGGGGCAGTGCGGTCTGCGCTGCCGCCGGATTGACGTTTTGGTATTACCACCACATGTCTCTCAAACAATTTGGCGGTGTAACCGGGGATTTGGCGGGCTATTTTTTGCAGGTGTGTGAAATTTCGATGCTGACGGCATTGGTTGTTGCTCAAAAATTGGATGGGGTGATTGCATGGTTTTGGTAATTGGCGGCTGCGCCTCCGGCAAACGGGATTATGTTCAAAAAGAGCTGGGCTTTTTGGAGGCCGATATTTCAGACGGCCTTCTGGACGCCCGTCCGGTGCTCAACGCGCTGCAGGACCTGGTTCAGCACTGTCTTTCCCAAGGCGGAGAGCCGCAGAGTCTGCTGCCCTGGCTGCTGGAAAAGCAGGTCGTGGTCTGCGATGAAATGGGTTCCGGCGTAGTCCCGATTGACGAGCGGCAGGACTGCCTTCGAGAAGAGGTTGGACGGCTCTGCATCCGGCTGGCAGAACAGGCGGATCGGGTTGTCCGGGTTGTCTGCGGGATCCCGCAGGTGATCAAATGAGCCGTGTGATGGAGCTTGTCTTTTATCGGCATGGAATGACGGCGGGCAATGCGGAAGGGCGTTACATCGGTCGGACCGATGAACCGCTCAGCCCGGACGGGTGCTGTACACTGCATCCAGATCCAGAGGACGCGGCAGTCCGCCGGGTTTATGTTTCGCCGCTGCGGCGCACCGCCCAGTCGGCTTCACTTCTGTTTCCGAATGCAGAACAGGTGTGCTGTCCCGGCTTTGCAGAAATGGATTTCGGGGCGTTTGAAGGCCGCAATTTTGCCGATTTGCGTCACCGTGCGGATTATCGTGCCTGGGTGGATTCCGGTTGTCTGGAGCGTTGTCCCGGCGGGGAGAGCCAGGCGGATTTTACTGCACGGGTTAGCCGGCAATTCCGGCAGGTGATCAGCCGGGCGCTGGAAAGCGGAGAGGAAAAGCTCTGTTTTGTCGTCCACGGCGGAACCATTATGGCTATTTTCAGCCAATACGCACTGCCAAAACGGCCTTATTTTGACTGGCATGTCCAAAATGGCGCGCGCCTCTCGGGCTGGTTGACCGAGGAGCAGTGGCTGCATGGGCCAAACTTCTGTATACGGGAAATGACGAAAGGGGTTGGGCGTTTTTGAACCATATCATTGCGCTTGCGGTGGGATTCCTGTTCGATTTTCTGCTTGGCGATCCCCTTTGGCTGCCGCATCCGGTGGTCGCGATGGGAAAACTGATCACCTGGCTGGAAAAGCTGTTCCGGCGCCTGTTCCCTAAAACGCCGAAGGGGGAACTGGCTGGTGGAATTCTGCTTGCGGTTGTGCTGCCGCTCCTCTCCTGGGGTGTTTCTTTTGCCTGCCTTTGGCTGCTCTGCTTGGTGCATCCCCTGCTTTCCTTTGCTGCCGAATGCTGGATGTGTTACCAGGTTCTCGCCGCCAGGGGTCTTGCACAGGCCAGTAAAGCCGTTTTCCTCCGGCTTGCTGCCGGGGATCTGCCAGGCGCACGAAAAGCGGTGGGACGCATAGTTGGACGCGACACCCAGTTTCTGACTGCAGAGGGCGTTACCCGCGCGGCGGTTGAAACCGTAGCGGAAAACAGCAGCGACGGCGTTATTGCCCCCATGTTTTTTCTTGCGCTGGGCGGCGCACCGCTTGGCATGTTTTACAAGGCGATTAATACAATGGACAGTATGGTCGGATATAAAAATGACCGCTACCGTTTCTTTGGGAAAGCAGCGGCTCGTTTGGACGATGCTGCCAATTTTCTCCCGGCTCGTTTGAGCGCATTGCTGACGGTGCTTGCGGCCGGATTGTCCGGATTTTCGCTCAAAAATGCCTGGCGGATTTTCCGGCGCGACCGGTATAACCACGCCAGCCCCAATTCCGCTCAAACCGAGTCGGTCTATGCCGGGGCGCTGGGTGTGCAGCTTGCAGGTGATGCAAGCTACTTTGGCAAACTTGTGCGCAAGCCCACCATTGGCGACTGTCTCCGCCCCATTGAACCGGAGGATATTCTGCGCGCCAACCGTCTGCTTTGGGTCACCGCGGTGCTGAGTCTAATGGTCTGCATTCTGCTGCGAACGGCAATTTTTATTGGAATGGGAGGCAGTTTGTTATGGAGCTGATACACGGCGGCGACGCTGAAGGGTTCCTCCGCCGTCATGGCAGGCCGCCGCTGGATTTTTCTGCAAATGTCAATCCCCTTGGCGTTCCGGAAGGGGTGCAGCGCGCCATTGCCGCTGCCGCACACACGGTGGATCGTTATCCCGACCCCTTATGCCGGGAGCTTACCGGAGCACTTGCGCAGGCGGAGCAGTTACCAGAGAAATTTATTTTATGCGGCAGCGGCGCAGCAGATTTAATCTACCGGTTGGTGCTGGCCCGCAGGCCGAAGTGCGCGCTACTGCCTGTACCAACATTTGCCGAATATGAAAACGCGCTGCGCACAGTAGGATGCCAAACCCGATTTCACCCGCTTTTACCGGAAAACGGGTTCCGGCTCGATGATTCCCTGCTCCCGGAACTCACGCCGGAGGTGGAGATGCTGTTTCTCTGCAACCCCAATAATCCAACCGGACAGGTGATGGAACCGGGGCTGCTCCGCCGTATTCTGGAACGGTGCAGGCGCAACCGCACCACGGTTTTGCTGGATGAATGCTTTCAGGCGTTTCTCCCGCCGGAGCTTCAGCATTCCTGTGTTCAATGGCTGGATGAATTTCCCAATGCAGCGGTGCTCAAGGCCTTTACCAAGCTTTACGGTATGGCAGGGGTTCGGCTTGGATACCTTTTGTCGGCCGATTGCGCTCTGTTAGAGCGGTGTTTTTTGGCCGGGCCGCCCTGGGCGGTCTCCTCCCTTGCACAGGCGGCGGGAATTGCCGCTTTGCAGGAAACGGAATACCTGAAAAAAACACAGGCTCTTATCTGCCGGGAACGCCGCTGGATGAAGGAACAGCTTAGGCAGAGCGGCATTGAACCCATTGGTTCTCACGCAAACTACCTTTTTTTCGCTTCGCCGCTTTCGGACTTATCCGGCCGGATGGAGCAAAATGGGATTTTAATCCGCAGCTGTGACAACTATTTCGGCCTTCCGGCAGGTTATTGCCGGGTAGCTGTCCGCACCCGGGACGAAAATGAAATTTTGGTTGGCGTTATGCAGCGCCTGCTGAAGGAGGAAGCACCATGGCAAAAGCAGTTATGATACAGGGGGTTGCCTCCGGCTCAGGCAAGAGCTTTATTACAGCGGGGCTTTGCCGGGTCTTTCATCAGGACGGCTGGCGCACCGCGCCGTTTAAAAGCCAGAACATGGCGCTCAACAGTTTTATTACCGCCGAAGGACTGGAAATGGGCCGCGCTCAGGTTATGCAGGCCGAGGCGGCGCAGGTGGAGCCTTCTGCACAGATGAACCCGATCCTGCTCAAGCCGAGCGGCGATATGGAAAGCCAGGTTATTGTGAACGGCAGGGTATTTGGCACCTTGCCGGCCGGCGAATATTACCGGCGCAAGCAGGAGCTTTTCCCGGCTGTTCGTGCGGCTTATAACGCCCTTGCGCGCCGGTTTGACCGCATCGTGCTCGAAGGCGCGGGCAGCCCGGCGGAAATCAACCTCAAAAAAGATGATTTTGTCAATATGGGCATGGCGAAAATAGCTCAGTCCCCGGTTTTACTGGTAGGTGATATTGACCGCGGCGGTGTTTTTGCAAGTCTCTACGGCACCATTGCCCTGCTGGAACCTGACGAACGGGAGATGGTCAAGGGGCTTATCATCAATAAATTCCGCGGTGATCCGGCGATTCTCCGGCCCGGTCTGGCACAGCTGGAAAGCCTAACCGGTGTTCCGGTGGTTGGGGTGCTGCCTTATCTGGAGATTGACCTGGAGGATGAGGACAGCCTGGCTCCGCGCCTTGCAAAACGGGAGCAAAAGGGCGTGCTGGACATTGCGGTTATCCGGCTGCCCCATATCTCTAATTTTACCGATTTTCATGCGCTGGAACAGGTGGAAGGAGTTGGCGTGCGGTATGTCACTGCTCCCAAAGAGCTGGGAAGCCCTGACCTTGCCCTGCTTCCCGGCACTAAAAGTACGATGCGGGACCTTCTTTGGCTGCGGCAGAGCGGCATGGAAGCCGCCCTCAAAAAGCTGGCAGCAAAGGGGACGCTGCTCATAGGCATCTGCGGAGGATACCAAATACTCGGTGAAACGCTGCGCGATCCGGAAGGCGTTGAGGGCGGCGGTGAGCTGGCAGGAATGGGACTGCTCCCGGTTCAGACTGTTTTTGCAGGCCAAAAGACGAGAGCCCGTACGGCTGCCGCCGTCTGCCCATTGCAAGGGCCTTTTGCCCCGCTTTCCGGCCAGCCGCTGGAGGGGTATGAAATCCACATGGGGATCAGTACTGGGCAAACAGCGCAGGCATTTTCCCTAACGGCGTTGGGCAGACAGGACGGGGCGGTTTTTGGGAATGTGCTGGGAAGTTATCTTCACGGCTTATTTGACAGTACCGCCTTTACAAATGCCCTGCTTCAGCTGCTGTTAAAGCGTAAAGGGCTTGATGAAAATGCCCTTGCTTCAGTGGATTACCGCCAGTACAAGGAAACCCAGTACGAATTGCTCGCACAAAACCTCCGAAAACATCTGGATCTGGAGGCGATCAACCGGATTGTAGAATCCGGCCTGTAGGAGTGGAGAATGCAGCTGGAAATCCGGCGGAAAGGTTTGGGAAAACAATGCGGTTCAAGCTCTATCCTTCGTTTTGGGTAGTTGTACGTAAATAGAATGAAAAAAGAAGGCGTTGTTTCGCGCCTTCTTTTTTGCTAAAATCTGTTTGGTGAGAGTAGGAAATGAAGCGGTTGTTAACGTGATAACGCGGCATATTTTGGGTGATATTGCTTTGGTCAAATATGATTTTTCCATGTTAAGCCGAAGCAGCCGTAATCTTTTCCAATCAATGGAAAAGATAAGGAATTCCCTAAAACGGAATGGATATTATGATTTGGAAAAGCCAAGCACTCCGAGCATCTTGATGAAAACTGCGGATGAACCGCAGCGTGTTTCCAAAAATAAGGGGATATTCCCTGCCCTGAGAGCAATAAACCGCGGAAACAAAAGATTTTACCAAAAGAAAAAACCTTGCCGATAAAATCGACAAGGTTTTTCTGGTGACCCGTACGAGAATCGAACTCGTGTTACAGCCGTGAAAGGGCCGTGTCTTAACCGCTTGACCAACGGGCCGTGGTCCACACAAGGAAAGAAATGCGCGCGTCTGGCCGAGTGTTGCCAGGGTAGTTCCGTTGCGTGGTTGGTAGCGGTAACTGGATTCGAACCGGTGACACTTCGGGTATGAACCGAATGCTCTAGCCAACTGAGCTATACCGCCATTTTGATGCCTATTAATTATAAAATAAACCTGCGGGCTTGTCAAGGGTATTTTGCCACTTTTTTGCAAAAATATTTATTTTACGGTTTTGCTTGACACCGACGTAACGTCAGATGGTATGATAATCTCAAAGGAAGGGGGAATCCGGCATGAAAATGAAACAGGTGTGCAGCCGGACTGGGCTGACCGAGCGGACCGTTCGGTTTTATGAGGAACAGGGTCTGGTGTCGCCCCGGTGTTTTGAGGAAAACGGACGGGTGTACCGCGCGTACAGCGAACAGGATTTAGCGGATTTGGAGGCAGCGGCAACCCTGCGCAAAAGCGGCTTTACCGTTGCGGAGATCAAACGGATGAAAGCAAGCCCCATGCAGTTGGTTCAGGTGGTACAGGGCTGTGCTGGCCGTCTCCGCGAAGAGGGACAGGCGGCGGGGCTGAACGCAGAGGCGCTTGCCGGGTTGGATATGAGCCGGATTCAGGACTGCCAGGCACTTGCGGCGGCGCTGGAGCGGCGGGCGGCCGCCCTTTCCCTGCCCCGCTCGGATTTAAATTTGGATTTTGGCAAAGACGACGATGAACCGCGGCAGCAAAAAGAAGCGCAGGCCGCTGCCATCCAGGCGGAAATGGCGCGCCGGCAAACGGTGGGCAGACGGCTGGTGTATGCCATTGGAGCCGTTCAAATTGCGCTTGCCTTTTTGCTGCTGATTGCAAGCGCCGTGACCAGAAACTTTGGGTATGGCCTGGTTTCCTTTGTTGCGGCAACGGCGTTCGCTGCCGCCCTGATGTGTGGTGTGCGCTGGGTGCGCTGGTATTATGCCGTCAGCTGTGCGCTTTCTGCCATACAAACCTTTTTGACGCTGCTCGGTCAATCCAGTGAAATGGGCTGGCCGGCGGAAATGGGCTGGCTTTTGCTGCTGACCGGTGGAATAAGCTGCGTGCTCAATGGCGCCATTGCCTGGATTTTGATAAAAAGCAAAGCGGCAGCCGCTTTTTTTGAGGAGAAGCAGCACCGGTAAACGGAAATGGCTCGCAGGGGGCGCTTATGCGGGAAGAGTTTCCTGTAAAAAAAGGGGAACCGGGAAGGCGCACGCATACAGGGGAAATGGCCGGGCTTTCTATCCGCGCGGCCAAAACCGTTGTAAATTTGCCCGGAGAATGCGTTCGGGAGGGAACTCCACCAAAAGTTCTGCCAAAAGGGCTTTCCCTGCCCGCTTGACACGCGGCGTTTTTTTGTGCTACTATAAAATAAACTCGGAGGGTAATGGCTTACCGGATAAGAGGGTTGGAGGAATCCAGCTTTTTTATCCGGTTTTTTGAGTTTGTGGAGTAAGGGAGACAGAGTTTTTATGGAGCACACGGTAAACCGGCTGACCGAGGGCAGCATTACCAAAACACTAATACGCTTTGCCGCGCCCTACCTTGCGGCAAATTTCTTGCAGGCGCTTTATGGTGCCGTCGACCTGTTTGTCGTCGGCTGGTTCTGCGATTCGGCGGCCGTTTCCGCGGTTTCGACCGGCACCCAGATCACCCAGATCGTCCTGAGCCTTATTTCCGGCCTGACCATGGGCGGAACCATTTTGATTGCCCAGTACGTTGGCGCCAACCGGGTGGATGAGGCCACCGACACCATCAGCACCATGCTGACCCTGTTCGGCGTGGTTTCACTGGGAATGACGGTGATTATGCTGCTGGCGGCCTATCCCCTGCTGGTGCTGATGCAAACCCCGGCGGAGGCGTTCTCCTACGCAATGGATTATGTGCTCATTGCAAGCGCCGGAACCGTCTTTGTGGTGGGATACAACGCGGTCAGCGCCATCCTGCGCGGCCTGGGGGATTCCCGCCACCCGCTCATCTTCATTGCCATTTCCTGCGTCTGCAACATTGTGCTGGACCTGGTTGCCGTTGGCCCGCTTGGCATGGCGGCAGGCGGTGCGGCGCTGGCGACCATTATCTCCCAGGGGCTGAGCCTTGTAATTGCCGTCATCTACCTGAAGCGGCACGATTTTATCTTTGATTTCAAGCTCCGCAGCTTTCATCTGCACAAGGAAAAGGTCAAAAGCCTCTTTAAGGTGGGGATTCCGGTCTCGCTTCAGGACACTACGGTGCACATCTCCTTTATGTTTATTGCGGCCATTGTCAACTCCATGGGGGTTGTCGCCTCTGCGGCGGTGGGAATTGCCGGAAAGTTCGACGCCTTTGCCATGCTGCCTCCAATGGCTTTCTCCGGCGCGATTTCAGCGCTGGCGGCGCAGAACATTGGGGCGGGCCAGCCGGAACGCGCCAAAAAAACGCTGTATGTGAGCATGCTGCTTTCCTTTGGCTGCGCCGTTGTCTTTTTTGCATGGGCGCAGATTGCCCCGGAGACGATCATGCTGCTCTTCCAGTTTGATCCGGCGGTTACGGCGGCGGGCGCTGAGTACCTGCGCACCTTCAGCTTTGACTTCCTGCTGGTGGCCTTTGCTTTCTGTTTTAATGGGTTTTTCAACGGCTGCGGCTGTACCCGTTATACCATGATCAATGGTATTTCCACCACCCTTGGCATCCGGGTGCCGCTTGCTTTCCTGTTCAGCATTCTCCTGCCGTCCTCGCTGTACGGCATTGGCCTTGCAGCGCCGGTGGCTTCACTGGTGGCGATTGTGGTGCATGTCATTATGCTGCGCACCCCTATTTGGAGGCATGCGGCGGTGGTGAAAACCGATGCACCGGCAGAGGCAGTTACGGCGTCTGAAGGGGTGCCGCTGGAGCCGTAAAATTTGACGTCGATTTTGCCCGGCGGGTATACCGCCGGGCTTTTTGCGCTCAAGAGATGCGAAATCCCCGATGTCTTCTCATCTGAACCAAAACGGGAAACGAGAGCCAAATACAGGCGTTTGTTGCATCCCGCCAAATTTTCATGGATGGTATTTGCTTGTACTCCCTCAAATTTGTGGTATACTGAAAAAAGGAAAGTTTTCAGGTTTTATTGGCGGAAAGAGGTATTATGCGCAAAAAATTCACCCCGGTGCTGGATCAGCTTTTGCCGGGCCTTGTGCTTGTGGCGCTTGGCATCATCATACTATGCTGGAAAACAACATTTTTGAGGTGGACCCTGCTGTTGGTGGAGATGGTCTGCCTGGTCAGCGGCGTTGCCATGCTGGTCATGCTGCTGCTCCGGCGCAAAGAGCTGGGCGGTAAGCGGATTACCCTGAGCGGCGCGTTGATTTCGGTCGGCATTGGGCTTGCCATGAATTTTGTGCTGGATTACCAGGTTTACATTCTCGGCCTGTTGTTCTCGGTTTATGTGCTGATCAATGCGGCGGCCAAGCTGGTCAACTTTATTCTGTTTGCAAAAAACAAGGTAAAAGGGCGAACCACCGACCTGTTTGACTGCCTGTTTTTCCTGACCTTTGGCGTTCTGCTGCTCTTTACCCCCATTCTTCCGGTGGATTCGTTTCTCATTATCATTGGGATTTACGCCATTCTGCTTGGCAGTTTTAACCTGATTGAATTCATCCGTTCCATGCTGCCAAGCTACGCCAAAACGCGGATGCGCCGCAAGGTGCGCATCTCTCTGCCGGTGTTTCTGGTGGCGTTTGTGCCGCACCGGGTGCTCAAGCGGATCAACGCTTATCTTTCCCAAAATGCAGATGGAATAGAGGGCCCGGAGGAGTTTACCCAGTACAAGGAAAATGTTCCGGCAGAGACGCCGGATTTGGAGGTTTTTGTCCATGTGACCGAAGACGGCAGCGGCGCTATGGGCCACTGCGATTTCTGCTTTGACGGGCAGGTGATTTCCTACGGCAATTACGACGAATACTCCCGCAGGCTGTTTGAAGGCGTGGGAGACGGGGTGCTGTTTTATGCCCCTAAGGAGCGGTATGTGCCGTTTGTCATCCGTTACAGCCGCAAAACCCTGTTTGGGTTTGGCTTAAAGCTCACCGAAGAACAGAAACAGGCGGTGCGCAGGCGGCTGGAGGAAATTACCGCGCCGCTTTACCGCTGGAAAAGCCCTTACGAATGGGATTTGGAGAACAAATGCGAAAAGCCGCTGGAATATTACCCGGACTATGCAAGCCAGCTCTACCGGTATACCGGCGCAGAATTTTGCAAGTTTAACTCCGGCAAATTTAAATCCTATTTTGTTCTTTCCACCAACTGCGTCCAGCTTGTGGATGCAGTGCTGAGCTCTGCGGGAACCGATATTGTCAAGATCAACGGCATTATTACCCCAGGCACCTATTACGATTATCTTGACCGGGAATTTGTCCGGCCGGATACCATGGTCATCAGCCGCACCATTTACGCGGAGGATCCGGACAATCCGAGCGAAATTCCGCGGGAAACCGATGTGCGCGCCCGGTATAAAGAGCTTTGTGAGCAGGAAAAACAGGCGGTGCGGATCGAATCCTCCCGTGACGCCCGGTAACGGCTGGAAACAACCGGCTGTTTGCTGTAAAAATGAATGTTTTGCCCTGTGCAGAGCAGAGGGTATTTTCGTTACGCCGTCAAAGCACATGACGGAAAAAATATTGGAACGAGGGCAAAGCGACTTTTTTCGGCGGCAAACAAAACCGCTGAAGGCTGCCAAAGCCATGTGAAGCGCCGGGCAGGAGAGAAATTCGGCCGCAGGCAGAATGCTGCTGCTCCGGATTGGCGCTGCATTGCGGTTACAGGCTATAAAGGAGGAATGACGAACATGACACAGACAAGGGGGAACGAGAAAATGTGGGTTGTGTATGCGTTGCTGTCCGCATTTTTTGCGGCGGCTACTTCGGTTCTTGCAAAAATTGGGATTGACAACGTCAACTCCAACCTTGCTACGGCAATCCGGACGGTGGTGGTGTTGGTTATGGCGTGGGGGATTGTTTTTATCACCGGGACCCAGTCGCAGGTGGCGAACATTGGACCAAAGTCCTGGCTGTTCCTCATTCTTTCCGGGATTGCGACCGGGCTCTCTTGGCTGTTCTATTACAAGGCGCTCCAGCTTGGCGAGGCGAGCAAGGTGGTGCCGATTGATAAATTCAGCGTGGTCATCAGCATGGTGCTGGCGTTTCTCATCCTGCATGAGACGGTCAGCATTAAGACGGTGATTGGGGGAATCCTGATTACGGCAGGCACCTTTGTCATGATCCTATAACGGGATAAAATAAGCCGCCGGGCATTTGCCCGGCGGCTTATTTCATGGATTGCCTTATTTTAAGCAGTTCAACACACTCCATCAGCGTCGACTGTGATTTTTCATTCAGGGAGAGAATGTCACCAATAAGAGCGCCGAGTGTTGTTTCGGTGTTCAGGCACCGGTTGAGCTCCTGAAGGGAACCCCTGTACCGGGTCAGGCCCAGCAAGTAGTCAGCCGTTACCTGGTAGTATTTGCACAAGGTTGGCAAATGACGGCTTGGCAGGTCATATACCCCGTTTTCATAGTTGGAATAGGTTTGTTGGGAAACACCAAGGATGTGTGCGATTTCAGCCTGACTTCTGTCGTTTGCTTCCCGCAGGCTTCGTAGTATGTCGTTTGTATGCTTCCGCACCATCGTCACTCCTTTTCACTCCTCAAATTTTACACTTGAACGAAAAGGAGTATTGCCTTTTACAACTATTTTATGTATAATATAATAAAATACTAGTTTAACTTGTGAATCGCTACTATATTAGCGTTTCGATGATACCGCGGCCCCTACCGCGTTATCATAGTACTCCCGGAACTGGTTCCCTCCATACCCGGGAATACGGAAGGCGCAGGAGAAAACTCCTGCGCCTCTTCTTTTGGCTTAAAAAAGAGGCCGGTTTGGTAAAACCAGCCTCTTTTATACGAATAAAACATTGGTTCGGTCAAGCCATTTTAAATAACAAACCCGCCGTTGGGGCTGAGCACCTGCCCGGTGATGAACCCCGCGCCCTGCCCGGCTAGAAAGTAAATAGCCTCTGCCACCTGCTCCGGTGTTCCAATGGTGCCAAGCGGGGTTTCCTCCCGCAGTATGGCCAGTGTTTCCTCAGTGAGAGCGGCGTTCATGTCGGTGTCAATGACGCCGGGCGCCACACAGTTGACCCGGATGCCGGAGGGGGCAAGCTCTTTGGCCAGCGCTTTGGTAAACCCAATGACCGCCGCTTTGGCCGCCGAGTAGTGCACTTCGCAGGACGCTCCGGTAATTCCCCAAACCGAGGACAAATTGACAATGGCGCCGGACTGCTTCTGCAAAAAGTCGGAAAGGACTGCCTGGGTACAGAGGTACATCCCCTTGACATTGGTGGTAAACATGCGGTCCCAGTCCTGCTCGGTAATAGCGGCAAAGACCTTCTGTTCTGCAATGCCCGCGTTGTTGATGAGGACATCCACCGGGCCAAAGGCATGGTGAATGTCGTTTATCATGCGGATGACCTCCTGCTTGTTGGAGACGTCAGCGCGGAAGGTTTTGACAGGGTACCCCTCTTTCTCCAGCGCGGCGGCAAGCGCCTGGGCCCGGTCCTTATTGGTGTTGTAATTGATGGCGACCCGATCCCCTGCCTCGGCAAAACGGCGCGCTGCGGCCGCGCCAATGCCGCGGGAAGCTCCGGTGATTAATACGGTGCGCATAGCTGTCCCCTTTCGATTATTCCACAGGCTGCGCCTTGCGTTTTTTCTTCTGCCCGAAGTTGAGCCGGATGGTGAAGATGCGGTCTCCGGAGAACAGCTTGATGGCCAGGGTCATGACCACCGCCAGGAAGATGATTTGATAAAGCAGCCCGCCGAAGTAGAGGGTGTAGTTGTCAAAAATCATGTTGTTGGAGGCAATAAAGGTGTGGGTAAACGGAATGATGTACATGAAAATACGCAGCGGCATTGCCACCGTGTTGATGTCAAAGAACATGGTCATCAGGTATGGAATGAGCAGGGCGAACATCAACGGGGTAATGGCGGTCTGTGCGCTTTTGACGTCGCTTGCCAGCGCGCCGAGGATCATGCTCACCGCAAGTGCGATTAGAATGGTGAGAAAAAGCTGCAGCCCGACAAGCAGATAATCCACCGGGCTCAGGGTAATGCCCAGGCTGGTGAGCGAATCCCCCAGCGAGTTGGACAATCCTTCGGCGGCGGGGCCCATCAGGCCGTTCATGTAGCTGGAGAAGCCCACCATGTAGACGGCGGCCATCAACAGGGAAACAATGCCGGCGCCGCACATCTTGGCCGAGAGGACCGAAAGGCGGGAAACCGGGGTGCAGAGCAGTGTTTCCAGAGTTTTGTCGCCCTTTTCGGTGGCGATGGCGGAGGACACCATCTGGGATGCAAATATAACCAGAATAAAGACCACCAGCGGCACGAACATGCTCTGCTGCATGGCAAAGCCCGAAAGCGCCGAGGCGCTGACATGGCTGTAATTTTCGCCGACAAAGGTGATGTCGTTGGAGACAACCGGCGTTTTCAGGAAAGACGGGTCCGCTTTTGCGCCGTCAGCGAGGTTTTGGGCAATCAGGGTGTTGGAGACCGCCTCATTGATGAGCTCAATGACGGCCGAGCTGCTGCCGGACGAAAACATTTTGCTCATCCCCATGGAACGAAAGGTGGAGTAGACGCCGATGGTAGCCGGCTTTCCGGACTGAATGGAGGATGCAAAGCCCTCTGGGATGACGAGGAGGTCGTAATCCCCCTGCGGTTTGAAGGCGAGTTCGCCCTCTGCCCCGGTGTTGGGCGTTTCGTTTACCACGGTGAATCCTGCCTGTTCCAGCGCAGCTATGCTGCTTTTCGAGAGGTCGGAATTGTCCATATCCACAAGGTGGACGGTGCCCGCATCCTTACTGCTGTCGGCGGAAATGCCGCTCATAACCTGCCCGAGGATGAAGAAGACCGCAAGGCCGACGCACATGCCAATAATGGTGGTCAGGCTGAGCATTTCACGGAGTTCTTTTTTAAGAAGGGTAACAAATTTCATTCGCCCTGCACCGCCCTTTCAAAGACTTCTTCGAGATTGTTTGCATGATAGCGCGCTTTCAGCTCGTCCGGCCTGCCGGTGACGAGCAGCCGCCCTTTGTTGATGATACCCACCCGGTCCGAGACAAACTCAATTTCCAGCATGTTGTGGCTGGAGATGAGGAAGCTCATCCCTTCATCGGCAAGGGAGCGGATCATCCGGCGGATTTCCAGCGCGTTGATGATATCCAGCCCGGAGGTGGGTTCATCCAGCATGGCGAGCGCAGGGCGGGTCATCACGGCGCGGGCCAGCAGCAGCTTGCGGATCATACCGCGGGAATAGCTGGCAATTTTATCTCCCAGGCGGTCGCCGAGCTTTGCAATATCCACCGCACGGTCCACATACTCCTTTTGTTTTGCGGCGTTGGAATCAAACAGGGCGGCCATGAATTTGAGATAGCCGAGCCCGGTCATATTCTTGTAGGCGCCTGCTTCATCCGGCAGGTAGGTAATACGCTCCCGCACCTTTGCAGGCTCCCGGACAATGCTGTATCCGTCAACAACGGCGTCGCCGCCGGTTGGTGTGAGCAGGGTTGCAATCATGCGGATGGTGGTGGTTTTTCCGGCACCGTTCGGCCCAATTAATGCGAATACTTCGCCTTTTCCGACCTCGAAGCTGACGTTTTTGGCGCCCTGAACCTTTGCGTATTTTTTGCTTAACGCTTTTACTTCCAGCGTGACTTCCATAAGCGGAATCCGCCTCCTTTCATATCGGCTTCTATTCTACCACGCATTGGAGGGAAGATAAAGTAAAATATAGCGCCTTAATTAAATTTTAAGAGAATTTTGGCCATTGTTGCATATATAGCCCCCGTCTGCAAATCAGGCGGGGGCTATATATTCCTGGAATATGAAAACAATAAAACGGTGAAAGCAACGCAGGTTTGCATACCGAAAGGGCCAGCAGCAGGCGATGCTGAACAAGGCGCTGGTGTTCGGCGTACCGGGCTTTTATGTAGCCTTAGAGTACGTAAAGAAGGTTCGTGCAAGCCAAATGTCTAGGGTTGTTTTTGACGTTTGCTGTTGATTTAAAAGCACAGGATTTGAGACGGCCCTGCACAATGCTCATACCGTTTGTTTAAAAAAGAGCTGTTTTCCTTTTGCGGCGACAAAATTATAACTCCCCTCCAATACAAGCGCAGATAGGTAGGATAGTAGAAATACGGCGGGCACGGTTAAAACAATAAATAACAGCCGGTCATAAAAGGAAGAGACAAACGGAACTAGAATAAAGCCGTAAATGGTGCGGTCGTAGATCCATGAAATTAAAAACATGGAATAAGAAACTCTTGAAACACTGGAGACAAAACGGCACAAAAAGTGAACGCGCGGTGCTTTCACCTGGTACAGCAGCAGAAAAAGCATTACGGTGATCAGCAAATAGAGAAAATCTCCATATTCAACGGCTGCGCTGCCCAGCTTTTGACCGTAGCGGGTCAGGAACAGTAAAACGGCGCCCAATACGGAAACGATGAAAATTCCCGCAATTAATACCCCTTTGCGCAGGCAGGGTTTGTAAATGGAAATATAGGCGCCTAAAAGATAGTAGGTGATGGGATAAAAATCTTTCCAATAGTTTGAAACCTGCAGCCCAATTCGGCCGAAAAACACCGGAAGTGAAAACACAAGGATAAGGCTCAACAGCAATATATGAAACTGTTTTTTGCTTTTTAACGCATGGATCATCATATTCAAAAACGGGGCCAGCACGAACAAACCAATGTAGACCTTAAGATACCAAGAATAGGTATTAGCAGAAAAATTGGTAAAGGAAAACAGCCAGTCTACGGCGGATAGCTGCTCATGATAGACAAAAATCCGGTACAGGTTGCACATGGTCCCAATGACCAGAAACAGCACCAACAAACGGATGATTTTAGAGTAGTAGCTTCGCACAGGCGTTTTGTTTTTCATGAGATAACCACTGAGCATAAAAAACAATGGGACGCAGGAGGTGATAATTTCCCGGAAAGCGGTGGCAATAAAATAACGTTCTCCATGAATTGGTGCATTGATATACCCAACTCTGGCAAAAAAATGGGCGGATAAAACAAAAAGAATTACCAGAAAACGGATGAGATCCAAGCCAAAATAGCGGCCGCCTGCTGTTCCTTGTCCGGCTGCTTCTTGACCAGAGCTGTGGGTAAAAACAAAACGTTTGATTTTGTCACCGCATTTGTGAATACTGCCTAAAGAGGAAGAGTCAGTACCCCCCCTCCCGTTAAATTTTTAACGATTTGTGCAGGTTGACGAAAACCCATATTCTCTCCCCTATTTCGCGCGACCTTTTTTCAGTTTTAATGCCGCTTTTTTGGCAATAGAAAAAACAAACGGATCCCGAAGCAACAAAAGCAGCCCAATATAGACCACAACTCCAACGGTAATTTCAATGAAGGTAGCCCAAATTGTAGAGGGCAGCAATATGGAAACGCCCCAAATAGCAGCCAACATAACACCGCCGCAAATAAAGTTTTTTACCGAATAACGGAACACAGACAGGCTAATCTCCCTTCGGACGAACCAAAGCTGCAAAGCAGTTACCCCGCCTTCTGCCAAAAGGGTGGCAAAGGAAGCCCCTTTTGCACCGAGAGAAGGGATGAGCAAAAAGTTAAAGCACACATTAATACAGGCGCCCACCACCACAGACGCTGTATAATATTTGACCTTTTTAGTAGGAATTAAGTATTGCTTGCTGATAAGCGAACTCAGGCCAATTAATACAACAATGGGGCTAATCCAGTTCATCAGCACAGATACTTCATCCCAGCCTTCGCCAAAAAACCAGGGGACAAAATCGTTTGAAATGCCGATAATTCCAAACATAATGGGGATGGCCAGAAAAAATGTAAACCGGAAAGAATTTGCCAGGTACGATTGGATTTTTTCTTTGTTTTTTTCTTCATAGGTATTGGCTATTCTAGACAGCATGACTCCCCCCAGCGAGGTGACAATTGCCAGGGTGAGCTTGCTCATTTTTTCCGCTTGGGAATAATAACCTACCTGTGAATTTGTAGAAAGAAGGCCGAGCATGGTTTTATCAAGCTGGGTATAGACCGAAATGGCGATTTGTGGGACGAACATACCTAAGGCCGGCCACAGGTGGCGAAGCATTTCAGAAAAGCTGAACCCGCCTTTTACAAGGAGCTTGGGCAATCCAATCCAGAGAGATAAATTGCCCAGAAAAACGGTCGCCGCATAGCACCAGATATAAATGTCCAACTGTTCTTTGGTTTTAACGAACAGGAAGATCAGCGCAACGCCGGAAAGCTTAATAATAAAGTTGCGGATGGCAACCATCTTAAAGTTTTCCAGCCCCTGGAAGAACCAGCTGATGTCAAAAACAGCGGCGACAATTTCCACAAGAAAAATGAGATAGTATTCCTGGTATGGTGAATGGGCGGCAATCCCAAAATAGTAGACCAAAAGACTGAGCGAGACGGTAATCAGACGCAACAACACCAACTCCCAGAAAACGCGGC
Organism: Oscillospiraceae bacterium; assembly: GCA_050943475.1. GTDB lineage: Bacteria > Bacillota > Clostridia > Oscillospirales > Ruminococcaceae > Metaruminococcus_A. The sequence continues at coordinate 128,902 of JBMNPF010000001.1, forward strand.
TGCGTTTCTGGGGGTTGTTTTGGCAATAGGCAATTTCACGCTGCCCATACATATTTAAGCCAATACATCCAAACAGGATAAAATAGTTTACAACCGATTGGGTGTAATTGAAGATTCCCACATTATCCGACCCCAATACACGGGAAACATACGGGGTTGTAATGAGTGGAATAAGAATCAGCAAAATTTGATAGCTGACATTGTAAATATAATTTTTTACGATTGATTTAGGCATTTAGAGACCTCTTGCCGCTAAATTTATCCAGCCAGATTCGAATTGGCGAATGGTTCTTCTCCCTTTCGCTTTTGTCAATAATATTTTTAATATAGTAACCGAATAAAACGATGGTAAAAAGAAATTGCGGTGCACCATAGACTTCAACAATGAACATAATGAAAAAGCTGAAAAGAAACCCTGTAATCAATATAGCAAGGGGATGATTTTTTTTCTGAAACACGCCAATACCGCCAAGTACGAAAAATACAATATAGAGCAGTAAAAAAAGCACTCCGGCCTGCAAAATAAGGTTCAAATAGGTATCGTGAGCGTGCCACATCAGCCCACGTTTCCAAGCTATCCATCCGCCCTTGTCATAAGCGCCTAAGCCAAACAGCCAACACTGGGAAATTTTTTGAAATGCCAAATCCCAAATTTCTGTACGACCGGTAAAGGTAATATCCTTATGAAGGATATCTTCGATGAGAAAGGCAAAAGAGTCCTGAAGGCGAAACACAACAATTGACAAGAATAATACAATTGCTAAAATAGATGTGGATAAAATATTAACAAATTTTGTAATTTTGTCTCTGAACTTTTTGAAAATTTGAAAGAATAAAAACCAGACCAATATTATAATCATGCCCATAATAGCGGTAGCTGGCCAAACCTTTAAGAAAGTTGCAATAACCAAAAGACAGAGCAGGACAGATGAGGCATTATATCGATGATAATAATAGTAAGAGCGAAACAAGAAAATAAAGGCGGCAGGAAATAAAATTGGCGCAAGCTGGTTGTCTATTCCAAGGAAGTTACCTGGATAACCGTAATAATCGTGCAAATAAAGCCCATTCGGAAAAAAGAACAGGAAGATAATATTTAAAATTGTCCAAGCTGCAAAAATCAAAAACAGTACATCAAGCAGGGAATTGAAATTTTTTCTGCACAGCAAATCAACCAACATGGTAAATGCAATGATTGAGACGCCAGAAGCCAATGCATTCCAAATCAATTTACTGGTAAATAAAGTTACGACAATAAAATAACACTCCATAATAGATACAACCCAAATTGGAGCCGTTATTTTTTTTGCGGATAAATACATGATTAAAATAATGGATGCAGAGACAAACTTCCAGCATAAAGAGACAATGTCGACAATTTTCTCTGCCATACCGGACAAATTTTCAAATACTTGCGGGATCATAAAAGGAAGGATTAACAGTACAAGAAATAGTATCCGGCTTGAAATGGGATTTGTTAAATGCAGTTCGATCCAATCGAGGCTGTTCAATATTTTTTTAGTCATGACATGCTCCTAAAACACACTTATTAAAATCTGTTCCACGTCTTTTTGGCCCAACTCCACCGGGTTGTTGTCCATCCGGCCGGCAGTAAAGGCGTAGCGCACGATATTTTCAATGTCGTTTTCTGAAATACCAAAGGTGCGCAGGCGCAGCTCGACTGTTCCCGCACAAACTGTGTCCATCCATTTTTGAAGGCCGCCGTAGGGGGAGAAAACGGCCTCCAGTTCATCATAATTTGCGGTTTTTGCCTTGTTGATTTCCGCCACCGCCGCGAGGGTCATTGCCGCGGCAAAGCCATGCGGCACGCCGTACAGGAAAGAGAGCGGGTAGGAAATGGAGTGGCAGGCAGTGGTGCGGGTCTGCGAAAAGGCAAGCCCGGCCAGCAGGGAGCCGCGGCAGAGCTTTTCACGCAGGCTGTAGTCCTGCGGATGGTTGAGCGCAGCCTCCAGATTTGCGGTAATCACACGCACGGCCTCCAGTGAGAGATCCTTTACAAGCGGATTGGTATGACGCGACCAGAAAGCCTCCACCGCATGGGCAACAGCGTCCAGTGCAGTGGAAAGCACCAGTTTTTTCGGCAGAGTAAGGGTCAAATCCGGTACGATTAAGGCCAGCGCCGGCTTTAAACCAGGGGCGTCAATGGAAAATTTGCTGGTTTTTCCACAATCCCAGACGGTTGCCCACTGGGTGACCTCTGAGCCGGTTCCTGCGGTGGAGGGAACCGCAATAATACTGACAAACGAGCTTTTTTGCTGGTAGGATTTGCTGCGGATTGCCTCGGTAATTTCTTCTACGGTGTACGATGTGTTTTTCTCTTTATCGTAAAAGGCACTGACCGCTTTTGCAAGGTCAATGACGCTTCCGCCGCCGATGGCGATGATCGCATCCAAGTCGGTGCTGCCAATCTGGGCAAGCGCCTCTTTTACATCGTTCTGGTCGGGATTTGCGACATCGGTTTGGAGCCAGAGGAGAGAAAAGCGCTGCTCCATCTCCCTTAAAAACCCGTGCAGCTTCCACCAGTCGGCGGCGTCTTTGCCCATGATAAGAAGAAGATGTTTGGCGTTCAGGTCAAGGAGGCGCCGCTTCATCTGTTCCAGATTTGCAAAGGCAATTTCGGCTGTGCACAGGGGTGAAAAATTGTTTCCCATTTTATTCCTCCGGGATTAAGGTGAGAATCTCTTTAATTGGCATACACATATCGTCTGCTTCTTTGGCGCGCTGATTTTCAAGGATGGCAAGCGCCACCTTCTGCATGGCGGGGAAGGCGCTTCTGGTGAGCTGGTTTGCATAAATGACAATGTTGACGCCCCGTGCGGCAAATTCGTCCTCGGTAACGGTGTTAAACGAGGTCGGCACCACGACGATGGGGGTGCTTGCGTCCTCCGCCCGGAATCTTTCACAGAACTCAAAAATTTCTGCCGGGTCTTTCTTGCGGGAGTGGATCATAATGCCGTCTGCACCTGCTTTTACATAGGCAAAGGCGCGCGCAAGGGCGTCCTCCATTCCCTGTTCCAGAATCAGGCTTTCAATGCGGGCGATGATCATAAAATCTTTGGTCTTTAATGCGCGCTTACCCGCGGTAATTTTTTCACAGAAGTGCTCGATGGTGTCCTGCGTCTGTTCAACCTCGGTACCGAACAGTGAATTTTTCTTCAGGCCGGTTTTATCTTCAATTATAACGGCTGAAACGCCCATGCGTTCCAGTGTGCGGACGTTGTAGACAAAGTGCTCAATGAGTCCGCCGGTGTCGCCGTCCAAAATAATCGGCTTGGTGGTGACCTCCATAATGTCGTCAATGGTACGCAGGCGGGAGGACATGTCTACCAGTTCAATGTCCGGCTTGCCTTTCGCGGTGGAATCGCAGAGGCTGGAAACCCACATGCCGTCAAACTGTTTTGTTTTTCCATCCTTGACAACGGTTGTTTTTTCAGCAATCAGCCCTGTGATGCCGCTGTGCGCTTCCAAAATGCTCACGAGCGGTTTCATGGCAAGCAGGCGGCGCAGGCGGCCGCGGCGGATATCCGGAATCGACAGGTGCTCGCGGGAACGCTCCTCCAGGGCCTGGTACCGTTCATCGTTTGAGTAAGGGAACTCCACCAATTCTCCGCCGTACTCCGCGAGAACCGAGAGCACCTCTTCGCGCACCGGCTTCTGCGGGCCTGTTTTCCAGTCGTCCCCATGGACGACAATGTCCGGCTTCAGCTTGCGCAGATTTTCGGCGTAGCTCAGGCTGTGCTGCTCCACCACATGGCTGACACCCTTGACGTTTTTAAGCATCAGGGCGCGTTCATCATACGAAAGCACCGGAAAACGCTTGTAGCTTGCAACAACCTGATCGGTCAGCACACCAACGGTAAGTTCGCCCAAAGCGGCGGCCTTTTCAATAATGTTGATATGCCCGCTGTGCAGGATGTCGGTGCTGAAGCTCATATAAACTGTTTTCATTCTTCACATTCCTTTTCCAACATAGTTTTGACCACTTCAAGGTCCTCCGGGGTATCAATTTCACAGCAAAGGCTGTTTTTTACATCCAAGGGGCGGATACAAATTTGGTCGGACGCCTGATTAAAAGCGTTTTCCGCGTAACAGGAACGCTCTCCCCGTTCGCAGAAAGCCGTGATGTTCTCAAGCCAGCGCCGCCAATCCTCGGGGTAGAGGTGGTAAAGCGGCTGGGCTGTATAGGCAGAATCGAAAAATTCGATGCCGACTTTTTCGATCCGGCCGTTGCGGACAACCGCCTTGAAATCCTTTTCCGGAAGCGGCAGGGTCGAGCTGATGGTCATACAGCTTTCCGCACTGTCAATGGATTTTTTCAGCACCTCCGCCGAAAAGACAAGGTCGCCGTGCATCAGCAGGATTTCGCCCTCCAGCGCGTCCTTCGCAAGTTCAATGGAATAAATGTAGTTGGTTTTATCGTACACCGGGTTGTTGACAAAGGCGTAATTCAGCCCAAGGTCAAGGCTACGGCAGTAGTCGGTCAGGACCTTGTCAAAAAGACCGGTGGTGATGACAACATCGGTAATGCCATACCGTTTCAGCAGCTTCAGCTGCCGGCTGAGGATGGTTTCCCCGTGCAGCAGCTCGGTCATGCATTTGGGGTGCTCGCTTGTGAGCTTGCCCATCCGCCGTCCAACGCCGGAATTCAGGATCAATGCTTTCATGGATCAGCCCTCCAGAAACTTCATGAAATTCTCTTTGTTTTCAAGCGCGGTTGTCGTCGGGCGGCCCAAATCCGCGCGGGAGCCAAGCCCCACCATGATTTCAACGAATACAGGGCCGTTCAACCCTTTTGCTTGTTCCAGCGCAGCGTCAAGCTGTTCCTCCTCGGTCACGCGGAGGACTTTGCGGTAGCCGCACGCTTCGGCAATTTTGCAGAAATCCGCTGTCGAGGCAACCGTTGGCATTCCGCCCACAGTTTCATGCGCATTGTTGTTGAGGACGATATGAATCAGATTTTTGGGCTGCTTTGCCCCAATAACCGCCGCGGCGCCCATGTGCATCAGCACGGCGCCGTCACCGTCTACGCACCAGATTCGCCGTTCCGGCTTGTTTAAAGCAATTCCAAGGGCAATCATCGAGCTGTGGCCCATCGAACCAACGGTGAGGAAATCGTACCGGTGCGGCTGGCCGTTCTGTTCCCGAATCTCAAACAGCTCGCGCGAAGGCTTGCCGGTGGTGGAGACGACCACGTCCTCCCCCGCCGCCTTTACAATGTGGCGGATCGCCTCCTCCCGCAGAATGCGGTAACTGTTGTGATAATTTGCTTTTCCGTCAAACTCCAGCGCGCCCTTGCGCACGACAAAAGCGGCGCAGCCGCCGGCGCGGAGGATTTCCAGAAAGCGGGAGAGCATCCGCTCAAAGTCCTGCGGCGTGGTGGCCTTGTCCAGAATTTCGGCTGCAATACCCATATCCTCCAGCAGCTTCAGGGTGATTTCGCCCTGAAAAATATGCTGTGGCTCATCTTTTACACCTGGTTCGCCCCGCCAGCCCACAAAAAACAGCGTGGGGATTTTGTAGACCTTTTCATTGAGCAGCGACGCCACCGGGTTGACGACATTACCAAGCCCGCTGTTCTGCATATAGACACAGGGGATTTTTCCCGTTGCCATGTGATAGCCTGCGGCTAAGCCAACCGCGTTGCCCTCATTCGCCGCAACAATGTGCTGTTCCCCAATGCCAAAGCGTTCCATTAAGCAGTCGCAGAGCGCTTTGAGCTGGGAGTCCGGCACGCCGGTAAAGAAAGAGATATTGTTTTGCTCCAAACGGTCGAGCAAGTAATTTGTATTCAACACAATGGTACACCGCCTTATGAAAATGGTCCTTAGTTTGCTTTTAACGAATGTTTCAGCTTGCCTAGTTGATAAATGAGCCAAACCTTGTACGGGTTTTTATTTCCACCATGGGTCATGGCATAGGTCCGTTTGGCCACCTTTCCCTTTTGAATGTGTTTGAATGCCGTTTTGTAAGGCTCAGACAACATGACTGACCGAACACGCTTTATCTTCTGCGCAAAGGGTTCGGCGTTGTTTTTATGGAAAAAGCAGCGGCCGCAGCAGAGCATGAAGTTATCGGCAACCCTGGAATAAAACGCCTCCCAGTAGCGCTGGTCAAACCCATACTTCTTCCCAATCGCTTCCATCTCTTTGTAAATTTCTGCATCAATTTCCACACGGTCTTTTTTATAGCTGTGCCCTATTGAGGTCGGATTCATCCGGTAATGATACAGCGATGGTTTAATATATGCAATTTTTTTGGCAAAATGGAAGGCGTGAAGGTCGTAAATCACATCCTCGTTTGCTTTTACATTGGTTGCAAACACTAGCCCGTTGTCCAAGAGCAGGCTTGCTTTAAACAGTTTGTCCCATGGAAAACCCTGGCTGAACCGCTGGCTGATAGGGGTGTGGTACCGGCTCAGTGAAGAGAGCACCATTCCGTAAATCAAATCCGGGTCGTCTGAGACAAATTCCTCAGGAAATGCAATGACTTCCTTTTGGCCGTCCTCTGCGTTTTCGTAGTGGTTGTAAATGAGGATGTCTACCTCCTTTTCAACCGCATTTTTGTAAGCGACCTCGTAGGCGTTGAGTTCACACCAGTCGTCCGAATCGACGAAAGCGATCCATTCGCCGGTGACCAATTTAAGTGCGTCATTGCGCGCCGCGCAAAGGCCTTCATTCTTTTTATGAATCAGTTTAATGCGGCTGTCCTTTGCCGCGTATTCGTCCAGAATTGCGCCGCAGTTGTCGGGGGAGCCGTCGTCCACCGCGATAATTTCAATGTCTTTGAGTGTTTGGTTCACGAGGCTGTCCATACACTGACGCAGGTAAGGCTCCACGTTATAGACTGGGACAATGATGCTTACTTTTGGCATATTATTCTTCCTTTTTGTTTTCAATAATTTCAATGGAATGCTTGCAGACTCGCTGCTCCTCCGGCGGGAGTTTCATGTAGTCTCCATAAATTCCGGAAAGAATTTTTTCCGCTTCGGCCGGTATTTTGAATTCATAGCCCTCAAATTTGCAGAGCTTTCCGCTGCCATAATAAGATTTTGGGAAAATTTGGCGTTTACGGTATTCGCTATAATAGTTTATGCAGCAGTCGCTTTTGTCGTAATCATGTTGTTTAAGTAGGCTTTCTACCTTTTCTGTTTGTTTGCGGAAGTTTAAAATTTTACTGAAATGGAGAATGTGATCCGCTTTTAAAACCAGTTGCCGAACACCGGATTTTGGGGCTTCGGTTCCATGGTACTGTACGCGGGAAAGTCGATGGAGAAAATAGGCGCGATGAAGTTTTTTCAAATGCTTCTGTTGATTACGAGGAGCGTTTGGAAGCCCATCCAGCGGAAAAACATCGATCCAGACGGGAACAATTTCCACCTTTCCAAACAGATGGCGCTTTAGTAAATATTTTGTGCAGACAACCTTAATGGGAAGCCCCAGACTTTCCGAGTGTAGTTTGTAGTTTCTGAGTTCATAACCTCCGGGCAAACCATTTTTACCAAGCTCAATGAGCCTATCATAATCTTTTCTAGGCATCATGACGTCGGTATCATCATCCCATGGGATAAATCCCTGATGGCGGATTGCTCCGAGTAGCGTCCCTTCTGCGAGATAGTAACGCAGGCCGTGCTGCTCACAAAAATCGGCAAAGGCTTTTAATATTTCCACTTCTTTTAACTGCAAATTACGCAGCGGCGTTGTTTCAGGCATGACGACATCCTTTCTATTCGAATTATTATTGCTCCACTTTGGGATTTTTGAATAATTGCATTAATGAAATGAATGCGAACAACAGATCAAACAGCAAATACGCGACGGTTAAGATATTAAGTGTATGAGTCAATATTCCTGCTAAAAACAGAAAAGAGGCAAGCCCGTTAATAGATGAAATATTGAGCGCAACTGTTTTTACAAATCCGAAATTGGATTTGTTTTTGATAGATTCTACCGACTCTTTACCCAATAAATTATTTTTCTTCTGTAGAATAATCCGCGGAAAGAGCAATAAAAAACCGGATGTCGCGCCAAAAATGATATAGTAATAAGACGGAATCAAATTTTGAAAAAGCAGGTTTGTATCATGGAAAGCAGATATTCCCATGCCGAGAGAGAAAGTGAACATTGCAATATACCCACCAGCTGCATCCCACAGTTCGCCTATAGGAGACGCGGTATGGGTATAGCGTGCAATATTTCCGTCTACGTTATCGAGAATATTCCAAAAAAAGAATAAAATCCATGAGATTATAAATCCAAGCGTATTGTGAGAAAGCACAAATAAAATAAACGACGCGATAATCAGGATGATAGAAACCTTTGTTACAGCAGTGGCTGAAATTTTCAGTTTAACACACGGGATTGTCATCATATCGCAAAATGGCCTTACCAAGTAATAACATAGTATATCCCGTTTCAATGCTGCCTTTTTTTCTTTGGTTAGACATTTTTCTCGTACTTCATTTAGGGTCATCATTTCACTAGGCTCCTTATTTTTTTATAGCTCGAATAAGCGGTACAATTTTGGAATGCAGCAAACCCGAAAGCCATACCGAGAAAGGCTGCGGCATAGTCCTGTAAAATTTTTCGTAGGCTTTCTTATAACCGCTTCTATTATCCTCCCACAGCGGCAAGTCTCTCCAGGGTGTCATGGCTTTAAAGCGGAGCCATTCACCGACATAAGGATGGCTGCTGCCTTTGATCCATGGACGCAGCGAAAGGAAACTGGCAGTAAAGTGGACAATGGCAGGCTGTTTGACAGCCTCTTCAACGTCCCTTTGTTTGTAAAAATTTAGAGGCTTACGGTATTTAATCAGGTTTTGGTATGAAAAATCGTAAAGTACCGTGTAAGCATTATACCGAAGCGGGAGTTCTTTCATTTTCCCTTTCAGTACGTTGTTCAAAACGCCTTGATCGACATAGGGAATTTTCCCGTTCATTTGTTGAATAAATTCAATACACAGACGCTGAACATTTTGTTTCCGCCATTCATTCATGTTGATGAACAAAACCCCGGTGTTGATGTACATATCACTTACATCAAGTCCAATATTTTTTTTGTTTGCGGGAGAAATGCAATCAGAAACGGCCGCCAGAACGTAATTTTCTATGTTCGTACACCAAAGCTGCTTTAGAGGGCACTCAATTAGAAGATCGCAATCAAGGTACAAAATTTTTTCAACCGATTTTGGGAGCAGTTCGCTTAAGAATAGCCGGGAAAAAGCACTGAGAGACCACCTTTGAGAATTAATTTGGATCCCAGCAAGACGATTCAAATCAGGAATCGACAAAAACACACCCTTTCTGCCGTACTGAGCAAAAATATCATTCAATTTTTCCTTACTGCCTTCCGAAATATGGTCGTCTAAAATATAAACAGTCATTTCCGGTTCCTGTTTGTTGTTTTCAAACAGCGAGACCAGCGAGACCCCTAAAATTTCAGCGTAATTATTATCGCTTGCATAAACAATGTTCATTTTCCAAGCTCCTTTTTGGCAAGCGACAGCGCTGAGGCAATGACCTGATCCATGTCATAATAGCGATACGCGCCGAGCCGCCCGCCGAAACGCACACGGGTCTCTTTTTCGGCAAGCGCCTTATAACGCTCGTACAGCGCCTGGTTTTGTTCGTTGTTAACCGGGTAATAAGGCTCCATGCCTTTTTCCCATGCCGCGGGGTATTCGCGGGTGATCACCGTTTTGGGCTGTTCGCCGAACTCGAAATGTTTGTGTTCAATCACGCGGGTATAGGGCGTTTCGCTGTCGGTGTAATTGGTAGCGGCAATACCTTGGTAGTTCGGCATGTCGAACACCTCGGTCTCAAAGCGCAGGCTGCGGTATTCCAGAGGGCCGTAGCAGTACCCGAAATACTCGTCGATACAGCCGGTGTAGATCACCGTTTCAGCGAGGCTGTCATAAGTATCTTTATTGGCAAGATAATCTACATTCAGCTCGACATCGGCGCCCTCCAGCATCTTTTCAATAATTTTAGTATACCCGCCAATCGGGATTCCCTGATAAGGATGGTTGAAATAGTTGTTGTCATAACGGAAGCGCACTGGCAGCCGGCGGATGATAAAGCTGGGGAGCTCCGTGCAGGGCTTGCCCCACTGTTTTTCGGTGTAGCCTTTGATCAGCTTCTCGTAAATATCGGTACCGACAAGGGAAATGGCCTGTTCCTCCAGGTTTTTCGGTTCGGTAATTCCAGCGGCGCGCCGCTGCTCTTCAATTTTTGCACGCGCCTCTTCCGGAGTGCGGACACCCCACATCCGGTAAAAGGTGTTCATGTTAAATGGCAGGTTGTAAAGCTCGCCTTTATAATTTGCGTTGGGGCAGTAGGTAAAGTGATTAAAGGTGGTAAACTGCTGCATATAGTGCCAAATCTCTTCACTGTTTGTATGGAAGATATGCGGGCCGTACATATGCACCTGTATGTTTTCCATTTCTTTGGAGTAAATGTTGCCTGCAATATGATCTCTGCGGTCAATGACCAGGCATTTTTTCCCTTTCCGGCCTGCTTCATGCGCAAATACCGCGCCAAATAGTCCTGCGCCTACAATCAAATAATCGTATTTCAACAATGCTCTCTCCCGTCTTTTAACTTCCGTTTACAAATATAAGTAGGGTGCCCCAGAAAAGGCAATGCCGCCTTTTCCAAAAGCGCCCTGAATTCCCGGCGAACCGAAATCTGCCGGGCGAATGATTTTGTCAGCTTTTGTTCAGTTTCTGGTACCAGTTCCAGGCATGGGATACAATGGACTCAATATCGGCATATTTCGGTTTCCAACCCAATACCGAAGCCGCCTTTTCGCTGCTGCCGACCAGCATTGGCGGGTCGCCCGCCCGGCGCGGCACATAATCCACCCGAAAATCCCTGCCCGTTACCGCCTTAACTGTGTCAATGACTTCCAGCACCGAAGTCCCTTTTGCATTACCCAGATTAAAGAAGTCGCTTTGCCCGCCGTGGTTTAAATGCTCCAGTGCGAGCAGGTGTGCGGTTGCCAAATCGTAAACGTGGATATAATCGCGGACACAGGTGCCGTCCGGGGTGGGATAATCGGTTCCAAACACCTGAATGCTCTCCCGCACACCGGCAGCTGCATCCAGAACAAGCGGGATCAAATGGGTCTCCGGCTGGTGCCATTCCCCAATTTCTCCCTCCGGGTCTGCACCTGCGGCATTGAAATAGCGAAGGACGGCAAACTTTAAGCCGTAAGCGGCGGCGTAGTCTTTAAAAATACGCTCAACCATCAGCTTGGTAGCCCCGTAAGGATTGATGGGGTTCTGCGGCATGTCCTCGGTGATTGGCACCGTTTCAGGGATGCCGTAGGTGGCGCAGGTGGAGGAAAAAATAATTTTCTCACACCCGTGTTTGCGCATAGCTTCCAAGAGGTTGAGCGTACAGGTTACATTGTTGTGGTAATATTTCGCCGGTTCGTGTACACTTTCCCCTACGTAGGCATAGGCGGCAAAATGGAACACGGCATCAATTTTATTTTGGTCAAATACCCGGTCAATAGCTTGCATGTCTGAAAGGTCGCCTTCTATGAGGCGGCCCCATTTTACCAGTTCCCGGTGTCCATAGACCAGGTTGTCAAATACAATGGTGTCATAGCCCTTTTGGCTGAGCAGTTTGTTGATGTTGCTGCCGATGTACCCTGCTCCGCCGCAGATTAAAATTGCCATTAAGGTATCCTCCTTAATTTAATAGGCGCCTTCTCCCCGGAAAACGGTTATAAATGTTTTGCAGATAATTTTAAAATCCGTCCACAAAGAGCGTTCTCGCAGGTACTTAAAATCCAGCTCCATCATTTCTTGAAAACTTGTATTGCTGCGCCCGCTTACCTGCCAATAGCAGGTGAGCCCCGGTTTTACGCAAAGCCTCTGACGCTGTGACTCGGTCAGACGCTCGGTTTCATAGGTTGGAAGAGGGCGCGGTCCAACGATACTCATGTCGCCTTTAATAATATTGATTAGCTGCGGCAGTTCGTCAACTGAGGTTTTTCGGAGAAACCTGCCGGTTTTTGTAATGCGGGGATCCTGTGCAATTTTAAAGATAGGGCCGTCCGCCTCGTTCAGATTTTCAATCTCTTTCTGTTTTTTGTCAGCGTCTACACACATACTGCGAAACTTATAAATTTGAAATATCCTTTCGTTCCGCCCGTGCCGTGCCTGCCGATAAATCACATTGCCGCCGTCTTCTGCTTTAATAAGGATGGAAACCACAAGAAACAAGGGAGACAAAACAATAAGCGCCAACACAGAAAGCAATAGATCGAAAAAGCGCTTAAAAAAGTCATACAACGGTTTTTGAGGAACAGAGACCGCGCTTTCTTCTTTTTCAGGCGAAGCGGACAAAAAGCTCTTGCCGGTTTCTATTGTCCCCATATCTTCACATCCTCGTTTTTAAACTGCTTTCCAAATTCAGAAACGGTTTGCTTGTAGGCCTCTGGAATTCCTACATCATAGCTTTTCCCGTTGATGAGGGTTGCATACATACCGCTATTTTTACAGACTTTCTGCAGTGCCGAGGTCAACTGGATTTCCTCCTCGCTGCCTTCGTGTGCGTCAATGTCTTTTTTGAGCTCGTCAAAAACCTCCGAGGTGAGGATATAGCTGCCGAAGGTGGAGTAGTAATGGTACTCTCCGTCGTCGCCTTTCATGCCAAGGTGGTCTTCGGCGTAGTCCATGGTAGGCTTTTCCACCATTGTCTCCACACAGATCCGGGTATTCCGGTTGTCTTCAAATTCCCCTTTGATAATGCCATAGTGCACAACGTCGCAAAGCGGAACTTCTTTGACTGAAATGCAGAGCTTTCCCGTGCGGTCGTAGACGGCAATCATCTGCTCTGCACAGCTTTGAACCGTGTTGCTGTGGTAAACGTGGTCGCCGAGCGAGAGAAGAACCGGCTCATTGCCGTGCAGGTACTCTTTGGCCAGGTAGACCGCATGGCCAAACCCGCGGCGTTCCTTTTGAACCACATAGCGGATCTTCTGCCCCAGAAGCTGCAGCTTCATTTCATATTCCCTTGCCCGCGGCGAGAGTTTGCTCAGATGTTCTTCGGTGAGGTCACTGTTGAAGATGCTTTCATACGCTTCCCGCTCGTCCTCACCCACAATGAGGATAATTTCCTCCATGCCCGCGCTGCTCAGCTCCTCGAGCAGGATGAGAATGGCTGGCTTGGCGTAGCCGTCGTAATCCACGACCGGGACAAACGCTTTTTTGATGAACCGGGTGGCAGGGTACATCCGTGTACCAAACCCGGCTACCGGAACAATGGCTTTTTTCACCTTTTGCTTGCTGGAGAGTACAAACGGGAACGCATCCATGCCCTTTTCCTGTTTTAAATAGGCAATGAGCTTCTCCTGACAGAAACGGTCTTTTGCCAAAAACTGTACCGATCCGTCGCCCTGTGAGCCAACGCCTTTTCCGCCGTAGACAAGCCCCTGAACGGTTTTATCCGCTAAGAGAGCATGCAGAACCGGAGCGGCCAGTTCGGCCGGACAGGCCGGAGCGACCTTTTCGTCAAACAGCTTCTGCGCCTCGACCATGATTTCGCCCAGGCGCTGTGCATCTCCCGCTTCAATCGCATGGATAGCATCGTCCACGAGCTTCTGATTATCTTCGCCCAACGCCTCGTGAACCTTTTGCTGCAATTCATTTGCGGGAAACGGGTAGCACCGGTTCAGGTCGGCTAAAATGCGGATGGTATCCTTGGAGGAACCAAGATTGGCATACACCCAGTAAAAATCCTGCCCGACCCGCAGCTTGTTGACCGCAATTTCGTCGCCGTCAAAGGTCATGCAGATGGGCTGAGAACCGTACGCGCAGGCCTGATCCAACCGGCCGCAGCGGGATTTGGTGAGGCATTCACCGCGGTAAGCCGCCTGCATTTCACCGTTTGTGTTTAAACGCAGCTTATACAGGTGGTTAAACGCCCGCGCCACAAGGACGCAGAACGCCGCACTGGAAGAAAGCCCTTTTTTCACGGGGAGGGTAACGTCGGTCACATAAATAGAAATACCGTTGGTGCGGTAATGCTCGCAGATATAGGCAGCAACCCCGCACGCATAGGAAAAGTAGTTGCTTTGGGCCGCTTGTTGCCTGAGGGTTTCCAGCTCCATCTCACAGGAGAATTCCACCCGTTTTCCATCCGGTGTTAAGGTGCTGATAAACAGCTCGTCGCTTTTTTTGGCGCGGGCGTAAATCCCCTGATCAATTCCGGTGACAATGGCCTTTCCAACCGAGATGTCACCGTTGATCATACGGTAGTAGCCCGCCCAGTCGGTGTGTTCGCCAAACAGGCAGAGCCTTCCGGGCACAAAAAGTTCAATTTGTCTCTCCACAATCCCTGTCTCCCTTTTTGGTTAATTCGGCAAAATATCGTCGTAAATAAATTTGTGAATAATGTCGGTTGCAGTATTCAGGTCGTAGACAAAATACCAGGTTCCGTTAATGGTTTCTCCGCGGGAATTGCAGTCGGCGTTGGGCAGGCCGGCCTCTTCAATCGAAGCGCCGGACGAAACCGCCCACATGCCAATGCTCATCATCTCTTCATCGGTCAGCGAGGTGGAAGATTCCGAAAGCACCATGCTGATAAGCCCCGGATACTGGGTGACATTCAGATGCTTGGCCGAGTCAAACAGAGACATTAAAACCTCACGCTGCCGTTCGGCGCGCTGGATGTCCGAGCCGGTATAACGGTTTCTGGAGTAGGCGACTGCCTGTCCGCCGGTCAGCTTAACGTCGCCGGTTTGCTGGAGCGGTTCGGTCGGAATGCCAATACTGTTGAGCTCATTGACATACCGGTTCATGATCTGGCGTTCGTCTTCGGTGACGTTGACGGTAACGCCGCCGACGTAATCGATAATGTTGGCGAGCTGGCCAAAGTTAACCGTAACAAAATCTTCAATATTCATGCCAAAATTCTGGTTTAGGGTCTTGACAGCCAGCTGCGCGCCACCGTAGGCATGCGCGTGGGTGATTTTGGTTTTCCCGTGCCCTTCTACATCAACATAAGTGTCACGTGCAATTGAAATAATCTTAATTTTGCTGTGCACCCGGTCAATGGAAAGGATCATGAGGGCGTCGGAACGGCCGGAGTCAGAATCCATGTTCCGTGTGTCCACGCCGAAAAGGGCGATGTTGGTGACGTCGCTATTGCTGTATTTGTCCAGTATTTCCTGAGAAATACCCAGGTCGTCCGGGTTCAATTCTTCGCGGTCCACCTGACCCAGAAGCAGTTTTAGATAAAGGAATGCGACGCCGACGAGCAGGACGCATACGCACAGAACGGAAACAAGAATGACCAGCGCCTTTTTTTTGCCGGACCATTTTTTGCGTCTGCGCTTGGAAGAACTGCTGATATCCTCCATTTCTCTCCGCTGGGCCGACGCGGGCCTAGAGCGTTTGTTCTGGCGCGCCGCCTTTTTGCTGTTGCTGCTAATATCTTTCATACCCGAACGTCCGGGTCGTTTGCTGTGGTGAGAAAGCATAAAAAGTCCCCTTTTGCTGTAATCAAAAACGTATAAACATTATTTATTGTACATGTAAAATTTCGAATAAATATGACATTGTGTAACATCCCAACCTATATTTTAAAGTTTCAGTTGTTAGAAGTCAACCTTTCGTGCAGAATAAAAACATATTTTAGGTAAAACAAATGCCGTTTTTTAACTGCTGTGAGACCGCCCGCCTCATTTTGCCCGATTTTATGATATATCGTTCTGTATATGTCCCCCGTATTGCGCCTTTCTATAATCACATCTTTGTGAGGATTATTCCTCATACTCATATAACCTCATTATATGGGATAATTTAAAGAAAGTAAAGGGTTATATGATGGCTATATAGGGAGCAGTCTATGATTTCGTTTGAGCCGTTAAGAATACAATTAAAGGAAAAAGGCATCAGCACATATTACCTTAGAAATAAATGCGGGTTCTACAATTTGGACAGTAAAACCATTCAAAGGCTTATGGCCGACGATTCTGTTTCAACCAATACGCTAAATGCTTTGTGCAACATTTTAAACTGCGATTTATCGGAAGTCGTCACGTTTATACCGGATAACCGTTTGCCGAATGAATAGGCGGGCGGTGCTGGATGTTTCAAGCAGGCGGGCGGTTGTTTTTCCGAACGTGTTGACACCGCATATTTTAACGGGGAAAGCCCGGCCGCCGGAGTTGCAGGATTGCCGTTTTGCACGGCGATCCTTTTTCGTGGATGAAAATGGAATCTGGCCAAGTGTAACAAAAACCTGTATTTAGTTTAAACCAATATTGCTTCTGTATAACCAAAAAGGGCTGTAAAAATGACCCAGAAAGAACCCCGGTATGTGCGGGGTTCTTCTTTTTATATGTTGACGCGCGGTTCGCCGGGCGCCTTGAAAACCGCCGGCTGTGGACAAACGCCCTGATTGCGCCCTGAAAGTTACGAAAGCTCTTGCCCGCTGTTGCCGCAAAAGATTTTTGGCGGTTTGAGACGATTGGCACAGCCTGTTTGTGAAATAACCGCCAGACGGCGGAATGATTTTGGAGCTTTGTGCACATCATTTCTATGGTTAGTTACGTTGTTGTTTCTGTCAACGGGTGCCGCGGCGAAAATTTAAATTTTGGAGAACGCCAAAAGCCGCGAAACAAGCGTGCAATTTGATTTCAAAAGAAAAACCGGACTGGGCGCACTTTTTTTAAAATTTGGCGCATACTAAACAGGACGAAACGACTTGCGATGAAGCAACGCTTGATCGATAAAAAACGGGGGCGGCAGGATGGAACAGTTGATTCAAATGAAAGCGGTCAGCAAATGGTACCGCCGGGGTGAGAATGTGGTAAAAGCGTTGGATGGAGTGGACTTCTCGGTCCGGAAAGGGGAGTTTGTCGCCATAATTGGGGCAAGCGGCTCGGGAAAATCCACCCTGATGAATCTAATTGGGTGTTTGGACGTGCCGACCCGCGGCAGTTATGCGCTGGACGGCTGCGATGTGATGTCGTTGCGGGAAAAGGAGCTGTCTGAAATCCGCAACAAAAAGATTGGATTTGTATTTCAGGGATTTTATCTGATTCCAGGGCTCAACGCCACCGAAAATGTGGAACTGCCGCTGCTTTACCGCGGAATGCCCCGGGCCGAGCGGCGGGAGCTTTCTGCCGCCGCACTGGAACGGGTTGGTCTTGGCAACCGGATGACCCACCTGCCGGGGCAGATGTCCGGCGGCCAGCAGCAGCGGGTGGCCATTGCCCGGGCCATTGCAGCCCGGCCCCCGGTTTTGCTGGCCGACGAACCCACCGGAAACCTGGACAGCAAATCCGGTGCGGAGATCATGGCCATTTTGCAGGAGCTTCATGAGGAGGGAAAGACCATTCTGCTCATCACCCACGACCAGAAGGTGGCGGGTTATGCCGAACGGGTGTTTACCATGCGGGACGGGCACCTGTCCCCCTGCTGATGGGCGCCGTTTCAGGGGGCAGGAAAGAAAAACGCTGCTACTGGCCCGGCAGCAAACAAGTCTGCCACTTGGTGCTGAAGCCCCATTACAACCACTTTTTTGTTCGCGGCCAGGCAGGATTTCTGCAAAGAGTTACGGTTTGTCATTGAACTGTTTGGGCTTTTGTGGTACCCTTAACAAAGAAAAAAGGGCGCGGTACTGCGCCCAAGCTGGAAGGAGAGAGGCAGTGCGATGAAGGTTCTGGTGATTACGGCAACCATTGGGCAGGGCCACAACGCGGTTGCACGTTCCATTGCGAACGGCCTTTCTGCGCGCGGCGTGGATTGCGAAGTGCTGGATATGTACCGTTATTTCAGCCCGGCGCTGCAAAAAATTGTGCAGGGCGGGTATTTAGCGTCCATTAAGTCGGTTTCGGCCATGCATGTCCGCAAGATTGGCGAAAAATATTACGATATGATGGAAAAGGGCTACCGCCCTCTCAACGAGCATGCGTTTGCGCGTTTCAAGAACCTGCCGTTTGCTAAGTCGCTGAAAAAATATTTGGATGAATACCAGCCGGATCTCATTATCTGCACCCAGGTGTACTGCGTACATATTATGGATATTGTCAAGTCCAAAGGCTGGACCGACGCTGTCCTGATGGGAGTGGACACCGACTTTACGGTGCAGGCGCATTGGCAGGGGAACGACTACCTGGATTATATTGTCACCGCTTCAGAGGGGCTGACCGGGCAGCTGCTCATGAAACAGGTGCCCAAGGAGCGGGTTTTGCCCTTTGGCATTCCAATTTCCCCGCGGTTTCAGGAGCGGGTGGACAAGCGGGAGGCAAGGGAGATGCTCTGCCTGGATCCGGAGAAAAAAACGCTGCTTATTATGGGCGGCAGCATGGGTTACGGCAGCATTGACAAGACCATTTTGCAGCTGGACGCACTGCCGTTTGATTTTCAGGTGATGGTGGTCTGCGGCAGCAACCTGCGGATGCGTGCCAAGCTAAAAAAGCTCAAGACCAACAAGCGGTTTGACATCTATGGTTTTTCCTATGACATTCCGCTGATGATGGACGCGGCAGACGTGATGATCACCAAGCCCGGCGGCATTTCGCTTTCGGAAGGGCTCGCCAAAAACCTGCCGATGGTGCTGGACAACGCCATCCCCGGCATGGAGGACCGCAACGCCGATTTTATGGTGGAGCGCGGGCTGGCGCTTGCGGTGCGCAAGACCTACCCCATCGCCCAGGCGGTGACCGATCTGTTGGACAACGACGAACGCGCTGCAAAAATGCGGGAGAACATGAAAGAGCACGCGCACCCGGATTCCACCGAAAAACTCTGTGCGTTTATCATCGCCCGGGCAACGGAACATGAGCAGGCAAAGGAATTGGAAGCTCTGCCGCTGTAACGAGGCAGGCTCGTTTGAAAACACGCTGAAAAACACAAATGAACAGCACAAACAGGCCCCGCACCGAATTTCGGTGCGGGGCCTGTTTGTATGTAGGAATAAATTGGCGACCAATGAAGGGAAAGGTTTTGCTTGGTTAGGCTCGGCGTTTTTTCCTGCTCTTGACAAACGGGAAAAGGTTAAGGGTTGTTTCGTGTAGGTGGGAACTGCGTTTCTATCACGTCCGCCATTTCAAGGACAAAGCGCCGCGCTTTTTCATACGTCATCTCGTCGGGCGTTTCATCCCGTGCCTGCCGCCAGGCGAGCGCCTGTTCAATGAGCGGGCGCTTTTCCGGCATCCGCTCAGCAACGTAGGCGGCGGCCTCCCGTTTGGAAACCTGTTTTCCCGTGGCAAGGGTGGTGTAGGCGCGGCACATGGTGAGGATGGCGTAGCCCTGGTAACCGCGGGAGCGCTTGGTGTTCTGTATGTATTCCCGCCACGAGACGGCGTGGGCGCGGATGGCGCCGAGAAACTCCTCATCGGTAATGTGAGGAATGACCGAGGCGGCGGGCGGCCCTGCGAGCGGGAGCCCGTAGGTCTGCACAAAATACCAGTTGGTGAGCCAGTCTGCATTGCAGGGGACAAAGTGGAGGGGTTCGCCGGGGCTGATGTTTGCCATGGTCGTCTCCCGGGTGCGGAAGCAGGCAAGGCTCTGGCGGCTCACATACTGGACCTCAATGCGGTTCTCCCACGCGGGGAATGTCTGCGCCAGCCGGGTGTGAAAACCGCGCAGCTCCTCCAGCTCCTGCGGTGTGACGGGGGCGGACAAAACGGCGGCGAGGTCAATGTCGCTGACCGAACAGTCAAAATCCCCCCAGATGAGGGAACCATAGCAGTAAACACCGATGAGCTTTTGACCAAACAGAGTCTGCAGGCCACTGGTCAGGGCGGCAAGCAGGCGGTTGATCTCCTCGTAAGGGGTTGGGAAATTGGGCTGTGGCATGTAAAGCACCTCCTGACAGATGGGTTGAAGTGAGAAAGAAGCAGCAAAGTTTGATTTTTTGCCGCGTTACCCGCTGGCATGGTTTAGGACAGTGAAAGGACAGCCTTTCCTCCAAACAGGAACGTTGGAATTGTCCCCGCGGGACAGGCTGGTTCGTATACGGATTTTCCACCGCTGTGAAGCAGCAGAAAATTATGCGGACTCACGGGTTTTCCGCGAGGAGGCCCGCCCATGCCGGAAGGCGGTATACCGGAAGAAAGATGGGGATTTTGAGGATCTCTCCGATGGAAATCAGGCTTGTGCCTGCTCCATAGCGTCGGTCAAACGCAAAATAATGGCGTTGGAGACCAGAAAGCCGCGCGGTGTAAGCGCAATGCGCGTTTGATTGACGGCGAGCAGCCCCGCCTGTTCCAGCGGCCGTGCCGCGGCAAGCACCGCCTGCCGCGCGGCACTGTTGATGGACAGTGCCGCCAAATCCACACCTTCGGAAAGGCGTAGCCGGAGCATCAGCTCTTCGACGGCCGGGTTTTCGCATGAATCGGTCAGGGTGGCGTTGGTGCCGTCTGAGGACAGATAGCCGGCCAAATCCCGCGGATGCGCGTACCGTCCGCCCTGGTAGAAGGAATGGGCCGCCGGGCCGAAGCCAAGGTATTCCTCCCGCCGCCAGTATTTGAGGTTATGGCGGCTTTCAAAGCCGGGCCGGGCAAAGTTGGAGATTTCGTACTGGCGGAACCCGGCGCGGGCGAGCTGCTCCACCGCCAGCAGGTAAAGGTCGCAGACTGTATCCTCATCCGGGCAAGCCTCCGCCATGTTGGTTTTGGCGTATGGAGTGCCCGGCTCAATTTTCAACAGATAGGCCGAGATGTGTTGAATTTCGAGCGCGTTCAGAAACGCAATGCTCCGGCAGAGGCTCTCCGGCGTCTGCCCCGGTATGCCGAGCATGAGATCCACCGAAAGGTTTTCAAATCCCGCCGCCTTTGCAGAGGAGACGGCGGATTGCACCATCGCCGGGGACTGCCGCCGCCCAAGTGTTTTCAGCTCTTCCGGGTCAGCGGACTGCATCCCGAATGAGATGCGGTTAAAGCCAGCCGCGCGCAGCGCCTCATATTCCCGCAGAGGGAGTGAAAAGGGGTTCGCCTCCAGCGTGATCTCACAATCCGGTGCAAGTGTAAATTGATTCCGCAGCGCGGCAAGCAGCGCGGACAGGCGCGCCGAACCGAACAGCACCGGGGTTCCGCCGCCAAAATAAACGCTTTCGGCGGCAACGCCGCCTGGGGCGCGGGCGATTTCGTGCAGCAGCACGGTGTGGTAAGCGTCCATATCAGCCGGGCGCGCCGGGAGGGAGTAAAAATCGCAGTAAGGGCATTTGGTGGCACAAAACGGAATGTGGATGTAAAGCCCGGCCATAACGTGCCTCCTTTTGATACGAATTGATACGAAAAGCCGCTGCGGCAGAGTAAAACGGTATTGCCGGGGACAGACGCCACGCGGAAGATGGTCATGACGACGCCGCAATTTCGGCGCAGATGCAGCATGGGTGATGCTCCGGGTGCGCGTTTGCCGTTGCGGCGGCCCCGCTTTATTTGGCAGGCCAATACGGACCGTCGGCGAAAAAGACAAGTTCCTGCTTTTTGACAGGCGGCCCTGTCAAAAAGATCCGCAGGGAACCCTGCGGATCTTGAATTGCCGGATGTCTCCCCCGCCGAACGGGTCGGGCATGTTTGGGGAATCCGCGGGGACGCTATTCGTCCAGCTTGAGCACCGCCATAAAAGCCTCCTGCGGAACTTCAACCGAGCCGAGCTGGCGCATCCGCTTTTTGCCTTCCTTCTGTTTTTCCAGCAGCTTTTTCTTGCGGGTGATGTCGCCGCCGTAGCATTTGGCAAGCACGTCCTTGCGCATGGCCTTGACCGTTTCGCGCGCGAT
This sequence comes from Oscillospiraceae bacterium, assembly GCA_050943475.1. GTDB lineage: Bacteria > Bacillota > Clostridia > Oscillospirales > Ruminococcaceae > Metaruminococcus_A. The sequence goes on from JBMNPF010000001.1 coordinate 150,666, forward strand.
GATTTTGCCGCCGATGGCCGCCTGAATGGGCACCTCAAAGAGTTGGCGCGGAATGTGCTCTTTGAGCTTTTCCGCAATGCGGCGGGCACGCTCGTAGGCTTTGTCCACATGGACGATAAAGGAGAGCGCGTCGACCACTTCGCCGTTGAGCATAATGTCCAGCTTGACCAGCTTGGAGGGCTTAAAGCCCATCAGCTCATAATCAAAGGAGGCATAGCCCCGGGTGCGGGATTTGAGCGCGTCAAAAAAGTCGTAGACCACCTCGTTGAGCGGAAGCTCGTAGTGAAGCTCGACACGGGTGGTGTCGATGTATTTCATATCCTTGAAAATACCGCGCCGGTTCTGGCACAGCTCCATAATGTTGCCGACAAATTCCTCCGGCGAGAGGATGGCGGCCTTGATCATCGGCTCCTCGGCGAGCTGGATGCTGCCGGAATCCGGGAAATTGGTGGGGTTGTCGATGATCCGGGTCTCGCCGCCCATTAGGGTAACCCGGTAGGCAACCGACGGCGCGGTGGTGACGAGGTCCAGGTTGTACTCCCGTTCCAGCCGCTCCTCAATGATTTCCATATGCAGCAGCCCTAAAAATCCGCAGCGGAAGCCGAATCCAAGAGCGACCGAGGTCTCCGGCTCAAAGGAGAGCGAAGCGTCGTTGAGGCAAAGCTTGTCCAGCGCATCCCGCAGATCGCCGTACTTGGCGCCGTCCGCCGGGTAGATGCCGCAGAATACCATGGGGTTGACCTGGCGGTAACCCGGCAGCGGTTCGGCGGCGGGACGGTCCGCCAGGGTGACGGTGTCGCCTACTTTGGTATCCCCAATGTTTTTGATGGAGGCGGCAATGTAGCCGACCTCGCCTGCGTTGAGCTCGGCGCAGGGGCGGATGGAGGTGGCCTCCAGATAACCGACCTCGACGACGGTGAATTCCGCGCCGGTGGCCATCATGCGGATGGTATCCCCCGCCCGGACGCAGCCCTCCTTGACCCGGATGTAGACGATAACGCCCTTATAAGAATCGTAGTACGAGTCAAAAATCAACGCCTGAAGAGGGGCGGTTTCATCGCCTTTCGGCGCGGGGATGTCGGTGACGATGCGTTCCAGCACGGCATGGATATTCTCGCCGGTTTTGGCCGAAACGCGGGGGGCGTCCATGGCCGGAATGCCGATGACGTCCTCAATTTCATGGCAGACGGTGTCCGGATCGGCCGAAGGCAGGTCGATTTTGTTGACGACCGGGACAACCTCCAAATCATGTTCAATGGCGAGGTAGGTGTTGGCAAGGGTCTGCGCTTCAATCCCTTGCGAAGCGTCAACGACCAGCAGCGCCCCCTCGCAGGCCGCGAGTGAGCGGGAGACCTCGTAGTTGAAGTCGACATGCCCTGGTGTATCGATGAGGTTGAACTCATAGGTTTCGCCGTTGTCGGCTTTGTAGCTCACCTTGACGGCGCGCGCCTTGATGGTAATGCCGCGTTCCCGCTCAATGTCCATATTGTCCAGAAGCTGCTGCTCCATGTCGCGGGTGGCAACGGCGCTGGTCTGCTCCAGAATGCGGTCCGCCAGGGTGGACTTGCCGTGGTCAATGTGCGCAATGATGCTGAAATTGCGGATGTGTTCGCGGTCGAATGACAAAAAATCACCTCAGTTAAAAAATAAAAGCCAATCTATCGTTTTGTTCCCGTAAAAGCCCAGAAGCGGGCATTTTTCCATAAGGTTATTATAACACATTTTGCGCCGTCGCCGGTAAAAAAGAATGAGAATGCCCACTGACGACAGCCTTTTTGTAAAGCAGAGAGCTTTCTCACCAGATCTGCTTGCCGTATGGATAGACAACGCTGTTCTGCGGCATACGGTTTGTTGCCTGTGCAAAAAAAGATTTTGTAGACAACATTATAGCATAAAGCTGGGGAAATCCGCAATAATAACAAAGGGTATGCCGCCGCAGAAAAAACGGCCTGTTTTTGCGGCCGGAAAGAAAAAAATGACCGCAACCGGTATTTTTTGCATATGTGGTGCGAAAAAAAGAAAAAAACAGTTGACAAGCATGGTTGGATTATGTATAATAAATGAGCATCTTGCGTAGATGTGTGTTTGAACCACTAGCTCAGTTGGCAGAGCATTTGACTTTTAATCAAAGGGTCCGGGGTTCGAATCCCCGGTGGTTCACCAGCAAACGGCCTGTCCATTTGGACAGGCCGTTTGGTTTTTTATAAATTATTTAATATGGTTAAACGAACATATACATTAACTCCGTTTCGAATACGGAGTACAAAAGGGTGCTACGGCGAATAACTATCTGTATGAAAAATAAAATAGTACTCACACGGCTGCTCATCAATAATGCACGTTAGTTGGATACCGCGTAGAATAACACCTTTTAACGAGGACAGGTAAATTTCGTTCGGATACTTAAAAAAACCGGTGCTGAAATGAAAGCTGTTGTTTACAAGTGAATATTCGGTTGTGTTTTTTTCAATCATATCCTGCATTTCGGCTGGAATCCGCTGGCTTCCCAGGTTTGAGATTCCAACAGGTGGCGCATAAGAAAGCCAGTGGTCAGTAACCGATACTGACTCAGGACAAGCCTCCGGAAAAGTAACAGTTATAACGTCATCTCTTGCTATGACAGGCCGCTCTTTTAAATTGGCCCGCGCCATTTGTACAAACCAGGTACCGTTTTCTACTGTTGATTTCGGCACGTTTTCAGATTTTACGGCGGTGTATTTTATTTCTTGGTGATTGACAATAACTTGAATTGGTGGGACGGTTGCATCTGTACTTGATTGATAGAATTCTTCAAGTTCGGTACCGGTTAAATCCTCTGTGTACGCGTCTTCACTTGTACTGTTACTTTCACGCAGCGTTGATTCATGTGAACAGGACGGCAGAGTTATAAAGATTAAAACCATAAAGATAACGATAGCTTTCATAATACCACCATATAATTTTAGCGCGTATAATATTCAGGTGCGTTACAATTTGCCCGATATTCAACAGGTGTATCGGCAACTGTGTGCTGAACTAAACAGCCGTCTCCCCATTTTGAAGTTGTTTTAACTCCATCCGATGTTTGTGAAATAACACCAGGGCTTGTTTCATAATCTTACTACGTTTCTTTCTCTCTTCATAAAACCTGCAAAAGGAAAGAATGCACCGGATTCACCGCTTTCATAGGAAACACCTTTGCTGTAAGGATTATTTTAGCCCACGTCTGAACAATTCCAGCGGGAAATTAAAAGAAATATCCCAATACGCTTATTCCAAACAAATAAGATATGGTATTAAATATTCGTAAACGGCTTCTCCCCATTGACACTGCAAGCGAATCCCACAGCATTGGAAAGGACCGTCAACCGGATATAGCGTAGACGATAAAGGGCGAATACGGTACTTCAACGTTCCGTCGCTATTGGTGGGATAATTGCTCTGTACCATAAATCGTTGCCCATAGGGCAGTTCTTTTTCTCCGTTCGAATCAAAGCCATAACCTAGCTTTGCAACTTCTAGTACTACCTGCTCCGGCTTTCCTTTTTCAAATTCAATTATTATTTCGGTTTCATCCCAAAAGGCGGCATATCCCCTTTCATTACAGAGGCCTGCAAATAGGCCGTGAATATTTTGGGACGTTGGGCTTTTTTCCAACTGATTGATTTCATTGACATTGTAGTAAATATATTTTCCACCAATTAATTCATATGTGCTTGCAAGATTTTCAGCAGCCATATTTCCCGAAACAGATGATGTATTGACCGTAATTTTAAGGCCGGGACCACTGCCGCTGTGCTTACGGGCGATATCCTCGCCGCTTTCATAGCGTGTTAAAAAGGGTGGGAGATTTTCAGGGCGTTCATCCGGTTCGGCATTGGAGCATCCAAAAAAGAGCACCAGCATACCTATGCAGCACCAAAAAAACACTGTTTTCATATTCTGCATCCACCCTTGTTTGTTTTATTTGTAATAGGTAACAGCAATCGAATCGTTTTGTTCGGGACTATAGGGGCCGTCGCTTAAATCGTGCTCGTATAAACCTGACATTCCCCACTTTGATACCATATTAAAAGATGCGTTGAACTCACTTTTTCAAGGTAAAATACCTTTACTAAGTTCAATATACCTATAATTTTATAAATAGTCAATTGGGTTTAGGGTGAATCGGCAGAATTTGGGTAGAATCGGCAATTTTTTGAGAGGAATATAGATGTAGAGATTCCTTTCCTAAACAGGCTGGGCGGCCGGTTCCCCTAAAATACGCAGGGATTTTAACTGTTTTTCATGTTGGAGATCGGAGAACCATTTGGGGGTTCAAGCAAAGAAAAAAGGCTGCTGAAACAGCAGCCTTTTTATGCATTAAGTAGACTTATTCCGACAGAACAGCCGAACCGGAGACATGCACCGGAAAAAACGACGGCTCTACAAATACATTTAACCCTGTCCCATCGCTTTGCCGGAACTGCACCAGATAAATATCCATGGGGCCTACATATTCCACAAGCGTACATTGATAACCGCTCTCCGGGTACCTTGCGCGGACGTAATTTTCCGCTGCAGACGCCGCAAGCTGCTCTTGAAGGGAAGCATTTGTCGCAAAGCTGACACACAGCAGAATCAGAAACACCAGCAGCGTTACGGGCACGGCAAGGATGAGCCAGTCTTTTGTTTTCATGGGTATCCTGCCTCCGTTTGCGTACTAAAACTTGTAAAAGTCGATGCCGGCATAATCAGAAAGAGCAGTTAAATCATATAGTTTTGCGTTTAGCCGGTCGTTTGTATGTCCCGACACCAGAAATGCCTTCCCACTGATCCATCCGCGAACATTTTTTATCTTTCTACCTTTGGTAAAAATTAAACCGGTTCAGGTAATAGGAGCGCACTTTCCTAACTGTTGGTATAAAAGACACGAAACGGAATACAGTACTCATAAGTAACATTGTCCCATGTGCAAATTAATCGGATTCCATTTAGCTGCGAGCGAATTCCCAGACCTGGGTTCAGTGGACGCATCGCTGACGAAACGGTGGTGATTGTGTACTCAAAAGCACCATCTTTATTTAATGCACAAATTTCCGGCTGCTGCTTTGGCCAGATTTCCACTACAAGTGCGTCCTGATTTTCCACAACAGTGCCGTCTGATAGCAGAACGCTTTCCATTTCGATTGTATCAGGGGCTCCGAATTCAAAAGAAATTGTTAACCTAGTTCCTTTCCAAAACCTTGCCGCACCTTCGTCACGGCAAATAGATACAAATTGAGTTTTTCGTTCTTCTTCTGTTTGTGAGCTGTTTTCAGAACGGGCGGTATAATAAATGTACTTTTCACTGATTGGGCCTGCAATTTGGATGTTTTCTGCCTGTGGAAGTCCCTTTTGCTGTAATTCATCTTGTAACATATGGAGATCAACATACACGGAAATTTTGGGGATACCGTCACTATCATATTCTTTTGCCACATCTTCTTCTGGCATGTATTGCGATCTGTTTTGTGCTTCGCTTGAACTATTGGAAGCGTCTGCGGCAGATTTTCCGTCACAAGCTGCCAATCCTAACATGAAAAAACAAATACAGATAATAACTATAACATTTTTGGTGATTTGTTTCATATATTTCCTCGCTTAAATGCTTAAATATAGTATGTTAATTTCCAAGATTTATCACCAACATCGTTTTGCCCAGCGTTATAACCATAATCTGGAGTATGTACATAAATTCCTGCTTTTCCCCATTTTGAACGAACCCACGAAGCATGATTTCCAGAAACAGCGGTCACTACTGCAGAATGGTCATCAGAAAGGTATTTAACTACTGCTCCCACCCGTGCATAAGTTTTATAATAACTTCCATCATTAATAAATCTATAAACATTATTGGGTTCAAGCCAATAACCGTTGCTTTCAGATTGACTATACCAGGCGTAGGAATGGCAATTGTATTGATTGCAGGCATTACCAACTCGTACAGCATTGGGATAAGCAGCATCTGTTTTTTTATTTAAATTTGATACTTCAAGTGGTGTAAAGTGATAGCTTACTACTACGACAGGAACGGGGCTGCCTTTTCGCGTATACACGGTGGTGGTATAATCATAAGTCGATATATTATTGTTTTCCATAGTGGCTTCATAAAAACCAACGGATGTACCACTATAAATTTCGGGAGAGCTTTGTTTTTGCTCGTGTTTTTCATTTATTATGGCGATCACGTTTTCTTGCTCTGTGTACGAAAATTGTTCTATAAATTCGTTTTGTGCTAACATGATTTCTGCAAACCAAGGGTTCAGAATAATTTCTTCATTAATAGAACTTCTTGTATTTACAGACATAATAGGAATAGAATTATAATATTCAAATAATTTTTGAGCACCATCCCCTTTGGATAATAATTCTTGCATACCATTAAAATCCTGAACAATTCGTTCGAATCCCTTTTGATAGGTACTGTACATAACAAGATTTACAATCAAAGGATAATTCATTACGGCTTCCACCAAATCACTGGTTGACATTTGATTTAATAAATTATTTGGTATTTGAGCCGCTTCCACCATTTCATTATGGGTTTGGTAACTTGCCCAGTCCAGTGAATCAATGTATGCTTTATACTGTTCTATCGGCGCCAAATTAGTGTCCTCCGCCGAAGCTGTGAAACCAACGCAGCCAATGAGCAGGACAAAAGAAACCGCCAAGGCTATCAGCCGTTTCTGCAATTTTACTCTTTTCATAACCTAACTCCTTTTCTTTCTTTTTTCATAAAACCAGCAAAAGGAAAGAATGCACCGGACTCACCTCTTTCATTGAAAATACCTCTGTTGAGTTCAGTATACCTAAAATTTTCCAAATAGTCAATTTTGTTTTATGCAATTCAGCGTAATCTACAATAAACTATGAATTATATATGAATAAATACCATAAATAAATTGGCAGCAGGACAAACCGAAAATTTATGAAAACAAATAGAGTGTCCGTCCGGTTTTGCAGAAGTACACAGCCAATAATTTTTCCCGGCTGCACTTCCCATGCGGTGGGTTTTCTGCTATGATAGTCTTAAGCAGGAAAAGCGGTACAGAGGCGGTATTAACAAGAGCCCTCATGCACCCGAAAGGAGCAATTATGGAAACATTTTTGGGATACCGGCGGCCGGACGGCAAGGCTGGGGTGCGCAACCACGTACTCATTCTGCCGGCGAGCATGTGCGCCTCCGACGTGGCGCGCATGGTGGCGGCGCAGGTGAAAAACACTGTAACCTTCAACAACCAGCTCGGCTGTTCACAGATTCACAAGGATCAGCAGTTTATTATGGACGTCATGGCGGGCTACGCGGCCAACCCCAATGTGTACGGCACCGTGATCATTTCGCTCGGCTGTGAAAACTGCCAGATGGATTTGGTGGAAGCTGCCGTGCGGGAGCGCACCAACAAACCGCTGGTGAAATTCATTATCCAGGAGGAGGGCGGCACCATCCGCACCGTGGAAAAGGCGACCCGTGCCGCCATGAAGATGGTGCAGGAGGCCAGCATGCTTCAGCGGGAGCCCTGCCCGGTGACCGAACTCATTGTCGGCACCGAATGCGGCGGTTCCGACCCGACTTCCGGCCTTGCCGCCAATGTTTTGGTCGGCGAGATGTCCGATCGTCTCGTCGCATTGGGCGCAACCTCTATTTTGAGCGAGACGACCGAGTTCATCGGCGCCGAGCACATCCTCGCGGCGCGCGCCAAGGATGAAACGGTGAAAAACCGGCTCTATGAAATCATCCGCCGGTATGAGGAGCACATCCGTTCGGTGGGCGAAGATATCCGGGACGGCAACCCCGCCCCCGGCAACAAGGCGGGCGGCATTACCACGCTGGAGGAAAAATCGCTCGGCTGCATCCATAAGGGCGGGCACAGCATCATCAACGAGGTGTTGGACTACGCAAAACCGATCAATGAAAAGGGTCTTGTGGTTATGGACACCCCGGGCAACGACATGTCCTCCATTGCGGGGATGATTGCCGGCGGCGCGCAGATCATCACCTTTACCTCCGGGCGGGGCGCGCCCACCGGTCATCCGATTGCACCGGTGATTAAAATCACCGGCAACCGGGACACCTACGCCGCTATGGAGGACAACACCGATATTGATGCGAGCGGCATTATCTACGAAGCGGGCTCGCTGCCGAGGCTCGGCGACCGGATCATGAAAGAGGTCTTTGACGTAGCGCAGGGCAAGCTGACCAAGGCCGAGGCGCTCGGCTTTATGGAAACCGCTGTGGTGCGCATCTGCAACTTTGTATAAGGAGAGGACAACCGATGAAAGTCGTTACCGATTTAATTTGCGATACCCCCATCCCCCGGATGGTGCGGGTGCGCCAGAAATTTGACGATACCTGCGTCCCGCCGGAGGCAATCCGGGAAACCGTAATGCGGGAGCTCCGCCGGGAGGAGATTGCCGCCGGGGTAAAGCCGGGGATGAAAATTGCCATCACCTGCGGGAGCCGTGGTATCAACAACGGCGCAGTGATGGCAAAGGCCATTGTGGATTTTGTAAAAGAACGCGGAGCGGAGCCGTTTATCACGGCCTCGATGGGCAGCCACGGCGGGGCGACCGCCGAGGGTCAGCTCCAAATCCTCACCGATTACGGCATTACCGAAGCGGCAATGGGCTGCCCGGTGAAATCCTCGATGGAGGTTGTCGAGATTGGGAAAACCGAGACCGGCCTGCCGGTCTGGATGGACAAATATGCCTCGGAGGCCGACGGCATCCTGCTGTTCAACCGCATCAAGCCGCACACCTCTTACCGGGGCGTTTACGAAAGCGGACTGATGAAGATGATGGCCATCGGGCTCGGTAAGCAGGCGGGCGCGGAGGCGATCCACGGGCAGCATCCTTCGGTGATGAAGGACATGATTCCCCTCTATGGCAAAACGGTTCTGCAGGAACGCAACGTCATCGGCGGGATTGCAGTGGTGGAAAACGCTTACGATCATCCCTGTGTCATCAAGGGGCTGACAGGGGCGGAGATCATCACCGAGGAGCCAAAGCTCAAGGAACTGAGCTTTAAAACCATCGCGCGGCTGCTGTTTGATTCCTGCGACGTGCTGGTGGTGGACCAGATTGGCAAAAACATCAGCGGCGACGGCATGGACCCCAACGTCACCGGCCGGTTCTGCACCGAATATGCGGACGGCGGCATTGACGCCGAGCGGGTCGTGGTGCTCGACCTCACCGACGAGACCCACGGCAACGCGCACGGCTGCGGTCTTGCCGATGTGACGACCCGCCGCCTGTACGACAAAATGAAGATGGAAATGACCTATCCGACGGCTGTCACCAACACCTTTTTAAATCTAATGAAGATCCCCATGGTGATGGACAACGACCGTGAGGCGCTCCAGCTCGCTCTCAAGAGCTGCCATAATGTAGGGCCGCAGGGTGCAAGGGTTATCCGCGTTCGTAACACGGCGCACATTGAGGAAATTGAGGTCTCAGAGGCGCTGCTGCCGGAGGTGGAGCAAAACCCGAACCTGGAGCTGCTTTCGGAGCCCTATGAATGGGCGTTCGGAGCCGACGGAAACCTTTGGTAATCCGGTTATTTTGAAGCAAAGAAGGGGAACAATATGCCCAGAGCAATTTTGGTAAATGCAAAAGACAATGTGGCGGTTCTGGTTGAACCGGCCAAACAGGGAGAAACGGTTTGTGTCGATCGGGATGGCCAGTCTCCGCTCGAGCTTGTTGCGGCACGTGATATTCCGGTCTACCACAAAATGGCGCTGATGGAGATTAAAAAGGGCGCGTCGGTGGTAAAGTACGGAGAGGAAATTGGCGTTGCAACGGCGGATATTGCCCAGGGAAGTCATGTGCATGTCCACAACGTGGAAAGCCGCGCCATGCAGGAACGGTAAACGGGCGGATTCTATCCGCTTCGCTGTACCGGTTCCACCTGCTTGGATGGGATTCTGCGGCCTATGCCTTAAACAGAGAAGATTTACTTCCTGCCGCCTGGTGTAAGGCTGTAAAAATATTTATAATGAGAAAGGGCGGCATACTATGCCGCCCTGTTTCCAAAGGAACAAGATGCAATTTGACCTGAACTTTTTAATTTGGATCCAGCAGAACCTGCGCTCCGCCCTGCTGGACGGCGCTATGGTGTTTGTTTCAACCATCGGCAATGCCGGTATGGTTTGGCTTGTTGCATCCGCCGCGCTTATCTGCACCCGGCGGTACCGCAAGTATGGTTTGGTACTGGTGGGGGCGCTGGTATTGGGGTATTTGGTGGGGGATGTGCTCATCAAAAACCTGGTTTGCCGCCCCCGCCCGTTCACCGAAGTCAGCGGGCTGGAGTTGTTGATCCTACCGCCGAACAGTTTTTCGTTCCCCTCGGGGCATACCCTCTCCTCCTTTGCGGCTGCTACGGTGTTGTTCGCCGCAAACCGGCGGTTCGGCACGGCGGCGTATTTGCTGGCGGCGCTCATTGCCTTTTCGCGTATGTACCTGTTTGTCCACTACCTGACCGATATTTTGGCTGGAATGCTCTGCGGCATTGCGGTTGCATGTATGGCCTTGTGGGCGGCGCGGATGGTGGAACACCATATCTTGTACCGGCGCGGAAGTTAGAAATTACCACACGGTTTTTTTGCCGGATTTCGTTGCAGTTTGACAAATGATGTGTTAAACTGTACCATACATAAATTTGTGTTTATGTTTGTGTTTGTGTTTTCGCGTTTTAAGTTGGAGGGGTTCTCATGTCAAAATTCAGAGCAGGCGTGCTGGCCATTGCCGTTGTATTTGCGTTTGCCGCGCTGGCGGGCTGCAAATCCGTTGACCAGGATGTCAGTACGTTTGCCCGTTCTTATACGCCCAAAGGGGTTGCAAAGCAGGTTTTGTCCGACCTGAATTCGGAGAGCAGCTCGGAAAGCTCTTCAGAGGAGAGTTCTTCGGAAGAAAACTCCAGCTCGGAGACGCCGGTTGAAGTTGCACCGGCGCCGGAACAGCCAATTCAGGAAAATGTAAACGTTGCGGAGGACCCAACTTTTAAGCCAACCGAGAAAGACGAGGCGGAAGATTCCCAAAAGCCGTCCAATGGGGACGGCGGCAGCAGTGATGAAGGCGTTGTCGTTATCCCGCCGGAGGAAACACCGTCCGACAGTTCCAGTTCGGATTCTTCTTCAGACAGCTCCAGCTCCGACTCCGGAAGCTCGGATTCTTCTTCGGACAGCTCTAGTTCCGACTCCAGCAGTTCCGATAGCTCCAGCGATTCTTCATCGGATTCCTCAGCCGATCAGCCGCCGCAGAACGGCTGGTACACCAATCCCAGCGACGGCAAGAAATATTATTATGTCAACGGCAAAACCAAGCCGGAGGGCTGGCATTTTATCGACAACATCGGCTATTATTTTGATCAAAACGGTGCGGTTGGTTCCAAAGCGGGCATTGATGTGTCCAAATGGAACGGAAACATCGACTGGGCCGCTGTAAAAGCGGATGGCATTGATTTTGCCATAATCCGGGTTGGTGTGCGCGGTTACGGAACAGATCCCGGTTCCGGGCGTATTGTAATTGATGAAAAATTCACCTACAATATTCAGCAGGCACAGGCCAATGGCATTGAAGTTGGCGTTTACTTCTTTACCCAGGCAATTTCGGTGGAAGAAGGCATAGCGGAAGCTGACTTTGTTATTGATGCGCTGAAGCCTTACAGCAACGTAAAACTTGTTGCGTTTGACACCGAAAAATCCGGTGCGGGGCCAAATGAGGTTGGCCGTGGCGATACCATTGACGCCAAGCTCCGCACCGACATTGCCATTGCTTTCTGTGACAGGGTTAAAGCGGCAGGGTATACCCCTTTGATTTATTCGGATTCATCTTGGTTCCAGCATCGGTTGGAGCTGAACCGTTTGGACGGTTATCTCAAATGGCTGGCCTACTGGCCGAAAAACAACGTCGATATACAGTTTGCCTGGCAGAAACCAATCGCCATGTGGCAGTTCTGTTCCGATGGTTCGGTAAAGGGAATAAACGGACGAGTTGACCGCAACGCCTGGAAAATTGTATAACCAAAGCCGCCGTACGTGGTACGGCGGCTTTTTTGTCGAACAAAACCGAAGCGGGGCGAATTTTGGCACAGCAAAAAAGCAGGCAATTATTGACTCGGGTAAGGAAGGCCCGGACGGCAACACTAAAATGGATATAAAAAACACAGCGGCAGGGACGGTGGACCATGATCGTACAGATGACACAGCAGGAAAAGCAGCATGTGAAACAAATGCGGCAGTATATGCGGCGTGCTGATGAAGTGTACGCAGAAGAAAACCGCCTGGCGGAGAAAATTTTGACCCTGCTGCTCCATTCGCTGGCAAAATGCGGTCCCGCTTCTGCGGATATTCCGCGCTATTTGCAGGCGCTGCGCCTGCAGGACAGGCTGCTTTGCACAGAGGAGGCATACCAATATGGGAAACATGCGGCCTGCTGCGGCACAGCCGTGGCGGAGGGATTTGCCGCCTATCTTTCCGCTGTCTACTGCGGAGCCCAGGCCGCTGCTACTGAACGGGAGCTTTGGCGCTGTTACCGCAGAATTGCCCGGAAAATGGGGGTCGCGTTGCTGGATGAACTGACCGAACTGGTGCGGGATTTGCACAGCCGTTCCGGCGAGCTGATGCTGGAGGTGTTTGAAGCGGGTTACATTGCGGGGCTTCAGCAAAAAGACGCCGCCGGAGAGGACGGGTTCGGCCAATCGCGGTAAAATGAATACAGAATCGATGGCGGGGCTGGTTGTTCATCGACAAAGATTCCCGGTGCTTTTTCCCTAAGAAATTTTGGAGAATATGCAGTCTCGCCTTTACCACACAAGGACTGCAGACGGTGGACGGAGTGATTGGTTTCCCGGCGGGATTCCGCCGGCTTATCTGGGGAATGAGATGAAAGAAGAATCTTTTCTGTAAAAGAGAAAGCACGGGCAATCGCCCGTGCTTTTATAGGTTACGGAAGGTCGTTTCCAGCAGCTTTGTAAATGTCATACCACTCTTTGCGGGTGAGGACAACGTCCCCGCCCTTGGCAATGGCGCGGATGCGCTCCGGGTTGGTGGTGCCGCAAAGCGGCATAATCCCGGCGGGATGCCGCATGATCCAGGCGACCACAACCGCTACGTTTGGAATGCCGTACCGCTCCCCGATTTCGTCAATGGTCTTGTTGAGTTCGGGGAATTTGGGGTTATCCAGGTAAATGCCCTCAAACCAGCCGTATTGGAACGGCGACCAGGCCTGGATGGTAATGCCTTTGAGCCGTGCGTATTCCAGCATGCTGTCGTCGTGCTGGATGGAGCGCTCGGTTGTCATGTTCATGTGAATGCCGGAATCGATCATACCGGTGTGCATAATGCCAAACTGGAGCTGGTTTGCGATGAGCTTGTGCGGTACCGCCTGCTGCAAAAGTTCCATGGTCAGCGGCTTAAAGTTGGAAACGCCAAAATAGCGAACTTTTCCTTCCCGGTGAAGAAGCTCAAACGCTTCGGCAACCTCCTCCGGCTCCATGAGGGTATCGGCCCGATGAAGGAGCAGCGTATCAATGTGGTCGGTGTGCAGACGGCTCAAGGTGGTGTTGACCGCCTCTAAAATATGCTCTTTGGAGAGATCGTAGTGGCCGTTATGAACACTGCATTTGCTCTGGATGAGCATTTGGTCGCGCAGCGACGGGGTGAGAAATTTCCCGAAGTTTTCTTCTGAGGTTCCGCCCATATAAATATCGGCAAGATCGAAGTAGTTGATGCCCTCTTCCAGGCAGGTGCGCACCAGCCTTTCGCCGTGTTCCAGCGAGAGGCCGCCCATGCGGGCACAGCCCAGGCCGATTTGGGAAGCAGGCAGCAGCCCGCCAATGTTGATTTGTCTCATTTGCTGCATTCCTTTCTGTAACGATAACATGCATTTTTGATGGATAGGCTTATTATACCAATGAATGGATGGAGCTGCAAGACGGCGCAGACGCTTTACAAACGGGCTGTCCGCGGAATTTGGATGTAGTTTGGAAAATATATTCTTTCCGAGAGAGGCTTAGGCGGCAAGGAAGCCAGTGTCCCGCAGCCGGTGATGACCTCTTCCCTTCCTTTTGGGGCAACCCCCCGGCCATAAAAGGCCAGGGGTTGTCCATGTTGTTTTGATAACGTCTTGTCGGTTACAAGAGACTTTGCCGGGAAAATCGATTATGCGCCCTGTGCGGCAAAGGGATCGACAAAGGTGCGCGCCGCCATTTCGGTGTCCAGCGCGTAGAGCATAGAGGCGTTGTCCCCAATGAAGTTGAGCTTCTGCAGAATCAGGCTGGCAGTCGATTCCTCTTCCACCTGTTCGTTGATATACCACTGGAGGAAATTGTAGGTGGCGTGGTCATTCTCCTGCATGGCAAGCGACGCGAGCTTGTTGATGAGCCCGGTAACCATTTCCTCATGCGCCAACGTTTTTTCAAAAATCTCCCGCAGGTCGCTGTATTCCGACGGAGGCGCTTTAATGTCGCCGAACGCCGGCGCTGCGCCGCGGTCTAGGAGATGCTCAAACATATGGGTGCCGTGCGCCATTTCCTCCTGTGCCTGCACATGCATCCAGTTGGCAAAGCCCTTAAAGCCCATCCGGTCGCATGCGGCGGACATGGCGAGATACAGGTAGGCCGAGTAATATTCCGCGTTGACCTGTTCGCTGATTGCCTTTGTTAAGGTTTGGGATAACATATCAAGACCTTCTTTCCATATTTTTAGAATACCTCTATTTTACCACATCAGGGGACGAAAAACAGGCTGCAAACAGCAGAAAATTGTAAAACTTTTGCTGTGTCCGCTTTGCTGGGAGTAAGAAGCGCCAGAGCGGTACGGCTGTAAGGTCCGCGCTCTTTTTATGAAATTTCCCCGTGGCTGCCGCAAAAGCGGAGGCCGCCGTTACAAAGACCTGCACAACAAACGGATTGGCGGTATGCGGGCTTAAGTTCCCAGCTTGGGCCGGTCTGTTGGGTGGTTAAGCCGTGTACCGCTGGTTCCGGAGACTTTGTTCCTGTTTCGCCAAAAAAGGCGCTCCGTTTCTGCGGAGCGCCTTTGGGTTACTGCATTTGAACGCCTTTTTCGTAGTCACAAAAAGCGTAATTGAGATCGACGTTGGTGGCAATGCCGTCAATCTGTCCTTTATTGGTATACTGCCAGAGGATGTAATCGTAGTCCGATTGAGGCGCCTCAGCCCAATTCGCAATCCAGAGATCGTAATGGGTGAGCTGCTCCCAGCCCGGGTGATAGACGAGCCAACTGTCATAGGTGTAGACAATGGGAGTAAATCCCGCCGCAGCAATCGGCTCGCAAAAAGCGTTGACCACTGCGACCAGCTCTTCTTCAGAGAGTGCCTGGTGCTCTTCGCTTTCAATGTCAAAGGCAATGGGATGATCAATCAAATCGCGGTAAGGCTCCAGGATGGAAAGGCAGAATTCGGCCTCTTTTTTGGCATCCTCCGCTGTAAGAGCGTAGCTGAAATGGTAAGCGCCCACCTTTAAACCGGCCGCATGAGCACCCTGCACATTTTCGGCAAAACACGCGTCGCGCTGGTCTTTTTCTGGGTTCTCTTCGCCAAAACCGGTGCGCAGCATGGCAAAATTCATGCCGGCGGCCTTGACCTTCGCCCAGTCAATCTGCCGTTGGTAGACCGAAACGTCAACCCCCTGGTGTGCGGCGCCGTACCGGACCTCGGCGGTTGCGTCCGCAGTCCATGGGGATTCGTCGCTGACGGTGACCATCATGTGGATAAGCCCAAGCTCCTGCATGGTAAACCGCGCCGTATTGTGCTCGGAAGCCTCGCGTACAACAACCTTTTCATCGCCGTTCATATAGTAAAACTCGTAGTGCAGCTCCCCTTTTCCTCCGGTTGCAGAGGCGGTGAACAGCACTTCTTCTCCGGGAGCGGTCACAGGCCGATCCACCGAAACGGTCAGGGAAAGTTTAAAATCCTCCGCTTCCTGTGCATGGGCGCGGTCAAGCTCCCGCTGAACCAGGATTGTGCCGGCCAGCAGGGTGAGCAAAACGGCAATGATGATGAGCGGAATGAGCCATCTTCTTTTTTTACGGTATACAGGCATTGTTTTTCCTCTGCAAGCTGTGTGGTTTTTGGATACGGATGAGTGTTTTCCAACCAGGGACACGAGCCGCGCTCTGGGTTCGTCTTATTTTTACGCAGACAACGCGGATAAAATGCCCCCATCTGCCAAAAGAGAAATTTGGATGGAAAAAGAAAGGACGCAGCTTTGCAGCCCCATTTCCGGGAAACCGACTTTGGAACAGCGGTTTTAAAGCACAGGCCGTGAAGCACAGCTATCAATCCGCCGTTTCCGGGCTGCCGTTACATCCGCCTTTCTGGGCTGCTTTAATCCAGCACGCCGAGATATTCCTCCAGGCACTGCCCCGCATTGTAGATAGCGGTCGCGTGCGCCACACCGACATAGCGGAAATGCCAAGGCTCGTACCCAATTTTGGTGACGTCCTCTTTATCCTTGGGGTAACGCATAATAAAGCCGTATTTGTGGGCGTTTTCAGCGAGCCATTTGGCTTCGGAGGTTTCTTCAAAGGTGTCAATAATTTCTTTGCCGGAATTCTGCCACTCAACCGAAATAATGTCGACCGCAAGGCCGGTGTGATGTTCGCTGCATCCCGGATAGGCAATGTATTCCAGCGTCAGCGCTTTGGCCTCCTCGTCGGAATACCCTTGCTGTTTATAATGGTTGATGTGCCAGTCGTAATAGGTTTGCTGCAACGCAATGGTGCGGTGTGAAGCGCGCAGGAACAGGCTTTGCCCGTCCTGCTTGGCGTCCTGGAACATTTTGAGGAGCGGCTCCACAATACGGGAATCCACCTTCATATTGTCCAGGGCCGGGATATCGGCATAATTGCCGGTAATGGTGGTCAAATCAACGCTGAAATCCTCCGGCAGCGGGTGCGACAGGTTTGCAAGGACAAGCTGCCAGTCGTCGTCCGGCTCGGAAATCCGGCTTTGGGAGTCGGAGCTGTCGGAAACGTCGCTGGAAGAAGCGTCTGCCGAAGAATCGGTGCTTTCCGGCTGTGTGCTGCTGGTGCTTGCGGGTTCCTCGCTGCCCTTGTTGGATATTGCCCAAATTCCGGTGATTATACCGCCGATTGCAATCAACAGCACAAGAATCAATATTACAATATTTTTTACTTTATAACGTCTTCTGCGTGCCACGGGATCAGAACCTTTCTGTAATGGGGAATTACGCCCCAATTCGACTTTTTTCATTCCTGTACGAGTATAGCATATCCCTGAGAGGTTGGCAAGAAATCGGAACGGGAATACAAAGATTGGAAAAAAGGTGGAAAGGCCGGTAAAATCGGCTTTTCTTGCGGTTTGAACGGCGCTCAGAACGGCAAATCTTAAGAAAACATTTATCGGAAAGGATGTTCGCTGCGCCCGCGCCGAGAGAATGAAAGACATTCTTTTCCGAATGTTTGATGTGAAAAGCGGTGAAACGGTTCGGATTCCTTATACTATTATATATGTATATTTGGCGGCGAAAGGTTACAGCTTGTTAACGGACGGTTTGTACCCGTGGTAGATTGCCCTCACCAAAATTGTTTTACCCGAATATATGGGGGCAGGTTGAAGACGCGTATACAGAATATTGATATTTAAAACCGTCAGCAATGGAACTGCCTCCAAGACACTGGAAAGGAAACTCCTTTTTTCTTATTGTGGGGAACAACGGGCTATCTTTATCTTATTTTAATGGATAGAGTGGGAAGCACCACTTGAATTTCGACAAAAAACTATACGAAATGTAAAAATTCGCACAAATATTCTTTTGTAGAGCAAAACGAAAAAGCGGGCAATTTGTTGCTATAATGCATAAATAAAGAGGCGGATTTTTAAATTATTATTAGCATATTTACACAATTCCGCTTTGTGGCTGGATTTGGTAAATATATCAAAAGTTTGATGGATAAACGGGATAAATCTCCAGAAAAATATCTTTTTTCACCTGTAAAAAATGCAAAAATGTCATCCTTGGAATGCAACCCTTCGTCAAATTTAACAAAATGAGTGGGAGAATCCGGTTTGACACAGGTTGTTTTTGTGCATATAATAGCTACAAACCGGTTACAATCGTAACAAAAGGATTTTGGCTATTGCCCAAAAAGGAGTTATTGAATGAGCACCTTCTGCAAAAGGCTTGCAGTGTTCCGCAACCGGCGCATGTTCCGCGGGATTGCTGTGGCTGTGGTATCCGCAATTGTGGTTGCTTCTTTTACCGGTATTACCCACGCGGCCAATGTTGTGTATATCCACGATGATGAAGACGTTTTAAAGTACTATACAAACGACAGTTCCCTTACCGCACAGGAGATTTTGAAAGACCAGGGCGTTGCGTTCCGTTCAGAGGACGAAATTGAATTTACCGGTTTTGAAAACGGCGAAGCAACCCTGATTCTGCACCGGGCGTTTCCGGTGAACATTTCTGCGGATGGGCTGACCACTCAGCTGATGGTGACGGGAGGCACTGTTGGCGATGCATTGGAAAAAGCGGGTGTCACCCTTGCGGAGGATGACTTGATTAATGTTTCCCCGTATGAGGACGCTGTTTCCGGCATGCAGATTAAAATTAACCGTGTTACCTATGAGACGGTTACCGAGGAATCCGCTATCCCGTTTGAAGTGGAGACCCGGGAAACCAACACCATGAACAAGGGAAAAACGGTCGTCACCCAGGTTGGTAAGGAAGGCGTGCAGGTTGCGACCTTTAAAAAGACCATTGTAGACGGCGAAGTTACAGAGACCGAACTCATCAGCACCGAAGTAGTGGCGGAGCCGGTCACCCAGAAACAGACCGTTGGCACCAGCGAAAAGCACATTGTCTCGGAGATTCTTCCTCCGGAGGAATTTGAGCTGGATGCAAACGGCGTTCCGACTAGCTATACCAAGGTTCTGACCGGAAAAGCAACGGCTTACAGCAGCAGTATCCCCAATGTACGGGGCGCCAGCGGCAAACATTTGCAGGTGGGGTCGGTTGCGGTCAACCCAAATTTGATCCCCTATGGCAGCAGACTCTATATTACGTCGGCTGACGGGCGGTATATTTATGGGTATGCGATTGCGGCGGACACAGGAACCGCGCTGATGGATGGGCGTGTACTGGTAGACTGCTTCTTTGGAAGCTATGCGGAAAGCTGCCGTTTTGGCGCAAAAACGGTAAATGTTTATGTGCTGCCCTAAAAATGAATACCGGTGACAAAACCGCACAGGCTATGGCCTGTGCGGTTTTTTGCTGCTGACCGATTTTTATGCCGCCGAAAGATGGTTCGACAAAGGGCGATTTGCAATTTCAACACGATTGTGGTATCATCTAAGGGCAAACAGCGGTATACATTCAAATCCACAAGGCGGCCGTTGGCCGATCTGGTAAGGAGGAAACGATATGTTCCCGTTTATCCCGTACAATTACGACTACAACTATAATTATAACTATGATTTTAGCTGGTTTTTTAACCAGAACGTCACGCTGTGGGACGGTTTTACCATATCCATGTTCCAACTGCTTTACTATGGGTTGAGCATTGCGTTATGGCTGCTCTGTTTTGTCTTTCAGGCAGTCGGGCTTTATACAATGGCGAAACAGCAGGGATTGCGCGGTAAGGGGCTTGCCTGGGTGCCGGTTCTCAACATGTATATGCTCGGCAAGGTGTCTGACTCGGTGAGCGGTGCGTTTGGCCGGCCCACCCATAAGCGGGTTTCGCTGTTGACCATGCACATTATCCTTTCGGCGGCGTCCTACGGGCTTTTGTTTTTCCTGCCCGCCGTTATCCAGTTTTTAATTCAGTTTTTCACCTACAGCAACTATTACCAGTTGAATCCGGGATACGGGGCACCTACTTTTACACCGGTTGCATCGGTTCTAACGGTGTTGTTTACGTCCCTGGGAGTGATCGCGCTGGCAGTTGTTTACTATGTGTTCCTGATGCGCGCCCTTTACGTCATCTTCAAAGACCGTTCTGAGCGCAACTGTGCACTGATGATTGTACTCTGCATATTCATCAACTATGCAATCGGGCCCTGTCTGTTTGCTGTTCGCAACAACCAGTCCAAAGCGGCCCTGCGGCTTGATTATCACCGCCGCCAGCAGGAGGCGCAGCAAGCGGCATATCAGCAGGCGTATGCTGTTTATGAGGAACCTTCCGCTTCCCAACCGGCCGGGGGTTATGACGCCCCGGCGTATTCCCAGCCGGAGTCCGAGCTGGCGAGCCCCGGTTATGAGTCTTCAGAACCGGCTGCGGAAGAGCCTTTGGACAAACCGGAACAATAAATTGAAAGCAAAAAGCGGGATCGGCGGATCCCGCTTTTTTATGAGGTGAACAAATTGAGTACCATAGAAACGCCACGCCTTGTTTTGCGTCCTCTTTGTGCAGAGGATCTGGCGGATTTTTACGAATACGCGAAAAACCCAAAGGTTGGGCCAGATGCGGGCTGGAAACCCCATGAATCGTTGGAAGAAACCCGTGGATATCTGGAGGAGTTTTGTAAACTGGAGGATGTTTGGGCCATTGTGGCGCGCGAAAGCGGCAAGATGATTGGCTCCATAGGGCTGATTGAGGATGAAAAACGGCACAATGACGCTGTTCGGATGCTGGGCTATTCCCTGGCGGAACCTGCATGGGGTAAGGGCTATATGACCGAAGCGGCGCGGGCTGTTCTGCGTTACGGTTTTGATGTGCTGGAGCTGGCGCTGATTTCAGCCTACCATTATCCGGATAATCACCGTTCCAAAAGGGTGATTGAAAAATGTGGATTCCGCTATGAAGGGCGGCAGCGGCAGACCGAAGTGCTGTTCAACGGCAGAATCTGCGACGAACTGCTTTACTCCATCACCCGGGACGAGTACCGGGCCTTTGCGGACGTTTAGCTTTGTTTTTTGCAGGATAACTGCCTGCTGACCCGGTTTCCGGCAGCGTTGTTCCACCCGCTTTTTGGAGCAGGAACGGATTTTTCCGCTGCAACGTGGAGCGTTAAAAAGCGGTACTGTCATCTGCAATGGGCAAAACAAGGCAGTACTTCTGCGATTTCCGGAGGAAAAAAGCCCCGGATTCCCGAAGAATCTATGTTTTGCCCGGCTGGGAGAGGGCACCCCTTTTTGTCTTGTTCGCCTACCGTGCCAAAACTTTTGTAAAACGGGATTCGGGTTGGTTAAACAAGGCGTTAAGGTTGGGTGAATGAGGAGACCGCCTTGCCCGGACCAACACCGCGCCGGAAAAGTGGCGGAAAAATAGCAGGAATCGCTAGAGAGACGTTGCTGCAAAGACCTTTGTCCGATAAAAAGAGGCTTTGCTGCGTTACGGGTAAAAACAAAAGGACCTTCCTACAGGAAGGTCCTTTTGTTTTTCTTTACCGTTCAAGTACCTGTTCTCTGGACGGGCCAACGCCGACCATTTTAATGGGACAGCCACAAAGTTTTTCCAGGTAGGCAACATAATCCTTGCAGGTCTGGGGAAGCTCATCAAAGCTCTTGCAGGCAGAAATATCGCCAGAAAAGCCTTTGACTTCCCCGTAAACCGGTTCTGCGCCCTCCAGTTCGTTGATGTCACACGGGTATTCGGTGAGCACGGAGCCATCCGGTTTTTTGTAGGCGACGCAGACCTTTAGGGTGTCAAGGCCGCTCAGGGTGTCAAATTTGTTGACCGCAAGGCAGTCCAGGCCGTTTACACGGACTGCATGGCGGATAAGCACGGCATCAAACCAGCCGGTACGCCGCGGGCGGCCGGTGGTGGTGCCAAATTCGTGACCACGGTTGCGGATGAGGTCGCCGGTTTCATTGAACAGTTCGGTTGGGAACGGGCCTGCGCCCACACGGGTGGTATAGGCTTTGGCCACGCCGATAATCTCTCCCAGCGCGTTCGGCCCGACTCCGGCGCCGATTGCAGCGCCCCCCGAAACCGGATGCGAGGAGGTGACAAACGGATAGGTGCCCACATCAATGTCCAGCAGGGTGGCCTGTGCGCCCTCAAACAGGACGTTTTTCCCCTCTTTCAAGGCGTTGTAGGTCAAGACCGAAACGTCGTCCACATAAGGGGCGAGCCGCTTGGCGTAGCCCTGGTATTCGGCGATGATAGCGTCCAGATCCAGCGCCTCGCCGTCGTAAATTTTGGTGATGATTTTGTTTTTGAGACCGCCGACCGCTTTGGCCTTTTGGACGAATACATCGTCGTGAACCAAGTCGTAGATGCGGATGCCGGAGCGCTCGTATTTATCCATATAGCAGGGGCCAATGCCGCGCCCGGTGGTGCCAATTTGGTTGGATCCGAGCGCTTTTTCGCTCAGACCGTCCAGCTTGCGGTGCCACGGCATAATGACATGTGCACGCGGGTCAATGCGCAGGTTGGAACAATCAATGCCGCGTTCGGTCAAACCGTCAATTTCCTTTAAAATATCCTGCGGGTCAATAACAACGCCGCAGCCGATGTAGCACTTGACCCCTTTGTAAAGGATGCCGGAGGGAATCAGATGGAGCTTGTAGACCTCGTCCCCGTTTTTTACGGTATGGCCCGCATTGTTTCCGCCCTGGGAACGGACAACAACCTCAGCGCGGGAAGCGAGAATGTCAATGACCTTTCCCTTTCCCTCATCGCCCCATTGTACGCCGACTACTGCTTTTGATGGCATGACAGTACCCCATTTCATCTTCATTCAGGTTTATAATTTGCCGCCTGCGGGCACAAGGCCGCACAGACCTTAACAATTATAGCAAACCTGTAACGAAAACGCAATTGCTTTGGCGCATTAATTTCATAAAACCACTGGATTTTTGCCGTTTTTTGGGGGATATTTCATAAGAGCGGTCGATTGGCCGAAAAACTGCCGGCGGATCGGCCTGAATAAAAATTGTTTTTTGTAAAAACGGGTGCAGAACCGGACAAATACGGCTGTTCAAATAGTTAGCCAGCCCCATACCGTATAAATTTGAAAGCAGGGGAAAAAATATGGAAAAAGCATTTTGGAGGGATGGTCTTGAATCTGACCAATCAGGAATATGAAAAGCTCAACCAAAAGGCGAGCAAGAATACCCGGAGCTATATTACCATACCAATGGCGTTCCTTGTCGGCGGGCTTATCTGCGTGCTGGGGCAGGCGCTGCTGAACCTTTACCTGTCGTTTGGGATGAACGACGTTGACGCGGCATGCCTTGTCTCCTCAACCCTTATTTTTTTAACAGCGCTGTTCACCGGTTTAAGCCTGTTCAACAAGCTCGCAAAGTATGCGGGCGCGGGCACGCTGGTTCCGATTACGGGGTTTGCCAACGCAATGGTTTCCCCGGCGCTGGAGTTTAAAAGCGAGGGCTATATCCTAGGGCTGGGCGCTAAAATGTTTGTCATTGCCGGGCCGGTGCTGGTTTACGGCATCAGCGCTTCAATTGTGTACGGCATTATTTTGTACCTGATTCAAACCTTTGCAGGGTAAAAATGAAACCGCAATGCGCCCATTTGAAGAGATGCGGGAACGCTTTTGGCGTATTCTTTACAGTGTGTTCGCAGTTCCTGCATGATTATTTTGAAACGGAGAAGAAGAAATTATGGCAACCAGAATTTCGCAATCCACCATCCGGCTGGAAAAGCCGCCTGCTTTTATCAACCATGCGTCGGTGGTGGGCAAAAAAGAGGGAGAAGGGCCGCTCGGCCAGGAATTTGACGTCGTTAATCAGGACACCACCTTTGGTGAAAAAACCTGGGAGAAGGCCGAGAGCCGTCTCCAGACCGATTCGGTCAACAAACTACTGGAAAAGGAAAACCTTGCGCCCTCCGGCGTTGATGTTATGTTTGCGGGCGATCTGCTCAACCAGTGCATCAGCTCGACCTATGGCCTGCGGGAGCTGGATATTCCGTTTCTCGGGCTGTTTGGGGCCTGCTCCACCATGGCGGAGGGGATTATTTCCGCTTCCCTGTTTGTGGACGGCGGGCTTGCGAACCGCGCGGTCGCGGTGACCTCCTCTCACTTCTGTACCGCGGAGCGTCAGTTCCGCCTGCCGCTGGAATACGGCGGTCAGCGCACACCCACCTCCCAGTGGACGGTGACCGGCTCCGGTGCGGTGCTCATTGGCTGCGATGAAAACAAGCCAAAAATCCGGACGGTGACCATCGGCAAAATCACCGACCTCGGCATTACTGATGCGAACAACATGGGCGCGGCCATGGCTCCGGCGGCCTGCTCCACCATTAAGACCTATTTTGATGACACCAAAGAGCTGCTGGAGAATTTTGACGCCATCGTCACCGGTGACCTTGGGCTGGTGGGCAGCCGTCTGCTCTGCGAGCTGCTGGACCGCGAAGGGTTGGACATTAAGGACAAGCACCTGGACTGCGGCAAGCTCATCTACGACCTTGACACCCAAGACGTTCACGCGGGTGCCTCCGGCTGCGGCTGCTGCGCCACCGTGCTCTGTGCCCATTTTCTGCCCATGCTTGAACGCGGCGAATACAAGCGTATTCTATTCTGCGCCACCGGCGCCCTGATGTCCCCTACCAGTGTGCAGCAGGGCGAAAGTATCCCGGGCATCTGCCATCTGGTCGAAATTACAGCAAATTAGGAGGAAACAACATGGATGTTTTGATTGAGTACCTGAAAGCCTTTGTAGTGGGCGGGCTCATTTGCGTGGTCGGCCAGATTCTCATTGATTATACCAAGCTCACCCCGGCGCGTATCCTCGTGGGGTTTGTCGTGGCGGGAGTTATCCTCGGCGCTGTTGGGCTGTACGGGCCGTTGGTGGAGTTTGCGGGAGCGGGAGCTACCGTTCCGCTGACCGGATTTGGCTATAACCTCGCCAAAGGGGTGAAAGACGCCGTTGCCGAGCAGGGGTTGGTCGGTGCGTTGACCGGGGGGTTGCGGGCGTCAGCCGGCGGCGTTGCAGCGGCGATCTTTTTTGCGCTGTTGGCGGCGCTCATCTTTAAGCCGAGCGACCGTTCAAAGTAGGAATTTTCCAAGAAGCGGAATGCTTGTATGAACAAGGCTGTTTTGGTTCAGACTGAGGATGTAGCTGGAGTTTTGCGCGGCAATCATTTGTATTGTTTCTTTTGAAGATACGAATGGTGCGATTGAGGGAGGGCCTTATGGTTGTCAGTGAAGTGATGAGCCGGTATGTGGTACGGGTTTCTTACGATGAAACGGCTTACCGCGCTGCGGCGTTGATGCACCGCAGCAAGATCGGCGTGCTGCCGGTCACCCGGGGAACAACGGTGGTTGGGGTGATCACCGACCGGGATATTGTGACCCGGTGCATTGCAATGGGGCGAACGCCGCTGGAGACAATGGTGGACGCCATTATGACCCAGCCGCCTGTAGTAGTAGAGGTTTCTGCGCCGGTGGCGGATGCAATGGCGCTCATGGCAAAACACCAGGTGAAACGGCTGCCGGTGGTGCAAAAGGGCGCGCTTGCCGGGGTGGTAAGCCTTTCTGACCTGTTGGGGGCGGTCCCACAGGAAACGGTGGCGGGCGCTTACCAGGATATTTTCACCCCCAACAGCGGGAGCGATTCCGGCCCATCCTTTTTGGGTTCGCTGTTCACTTGAATGAAAAGCACTGGTCGGTTCTCCGCCCGGTGCTTTTTTGCGGCATTTTAGAGGTTTTGCCCCAAAACGGCCTGTAATCTTTAGGAGTTATTCTGCCAGTCGTCTCCATTGGAATGGATAAAACTATGGTATAAGAGCCTCTGGGGTGCCCAAAATTAAAGATTTTGACCGCGACGAGAACCTTGTAACGCTCCTGTATCGCACAGACGCGCTCATGAATGCGTTATAATAGCTTCATGTCGCCCTCCGAAGCAGCACTCTGGGCGGCTGAGCGGACATTGTTCCATGCAAAACCGTGGCAATGCACGGTTTTGTTGTGGGCGCCCACGCGCCGTTCATGGGATAACGACTTTATATCATACGCCGAAGCAAAACGCTGAACGGATCTTCGTTTACGCCGTTTTCGTGGCTTGCTGCGCTGGGCGTTTAGGTGTTGTTCGTTGTCAGTAAAGATGAAAAACAAAGGGCTCCCGGAACGGACAAAAAGCCCCTAAAATGGGGGCCTTGGAGTGCTGGGGGAATCGGCTTAAGGAGGGTTGAAAATGCTGAAAAAGGTTCGGCGAATTGTCATTGTTGTGGTCATAACGGCGCTGATTGCCGGGATGGCGATTGCCATTCCTTTGTCAGAAGCACCGCAAACACACCGGCCGCCGGAGGCTGTGACAACATCGGATGTGCTGGAGGGAACGATTCCCCTGCCGCGGCTGGTTGAATATTACGAGGGGCAGCTTGATCCCGCCATTCCGAAAATCGAGGTTGCCGTAGAAGTGACCGAATATGGGGAGACAACGACCTATTCATTGCCCTATGACGCTTTGCTGCGTACAGGGGAACAGCCAACTGAAATGGACCAAAACCGCACCTGGTTTCTGAATTTGCTGAACCATTATCCCTCTCTTCCTCAGCTTTGTCCAGAAGGATTGACGAGACCGCCTGCGCATTTTACCATTCGGTTCAGTGAACAGCCGGACAGCCCCATTACCATTATTGACTACTGCATTTCGGACAAAGACGGCACGGCCGGTGAGCTTACGGGCTCTGTGCTCTCTACGAGCTATATTGGAGACGCGACCCGTATTTTTGAAATTGATACAAACGAGCTTGGTTTTGATCTTTGGTACAGCAGGGAGATCGCGCTGCGGAGCGATGCGCCTCATTTTCGCGGCTTCCAGCTCAAGTGCAGTTATGACGGACAGCCGGTGGAATATTATATCCTGTTCCAGACCATAGAGAACCCTCCGGGGGATTACAGCAGAGTTCGAATTTTTGATGTGAATCCGTTGGAGGAATAAATTGAACGGGCGTAACCGGTGCAGCCTAATTCTGTGGCAGCCGGGAGCAGCACCGTAGAGATTCCGGATCCTGTTATTTGTCCTTGCTTTACCATTTGCCCTTTATTTTACCGCGACATTCAAAGTGTTGCGCTTGGCGGTTGGTATGCTTAATATTTTAAATAAGATTTAATATTAAAACGGTTTACAAACACGTCTTTTAGTGATTGACAATATAATTAGAGCAGCATATAATTGAATTATTATCTATAAACAACAAACGGTATAAGCCGCTCAGCAGTAAATAGCAATAAACATAGTATTAGTCGAAAAAACAAATTTAAAATATTTTTAAAATAATAAATACATTCAAAGCGAGGGAAATAACATGAGCGATTATGAAAAGGCGATTAAAAGTCCTGTGGCCAAAGGCGGTGTAGGATGGTATTCAATTGACCAGAGGGAAGTGGATGCGGTAACAGCGCTTTTGAAAAATCCGCAAAAAATGTTTCGGTACCTGGAAGACAGTGAGAGCGGTAAATTTGAAGCAGAAGTCTGTGCGAAGCTTGGCGTAAAACACGCGCTGTTTGTAAATTCAGGCACATCTGCGCTTGCTTGTTGTCTTGCCGGTCTGGGTATAGGCACTGGCGATGAGGTAATCGTACAGGGGTATACATATATTGCTACAGCTTCTGCGTGTATTGAAGTAGGCGCGGTTCCGGTCATTGCCGAAATTGATGAATCGCTGGGCCTTGATCCCGCGGATGTTGAAAAGAAGATAACCCCGTATACAAAGGCTGTCATTATGACCCATATGCAAGGTGTTCCGGGCCGCATTGCTCAAATAAGGGCGCTTACCAAAAAATACGGTATTTATATGATTGAAGACTGCTGCCAGGCAATCGGCTCAACCTACAATGGAAAGCATACCGGTGTGGAGTCTGATGCATTTGCCTGGAGTCTTAACTATTACAAAAACATCACCTGCGGAGAAGGCGGGGTATTCTTTTCAAACAATGATGATGTATACGGAAGAGCTTATTATCAGTCCGATCCTGCCGGAGAAATGTGGAAAACCGGAATGACGGGAAAAGGCGCGCATGTTCAGGCGTTTACAAAGGCATGCTACAGGGGAAACGAAATAGCCGCCGCGGTAGCCAGAGTTCAACTTACCAAGCTTGATGACATTCTGAAGAAAACAAGAAAACTCAAGAAAACGCTTCTTGCCCATCTCAATACGCCAAAAAATTATGTGCTGCAGCATGTTGATGATCCTGAGGGTGATTGTGGTATATCGTTCGCTATGATCATAAAGGACGAATCGCTCTGCAAGCCGTTTTCAGAGGCGCTCGGAAGAGAAGGGCTTAAGGTTGGTGCGGCCTACAGCGCCGATTTTCCGGACCGGCATGTTTATTGCTACTGGGATGCTCTTCTCGGAGATCATCAGGGTAATATCCAAAACTATCCCTGGAATAATCCGGCTTATAAAGGGAAAGAAAAATACACCAAAGATATGTGCCCGAAGACGATTGACATTCTTGCAAGAAGCATAAGAATTCCGATTCATCTTGCGCTTACCGAACAGAATATGATCGAATTTGCAGATGCAATCAATAAGGCAGACGCTTCCATATAGGCGGTTGTTGTGTGGAGCAGGCATAACGCGGCAACTGCTCATCCGGGTGGAGGCGCCACAGGAACGAAGTTGTAGTAAAAGTTTGTATGGCGCTTTTAAGCGGCAAATATATAGGTCAGTCATGCTCAAACGGTGGTTTGCGTGACTGGCCTTTTTGTGTGTAAAACAGCTTTTGCGGTAAATTCCGCTTGAGTCTTGATTCCTTAGCGAAAGTACGATGGAATATTGACCCATACGAATGGAAGATAAAGCGAATGCCAGGGGGTATCGTGTGCAACAACCAAGACGGGCAAGAAAAATAAATGCATCATTGTGAAAATTGATGCACATCCGCATTGGAGAAATGGGAATGGTTTTTAAATAACAGAGAAAAACAGCATAGTCGAGTACTCGACTATGCTGTTTCCTGAAAATTGCGGCGGCATGCCCCTGAGAATAGGAAGCGTTATACTGCCGAAAGTGGCTTAAAACAGTTCCAGCACCTTTGCCCCTTCTTTGGCAAAGAGCGGAATGACGTTGAGCGGAGCATCCACCGTAACAGCCTGCCCGCCGTCAAACACCTTGCCGGTTTCAACCTCGACCCACTTGGAGCCGGCCGGCAGGTAAACCTCTTTGGTACGCGCGCCGGGGTACAGCACAGGTGCCACCAGCAGATCCGAGCCGAACAGGTACTCCTCGTGGGCATCCCATGCGGCTTTGTCGGACGGGAAGTCGTAGAACACCGGGCGGATAACCGGGGTGCCTTTCTCGTGGGCGGCCTTCATCGCCTCTTTGATGTAAGGCTTCAGGGCATAACGCACCTTGATGTACTTGGTCATCGCCTCTTCAGCGGCCGGGCCGTAGCTCCAGACTTCGTTGTCAGCGCCGGTCGGCGGGCAGTAGCCGCCGCCGGAAGCGACGAGCTGCGGCTTGTCGTGCGGGTCGCGGTCGCCGTGCAGGCGCATGACCGGGCAGAACGCGCCGAACTCGAACCAACGGGTGATAAGCTCACGGAAGTTCTCATCGTAGATGTTGCCGCCGTGGAAGCCGCCAATATCGGCCGTCCACCAGGTAATGCCGGCAAGCCCCATGTTGAGGCCGGCGGCCATCTGGTTGCGGAACGCCTCAAAGGTGGACGGAACGTCGCCCGACCAGGCCAGCGCGCCGTAGCGCTGGGAACCGGCCCAGGCGCAGCGGATGAGGTTGACGATTTCCTCGCGCCCCTCGCCCTTCATGCCATCATAAAAACCTTTGGCATAGCCAACCGGGTAGTAGTTCGCAACCTCGGTTGCCGCGCCCTTGTGGTAACGGTAGTTTTCAAAATCAATGGCGGTGTATTCCGGTTCGGCCTCATCCAGCCAGAACAGGGTAACGCCTTTGTCCAGATAATTCTTTTTGCAGGTTTCAAAGACAAATTTCTGAGCCTCCGGGTTGGTGGCGTCAAAAAAGCCCTCGGAGCCAAAGCAGTCCATGGTGAAGTTGATGCCGTGATCAACCCGCACCAACAGGTCGTGATCCTTCATGTAATTGTAGTTTTCGCTCTCTTTGTCCACCGTGGGCCAGACCGAGGTCATGAGCTTCATACCCATCGAGTCGAGTTCCTTGATCATTGCCTCGGGATCGGGCCAGAACGCCTCGTCAAATTTCCAGTCGCCCTGATGCGGCCAGTGGAAAAAGTCCACGACAATGACGTCAATCGGAATTCCGCGTTTGTGGTATTCCCGTGCAACCTCCAGCAGTTCTTCCTGGGTCTGGTAGCGCAGCTTGCACTGCCAGAAGCCGGTGCCGTAGTCCGGCATCATGGGGACGGTGCCGGAGACCTTGGCATAATTTTCTTCAATTTCCGCCGGGGTGTCACCTGCGGTGATCCAATAATCAATCTGTTTGGAGGATTTGAGCTTCCATTCGGTGACGTTTTTGGCAAAGGTTGCGGTGCCAACACCCGGATTGTTCCAGAGGAAGCCGTACCCTTTGCTGGAAAGCAGGAACGGCACGCTCGCCTGGGTATTGCGCTGGGCAAGCTCCAAAGAGCAGCCCTTGAGATCAAGGTAAGGCTGCTGGTACTGGCCCATACCAAACAGCTTTTCACCCTCGTTTGCCTCAAAGGTCATGGTGATTTCAAAATTATTGCTTGGGGTGCCTTTGTACTCGCGGGCAGTGCGCTTCATTTGAATAATGGTGTTCAGCTGGGTCTCGTAATTGACGCCGCGGTCCCAGGTGCGGTAGAATTCGTCCAGCAGCATCTCGCCCTTTTGATTGTAGAAGCGAATGCGGCCGAAATTGTCAATTTTTGCGGTGACCTTGCCGGAGGTGACGGTGGCGCCGTCCTCGGTCAGCTCAATGTTCCCCTGTTTTTCGACGGGCATGGAAAGCGCCCAGTCCTCCGGGATGAATTCGGTATTCTGGGTAGCGCGTACCCGCAGGCCGTCGCCCCAGGGCATAATGGAAACGAGCTCGTAACGGAACTTAAAAAGCAGAGCGCCGTTTTCCACCTTGAAAAAATCCTGCATGTTTAAAACCTCCTTGATGAAAGTCGTGGTGACTCTGTTACCTGTATTATAAATCCAGCCTTGCAAATGCGGAATAAACATTTATAATATTATTTATACAAAATGAAACAACGAGGCGATTGTTTTGGAATACGCTGTTAATTTATCCCGCCTGCCCGGGGTACTGCTTGCCGGGCATTCAGTCTGCCCGTCCGGCTGGAGCTTGACCGGCCGCAGGTTGGAGGAGGCGGAGATCATTGTGGTTTACAGCGGTGTTTTACGCTGTATTGTGGATGGAAATCCCCTTTTTCTGAGGGAGGGGGATGCCTGTCTGGTTCCTCCTCATCTGCCGGTGGATCAATATGCAGAAGGCGGCCCCTGCCGGTTTTTTTACATCCACGTGGAGTTGGATATGCAAAAGGCAGATGCCGCATTCAAACAGCGCGTCGTTTCAAATTATGTAAACCATCCGTCGGGACGGGAAGCGGGCTTCTTTTTCCTGCCGCCGCTCCGTCCGGAGGACACGGTGATCTGTATGGGGCAGCAGATGAGAACCGGCGGTTACAAAAATGAAATTTTCACCCTGTTTCAGCGGCTGCTGCTGGAGCGTAACCGGGAGACGGTGCACAGCACCCTTCTCATTGCGTTGGAGGCGGCACAGATCCTTGCGCTGCTGGGGCAGTGCTGGCTCCGGCAGACAGTGCCGCCGGCTGAAGCCGCTTTGGAGCGGGAACAAAACAAGCTGGTACAGGACGCCTTGCTTTACCTGCATAACCATTTTGCAGCGCCTTTGCGGGTTGCGGATTTGGCAGAACGGCTTAAGGTTTCTCAGCAGTACCTTACCCGGCTGTTTCGCGCGGAAACCGGGCAGTCCCCGGTCAAATATTTGAACCGACTGCGGATTGAAAAGGCAAAGGAGTACATGCGTACAACCCAAATGAACATCAGCGAAGCGGCCTCTGCCTGCGGGTTTGACAACATTTATTATTTCAGCCGTCTGTTTAAGCAGTTGGAGGGAATGCCCCCTTCCGCATACCGGGCCTGGCTCAACTCCAAAAGCAACCAGTGACGGGAGGCTGTGAGGGGCAATTTGGTAAGATGAAAGCGTCTCAACGGTTTGATCGTTTGGCGGAACCGAGCTCAAACCAATGCAATGGAACATTTTGGAGACATCGGGCGTTTGGAACGACGGAAATGGGGCTTGAATCCCCGTTTTGCCGCGGAAAACAGAGTGGGACCCTCCGCCCTGCCGGCCGTAGGGTTCCTAGTCTGCTTTGGTTATAAAAACAAAACGCCGGGATTGCCCTTGGACCCAGCTAATCCAACTGGATGGATGAAGTGCAGAAAACCTTTATGCGAGGTGGAAGTTGAATGAACAGCAATTTAAAATTTGTTCCAATGGAGCAAAGTATGTTGGACCAGTGTGTGGATTTGTTTATGGACACCTTTTCCAGAGAACCCTGGAATGAGCGTTATGATTCCCGTGAACAGGTCGTCGCCCTGTTTGAGCGGTACAGGGCGAATAACTATTTTCTGGGCTATGCCGTGGTGGAAGAAGAAAAGGTAATCGCCCTGAGTGTAGGATACCAAAAGCCGTGGATTCAGGGGATGGAATATGCCATCGAACAGTTTTGTGTTGAAGTGAAGCATCAGGGCAATGGTGTTGGCAGTCAGTTGCTGCAGCATATCGAGCGGGATATTGCGAAAAAGGGACTTAATGCAATTATTTTAAACACCGAGCGCGGCTTCCCGGCAGAGCGGTTTTACCGTAAAAATGGATTTCGTGAGCTGGAAAATTTCCTGTTTCTGGCCAAATAGGGCAGAAAAAGAAGGGAAAACAATCAGTTTTCCCTTCTTTTTGAAACAGACTATACCTCGACCTTCACCAGGTGGATCCATTTCTTGCTGTACAGCCGGAAAATGCACCAAACCGCCTTGATGACCAGATCAATTTTCAGCAGGAAGTAAACGGTAACCGGATCCCAACCGAGCGCCAGCCCGGCGATTGCCCCAAGCGGAATCGATGCGAGCCACAGAAAGGCCACATCGGCGATCATAAGGAAGCGGGTATCGCCCCCGCCGCGGAGCACCCCTTTGGTGAGGACGCCGCCGCTGGTTTGAAATACCATGATCACCGCAATGACGTTCAGCAGACTGTCGGCCAGCAGCTTGGTTTCATCCGCAACATTGTACATACCGATGACAAGCGGTTTGATGAGCAGAATAATCCCCGCTGACAGCAGCCCGACAAAGATGCTCAGTACAAAAAAGGTGACGCCTTCCCGTTCGGCGCGCTCATATTCCCCAGCGCCGACGGTGTTGCCGGTCATCACCGAACTTGCGCCTGAAAGCCCCATGTTAAAGACGGTACAAATTTGCACCACAACAGCGGTGATGCTGTTTGCGGCCACCATGACGCCGCCCATCTGCCCCATGACCATGGCGAGCATATTTTCGCCAAAGGCGAGCATGGCGTCGCTGATGATAACCGGCGCACCGCTTTTGAGAAAGCTGCGCAGGTATTCCCGCACCGGGAGCAGCAGCGAACGCAGCCGGTAACCGACCCGCTTGTCGAAAAAGAAAACATAGCCGACAATGATGAGAAATTCGGAGGCGCGTGCAAGCACGGTGCCCAGTGCGGCGCCTTCAATTTCCATACGGGGTGCGCCAAGGGTGCCGAAAATAAACATCCAGTTGAAAAAGATGTTGACGAAAAAAGACACCAACGAACTGAAAAAGGCGAGCTTGACCAGGTGTACCGTTCGGTAAATAATGGCAAGGGTCAGCGAAACGCCGTGCATTAGGTAACCGAACGCCATAATCCGCATATATTTGGCGCCGGCTTCAATAATGGCGACATCCGGCGTGTAAAAGAGCATAATGCTTTCACCGCAGAAGTAGGAGAGCGCCGACATGACCAGCGCCACGCAGACGCTGATGCGCAGCGCCAGCGTAATGACGCCGCGGATGTGGGCAATCTCCTGCCGGCCCCAGAACTGCCCGGTCAGCACCGACGCGCCGCCCGCAAGACCAAAATGGAAGATCATAAAAATAAAGTAAAACTGGTTTGCCAGCGCAGAACCCGAAATGGGGATTTCTCCAAAGCTGCCGAGCATGATGGTATCCATCATGTTGACGCCCTGGTTGATCATCGCCTGCCCAATGAGCGGCAGTGCCAGCAGAATGAGCTGTTTGTAGTAGGATTTGTCTTTGACAAAGAGGTTCAAGGCGAACACTCACTCCCTTTGTGAGTTGTTTAGTGGATTGTCTGATGGGGTTAGTTTGCGTGTATTGGGTAGCGCATGACGTAGTCGTCCATGACATAACCGTTTCCAATGTCGCTGACCTGCTCCCGCTCAAGCTGAAAGCCGAGCTTGCGGTACACATCAATGGAACAGGTGTTGCCTTTGTTGACCGTCAGCCAAATGGAACCGAGTTTGTCCGAAATGCAGCGTTCCACCAACATGGCCATAATCAGCCGGGTCAGCCGTCTGCCGCGGTAATCTTTGTGCAGGTAGAGCTTGCTCAAAAACAGGCTGTGATCCGCTTCGGTTGGCTGAACGGCGCAGTAGCCTACAATCTGCCCGGCGTCGGTCATGATGTAGTAGGTGTAATTTTTTTCTGCAATTGCATGGGCAATTGCTTTTTCGCTCTGGAACGTTTCGACCATGTAGTCAATCTGCCCTTTTGTGAGCAAAGGTGCGTAGTGCTCGTGCCAAATTTCGTCTGCGAGTGCGGCAATATCCGCAATTTCTGCATATTCATTGGCCACTGAAATTTTTACATCGCTTTCCATACCGCGGTCACCTCCATATTTGTAATCACTTCTATTATATCAAGATGGCGGTAACTAAAACAATGCTCATCTTAGACAAATTATATAGCCCAATTTGCACAAATTGATTTTCGCCGTGCTAAGGCTGTAAAGCGGTGCAAAATATGGTATAATAACTTTATAGCGCACACCAGGGCAAAGTGCCGGGCGGCTGAGCGGACATTGTATCACTTACCAAAAATAGGAACCGTTTTTGTTTCAGGTGCCGGTCTGCGGCCTGGATATTTTGTAATAACCTCACGGCCAGGAACCTCGGATTGGCAATTCGCGTTTCATACGAAGTGCGGGGAACGGCGCGGTTATCCCGCGAAGTACAGTCCATTGACCATCTGGCTTTGGAGAATGCGGCCCCTGGTGTAGGCGCTGATGCGCTGTTCACGGTATCATAAAAACAAATCATGGTTCCGGTTTTGCCGGCTTTGTTCCCTCGGGAGAATCCATTATGCTGGCAGCAGAGGATAGTCCCGGCTGAATTTTTGAAGGCTTTAAAAACGGCCGCACAGATAAAATTGCGTATTGAAACGGCTAAGGGAGGTTTTTATGCCCCATATGAATGAAATGTTTTTGTTTGACAATATGCCCGCTTTTTTCAAAAAGCTCCGCCGTACCTTGGAAGCTGCGGCAGTTGGGCAAACCGATGCAGTTCGCCTTTCCGAATGGATGGAGCCGCTGGAAGCGGCAGCCGGCGCGCTGTCGCCGTTCTTCAACGCCTTTGGGGGCAGCTGTACCGTGCAGGCCGAAAACGGCGCGGTTCTGGTCCGGTTTGCAGCTCCTTTCCGGCCGTTTACCCCCTCTCAGCTTCCGGCAGCGGAAACGCCTGCGCCGGGCTTAATCGGCGATTTAAAAGCCTGTCTGTGGGAAATTGCGGTGCGCAGTGCGGCTGGCGGCAGCAACTCCCTGTCGGATGGGTTGATGCACTTCGGCATGCTGCAGGGAACCGGCTATTACTGGTCGCTGGCCGATCACCGGTGGCGCCATGCTTACGGGGAGCACCCCAAGACCTTTGATGAGCTTTCACAGACCGAACCAACGCCGCTGGAACAACGGTTTGAGGATATTCAGGTGATTTACGACAACCATGAACTGGAGCTGGAACTGCGGTTCCGGTTTGGGCAGGACGCCGTTTCGGGATAACGGCTTTCAGTGCTGTACGGCTTGCTCCCGGTAAACGGGAGAAAAATGGATTGCGCAATATCTGCATGCCCGCCAAAAGCGGTTGTTCACCCTCTGGCGGGTCGCCGCTTGAGCGGTTCGGCGCTCCGCATTCCGGCGCTTGCCGCTGGCGGCGAACAAAGGCTGTTTTGACAAAAAGGCTCTCTGCCCAAATGTTTTGAGGGCCCTATTTTTGACAGGAAAGGAAAATCCCTATATGGATCTGCTCGCACAACTGACCGAAGAGTTTCATCTCCGCCCGGGACAGGTGGAGAACGCCGTCAAGCTCATTGACGACGGCAATACCATTCCCTTTATTGCCCGGTACCGCAAGGAGATGGCCGGTTCGCTGGACGACCAGGTGCTCCGTGAGCTGAGCGAACGCCTTGCCTACCTGCGCGGTCTTGAAAAGCGCAAGGAGGAGGTGCGCTCCGCCATTGAGGAACAGGGAAAGCTCACCCCGGAGCTGGAACAGGCGCTTGCAGCGGCAAAAATTCTCTCCGAGGTGGAGGATCTTTACCGCCCGTATAAGCAGAAACGCCGCACCCGTGCTTCCGTTGCGCGGGAAAAGGGGCTGGAACCGCTTGCAGAGCAAATCCTTTCGCAGGATAAGTCCCTGCCCGAGCCGCTTGTGCTCGCGGAAGGGTTTATCGACCTGGAAAAAGGGGTGGAAACCGCAGAGGAGGCGCTTGCGGGCGCGCTGGATATCCTTGCGGAGCAGATTTCAGACAGCGCGGCAATCCGTGCCAAGCTGCGCGATTTTCTCACCCGCACGGCTGTTCTGCATACCGAGGGCAAGACCGATGAGGATTCAGTTTACACCATGTATTACGATTATACCGAGCCGGTTGCCCGCATTGCGGGGCACCGGGTATTGGCGGTTGACCGCGGCGAGCGGGAGGGCTTTTTAAAGGTTTCGGTGCAGTGCGACGAAACGCGCTGCCTGGAGATCATCCGGCGTGAGGTGGTGCGCCCGCCGGTCTGTGCCTGCACCGAGGCGGTGAAATCCGCCTGTGAGGATGCGTTTTCCCGCCTGATTTTCCCGTCGCTGGAACGGGAACTGCGGGCGGGCTTGACCGATGTCGCGGATGAAAGCGCCATTAAGGTGTTTGCGGTCAACTTAAAGCAGCTTTTGATGCAGCCGCCCGTCAAGGGCGCTGTCACGCTGGGCTTTGACCCGGCTTACCGCACCGGCTGCAAGCTCGCAGTGGTGGATGAAACCGGGCGGGTGCTGACAACCACCGTCATCTACCCCACTCCGCCGCAGAAAAAGGTGGAGGAAGCGCGCAAGACCCTGCTGGGGTTGATTCAGAAATACAGCGTCTCCTGCATTGCCATCGGCAATGGGACCGCGTCCCGCGAGTCTGAAATTTTTGTGGCGGATACGTTAAAAGTGTTGGGGGGTTCCACCGCCTATATGGTGGTGAGCGAGGCTGGCGCTTCGGTCTATTCGGCATCCAAGCTCGGGGCGGAGGAGTTCCCGGATTACGATGTTTCACTCCGCAGCGCAGTTTCGATTGCCCGGCGCTTGCAGGATCCGCTGGCTGAGCTGGTGAAAATTGACCCCAAGGCCATCGGCGTGGGACAGTACCAGCACGATATGCCGCAAAACCGGTTGGGCGAGGCGCTGGGCGGCGTGGTAGAGGACTGTGTCAACTCGGTCGGCGCGGATTTGAACACTGCGAGCGAGTCTTTGCTCTCCTATGTGGCGGGCATTAACAAAACCGTCGCCAAAAACATTGTCAAATACCGGGAGGAAAACGGCGCGTTTCCCTCCCGTAAGGCGCTGCTCAAGGTGCCGAAGCTCGGCGCAAAGGCATTTGAACAATGCGCGGGCTTCCTGCGGGTGCCGGAATCGGAAGAACTGCTCGACCACACGGCGGTTCACCCGGAAAGCTATGCCGCTGCAAAGCATTTGCTGGAGCTGACCGGGTTTCAGCCGGAGGAGATCCGTTCCGGGGCGCTCTCCAGCCTGCGGGAACGTGCGGAACAGACGGGGCTTTCTTTGCTGAGCGAGCAGCTCGGCATTGGTCTGCCAACCCTGAATGACATCATCGCCGAATTGATGAAGCCGGGCCGCGACCCGCGCGACGAGCTGCCGAAGCCGCTGCTGCGCACCGACGTGATGGGCATTGAGGACCTGAAAGAGGGAATGGTGCTGGATGGAACCGTCCGCAACGTCATTGATTTTGGCGCCTTTGTGGATATTGGAGTTCATCTGGATGGGCTGGTGCATATCTCCGAAATGGCAGACCGGTTTATCCGGCATCCGTCCGAGGTCGTCAAGGTGGGCGACATTGTATCGGTACGGGTGATTGGCGTTGACCAAAAGAAAAAACGGATCTCCCTTTCGATGAAAACAGAACCGAAAGCATAAAACAGCAAGCCGCGTCTGAAAAAAGACGCGGCTTGCTGTTTTATGCGGTGTTTAGTACAACTCGATCAACCAATATTTAAAGGATGGTGTACTCAAAATTTTCCCAGCGCAGGTGCATCCCCTCATCCACTCCAAAGGGAAGAAGGGCCATCGCTACCGGATTGGGTTCTTCATCGGGCGCATCCACCCGTACAAGCTGGGCGTAGTCGCCGTCAATTTTCTGCACGATGTATTCAAACGGTCCCATGTTTTTGCTCCTGTCTCGGGCACTGCCCGTATTATTGCCGCACACAGCGATGAACCCGGTGTGCGCCTTTTTCTTATTCTAGCCGTCTGGCGAATTGTGAACCCCGAACGCTCCGAAACGTATTTACCGTTCCGCGCCGGTTTCGGCAGGTAAAGGACGGGGCGTTTCTGCCTGCTCAACGCCGCTCAGGTCAAAGGGCGGGATATAATCCTTTTTGGCTGAGGAACGCTCCTGCACATAACCGTCCAGATCCAGCGCGAAGAGCTCATCCAGCACGGCGTTGTATTCACTTTTGGCAATCCGGCGGTTGATTTCCGGGTAATCTGCGGCTTTCCCGCAGGGCAGATACTGCGCCATAACGCTGACGGGGGTGCCTTTGGGGAGGTTGTCCCGGATCCAGCGAAGTACCCGTTTGCTTTCCTCCGCCTGTCCTGGCAGGATGAGGTGGCGCACCAGCGTGCCGGAATACATTAGGCCGTTGTCATCATACCGCGGCAGGCCGGTCTGGCGGCACATTTCCAGAATAGCGCGGGAAGCGGTTTCAAAATAATCCGCCGCGCCGGAGTAACGCCGGGACAGCTCCGGCGAGAGGTATTTGAGATCCGGGAGATAAATGTCAACCAGCCCCTCCAGCCGTCGGAGGGTTTCCACTGTTTCATACCCGCTGGTGTTGTAGACAACGGGGACGGGAGGCTTGGCACGCCGCAGAACCCGCTCCAGAACATCCACATAAGGGGTAGGGCTCACCAGGTTGATGTTGTTCGCCCCTTGTTCCACCATCTCTTCAAAAATGGAGATGAGGCGTTCCTCGGAAATAACCTTGCCCTGTCCATGGTGGCTGATGGCGTCGTTTTGGCAGTAAACACAGCCCAGGGTACAGCCGGTAAAAAAGACGGCGCCTGAACCGCGTTCCCCGCTGATGCAGGGTTCTTCCCAGTGGTGCAGCCCGGCCCGCGCTATTTTGGGAAGGACGCCTTGTCCGCAGTAGCCGCGTCCGCCGGTTTCATCCCGTTCGGCATGGCAATGCCGGGGACAGCAATCACAGATCAAGCTCTCATCTCCAATACAATTTGTATAATAATTGTTGAAATATACCTATAAAGCAGTGGTCACACCGTGACTAAGCAGAAACAAAAATACAAAACGTATTGTAATCAAATAAAAAACACATTGTAATGCCAAAAAGCAAATGTACAGAAAATCGACGGCACATTGATCAACGGGATAAGCGGTATGCTGCGAAATCCGTTTAAAAAGCCGTGTAAAACTGGCTTTCATCCGGTTCCACGCCAAACATCCGCAGGGTACGGACCACACTGGCGGACGGCAGCCCCATGATGGCAAAGAAATCCCCGCAGATGGACTCAATGAAGGCGCTTCCCCTGCCTTGCACGGCGTAGGCGCCGGCCTTATCCAGCGGCTCGCCGGTTGCAACGTAGCATTCAATCTCCTGTTCGGTGAGAGGCAGAAACTTTACTTCTGAAATGGTGACCTGCACCTCTTCCCGGTTCCCCTGTACCACAGCAACACCGGTGTAAACCTGGTGGATCTTTCCGGAGAGCAGGCGGAGCATCGCTTTTGCCTCCTCCGGGCCGGCGGGCTTGCCAAGTACCGTTCCGCCGCAATAGACCAGAGTATCCGAGCCGAGCACGGTGTCTCCCGGGTGCTGCGCCGCCACGGCCAGCGCTTTGCGTTTGGCGAGGACGGCCACAGCGGCATCCGGCGGGATATCCGGTTCCAGCGTTTCATCGGCGTTGGCGGGGCAGACCTCATAGGAGTAGCCCAGCATGGTCAGGATTTCCCGGCGCCGCGGCGAGCCGGAGGCTAAAATAAGCATAACTGCAACTTCCTTTATGTTAAAATCCTTGCAAAAAACTGTTCGCTTGTTTCCCCCGGCGCACGGTTAAACCGTTTGAGGAGGGAAAGCGAGGCACCTTTCTGAATGTAATTTACACCTTCCGTGCAGGATAAACTTGCCTGAAAGCCCATTTCACGCAGAATGGGTTCGGACGCTTCCGAATACTTGCCAAACGGATAGGTAAAGGTGTTCGGCATAACTCCCACATGGGTGCCGATGAGCTCCTGAAGCCGCCCGACGTCGCTTTTGAGAACCTCACGGTATTGTTCCACCGTTTCTCCGGCGCAGATGCGCGCCCCCGCTCGAACACCGATGGTGTGCATATTATAGGTGTGGTTTTGAACTTCCACCCGCCCGGAATCGCTCATTTCTTTGAGCTGCTCCCAGCTCAAAGGAGAGTAATTCGGGCTTTGGTGCGCACCCGGCTCCAATTCGTCGGTATACTTTCCCACAATGGAAAGCACACACTTCATGTCATATTGTTCCATCAGCGGATAGGCGTAGAGGTAATTGTTGTAATTGCCGTCGTCAAAGGTGAGGAGAACGGGTTTATCCGGCAGCGTTGCGGCCGGATCACTTGCATAGGCAATGACATCCCGCATGAGGACGGCGGTGTATCCATGCTGCTTGAGATAGCGCAGGTCGCTTTCGAGCTGCTCCGGCGGCAGGACATAGGTGCCGGTCAGAGCGGGATCTTTCAGGATGCTGTGGTACATCAGAATGGGAAGCTCAACCCCCGGAGCGGCGGTGCTGGCGGCAATGGCGGATCCAGCGCCAACGAGTGTAAGACAGCATAACAGCAATCCCCATACGAGGCAAAGTCGTTTGAGATAAACACGAATAACCACAGTGCATCCTCCCGATGTATTTTCTCTTTCATCATACGCGGGATGCGGGCTGTCCTATGCGTGGTTAGACGTCGAGGATCATCTGTTCATAGGCGAGCGGTTCAAAGCCTTTTTTGCGGTATAGCCGAATGGCCCCTGCATTGCCTGCACAGACCTCCAGCCGGAACCGTTTGGCTTTTTCCTTGTACGTCTGCATCAGCCAGTCCAGGTAAGCGCCGCCAATTCCCCTGCCCTGAAATTCGGGCAGGACGTAAATTTCCTCAATGAGCACCACAAAGC
Source organism: Oscillospiraceae bacterium (assembly GCA_050943475.1). Taxonomy (GTDB): domain Bacteria; phylum Bacillota; class Clostridia; order Oscillospirales; family Ruminococcaceae; genus Metaruminococcus_A. The sequence continues at coordinate 192,172 of JBMNPF010000001.1, forward strand.
CCCCGACCTCGTTGGAGAAGGTAAAGGAAAGCTGGCTGTACCCAGCGGCTTTACCGTCTATTTCAAACAGGATTCCCCGCAGATAGGGGCCCTGGCGCAGGATTTCGTCAAAGGTGGCCTGCATATAATCCTCCGGAATGGCGTGGTCAACGGCGTCACCGGAATAAAAGGCGCGGCACATCTCTAAGAATTGTGCGCGGTCTGTTTCTTTCATATCACGAAACTGCATTTCAAAAACACCTCGTTTTTGTTTTGTCTGCCGCCGGTGCAAATGTGAGAAGAGGGTTGCAACAGGTACAAAACCGAATTCATCTCCGGCGGCTGATTAAACCTATCATACCACATCCGGGGAGGGATGTTCAAGCGTATGGCGTTTGACTCAGCGGGGATAGAGAGAAGAGAAAAGCGTACCACTGCGGAGCGGGATTCCGAAAATCGAGATACTCCCAAAAACGCTTGGCAGCGAGTGAAAGGGATTTTGGTCCCGCATGGCAGTGCCGATACTGCGGCAGACCGGGCACTCCAACTCCTTTGGTAGGGGTGCGGCGGAGAATCAGCTCCGGCAAAATGCGGATGCCCAGACCGCTTTCCACTGTTGATATGACTAGACGGGCCCCATACGGTAAATGGTCCGGCAAATACAAAACAGACGGCAGAGCTTAAGCTCTGCCGCCTGTTGACGTTTTGAAAAAAGAGCAATCGGTTTGTATCCTGCACCCCAAATTCTCAACCTCTACTCGCAAAGTGAGATTTCTTCAGGTTCCCGTTCTTTTCCCATATCCGGTTTCGTAGCCGGCTCACCCACGGACACGGTCTCCCCAACGATGTTGTTTTCGTTTATTCCGCCTGCCGGAGCAAGCGGCATCCGTTCATGACGACGCAGAAACAGGTTGTTGCCCGCCATGATGAGAAAACTTACAACGGGAAGAAAAACCATAATAAAGATCATGTTGTTGACCCCGACCGCGCTGGAAATGGCGCCGCCGAGGAAGCTGCCCAAAATGGAGCCCAGACCCATACAGGCGCCGTAACCGGTCTGTGCAGTAAAGAGCGAACGGTGATCCACCACCTGTTGGATATACATGACAACCGCCCCGAGCATGATGCCGTAAGCCGGACCATGAAAAATGTGGGCGAGCATAATCATCGGGACGCTGTTTGCCACCCCGATGAGCAGCATTTTGATAATAATGGAGCAATACCCAATGGCCATTAGGGCCGCGGGGCGGAACCGGCTGCCGTATTTGGACATCAGCAGCAAAAAGCACATTTCGCAGCCGGACATAATGGTCATGACCAGGCCGTATTCCAGGTTGCCGCCGCCGAGCTCGGTCAGCTTGACCGACATAAAGGTGTGCCCGGCGTTCATACCGGTGGTCATCAGCATAAAGGTACCAATGAGGATGAGGTACTGCTTGTTGCGGACCAGCTTCTTGAGAATGTCAGAAAAGCTCTCTTCCCCCTCTTTGGCCTCGGACTTCTTTTTGGCAATCACCGCAACAGGTTCTTTGGTTTTGAGGACGACAAAGCAGAAGATCAGGCAGCAAAAAATGAAGGAGGGGGTCATTAGCCACATGCCAAAGGTATCCAGCAATATGCCGTAGAATGTGGCGGTCAGCGCGTAGCCCATTGACCCAAAGCTGCGCACCACCGCGTAGTTGATGTGGTAGCCGTTTGCGTTCATCCGGATGATCCATGCGTCAACAACCTGTGCCAGCGGCTGGTACATAAAGCCAATCACCATCATGGCAAAGACGGTGAGCACCATGCTGTCTTCCGAAAACGGCAGGATGAGCGAAGCGCCCATGGCAATGAGCAGCCCTGTCATAAACAGCTTTTTTATTTTGGGCCTGCGGTCGCATAAAATACCCCAGAGCGGCTGGGCCAGCACGTTGGTGAGCGCTAGCAGCATGGAGGCAATGCCAATGGAGAATTTGTCGTATCCGCGGCTGTTGTAGAGCATAACGGCAAATTGGAGCATGGTGCACTGGGCCATCCAGTACATGCCTTGCAGCATGCCGTATTTGACGTTGGTTTTAGAGGATTCTTTCATTGCACAGGTTCCTTTACTTGAAAGTCGGCCGGTGATCCGGCGCGGCGGGGTTGATGTGGTGCGGTCCAAAGCGGGAAATCAGGGTGAACGGATCAAAGAAGCCGGGGACGCAAAGAGATACGCTCTTGTTTTTACGGGAGCTCTGCCGTTGGGAGCCTTGAACAGAAAAATTTACAGCAAAAACGGGATGAGAAGCCTCATCCCGATTTGCTGCTGTACAATTTGGCTGTCGCTTAGATGGTACCGTCCCAGGTGGAAACCTCGGTGTTCTGCATCTCGACCTCGTCGAACCAGCGCTGGGTTACGCATTTGCTCTCGGTGAAGAAGCGGTATGCGTCTTTGCCCAGGCAGTGCAGATCGCCAAAGAAGGACTCTTTGTGGCCCGCAAACGGGAACACGCCGACCGGTACCGGAATACCGACGTTGACGCCAACCATACCACCGTCGGTGTGGCGGACGAACTCACGCGCAAAGTAACCGTTCTGGGTGAAGATAACCGAGCCGTTGGCATACGGGTTGCCGTTCATGACCTTGAGGCCTTCCTCAAAGTTCTTGACACGTTTGACGCAGAGAACCGGCCCAAAGATTTCTTCACGGCCGATGGTCATGTCTTCGGTAACATAGTCAAAGATGGTCGGTCCAACATAGTAACCATCCTCATAGCCTTCCACTTTGCAGTCACGGCCGTCGAGCACCAGCTTGGCGCCTTCTTTGACACCTTTGTCAATGTCGGCAATGACTTCATCATAATGTTTCTTGTAGGTAACCGGGCCAAGCTTGGAGGTCTTGTCATACGCCGGACCAACCTTGATGTTCTTGGTCTGTTTAACCAGCTCAGCCACAAATTTGTCTGCAATGGCTTCCTCAACAACAACAACCGGCAGAGCCATGCAACGCTGGCCAGCGCAGCCGTATGCAGAGTTGATAACGCCCGCAACGGTTCTTTCAATCGGCGCGTCAGACATAATCAAAGCGTGGTTCTTCGCCTGGGTCAGGCACTGAACGCGTTTGCCGGTTGCAGCCGCTTTCTGGTAGATCATTTTGCCAACCGGGGTGGAGCCAACAAAGGTAATACCTTTGACATCCGGGTGGTTGAGAATGGTGTCAATTTCGTTTCTGGAGCAGGTGACAATGTTGACAACACCGTCCGGAACGCCGGCGTCTTTGTAGAGCTGAGCAAACATCATAGCGGTTTTCGGGGTCAGGCTGGCCGCTTTGAGGACAATGGTGTTGCCGCAGGCAATACAGATTGGGGTCATCCAGCCGAACGGAATCATTGCCGGGAAGTTGACCGGAACAATGCCCGCAAATACGCCGATTGGCTCACGGTACTGAACTGTATCGTAGCCTTTGGAAGCGTCCATCAGGCTTTCGCCCATCATCAGGGACGGAGCCTGGGTGGCAACCTCGGTGCCCTCTTTGGCTTTGAGGACGTCGCCCTCTGCCTCGGACCAGACTTTGCCGTTTTCTTTGGCAACGCTCATAGTCAGTTCTTCCATGCGCTCAATGATGAGCTCGCGGACTTTATACATAATCTGGGCGCGTTTGATCGGCGGGGTGGCGCTCCAAGCCGGGAAAGCCGCTTTTGCAGCCGCAATGGCAGCGTTAACTTCATCGACGGTGCAGCAGGGCGCTTCGCCGGTTTTTTCACCGGTGCTGGGGTTGTGCAGGTCGTAGTATTTGTCGGTTTTGGACTCGACAAACTCGCCGTTGACGAACATTTTGAGTTTTTCCATGAGGTTTCTTTCCTTTCTTTGCGTGGATGGTTTTTGAAATTATTTTACATAGTCGTCTATGTCGACATCTTCATGGTACTTATAGCCGGAGGGATCGGCGGCGGGCGCATAAACGCAGACCGCTTTCATCTCCACATCGCCGGTGTTCTGCAGCATGTGGATTTTCGCCTTCGGGAAGACGATGACGCTGCCGGCTTCTACCGGTTCAACTTCGCCGTCGATGAGCACCCGCCCGGAACCGGAGATGATGTAAACCAGCTCCTCGCCGTTTGGATGGGAATGCGCGGGTTTTACTTTAGCGCCCGGTGCAACACGGATGACACAGCTTGAAAGAAACTCGCAGCCGTCTTTTTCCGGGGTAATGACCCAACGCAGTTTCCGGCCCGGCAGGTCTTTTTCCGGGATGTCGCTTTCGCGTACGTTGATCATGAGCTTTGCTCCTTTCCGGCGTGGAACCGCATAAAAGCGCCGCACGCCACAATCAAATCCCCGCGGATTTCCACAGGGAAACGCCCTGCCCGCATACGCTGCGGGCAAAGCGGTAACCACAATCAGCCAAGTTTTTCCGCAATGAGTTCGGCAAGTTGCGCGCCGGAAAGCCCGAAAGCTTTGGTGAGCTGCGCGTAGGTGCCGGAGTGAACGAACTGCGGGTTGCCGTCCTTGTCAAGCATATTGACGGTGACAATGCGGGACGGATCCATTGCGACGCCCTCGCGCAGCAGGAGCTTTGGCAGTTTGTTTGCAAGGTAGCCGTTGTTCTGCTCCGCGAGCACCACCGGTTTGCCGGATTGGTAAAGCTCTACGAGCATTTTTTCGTCGAGGGACGGCATATCCACAACCTTGACGGCAATGCCCTTTTCCTTCAAAGCGTCCGCCGCTGCGAGCGCCTCGTAAACGCCGCGCCCATAGGAGACGATAACAGCTTTATCCTCTCCGCTTTCGCGCAGGGTGTAGCCTTTGCCGTATTCAAAGGTCATATCATCCGGATAAATGGCGTTGGACGCTTTGCGCAGAATACGCAGGTAAACAAGCCCTTTGTTGCCCTCTGCGATCCATTTCATAGCTGCCTTAAGCTGAGCCGGGCAGCAGATGGTGATGATTTTGAGGTGCGCCATCTGGTCAAAGAAGAGGATGTCATCGTTGCCCATATGGGTGGCACCGTTGGTTTGGGTCTCCATATCCGGTGCAGTGGCGACAAAGGTCAGGTCAAGGCCGTGACCCTCGGTGAGCCAGCCGCCCTCGGTCTCCATTGCCTCCAAACGCTCCTGGTAGCTGACCGCAATGCGGCGCATCACGCGCCAGTCAAAGAAGGGGCAGAAGGTGGAAACCCAGGCGTTTTTGCCCATAGCGGCAAACGCTTCGCCGATGTTCATCATGTTGCTTTCCGCAATACCGACGTTGAGCGCACGGGTTTTATCCACCAGAATGGCGCCTTCCTGCAGGCCGCTTGTCGAGGAGAGGTCGGAGTCAATGGTTACGATGCGGTCGTCCTCTGCAAACACCTTCATCATAGCCTTGACAATGTCGGAAGCGGCGTAGGATTTTCCAAGCTCCACCTTGGGCAGGCGGGCTTCATCGTATTTGATTTTTTTGCAGCGTTTCGGCGCCGGTTTGGTTTTCACAACCGGCACGCCCGGCGCTACCGAAACGGCCTTGCCGCCGTCGGTGTTCAGCACAAGGTTCATTTCCCCGGCAATTTTGGCAAGCGCTGCTTTGGTATCACCGCAGCAAATGCCGTTGTAAAATTCTATGAAAGCTGCTTCGCGCCCTGCGCGGCGGCGGGACTGCATTTCAATTTCCAGAGTGCCGACCTCATCCGCGAGGGTAATTTTGTGGCCGTTGATGCCGCTGGAAAAGCTGCCGAAGCCCTTGGTGGCACTGCACACAATAGCAGTCGGCTTGCCGTTGCGGTCTTTATGGAACGCGTCAAACGCACCTTTGACCGGCGCGTATTCTTCGGCGTTTACTTCGAGTACACGGAAGCCGAACGCGCGGAGCTTATCGGCGATGGAATCCATCGAGACGATCATTTTGGAGACGTTGTCAAGCTGGCCGCCGTTTTTATCCACAATAACGCACAGGTTGTCCAGCCGCTCTTCCGCTGCGTACATCAGCGCTTCCCAAACGCCGCCCTCCTGCATTTCGCCGTCGCCGACCATGCAGTAAACGTCATTCTGCGGGTAAGCTTTGCCGCAAAGCGCCAAACCGACCGCTGCGGAAATGCCCTGTCCAAGCGGACCGGTGGAAATCGACACACCCGGGAGAATAGGGCCCGGATGCCCGTTTAAAATGCTCTCATAGGAGCGGGAGCCTTTGAGCAGCGCTGCGTCAAAGTAGCCTTTGTCCGCGTAGACGGCAGCCATAGCGGCAACCGCGTGCCCTTTGCTCAGGATAAACTGGTCCTGTCCCGGCTCGGTGGGCTGTTCCACGTTGAGCTTCATCCCGCCGCCGTAGTACAGGCTGACCATTGGGATAACCGCGGAGAATGCCCCGCCGGCATGCACGCCGTGATCAATGGCGTCCAGGCCCTGCCGCAGAATCGAGATGCGAATGTCCGAATCCTTGAGCTCCAGCAGCTTGAGGCGGCCCTGTTCTAGGATTTGTTTGGTTGTGTGAATGTTGTCCATTGTTTTGTATCACCCTTCTCTGGCCGGAGCAACCTGCAACCGTCCAGCAAACTCAGAACTTGCGGCAGAAAAGCAAAGCGCTCCTCTGCCGCAAAGCAGTGAATCATCGGTTATTTGTCGTAGCTATCAATAATTTTCTGAATCGCGTCGCCAATGCCGCGCCCCGGAATGTTGGAGTACATCGGCACACAGGTCGGGTGCTCCTCGGTTGGGAACCAGGTATAGGCGTTGGGATAAAACTCTTTCATCTTCTCCGCGCATTTGCCGTAGATGAGAACCGGGCCTTTTACGTCGGTGACATACGGCTCAAACTGGAGGCCGACAAAGATGGTAATCGGCTCCCGCAGTTTATCCAACAGGCCGGAAACATAAGCGGCGTCAAGACCCATGCGGACCATGACACGGCAGCCCGGCTCGCAGGCAGAACCAACAATAACATTGACGTTTTTGAATTTGCCGCAGAGAACGGTATCCTGACGGTTGAAGTGGCGGGAAACCTTCTCGACCGGCACACCTTTGAGCTCAATTTCTTCCGGTTTGTTGGTGCCAAGGCCTTCTGCGGCGCCCATAACGGTGGACGGCAGATTACCGGGGTTATCCCACTGCATCAGCATTTCGGCTACGGTGTCGATCGCAACCGGGTCGGAACCGCCGTAGGTGGTGTTCCAGTTGGTGATGCGGTCGTCCGGATACGGGCTGAACGGCCCGTTGCCCTGGCAGGTCCAGAGCGAGTCAACGACAAACCAATCCGGTTCGGTCGCCGTAACAAGGTTTGCAATTTTCTGGTAAATGTCATCACGATGGCACTCGGACATCCATTTGTAGTCCGGGCAGAGGCCAAACTGGAGCTTCATGGCGTTGGTCAGGCCGGTGTGGATATGTACCTTCATCTTCGGCAGGCCGATGTAAACGTCGGCGTCCCGTACAACCTTCGGGAACGGGAACTTGCGGTAAGAACATGGCTTGCCCATGTCGAACATTTCCCACTCGGTGTTTTCCAGTGCAATTAATTCGGCGCCGGTTTTCTCCGCAACCGCCTTAATGCCGCAGACCTCAAAGCACTTCATGGTGTCCTGGCCAAGTGCGCAGCGCTCACCAATTTGTACCTTTTTCGGGTTCTGCTCTTTGACCACTTCAACCAGAGCCTGAAGCATTCTCGGGTCGGTGGTGAAGCCGTTTTCCGCCGGCGAGGTGTTGACGGTGTTGATTTTGATAAAGACGACGTCGCCTTCGTGGACGATGTTCTGCATGCCGCCTTTGGTATCATCCGCAATCTGATGGATCATGTCTTTGATTTTCTCAACATGTTCCTGGGTATAATTGGACGGAGTACCGAGGTCGCCGTCATAATGGGCGATGGATACGATTGATTTCTTCGCCATGATGAATCCTCCTGTTTTCTGTGTTTCTCCACACGGCGTCTTTGCGACGCCGATTTTTACGGTTTACTTCATGTAACCGATTTTCTCCAGGTAGAGCTTGTTGCCGTGAACCGCTTCCTGCGAGGTAACCGGCATTTCGGTACCGGCGTCCAGCTCAACCATGACATGGCCGTCAAAGTTTTTGGAAGCAAGGTAATCCAGAATGCCTTTTAAATCAACCACGCCGTCGCCGAGGACGCAGTAATTGATATAACCGGTGGCGTCAATTTCTTTGCCGTTTTCGCCGAAGTTGAAGTAGGACTCCCCTTCAAGGACATCTTTCTGGGAAGCGTCAAACTCGAGCTTGCCGCCAAAGTCTTTGAAATGAACGTGTTTGACCAGCGGCTCAAAGGTTTTGATGATTTCCAGCGGGTCTGCGCCGCCCTTCTGAATCTGGCCGATATCCGGCGCCATAGCGACGTATTTCGGGTCAATTCTCTGGAAGAAGTCCATGATTTCTTCTTTGGTCTCAACCGGTGTGCCGGTGTGCGGATGGTAGCAGAGGGTCAGGCCCATATCCTGCATCCGTTTGCCGCATTCGTTGACAAAGTCCACAATATAATCGCGGTGCTCCAGGTATTTTACCTTTCTGCGGTCGACAATATCGCCGCCGAACGCCACGTGGGTGCCGCCCTGCGAAAGCAGGATTTCGCCCTGTTCCTTAATCTTGTTGAACTGCTCCTGACGGCGGTCCGGATTGATGACGTCATGCGAGAAGTAGCCCGACCACAGGGGGAGGCCGCATTCCTCGAACAGGCCCAGTTTACCCTGCGCCTTAATTTTCGGCAACGTCCAGCCAAACAGCTCAATACCGCCGAACCCTTCTTTTGCAATGGTGCGGATTGCATCCTCAAAATCGTCGTCATTGAGCCAGGTAATACCGGTATGGCCAATTTTTAATTTGTTTTCGCTCATTCATGAACCTCCTAATAATTGTTTTATTCATGCGTGGAACGGCATGGTTTTGCATGTTCACACGGCGGTGGGAACCAATATTGTTCCCGCCGGAACTTGTGTTATTTTTCGTTTCTCCAGGAATACTGCGGCTCATATCCCAGAAGTTTGCGGGCCTTTTCAATGGAGAACAGGCCGTCGTGCCCTTTCAGGGTTTGGCACATATCGGCAATTTTGGGATAAAGTTTCGCATAAAACGGCGCGGATTCCGGCTCCAGATGGGTGTCGGTCCAGACGTTAAACGCCTCAAACGAATGCGGCAGGCTGCCCATTTTTCCAAGTGCGAGCCCGACAAAGACCGCAATGTCGCGCGCGTCCACATATTCGTAGATGGTGCAGGTCATTACCTTTTCACGCTCAGTGTCCGGAATCAGCTCGTAGCCGCGGTGGAAAACATGGGTGCGGCGGCTGGCTTCGGAATTGTGGTAGTAAACGCCGAGCAGACGCATGGCAACAGAGTTCATCCCATATGCACGGGAGAACGCCTGCATAATTTCCTCTCCCAGGCATTTGGAGAGGGAGTAGCTGTCCTCTGGTTCACAACGGTGCTCTTCGTCAATCGGCAGATAATCCGGGATAAAATCGTTACCGGAGAGGCGGAAGCCCATGCCGTAGGTAAAGAAGCTGGAGGCCGCAATAACGTTTTTGACGCCCATGCGGCGGGCAGCGTCCATGACATAAAAAGTACCCATGGTGTTGATTTTCATGGTGTTGTCTTCCGGCATGCTGTAATTTGTGCGGATGCCGTCACTTGCCGCGCCAATACCGGTGCGGTCCGCGTACGGGGGCTGAAGCTCCACGTTGTACGGAATCGCGCCCAGGTGGACAATGGCGTCGCACTGGGACATGGCAATGGCTTTCATCAAATCGCCAATGTCAAGCAGATCCGCTTTGACAAACGGAATGCCGCGCTTGGCGTTTTCGCTGTCTGGCTTTGGCAGCACAATATCGGTGCCGGTGACGTTGAATCCCTGATCCTGCAGGTAAGGAGCTACGAAGTTGCCGAGTTTACCGGAAAATCCGGTGACCAATACGTTCTTTATCATGATGAAGTTCCCTCCGAACTATTTGTCAAGTTTGGTTTACACATTGTGTTGTAGATTTACATCCGGGGAATTATTCTGCCAGCTTGGGCAGAACTCACATGAAGTCGCATGGTGTTGTGCCTGTTTTAAAGAATTGCGGAAAAGGCGGATGGCAAAACGCCGGTAAACGGCGCTTTGCCAGTGCCTTTGTACGGATTATTTCTGGTTCTTCCAGGAGTACTGCGGGTGGTAGTCAAGCAGCTCCTCCGCTTTGCGGATGGAGAGCAGGCCTTCGCCTTCACGCAGCCCGCCCAGCATATCTTTCAAGGTCGGGAAGCGTTTTTCATAGAACTCCTTGGTGTCCTCAACATTGAAGCGGACGTCGGTAATGACGTTGAACGCCTCATATTTGTTCGGCAGCTGGCCAATCTTCTCAATGGCAAGGCCGGTGAAGATTGCAATATCACGCGCGTCAACATACTGGTAGGTGTTGCCGGTGATAACGCCGTCTTCCGGTTTCTCCGGGTAGGACTGGCCCTGACCGAGATCGTAGCTGAGGCGGCTTCTCTCCAGGTCGTGATAGTATACGCCCATCAAACGCATTGCGATGGTGTTCATATCATACGCGCGGGTAAAGGCTTTCATGATTTCCTCGCCCAGGTATTTGGAGAGCGAATAGCTGTCTTCCGGCCAGCAGGGATGGTTCTCATCAATCGGCAGGTATTCCGGAACAAAAGGATCGCCGGAAAGGCGGAAGCCCAGGCCGTAGGAGAAATAGCTGGTTGCGGAGATGACGTTTTTAACGCCCATGCGGCGGGCAGCGTCCAGCACATAGAACATACCCATGGTGTTGATTTTCATGGTGTTGTCTTCCGGCATGGAGTAATTGGAACGAACGCCGTCAAGCGACGGGCCTTTTTTCGGGCTTTCGTCATACGGCGGCTGAAGCTCCGAGTTAAACGGAATTGCGCCGAGATGAACGATGATGTCCGGCTGAGCCATTGCAATGGCTTTCATAATGTCGCCAATTTCCATCAAATCCGCTTTGACAAACGGGAAACCGCGTTTTGCATTTTCACTGTCCGGCTTTGGCAGAACAATGTCGGTGCAGGTGATGTTGTAGCCTTTATCCTGCAGATAAGGCGCTACAAAGTTGCCAAGACGCCCGGAAGCGCCGGTGATTAAAATATTCTTGCCCATTGGTATAGTCCTCCCTTAATGTCGTCCTGATGTCATCAGACAGTGATGAGTTTTTTGAGGTATTCAAGGCCCCGTTCCATTGCATTGTGCTGGAACTGAATCGGGTCGCCGGTAATCTGGTCGCCCCACCAGCCCTGCTCCAAGATAAGGTGGAAGCCTTCCGGATAGCGGGCTTTGGTTGCAATGGCGTCAACCGCTGCAGCAATGTCAACATTGCCTTCGCCCAGCGCACAGCCGACCGGAATAAGCGGGAAATAGTCGCCTTCCTGGGTTTTGTCGATGACCTTGGTGTCTTTGATGTGGGAGGTAATCGCCCACGGAGCCATCAGCTGAATATCTTCGTTCGGCTCGCTGAAGATGGCAAAGCTGTTTGCAGTATCCAGCGCAATGCCCATGTTCGGGGAGTTGACCTCCTCAAAAATATGGGCCATTTCCTTACCGGTGAAGTCTGCGTGGTTTTCCTGCGCAAAGTATACGCCGTATTCCTCAAAAATTGGAGCGGCCTGCTTCAGGGAAGCAATGACGTTTTCCATCTGCTCTTTGCCGGTCATGCCAACTGCTTTGTTGTAGCGGGAATAATCGTAAGCGAGCATAAAGTTGTAGCCAATGCGGAGGATGTTGGAGCCAAGCTTTTTGGCAAACTGAATGGCCTCAATGACCTCTTCACGGGCAGCCTTTGCATCCGGCCCAGCGAGTTTGAAGATCGCCGGCGGGCAGCCCATTTCATATTCAATGCCGTATTTTGCAAGCAGCTCATTGATTTTAGCAACCGAAGCGTCATCTTTCGGAAGATTGAAGACGATTGGCTGAAGCACTTCGCAGCCGAGCTCCTGCGCGCGTTTCATCTGCCACTCAATTTTGGCCATGTCGTCGGTTATTTCCGGCGGGGCCGGGTAAATAAAGCCAACCCAGCCAAGTTTCATGTTATTGCGGTAAGCCATTGGTACATCCTTCTTTCGTATGTTGGTTTGTCGATTGGTCCGTTCAGTCGACAGTGACGAGTTTTTTCAGGTAGTCAAGGCTTTTTTCCATCATTTTCATGTTGTATTCGCGGGAATCCTCTTCCAGTTTGCCCCACCAGCCCTGTTCTAGGATAAGGTGGAAGCCCTCCGGGTAACGCACATTGTCCACCAAGAGCTTGATGGAACGCTCAATGTCAACATTGCCCTCACCGAGTGCCGCGCCTACCGGGATCATTGGGAAATAATCGCCGCCAAACGGGCTGTCGATGACCTTGGTATCCTTAATGTGGGAGGTAATGGCCCACGGCGCCATGTAGGCGAGGTCTTCGTTTGGGTCACACAAAATGGCAAAGCCGTTTGCCGTATCGTATGCAATACCCATGTTGGGGGAGTTGATCTCCTCAAAGATGCCGGCAATTTCTTTGCCGGTAAAGTCGCAGTGGTTTTCCAGCGCGTAATAAATGCCGTTCTCTTCAAAAATTGGCGCCGCTACTTTTAAGCTTGCCGTAATGCGGTCAAGCTGGTCTTTGGCGGTCATACCGGGCGTTTTGTTCCAGCGGGAATATTCCACGCAGAGTTTTCCGTAGCCGCAGCGCATGATTTTTGCACCGTATTTTTTGGCCAGGTCAATGGCCTTTTTCAGTTCCTGCTTTGCCGCCTCTGCATCCGGGCCTGCAAGCTCGAACACTGCTTTGGGGCAGCCCATTTCGTACTCAATGTCGTACTCTTTCATTTTCTCGGCGATTTTGGCAATCGAAGCGTCGTCTTCCGGGGGCGGCGCAACCGGTTGTAGTACATGGCAGTCCAGGCGCTTTGCCTGCTCAAGCTGCCACAGCAATTTTTCAACCGGGCATTCCATTTCCGGCGGAGCCGGATAAATGTAGCCAATCCAACCGAGTTTCATGTTGTTTAAATAAGCCATTGTCAATTCCTTCTTTCCCACTTCACGGTGTGCTTATTGCATGTATGAATGCTGGTTCAGTAGAAGGTGCCAGGAATGCTGCTTGCTGCAACGCTTCCAAAATCCACAGAAAGAGATGAAACAAAATGCTCCATCTCTATTGCGGTTTAATTGATTTCACTTATTTTGATATGTCCTGCAGGAACACTCCTGTTGCCGACGAACACGATATGCGGCATTTGCCGCATACCAGCCGCCGTGGTTATTTCGCAACCGTGGGTTACCGCTGTGTATAGAGCCGAAAAGCCGGCAGCCTGAGTCTGAAGTCTCTCCTGTTTGAAAATCCGCTTCAAATGTGTTGTACCGTTGCATTGCTGGAATGAAAGGATGGAAACATAGAGGGGGTGGAGAGAGATTCGTCGCCCGAAATAAGCGGTTTACACGGCTGCGAGATAAAGCAGGAATTTTTATTTATCAAAGATGTCGTTGTCAAGCATCAGCTTGTTGCCTTTTCTCCAGGTGTACTGAGACTCATAGCCGAGCATCTCCTGAGATTTCTTCATGCTGAAGATACCCTCATGATCTTTGAGGTTTCCGCACATATCGGCAATATACGGGAAGCGCTTCGCATAGAAAGAAGCAGAATCCGGAACAAAGGTGGTATCGGTGACGAGGTTGAACGCCTCAAAGCCTTTGAGCTTCTTCTCCAGTGCAAGGCCAACAAAGTAAGCGATATCACGCGCATCGACATACTGGTGGGTATCGCCGTTGATGTAGCCTTTCTCCTCGGTTTCCGGAATGACATAGTCAATACCGGTTTTGTAGGTGTTGCGGCTGCGCTCAAGGTCAGCGTAGTAAACGCCCATGAGACGCATGGCAATACCGTTCATGTCGTAAGCGCGGCAGAAAGCAGCCATAATGTCGTCGCCCAGACGTTTGGAGAGCGAGTAGGTGTCTTCCGGATAGCCCGGATGCTCCTCGTCAATCGGGAGATAATCCGGTTTGAACGGAACACCGGAGATGCGCATGCCAAGGCCGTAGCCATAGTAGCTGGAAGCAGCGATAACGTTTTTGACGCCCATGCGGCGAGCAGCATCCATGACATAGAAAGTACCCATGGTGTTGATCTTCATCGCATTGTCTTCCGGCATCTGATAGTTGGAGCGAACACCGCCGTAAGCAATGCCTTTTCTCTCAACATAAGCAGGCTGAAGCTCTACGTTGTGGGTGATTGCGCCCAAATGAACGATGGTTCCGCACTGCGCCATGGCAATGGCTTTCATCAGATCGCCGATTTCAAGCAGGTCTGCTTTAACAAACGGCAGTTTGTATTTGGCAACACGGCTGTCCGGCTGCGGCGGAACAATGTCGGTGCAGGTGACGTTGTAGCCTTTTTTATGTAAGTACTCGGAAACAAAGTTGCCCAGACGGCCGGCGGCGCCGGTGACCAGTACATTTTTGTCGTTTAACTCTACCATTGGTATCATCCTTTTTATTTTGTTTTTGGTGGGTTTATTTCATGGTATCGAAAATGTCGCCGTCAATTAAGTCCTGTTTGCCTTGTCTCCAAGAGTACTGGGACTCATAGCCGAGCATTTCCTGAGATTTCTTCATGCTGAAGATACCTTCGTGATCCTTCAAATCCTTGCACATATCTGCAATGTACGGATAGCGTTTGGTATAGAAGGAAGCAGAATCCGGAACAAAGGTAGTGTCGGTGATGAGGTTGAACGCCTCAAAGCCTTTGAGTTTTTTCTCCAGCGCCAGGCCGATGAAGTAAGAAATATCACGCGCATCGACATACTGGTGGGTATCGCCGTTGATAATGCCCTTTGCATCGTTTTCCGGGGTGATGTAATCAATGCCGAATTTGTAGCAGTCGCGGCACCATGCAACGTCCGGATAATAAACGCCCATGAGACGCATGGCAATGCCGTTCATGTCGTAAGCGCGGCAGAAAGCAGCCATGATGTCGTCCCCCAAGGATTTGGAGAGCGAGTAGGTGTCTTCCGGAGTGCGGGGATGGTTCTCATCAATCGGAACATATTCCGGTTTGAACGGAACACCGGAGATGCGCATGCCAAGGCCGTAGCCATAGTAGCTGGAAGCAGCGATGACGTTTTTGACGCCCATGCGGCGGGCAGCATCCATGACATAGAAAGTACCCATGGTGTTGATCTTCATGCCGTTGTCTTCCGGCATGACATAGTTGCTGCGGACACCGCCCTGAGACGGGCCTTTGCCGGAACGATCCTCATACGGAGGCTGAAGCTCTACGTTAAACGGAATTGCGCCCAGGTGGACGATGGTTCCGCACTGTGCCATGGCAATGGCTTTCATAATGTCGCCGATTTCAAGCAGGTCGCCTTTGACAAACGGCAGTTTCAGTTTGGCAATGCGGCTGTCCGGCTGCGGCAGAACAACGTCGGTGCAGGTGACGTTGTAGCCTTTTTTGGTCAGGTACTCGGAAACATAGTTACCCAGTTTGCCGGCGGCACCGGTGACCAGAATGTTTTTTTCTTTCAATTCCACCATAATGTTTAATCCTACTTTGCTAAAATTTATTTTGGCTTATCGGTTATTAGTCAACGGTGATGAGCTTTTTAATGTATGCAAGGCTCTTCTCCATTGCATTGCGCTGGAACTGAATCGGGTCGCCGGTAACCTGGTCGCCCCACCAGCCCTGCTCCAGAATGAGATGGAAGCCATCCGGGTAACGGACGTTCTTGACAATGGCGTCAATAGCAGCCGGAATGTCAATAGCGCCTTCGCCCAGCGAGCAGCCAACCGGGATGAGCGGGAAGTAGTCGCCTTCCTGAGTTTTGTCAATGATTTTGGTGTCTTTGATGTGGGAGGTAATCGCCCACGGAGCCATTGCTTTAATGTCTTCGTTCGGCTCGCTGAAAACAGCAAAGCTGTTTGCGGTATCAAGCGCAATACCCATGTTCGGGGAATTGACCAGCTCAAACAGGTGAGCAAGCTCTTTACCGGTGAAGTCTACATGGTTCTCCTGTGCATAGTACATGCCAGCTGCTTCAAACATCGGAGCAGCGATCTTCAGGCAAGCCAGAATGTGATCAAACTGATCTTTGCCGGTTTTGCCCGGAGTGCGGTTGTAACGGGAGGTCTCAAGTTTCAGGCGGCCGTAACCACAGCGCATAATCTTGGAGCCCATAACGTTTTTCGCAAAGTCAATGGCTTCCTGCAGTTCTTTTTTAGCAGCTTCTGCGTTGTCGCCAACCAGCTCAAAAATTGCGCGCGGGCAGGGCATTTCGTACTCAACGTCGTATTTGTCTTTGAGTTCCAGAACTCTTTTCAGCGCTTCCGGGTCATCTTTCGGAACCGGAGCATTCGGCTGGAGAACGTGACAGCCAAGGCGGTCTGCCTGTTCAAGCTGCCAGCAGAGTTTGTCGGCCGGCTCGGTCATTTCCGGAGGAGCCGGGTAAATAAAGCCAATCCAGCCAAGTTTCATGTTGTTTAAGTAAGCCATGATGTAATCCTTCTTTCTGTTGATGTTGTGGTGTGTTGCATAATAAGTGCTTATGTTCATAATCCGGCACTGCGCCGGTATTATCCTTATAAAAATGTTCTTATACTAACAACGGATGACCTTGCATAAGAACGGCTGTTCCAGCAAAGAACCCTCAAACCGGACCGAAGTCCAGCACCGCTGTAAGGTGAGCCGCTTGCGGCATAGCTTTGCGGGGTCGCTGCACCGCAGGGAACGCGGTATGCAGTAAAAAAGTGCGCGGTAAAACGGGTTTGCACAGCGCCGGAGGAACAGGTATAAACCGTATACAACAGCCCTGCGTTTTTCCAGTTCATTCTGTGCCACAAAAACTCCCCCTTTCGCACCGTTTTAAGACCAGCCAATTTACCGTTTTCACACAAGTGGTAATTGCCGAAAGAATTGAATGATACAAAAACCGCAAAAATATAACAATAATGGTGCGTTTTTTCGTTTGTTGCAGTAGAAAGATGATTGAGAGGAGTTTGTAAAAATTATACAAAAAAGCGTATTTTTTTCTGTGATATTATATACCACTTGTGTAAGGACGATATAAGTAATATAGCATAACCCTTTGGTTTGTAAAATATGACAAATAAAACCTTTTGCTTTAAAATATTAACTTACAAAGCGGTTGAATGGTTTAGAAGGAACTAAATGATACAATCCTGTTAAATAACTGTACTTTTCTGTGAATCGCGGTGTGACGCGGTTTTCCGGCGCTTGCTTTTATCTTATGCATGTCCTGTACGGCACTATACCGCCTTGTTTGCTGCGGTTAAAATTTTCCACCATTTGTTTTACGAAAATTTCGGTCTCTGCGGATGAGTAATTGCATTTTCACTGTGACTATACTATACTTGTCGTAATCCAATCATACAAATTTTGGAGGCGACAGAATATGACAAAACTGTTCCGTATAGCGCTGGTCCAAAAAAGCGCTGTTCCGCTTGATGAGCGGAAAAACCTGCGCCTTGCGGTAAAGGCTTGCCGGGAGGCAAAACAGCTGGGTGCTGATCTTGTCCTTTTTCCGGAAATGTGGTCTACCGCCTATGCGTTTCCGGAACGGGAGGATGAGGCGGCGGTTCGTAACTGGTACAGTCATGCAACCCCGGAAACGGGCGAGTATGTTGAAACGCTGCGGCAGACAGCGCGGGAGTTGGAGCTTGGAGTTTGCGCCACCTGTATGTCGGAAGGCGATCCGGCGCCGCAGAATACGGCTTATCTGATTGGGCCGGACGGAACCCTCCTTTTAAAGTATTCCAAGGTACATACCTGCGATTTTGGTTCGGAGGGGCTGCTGCTGCCCGGGAATGAATTCCGCGTCTGCGATTTTCCGCTGCCGGATGGCGGCAGCGTTGCTCTTGGCGTCATGATCTGCTATGACCGGGAGTACCCCGAAAGTGCCCGCATTTTAATGCTCAAGGGAGCGGAAATTCTTTTGGTGCCCAATGCCTGCGATATGAACCACCCACGGCTCGCTCAGCTTTCGACCCGCGCGTTTGAGAATATGGTAGGGGTTGCAATGGCAAACTATCCGGGGGAACTGCACGGAAATTCCTGTGCATACAGTCCGGTGGTGTTCTCAAAATCCGGTGTGGCGGTGGACAACACCATTGCAATGGCCGGTCACACCGAAGAAACCATTTGTATGGCGCAGTTTGATTTGGAGGAGCTGCGGGAGTACCGTTCCCGTGAATGCTGGGGAAACACCTACCGAAAATCGGGCGCTTACGACAAATTGCTGACCGATGAAGTTCAGCCTCCGTTCCGCCGCTCCGTTCACAACCGTGCCGGAATCTTTGGGGAAAAAGGCGGACGCTCTTGAAAAGGCAAACCGTAGAAAACCCATAAGCGCTGTATGTCTGGAGATGTGAAACGGGCTGGCGGAAAGCAGAGGGCGGCCGTTCGTTTCACATCTACGAGTCAGGGCGCTCATGGCCGGTTAAAACCATTTGCCGAGGTATCAGAAAGGAAAAAGATCATGGAGAAACATAAAACGGTTGGGGAGTCTTTAACCAGTTTATCCGACGTTATGCTGCCGAGTCAGGCGAATCCCGCCGGAAATGTCCACGGCGGAGAAATTATGAAGATGATGGACACCTGCGCGGGCGTTACCGCAATGCGGCATTCCCGCAGCAACTGCGTTACGGCACGTGTGGACGAGCTGATGTTTTACCACCCTATTTATGTGGGACAGCTTGTTACCTGTGAGGCCCGTCTGGTCTATGTGGGGCGCAGTTCTATGGAAATCCGGGTTACGGTGTGGGAAGAGAACACCTATGGTGAGGATGAGGAGCGCCACCGCGCCCTTTCTGCCTTTTTCACCTTTGTGGCGCTGGACGAAAACGGCAAGCCGCGCGAGGTTCCGCGGCTGGACATTCGCTCGGAAGAGGAGCAGCTTGCGTTTGAAGAAGGCAAAAAACGCTACCTGAAGCACAAACGGGCGTAGAACTGCCGGTATGCAGTGGGCAAATGCTTTGCCTGCAATAAGGAAACTGCTTAGGAAGCGGAAAAACGCCTTTCTGCGGAGAAGAAACGGAGGCGGCGTGGCCTCCTGCGGTGGGAGACAAACGAATAAACAGAAAGAGGACAGGGCGAAGGCACTGTCCTTTTTCTGTGCAGGTGGTTGAAAAAAGTTTAAAAGCGTAAGATTTTATGGATGTTTTTTCCATTATGCTTATTAATAATTGCTAATTACGAATTAATAATAAGCAACAGCGCATTAACGGGGAGTGTTGAACAAAGTCGGTTTCTTCTACAATTTTATAAAAGGACGGTATGCCATATATGTCAAGGTCAGCAAAAATTACACGAGAAAATGAATATCGCTACCTTCAGCTTGGCCTGAATATTGCGTATTACCGTAAACTGGCCGGCTATACACAGGAGGAACTGGCGGAGGAAAGCGGGCTCAGCCGCACCTATATCAGTCGCATTGAGGCGCCCAACCTTGTTGTCACCGTTTCGCTTGAAGTGCTGTTTCAAATTGCGGACGCCTTGTGTGTAGAGCCATACCAGCTTTTGATGTTTCGAGATTGAATGGGTGGGGAAGAATGAACGACAAAGTGGTAATTTCCAAAAAACCGAAAGATGACGATGGCTACAAGATGTTTTCTGTACGGGTGCGGGATGAAACAATCGCCGTGCTGACCGAGCTTTCCAAGCAGACAGGGCGCTCGCGCAACGAGATTATCAATATATTTTTGGAGTATGGAATCGCCCATGTTGAAATTCGGGACTGATTTCAAAATAAAAAAGCCCGGCGCAGTTTCAGCGCCGGGCTTTTTCGTTTCGGGCGGCCTCTCCGTCTTTTTCGGTTCCCGCACGGTAACCGGCTTTATAGGCTTCCCGCATGATGCAGTAAATCACCGCTGAG
The DNA here is from genome assembly GCA_050943475.1 of Oscillospiraceae bacterium. Lineage (GTDB taxonomy): Bacteria > Bacillota > Clostridia > Oscillospirales > Ruminococcaceae > Metaruminococcus_A. The sequence continues at coordinate 211,938 of JBMNPF010000001.1, forward strand.
ATGTTGTCATGGATGGCAGCATCAATATACTTGGCGAATTTTTGTTCAAATTTTACGTCCATTTCCATCAGATTCCCTCCATTCTCAATTTGACATTTAGTGAATGCCATATTTTCTCCTATACTAGCATAAAATAAGAGAAAAGACAATCACTGAATGTCAAATCTAGGCGGTAATGGGATGTATAAAAATAGAAATCAGGACGGAAGCAACAATCTCTGTGGGGGCAGGGTCAAGCAGCTTCGTCTCCGGGCGCTGCCCAAGCTCTCCCAGCGCGCGCTGGCCGACGCACTTCAGCTCAAAGGGCTGGATTTGGATAAAAATGCCATACAGCGGATTGAGTGCGGCAAGCGGTTTGTGACGGATATTGAACTCAAAGCCTTTGCAGACTATTTTGGCGTGCCGGCCGATCTTCTTTTAAGTGATGTTCCAATTAAATAAAGCCGTATACGGACGCCCGCCGTGTGCGGCTTTTGTTTGCGTCTCTTGTGCTTTGGGCGGTTTTACGCTACAATAAAGCGTAGCCGCAGGGCTCTTGGGGCTGCCTGTTCGCGGAGCCGTATCCAGCGGCGTTGCCTGAACTGTTTTGTCGCCTTTCTGTAGGGGCAAGCTCCTGGAAAGGCCTTGATAGACATCACCAATTCTTTTTGCAGACAGAGAGGAACCGACCATGTTAATTTCCTGTTCCGGGCTCACGTTTGGGTTCGGTGACAAAACCATATTGGATCAAATTGACTGTGCCGTCAACGAAGGGGACCGCATTGGCCTCATTGGTGTCAACGGTGCGGGAAAATCCACCCTGCTCAAAGCTCTGATGGGCCGCTATGAGCCGGACGAGGGCGCCGTTTCGCGCCGCTCCGGGATGACCATCGGCTATCTGGAGCAGGACAGCGGGCTGGAAAGTGGAAACACCATTTTAGAAGAAATGCTCACCGTATTTGCCCCTTTGCTGAAAATTGAAGAACGCATGCGCGCTTTGGAGCAGGAAATGGCTGCTCTTTCGCCGGCTTCCCAGTTTTACGACGCGCTTGCCGGAGAGTATGCAAAGCTCACCGCCCAGTTTGAAGCGGGAGACGGTTATTTGATCCGGGTGAAGATCGGGACTATTTTAAACGGTATGGGATTCCCGGAAACCCTTTACAGCCAGCCGATTGGCTCGCTTTCCGGCGGTGAAAAAACCCGGCTTGCCATGGCAAAGCTGCTTTTGGAGCAGCCGGATCTGCTCATTTTGGACGAGCCGACCAACCATCTCGACTTTAAAACGGTGATGTGGCTGGAGGACTACCTTGCCTCGTATAAGGGCGCGCTGTTAATCGTTTCGCACGACCGTTATTTTCTGGACAAGCTGGTCACCCGGATTTGGGAGCTGGAACAGCGCCGTTTGTTTGATTATCCGGGCAATTACAGCAAATACAAGCTGCTCAAGGCGGAGCGGCGGGAGGCGCAGCAGCGTGCTTATGACAAACAACAGGCGCAGATTGCCTCGATGCAGGAGTACGCTGAACGCAACATTGTGCGTGCTTCAACCTCCAACAGCGCCAAAAGCCGTTTGCATCAAATCGCTAATATGGAACTCGTCGAAAAACCCTTTGCAGACCCAAAAACGCCTCATTTCCGCTTTGACACCCTCACCGCTCCGGTGCGCGATCTGTTAATGGCTGAACAACTCGAACTGGCGGTCGGCAAAGGGGAAGCCCGCAAGGTTCTCATCCCGGCGGTGGATTTTATCCTGCGCCGCGGGGAAAAGGCGGCTGTTATCGGGGCAAACGGAATTGGAAAAACAACGCTGCTCAAATCCCTGCTGGGCCTGCTGCCGCAAAACGGAACGGTGAAGTGGGGCCGCGGGGTAACCAAAAGCTATTACGACCAGGAGAGCGGCCAAATGAATCCGGACAACACCGCGCTGGAGGAGCTTTGGAGCCGTTTCCCTACGATGCCGGAGCATGCGGTGCGGACCATTCTGGGGCGGGTGCTCATCACCGGGGACAACTGCTATAAAAAGGTTGGCGTGCTTTCGGGCGGCGAGCGCGCCCGGCTCGGTTTTGCCATTATGATGGCGGAACAGCGCAACACCCTGCTGCTGGACGAACCGACCAATCATCTCGATCTTGCCAGCCGGGAGGAGTTGGAACAGGCTCTGCGGGATTACGATGGAACCCTGCTTTTTGTTTCGCATGACCGTTACTTCTTGAACGCCATTCCCAACAAAATTATTGAGCTGACGGCCGACGGCGCCGCCGTTTATGAGGGCAATTTTGACGATTACCGCGCTAAGCTGGAAAAACAGGCGGCTGCCGCTGTACCGGAACCGGTCCCGCAACCGGAAACGCCGAAACAAGCCAAAGGGGAGAGTTTTTACCGCTCCAAGCAGCAGCGAGCCGAAGAGGCCAAGCGCCGTAAGCGTCTGACCGAGCTGGAGCGGCTTATTGAGGAGCTGGACGCCAAACAGGCGGAGACCGAAGCAGCCATTGCCGACCCGGAAAATGCCGCCGATTACCAGCTTTTGCAGGAGAAATGCGCAGAATTGGAACAACTGAAGGCCCAGCATGAAGCGGCAATGGAAGAATGGCTGCTGTTGGAAGAAGGTTAAAGCAAACAAAAACCCGAAGCGTAGGCTCCGGGTTTTTGTTTTGAACAGAGGGCGTAGAACGCGGATGGCGGTGCAAACAGGGGATGTGCGGAAGCAAAAAGGATGCCGATGGGTACGCAGCTCCGGGCAAAGAACCGGATGCAAAGCGTCGTTTTACTTTAAAAGTACAGCAGGGCTTATGGCCTTTCTTTTGCTCGCTCAATTTGATTTTGAGGGCGCATTGTGACCGGAGAATGAACTTGCTGATAGGTACTGAAACCATTCAGGCTATGGCTCTACCAAAAAAGGAAAAATATGTTTCATACAGCCTTGCCCTATGGGAAAGTGTGCGATTCCGAACAGTGCAGCAGGAGCCATAGCTTTATGGGCAAAAGTGCAAGGCGGCCTTATGCGGATCCGATCCGTCTTTTACGGATTTCGGCGGACCATCTGGATCGCCTGCGTCCAGCCTTCTAACAATGCAGCACGCTGCTCGGCGGACATTTGCGGTTCAAAAACCATTTGTTCCCGGTTGGAGAGCATCGAAAGGTCGTATACGCCGGCGGAAATCCCCGCCATATAGGCTGCACCGGCGCCGGAGGCCTCCTCCATTTTGGAGACACAGAGCGGGCTTCCAAGCACATCGGCCTGGAACTGCATGAGAAAACGGTCGCGCGTGGGGCCTCCGTCTGCGCTCAAGCGGCGGAGACGGACGGCGGATTGCCCGCGCATCCGCGCGACGACGTCGTTCACCTGGTAAGCAATGCATTCTTCCGCAGCGCGGACAATCTCCGCTTTGCCGGTAGAAGCGTTCATACCGCAAAGGACGGCGCGCGCGTCACTGTCCCAGTAAGGAGCCCCCAGCCCGGTAAACGCAGGCACCAGGTAGACCCCGCCGGTGCTTGCCGCCTGCTGTGCAATCTCCCCTGCTTCCCTGCTGGAGCCGATGAGCTCCACCTGTTCTGCCAGCCATTTGATGACGGCTCCGGTGTAGTTGATGTTTCCTTCCAGCACATATTGGACCCTGCCGTCCATCCCCCACGCAATCGAGGCGCAGAGACCGTCGGCCGCCGGCATCCGCTGTGCGCCGGTGTTCATCATGACCGAGGAACCGGTGCCGTAGGTTGCCTTTGCCATTCCCGGCTCCAGGCAGCCCTGGGCGAACAGTGCGCCATGAGAATCGCCCAATATCCCGCGGATGGGCACCGGCCGGACAAACAGCCCCTCAAAGGTGGTCTCGCCAAACAGGCTGTCCGAGGGGCAGGGCTGTGGCAATGCGCCGGGATCCACCCCAAACAGGCCGCAGAGCTCTTCGTCCCAGCAAAGAGTGTCGATGTTGAACAACTCGGTGCGGGAGGCGTTGGAGTAATCGGTTTTAAAGGAGGTTCCTCCGGTTAGCTTCCAGAGCAGCCAGGTGTCTATGGTTCCGCAGCAAAGCCGCTTGTTTTCCATCAGCCGGGCAGCCTCCGGAATGTTTTGCAAGATCCAGGCGAGCTTTGCCGCCGAAAAGTAAGGAGAAAGGTTCAGCCCGGTCTTTTCCGGTACCAAAGCCGCGCGCGGATCGCCCTGCAAATTGCGGCAAAGTTCTTCTGCGCGGGCGCATTGCCAAACCACCGCGTTGTAAACCGGCTTTCCGGTCTCCTTGTCCCATGCGAGCACCGTTTCCCGCTGATTGCTGAGTCCAACCGCCGCAATTTCCTCCGGCCGGGTTCCGGTCTGGTGCAGCAAATCACCCGTTACTGCGAGGGTATTCCGGTAAATCTCTTCCGGATCGTGTTCCACCCAGCCGTTTTGCGGGGTAATTTGCCGGTGCGCGCGATCTGCACGGCCAAGCAGCACTCCGTTTGCCCCGAACAAAAGCGCCTTGGTGCCGGAGGTGCTTTGGTCAATGGAAAGAATTTTTGAATGTTGCATCAGGTTCACCTCAAATTATACGCAAAGTAAATTATAACATAAAAATCACTAAATTAATAATAGATCAGGATGCTCCTTTTTTATTATCATAACGGTATTTCACAGCTAAGTCAACCGTTTTTCAGGCATTGACATGGCTTTTTAAAAGAATTATAATGGAACTAAATTATTTAAATCTTATTAGGGGAGGTGGATCCTACGGCAATGAAAATGAAGGACCTGGCCAAAAGGCTGGGCGTGTCCCCGGCAACCATTTCACTGGCACTACATGGGCGCCCAGGCGTCAGCGGCGCTACCCGGGAGCGTATTTTTGACGCCCTGCGGGAAAACGGCTGCGGGCATTTAATTCCCTCTGAACCGGCGGCGCCCGTTCAGAATATGCGGCTGGTCCTCTACAAAAACGGGAACGAAATTATTACCGATACCCCATTTTTCCTTCAGCTTATGGAGGGGATTGACCGGGAAGCCAAACGCGAGGGCTTTAATTTAATGGTGACCTACCTCCATGCGTCAGAGGATACAGCGGCGCAGATTGCCGCTCTTGCGGAAAACGACTGCGCTGGAATTCTGCTGCTTGCCACCGAAATGACCGGAGCGGAGGTAGCGCGTTTCAAAGACCTTGGCTTGCCTTTGGTTGTGCTGGACGGCAACTTTGAGGATGTAGAGGTCAACTGCGTTGCCATTGGCAACAGCAATTCGGTGCGCCGTTCGGTGGAACATCTGGTTTCAATCGGCCACCGGAAAATCGGCTATCTCAAAAGCGACAAGGTCATCCGGAATTTTTTGGAGCGGTTCGAAGGCTATTCCTTTTCCATGCGGCATTATGGGCTGGAGGTTCCGGAGGATGCGGTAATCCCCTGCCCGCCCTCTGCGGAGGGCGCCTATGCGGTTATGAAGGACTTCCTGCGGCAGAACGGCCTGACCTGTACCGCTTTTCTCGCGGATAACGACAACATCCTCTTTGGAGCCATGAAGGCGCTGAAGGAATACCATATTGCGGTTCCGGAGCGGGTTTCGGTCATAGGGTTTGACGATATGCCGCTTGCGGAATTGTTTGACCCGCCGCTGACCACCCTGCGGGTACCCAAGCGCCGGATGGGACAGACGGCGGTTTCCCTGCTGGCTGCCATCATCCGGGAAAAGCCGGAAACGCCGCTGCGGATTACGGTGGGAACCGACCTTATCCTGCGGCGCAGCACTGCGTCCCCAATCCCGGAATAACCGGGACTGCAACTGATAAAAAGCGACACAGAATGGAGGATTTGTTATGGAGAAAATTAAGCTCGGCATTGCGCCAACCCGGCGTTTTTGTTTCAGCAAGGAGGATGCGCACCGCTTTAAGGACATCGTTTTGGAAAAGATGCGCAGCTGCGGCAGCATTGAAGTGGTTGACATTGAGGATGTCAACGAGGAGGGCCTGCTTTATGATTCGGTGGAGGACATTGAAACCATTGCCGATAAGTTCATCGCTGCAAAGGTAGACGCCCTGTTTTTCCCCCACTGCAATTTCGGCACCGAGGATGCGGTTGCCAAGGTTGCCAAAAAGGTGGGCAAGCCGGTTCTGCTCTGGGGCCCGCGCGATGAAGATCCGCTCCCGGACGGTTCCCGCCTGCGGGACACCCAGTGCGGTTTGTTTGCGACCGGAAAGATTCTGCGGCGCTTTAATGTGAAGTTTACCTATATTCCAAACTGCACCATTGACGACCCCCTTTTTGCCCGTGGGTTTGACACCTTCCTGCGTGCGGTCAATGTTGTCAAGGCGGTTTCCAAAGCGCGGATCCTGCAGATTGCGCCGCGTCCGGCGAGTTTCTGGACCATGATGTACAACGAGGGCGAGCTGCTTGAAACCTTTGGCATTCAGGTGTTCCCCATCACCCTGAAAGAGCTGGAAATGCGGACCCTTTCCATTGAGGCGGAAAACACCGCTGTCCTGCAGGCGGCGGTTGCGGACATCAAAGAGAAAATTGACTGTTCGGAGGCGGAGGAAACATCGGTCCGCCGCACGGCGGCGCTCAAGCTGGCCATCCGCAGCTTTGCCAATGAACAGGCCTGCACAGCGGCGGCAATTCAGTGCTGGAATGCGCTGCAGGACAGTCTGGGCATTATGCCCTGCATGGTCAACGGCCTGCTGACCGACGAAGGGCTGCCGGTCTCCTGTGAGACCGATATTCACGGGGCCATTACCTGCCTGATGGCACAGGCGGCGGCGCTGGAGCAGACCGCCCCCTTCTTTGCCGATCTCACCGTCCGCCACACCCAGAACAACAACAGCGAACTGCTGTTCCACTGCGGCAACTTCCCGCCGAGCCTCGCGGAAGAAAAGCCCAAATTCCGCCGCCATTTCCTGTTTGACGGCCACGAGCCCGGCACCGAGGAGGGGCCCATCCGCAAGGGGGATTTGAGCATTGTCCGGTTTGACGGCGACCACGGCGAATACCAGCTGTTCCTCGGCAAAGCCAAGGGAATTGAAGGAAAGTTCACCCGCGGCACCTACCTTTGGATTGAGGTCAACGACTGGCTTCTCTGGGAGGAAAAACTGGTCTGCGGACCGTATGTTCATCACTGTGTCGGCATCCATGACAATGTCATCCCGGCACTGTATGAGGCCTGCAAGTATATTGACGGCTTGACCCCGGATTTAGCGGATCCGGACGAGAGCACCCTTCGCGCCTGGATGCGCGGAAGCATTTAAAGCAGGAGCCTCCTGCGCTGTCCGGCTCTTTGTATGGGAACAAAAGAAAAAGACAAGGTGGTAATAACTATGGCAAATCTTCCAACCAGTAAACTTAAAACACATCATGTTGCCTTAAAGGTGAGTGACTTTGATAAATCCGTCCGTTTTTATAGGGAAGGGCTTGGAATGACCCTGCTCAAGACCTGGGGTGAGGGCGATTCCCGTGCGGCAATGTTTGACGTTGGCGACGGCACCTGTATTGAAATGTTTGCGGGTGGCAAACCAGCAGCCCTTTCGGAGGATGCGGCGGGCAGCTTTGTCCATTTTGCATTTGGCGTGGAGAACCCGGATGAATGGTATGAGCGCGCATTGTCCTGCGGGGCAACCGAAAAACGCTCCCTTTGTGATATGTTTCTTGAAACCAGCGCTGACCCGCTGGATATCCGCGTGGCCTTTGCCTATGGCCCGGATGGGGAAACGCTGGAGTTTTTCCACCCCAAGCATTGATGCTGTTGAACCAAAAAGCGCCCCGGCTTCAGCCGGGGCGCTTTTCTGTAAAAGGCTTGTTGTTCACCACAGGGCGGCGGGAAAAGGACGCTGTTTTTTTGTTGCAGCTCTTTCCATACATCAGTCGGAGTCCTGCTCCCATGCTGCGTGAGTTTTATTCATATTGACATCTCTTTTTTGTTGGATCAGCTGTAAATGACACTCTCGACTTCGTAATGCCAATAGCGTTCGCTGGCGCTGACCGGGCAGATGAAACGCCTGGGCATATTGGGCTGGAGGTTCCCGACATTGGCCGTTTTGGTAAAGGTTTCCCCGGCAAGCGTGGTAAATTTAAAATTCACCTTGACGTTTTTTAGCGTTTGATTGGTGAGATTGGTCGCCGTACCGCTTACGTCAAGCGAGTGCAGGCTTTTTTGTTTTACATCCGAAATTTGTACCGAGTCTTTCCAGCTGGTACATCCTGTAAACAGCACAAACACCAGCAAAAGTGAGCAGACCCCTATCATGCCTCTTTTCAAGACGGTTCCCTCCCTTTTTTATTTGTTTTTATAATAACATAAAAAACATGTTGTTGAATATGGGCTTAATTCATAGAATCCAATTAAATTTTTTGTGTTTCCGGGCGGGGAGCGCGTTCAAACCTTGTACATGGTTTATTCTCCATTTCTTTCCAAAGCCTTCAAACTGCTCTTATAAATTGGGAGTACCATAAAGACATTCCCAAGGGAGCTTTATAAAACAATAAAAATATTACTGCCGCAGCCAGTTCCGGAATACCGGCTGGCGGATGGCAGACCAAGTATTCCGCCTGCAAAGGCGTTAACCGCATAGACACCACAAAAAAGAACCGCCGGTTTAAACCGGCGGTTCTTTTTTAACCGATGAATAAGATGTTTAGTCGATGACCTTATGCTGGTACCATTTGGTGCCGCGCTTGCGCCAGGTGAAAATGGCCGCGCGCACGCCCCATTCCAGCACCATGGCGGATACAACGCCGATGATGCCAAACCCCAGCACAATACCGAGGACATATCCCAACACGACACGGACAATCCACATGCTGGACATGGCGGCGATGGAGGTAAACTTTGCGTCGCCCGCGGCACGCAGGGCGGAGGGGGTGATGAACGCCATAGACCAGAGAAGCGGTGTTCCAATAATTGAAATAATCAGGCAGGTAAAGGTTTCAAAAGCAATGCCATCCGGCGGAGAGTACATCTGATACAGGAGAGGCGTAAACGGAAGCATGATAACAGCGAGCAGTGAGCAAAGAACAAACGCAGACACCACAAACGAATGCATGAATTTTTTTGCTTCCTTAACATTGCCGGCTCCTATGCACTGGCCAACCACCGTCATGATTGCGAGGTTAAGGGCATTGCCCGGCACCTGGAACAGGACAATCATCGACATGGAAATGGCGTAGCTGGTCATGCTCATGGTGCCCAGGCTGACAATAAAGGTCTGGGTGATGATTTTGCCGCCGTGGAAAAACATCTGCTCGCTGGCGGACGGAAGCCCAATGAGCATAATGCTCTTTTGCAGCGACTTGTTAAACCGCAGAAAATATTTGCCGCGGATACCAAGCTCATGCTTGGTGTGAAGCAGATAAAATAGGGCGGCGACCGCGGCAAGGGTGCGCGCAATGTTGAGCGAGAAGGTAACGCCCAGGACACCGAGCCCCATTCCGTTGATAAAAATGAAGTTAAAACAGACCACCACAATGTTCATGCCGACCGAAAGCATCATGGAAGCGCGGGTGTCGCCCATGCCGCGCAGAGCGCCGGAAACCGCCTGAAATACCGCGAAAGCCGGGTAGGAAATGCAGCAGCCGACCAGATAAATGCGGGCGTTGTCCATAACGCCTTGCTCCGCTTGCCCAAACAGCACCGAAAGCAGGGGTTCTGCACAGACGATGATGGTCAGGGCAATGACCAGTGCACAGAGAAAACAGGAAAGGATGGACTGTGCCGAGGCCTCGCCCGCCTTTTTGCTGTCATAGCGCCCCATGTACTGGGCGACAACAACGGTGCCGCCGGAGGCAATGGCAATGTAGAAATTCATGAGAAAAAAGTTGACGGAATCCACCATGTTGACGGCGGAGACCGCCTCCGGGCCGGAGGAGCTGACCATGGACGAGTTGATGATGTTCAAAACGGCGACCATAGCTTGGTCGACAAGAAGCGGCAGGAACAAGACCGTCAAGCTTTTAAAGCTGAAACATTCGCCGGAAAGGTTCCTCTGTACGAGGGCGGAAAATTTCCCCCACATCTTTTTTATCATTGGGCACTGCCTTCTTTACGATGTATTGAGGTAATGTGTCTTACAAATTATATTGAATATACCCTATAATATTACATTTCGCCCGGCTTGTCCATTGACAGAAGATAGAATAATCCCTGAAAATTTGTCACTTTCGTCGGAAAGGGATAAATCCTGTTCCCCTGCACCGGTTTACGAGCCGCAGGGCAGGAAACAACGGTTTTCCTCTGGTTTGAAAGGAATCCAACGTCCCCCTGCCACTATGAAAGGCGGCGGAAAAGGAGCCGGCGTCCGGTCTGCTCCATCTCCCGCAGAGCGGAAAACCGGTGCTTTGCTTTGAATTGGGGATGATTGAGCGAGGCTAGTGCCGTCCTCCGGTATATGAATATGATGGATTGGCCGCGGCTTGCTCTATGCTCTGGCGATGTGCAGCGGCGGGAGAGTGCCAGCGCGCCCATTGCCGGACTGCGCTTTCAAAATCCGGCCGCTGGTCTTGGCAGTTTCAACGAAAAGAATTTGCTTTTTTCCGCCGGGTTCATCGGCTTTGCCAAAGTTGCGGAAAAAGCCTTAAAAGCGGGAGCGGGCGAATTGTGTTCAAACACCGGTTTTGCTATAATAAAAACAGAATTTGAAATCTTTGAGGAGCCTTATGAAATACCAGAATTTTATCTTTGATTTGGACGGCACCCTTGCCGACACCTCCCCGGGCGTTTATGAAGGGGTGAACCGCACCCTTGCGCTCATGGGCAGGGACGCCCTGCCGGAACGCATGCTGCGCCGGTTTGTCGGCCCGCCGCTTCAGGAATCCTTCTGCAAGCTCTGCGGTATGACCGAGGCGGACATGCACCGCGCCGTCGCCCTGTTCCGCGATTATTACAAGGCGGAGGGGCTGTACAAAAGCGCCCTGTATCCGGGGATGGACGCCTTAATCCAAACTCTGAAGCGCCGGGGCGGCACCCTGATGGTCGCCACCCTCAAGCGGGAGGAGCAGGCCATCACCGTGATTGAGCACCTGGGCCTTGCCCCATATATGTCGGCCGTCGTCGGCTCGGATGACGAGGGGCGGCGCACCAAAAAGGACACCATCGACATGGCGATGCGCCTTTCCGGCGCGGCCGACTACGCCGCTTCCCTGATGATTGGCGACAGCGAGTTTGACGCCATTGGCGCCGAACGCGCCGGCGTGGACTTCTGCGCCGCCACCTACGGCTTTGGCCTGACGCCGGAGCTGATTACAAAGCACCCTTGTGTGATGCGGATTGCCGCGCCGCTGGAGCTGCTGAAACGGCTGGATATTGATGAAAAAAAGGACGCCTGAGAGCGTCCTTTTTTATTTGATTTCCTGTTCCAGCGCGTCAAATTCCGGTGTGCTGAAGAACTGACCCAGTGTAATGTCCAAGCCGTCGCACAGCTTTTTGATTACATTGATTGATACGCTTTTTCGTGTAGGGTCTAACATACTATAGACAGTTGATGGGGTTACACCTGAAAGTGTTGCTAATTCATTGGGTTTGATATTTCTTTCTCTGCATAATTCCATAAAACGGTTTGCTACTGCTTGTTTTACGTTCATAAGCACCCTTTCATTTGGAAATTATAGGAATATGAAACGAAAGTGTTTTAAGAAATGTGAATTGTTATTTGATTTCTTGTTCCAGCGCGTCAAATTCCGGTGTGCTGAAGAACTGGCCCAGTGTAATGTCCAAGCCGTCGCACAGCTTTTTAATGGTAACCGCGCCGGGGTTTTTGCTTTCACCATTTAAAATACTTTTAACTGTAGCTTGTGGCACGGCAGATAGATTACTCAATGCGTTGGGAGTTAGTCCACGCTCTTTGCATAGTTGTCGTATGCGAAAAGCAATGGCTTCGCTGGTATTCATAGCAACCTCCTAGTGATATTTCGTTGTTGCTATGATATGTCATTAAAAGAATGCATATTAGTGATACTTCACTAAAACGAAAAAATATGTTACAATTAGTTAAATATAACTAATTTTGAGGTGCTATTATGCGGTCTTTATTGAATTACACCTGCTCGTTTATTGGTCCGAACCTTGTCGCGCCGGAGAGACTCCCGGAGCTACGTAAAGCGCTGCTGCGGGTTCTGTCCGAAGCCGTCGTTGCCGGGGCGCGGCATTTTTACTGTGCGCTGTTGCCGGGTTATTCTGCCTGCGCCGCTTCGGCTGTTCTGGAACTGAAACAGATGTTTGAAGGGCTTACCCTGACGCTGGTGGTTACGCCAAACCAGAGTCGGGAGCGCTGGGGCAGGGATTTTCCGGCGCGGGCAATGCTGTGCCGGGAGGCGGACGCAAGGATTTACCTGCCCAGGCGTTTGGGGGTGGAACAGTACCTGCTTGCCAAGGGCGGCTGGTGCATTTGCCACTGCCCTCCGTTTGATATGCACGGCGCCCGTTCGGCTTCCCGGGCAATTCGGCAAGGTCGCAAAATATTCACGTTTTCCTCATAAAATAATGGGGCGGCGGTGGTATGATAACAAAAAACGGCGCGGGGACGCCGGAGGGGGAATCTTATGGAACCCAGGTTTGTCATAGACACCGTCTACACCGAAAAAGACCTGCTTCAAGCCAACAAGGCGGTGCAGCGAACCCAGATTTTGGCATTCCGCTGTCTGTTTGGGGTGCTCTGCCTGCTGCTTTTGATACCGTGCGTACAGCTCACGCTGCTCATACCGCAAATGACCCAGCAAATGCTGCTGACCCAGTATTTGCCGCTGGTGGCATTTGCTTTGGTTGTTCTGGCGGCGGCCGTTGTATTTGCGGCGCTTTTTCCGCGGCTTGCCGTCAAACTGGCGGGCAGGCGCAGCGGACTGGTGATGTACGGGGAGAAGCGGCTCCAATTTTACACCGACCGGGTGGCGAGCTTTGGCGCACACCAGGCAGTGGAGCTACCGTATGTGAGCATCCGCAAAGCGGTTGAAACCAAAACCCACTTTTATCTTTCGTTTGGCGGGCTGGTGGTCATCGTACCCAAAGAGGCACTGCCCTTCCACGCGATTGACGCGTTCCGGGAATTTGTGCGCAGCGTGCTGCCGCCCGCAGCCAAGCGGAATTTTGAATGAAAAAAGCAGTGGAACCTTGTTCCACTGCTTTTGTTTTTGTACGGAGTCCGCCGCGGCTGGATATTGGAATTCGGCAGGTGTTTGGAAAGCGCATGAGGGCAGCACTTTTGAACAGTGCGCGCGGGATGACAAAAGGCGTTTTGCAATCCGCGGGCAGACTTTTGCCGGGGGCGTTTATTCCCTGTTCTGCGCCTCATCCCTGCGCGCGGCGATGTCCCGGTTGGTTTTGGCAATCCGGTGCACCGGGGTGTCGGGATAGCCCCAGCCGTCCAGCCCGGCGCGGCGCATGGCGCCGAACAGCCGGAATTTAAAGCCATTGTCCTCCCGTTCCCGCTCGGCAAGGAACTCCTTGGTTTTCTGCCGGTTGGTCACGCCGTCCACCGGGCATTTGCTTTTGACAATGGGCAATCCGACGCGTTCCGCTGCCCGGCGGATCTCCTTTTCCGGCGCGAATACCATTGGCCGGATGAGGGTGAGCTTTTTGCGGGAGAGGTAGCTTTTTGGGGAAAAGCAGCCCAGCCGCCCCTCGTTAAACAGGTTCATGACAAAGGTTTCCACCGCGTCGTCATAATGGTGGCCCAGCGCAATTTTGTTGCAGCCGTTTGCCACGGCTTCATCGTGCAGGGCGCCGCGGCGCATCCGGGCGCAGAGGCTGCATGGGTTTGGCTCGTCCCGCACGTCAAAGACAATCTGCCCGATCTGGGTTTGTTTGACAATGTAGGGGATCCCCCATTCCTCACAGCAGGCGCGGATGGGGGAATAATCGGTCGTTTCCCCGCCGAACATCGGGTCCAGCGTAATGGCGACGAGGGTGTAATCAATGCCGATGAACCGGCGGAGCTGTGCCAGCCCTGCGAGCAGCACCATGGAATCCTTGCCGCCGGAGACGCCGACGGCGATTTTGTCGCCATCCTGAATGAGGTCAAATTCCTGAATGGCCTTGCGCATATATCCGAGCATTCTCTGCATGTATGGTCCCCGTTTCTGTTTGCTGTGGAATCTCTGGGGAACATTATACAGGAAAACGCCCCGGCCTGCAAGGCCGGGGCGTTTGAAACAGCCGTTTGTTATTTCTTTTTCACGGTGTTGACAATGGCAAAAATGGTGCCGAGCACACCCAGTACCACAACCGAGAAGTACGCGATGAACGCGGGAAGCGGCAGGGCGGTAAAGACAGACGGGAACAGGAAGAACAGTACAACGCAGCCGATAATCCCCAGCACCAGAGCAGGAATGCGTTTTGAGGCGAGCGCGCCGCCAATGATATGCAGAATGGCGGGCAGCAGCATGATAAACCCGGCCCCGATGTACACAAGGGGTTCCTGATCGTAGAAATAGTAGTAATAATCCTCCGCCATAACAAAACCGATGACCATAAACACAATCCCGACCAAAAAGCCAATGATGCCCGAAGCGAGCAGGCAGCCAAGGGTGGGCCAGCGGAAAGCGCCCGCTGTGGGTTTTGGCGCGGCGTTTACAGGGGTAAAGGTCTGTACGCCCGGAATATTGGGCGGAACCGGCTGCTGGAACTGCGGGGCAGTACCGAACGGCGGGGTGGGCTGGCTGCCAAACGGCTGTGCCGGCGGCACCTGATTTGCAGCAGGCTGTGCCTCAAGCGGCGGGGTGGGCGGTACTGTGCCGGTGTGAACGGGTTCCTGTACCGGATTTCGGTCGGTACCGAGCGGTTTGGCGCAGTAAGGGCAGAACTTTGCACCCTCCGGAAGCTGCGCGCCGCAATTCATGCAGAACATATACTCCAACTCCTCTTCATCCTCTGAAAATTGGCAAAACGGACCGTGTCCGCCTGAACAATCTCTGAAATTATGGTAAACGATTTCGCCGCAAAAGTCAACAAAAAAGCCCTTTTAAATTTGTGGATCCTACGCTTGAAATTCAGACTGGTGTTATGCTATGGTGTATCCAGCGGCGGGGATATTTCAGCGACGCGAGAGCAGAGGCTGCCATTACAGGAGGCTGATATGAACAGGCTTTTTGCAGAAATACACAGCGCTCCGGCCTTTTCCGGCTATGCGGAGACGCCGGACGGGATTTTCATGGTTTCAGGATATGTTCCAACGGAAAAAGAAATGCTGCTGGAGGCTGTCCTGCACCTTGCGCCGGAAAAGGGCAAAACTTTCCGGCATGGGAGCCCGATGAGCCGGCGGGAACAGCTGCTGGAGCATTTGTGCAATCCGGAACCGACGTTAGGCCTTCAGCGGGTTTTGCTCAATGGAACATGGGAAAGCGATTCGGTAGAAGGGCGGTCGGTTTTTTACAATCCGTACAACCGACCTCGGATTGACGTTCTCCCGCATGTGGAACGGTACGGCCTGACAGCGCAGGATTGCTTTGTATTTGAGCGTTATACCGTGGGATTTCACAGTCGCCTGCCGCAGCCCCTCCGCTGTGTCCAAATCTCCTGTTCAGTACCCGGTGTTTTTTCTCCGTTGAAGCGGCGGAAAGCGGTGGCGCTTGCGTGTCCGCATTCCGAAACGCTTGTGTTTTGCAGCCCGTTTACCCAAAGTTGTCATCGATTGTCGTTTCAGGCGTTTCGGCAGAACTGTTTTGCGGAGGATTTACAGCTTTTGTCACTGGATTATACAATAGATCCTCCCTTACAACCCGGATATGCCCTCTGGATTGCCGCATTGGACGAAAACGGTGAATTTTGGGAGAATCCGATGCTTGCTGCGCCGCAGAGAAGCGGTGCTGCACAGACCGTGGTGCTGGGGCTCACAAAACAGGTGCCGCCGCGGGTGACCGTTGAATTGGCGGGGGTGTGGGACAACCGTTCCCGGAGCCGCACGGTCAAACTTTGGGAGAAAGAAGCGGCAGATGACTGAGAGGAATCCAGACGGCGGCGCGGGAGAATCAACCGGGAAAACGGCGGATAGGTTTGAGGGGATTGCCATAGTGGGACTTCGGTGTTATGATGAAAGCAGAAAAACTATGCAAGGAGGACGACTATGGCAAACTTCAACCACCTAGACGAACTGCTCAAACAATTTGCGGGCCGTACGGTTCCCGGCTGTGCCTGCGCGGTCGCGCAGAACGGAAAGCTCCTGTATGAAGGCTATTACGGCGTTGCAGACCCGGAGACGGGGCGCGCGGTCACGGCGGACACGGTCTACCGGCTGTTTTCAATGACCAAGGTCATTGTCTGCACAGCGGCCATGATGCAGTTTGAGCGCGGCAAATTCCTGCTGAACGAGCCTTATTTCAACTACTTCCCGGAATACAAAAACACCCAGGTTGCCGAGACGCGCCCCAATGGGGAGGTTGTTATCCGTCCGGCGAAGTCCCCCATGCTGGTGCGGGATACCTTTAACATGGCGGTTGGCCTGCCTTACCCGAGCGGGAATTCCTATACCGAGCAGAAGATGCGTGAAGTGCGGCAGCGCCTTGCGGAAAAAGGGCCGTATACCTTGCAGGACGATGTGCGTGCAATGGCAGAGGTACCGGTGCGGTTTGACCCGGGTACCCACTGGGCTTACGGCTTTGGCCATGAAATGGTGGCGGCGCTGGTGGAGCAGACCTCCGGCAGAACCATCGGCGAATTCCTGCAAAAGGAGATCTTTGAACCGCTGGGTATGGAAAGCACCGGGTACCGCTATTTTGGGGATATTGAGTCCCGTATGGCGCGGATGATCCGCCCCGAGGGGAACGGTGTGTTCACCCCGGTTGAGCAGCCGTCCGACGTCAACCACCGTCCGGATGCGGTTTACGAAGGCGGCGGTGCCGGGCTGTTCGGCACGGTGCGGGATTACATAAAATTTACTCAGATGCTTGCAAACGGCGGCGTTTATGAGGGGAAACGCCTGATTGGGCGCAAAACCATCGATCTGATGCGCCGCAACATGCTGGACGAAGCCCAGATGAAGGATTTTGCCAACTCCTACAATGAAGGGTACGGTTACGGCCTTGGCGTACGGACGCTGGTGGAGCCGGCAGGTGTGACCAATATGCCGGTGGGCGAGTTCGGTTGGACCGGCGCTGCCGGAACCTGGGCGTCGATTGACCCGGCGGACGGCGTCTCGGTGGTTTATATGCACCAGATGATGCCGAACGATGAGGAGTACCATCATCACCGGGTGCGTTCGGTGGCGTACGGCTGCATTGAATAGCGTTGGAAAAACAGATTGGCCCGGTGCGCCGGAGCGTGCGTACCCGATTGTGAAAGGGAATTTCCTGGGGAGCATAAACGAGATAAAAGCAGATGTTTCCGGCGGGTGAGACATGAAAGCCGTTGTTTGGGCTGGGGACGCAGGGAATCTGGAAGAAGATTATTTGAAACACTGAAAAATGGCTGGCGGAAACATTCCGCCAGCCATTTTAATTTTGTTTTGAAACAATGTTTGCAGGAGGCTCTCTGTGGTGCAGAAAGCTCCAGATCCAAAGGAAAACTGCACCCCCAAAAACAAAAGTGGTATGCCCTTTCTTTGCAAGCAAGGGCATACCAACTCTTTGGTTACAGTTTTCCGTGTTGGATTGAAGCAGCGCCTTTATAAAATCAGGCAGGACTCCCGCAGCAGTTTTGCCATATCGTAGGCAAATTTTTTGATGGCGAACAGGTCGCGCTCCGCCTCCGGCTGGGCACGCCAGTCGGCAATCTGTGCGGAGGGCGGGTTCCACATGGGAACCAGTTCATTGCTTTCCAGAATGTTGACGCAGCGTTCCGCGGCCTCCAGAATGTCGTCGGTGGTTTTCCGCTTGCTTTGGAACAAGGCGGTTTCCTCTACACGGAGCACCTGTTCCACCGCCTCGACGGCACCGTAAACATAGCCCTCCTTGTTGGGGTTGGCGCGCATCCGGCCGGGTGTGTGCTTGCGGTAAAAGCCGAACATGGCGGCGACGATGGCCGGGTCGCGGATGGTGCCGTCCGGGTAGACAATGCCGTGGATATCCCCCCAGGAGCCCTCTACCATGAGCTGGAACAGGTACCAGCCGACCTTGTGGGAGCTGCAGATTTCCAATTCCAGGTCGTAGGGGTTGGAGCGGCCGATGCACCCGGTCTCGGTATTGAGCAGCGGTTTTCCGGTTTTCTGGGAGAGCTGTTCTGCCGCAGTATAGACCGCCTCAATTTCTGCGCGGGTCTTGAGGTAGTCATGGAAGCTGATCACGTCAATTAAATCCACGGTGGATTCGCAGTGGGAAATCAGCTCATGCCCTACCGTGAGTACGCCGTCCGGGTCGAGCCCGCGGATGATGCCGCACATCCGGCGCACCAGCTTTTGCAGGTGTTCCATCCGCTCGGGCAGCAGGGCGGGATCCGGGCACTTGCGGATATAATCGTTGCAGTAGGGTTCGTTCATGACGTCCCACATGAGGATGTTCGGCTCGCCTTTCAGGGCGTCCATCACGGCAGCGGCATACTCTTCCATATTCTTCCATTCCGCTTCGGTTGGCGTGGTAAAGGAGGCGATGGAATTGCCGTTCCAGAAGATTGGCATGACCGAAATGCCATGGGTGTTGCAGCGGCGGATAAAATCCAGCACCAGTTCAAAATAGCCGTCCGCGTCTGCTTCCCATTCCTCCTGCCGGAGCCAGAAGCGGATGGAATTGATTTGGAGGCGTTCGGCGTAGCCAAGCTCGCGTTCCACCTGCTCCTTGGATTTGGAGGCGTCCGGATAATGGCACACCCCGCGGATATCGCTGTAATCGTTGCGTAATTTCATGAATAAGACTCCTTTTATGGCTGATATGCTTCCATTATACACACGCCGCAGAAGATGTACAAGGGTACAAAAATGAAAAAGGCGGGGCTGCGGGAAGAAAAAGAAACAAGCCGTTCCCAAAAGACTGGAACGGCTTGCCGGTATCGTGAGCCGAATGGCTTGAAAAGTTAATCCGGAAAGAGGTCTGCGCAAAATTCCTCCAGCGTTTTGCCGGTGTAATACCTTGCTTCAATGCTCCAATCCCACTGGATTTCGCCGCTTGCCGCGTTTTGGGATGCGGCAGTCGCTTCCTGTTCTTCTGCCGTGCACCCAAACGGGCTGACCAGAAGGTTGTCTTCGGTCAGGTAAAACGACCACGGCCCGTACATGGAATGGTAGCCGGAATAAGCGTTGTCGCCCAGCAGTACCAGATAACGGCTGCCCTGTAAAAAATTTTCATCCATACCCGCACGATTCAAAGTCATTACAACTGCGGTATCTCCTGCGGAATAGCAGTTGCCCCACAGTACCTCATCGACGACAAAGGTAACCAAAGCTCCCTCGCCTTCCGCAGAAACCGGTTCCGCCCGAACGGCGGTAACCACGCAGTAAGCCAGTTTGCGGGAACTGTTTTCCTGGGCCTTTTGTAAAAGGTCTTGCATGGTATCTTTGGAGAAATAGCTGGAACCCAGTGAAACATACCGCATCCAACAAATGTTGTCCAAATAGGTTTGGCAAAGCTTATGGGCGTTCTGTTCCGGTAGCGTGCAGGAAGTAAGGAGCAGGAGGCAGAAAAGGCCTGTCAGCAACCGGTAAAAGCGTTTCATAACAAACTCCTGTTCAGACAGTCACAATGAGTTCGGATTTTATTTTATCAATGCTGTTGATAGGAAACCCTTTTTGAATCTTAACCGGGAACCGCCGAGAGAGCTGCCAAAAGGCATGTGTTCAAAAGCATGTCCCTGTGGATCATCTGACGGGGCTATCCGTTTGAAATCAGCAGCTCGCTGATTTTTCCGCGTCCGCTCCCTTTGCTGTTGATAAAGCGGGCGGCTTGAATCCGGTGGATTTGAAAGCCCTGGTAAAGATCGTCCAGAAAGGTATCGTCCGGGTCGGCGTTTTTGGGGTCGGAGTTGCTTAACAGCACCCGCGCGCCGGATGCGGCCATCTCTGCAAAAAAGCGGGCGAGCTCGGCCTGTTGCCGGTCGCCGAACCCATGTTCGGAATAGCTGGTGAAATTTGCGGTGGGTGACAGAGGACGGTAGGGCGGATCAAAGTAGACAAAGGTGTGAGCGTCAATAAATTTTGCGGCCTGGCGGTAATCTCCGCAGGTCATGGTCACATGCTGAATTGCCTGGGAAATGCGGAGCAGATTCTCGCTGTCACAAATGCAGGGGGACTTATAATCCCCCATAGGGACGTTGAACAGCCCCTTGCGGTTTACCCGGTACAGCCCGTTGAAGCAGGTCTTGTTGAGGAAAAGGAACAACGCGGCCTTTTCCAGCTTCTGTTTGCTGCTCTGTTCCAGCAAAAGTGCGTTATAGCGTTCACGTTTTTGATAATAGTAGCTCCTGCGGTGCTCGGAATCCAACGGGAGATAGCTTTGCTGCATGACGGACAGCTGTTCGATCAGGGAAGATACATGATCCCGGATGGCTTCATAGGTGCAGATCAATTCCTCGTTGATGTCGTTGATATAAACCTCTTCCAGTGAATAACGGGAGAGGAGGTCAAACAGCACCGCTCCGCCGCCGACAAAAGGCTCGGCATACCGGGTGATTTCGGAACCCAACCCCGCCGGATACTGTTTGCGAATACTGGCTAACAAATGGTTTTTGCCGCCTGCCCATTTTACAAAGGGCTTCAGCAATGGCCGGCAGGCCGGCAAACTTTCGGGCCTTGGCAGATCGGTGGGGAGCATCCAGCCGCTGTTGTTCTGGTATGCGCCAGGGATTTGCCCGTTTTGACAAAGGGCGTCAATCTGCTGCAGAGAAATGTTCCATTGAGCGGCGGCTTCTTTGGCCGGCAAAAAGCGCATGGACACCTTCCTTTCAAATGAAATGACAGACAGGCTGGAGCGGGGCTGCCGTGTTTTTGTCGGGAATGCCGTCCTGACGGCAGACTGCCCAGCCTGTCCTTTCATTCTTATTATATGCGATCGCGGGAGGAATAGCGAGCTTTTTTTGAGAAGAAAAGAGACGCAAAACCGCTGGCGTTGGTTTGCGCGGGAGCAGCTTGCTATGTGCAAAATAAAAATCCCGCAGGAAAACCCTGCGGGATTGAAACGCCGTAAACGGCAAACTATCTCTTGCTGAACTGCGGAGCGCGGCGAGCAGCTTTGAGACCGTACTTTTTACGCTCTTTCATACGTGGGTCACGGGTCAGGAAGCCAGCTTTTTTCAGGACCGGACGGAGCTCCTCGTTGTACTGAAGCAGCGCGCGAGAAATACCGTGACGGATTGCACCAGCCTGGCCGGTAACGCCGCCGCCTGCAACGGTGCAGACAATATCGAACTTGCCGAGGCAGTCGGTGAGGTTGAGCGGCTGACGAACGATGAGTTTCAGCGTTTCAAGGCCGAAATAATCGTCAATGTCTCTGCCGTTGATGGTGATATTGCCGTTGCCAGCATAAACGCGAACACGTGCGACCGAGCTTTTTCTTCTGCCGGTGCCGTAGAAATAAGGTTTCGATTCGTACATTTCCATTGCCTCCTCTTACTTAAAACTCGCAGTTTACAGGGTTCTGAGCGGCATTGTTGTGCTCTGCCCCTCTGTAAACACGCAGGCGGCGCAGCTGAGCGGCGCCAAGTTTGTTGTGAGGAAGCATGCCTTCAATGGCCAGTGTCATAGCCTTTTCCGGGTTCTCTTCCATCAATTTGCTGTATTTGACTTCTTTCAGTCCGCCGACCCAGCCGGTGTGCCACTGGTACACTTTCTGGTTGAGCTTGTTCCCGGTGAGAACAGCTTTTTCGGCATTGATGACGATGACGTGGTCACCGCAATCCATGTGGGGCGTAAAGGTTGGCTTGTGTTTGCCGTGCAGAATGTGCGCAGCTTTTGCAGCAACACGGCCCAGCGGTTTGCCGGCAGCGTCCAACACATACCATTTACGCGTAATCTCGCTCGCTTTTGGCATATAGGTTGACATGGGATTCCCTCCATCTTCACTATGGTTTTCACAAAAAACGCCCAAAGGCGTCCGAAAACACAGATTTTCAGTTGCTCAACTATTATAATATGGCGATATGTGCTTGTCAATCATTATTTTTTGGTTTTTTTAATTTACATCCCTTATACTCTTGTAATCGCTCTTAATATCTCCTTTTCTCTCTGTTTCTTGTTTCTCGTTCTGGTTTTTTGTTTCGGATGGTAATTCTGTAAAAACGGATGAAAACAAAAGAAAAAGCGGGGAACTGCCCCGCTCTTTTCGTTTTTATAAAGTTTGATGCGCCTCTGCATAAAGCGCCTGCAATTCCTGCTTGAAGCTGGTTAAATCCATACCGGAGACACGGGTCATAGGCTGCTGCAGGGTGCCTGGGTAGACTTTTTCATCGCCGGCTACATAGAAGCAGCTGGAAATAATGCTTACAAGTCCATAGCCTTCGTCATAAGGATTCAGTATCATGACAAAACGGTCTCCAATATTAAAATCAGGTACACAGAAAGAAGCTACCGGACTGATTGTCATGATAAGCGTTTCGTTTTCGGCGCCGGCCCAGGTTTCGTTTACGGTGAGTTCCACCCGCTTCACAGTATATTCAAATGGCAGCATTCCCAACTCGGTTTCCTCGTATTCGGTTGGTATGTACTGTCGTGTAACATCTGGCAGCAGTTGTTTGACTGTTACGTCTGCAATAATTTGGGTCTCTTCCATTTGATCCTCAAAGGACACGGCTCCAACCGACGCCATTGGCGGGTTGTCGAACAACTTGAAATCAGACTGTTTGGAGCCCCGGGGCCAGAAAACAGCTGCCAGTATGGCGGCAATGAGCAGAAAACCAATGCAGATAAATACAATTCGTTTTTTCTTTATTGTAAACATGCAAATTCCTCATTTCATCGTTATTCTCCCTAATACAAATATCTTTTTAGTTCATCCACCAGTTCGACATAAGGCCTGCTGCCGTCCTGGATTAATCGATTGAGCAGCAGTTCGCGCTCTCTCGCCCCTCTCGATGACAGATAGCTCTCCGGAATATAATTTGGAAGATATGCAGTCCCATTTCGAATTGTATACATACTATTGCGGTACGCCGCCGGCGTATACATCCCATCTGCATAGTCCATCAGGATTAGGAACATCCGGTTGCCCACCTGAAAGTTCGTATAGTTTTCCTCAAATACGCCACGCAGGGCCGGCGGAACGGCTACCTTTACGGTGGGGGCCAGATGATGGAGATTCGGGCGGCTTAAGCAATCGAGCAGGATGCGGCTCTGTCCTTTCAGAATGGCCGTTACCTTGACTTCAAAGGTGAGCAGATCATATTCTATTTGCAGGATGTTATCCCATTTCATAAAGCCTACGCCGGGGTCCCCTTCGCGGTAGGTGTAAACTGCCGGTTCCACCGGATTGATGGAAAGCACCTCGGCCTCAATGATCAGGTCGGCATATTTGGCCTGCCATTCAAAGGGGATGGGACCGGGAGATTCCATAGAGGCCGACACGCCGGGATAAGCCCATTTTCTGGCGTCAAATTCATCTGTAACGGTGTCGTTGGTACAAGCCGTTAGAATAAGAACAGTAAGCATGGCACCCAATATGATCCGAAGCCGGTTTTTGCAGAACTGCTTCATAGAATCCCCCTGAAAATTATTTTGTTTGCGCTGTACCGATGGCAGAATGCGAATTGCCTAATCTCAAAAGGTTTGCAGATGCTCTTTCAGCTCGGTCACAAGCTCTTTATAAGAGCCGCGGTCGTTTTGAGATGGCCGGTCAATCAGGTTTACATACGGCGTATCCTTATTTTGATGCCATTCTGGTATAAAGTTTGGAAGATATGCTGTTCCTTCCCGGATGGTATACATGCTGTGATAATACGAAGTGGGAACGTACATCCCGTTGGCATAGTCCATTAAAAGCAGAAGCATTTTGTTGCCGGACTGTATATTGGTATAGTTTTCTTCGTACATCCCGCGCAGGGCCGGAGGAATGGCTACCTTTACGGTGGGCGCCAGATGATGCAGATTTGGGCGGTTCAGGCAGTCGAGCAGGATGCGGCTCTGCCCTTTTAGAATGGCTGTTACCTTGACTTCAAAGGTAAACAGCTCGTATTTCATTTGCAGAATTCTTTCCTCTTTCATAAAGCCTACGCCGGGATCCCCTTCGCGGTAGGTGTAAACTGCTGGTTCAACCGGATTAACCGAAATTACTTCCGCCTCAAGGACGAGATCGGCGTATTGGACTTGCTCCTCCAAGGGAATTGCGGCCATATCCGCACTTGTAGTCCGCATTAAGGGATAAGCGTATTTTCGATATCCACGCTCGTCAATGACAGTGTCGTTGGTGCAACCTGCCAGAACAAAGACCGCGAATACAATGCCCGCGATTGCCCGGGACCAGCTTTTGCGGAACCGTTTCATGGAATCCCCCCAAAAAAATGAAAATTTCGGTTACTGTACCATTGAAAGCGATTGCATTTATTCTATTTCATATAAAATATTACCAAATATTTTCCTATTTGTAAATATATTTTTATGTAATTTATAAAATCGAATCGATCTTAATTGGTTCTCATGCTGCTTTTTGCCACAAGTATATTGGCGCTTATCTTAAACCGCTCTTTTTAGCTGGAAAGCGGGGAATTTGATGCTCCATTCTGTAACCGATTCCTGCCGGGAATAACGGATATGTAAAAAGTGGAAGCATCAAAAGAATTGACAGACATAGAATAATGGTGTATAGTAAATATACCCTATAGGGGTATACCGTATTATTTTGCTTGTGCAGGATATAACACCGGAGGTGCACAATGGTTAACAAACACCAGTATAACGAAGCGGTTCTTTCACGCCTTTCCCGTATTGAAGGGCAGATTCGCGGCATAAAGGCAATGGTGGAAAACGGACGCGACTGCGAGGACATTTTCATGCAGATTTCTGCGGTCGGTTCGGCAATTACCAATGTCTCGCTGCTCATTGTAGAGGATCACATTGAGCACTGCGTCAAAGCAGGGATTGACTCAGGCGACACACAGGCCACGCTCGACAATTTGGTTGACCTGTTCCGGCAGTTTGCCAAGCTGAAGTAAAGCATACACTATTTTTAAGGAGGCATTTTTATGACAAAACGTGCAGATGCGCATGATGAAGAACGCCGCAGTACGGCGGGTTCTGCCAATTTTGCCGCTGATTCTAAGCCATCCGGATGCAGCGGCTCCTGCGCGGGGTGCGCAGGCTGCGGGGATTCGCTGTATCCCCCATACAACCCGTTTGAACACATGGAGGAGGAAGAAAAACGGCGCCGGAAACGCGAAAAGCACAACCGTCACACCGAACATGCTGGAGATTGCCGGGATGAACACAGCGGCGATTGCTGCGGGCGTGAACATGAGGGCGGCTGCGGATGCGGGCACGATCATGAGCACGGCGATGAATCCGGATGGAAGCCAATGCTTGTCCGGCTGATTTTGGCGGTTGTCTTGCTGGTCTGCGCAAAATTCATTGCGATGCCGTTTGGCGTTTCCCTCTCCCTGTTCCTTCTGTCTTACCTGATTGCAGGCGGCGACGTGCTTTGGCGTGCGCTCAAGGGTATTTTTAAAGGCCATCTGTTTGATGAAAACTTTCTGATGGCCATTGCCACCGTGGGTGCTTTTGTCATTGGCGATTATGCCGAGGGCATTGCTGTTATGCTGTTTTATCAGTTTGGGGAAATGCTCCAGGACATTGCGGTCAGCCGTTCCCGCCGCTCCATTACGGCGCTGATGGACATCCGCCCGGATTTTGCCCGCAAACGCTCCGGCGGGCAGCTTGTCACCTGTAAGCCGGAGGAGGTCGCGTTGGACGATGTGATTGTGGTTAATCCCGGGGAGCGTATCCCGCTGGATGGCATAGTGGTTAGCGGCCGTTCCTTCTTGGATACTTCGGCGCTCACCGGCGAATCTGTACCGCGTGCAGCCGCGGAGGGGGATGAAGTGCTCTCCGGCGCCATCAACCAGAATGCAACGCTGGAAATCCAGGTGACCAAACGGTTTCACGAGTCGACCGTCTCAAAAATTCTGGAGCTCACCCAGAACGCTTCGTCCCGTAAGGCGAACACCGAGAAATTCATCACCAAGTTTGCGCGGGTTTATACCCCCATTGTGGTAGGCACCGCGGCTCTGGTGGCAGTACTGCCGCCTCTTTTCCTCGGCTGGAATACCTTCAGCGACTGGCTCTACCGCGCCCTGATTTTCCTTGTTATTTCCTGTCCCTGCGCGCTGGTTGTTTCCATTCCGCTCGGCTTTTTCGGCGGCATTGGCGGCGCCTCCAAGCGCGGCATTCTGGTAAAAGGCAGCAACTATCTGGAAGCTCTTCATTCCGTTGATACCGTTGTGTTGGATAAAACCGGCACCCTGACCCGCGGCAAATTTTCGGTTCAGGCGCTGAGCCCGGCGGCGGGTGTTTCGGAAACGGATTTGCTGGAAGCGGCGGCGTTTGCAGAAAGCCGCTCTTCCCACCCGATTGCAAAATCCATTTTGGATCGGTACGGCCAGCCGGTGGAGGACAGCCGAATTGCCGAAAGCCGGGAAAACGCGGGGTTCGGCACCGAAGTTACTTTGGCGGACGGTACCGTTTTGCTGGCCGGAAGCGCCAAGCTGATGCAGCGGCATGGCATTGTGGCGGAGCAGCCGTCATTGTCTGCCGGTACCCTTGTCTATGTGGCGAAAAACGGGATGTTCCTTGGCAGCCTGCTGATTGCCGACACCCTTAAGCCCACCTCTGCCGAGGCGGTACGCGCGCTCAAGGCGGCTGGGGTAAAAGAAGTTGTGATGCTCACCGGCGATTCCCCGGCTGCGGCCGCGGCGATTGCAGAGGAGGCGGGTATAACATCGTGGCGCGCCGAACTCCTGCCGCAGGATAAGGTTGCCGCTGTTGACAGCATGCTAGAAGGGCGCGATCCGAAGCACAAGCTCGCCTTTGTGGGCGACGGTATCAACGACGCGCCGGTGATTGCGCGGGCGGATGTCGGAGTGGCGATGGGCGGCATTGGCTCCGACGCAGCCATTGAGGCGGCGGATGTTGTCCTGATGACCGACGACCTTGCAAAGCTCCCGCTTGCCATTCGGATTGCACGCAAGACCAAGCGGATTGTCACCCAGAACATTGTGTTTGCGCTGGGCGTCAAGATCATTGTTCTTGCACTGAGTATTGTTGGTATTACCTCCATGTGGATTGCCATCTTTGCAGATGTGGGCGTGGCGCTGATTGCCATCCTCAACGCCCTGCGGGCCATGCGGGTAAAGGAAACGCCGAAGCAGCGTAAAAACGCGTAATCCGGCTGAAAAAACTGGTTGTGTGCGGCGTTTCTGAAAATTGCTATGGCGGACTCCGCTGCAAAACCAAAATCCGTCGGAATTTCCGGCGGATTTTTTGCTTTGCTGGACAATTTACCGGAGTGGTACGTCTTTCTTATTGTAAGGGCCCTGAAAACACGCTACAATAAGAAAAAGGGGAGTTTGTTTTATGGCAATTCTGAAAGATGTTGGATATGTTGACCTGCGTTCCTACAAGACGCCGGAGGCGTTTCGTGCGATTGAACGCATTGAAAATGTTGGCCTGCTGATTGTTCCGTCTGATGTGCCGGCCGAAGTTGAAGAGGCGATTGCGGGAATCCAGAAAGTGGCAGTGGGTGCGGTTCAGCCGGTGCCGTCGAATGCAAAAATCATCATGATGAACGGCGCCGAGGAACTGACGGCTGCTTCTTTTGGCTTTGGCGACGGGGAGGATGTGTATTACCTTATCAATGGGGCCGCCGCTTTGCGGGAATTCCCTGCGGATTTTCATCCGTTGGTGATTTTCAACGGGCTGCTGCTGGTTCATGAATCCTTTCGCAAAACGCCGGCACTTCGGTTTATTGCGCGGAATGGGCTTGTTCAGTACGGGGATTTTGACTGCTGTAAATTCTACGAAAACACCCTGGAGCTGGATCGCGGCGTCCTGTCTTTTTTACCGGAGAAAACGGCGCTGGTTGCGGTCAACTCCATTGTAGTCGCGGAAGATGTTGACGCCGACCTGCTCGCGCAGAAAAAGGCGCTTCTTTTGTGCGCCAACAAAATCTACTGCTATGACGCCTCTGCGCCTTATATTAAGGCAAATGCCGTTGCCGGAAACAAAATTGTGGTATTACAACCGGGGGAGAAACCAAATGCTGAACCAACAGGCGACGCTGTTTGATGCACTGTATGAGGAGCATGCGGGCCGTTTATACGCTTATTTTTCGGTTGCTTTTGGACCGGATGAAGCGGATGACCTGCTCCAGCGGCTGTTTCTCAGCGTCTGGAACAGCATGAACCGTCCGGGTTTTCTACAGCCGGATCACTGGCGGGCGTGGCTGTTCCGCGCAGCAGTCAACCTGAAAAATGATGTGTTACGTGCCGGGCGCCGCTGCCGTGAGCTTCCGCTCGAAGAGTATGATCAGCCGGTTCAGCGGGACGATGGAGAAGCGCTTGCGGTACAGGAGGCTTTTAGCCGCCTTGCTCCACATGAGCAGGACCTGCTGCTGTGGAAAAACATGGGGCTTTCCAGCGCCGAGATGGCTGAGATTTTGGGGGTTTCTGCCTCGGCAGTGCGCTCCCGGTACCAAACGGCAAAAAAATGGTTTCGGAAATACCTAGAGGAATGTGGGGTGGACTGTGGTGGATAAAACCGAAAAATTGTTAACGGAACTGGTGCGGCGCAACACACCGTCCGCCCAAAAGCTCGCGGCACTTAAACCGGAGCCAGAGTGGCAGGATCCGCTTGCACTGTACCGCCAGATGACCTTGTTGCAGCGCAGCGCGTACCGTCCCTGCCGGGTACCGGGCTGGGGCGGTTTCGCCGGAACGGCTTAAACGGAGGCACTTCCGTTCTTTTGGCGGCCGAATGGGCTGACGGCTCGGTTTTCAAAAGATGGATAGGCTTCATGACGTTTCTGGAAAGACAGACGCGGATATTGGAAGCAAAATGCTCTGGCCAAAACAGGCGCGCGGAATTCCGCGCGCCTGTTTCTTGTGTGATTCTGCCCTGTCGAACAGCGTTTAGTCAAAAAGGTTTTTCGGTTGAACTTGATTATAAAGGTAGGCGCTGAAGTTGCCGTTTGTGTCACAGGTGGCAAGCAGGACGTCCTTGACGTTTTTTATTTTCTGCTCTTTCATCTGGCGATCAAGCCACTCCCGGTTTTTGCCGATGGATTTCAGGTGCCGCTCCATAACAGCGCCATCGATGATGACGTTGGCGCAGAGCCCCTCCTCCGGCGGATGGAGGTTCATATCCTCCGGGGTGAGGGGACGTTTGTCGCTGCGCGGCAGAATGCTCAGCCTGCCGTTTGTTTCCAACACGGCAAATTCGACATCTGCGAGGTTAAAGTACCCCTGCTCCCGGCATTGGGTGAGCATTTCGTTTAAATCAATGTGTTCACGTTTGAGATTTTTGCGTACAATCCGCCCCCGGTCAATGACAATGGTTGGCGTGCCGTTCATGAACCGGCGTATCCGAATGGATTTGACCGTAGCGACTGAAATAGCAATGGCAATAATGGCATAAACCACCATGGCAATGAGTGGAAAATGGAACGGCACCTCGTCGTTGGCTGACATTTCTGCCGCGATGGAACCAATGGAAATGCCGATGACGTAATCGAAAAAGGTGAGTTGGCTGATTTGTTTGCTCCCCATGAGCTTTGCCAGCACAAACAGCACCGCAATTGAGATGACGGAACGCAGGGCAATCTCCCCAATGTCAATCCAGATTTGCATATATTTTCCCCCATTTGCAGATCATTTTCCTTTGGTTAGTATGAACGAGAACGGTTTAAATATGAATTTTGGGCCCTTCTGCCCAAAACGAATTGAAATACCGGCGCAAAACGTGTAAAATATGTTTCGAGGACACTGTATTCCAAACATGAGGAGGAACTTCATATGCCAGCAATACGCGTTTCAGCGGACAGCACCTGTGACCTTTCGCCAGAGCAGCTTGCCCGCTACGACATTGGAATGATACCGCTTTACGTCAGCCTCGGAGAACAGTCCATGCGGGACGGTGTGGATATGACGGCGCAGGATATTTACGATTATGTGGACAAGACCGGGAAGCTGCCCAAAACGGCGGCGCCTTCGGTGGCGGATTACCTTGATTTTTTCCGGGAACGGCAGACCTCGCCGGAAACGGCGCTCATTCATTTTACCATCAGTTCGGATTTTTCGAGTTCTTACCAAAATGCCTGCATTGCGGCGCAGGAGTTTGAGAATGTCTCGGTCATTGATTCCCGCAACCTTTCCACCGGGCATGGCCTTGCAGTCATTGAGGCTGCTGTTCTTGCAGAGCAGGGCGCAAGTGTGGAGCAGATTCTGGCGCACGAAGAAAAAATAATCCCGCGCATTCGTGCGAGCTTTGTGGTGGACCGCATTGATTACCTGTATAAAGGCGGGCGCTGCTCCGGCGTGGCGGCGCTGGGGGCAAACCTGTTGAAGCTCAAGCCCTGCATTGAAGTGGTGGACGGCAAGATGGGCGTTGGTAAAAAATACAGGGGCAATGTTGATAAAATTTTCCCGGTGTATGCGGCGGACAGGCTTGCCGGGAAAAAGATGAAAAAGGACCTTGTTTTCATCACCCACACCGGGTGCAGCAAAGAAACGGTTGCACAGGTGCGTAAAAAGGTGGAAGAGTTATACAAATTTGACCAGATTGTGGAAACCGTTGCCGGTTCGACCATTACCTCCCACTGCGGGCCCAAAACCCTCGGCGTGCTGTTTATTGAGGAAGAATAAAGAATGAGCCAAAGGCATCCGGCCTTTGGCTCATTCTTTTATTTCACAGATGGGAAACGGATTCCCAGTTTGATGAAAACCCTTTTGCAGCAAGTTCCCAAGCAGTGTGAAAAAATTTTTATGGGCGCAGGAATTTGTCCGGAAGAATCGTATTATAGATAAAGGGAGGGAGCGAAATGGGAATGCCGCCGGATGAAGCCAGAGTGCATGAACTGCTGGAACGGTATGCGGATATGGTGCTCCGCATCGCCTACCAGAACCTGAAATCCCGCCCGGACGCCGAGGATGTGGCGCAGGAGGTTTTTATCCGTTTTATGCAGAAAACGCCGCGTTTTGCATCGGCCGAGCACGAAAAAGCGTGGTTTATCCGGGTAACCGTTAACCTCTGCAAAGATTTTCTCAAGTCCGGGTGGAAAAAGCGTACCGTTTATGCACAACCGCCGGAGGATTTCTGCAGCTTGCCGTTTCAGGTTCTGGACACCGTAATGGAGCTGCCGGAGGCAGACCGCAACGTTTTGTATTTGTTTTATTACGAAGGATATACCGCGAAAGAAATTGCCGCAATTTTAAGGTGCCGGGAGGGAACGGTGACATCCCGGCTCACCCGTGCGCGGGCACGGTTGAAAATTTTGCTGGAGGAGGAAAGGATGCCATGCTGAACTGTGCCGAATACCGAGAGGATTTGAACCAAATCCGTGCGTCAGAAGCATTTCTTGTGCGTACGGCCAATCAAATGCTTGCGCAGAAGACTGGAACCGGACGCCGAAATCCGGTTTGGCGCAGGCGTGCCGTTGGATCGGCGGCGCTGCTTACGGCCGGAGCAGGCTGTCTGGCAGTGCTGATCAATCTGCCGCCGCAGGCGGCTCCGGAAATGGATCAAAGCTCCAAAAATTCGATTGTATTGTCCGGGGACGGCTCTGCATGGCCGGAAATTGATATGGACATGGACACTACCGAGCTTCCAGAGGGATCACAGGCGTTCCATCCATGGGAGGATATTTATTTAGTGTCGTTGGTTCAAATTGCCCCGGCTTTAATCGATTACGTTGGGCAGGACGCCTACGGTGCATGGGCCAAACGGGTTTCCGATGAAAAGACCATCTATACAGAGAATGGAGACGGCAGCGGAACTGCTTCCTATGACGTTTCGGTTCTCAATGAGGACGGGAGCGTGCGCTATGGATTCCTTGACCAGAGTGTCGCCGCCTTTTTAAGGGAGTTTGACATCAGCCAGGAGACCTTTGCCGCCCTTGTACCGATGGCGGAGAGCGAAACAGACGAATATTACAGCCTGCGCAGCCGGTACCGCTGCGCTTATACGGATGAACAGGTAGACGCCCTTTATTCGGGTGAGCGGGGGAAACTGCTTCAAGCATTTGCAGGTACCTATACCCTTTACCAAAACGGTGAACTGTACCCCATTTACTGGTTTGAACGGCACACGGCGGAGGAATACCGCGCGGCAGGGTTTACAGCGGAACAGCTTGCTGAGGCGTTTACGGCGTGGGGAATGGCAATCCCCGGAAACTCCAGCCCGGACGCCGCCTTTATGGAGGAATACCGCCCTGAAGCAGTGGTGGAACAATACAGCCGTTTGCTTGCCTTGGAAGAGGAATAAATGAACCTGGGACCAAGACAGAAAGGACTGCCTGCCATGAGAAAACTGTTTTCCTGCCTGCTCTGCGGCGCCGCACTGGTTTGGATGACCTGTTTTTGCGGCGATTTGCTGCGTTTTACCAATAATGAAGTTCCGCTGTTTTCGGTTGAATGGCGTGCGGCCGAGAATTACCGGGAATACCTTGGTTTTGGGTACAAAATTGGCGTATACCAGGAACCGGATGGTTTGCGTGCGGTTTTCGGCGGCCCTTGGGCACGTCTGGACGGAGAGGCGCAACCGGATAAACCGCCCCACGCGGGAGATGGGTTTGTAGTTTAAAGCGGTGTGCGGGAAAAGCGTTGCGAATTCCCGTTTGCCAAAAGGTGAAATGGAGCGTACTGTAAAAATGCGCAATCTGGCGCTGAAATTAAGAGGTACAAAAAAGGATGGGATTCCAAAAGGCCCATCCTTTTTGTTTACCTATTTTGCTTCCTGATCCCGCTTGCACACATAATGGCGGTATTCCAGCGGCGTCCCCTCTTTTTTCGTGGTTACCATCTCCACCGTGCCGGCAAGAGCAGCGAGCTTGCCGGTGATAATGGGTTGAAGGCAGAAAAGGACGTGCTCATTGTGGTAACGGTGCAGGGCGACGCATTCCCTGCATTTGCCGTGTCAGCCGCAAAGGGAGGCAGGTGCACCTTGTAATCTCCGGGTCGGCGGCAAGCGTCCTATTCTGAAAAACCAGTTTGCAGTATTCTTGTTTGGTTCTCATAAGCTCCCCTTGGTTTCGACGGTTGATAAAAAGACGGCCTCGCCTTTTGTTTTACAGCAAAGCCCCCGCTTTTACAAAAAAGCGGGGGCTTTGCTGGGAGTGGAAGTTCTCCCAATATAAGATGAACCTTTCTGCAGTATAGAAATACGGCCTATTGTTTCACCGTATTTTCAGCAGCAGTGTCCGGCGGAGGGAGAAATCCCTGCCGGATCCAGCGGCCGCGTTTGTAGTAAATGAGGAATAGCAGGCTGGTAAGCACCCACGAAATGGGGTAGCTTACCAGGATAACGCCGAGTTCATGCCGGAGCGGCAGTGCGACGAACATCCAGATGACGCGGAAGAGACAAACCCCACCGCCGACCAGCAGCATGGGGCGGAGCGCCTCGCCGCAGCCGCGGATTGCGCCGGACAGCACCTCGATGAGCACAAAGGCGATGTAGAAAGGCATCATATACTGCATCATCACCAGGCCGATCTCGATGACTGCTTGCTCCTGGGTGAAGATACGGATAAGCCAAGGCGCGCAGGTGCACATAAGAACGCTCATAAAGACGGCGGCGC
Source organism: Oscillospiraceae bacterium (assembly GCA_050943475.1). GTDB lineage: Bacteria > Bacillota > Clostridia > Oscillospirales > Ruminococcaceae > Metaruminococcus_A. Next base: position 245,472 of record JBMNPF010000001.1, read on the forward strand.
CGGCTTCCATGCCGGTACAGACCTTGACGCTGCGGTGTACGCGGTCAATCCGCCCGGCGCCGTAGTTCTGGCCCGCAAAGGTGGTGATGGCGATACCGAAGGCGCCTGAAATCATCCAGAAAAAGCCGTCGAGTTTGGAAAATGCCGTCCATGCAGCCATGGTGTCGGTTCCAAAACTGTTGATACCCGCCTGGATGAGGATGTTGGAAATGGCGTACATGTTGGATTGCAGCCCGGCTGGAATCCCGACTAGGAGAATGGATTTAAATTCTGCCTTGTGAAACCGCACCTGCCGTAAAATGACCCGGTGCGCCTCCTTGGTGCGGAACAGGGTGATAAAGGTGAGCACGGCGGAAAGGGTCTGCGAAAGGATGGTGGCCAGTGCTGCACCCAGAACGCCCATGCCCAGTACGGCGACCAACAAAATATCCAGCACGATGTTGAGCATGCATGCAGCGATGAGATAGTAAAGGGGGCGCTTGGTGTCCCCCACCGCACGCAGAATACCGGAACCGACGTTGTATAGAAAAGACGGAATTGTCCCAAAAAATAAACGCGCAGATAGGTGGAAGCATACCCCATGACGTCCGGGGTGGTACCCATTGCCGCCAGCGCCCAGTCGGCACAGACAAGACCAACCACCATTAAAATTGCGCCGCCTGCCAGAGACATGGCAACTGAAGTATGTACCGTTCTCCGCACACCGTTGGTATTGCGCGCACCGTAAAGCTGAGCCACAATAACCGTTGTACCGGAGGCAATGCCGACCAGCAGATTGACAATGACGCTTAACAGGGTACCGGTTGCACCGCCGACCGCCGCCAATGCCTCTTTGCCCATGAACTGCCCGACGATGACCGCGTCTGCCGTATTGTAAAGCTACTGGAAAAAGGTGCCGAACAGGATGGGGAAAAAGAAGATGAGGAGCTGTTTCCAGACAACTCCCTCGGTAATAGGGTTGTAATCGGGCCTTGCCGGCGCGCGTTTCTTTGCACGGTTCCCTAGCAAACGGTTCCCCCTCTTTCTTTGTATTCTGCTGCACAGCCTCTGCCTGAACGGGAGCGCTGCGGTGTGTTTGATTCAATAGAACTGCATACCATTATACGTCTTTGCGGGTTGTTTGCGCAAGACAGACAACCACATTTTTTGTAAAATTTGCTCCCGTGGGATGTATAATCCCTGAAGCGGAAAACATGCGCCACTTTTCCTTTGCAGATTGTGTGCCCAAACGGCGCGGCTTTGATGAAAAGAGAAGCGAGGTGTAAGCAACGGCTTGCCGAACACAAAAACGGCGCATCCTTTTGAGGATGCGCCGTTTTGATGGAACCGGGTTACAGAGCCAGTTTGTAGATGTTGTAAATGTCGTCCGCTGTGAGCTTGAAGTTGCCGAGCGGGCCGAACTGGACGGCCTTTTCCGCCATTTCGCGGAGATGCTCCTCGCCGATGCCGGCTTCGGACAGGCGCACCGGCAGGCCGATGCTGCGGTTGAAGTTTTCGAGCTTCTCAATTGCCATGGCAATGGCGGCATCTTCGCTGCCGCAGGTGAGGTCAATGTCCATGATGCGGCGTGCGAACTGCGCAAAACGGGCTTTGTTTTTCGGGGCGCAGTATTTCATCCAGGCCGGGAAAATAATGGCGAGACCGGCGCCGTGCGCAATGTCGTACATGCCGGAAAGCTCGTGCTCAATTTTATGGCTTGCCCAGTCGCCAATGCGCCCGGTATTGAGCAGGTTGTTGTGCGCAACCGTACCAGTCCAGAGGATTTCTGCGCGGATGTCGTAATTGGTGGGGTCTTTGAGCGCACGCGGCACATAGAGCATCATGGTTTTCAGCGCACTTTCAATGAGACGGTCGGTCAATTCAACGTGCTCCACGTTGGTGAAGTACCGCTCAAACAGGTGGGCCATAATGTCGCAGGCACCGTTTGCAATCTGTGCTTTTGGCATGGAGTAGGTGTATTCCGGGTTGAGCAGTGCAAATTTTGGGTAAATGCACTCGCAGGTGAGGCCGCGTTTGAGCTGGCCTTCGTCGTTTGTGATGACGCAGGCGTCCGAGCTTTCGCTGCCTGCCGCCGGGATGGTCAGCACAACGCCCACCGGGATGGATTGGGTCGGGTAAACGCCGTTGACAAAGCAGTCCCAAACATCGTCCTGATAAACGCCGACCGAAATGGCCTTGGAGGAGTCGATGACGCTGCCGCCGCCAACTGCGAGAATGAAGTCCAGGTTTTTCTCCTTACAGAGCGCAATGCCCTCACGCACCAGTTTCAGGCGCGGATTTGGCTGGACGCCGCCGAGCTCGTAGAACTCAATGCCGCCGTCTTTCAGCGCCTGGGTGACCTTGTCATAAACGCCGTTTTTCTTAATGGAACCGCCGCCGTAGTGCATCAGCACCCGGCTGCCCCCTAAATTCCGGATAAGCTCAGGCAGTTTGGATTCGTTGTTTTTGCCGAAAAGAATGCGGCAAGGGTTGTAAAATTGAAAATCGACCATGGTATACCTCCTGTGATTGTATTGGAATGCTGTGTTTTCATTGCCTAACTGGCTTTATTATAACATGGGCCGGGCAGTTTTTCAACCGCACGGCTTAAAGAGTGGGAAAGTTGGCAATCAGCGCCAAATTCAGCGCAATTTTATCCCGGAGAGCAGCTTGGTGTAAGGTGCGCTGCGTGTTGACAAAAGAAAGACACCCGGCGAAAATGTTATTGGTGCTGGTGCTGGTGCTGGTGCTGGTGCTGGTGCTGGTGCTGGTGCTGGTGCTGGTGCTGGTGCTGGTGCTGGTGCTGGTGCTGGTGCTGGTGCTGGTGCTGGTGCTGGTGCTGGTGCTGGTGCTGAGCGGCCTGCCCTAACTGCCCGCAAAACAGGTTGTATCTATTTGCGAAAAGGGAGGATGAAAGGTATTTTTTGCCTGCGTCTTGCACGGACATGCCGTAGAAGTTTGTCTTGCGGATGGCGGGCCGTCTGGCTGCCGGGAAAAAGAAAAGCCGCACCTTTGTGTGCGGCTTAAAGACTGCTCAAAAATTTTAAGAGAATTTCCTTTTGCTCGTCGGTTAGTTCTGCCCACTTGTTGAGCAGCATGACCTGTTCGGCGGTTAAGTGGCGTTCGGTTTCTTCTTCGGCAAAGAATTCTGCCATTGAAATGCCAAAACCCTTGCAGATGCTTTCCAGAGTGGAAATAGACGGCTGATAATTTCTGGAGAACATTTGATTTATGGTGCCCTGTGGAACATTGGCACGCTTAGCTAACTCATATTTTGACCAATTGTATTTTAAAAGCAATTCTCTAATTCTTTCGAGCGCATTCATAATAAGACTCCCAATATTGTTACAACTCTTATGTAATAACTATACAATGGAAAAGCGTTGACAAAAACAACTTATAAGAGTTATAATAAAACTCTAAAGAGCAATATCGAATTCACATTAGTATTGATACACATGGCCAATTTTATGCAAAAGAAAGCCTAAATTGTATAATTAATATTTCAATATACTATTTGTTGATGAAAAGTATTTTGCTTTGTGTGGCAAACGTTTTACAATCGCAGAGGAAGTTTAAACTGGGAAACGGTATAATACGAATGTCTGACTTGTAATTTCAGAAAAACCGCCGCCCCCTTTGGACGATGCAGAGTACGGCAATGGGTGCGTTTTGTGAAAATTCTGGGTACAAGAGCTGTTGTTCCGGAACAAGACGGACCCATTGGGCAGCCGGTGGGAATCTGCACGGAAGGGCCCGGTGGAAATCCCGGCAAATTCCGGTTGCCAGGAACGGCGGCTGCATATAATAAAGTGAAGGATATTTTCAGTCAAGGAGATTGCTGCTCATGCACAAGGAAGAATTTGAATGGGCGTTTTCCCAATACATTGACGGGCCGGAGTATGACGCTGCACAGACCGCGCTGTTTGAGGTAATCCGGAACGCGTTTGAAGCGGGGTTCTGCGCTGCTGAACGCCTTTGCTCGCCGCAGGACAGCGGCAAGGTGGTGGAAATCCGGCGCGGCGAGATTGCACAGAAATAGCCGGAAACTTCTTTTCAAAGGGACAGTGGAACAGGAACACCGGTTTTTCAGTTCGTTTTTCCCGGAAATGTAAAAGTTGTTGTAAAAGAAAAAAGAGGGCGGAAGCAGTTGCTTCCGCCCTCTTTTTACATGTGATTAGGCTTTTGCGTCATCCTTTTCCCGTTTGAAAGAAGAGACGTATTTTTCCATGTACATCTTCATGGCATTTTCGTAGACGGTGCCGCCTTCTTCGTGCATCCGGTGCAGGAAAGCGTGCTGGTTGACCTCGCCCTCAATTTGGGCACGCTCGCTCAAATTGTTATCCCCAATGACATAGACCGCGATGTTGGAGCAGTGGTCTGCCACACGCTCCAGGTCGGCGACGGTTTCCAGGTAAATGATGCCGGTATCCACCGAACATTTGCCCTTTTTAAGCCGCTGGATGTGTTTGGCCTTCAGGGTTTCCTCCAGCACGTCGATGGTTTGCTCCAAGGGTTCAACCAGCAGAGCGGTGTTGAGGTCTGCCTTTTCCACAATATCGGTGGTCAGGGTGACAATTTCTTCAATGGCGGAGAACATGATCTCCATTTCCGCCGTACCCTTGGCGGAGAATTTTGCGCCGCGGTTATGGAGCATATCCGCACGGTCGGCAATGTTGACCGCGTAGTCGCCAATGCGTTCAATTTCAGAAATGAGGTGGAGCACATAGGTGACCTGTTTGCTCTCGTTGTCGGTCAGCTCGCGGTCGGTGAGCTTTTGCAGGTAGTTGCCCAAGCGGTCCTCAATGCGGTCGATGTTGTCTTCCACCTCTGCCACATGTTCAAAGGCTTTTTGGTCATAGTTGCGGAACAGGCCCATTGCATCCAGCAGGTTCTGCCGGGCAAACATTGCCATGCGTTTGAGCAGAGTGGTGCACTGGCCAAGCGCAAGACCGGGGGAAACCAGCAGGCGTTCGTCCAGCAGGTTGGTCTGGGTTTCGCCGTCTTCTTCGTTTTTGCCCTTGCGTACCGTGAGTGTGGCGAGCTTTTCCAGAACGCCGGTAAAGGGAATAAAGACCAGCGTAACTGCTACGTTAAAAATGGTGTGGAAGTTTGCAATACCGCCTTTGTCAATGGCGTCCATCCAGAATGGGAAGCCGACCGTGTACTGAATGATGTATACGCCCGCAAGAAAGAGGGTGGCACCGATGATGTTGAAGTAAAGATGCACAAACGCTGCGCGTTTGGCGTTTTTGCTGGTGCCGATACTCGCGAGCATCGAAGTGATACAGGTGCCGATGTTCTGACCGAGGATAATCGGCACAGCGGAAGCGTAGGTAATGGCTCCCGTAGCCGAAAGTGCCTGCAAAATACCGACCGACGCCGAAGAGCTTTGAATAATTGCGGTGACAATGGCGCCGACGAGCACGCCGAGAATCGGATTGGAAAGGGTTGCAAAAATCTGTGCGAATTCCGGTACCTCGGCAAGCGGTTTCACCGCCGCCTCCATGGTAAACATACCGGTGAACAGCACCGAGAAGCCGAGCATAATGGTGCCGATATCTTTGTATTTGGCCCGTTTGCCGGCCATTAAAAAGATGATGCCGACAACCGCGATGATCGGCGCCAGAGTGGTTGGCTTGAGCAGGCTGAGGAAAAAGTTTGCGTTTGCGTTCCCCTCAAGATCGCCCAGCCGCAGAATCTGCGCCGTAACCGTTGTACCGATATTTGCGCCCATAATGACGCCGATGCAGGAACGCAGTTTTAAAATACCCGCGTTGACGAGGCCAACGACAATAACCGTCGTAGCCGAAGAACTTTGGATTGCCGCCGTAACCAGCGCGCCGAGCAGTACGCCCTTCCAAACGCTGTTGGTCAGCTTTTCAAGCGTTTTCTCCATACGCCCGCCGGAAAGTTTTTCCAGGCTGTTGCCCAGCACGTTCATGCCAAACAGGAACAGGGCAAGTCCTCCGCCCAGAGACACAACATTTAACCAGTCCATCCCGTACCCCCATTGGTTTTTCTGTTTCTGCTGTTATTCTTTACAATTCCATTACATATTTATCACAATTATAGCATGCAGGCAACATTTCGCATAGGGCTTTTTAAAATTTTACATAGTTTTGACATTTTTCGCCGTGGATTTGCACAAATTAGCTGCATTTTGTGGAGTTCATTGCGTGGAGACGGCATTTGTGCTACACTGAAAAATGAAATTCTTTTGCTGCCAGATGGAAAGGATGAACGCTATGCCAGCTTTTACAGCCGATCCGGAGAAACGGGATCCGCGTGAAATTCCGCTCAACACCGACTACATTAAAACCAAATGGCGGAACCTTCCTTACGTTGACGGTACCCCGCACGAGCGCCAGGTATTGGATCTTTATCACCCAAACGGAAAAACCGGGCCGTTTCCGGTCATTGTCTGTATTTACGGCGGCGGGTTCCGTTCCGGCGACAAAACCTACGGCGAGTTCAAAGGGGTTGTCAAAGCGCTGGACTACGGTTATGCGGTGGCGTCGATCAACTACCGCTATTCCCAACAGGCGCACCACCCGGCCCAGATCCATGACGTCAAGGCCGCTATCCGTTTTTTAAAGGAGCATGCGGAGAAATACGGCCTGCTCAAGGAGAAGATGGCGCTCTGGGGCGGTTCGGCAGGCGCGACTTTGGCAAGCCTTGCCGGAACAACGGCGGATATGGATCTCCTCACCGACCGAAGCATGGGAAATGCCGGAGAGTCGGAAGCGGTTCAGGCGGTTGTGGACTGGTATGGCCCCATTGATTTTTCCAAGACCGCTGAACAGTTCAAAGAACCGGGAGTTTATCCGCAGCGGGCTGCATTTGCCGCTGATCCAAATGCGTTGAGTCGTCAGCTTTTTGGCTGTACCGACGCGGAGCTTCCGGAAAAACAAAAGGAGTTCAATGCTGCGCGGTATATCAGCGACAAAACGCCGCCTTTTCTCATTCAGCACGGCACCAAAGATGACCTGGTGCCTCTTGCCCAGGCGCAAAATTTTGCCCGGGCGCTTGTGGAGAAGATTGGCCCGGAGCGGGTGAAATTGGATATTTTGGAGGGGGCCGGACATGGCGGCGAAGCGTTTGGAACACCGGAAAACCTTGCGCGGATTATCCGGTTCCTTGACCGTTACTTAAAATGATGGGCTCCTGTCCTGGTTTGTTCTTTGAATATGGGGCAGACCGAGCAAAGACACTGCAATCGACAAAGGAGGAAATTCACTATGCCGAGAAAGAAACAAACCTTTCAAACCGTCAACGGACCGGTAACGGTAAACGTTCCCATCAATTCCGAGCTGGAGGGCGGGCTGCGTATCCTCATTGACCACTCGAACATCAAACAGAAGTGGTTTGATGTTCCCTATGGCCCGAATCCGGATGAGGTGATGGATATTTACCTGCCGAATGAGGGCGAAGGCCCTTTCCCTGTCATCGTTATGGTACACGGCGGCGGCTGGAGCGACGGCGACAAAAATTATTGGGAGGTGCATGGGGGCATTAAGGCGGTACCGTTTGGGTTTGCGATGGCGTCAATCCGGTACCGGCTGGCTCCCGAACACCCGCATCCTGCCCAGATTCAGGACGTCAAAGCGGCAATTCGTTTTGTAAAAGCCCATGCGGAGGAGTACCGGTTGGATCCAACAAAGGTCGCGGTTTGGGGCGGTTCGGCGGGCGGCCATCTTGCCGCGCTTGCGGGCACTTCGCCCAACGTGCCGGAGCTGACCGATCGTTCGCTGGGAAACCCGGATGTAGATGAATCGGTACAGGCGGTGGTTGCATGGTATGCGCCGATCTGGCTGGATCGCTCCGCACAGGAAAAGGTTCAGCTCAACCAGTTGGTGGATGAGCTTCAGGCGGGGGAACCGACCAAGCTCTACCAGCTTTTAGGCTGCACCAAAGAGGGATTCCCGGAGGCTGCGCGGAAGTTTTCACCGGCCACCTACCTCACCAGGGACTGCCCGCCTTTCCTGTTGCAGCATGGGACCGAGGATCCATTGGTGCCCTACCTGGAATCGGTGGAATTTGACAAGGCGCTCACCGCGATGATCGGGGAGGACAATGTCACCCTCGATCTCATCCATGGGGCAAAGCACGGCGGAACCCCTTTCCAGAGTTTGGACAACATCAAACGGATCACCGACTGGCTCAAGCAGGTTCTACATATAGAATAAAAGGAATGGAGAATGAAGATGAAACGAGAGGTACAGTACAAATACATCACCCCAGATATGTTCCGCAAACGGCTTGCGGAAGCGCCGGTGGCCTACCTGCCGTTGGGCACCATTGAATGGCATGGGGCACATCTGCCGCTGGGGGCGGACGGAATCCAGTCCGAAGAGCTGTTTGGCATGCTGGCGGAGGATGTGGGCGGCATTGTGCTGCCGATGCTGTTCTGCGCGCCGGATGCCAAAAAGGTGGAACCGGACGGCACCGAGTATTACGGAATGGATTTCTGGTTTGAAAAGGACCCGAACAGCTTTATGGCCTACCCTACCCAGCAGCTTCCCGGCAGCATTTACTATATGGAGGAAGACCTGTTCGGGCAGGTGGTGTTTTCCATTGTCAAACAGCTTGCCCGCGCCGGGTTCCGGCTGGTGGTCATGCATGGGCACGGCCCGTCAATCCACTGGGCAGAGGCGCATAAGGAGGAACTGGAGAAAACCTATGGCATCCGGGTCATCACCTGCTTTACCACCGACGAATCCGCAATAAAGGGTTATATGTCCGACCATGCGGCGGGCAACGAGACCATGATCACCCGCGCGCTTTATCCGGAGTTGGTGCATATGGAAAATCTGCCGGAAGAAGGATGGCCGCTTGGGATGTTCGGGGAGGACCCCCGTGTTGTCGGCACCGAGGAAAATGGATGGAAGGTCATCAACCATCACCGGGCGCGGATGAGCGCGATTATCCGCGAAATTTTGCAAGAACGAAAATAATGAACAAACGCCCTCTGTTTGTGAACAGGGGGCGTTTGTTTTGGAAAGACTTGATGTTCGGTTGTTTACAGGGTGTTCGGCCAATGCTTTGGCAATGATGTGAAAACCTCATCCGTTTGCCAGCCAAGCAGTGCAGACGCGCAGTTGAATTTCGGTATGGATCGATTTAAATGAGAGGAAATTGATATGGCAGGATCTGCACAGTCCCCTTTTCTTCGCGTATTGCGGCCGGATGAAACGGCGGTGGGAGAGGCTTTGGTACTAGGGGATTGCCCCAAAGCAAGGCAGCAGTCTGCACGCCGTATGGAGAGAGCCTATTGGTTATCTGCGGCATTGGATCCGAGGCAGCTGCGGTGTTGGTTGGCGGCGTCCGCCTGTTTTCAAATGGATGCCCGATTGCAGAAAAGTATCAAAGAACGGCGCCGGATTCGATCCGGTGCCGTTCTTTGATACCGTTTTTTCGCTGCGGGCAAACGCCGGCGAACTATTTTTGACCTTGGTCCGGTAAATGAGGTGGTTGTTTCAGGACCAGTTTTTGCGGAAGTACAGCTCGCGGTACTTTTTTGGCGTCATGCCGGTATGGCGTTTGAAAACACTGGTAAAATAGCTTTGCGAGCTAAACGCAAGGAAGCTGCTGATTTCAGAAATCTGGTAATCCGAAAAGCGGAGCAGGTTTTTGGCCTCCTCCACACGCTGGAGCTGGATAAAATCCGCCAGCGGCATGCCGGTTTCCTTTTTAAACAGAACCGAAAGATAGGCCGGACTTAACCCGGTCTCGCGGGACAGGTCTTCAAGCGAGACCGATTCGTGCAGGTGGCGGAAAATATAATCGGTACAGCGGATAATGTGATTGGAATAGCTGATTTGCTGGCGGGTGTCCCGAATGCGGGAGGTGAAGTCCTGCGCGGCCGTATAGAGCAGTGAAGTAACCTCTAAGGAGGTTCTGCAGTGATCCACCTTCTGAACATAAACTTCGCACATATTAAAGGCAAGTTCTTCATCCAGGCCGCCTTCTACTGCAAAACGGGTAATCAGGGTAATGGCGGTGATAAAAGAGTAGATGGACTGCCGGAGCGGATCGCTTGAAAGGCGGAATTCCTCCCGCGGCAGAAATGAGCCTGCAAAATATTCCAAAGCGTCCAAATCGCCGCTTTTGATGGTGTTGAGCAGCAAAAGCTCCTGCGCATAGGAACCGTGGTCTGATTTTTTCTCCCGCTGTTCGAACATGGAATTGGAAAGCGCACGTGAAATGCTGTGCGGCGTATTGATTTCGGTACTCTGTTCGATGATTTCCCGCACAGTGACCTCCCGGTCGGTAAAAGCGGTATAAAGCAGGCGTACAAAGCTTGCGAACTGGGTGATGCTCACCGGAGGCATAATACAAATGAGCTTTTCCAGGTCATCCGGGCGCATGGGCGGGAAGAAGGTAAAGGAATAATTTTTGGTGGAGGAATGCGGGCGGGTCAGTAACGCAGGCCCAATGACAAGATAATACTCCTTGCCTTGACTGGTAAAGGAGAAAGAGGACATCATCTCAATGGAATTTGAGGCGCAGAGCGCGGGAATGCCGTCCTTTTTGGGGATTAAGGGGCGGTAAAGCTCGCTGTGAAAGTTTGTGTTCCAAAACAGTTCAACATCAAAGGAAGAGTGCAGGACCTGAAGGTTGCTGTTTAATACACGAACCGGTATTTTGTTGTATTCAAATAGTAGATCCAGCAGCTTTCTTCCGCTATGAAACATGGAGAGAATTTCCATAACATCACCCTCTTACAGGGATAATATAGCAGATTGGTGCGAGGAAATCAATAAATAATGATATATTTTTATAAATATTAATATTACAGTGTCGCAATTTGTGGTAAAATAAAACCATATTGTGGACGAGGAGAATGGTTATGAAAGACACGGTAAAAGAATCCATGAAAGATTCCTGGACCTTTATCAGCCTGGTGGTGCTTTCGGTTCTTTATTTGTTTGAGGTGGATTTTGCAAACCTGACTTGGCTGAACGGAGTGGCGTTTGCCATTATTGCTGTGACCTTGATTCCGCTGTGCGTTAGCTTTGTGCGGCGTATAATCCGCTTTGCCAAAAAGCGCAAGGAGAAAAAAGCGGGAACCGCGTTGGAGGAATCTCGTTGAAAGCATGTTTAATTCGGCTTGGAAGTGTGGATGAGGTCAAGCAGTTTATCCGGATTGTTTCGCAGGTTCCGTATGAGGTCCGGGTAACCGGCGGCCCGCGGACGGTGAATGCAAAATCCGAAATGGATGTGTTTTCTCTCAACCTGACCCGTCCGCTGGAACTGCAGTGCCCCGACGCCGATGCGCAGCTTTACGAACAGCTTGCCCCATTCCTCATTACCAGGCGAGGCGGTGCATAATATCCTGACGGAGGCTTGGCTTGAAGGTATTGCTTTTTTGGTTTATTTGTTTTGTGGTTTACAGCTTTCTGGGTTGGATTTGCGAGACGTTCTTCTGTTCTGTTGCACAGCGGCGATTTGTCAACCGGGGTTTTCTCAACGGTCCGTTTTGTCCCATTTACGGATTTGGTGCTCTGCTGGTAATCGGGTTGTTTTCTAAATATGAAAACGATTTGCTGGCGCTGTTTCTGCTCAGCATGACGGTGACCAGCATTGTTGAATACATTGCGAGTGTTTTGCTCGAAAAGTTGTTTCATCTCACCCTTTGGGATTATTCCGGCCGGAAATGGAACATTAACGGCCGGGTGTGCCTGCGTAATTCGTTGCTGTTCGGCCTTCTTTCGGTGCTGATGGTGAAAGGAATTCACCCACAGGTGGTGCGGTTGTTCGCCGATCTGCCGGAATGGCTGTCTGTCACCTTTGTAACGGTGCTGTCGGTTTATTTTGTGCTGGATGTGGTGATAACGGTGTTGTCACTCACCCATATCAACCGGGTGGCAGGACAGAAACAACTTGAGCTGGACAGCCTTGCGGAGCTGCGCAATCAGGCGGCAGAGCAGCTTCGTATTCGTGGCGAACGGTTCTGGAGACCATTCCACAACCGTTTGCTCAAAGCGTTTCCAAATATGACATCCAGACGGTTCCCGGAGGGAATTAAATTCATTCGGGAAACCATAAAAAATACGAGAAAGAAGTAGGCTGCGCAAGGTGGCAGCAAGGGAGGTGGTGGAACACCGTATGAATATTGTGCTTGTCATCGATCAATACGACGACGGAAACAACGGTACCACCGTTACGGCCCGGCGGTTTGCACACGAACTGCGGAAACTGGGCCATAAGGTCACCATATTGGCGGGTGGGGAACCGGCGGAGCATAAAATATGTGCGCCGATGCATAAAATTCCCATTTTTCAAAAGCTGATTGAGTCCCAGGGGATGCGGTTTGCCAAGCCGGATGACCAGGCGTATTATGAAGCGTTTAAGGACGCCGACGTTGTCCATTTTTATATGCCGTTTCGGTTCTGCCGCCGCGGCGAGGAACTGGCACGCCAGCTTGGCGTGCCGACGGTCTCAGCCTTTCACGTCCAGCCGGAGAATATTACCTCCAGCATTGGCATGGGAAAGCGTAAAGGGGTGAACCGTTTTCTTTACTGGTGGTTTTACCACATGTTTTACAACCGCTTCCGGTTTATCCACTGCCCGAGCCAGTTTATTGCAGACCAGCTTAAAGAGCATGGCTATGACGCCGACCTGCGGGTAATTTCCAACGGCGTTGACGATGTTTTTGTCCCGCATCCGGAATGGAAAGCACAGCGCCAGCCGGACAAAATTTTTAAAATTTTGATGATTGGCCGCCTTTCGGGAGAAAAGCGGCAGGATCTCATTATTGAAGCGGCGAAAAAGAGCAGTTATGCCGACCGCATCCAGTTGATTTTTGCGGGCAGAGGCCCAAAGGAGAACGAATACAAGCACCTTTGCAAGGGGATGAAACGTCCGCCCATCTTCGGCTTTTATACAACCGAGGAGCTGGTGGAGCTCATCAATGGATGTGATCTTTACGTCCATGCGTCGGATGCGGAAATTGAGGGCATCTCCTGTATGGAGGCGTTGGCCTGCGGATTGGTTCCGATTATTTCGGATTCCAGGCTTTCTGCGACCATGCAGTTTGCATTGGATGAACGCAGCCTGTTCCGAGCGGGTGATGCGACGGATCTCGCTGCTAAAATGGATTTCTGGATTGAGCATCCGGAGGAGCGGCTCAAAATGGAAGGGGCATACGCGGAAAAAGGGAACGATATGCGGGTAAGCGCCTGTGTACAGCTGGCAGACACCATGTACCGCGACGCAGTTGCCGATTTTCAGAAAAAAGGGTATAAACGCCCGGAAGAAATTGGGATCCGGCGGGTAACCCATCCAAATTCGGATAAAATAAACAAGCAGTATGCAAAGCACGGAAAGCTGCGGCGCTTGCTGACCGCCGGTTTCACCAATCTGTTGGGGGTTCTCCTTTCAATGATTGATGGAATTCTGTTTGGCTTTTCGGTGCGCGGGCGGGAAAACCTGCGTCTGGTGGAGGGCGGTGCGGTCACCGTCTGCAACCATGTCCACCCGATGGACTGCACTATGGTCAAAGTGGCGCTGCTCCCTCATTTTGTACGGTATTTGAGCCTGCGGCGCAACCTTGAGCTGCCGTTCACCGGCTGGCTGCTCAAAGCCTGCGGCTGTCTGCCGATTCCGGAGCACCCCATTCAAATGGCGCGGCTCCAGCGGGAAATGGAAAAGGGTATTGCGCAGGGCGAGTGGATCCACTACTACCCGGAGGGGATGCTGGTACGGTACCACGACGGTGTCCGCCCGTTTCATCATGGGGCTTTTCTGACGGCGGTGCGGGCGCATTGCCCGGTTATCCCCATGAAGATTGTTTATGCAAAGCCAAAGGGCATCCGCGCTCTGTGGCGGCACAAACCGTTTATGCACCTTGTCATCCTCAAGCCGCAGTATGCGGACGAGACGCTGCCCCACCGGCAGGCGGTGGTGGAACTGATGCAGCGCACCCGCCGTTTGATGGAGGGCTCTGTTGAGGAGGACCGCCCGGTATTCGGTGCGCCGGCGCTTTATCCGGAAATTGTAGAAGATGTGAAAGAAAATGCTGTCGAGACGGCAATAACGTGATATAATAGGGAAACGGGGCAGTCGCTCCATCGATGCTGCGGCAGAAAGGAAGAACGAATTTGAAAAGTAAGCTCCGGGAGATTTTTAGCATCCCGAACATATTAACCTATATCCGGCTCATTTTAATTCCTTTTTTTGTCTGGGCCTATGTCACCGCGGTGAAACCGCAGGATTACTTTATTGCAGCTGCACTGCTGCTGCTTTCCGGCTTAACCGATGTTGCTGATGGGTTTATTGCACGGCATTTTCATATGATAACCGAATGGGGCAAGGCAATCGACCCCATAGCGGATAAGCTCACCCAGGCGGCCATTGCCTTTTGCCTGGTGTTCCGTTACCCCTGGATGTGGCTGTTGCTGGGCCTGTTTATTGTCAAAGAGCTGTATATGGGTATTACCAGCCTGGTGCTGTTAAAAAAAGGGAAACGGCTCAATGGCGCTATGTGGTTCGGCAAGGTTTCTACGGCGGTGTTTTATCTGGTGATGATTATCCTTATTGCCTATCCGCCCATGCCGCCGGTGGCTGCTTATATTATGATGACGGTATCCGGATTTTTCCTGCTGCTTTCGTTTTTGCTCTACATTCCGCAGTACAACAACTTGTTCCGGGAATACCGTGAAGAGCAGGAGCTTTTGGAACAGCCGCAGGAGCCGAAAGGCAACGCATGAAAAATATAGTGGATTATGTGGAAGAAACACTGGAACCGTTGGCGCAGCGCCCGTTTGGCCCGGTGGACAGCCTGGTGCTGTCGCAGGTTTCCTATATCCATTTGGAGGAACTCGTACAGGGGCCGGCGGGAGTGTCGGCCCCTGTATCTTTAAAAGAACTGCTGCGCGCAGAGTGTTTTGGCTCCCTGTTTTACCGGGTACGGGCGCCGCAGGAGAACCGCCGCCTGTTGTTTGCGCTTGCCGCAAGCCCTCGGTTTCGGGACATTGGTGCCGTCTGTGCGGTAAACGACCTAAATCCAGACCTGCAAAAACAGTTCTCCGCCGTGACCTTTTTGCTGGGGGACGGTACGGCTTACCTGGCGTTTCGTGGAACCGATGCCACTCTTGTTGGGTGGAAAGAAGATTTTAACATGGCGTTTCTTTCTCCGGTACCGTCGCAGGAGGCCGCCGTCTCCTATGTGGAGACGGTCGCTCGGCAAACCGCCGGCCGTCTTCGGCTGGGCGGGCATTCCAAGGGTGGAAACCTTGCGGTTTATGCCGCCATGATGTGCAGCGGTGCTGTTCAGGAGCGCATAGATGCGGTTTATTCTCATGATGGTCCCGGCTTTCAGGAGAATATTTTGCAAAGCAGTGCTTTTGCAGCGATCCGGGGGCGGATTCAGAAAACGCTGCCTAAAAGCTCCCTTATTGGTATGCTGCTGGAGCATCAGGAGAACTATACCGTTGTAGAAAGCTCCCGGATTGGTATTATGCAGCACGACCCGTTTTCATGGGTGGTTTCCGAGGGCGAATTTCAAAACGCCGGGCATTTGTCCGGCGGTGCGCGTTATAGGAGCAGGGCTCTCAACGATTGGTTGGCAGCGTTGGACCATTCCCAGCGGGAACGCTTTGCGGACACGCTCTTTGCGGTTCTGGAGGCTGGCGGAGTGGAATCCTTTGCAGAACCGGGCAGTTCGTGGCAGAAGCGAATGCCGGCCATGCTGGCGGCGGCCAGGCAGATTGATCCGGAAACCCGGCGGTATGTTCTGCAAACTGTTAGGGCGCTTGCGGCGATATCGCTGAAAGAACTTCCGCATAAAGCCGGAAAGCGTCAGCAACTGTAGCCAGCGGAAAATGTGGGAAACGGTAAACAGCAATAACAGCATTATGGAGGGATTTTTATGAAAAAAGGCACCTTTCTTCGCGTGATATGGATTGTTTCCGGCGTTCTGCTGCTGATAGCGGGCATCCTTTGCTTCATCAGCCCGTCTGCGGCACTTCAGTCCATTGCGCTCTGGCTTGGCTTATTTATGCTTGTTTCGGGCATATTGGATATTGTAGCGTTTGCCAAAAGCTATGATGTGGTTATTGGTTCCGGGTGGCTGTTGGCAAATGGTATTCTCACCCTTTTGCTCGGCCTGCTGATGCTTGGCAACGAGTGGATAACCGCCACTGTTCTGCCGCTTCTCTTCATCCTGTGGCTCATCAGCTCCGGCATCAGTTCACTGGTGCATTCCTTTGACCTCAAGCGCTTTGGCGTTTCTGGCTGGGGATTGATGACTGTGTGGGGTGCGGTGGAGATTGTGTTTGGCGTGGTTTCGCTGTTCAAACCGGTGGCGGCTGTTGTTGCAATGGCAATTTTGATTGGCGTTACCTTTGTGATTGAAGGGGTAAAAATGCTCATCACCGCTTTTTATACCGGCCGTTTTCTGCGGTAAACGGCACTCAGAAGGCTTTCTGCCGAATGGCAGGGGGCTTTTGTTTTTTACCTGGATAGGATATGCAGACGGTTTTGTGAGGCGATGCGCCGTGAAAAAACAACCAGCGTTACTGTATGCCGGTCGAACTGTTTTTTGAGGACGGCTTTATACCGCTTTCAACAGATGTTTGTGATATGAAAGTTTTCTTTTGGTTATTTTGGTTGACAAACCCTTTGGGATGGTGTAGATTGGTATCATTGGACAATTCGGGAGGAATGCAAGGTGCAAAACAAACAGATAAAAAAAGCAGCCCCTATTTTTAACGGAGTTCCAACCCTCATATACGGCGGGGATTATAATCCTGACCAGTGGCTGGACCGCCCAGACATCCTCAAGGAGGACGACCGGCTGATGAAGCTTGCAAACATCAACAGCGCGTCGGTCGGCATTTTTGCCTGGGAGGCGCTGGAGCCAACCGAGGGACACTATAATTTTGAATGGCTGGACGAAACGCTGGACCGCTTACACAACAACGGTGTTTCGGTGATTCTTGCAACGCCTTCCGGCGCACGGCCTGCCTGGATGGACCGCAGCCATCCGGAGGTACTCCGGGTAACGGCCGAACGGGTGAAAAATCTGCATGGATTCCGGCACAACCACTGCTTTACCTCGCCCTACTACCGCAATAAGGTGCAGGAAATGAATACCCTGCTTGCCGAACGCTATGGAAAGCATCCGGCGGTAAAAATGTGGCACATCTCCAACGAATATGGAGGAGAATGTCACTGTGAGCTCTGCCAGGAGGCGTTCCGGGCATGGCTGCGCAAAAAGTACCACAACAATATAGATGAGCTCAACGCTCAGTGGTGGACCAGCTTTTGGAGCCACACCTTTACCAGTTTTGATGAAATTGAGTCCCCAGCGCCGCAGGGAGAAATGCACCTGCACGCCTTAAAGCTGGATTGGAAGCGGTTTGTTTCAGACCAGCATGTCAGCTTTATGCGCAATGAAATTGAGCCGCTTAAGCGCATTACGCCGGATATTCCGGTGACGACCAACACGATGGGGATTTACCCTGGCATTGACCTGTGGAAGCTGGCGCCGTACATTGACCGGGTGGCGTGGGACAGTTATCCCCAGTGGCACAACGACTGGCAGCCGTTCTGGGAATTGGGGGCGGAAACCGCTTTTTTGCATGACGTCAACCGTGCATTGAAGCCGGACCGGCCGTATATGCTGATGGAAAACACCCCGAGTCTTGTGAACCACAAACCGTACAACAAACTCAAACGCCCCGGCGTCAATATGCTCTCTGGCATACAGGCCGTTGCGCACGGTTCGGACACGGTGCAGTACTTCCAGTGGCGCAAAAGCCGCGGCTCTGCTGAAAAATTCCACGGTGCGGTGGTGGATCACGCCGGCCATGAGCACACCCGTGTGTTCCGTGAGGTTTCGGAGCTGGGCGCGCTGCTTGCCCGGCTGGACGGTGTTGCGGGCACCCGGACCAACCCCGAGGTGGCGATTATCTACGACTGGGAGAACCGCTGGGCCATTGACGATTTGCAGGGCTGGAATATGGAGCACAAGGATTATGATCTCACCTGCATGGCGCATTATAAATCCTTCTGGAAACGCGGCGTTTCGGTCAATATCATCAATATGGACTGCGACTTTACGCCGTATAAAGTTGTGGTCGCCCCCATGCTTTACATGTTAAAGCCCACGGTGGCGGAGCGGCTCAAACGGTTTGTTGCTGGCGGCGGCACCCTTGTAACCACTTATGGCACCGGATATGTCAACGAAAACGACCGCTGCTGGCTGGGCGGCTTCCCTGGCGACGGTCTGATGGAGGCCACCGGGATTTGGGCGGAGGAAATGGACGCCCTGTTCCCCTCTGACCGCAATGCGGTTGTATTTGAGGAAAATGCCGAAGGACTTGCGGGACGTTTTGCGGTACGCGAGATGGCGGAGATTATCCACCCGCAGGAGGGCTGTGAAGTTCTTGCAGTATACGCTGAAGATTTTTACAAGGGCACTCCGGCAGTTACACGGAACCGCTACGGCAAAGGGGTATGCTACCACATTGCCGCCCGTACTGACAACGCGCTTATGGATCTGCTGTACGACCATATTATGGTGCAGAACGATGTTGAAATGGCGTTGGGCGGCGAGTTCCCGCTTGGTGTGACGGTGCAGCAGCGCTACGGGGATGGGGAGACCTATTATTTTGTCATGAACTTCAACGAAGAACCCAAGCAGGTTGTTCTTCCGGGCGGGATCTTTTACGATTACGCCGCAGAAGCCGAAGTCAGCGGTGTTCTTTCCTTGCAGGCTTACGGCGTAGCGGTACTCAGACGCCGGTAGGCCGTTTACCCCGATACGGGGCTTGACTGTCTGTCGGTGCGCTGTCATTCGGCAATCAAAGCGGGCTTGGAGGCCGTGCTGTGCTCCGGATTGGCTGGACCGGTTCGGTCTGGGGTGCGGAAAGGCGGCAAAACCGCTGCGGGCAGCTTGAAACACATAAAAATGAAGCAATGTTCCATCAACAACCATCACTACAACCAATTAAGGATATTACATGAATATGAAACGTTTTCAGTCGCCGACAGGAATGACCCTTTCGATGATGTTCATCTATCTGATCCAATGGGGCGCCCAGTACATCGGCTACAATTACCTGCCTATTTACATTGACTCTCTGCCTTTTTCCACCAACAGAACCACCGGCCTTGCTATTGCGGTGGGGGCGGCGACGACCATCTGTGTCCAGCCCATTTGGGGCCGGATGGCAGATAAGGGCAAAACCAAGAACCGCGTTCTTTTCCTTGCATTGGTGCTGGAGGGGGTAACCGGTCTGCTGTTTTTTACCGAGATCCCCCATTTGTGGGTGCTGCTGCTCTGCATCGTGCTGTTTTATACCCCATTTCTGGCACCCCAGGCCCTCATTGACACCATTGTGGTGGAAAATATGGACAAGGTGCGGGTCCGCTACGGCATGGTGCGCTGTTTTGCTTCGGGCGGTGCGGCGCTAATGGCCTTTATCTTTGGTATGATTGCCGATATGACCAACATCAAGGCGTTTACCCTGTTTTCAGTCTTTTCGCTGGCGGCGGTGATTCCGCTGCTGTTTCTGCCAAAGACCAAAGGGCATGCGAGGGCGGCCGGGCATAAGATTTCTTACCGCAGGCTGCTCAAAAACAGGCGATACACCCTTTTTCTTGCCTATGGATTCGCCCTTTTTCTCTGTTCTTCCATGATCAACGCCTTTTTTCCCATCTTTGTCACCACGGATAAAGGGCTGAATGCCGGGACCGAGTGGTACGGCATTTTCATGGGCGTCACCATTCTGCTGGAAACCTCGGTGATGTTTTTCGGCGCCAAGCTGTTTGCCAAGCTCAACGCGTACGCGGTGTTTCTTTTGCCGCCGCTTGCGGGTATCTTCCGAGTGCTTTTCATTGTGTTTGCAAATGCGCCGTCTGACCTTTACTTCTACCCCATTTTTCATGCGCTGTGGTTTGGGCCGCTTTGGGCAAAGGTAGCGCCGTTTATCCAGTCGGTGGTGCCGGAGGAGATGCGCGCCACGGGCCAATCGGTCTGGACCATTATTACCTGCGGCATTGCACCGGTCATCGGTTCGCTTGGAGCAGGCGTGCTTTCGGATGCGTTTGGCATGCGGCAGATGTTCGGCGTCATCTGTGCCATTTTGATTGTGATGACGGTGTTGTTTGCTGTGCTGTTTTTCCGCCAGTACCGTCTTGACCAGCGTGAAGAATGCGTACCGGCGCAGGAGGATGGACTGCCTGCGGCCGAGTGATGGTTCCGGGTGTTGGACAGGATAAAGATGCACCTATTGATCATACCAGAAAGAAAATTGAACCCAAAAGGAAAACTCCGCCCATGAATGGACGGAGTTTTTTATTGACGTGAACAGGACTGTTTACAGTGCATGGGATGATTCCCCAGCGGGGATTTCCACCACCCGAATGGGGTTGCCGTGCGACTGTATGATCGACTCCACGTCGCGGTACAAAAGGAATACCGTTGCCGTGTTGCAGTTGGGGTGGAATCCAAGACGGGCTGCGCAGGTCAAATCCCGGTCAAAAAGCACCTCGACCGAGCAGTCCGCGTTGTTGAGTACGCCGAACGGAGTTACCGCCCCTTTGGACAGGCCCAAATGCTTTTGCAGCCGCTCTTCAGAAGCAAAAGAAAGCGCCGTGGAGCCGATAACCTCCCGCAGTACCTTGAGATTGACGTGTTTTTCTTTGCCGACAATGACCAGATAATGCTGTTTGCCGTTGGCGTTGCGCAGAAACAGGTTTTTGGGGATTTCTCCCGCTTCATCCAGATGCAGGTGCAGCATATCCTCAATGGTGTAAACCGGCTGGTGTTCCATGTACTGGTAGGATATGCCGTTTTTGTCGAGCAAATCCAGTACGTATTTTATGGCTTGTTCCATTGCAGCAGCCTCCTTTTGCAGATTTATTCGAAATATCCGGGTATCATTTTCCATGCAGCAGGGCAAGCACCTGCGATATGGTGCTGCAGCGATCATAATCCCCGGTGAAATGCACCTCGTCGGTGTGGTAAAACACACCGCGCTGCTCGTTTTTGACCAGATATTCCGCAAGCTTCTGCCTGCCTTCCTCCCGGATGCACGCAACAAAGGCGGGTATGCGCACACCGTGCTTGCCCGGATTAAACATATCCTCGGAGCAGAGGGCTTCGCAGTCCCAGCATCCCTCGTACCCCTTTTTGTGGGAGCAGCGGCGCTGTTTGCATCCGCCGCAGGGAATCTCGCTTTCGTCCGCTGTGCTGTTACAACCGGCGCACGGCTCCGGATAGCGGCTGCACAGGGCGCAGACCAGGCCGCACGGGGCAATGCTGGCTGCAATTTTTTCCATCCGCTGCTGATTCATATAATCCTCTTTTCGTTGGTTTAATCCTTCTGGCGCAGTTCGGCCACCCGGCGTTTGACCAGTTCAACGCTGTTATCGATAAATTGCTGGATGGTATAGCTTTCCGCAAAGGCGATGCGGATGTTGCACCGGTCAATCGGGATAAGGATTTTTTGTGCGTCGCTGTTGCCGATGGCCTCGGCCATTTTGGGTGTGAGCTCGCCGAGCAGGGCGTTCGGCATGAGGATGGCCAGCACCCCCATGATAATATCAGCCTTGTCCACGTTATGCACAATGGCGTTTTCGCCGGTGGCGCCGTCCTGAGCACCCGCTTTCAGCATAGCTCCGGTCGCGGCGGAATTGGTGCCAAGTGCCCGGATGTGTGCGTCCGGCACCTCGGCGCGGAGTTTTGAAACAATGGCCTTGCCGATTCCTCCGCCCTGGCCGTCAACGACCGCGATGAGAATCTCTTTTTTCATGGATTTTCTCCTTTGCTTTTGACATGTTCTATTCCTTATTTTACTGCAATCCCTGCTGGTTGTCCAGAAAGAGAGATGCTTTGAAATATGGAGTTGAGAAATTTGCCGCATATTTCACAACAACGGAATACAAATTGTATAATATTAAATAATATATCGAATTGTATACGAAACACAAAGAATAAAAACCACCCGACGGCCGTTTGGCTGCCGGGTGGTTTTTAGCGTTGTTATTTTGCAAATTCAATGGCGCGGCTTTCACGAATCAAGTGAACCTTAATCTGTCCGGGATATTCCAGTTCGTTCTCGATGCGGTTGACAATGTCGCGTGCGACGAGGAGCATCTTTTCATCCTTGACGACCTCCGGTTTTACCATAATCCGGATTTCGCGGCCCGCCTGAATAGCGAAGGATTTTTCGACGCCGTCAAACGAGTTTGCAATCTCTTCCAGTTTTTGCAGGCGCTTGATGTAGTTCTCAAGGTTTTCACGGCGCGCGGCAGGGCGTGCGGCGGAAATGGCGTCAGCCGCCTGTACGAGACATGCGACGACGGTTTTGGGTTCTACGTCGTTATGATGCGCCTGAATGGCGTGAATGACTTCGTTGCTCTCTTTGTACTTGCGGCAGACATCGACGCCAATTTCAACGTGAGAGCCCTCAATTTCATGGTTGAGCGCCTTGCCAATGTCGTGCAGCAAACCGGCGCGGCGTGCGAGAACCGGATCAATGCCGAGTTCAGAGGCCATCATGCCGGCAAAATAGGCCACTTCAATGGAATGGTTGAGTACATTCTGCCCGTAGCTGGTACGGAACCGCAGACGGCCCAGCAGTTTGACAAGTTCCGGATGAATACCGTGCACGTTGGTTTCCAGCACGGCACGCTCTCCTTCGGATTTGATTTTCTGCTCGACTTCGCGGCGGGATTTTTCGACCATTTCTTCAATGCGTGCCGGGTGAATGCGCCCGTCGGTAATCAGGCGTTCCAGCGACATCCGCGCAATTTCACGGCGGATTGGGTCGTGGGAAGAGAGGGTGATGGCCTCAGGCGTGTCGTCAATAATGAGGTCGACGCCGGTCAGTGTTTCTATGGTACGGATGTTGCGGCCTTCCCGCCCGATAATCCGGCCCTTCATTTCGTCATTGGGCAGCGGTACGACCGAAACGGTCGCCTCTGAGACGGTATCCGCGGCACATCTTGCAATCGCGAGGGAAATAAGGTTGCGCGCTTTGGTTTCGGCTTCATCTTTGAGCTGAAGCTCGTAGTTTTGAATTTTCAGTGCTTTTTCGTGGACAAGCTCACCTTCCAGTGTATCCAGCAGCTGCTGTTTGGCCTGTTCCACCGTGAGTTCGGAGATACGCTCCAGTTGGTCCATTTGGCTTTTTTTGATAATTTCCGCTTCTTTTAATTTTTCTTCGGCCTGTTTCAAGCGGTTCTGGGCCTGTTCGTCTTTGCGTTCGATATTGTCGATTTTGCGGTCGAGGGTTTCCTCTTTCTGCTGAAGGCGGCGTTCCTGACGGCCTACGTCACTGCGGAGTTCTTTAATTTCCTTATCCGCTTCGGTACGCATCCGGTGGATTTCGTCCTTCGCCTCTACCAGCGCCTCACGTTTTTTGCTTTCGGCTTGTTTTTCGCCTTCTGCAACAATGCGTTTGGCTTCTTCCTCAGCGCTGCCGATTTCAGCTTCTGCGACCTTTTTTCTATATTTGACACCTACAAAAAAGGTGATAACACCAAAAATCAGTCCACCCGCAATAAAAGCAATTACGCAATATAAAATTTGCGTTGCATCCATTTACAAATACAAACCTCCTTTTTCTTTGGTTTTGTTTCAATCCTTGTGAACAGTTACTAAAAAAATCAATATTAATCATCAAAAAAAGGTCAAAAGACCGAAAATATAGGATATGCCATGCTATTAATTGTATTACGATTACCACTGGTTGTCAAGGAGAAATCCCACCGAAAACCATATGAAGAACTTCTTTTTTCGAAAAAGCAGAATGCTGGAATTAAATTGATGAAATATATGGTTCTGGTATGACTGCGAATGGAGTGCGTCCTAAAATTTTGCAGGGGGGTTGCATATTCCCATACAACAATGGAGATATGCGGTCCCGTAAGTGAAAAGGAGTGGAAAATCCAATGGGCAACCGAAGTCGGGAACAGGAGGAAACCTTATTTTGTACGCTGTACCACACATTGGGCAACGCAAGGGAAGCGGCGGCACAGTCTGGGTATACCGGGTACAGCGGCGTTCAGTACGCGCTGCGTATGCTGGAAAATGAGCGGGCTGCAAAGCGGCTGAAAGCATTAAAACCGCCGCGGGGAAGCTATATTGATGATGTTTGTTCTGGATTAAAGCGGCTGGCTTTCAGCCCGGTGAATGATGCTGTGCGGTTGGCATTGTGCGGACGGGAACTTTCCGGTTTGGAATTGGAACAGCTTGATTTGTTCTGTATTTCCGAATTTAAACTGAGCGACAAAGGGGTTGAGCTTAAATTTTTTGACCGGCAAAAAGCCTTTGAGCTGCTTTATACCATTGCTTCCTCTGCGGACGCCGAGCAAAGAGGGCGTTCCTTTTATGATGCACTGGAAGAAAGTGCGGCACTGCTGCGGGGTGCACAAAAAACATGAACGTACAAATGTTCAGCCCAAAACAGCTCCGGGTGCTGACATGGTGGTGCAAAAACAGCCCGGATACCGAGCGGGACGCCATCATCTGCGATGGAGCCGTACGGAGTGGCAAAACCTTTTGCATGTCGCTTTCCTTTGTGCTTTGGGCAACGGCAGCTTACAGCGGACATTCTTTTGCACTCTGCGGCAAAACCATTGCTTCCCTGCGCCGCAATGTGCTCTCTCCCCTGATAACGGCGCTGCGGGAGCTTCGATTTTGCTGTGAGGAAAGGATCTCTAAAAACAGCGTTGTAGTTTCAAAGGACGGAGTCTCCAACACCTTTTACCTGTTTGGCGGCAAGGACGAGGGTTCAGCAGCATTGATTCAGGGCATGACCCTTGCGGGGGTGCTGCTGGATGAAGTGGCGCTTATGCCGCGCTCGTTTGTGGAACAGGCAATTGCCCGCTGTTCGGTGGATGGCTCGCGGCTTTGGTTTAATTGTAACCCGGAACACCCTTTTCATTGGTTTTATGAAGAATGGATTTGTAAATCCCAGCAAAAAAACGCCCTTTACCTGCATTTTGTCATGGAAGACAATCCCAGTCTTTCACCCCGCATGCGGGCGCGGTACCGCAGTTTATACAGCGGTGCGTTTTACGAGCGCTTTGTTGAGGGGCGCTGGACAGCGGCGGCGGGAGCGGTTTACCCCATGTTTTCGGAACGGATTCACGTAGTCCGCATCCTTCCGGAACATTTTGGACGCTATGTGGTCTCCTGCGACTATGGAACGGTGAACCCCGCCTCCTTTGGTCTATGGGGATACGCAAACGGTGTGTGGTACCGCATTCGGGAGTACTATTACGATTCCAAAAGGGAGCGTATTCTGCGCACCGATGAGGAGCATTATGCGGCACTGGAAGAACTGACTCAAAAGCTCCCGGTGGAGCAGGTGCTTGTCGACCCCTCCGCCGCCAGTTTTATGGAATGTATCCGGCGGCACGGGCGCTATCGGGCGGTACCTGCCCAAAACGATGTGCTCGGAGGCATCCGGCGGGTAAGCGACGCGCTTCGGGACGGGAAAATCTGTTTTTCGGCGGATTGCCGGGACAGCATTCGGGAATTTTCCCTTTATGTCTGGGATACAAACAGTTCGGAGGACAGGCCGGTGAAGCGGCATGATCATGCAATGGATGACATTCGCTATTTTGTAAACGGAGTTCTTTCCGCACCGGAGGATGATTTTTATGCGCTTTCACTGGGCCGCTGACAACCCAAAATACTGGAAAGGAGGAAACCGATTGGCTTTTTTTCGAAAAGGGCGAACCGCCCCGGCGTGCGAGCCGCTCCAAACGGCGCGCAGCGCGGTGGATCCGCTTGCCGGTTATACGCTGCGGACGCCGCTTACCATTGGCGAAATACGCCTGTATGAAACCATGCGTGAGGCGGTGCCGGTGATTGACGCGGCCATTCAGAAAATTGTGCGCCTCACCGGTGATTTCACCGTCACCTGCGGCGATCAGGCGGCAGACACCATATTGAACCGCTTTTGTGCAGATGTGCAAATCGGCGCAAACGGAGCAGGGCTGCACAGTTTTATCGCGTCTTACCTGGACCAGCTTCTCACCTATGGCAACGCGCTGGGGGAAATGGTCCCTACACGGGACGGCAGCGACCTTCGCGCCCTTTATCATGCGTCGCTGGAGACGGTGGAGGTTAGGCAGGGGAAAAATCCGCTGGAGCTGGAAATCGGTCTGCGAGGCGCCGGGAAGAATACGCCGGTCAGACGCCCGGAGCTGCTGCTGTTTACTGCGCTCAATCCCCCTGCGGGGGAGGTGACCGGCATCTCCCTATTGCGAGGGCTGCCGTTTGTCAGCTCGGTACTGCTCAAAATTTTCCGCTCGGTTGGGCAGAACTTTGAGCGGATGGGCAACCTGCGTTATGCCGTGACCTATCGTCCGTCTGCCGACGGGTATGACAAGACGAATGCCCGGGAGCGCGCCATGAGCATTGCGCGCGAGTGGTCGGACGCTATGTCGGCAGCCGAACAGGGGCAGATTAAGGACTTTATTGCGGTAGGCGATGTGGACATCCGGGTCATTGGCGCAGACAATCAGGTGATTGACAGCGAGGTGCCGGTACGGCAGCTGCTGGAGCAGATTGTCGCCAAGCTCTCGCTGCCGCCTTTTATGCTGGGGCTTTCCTGGTCGACGACCGAGCGGATGAGCGCCCAGCAGGCGGATATTCTCACCAGCGAGCTGAATTATTACCGCAGGCTGCTCACCCCTGTGATCGTGAAAATCTGCCGTACCTTTCTGCGGCTGCACGGGATTTGGAACGAGCCGCAGGTGGAATGGAGCAACATCAATTTGCAGGATGAGGTGGAACACGCCCAGGCACGATTGTATAACGCCCAGGCGGACGCCCTCCTGCGCGCGGAATAATGGGACGAAGGAGGTGAATAGAGTTGAAGGAAGGAATGATTTTGAAAACAGCGGAAGCTGGTTCGGTTTCCCCGGAGGAGATGGGAAAGATCAACCGGTACAGCAGGCGGGAACTGGCTCCCGGTGAGGTTTACACCTTTTCGGTGGTGCTCTGCGACAACGAGATTGACCGCGATGGGGAACGGTTTACCATCAATGCGCTCAAACGCCTGTCCGGGCTGTTCCTCGGCAAAACCGGTATTTTTGACCACAATCCCAAAGGGGAGAACCAGACGGCGCGCATTTATGACGCCTGCGTACTCACCGACAGTTCTCGAAAGACCGGTGCAGATGAGCCGTATACCTATTTGAAGGCGTCTGCCTATATGGTGCGCAGCCCCAAAACCGAGGAACTGATCCTTGAAATTGATGCGGGGATTAAAAAAGAGGTCAGCGTTGGCTGCAGCGTCCAGAAAATGACCTGCTCAATCTGCGGCGCCGACTTGAAGCACGGAAGATGTCCGCATAAAAAAGGTGAAATTATTGGCGGGCAGATTTGCCATACGGTTCTTGATCAGCCGAGCGATGCCTACGAATGGTCCTTTGTTGCCGTTCCGTCTCAGCGGGCCGCCGGTGTGATCAAAAACTGCGGGGAGACGCCACGGAATGAAGAAATGCTGCTAAAAAGCCTGTATGCGGCCGAACGGGAGCTTGTTCTCTCTCCGGCGGAGCAGCAGGAGCTCACCGGGCTGCTGGAGCAGGAACGCCGGAAAGCGGCACTGGGCGAGCGGTATGTGGAAGAACTGCGGGATGAGGTTCTGCGCCTGAGCTGTCTTGTGGACAGCAATGCGACGTTTGGAGTAACCAAATCGCTCCTGCCGCACATGGATGTTGACGGTTTAACCGAACTGCGGGAGGCATACCGCAAAAAGTGGAACGATTCCGATCCGGCTGGTCCGCAGCTTCAAAAAAATATGGGAAAGCAAGACCATGAAGCCGGAAAACGGGAATTTATGATATAGGAGGAATAAGAAATGAGCGTTTGTTTTAACGGGATCAGCGACGTTGTTGTGACCTTTCAGACGGCGTCGGCTGCCATTGGGGATTTGGTGGCGGTATCCGCCAACAAAACGGTGAAAAAGGCCGGTGCATCCGACAGCATTTGCGGCCTGGTTGTTTCCAGAAACGGCGAATTTGTCGGTGTGCAGATTAAAGGCGCAATGGAGCTCCCCTGCACCGATTCCACTATTGCGCTGGGACGGCAGGAAATTGTACCGGACGGCAGCAACGGCATTAAAAAGCCGGCGTCTGGCGCTTCCGGCCTGCCGGTGCTGGTTGTGGATATGAACAGCGACAAATCCAAAGTGACGGTTATTCTTTAACCGCAGATACAGGAGGTAAAAAGAATGGGATATGAAAACATCCGTCTGGAAAAGGGCATGTACCATGTTTCCGGCAAGAGTTTTACACAGGTTTTGGAGGAACTTGATCCCTCCCAGAATTATGCGGGCAGCGAGCTTGACGGGCTTGACGCCTACCAGCGTCAGCTCAAACGCTACGATATCCGGGTTTCGGGAGCCGGGTCCGATGCGGTTGAAAAATTCTTCAGCACCGCCGATTCCGCCGCGCTTTTTCCGGAGTACATCGCCCGCGCGGTTGCACAGGGCATTCACGATGCAAACAACCTGAATGAAATCATCGCCACCAAGACGATGGTAAACGGGCTTGACTACCGCAGCATTACCATCCCGAATGACGAGGAGACCCAGTCTCTCAAACAGGTGGCAGAGGGTGCGGAAATTCCGACTACCAGCATTAAAAAGCAGGAGAAGCTGGTAAAACTTACCAAACGCGGCCGGATGCTGGAGGCTTCCTATGAAGCAATCCGCTTCCAGAAGCTCGACCTGTTCACCATTGCACTGCGGCAGATTGGCAGCTACATTGCGAAAACTCAGTTTAACGATGCGGTTGAAGTTCTGCTCAATGGCGACGGCAACACGAATCCGGCGGCGGCAGTCGAGCTGACGACCTCCGGCAAATTTGGCTATGCTGACCTTGTTAAGCTCTGGAACGAGCTGGGGGATTTCAAGATGAACGCCATTGTTGCCGGCTCCGGCGCAATGGGCAAAATTCTCAATCTCGATGAGGTCAAGGACGCAACCGCCGGGCTCAATTTCCACGGTACCGGCAAGCTGGTAACCCCGCTGGGGGCTACGCTGGTGAAGTCTGGCACGCTGGACGCGAACACGCTTCTGGCGCTTGATAAAACCTGCGCGCTGGAAATGGTCTGTGCGGGCGAGGTGCTTGTGGAATACGACAAGCTCATCGACCGCCAGCTTGAACGGGCGGCCATTACCTCGATTGCGGGCTTCTCCAAAATTTTTGCAGACGCTGTCCGCAAAATGGAGGTATAACCAATTCCAAACAACATCCTGTGCCGCCGAGCGGCGGCGCGGGATTTTTTTGAACAGGAGGCAGAAAATGGAACTGTCTTATGTCAGCAAGCTCTTTGCAGCCTTTACCGGAATGACCGCAGACGAGGCGCTGGAGCAGCTTGAAACCATCCGCCTTTCGGTCGCGGAGGTTGAATCGCGCCTGAAAACAGGGGTCGACCCAGAAAAGCACAGCCAGGTACTGAGCTATGCGGCTGCTGCTCTTGCGTTTTACCGGTACAGCGTTCTCTGTACCAATACGGGCGGAATTCAAAGCCTGAAAACGGGGGACACCACCTTTTCGGCGGACCCCAAGTCTGCGGTGCAGACAGCGGCGGCAATCCGGGACGAATTTATGGCGCTTGCGGCGCCGCTGCTTAAGGACCAGCAGTTTGCATTTCAGGCAGTATGAATGAGCGAGGAGGCGTGTAATGTCATTAAATCGAGCGCTTCAGACCATGCTGCGCCATTACGGAAAACCGGTTCGGTACCTGGTTGACAATGTACCGGTTATTACCACTGCGCTTATCACCCCGTGTTCCGGCGGAGAAAGTTCCGCTCTGCGTGCGGATTCCGCGGGCGTTACGGCAGAAAACCGGTATGTCTATATTTCGGCGCCCGGGCACACCCCGCCCGCCGCAGGGAGCAGGCTTCACAGCGGCGGGGATGTTTACCTGGTGGAACAGGGCGGCGCCGTCCGCGCAGGCGGAGCCATTGAGTACATTTGGGCGCTGCTTCAGCAGACGGAGGAGGTGGGCCTGTGAGCGGGATTGCAGCCATTGTCCCGGCTGTTTTGGATTTGTTGGAAAATTCCGGGCATTATACCGACGCGGAACTGCGTTCCGCTTTTTCAAGCGCGCCTTTTCCGGCGGCTCCGGAAAAAACCACCCTGATCGTCGGATTGGGCGCGGCTGCCGTAAGCGGATTTTCAGTGGGCGACCGGTTGGATGGCAGCCGGCTGGGCAAGCGCCTGAAAGCATCGGTCAAAATTCAAATCATCAGTCCGCTGGTATTGGGCGCCGAGCAATGCACCTCAGTGTTCAACGACCTTTGCGGAGACCTGTTGTTTGATTCGTCGCTGGGGGCTGTCAGCCTGACAGCGGGTGAGGTGAAGTGCAATACACAGCGGCGCGCGTATGAAATGACGGCCGCCCTTGTCATCGATACGCTGTATTACCAACCGTAAAGGAGGAAATCCGTTGCAGCAAATGAAATTTGGGGAAACCTTTTTCCCCTACAATCCGGCGAGCTTAAAAATCAGCTACGCCAAGCATATCATTCCGCGTTTTTCCCCTTTTGGCGGAAGCATTGTGGAAAATTACGGCAGCGAGCCCATTCGGGTTTCCGGTGAGGGAGAGCTCCCGGGCCCGGCGGCGTCTGCGGCATTTGCCGCTGTTAAAACGGCGTTTTCCGGCAACGCAAGTCAAACCCTGATCGCCGGAGAAGAGAGCTTTCCTGCCTTTTTTGAAACCCTCACATGGGAGGCGGATGCGCAGAGCGGTGCCATCCGCTACCGGTTTTCTTTTGTGGAGGAGGTTGGATGAGCGGTCCGGGCCTTCCTTCTCTGGCAGTCTATGGAGTGGATTACCACGGAGTGGGAAGCAATTTGGGAACGCCGTTTTCCCTTTCGTTCCACAGCGTGCTGACCCAGCCCTATGATGAATTGACGGTGTGGGTCAAAGGTGCGGCAAACCAGTTTTACTCCCTTTGTTTGACGTTGGATGGACAAACCTTTTTTGACGGCCTTGTCCTTTCGCAGCAGCGGGAAAAAACACTGGACGGCGATCGGCTTAAGCTGGTCTGCCGGAGCAAGCCCGGCTATTTGATGACGGAAAACCAGCTCAATCCTTATGCTTATTTTCAGGTCACCGGGGAAGCGGCGGTACAAACCTATGCAGTGCCCTGCGGCATTGCGGGCCTGCGGGTTGACGAGAGCAAAACCGTTGCCCGCATGCTGGTCTCCGAACGGCAGAGCTACTGGGATTATCTCACGGTGTTTTTCATGCGCGCTTATGGCAAGCTGCCCTATGTTGCGCGGGACAACTACATTGAGCTCACCCCGTATTCCGGCCGGAGCCTGATGATCTCCAACCGGCAGGCGGATGGTTTGGCTTATTTGGATTTTGCGGATCATTTTAAAGTTCGGATGGTTTCCAGCGTGTGGTTTTACACGGGAAGCGATGATTTGGGAGATCTGTATGAAGAAAGCTATTCCAATGCCGTGGCCGCAGACTATGGCGCTAAAAAGGAACTGTATGTCAATCCGACCCGGGCGTGGGTGCTGGATCATGCGCGCTATGCAGATTACCTGTTTTACAAAAGCATGGTGGATTCCCGGGCCATTGAGGTGACAATGGCCGGTATGCCGGACATCCACAAGGGGGATTCGGTGGTATTTGACCGCGGTTCCACCATGACAGGGAACCTGTACGTTGGTGAAAAACGGATTGAAACCACCGAACAGGGCGTTACCACAACCGTTTGGCTGTGGGACAAGCAGTTTCACAAATTATAAAAAGCCCCGGCTGCGGTCAGCAGCCGGGCTTCTTTTTGGGGGTAAGCTCACGGAGCAGAATTGTGCAAGAAGTTTGCCTGTATGTGTGCGGCGGGCGGTTCAAACCGTTTTTTCATGTTGGCAGAACGGTGTATCTTTCAAACGGGTGCGGCCGGCGGGGTATGCAGAGTGTTCGTCCTAAAGATTATGGGCCACCCGCGTACAAGGAGCAGCGCTTCTTACCGTCGGGCTGTGTTCTATCCTTGTATTTCTGCGCCCAACTTGCTATAATAACCCGGTAAGGCCCTTTGCGGCCGGGAAAGGCGGGAATCCCTTTGGAACAGAAGAAAGAGCGGGTCTGGCTCATTGACGAAATCCGCGGGCTTGCCATTTTGCTGATGGTGGTCTACCACTTTTTTTACGATATTGTTGTGCTGTACGGGGTGAACATCCCGGCGTTTTATTCCCCGGCGCTCGACATGACCCGGGATTTTTTTGCCGGGCTGTTTATCTTTATTTCGGGTGCTGCCTGCCGGTTTTCCCGCAGCAACCTCAAGCGGGGCGTTCAGTGCTTTGCTTTTGGTATGGTGATGACCTACGTCACCGCCATTGCGCTTCCGAAGGATCCGATTTTATTCGGCGTGCTGCATCTGCTCGGCGTTTGCATGGTGCTGTTCAGTTTTCTTGCGCCGCTGCTTGATAAAATCCCGGCTTGGGCGGGAATTGCAGGCTGCGCCCTGCTTTGCCTTGTGACCTGGGGGATGAAAGACGGCTATTTTGGGATTGCCGGGCTGTTTACGGTGCCGTACCCCGATGTATTGACCGCAAGCGGGCTGTTTTTCCCCTTTGGCATTCCCGGGGAGGGTTTTGCCTCGGCGGACTATTTCCCGCTGTTCCCCTGGATGTTTGTCTTTTTTGCCGGTGCGTTTTTTGGCCTTCCGGTTCTGCAGCGCAAAATGCCGGGTTTCTTTTACAAAAAGCATTTGCCGCCGCTTGCTTTTATCGGGCGGTATACCTTGTGGATTTACCTGCTGCACCAGCCGGTGCTGATGGGTATCTGTATGCTGGTGTTCGGTTACTGATGTTGAAACAGGATGGAGAAGGTTGTCTCCATCCTGTTTTTTGGTTTTGGTGGGAATTGTAGCCGCTTTTGATCGCGGTGGGACCGCAGGGCGCCGGGCTTTTGTGATTCGAGTGGTCCCCCTAAGGACGGCCATCTGATTGATTTCAGCGGCGCACGGCACGCTTAGTGAGCCGTTTGCGGGCAAATATCCACCAATGCGTTTGAAAGTTGCTTGTGAGAGAATGCTTGGCCTGAAACAAAACGCAAAACCAAAAGGGTGTCCAAAACAACTCGTGGTGATTTTTTAATTGGTAATATTTTAACTTCTTTTGTACTTTCTTGTATATTTTTAACAGCCCCCTTGAATTTTAGAGAGCGGTTATTGTATGCTTAGGGAAAGGTGAAAACAGCATTCTGCTTTGCAGGTGAAATCTGTTCATAAAGCGGCTGCTTTTCCTGTTCTTATAGAAACCGCCTGCGGATTCTCCGCCGGTTTTATACACAGATGCAAAAGACAAAATACAGTCAATCCAATTCAGGAGGAACCAAGTATGAAACGTGAATACCATGTAGCGGTCACCGGCTGCGATTTTGCAGAGGGTACTGCGGAGCACCCCTTCCGTACCATCAACAAAGCGGCGCAGGTTGCCGAGGCCGGCGACCGGGTTGTCGTCCATGCGGGCGAATACCGCGAGTGGGTAAAACCCGCACACGCCGGAACCAGCAACATTGAGCGGGTAACCTACGAGGCGGCAGAGGGCGAAAAGGTTGTTATTAAAGGCTCAGAACGCATTACGGATTGGGAATTGGTTGAGGGAACGGTTTGGAAAGTGACCCTGCCCAACAGCTTTTTTGGCGACTACAACCCCTACGCGGAACCGCTGGGCGGCGACTGGTTTGCCTACCCGACCACCTTTACCATTCATCCGGGCGATGTTTATTTGAACGGCAAATCCTTTTTTGAAACCACCTCTCTGGAAGAGGTGAAACACCCGAAAAAACGGGAGACCTTTACCCCGCCCTTTTCTACCCGCGTGGAAAAGATCCTGAACCCGGAGCAGACCGTCTACCAATGGTACTGCGAGGTGGATCATGAAAATACCACCATCTATGCAAACTTCCAGGGGGCGAACCCGAATGAGGAGCTTGCGGAAATCAACGTGCGCAAATGCTGTTTCTACCCGGATAAAGTCGGGGTGGATTACATTACCGTCCGCGGCTTTGAAATGGCGCAGGCTGCCTGCCCGTGGACCCCGCCGACTGCGGATCAGCCGGGAATGGTCGGCGCGCACTGGAGCAAGGGCTGGATCATTGAAAATAACATTCTGCACGACGCTAAGTGCAGCGCCATCAGCATTGGCAAGGAGGCTTCCACCGGGCATAACCTCTCGGTGCGGTACCGCCAGAAACCGGGCTATCAGAACCAAATGGAAGCGGTGTTCCGCGCGCTGCAAATTGGCTGGAGCAAGGAGAAAATCGGCTCCCACATCATCCGCAACAATGTGATTTACGACTGTGGGCAGAACGGCATTGTCGGCCACATGGGCTGCGTTTTCAGTGAAATTTACGGCAACGATATTTATAACATCAACCTCAAGCACGAGTTCTACGGCTACGAAATTGCAGGCATTAAGCTCCATGCCGCCATTGATGTGCAGATTCACCACAACCGCATTCACAACTGTGCGCTCGGCACCTGGCTTGACTGGCAGGCGCAGGGCACCCGCGTGAGCAGCAACCTCTACTACAACAACGACCGTGACTTTATGGTTGAAGTCACCCACGGCCCTTGCTTGGTGGACAATAACATTTTTGCAAGCGCACACTCGCTGGATGACTATGCGCAGGGCAGCGCCTTTGTCAACAACCTGTTCTGCGGCAAAACCCACTACGAAAAGGTGCTTGACCGTTCCACCCCGTACCACTTCCCGCACACCACCCAGGTGGCGAGCACCGCTGTGGTTTACGGTGCGGACGACCGCTACTACAACAACATT
Source organism: Oscillospiraceae bacterium (assembly GCA_050943475.1). Lineage (GTDB taxonomy): Bacteria > Bacillota > Clostridia > Oscillospirales > Ruminococcaceae > Metaruminococcus_A. Next base: position 280,239 of record JBMNPF010000001.1, read on the forward strand.
TTTGTGGCCTATGACGGCTACAAAGGCGTTGAGTGGATTAGCCCCATTGCCATTGACGGCTGCGGCACGGCGCAGTACAATGGCTGCACCGCTTCTTATGAAGAGTACAACCAGAAGATTTTTGCCATGGGTGCAGGCGACTTGGAACTGTTCCAGCGCACCGAACAGCCAATTTGTGCGGCCGGAAACGCCTACTTAAACGGTGCGGGCGCGTTTGACCGCGAGTGTGAAAACTATGTCAGCCGGATGAACCCGCAGGTGCAGGTTGTGGAGCAGGGCAGCGAGGTCTACCTTGAGCTCGATGTGGATCAGGGCCTGTTAGAGCTTTCCGCACCGGTAGCGTCAACCGAAACGCTTGGCTTTACCCGCATCACCAATGCAGTGTTTGACGACCCGAACGGCAATTCCATTGTTCTGGATACCGACCTTGTTGGCAGCAAGCGGGCAGATGCGCCGAATGCCGGCCCGATTGAGGGGCTCAAAGCGGGACGCAACCGCATCAAAATCTGGGGTTAATACCAAAGCGTCCATCCATAAATCATCAAAGGGAGGAAACAGCAATGAACCAAACATTCCACGTAGCAACCACCGGCTGTGATTTTGCGGCGGGCACAAAAGTGCATCCGTTCCGCACCATCAACCGGGCGGCGCAGGCTGCAAAGGCCGGCGATACGGTCGTCGTTCATGAGGGCACCTACCGCGAGTGGGTCAAACCGGTACACGGCGGCGAAAGCGACGTCCGGCGGGTGACCTACCAGGCGGCCGACGGCGAAAAGGTTGTCATCAAGGGCTCTGAAGAAATCAAAGGCTGGGTCCATGTAGAGGGTACGGTTTGGAAGGTAACTTTGCCCAACCGCTTCTTTGGGGATTACAACCCCTACAAAGAACATTTGTGGGGCGATTGGCTGGTTCTGCCGGAGGATATGTGGCTGCACCCGGGCGACGTTTATTTAAATGGTAAATCCTTTTATGAGGCCAAAACCCTGGCAGACGTCAAAAAGGCCGAAAAACGCACCACCGGCTATTCCTCCTTTCGGGATTGGACAGACGAAAAAATTCTGGAACCGGAGCAGACCGTCTACCAGTGGTACTGTGAAAGCGACAGGGAAGAAACCACTATTTACGCAAATTTCCAGGGCGCAGACCCGAATGAGGAATGCGTGGAAATCAATGTGCGCAAATGCTGCTTTTATCCGGATAAGACGGGCGTAAACTACATTACGGTGCGCGGCTTTGAAATGGCGCAGGCCGCTTCTCCGTGGACCCCGCCGACCGCCGACCAGCCGGGTCTTCTGGGCGCGCACTGGAGCAAGGGCTGGATCATTGAAAACAACATCATTCACGACGCAAAATGCAGCGGCATCAGCCTCGGAAAAGAGGCTTCCACCGGGCACAATGAGTTCACTCTGGGCAAGCGCAAACCAGGTTACCAGTACCAGCTGGAGGCGGTGTTCCGCGCACTGGAAATTGGCTGGAGCAAGGAGAAAATCGGCTCCCATATTGTCCGCAACAACGTGATTTACGACTGCGGCCAGAACGGCATTGTCGGCCACATGGGCTGTGCATTCAGCGAGATTTACGGCAATCACATCTACAACATTGCCGTCAAGCACGAGTTCTTTGGCCATGAGATTGCAGGCATTAAGTTCCATGCGGCGGTGGATACCTACATCCACCACAATCGCATCCACAACTGTACCCTTGGCACCTGGCTTGACTGGGAGGCGCAGGGCACCCGGGTGAGCAGCAACCTTTATTATGCCAACGACCGCGACCTGATGATTGAGGTCACGCACGGCCCCTGCCTGATGGACAACAACATCTTTGGTTCGGCCTATAATTTTGACAACGTCGCGCAGGGCACCGCTTTTGTCCACAACCTGTGCGCGGGCATTATGCGGCAGGTTCCGGTTCTCGACCGTGCAACCCCGTACCATTTTGCCCACAGCACCAAGGTTTCTGGCTATGCGTTTGTCTACGGCGGTGACGATCGCCTTTACAACAACCTTTTCATCGCGCCAAAGGGTTACGAGAAAACCGAACCGGTTCAAGAGGAACGGGGCGGCTTTATTGGCAGCGGCACCGCGCTCTACAACGGCCGTCCCGGCTCTTATGACGCCTACATTGCCAAGGTGCGTGAGTTTGGCAGCAACCACGATCACGACCTGTTCTTTAAGGTCCCGCAGGCGGTATACATCAATGCAAACGCCTATTTGGACGGCGCAGAGCTGTATGAAGCGGAGCCGGAGAAAGCAGTTGGCCAAACCGCTTCCGGTTTTCGGATTGTTGAAGAAAATGACGCTGTCTACCTTGAACTCACGCTGGATGAGGCAGTCCTCAGCCTCCCTGCTAAAGTCATGGGTACCGAAGATCTCGGCAGCACCCGCTTGGACGAGGGCATTTATGACGCGCCGGACGGCAGCGCGGTTGTGCTGGATACCGACCTTGTCGGCAGCAAACGCGGGGCTGTGCCAACCGTCGGCCCGCTGGAGGGCCTGAAGGCCGGTCAAAACCGCGTGAAGATCTGGGGTTAAAGAATATCATTCTTATACAAAAAAACAGGCGCTCCATCTGGAGCGCCTGTTTTTAATTGGTTGAAAAGGTTTTGGGTGGACAGGTTCCGGCTCGCATAGGGTTATGGCACCAGCCGGCTTTGTGGTTTCTGCTGCGAAAGACCGGTGCAGTTTCATTCACCTTGTTCCGGCTTTTCCGACATGATGCGGGCCGCTTCCACAACAAAAGCACTGAAGGTGCAGTCTTTGCGGCAGATAATACGTTCCACCCGTTCAATTGCATCGTTTGGGAAGCGAGCACCAATGAAGCAGGAGACTTTACATTATAACATTTGGTATATTTTGTTAGGGATTATACAATTTTCCAAGGGTCTTCCCCGCCCTCTAACCGGAGGAAACAGCTTTGCATGGAGTGGTGTACCATATCGTCGATGGCCTGGTCGGTGTACCATGCCATGTGCGGCGAGACGATGACGTTGGGGAAACCACGCAGGATGGAGAGCTCGCGGTTGTCCAGCGTGTCATCCTTGTGATCATAGTAGTACAGGCCAAATTCATTTTCAATGACGTCCAGGCCCGCCGCACCAATTTTGCCGGATTCCAGCGCATCAATGAGCGCGGCCGTGTCAATCAGTCCGCCGCGCGCAGTGTTGATGAGAACAACGCCGTCCTTCATCTGCGCGAGGGCGTCCGCGTCAATCAAATGGTGGGTTTCCGGTAAAAGCGGCAGATGGAGGGTAATAACGTCGCACCGTTTGCAGAGTTCGTCCAGCGGGAGGTATTCTGCATAGCGGGCGGCTTCCTCACTGGGGGAGGGATCGTAGGCGTACAGCTTGCAGCCGAAGCCGCTCAAGCGGCTGAGCACCGCGCGGCCGATCCGCCCGGTGCCGATGACGCCGACCGTCATCCCGGGCATCTCCCGCCCCTGAATGCCCGGCAGGGTAAAGTCGTTAATCGCCGCGCGCTCCAGAATGCGTTTCATTTTGCGCAGGCACATCAGCATGAGCATCAAAGCGTAGTCGGCCACACAGTGGGGCGAATAGCTCGCGTTGCTCACGAACATCCCCACCCGTCTGGCGGCTTCAATGTCAATGTGATCGTAGCCGATGGTGCGGGTGGAAATCATTTTGACGCCGAGCGCGTGAAAGCGCTCCACCAGCGCCGCATCCACCTTGCAGGTGATGATGCTGATGGCGTCGTACCCCTCGGCAAGATGGGCGTTTTCCAGCGTGGGCGCTTCCCGGCAGATGCCGAGCTCCACGCCGTATTGTTTGCTGTATTGGGTGTAGTAGACCGCCTCGTCAAAGTCGCGGTAATCGTAAACAAATAATTTCATGGGTTACACTCCTGTTGTTCAGTGGGGGTTAAGCTCGGTTCCATTCGCTCGCCAGAACAGCGTATAAATAGGTGTCCTGCCAGATGGGCTGCCCTGTTTCATCCCTGTTAAAAGCGACATTTTGCCGCAAATGCCCCTCCCGCCGCATACCAAGACGTTCCAACAGCCGCCACGACGGAGCGTTTAGAGGGTTGCACATGGCGGTGATCCGGCGCGCATCCTGTTCGTAAAACGCCCACGCCAGCAAGGCCTGGCCGGCTTCGGTGGCATATCCCCGGCGCTGGTAACTGCTGTTGAATACATAGCCGAGCTCCCAGACGCCAAAATCCTGCTGTTCAAGGTACAGGTTTCCAATCAGCTTGCCGTTGGAACGCAGACAAACGGCCCAAAACGCTGGATTTGCGGAACGCTTCTCCGCTTCCTGCTTGCATTGTTCCACTGTAAAAACGCCGTAAGGCTCAAACCGGATCACTTCTTCATTTGAGAGGTATTCGTAAAGGTCCTGCCAATCGTCGGGGCTGAAAGGGCGCAGCGTGAGCCGGTCGGTTTTTATCATACGCATGTATAGGATCCTTCTTACTTCTGCCAGTATTTGCGGTCAAGGGAACGGTACTGCACCGCTTCTGCAATATGCGCTGTATCAATTTTTTCGCTTCCGTCCAGGTCTGCAATGGTGCGCGCAACCTTGACAATGCGGTCGTAGGCGCGGGCAGAAAGCCCTAGGTGCTCAAACGCGGTTTTTAAAAAAGCGTTTGCTCCCTCGGTCATGGGGCAGGCTTGTTGCAGCATGCCTGCGGGAATCCGCGCGTTGCAGGGAATACCCGCCTGTTTCAGGCGTTCGCGCTGGATATCCCGCGCTTTTTGCACCCGGCTTTTGATCGCCGCCGATCCTTCGGCAGGCTTTCCGGAGGAAAGATGCTCGTATTCCACCGGCAGAGCGTCTACATGAAGGTCTAAACGGTCGAGCAGCGGGCCGGAAATTTTGGAAAGATATTTGGATACCTGCGTTTCCTTGCAGGTGCAGGCCCTTGTCGGATGCCCGTAGTACCCGCAGGGGCAGGGATTCATGGCGGCGACAATCATCACCGAGCAGGGGTAGGTAAAGCTGCCCCCAATGCGCGAGATGGTAATCTCCTGGTCCTCAATGGGCTGGCGCAGCACCTCCAGCGCCTGCCGGTTGAATTCCGGCAGCTCGTCCAGAAACAGCACGCCGTTGTGCGCCAGCGAAACCTCGCCGGGGTGCGGCGTGGTGCCGCCGCCCGCAAGACCAATGGCGGAAATGGTGTGGTGCGGTGCGCGAAAGGGCCGGGTGCTGACAAGCGGGTTTTCCCCAAGCATGCCCGCTACCGAATAGCTCTTTGAGGTTTCAATGGATTCTTCAAAGGTCATATCCGGCAGGATGGAGGGTAAACGCTTTGCCAGCATGCTTTTTCCGGAGCCGGGCGGTCCGATGAGCAGCAGGTTGTGCCCGCCGGCTGCGGCAATTTCTATGGCGCGCCGCCCGCCCTGCTGGCCCTTGACATCGCAGAAATCCGGCTGAAGCAGATCCGAAGCAGCGGTCTTTTTCTGCGCTTTGGCGGGCAAAAGCTCGGCGCCGCCGTTTAAAAAGCTGATGAGCTCATTGATGTGCTCAATGCCGTAAACCTCAATGCCTTCAACCACCGCACCCTCGTTCTGGTTCTGCTTTGGAACAAAAACGGCGCGCATGCCCGCCTCCTTGGCGGCAATTACCATGGGCAGAATACCGTTCACTGGGCGCACTTCCCCGGCGAGGGAAAGCTCGCCGACAAAGGAGCAGCCGGCAAGCGGCGCCGGGAGCTGGCCGCTTGCCGAAAGGATGCCCAGCAGAATGGGCAGGTCGTACAGCGGGCCAGATTTTTTGCGGTCTGCCGGGGCAAGGTTGACGGTAATGCGGTGGATGGGAAAGGCAAAACCGCAGTTTTTCAGTGCGGCCCGCACCCGGTCGCGGCTTTCTTTAATGGCGGTGTCTGGCAGGCCAACCACATCAAAACCCGGCAATCCGGGCGTAATATCGGTTTCGACCTCAACCGGGAACGCGTTGAGTCCCCAAAAACCCATACTCTGAATACTTGCAAACACTGTGTCCCCTCCAACCTGCATGGATGACGCAATTTAAGCCGTTCTCCGCCAAAGCCGCCCGGAAAGCCGGCTGCACCGGCGCCCAGGCAGAGTAATGGCTCAGCGGCGGCTTTTTTTGACGCCGGTCTGTAAAACAATTTAAAAGTATTATACTATACAAATTGGGTGTGAACAAGGCATGAAACCGGTTAAAAACCAAAAATCCATAGGGGTATTTGTGCAAAATGTTCAAACGATGTCAAATTTCTCCCCTATAAACGCAAAAATATGAGCATCAAATTTAATTCCTGTTCACAATTAACAGTTTGTAATTTGTTATGATAAAGAGGCTAGAACACGCGAATGGGACGCGTGTTATCACGATTAGGAGGAGCACAGCATGAGCGAAATGATAGAAGTATCAAACCTCGCGAAACACTACGGCAGCAAAGCGGCGCTAGACGGCATCAGCTTTACCGTCAGTGAGGGCGAAATACTCGGTTTCCTCGGGCCGAACGGCGCAGGTAAATCGACGACCATGAACATCCTCACAGGTTATCTTTCATCCACCGAAGGGTCGGCTTCTGTCGGCGGGTTTGACGTTCTTGACAACCCGATTGAAGCAAAAAAAATGATTGGTTACCTGCCGGAGAATCCACCGCTTTACCTGGATATGACGGTAAAGGATTACCTCAACTTTGTTTACGACCTCAAAAAGGTCAAGCTCCCGCGGGAAGAGCACATCAAAGAGGTGTGCGGTCTGGTCAAGATTGAGCATGTCTACCACCGTCTGATTAAAAACCTCTCCAAAGGCTATAAACAGCGTGTGGGCCTGGCGCAGGCGCTCGTTGGCAACCCAAAGGTTCTCATCCTGGACGAGCCGACCGTTGGCCTTGACCCAAAGCAGATCATTGACATCCGCAATTTGATCAAAAATCTCGGCAAAAAACATACCATCATCCTGTCCTCCCACATTCTGCCGGAGGTACAGGCGATTTGCAGCCGCGTTATTGTCATCAACGAGGGCAAAATTGTTGCGGACGACACCACCGAGAACCTCTCCAAGAACCTTTCGACCGATCACCGGTTTACCGTGCGGGTTGAGGGGCCGGAGTCCGACGTGTACCGTCTGCTTTCCACCATCCCGGTGATGCAGGAAGTCACCACTCTGGGTGAAAAAGAACCGGGCTGTTACGACTTTATTATTGAAAGCAAGCCGGATACCGACTGCCGCCGCGAGATGTTCAAACGCCTTGCGGAGCGCAATTTCCCCATTCTCGGCCTGCGTTCGAGCGAGCTCACCCTTGAGGATATTTTCCTCCAGCTCACCGAATCCAAATCAAAAAGCGGAGGTGCGAGATAAATGTTAGCGGTCTTCAGACGTGAATTCAACGCCTATTTTTCCTCGGCCATCGGGTATATTTATCTGGTTGTCTTTTATGTGGTAACGGCAATCCCGTTTGCCCTGATGATGCTCAGCTACAGCACCGACCTTTCGCTGGTGTTCAGCTGGACCTTCACCATTTTAATGTTCATTATCCCGGTTCTGACCATGAGGCTGTTCAGTGAAGAAAAGAAGCAGCGCACCGATCAGGCGCTGCTGACCGCGCCGGTCAACCTCAGCGGTATTGTCATCGGCAAGTTCCTGTCGGCCTTTTGCGTGTTGGCTCTCGGCATTGCCGTCATCTTTGTTTACGGCATTGTGCTTTCGGTGTTCGCGCCGATGGATTGGGCGGTCATTATTGGCAGCCTGGTCGGCACCCTGCTCATGGGCGCTGCGCTGATTTCGGTCGGTATGTTCATCTCTTCTCTGACCGAAAACCAGGTCATTGCCGCGGTTGGTTCGCTGGTCTGCTGCATGGTGCTGATGATGCTCAACGTCGTCACCTCTGCGGTCCCGGCCGGCTTCCTGCGGGATGTTTTGAATTCCCTTGCCTTCTATACCCGTTATTACCCGCTGACGTCGGGTATCTTTAACGCGGCCGATGTGCTGTATTTCATCAGCTTTATTGTCGTGTTCAACTTTTTGACCATCCGCGTTCTTGAGAAAAAACGCTGGGCGTAAGGGGATGAGAAAGATGAAGATGAAAAAACCGACTTTTGCAAAAAAGAAAAACTTTAAATATGGCACCGTTGCCACGGCAATTACCATTGGCTTTGTTGCGCTGGTGGTGGTGATCAACATCATTGCGACCCTCCTGCTTCAGAAATTCCCTCTCAGCATTGACCTGACCAGCAGCGGAAAATATGAAATTTCACAGGAATCCATTGACTATGTGCAGCAGCTTGACCGCAGCGTAACCATTTATGTGCTGGCGGATGAGGCGAGCTTTAACGATCCGGCAAGCGAGTATGTTTACCAGGTCGGCCAGCTGCTCCGTCGCTATTCCCAGTACAGCGATAAGATTACGGTTACCTACGTTGATGTAGAGAACAACCCGGGTTTTGCAGCAGGCTACCAGAATGAAAGCCTGAGCACAGGCGATCTCATTGTTCAGTCTGACCTGCGGTACCAGAAATTTAATTGGCAGGACATGTTTGACCTCACCCTTGACAGCACCGGCCAGTATATTACCGAGATTGCTTCCAAGGCGGAGCAGACCCTTACCAGCGCGATTCTTTATGTAACCGATGATGATCCAGTACGGGTTACTTTTGTCAATGGTCATGACGAAGCGGAGCTTCCGGCTCTGCAGGAATTGTTCACTAAAAATGGTTATGAAATTGATAGTGTGAACACCTTGGGCGCAGAAATTGATCCGGATACCCAGGTTCTTGTCATTGTGGCTGCACAGCGTGATTTCACTGAGTTTGAAGTTGACAAGCTGGATGCGTTCCTGACCAACGGCGGCAGCTACGGCAAGCAGCTTTACTATATTGCTGATCCATCTCAGCCGGACATGCCGAATCTGGAAACCTTTCTGGAGGAATGGGGGATCCGGTTTATGGATGGTGTTGTGCAAGAAACCGACAAGGACAAATCATATTCCAAGTCTCCTTTTTTCTCTATGCAGGACATGGATCATCTCAACAATGAATTTCTTGGTCGTACAGATCCGCTTACGGCTTGGCTTGTAATGCCGAACACTCGCCCGATTGAAGCGCTTTATGAGTCTCAGTATAACTTTACGTTGAATGTTCTTGCTCAGACTTATTCTTCAACAGTGCTTTATCCGTCTAATGCTTGGGAAGATGATAGCTGGGAGGCTTCTGGTGCAACAAAACAGCCGTTTAATACCATTGTTGCCACCCAGAAAGCAACCGATGCAGGCGGCATTGAGGAGGACAGAGAGCGTTCCACCGTCGTGGCGTTTGGCTCGGCCAGCATGTTTGTATCTGACCTTATGTCTACTAATTTAGGTAACGCGCAGTTCACCATTGACCTGACCAATCAGCTGACCGGTAAACAGGACGGCATTACGGTTGTCCCGGTTGATATGACAGCCGCCACCCTTGAAATTAACGCGACCCAGGCTATTGTCCTCGGCATTGTCTTTGTAGCGGTTCTGCCGCTTGCGGTGCTGATTTGCGGTTTGGTTGTATTCTTGCGCAGGAGGAATCTGTAATCCATGAGTAAAAAAATCAAGGCGCTAATCATAGGCGGAGTCCTTCTGGTGGTGCTTATTGGGGTGTTGGTACTCCTCCTTTTGCTCAACCAGGGCGAGGGGGAGACTTCCTCCAGCAGTTCTTCCACAAGTACCATCGTTGCGGTGGAAAAAAATGTAAGCAACGTCACAAATGTCACCATCAAGAACCAGAAGGATGAAATTTCCATCAACCAGGAAGAGGATGGTACCTATACGGTAGAGGCTCTCCGCGGGATTGCGGCGGATCAGACCGACACCAAGACGGTTTTCTCCAAATCGGCGGTTGTTGAGGCGATGAAGATCATCAGCGAAAGCCCGGAGGATCTGGAAGAGTACGGTCTGAGCGAGCCAAAAACCACGGTGACCGTTCATATGAACGACGGTACCAGCTATGAAATTTACGTGGGGATCCTTTCGCCGCTTGGCGACGGCTATTATGTCATGGTGCAGGACGATCCCAAGCTTTACCTGGTCAGCCAGGCCAATCTGTCGGTAATCTGCAATTACGCCAACAAGGATTATGTTTACCGCACGCTGGCTTCCAATCCGGAGTCGGACGATATTGAAAATCTGGTGCAAAAGGTTGTACTGTACCGGAAAGATATTGGCCGCGAGCTGGTATTTGAGCAGTTGGAGAACGATCCTGATATGCCGTACCGCCCGACTTATGCAAGCGCTTATACCATGACCTCTCCGATTAAGGCGTATGCAGACGGCGATAATTTCTACAATGTAGCGGGTCCTGCAACGGCGTTGCGGGCGGACTCGGTTGTAGCTATTTATCCGACCGAAGAACAGCTCAAGGAGTATGGGCTGGATAACCCGCAGGCGACCTATGCGGCGACCATGACGGACGGCACCCAGCTTCGGCTGCGCGTTGGAAACGCCTGTTATGGGGATCCGACCGATGAGGATGCAGAGCCGTCTTCTTCCGTTACCGGTTACTATTTCATGGCAGACGGGCTTGACGCAGTCTTTTATGTGGACTACGGTGGCTTGTCGTTCATGACCATTTCGGAATTCGACATGCTGTCTCAGATCGCATTTGGACCGGATATTTACTACCTGGAGTCCTTTACAATCGAAGCGCAGGGCAAGACCTATCAGTTTGACCTGACCCAGACACAGGTGACGGATACCCGTACCGAAACGTCGGGAACTATGAATGGTGTTGCGTTGGATGACGACAAGCTGGCAAATTTCTATGTGTATGTCATTTCGGCGCTCGCGGAAGGCTTGTATACCGATGCGCCCTCCGGCGATCCCATTCTGACCTTTACCTTCAACTCACTTGACGAGAATGTAGAGCCGCTGGTTGTAGAATTTCATGACGTTGGCGATCGCAAAGCGTCGATCACCATCAATGGCCAGACGCGGTTCTATACTCGTATGGCCTATGTCACCACGTTCTACAGCAATCTTGTGGCTTTGGAAAATGGGGAAGACATAAACCTGAACTATTAAGCGCAGAAAAAGAACCGGAAAAGCCGGCGGAGTATTCCGCCGGCTTTTTGTTAGGATGTCGTTCAAAATGCGCGCTGGATAAAATTTTTTATCAGCTGCAAAAAAGATGATTGCCAATCCGCTTGATGACCGGGCGGGAGCGTATCCACTGATTGGAAGTCTTGTCCGGGTTATAATAATAGATAGCGCCGCCGGAGGGATCGTTCCCGTTGAGGGCTTCGCGTGCCGCCCGATAGGCAGAATCGGAAATGGGCTGGTCGAACTGTCCGTCGGTAATGGCGGTAAAAGCGCCTTTTTGGTAGATAACGCCGGAAAGGGTATCCGGAAACGAGGGGTGTTCAATCCGGTTGAGAACGCATGCACCGACCGCGACTTGGCCGCTATAAGGCTCACCACGTGCTTCTGCGGAAATAATCCGTGCAAGTAGGTAAACATTGTTTTCAGTTGCATCGGGAATGGTGCCAACGGTAATTCCCATCGCCCTTAAGGTCTGCGGTCCGGCAATGCCATCAACCTGAAGCCCTTTAATTCTCTGAAACTTTTTGACAGCCTCCTGAGTAACGGGACCATAATATCCGGTGATGTCTTCGTTGAATAGTCCCCAGTCCTTCAATACCTGTTGGATTGCGCGCACCTCGGCGCCGCGCGAACCATATTTAGACAAAACGTCAACGCTTTGGGGAGATTGATATTGAACGGAAACAATAAGCAGAACCAGTGTTACCAAATTAATTAAAATGAGCAGTGCAGTCCGAACAGGAAGGCGGTAACGGCTCAAACGGTTTTGCATAAGAACACCTCATAACCTGTTAAAATAAAAGGGATTATTTATAACATACCCCTGCAAATAAAAAATATTCTAAAAAAGGTATTGACAAATAGTGAAGTGATATGGTAATATAAACGAGCCGCTTTTGAGGGGCATAAGAAAAGCCCCCCCGAAAAAGAAAGGAAATCCCCAGGAGGAACACGAAGAGA
>JBMNPF010000002.1:0-257600 GCA_050943475.1 Oscillospiraceae bacterium
GTGATATAGAAAAAGACCACACAGCCGACATTGTAGTCAGTTGTGTGGTCTTTCTGTTGGCACCGCTTGAGGACGTCACTCAAAAATTATCGTTATTTTCAATAATCCCTAAGTGAACGCTCCAAAGATTCGCCATCCTTTTTTTGTGGGAGAATACCCGTGTTTCGCTTTGGAGACCCTTGTACCTTTGGGAATTTTTGTTTGTATTTTAAAAGCACAGAACCCGGCGCTGTGCGCAAGACGGTTCTGTTTTATCGGCGCATATTGAGAAAGCTCTTGACCCCGTTGAGCAGGGTGCCGGCGTTCAGTCCAATCATGGCTACGCAGAAGGCAATTTCAATCGGAATCCAGTACTGTACCTCCAGAATCATGACAAACGCCTGTGTGATTAAAATAAGGGTGTTGAGCGCAAGCTTTGGCAGCTGCATGTTAAACCGGATAAACTGCCGGGTGGTGATGGCACGCAGAATAAAGACCAGCATGCAGCTGATAAAGGTGGCAATCGCCGCGCCGGAGCCTTTCCAGAGCGGGACCATAATGAGGTTGAGCACCACATTGACCGCCGCGCCGACGAGGATGGTAATCATAGAAACCCGGTTTTTCTTGGCGACCATGTAAATGCTTGCCAGGAAAGAGGAAAAGCAGTTGAAGACAATCGCGAGCATCAGCACCGGTACAAAAATCCAGGATTCATAGTAACTGTCGGCCACCAGGATTTTGGTGATGACTTTGGTGAATAGAATGACGAAGGAAGCTGCCATAAAGATAACGCCGGAATAGGTGGCAAAAACGTTTTTGTAAAACCGCTTTTTGTCGGCGGCGTTGTCCTCGGTGACCGCGGAAATGTTCCACGCCTGCATAACAACGCCCGCAATCATGGTGATAAAGGTCGGCAGCTTATGAGCGGCGGAATAAAGGCCGTTGACCCATTTGCCGTCCTCCAGCATGTAGGTGATGATGTATTTGTCCGACAGGGTGTTTACCCACCAGAACAGCGTCGTAGGGATTAAGGGGAGGGAAAAGGCGATCATGGCCCGCAGCAGCCCCTTGTTGATCCGCTTAAAATTAAGAAACCGCTTGAGATTTGCAATCCAGAACAGAAAGATGGCAGAAATCAGGTCGGCCACAATAATGGAGATGACATACCCGTAAATGCCGAACCGAAAGACCCCCAGCAGCAGAATGTTGACGATGATCATGATCGCCGTATTTTGAATGCCGGAGTAGGCGAACAGCTTTACCATGCCTTTAGCGCGAACGAACTGGGCGCACAGGCTATTTAATGAAGAACACAACACAAATAGATAAATTAAGACAGTGTATTCTGATATAATAGGGATTTGTAGGATGACTGGAATAAAGAGCAGCATCACACCGAATCCGCACAGGATGACCATCATGCCGTTGGTAAAGACCTCGCTCCGGTTGACCGAGCGGTCAAGCCCAAAGCGGATGACGGCGTCGGTAATGCAAATGGTTGCAATTGGAAGGATTAAATTCGAGGTGTCGACAATCAGGTTGACAACGCCGAAATCGTCCGGATTCAATACGCTGGTGTAAAACGGCGTCAGCAGAAAAACAAGCAGTTTGGAAGTAAAGGTACCAACCGCAAAAACCGAAATGTTTTTGATAAGCCGGATATATTTATTCATGGGTTCACCCTTTCGTGTCAATGCACCGGTCCCTTGCTGCAAAACGAAGTACGGCTTTGTTCCGTTTAAAAATCGGCGGACTGTATTTTCCAAAGCCGGACCGTCGATGGATTCATACCTCGTGGGATTCCCGCGCGGTTACTCACGCTGCATATCAATCGCGTTTGGCCGGTGCGGCCACGCATCGTGAGTGCGCCAGTGCGATACAGGAGTGATACAATGTTCTCGTCGCGGTCAAAATCTTTGATTTTGGGCACCGCAGAGGTTATTATACCACATACAGGCCGCAGGCCTGCACCATAAAGGAAAAACGGTTTCCGTTTTTCATAAGTGATACAATGTTCTCGTCGCGGTCAAAATCTTCGATTTTGGGCACCGCAGAGGTTATTATACCATCATTTTCCGCAAAATAAAACCGTGTTTGTCCCTTTTCTCCCTTAAAATGGGCTCTCATCCTGCCGTTTCATATAAAATCAATGTCAAATATTGGTCAAAATAAACAAAATGATTGAGAATATTTTCTAAAATAGTGAAAATCGTACAAAAATCACTTGAAAATAAGGCATGAATTTGCTATTATATCAATAACAACTAGGATATGGAGGATGTCGTTATGCCAGGAATGAAAAAATCGCCGAATGACTTTGCCGAGTTCACGTTCCACCAGGGGACAAATGACAGGGCATACCGTTATTTCGGCTCACATCCTGCAAAGTATGGCCGGAGCGTTGGCGCGGTGTTCCGCGTCTGGGCGCCAAACGCAAAATCGGTCTCGGTAGTCGGCGATTTTAACGACTGGGATCGCACCGCCCATGTGATGTCCGGCGGAGGAAGCGGCATCTGGTCTTGTTTTATCCCGCATATTAAGCAGTATGATTTGTATAAATATAGTATTGAGGGGCCGGACGGGCAGGTTCGGCTCAAGGCGGATCCATACGCGTTCCATGCGGAAAACGCCCCGGGCACCGCGTCCAAGTTTTATAATCTGGACGGCTACGCCTGGCACGATTCTACATGGTGCAAGGCGCGGGAAGAGGCAAACATCATGGAGCGCCCCATTAATATTTATGAGGTGCACCTCGGCTCATGGAGGCGTTTTGCAGACGGTAACACCTTTAACTATTCCAAAATGGCCGATGAGCTTATCCCCTATGTTAAGGAGATGGGCTATACCCACATTGAACTGATGCCGATTATGGAATACCCTTATGAGGGCTCCTGGGGCTACCAGGTGACCGGGTATTTCGCCCCAACCGCCCGTTACGGCACTCCGCATGATTTTATGAATTTTGTGGATCGCTGCCACATTGCCGGCATAGGCGTGCTTTTGGACTGGGTTCCGGCGCATTTCCCCAAAGACGCCCATGGTCTCTATGAGTTTGACGGCACCCCCTGTTATGAATACAGCGATCCGCTGAAAATGGAGCACAAATCCTGGGGAACGCGGGTATTTGACTACGGCAGGAACGAGGTGGTCAGCTTTCTGATTTCGAGCGCCCGTTTCTGGGTGGAGGAGTACCACATTGACGGCCTGCGGGTTGACGCAGTGGCTTCCATGCTGTACCTGGATTACGACCGCGACGAATGGCGCCCCAACAAAAACGGTGGGCATGAAAACCTGGAAGCGGTTGCCTTTTTCCAGAACCTCAACCGCGCCATCCTCAGCGACTTCCCGAATGTCCTCATGATTGCGGAGGAATCCACCGCATGGCCGCTGGTCACCAAGCCGGTCGACGTTGGCGGCCTCGGCTTCAATTTCAAATGGAACATGGGCTGGATGAACGATATGCTGTCCTACATGTCGCTCGACCCGCTTTACCGCGCCGGCAGCCACGATAAGCTGACCTTTTCTTTCTTCTATGCGTTCAGCGAAAACTTCATCCTGCCCATCTCGCACGATGAAGTGGTGCATGGCAAGTGCTCGCTCATCTCCAAAATGCCGGGCGAGTACGAGCAGAAGTTTGCGGGGGTCCGCGCCTTCCTCGGCTATATGATGGCCCACCCGGGCGGAAAACTGCTCTTTATGGGGCAGGAGTTCGGCCAGTTCATTGAGTGGGACTACAAAAAAGAGCTCGACTGGATTCTGCTCGGCTACGAGATGCACCAGAAGCTCAAAACCTTTGTGGCAACCCTCAACAAATTTTACCTTGGAAACTCTCCGCTTTGGGAGGACGACCATTCCTGGAACGGTTTCCAGTGGATTTCAAACGACGATTACACCCAGAACATCATTTCGTTCCGTCGGATGAATCCCAAAGGGGAGGAGTTGGTTGTTGTATGTAATTTTTCACCCGTTCTGCGTGAGGATTACAGGATAGGCGTCCCTTATTACGGCACCTACACCGAAATCTTCAGCACAAACGACGAACGCTTCGGCGGTACAGGCTGTGACAACCCTGCGCCTATTCATTCGGAGGATGTGCCGGGCCATGGGTATGAGCAGTCCATTTCGCTAACGGTTTCCCCTATGTCGGTCATGTTTTTCCGTGTGGATAAAGAAGAGCGGCCGAAGGAGGAAAAGACAGTGAAAAAGGCTTCGGGCAGAGCCCCGAAAACAAAACAGGCGAAGATCGATGAATAAATTTGTCGATTCAAAATAGATTGAAGTGGGAGTGAGACGTGTGTTCAACAAAAAAGAATGTGTCGCAATGCTGCTTGCCGGCGGGCAGGGAAGCCGTCTGTACGTTTTGACCCAGCACATGGCAAAACCGGCGGTACCATTTGGCGGGAAGTATCGGATTATTGATTTTCCGCTTTCCAACTGTGTCAATTCCGGTATTGATACCGTCGGCGTACTGACCCAGTACCAGCCGCTGGTGCTCAACGAATACCTTGGAAACGGCCAGCCGTGGGATCTGGACCGCATTCACGGCGGTGTGCATGTTCTGCCTCCGTACCAGTCGGCGCTCGGCGCACAGTGGTACAAAGGCACCGCAAATGCCATTTACCAGAATATTTCCTTTATTGAACGGTACGACCCGGAGTATGTCCTCATCCTTTCGGGCGACCATATTTACAAAATGGATTATGACAAAATGCTTTCTTTCCACAAGGAAAAGAAAGCGGACTGCACCATTGCCGTACTGGAGGTCCCTATGGATGAGGCTTCCCGCTTTGGCATTATGACGGCGGATGAAAACAGCACCATCATTGATTTTGAGGAAAAGCCAAAAGAACCCAAGAGCAACCTCGCTTCGATGGGCGTTTACATCTTTACCTGGAAGAAGCTCAAACAGTACCTTATTGAGGATGAAAACAACGTGGAGTCCAGCAAGGACTTCGGTAAAAACATCATTCCGGCTATGCTGGGCGCCAACGAGAAGCTGGTGGCTTATCCGTTTGAGGGTTATTGGAAGGATGTTGGAACCCTCGACAGCCTCTGGGAAGCCAACATGGACCTGCTCAACCCCAACGTGCCGCTGGAGCTGTATGACCCGAACTGGAAAATTTACTCCCGCAACCCGGTCATGCCGCCACACTACATATCCTCTTATGCCAATGTGCAGAACAGCATGGTCACCGAAGGCTGCAACATCTACGGTACGGTGGATTTCTCGGTGCTGTTTGCAGGCGTTACCATTGAAGAAGGCGCTGTCGTGCGCGACAGTATTGTAATGCCGGGGGCGGTCATCAAAAAGAACTCCGTCATCGAATACGCCATCATCGGCGAGGACGTCACCGTTGAAGAAAATGTTGTCATCGGCGCCCGCCCGGAAATGATTGATGATAAATCCCAGTGGGGAATCGCCGTGGTCGGTCCGGAAGTCACCGTCTCCTCCGGCACCGTGATCAAGCCAAAACAAATGGTTGCCGGCAATATATAAGGAGGGCAGAAAGCAATGTATAATGAAAAAGTATGCGGTATCATTTTTTCCAATACCCATGACGGTATCATCACCGAACTGACGGCACACCGCACCCTCGGCTCGGTTCCTTACGGCGGCCGTTACCGGCTCATCGACTTTCCGCTTTCCAATATGGTCCGTTCGGATATTGACCAGGTCGGCGTCATTACAAAGTACAACTACCAGTCGCTGATTGACCACCTCGGCTCCGGCCGTGAGTGGGACCTGGCGCGCAAGGTTGGCGGCCTTCATATCCTTCCGCCGTTTGGCAATACGGCGCAGAACGGCATCTACCGCGGCAAGCTGGAAGCGCTTCACGGCGCGCTTGCGTTCTTAACCCATTCCAACTGCAAATACGTCGTTATGTCGGACTGCAACATTATTTCCAATATGGATTACCGCCCGCTGGTGCAGTACCACATTGAAAAGGGTGCCGACATTACCCTCATGTATAAAAACATCAACGCTTCGGAAGAACAGGCGGCTGCCAGCACCGTTGTGGAAATGGATCACCAGTCCCGTGTGGTGGAAACGATGATCGCGCCAAAAATGAGCGGTGACTGCAGCCTTTATCTCGATGTGTTTGTCATGGAACGCGAGTTCCTCATCGAGCTGATTCGGGAATCCAATGCCAAAGGTGAGTACGATCTTGACCGCAATGTGCTTCAGCAGCGCAAGGACGAACTGAAAATCTTCGGTTATGAGTACGACGGCTTTGTCGAAGATATCTACACCATGCAGAGCTACTATCGCGCAAATATGGATTTGCTCAATTCGGAGGCGCGGAAAGTGCTTTTTCCTGCGGACCGGCCAGTTTACACCAAAATTCGCGACGAAGTTCCTGTAAAATATGGAATAGATGCCATTGCGAAGAATTCACTCATTGCAGACGGCTGCATCATCGAAGGGGACGTGGAAAATTCCATTCTGTTCCGCGGCGTTGTGGTCAAACCGGGCGCAAAGGTGAAGAATTCCATCATCATGCAGGGAACAGTAATCGGTTCCAAGTGTGAAGCCAATTACGTTATAGCGGATAAAAATGTTGTGCTGGGGGACTACCGCGTGGTCACCGGCACCATGGATTACCCGGTCTACCTTGCAAAAAATTCAAGGGTCTAGGTTTTTCGGACGTGTATGGGAAAGGATGATTCAAAGATGAAAGTGCTTTATGCCGCAAGCGAGGCGGTACCGCTCATAGCCTCCGGCGGGCTGGCAGATGTTGCCGGCGCACTGCCCAAGGCAATCCGCAACCGGCGTGTTGCGTGCCGGGTGGTTCTGCCGCTTTACCAGGATATTAAGCAGGAATACCGCGACAAGTTTAAATATGTCACCAATTTTTATGTGGATGTTTCCTGGCGTAAACAGTACTGCGGGCTGTTTGAGTACAACCACAACGGGGTTATTTACTACCTGCTGGACAACGAATATTACTTTAAACGCCCTGGCCTTTATGGTTATTACGATGATGCGGAACGCTTTGCGTTTTTCTCCCGCGCCATCCTTGAAATGCTCAAATACATCGACTACAAACCCGATATCATCCATACCAACGACTGGCAGACGGCCCTTGTCCCCATTTACTACAAACTCTTTTACCAGTATGCAGAAGGTTATGACAATATCCGCCATATCTTCACCATACATAACATCCAGTATCAGGGCAAATACGGCTTGGAATTGATGGAGCCGGTGCTCGGCATTGCAAGCAACCAGGCGAGCATTCTGGAATGTGACGGCTGCGTTAACCTGATGAAAGGCGCCATCCAGGTTGCCGACAAGGTGACCACGGTCAGCCCGTCCTACGCCAATGAAATTCTCACGCCGTGGTATTCGCATGGGCTGGACCCTATCCTCAACATGAACCGGTATAAGCTCTGCGGTATCCTCAACGGCATTGACAACTCCCGCTTCGACCCCAAGACCGATGAAGAGATTTACGCAAACTTCACGGCAAACGACCTCTCCGGCAAGCAGGAAAACAAGAAAAAGCTGCTGGAGGAGTTCGGCCTGGAGGATGACGGTTCACCGGTTATTTCCATGGTGACCCGGCTGGTAGACCACAAAGGCGTTGATTTGGTCCGCGCTGTCTTTGATGATATCATCGCAGAGGGCTTCAAGGTGGTTGTCCTTGGTTCCGGTGAGAAAGAGTATGAGGACTTCTTCAATTATATGAAGGGCAAGTACCCGGATCGCATCGGCCTTTACATTGGTTTTGTGCCGCCGCTTGCCAAAAAGATTTACGCCTCAAGCGACATGTTCCTCATGCCTTCCAAGAGCGAGCCCTGCGGCCTTGCCCAGATGATTTCGTTGCGCTACGGCACCGTCCCGATTGTACGGGAAACCGGCGGCCTGCGGGACACTATTTTTGACTGCGGTTCCCTCAGCGGCAATGGTTTTACCTTTAAAACCTATCAGGCGTACGATATGCTTGACGCTATCCGCCGCGCCAAAGCCCTGTATTATGACCAGGAGAACTGGCAGGGCTTGGTTAAGTATGCCATGGGCTGTGACAATAGCTGGAAGCGTTCCGCCGCCTCTTATGTTGCCATGTATAACGAGGTTGCCGGTGTTGCTGAGCCGGCAAAAGAGGAATAGTTCTCCGCTTTTGGCGGTTGGTTCAGAAAGCGGCCAAATCCGCCGGTATGAGCGGCAGGTACTTGGTTCAAGACAGAGAAAAAAGCAGGGGCGTTTGCCCCTGCTTTTACTATTTTAAGGAACTTCATTTTCTGCATACAGAAAATTAACAAGTACCATGTATTCTTATTTCAACAGGTTTTCGCTGTTCTGGATGAGATTGAACAGCGAAGAGGCAAGCTGCGGGTAATCCTCCGCAATCTTCTGCGAATCAATGGCAACGCTTTCCTCGCGTTTGGCAACGGGGGTGAGCCCCTTGATTTTAACCCCCTGCGAGACCGCGTTTGCGTTTGCTTCATAGTTGAGCATCCGCGCGGCTGCCTGGGAATTGGCCAGCGCTTTGGGAACGGTAAAAATGGCTTCCTCATTCTTGGGGTTGACGCTGTACAGAATGCGGAACATCCGGTAGACCGAAAGCATAAAGAAGGACGAGATCTCGTTCGTCAGCGATTTGTTATTGATTTTTCCCATCAGGTCAAACACAACATGCAGGGAATTGACAATGAGCTTTTTGTTGAGGATGGGGAGAACGCTGCCCCTGAAGCTGTTTTCTTTCCCAAGGGATTCCTCCTCTGGAATATCCTCAACCGAAATGGTGACGCCGGTCCGTTCCGGGGAACGCCCCAACAGGTAATCGCAGGAAACGCCGTAAAAATCCGCTGTACGTACAACAAAGTCCAAACCGCATTCACGAATGCCCTTTTCGTAATGGGAGAGAAGTGCCTGGGAGACATTCAGCGCTTGTGCTGCTTCTTTTTGGCTAATGCCACGTTCTTTGCGCAGCAGTGTTAATATTCTGGGAAAATCGGAATTCATCGCCGTACACCTCCCTCTTTAAAACTCAGCGTATAGTAAATTATATTATATTTGCGGGGCTTTGTAAAGTAGGCAATGTCTGCTTTTCTTGCTTTTGGTCGAAAAGTTTTGGGAGCATATTTGTTTATTTTGCCTTTTTTGCGAATAAATGCTATAATTTATTTGATATTTTGCGCATTTCTAGGGATTCACCCGCAAAACTGGAATATATTTCCTTTGGGCAAAATATAACTCCGTGTATTTTTATGAGACAGGATGGGGAACAATGAAAAATTATAACATTCATTTGCTGCGCCATGGGCAGACACAGGCCAATGCCGAGGGCCGTTTTGTCGGCAGTACTGATTATGACGTCAGCGAGGCGGGCAGGGAGGAGCTCCGGCAGCTTTGTACCGATTATGAATACCCCTCGGTTCAGTGTGTTTACGCAAGCCCGCTCAAGCGCTGCCTGCAAACCGCGGACATTCTTTACCCGGAACGCTTGGTGATTCCGGTAGAAGAACTCCGTGAGTATGATTTTGGCCCCTATGAGGGCAAACGCGCCGCCGAATTGGTGGATGATCCCGCGTTTATGGACTGGCTGCGCGGCGGCAAGCCACCGGCCGGGATGGAAGAAATGCCGCTTTTTGAACAGCGGGTGCGCAAGGGGTTTGAAACAGTGCTTATGGATATGATGCACCGCAAGATCACGTCCGCCGCGTTGGTTACTCACGGCGGCGTTATCATGACGCTGCTCGCCGCGCTCGGCCTTCCCAAACGAGAGCCCAAGCTCTGGATGACCGGCAACGGCCGCGGTTACACTGTTGCAACCAGCGCTCAGCTCTGGTCGCAGGGCCAGGTGGTTGAAGTTTTTGACTCGCTTCCGTATGATGCTATGGACATCGACCCCATAAAAGAGTATAATTTAATCGATCTTGTAGAAGATGAAAAGGAAGGATGAGTGCGGTTGAAAAAAGGCTGCGTCCATCTCTATGTTGGCGACGGCAAGGGGAAAACAACCGCCGCGCTTGGGCTGCTGGTCCGTGCGCACGGCGCCGGGCTGTCCTGCCTGTTTGTGCAGTTTCTCAAAGGGCAGCAAACCTCGGAGCTTGCGTCGCTTGAGGCGCTCGGTATTCCGTACCTGCGTACAGGTGAAGTCAAAAAATTTATTCCGTATATGAATCAGGCTGAACTGCTGGACTGTCGGGAGGATAACGCCCGCTGTTTTCGCGAGCTGGTTCGCACTGCGGCTGAGCAAAAGCCAGACTGTATTGTCCTCGATGAGGTTTTGGACGCTGTCTCCACCGGCATGCTTTCAGAGGAGGCGCTGGTGCAGTTTGTAGAGTCGGTTAAGCCGCACGCCGAGGTTGTAATCACCGGGCGGAATCCGGGGGAACGCGTTGTTGCCCTCGCCGATTATATGACCGAAATGAAAAAGCACAAACATCCTTATGAACAGGGTGTAACCGCCCGCAGAGGGATTGAATATTAATTTTCCGGGGAGAAGTGGCGCATGGAACGTAAAGCGTTTAAACGCAAGGCAAAAGAATTGTTGCAGGGCATTTGGGGGCGCGCAGTAGCGCTGTTCCTCTGCCTGCTGTTCCTCACCGTTTTCTTTTCGGCTTTGGAAAAGGTGGTCGGCAGCCTTACCGGGTATGGAACGCTGGAAACCCTTTTGGCACCTCTCTTTTTGACCGGGAGTGTCACTGTACCCAAAACGGATTTAATTTATACCTCCGTTCTTTTTAGCGCAGCTATGCTGCTCAGCTTCCTGTTTATCACGCCGCTCCGGCAGGGAACCGTCTGCTGGTATTACGGCCGCGCCTCCGGCGAGGTGTGGGCGGTTTCCGCCGCCTTTCACTGGTATACGGGAATCCGGCGCTGGTGCAAAGCATTGCTCGTGTACCTGCTGCTGGGGCTGCGGACCCTTTGCTGGTTTGTCCTGCTATTGCTGCCGGCTCTGGGCATGTATTTTGTCTACGGTTATACCGTTATGTACCTTTCGGTGCCCTGGCTGAGCTTTCTGCTGCTGTTTGTTACCTTTGGTTTGGCGTTGGTGGGCATGGTGTTTGCGCGGGTTGTATGCTACCGCTATTTTCTGGCACTTTATATCCTTGCCGATGATCCCGCGGTTCACATTCGCACAATTTTCCGCAGCTCGGTGCGGATTATGGCCGGCAAAAAAGGGCTTCTTTTTTCTCTGGAGCTTTCTTTCCTGCCGTATTATCTGCTCAATCTTCTGGTGATTCCCTTGTTTGGAACGGTGCCGTACATCAGCATGACTAAGGCGCTTTATGCCAAACAGTTTATTGAGGATTACAAGCTCTCTGTCATCGCAGAACAATCCGCCCAGGCGGAACCAATGAAATAAAGGAGAATGGTACGTGGATTTTACCAAAGCAAAACGTGTTGTTATCAAGGTGGGCAGTTCAACCCTTACCCATAAAACCGGGCTGTTGAACCTGCGCCGGATTGAACAGCTCATCAAAATTATTTCGGACCTTAAAAATTCCGGTCGTGAAATCGTCCTGGTTAGCTCGGGTGCGGTTGCCGTTGGGATGGGCAAAATCGGCCTCTCCCAAAAGCCGGCGGATATTCGCTCCAAGCAGGCTTGCGCCGCCATTGGCCAGTGTGAGCTGATGTACATATACGACAAGCTCTTTTCCGAGCACAACCACGTGGTTTCACAGGTGCTGCTGACCGGGGATGTTATCAGCGACGAAAAGCGCAAGCAGAACGTTGTCAATACCTTTCTGCGGCTGCTGGAGTACGGCTCTATCCCTATTGTCAATGAAAACGACACCGTCTCGATTGACGAGATTGAAATGCTCGTTAAATTTGGCGATAACGACACCCTTTCCGCCATTGTTTCGCTGTTGGTCGGCGCCGACGCGCTCGTTATCCTCAGCGACATTGATGGCCTTTACGATAAGGACCCACACCGCCATAAGGACGCCAAGCTCATCTCCCGCGTCGCAAAGATTGATGAGTCCATCCGCGCTCTTGCGGGCGACACCGCCGGCCATCAGGGCACCGGCGGGATGATCACCAAGCTGAAAGCGGCGGATATGGTCATGCCGGCTGGTATTTCCATGGCCATCATCAATGGCGGAACCCCCAATACCCTGTATGATCTGTTTGACGGCAAGCAGGTTGGTACCCTGTTTGAACAATCGAATGAGGAGTGAGCCCAATGAGCAGTATTATGGAACTCGGTGCCCGCGCCAAAGCGTCTAAAAGCGCCATTGCCAATGCGGATACCAGAACCAAAAATGCGGCGCTGTACGCCATTGCACAGGAACTGGACACACAGAAGCAATCCATTTTGCAGGCCAATGCGTTGGATGTGGAGGCCGCAAAGAAAAACGGGATGTCCCCGTCCATGCTGGATCGCCTCTCGCTGACCGAAGCGCGGATTGACGGCATTCGCGACGCAGTCTTGCAGTTGGTTGAGCTGCCGGATCCGGTCGGCCGGATTCTTGAGGGCTGGATGGTGCCGAATGGGCTGAATATCCGTAAGGTCACGGTACCGCTCGGCGTTGTCGGTATGATTTATGAAGCCCGCCCGAACGTCACCGTAGACGCCGCAACCCTCTGCCTCAAAGCGGGCAACGCGGTTATGCTCCGCGGGGGAAAAGAGGCGTTTCATTCCAGTCATTGCCTGGCTCAGCTCATGCGGGCCGCTGTTCAGAAAGCGGGGCTGCCGGAGGATATCATCACCTTTGTGGAGCAGACCGACCGTGAAACCGCCGCAGAAATGATGCGCCTCAACGGTTTTCTCGATGTACTCATCCCGCGTGGCGGCGCCGGGCTCATCCAGACCGTTGTCAAAACCGCCACCGTCCCGGTTATTGAAACCGGAACGGGCAACTGCCATATTTTTGTGGATGAAACCGCAGAACTTGATTCTGCCGTCAAAATCGTTTATAATGCAAAAACAAGCCGTCCTTCGGTCTGCAATGCGGCGGAGAGCCTGCTTGTGCACCGGTCGGTGGCGGAGCAATTCCTGCCCATGGTAAAAGCTGCGCTCGACCAGAAAGCGGTTCAGCTTTACGGCTGTGAACGGACCCGGGCAATTTTAGGGGAGAGTGTTCTCCCGGCGACAGAAGCGGATTACGCAGCGGAATACCTTGATTTTAAAATGTCGGTCAAGGTTGTGGACAATATTTCCGAGGCAATTTCTCACATTGCAGCCTATTCCACCGGCCATTCTGAGGCCATTCTGACGCGGGACTATAACAATGCTGCCCGCTTTACCAAAGAGGTGGATTCTGCCGCCGTCTACGTCAATGCGTCTACCCGTTTCACCGATGGCGGGGAGTTTGGCTATGGTGCAGAGATTGGCATTTCCACCCAAAAGCTGCATGTGCGCGGTCCCATGGGCTTAAACGCCCTTACCTCCAGCAAGTTTATTGTTGAAGGTAACGGCCAAATCCGGGAATAAAAAAGGTTAAGGAGCAGTAACATGGCAGAAGATACGATTGTGCTGACCGAGGATACCGGCGCAGCAAACACGCCTTCCAAACAGAAAAAAAACAGGCCCCATGCCCGCAACCGCCTGATGGCGGTGGTCGGAGCCCTGATTCTCTTTTTTGCGGCAGTTGGCTTTGTAACCACTGTGATTCTTACGACCAACTGGGTTGTTGCCGTGGTTGATAATCAGGAGGAAAAGGATAAGTTTGCGGATTTTATCTATCCTTTGGTGATGCTGGATCCGCCGGCGTTTGATTCGCCCGGCAGGCTCAGTCCCACCACCGTCCTTTCGGCAGGTGCATGGAACTTCATCATGAATGCGGATAAATCCAAGTATGAGAAGGATGAGTTCGGCTTTTTGACCGTTCCTCAGTCGGATTTGGAGGTCTACGCCACCCAGCTGTTCGGAGAGGGGCTGACCTTTGAACACCAGTCGATTGGCGACGCTGAATTTTCGTTCAGCTATAACACCGAAGAGGGCGTTTATTACATATCGGAATCCTCGTTATACTTCACCTATGTTCCGCGCGTCACGCAAATTGATTACCGGGACAATCAAATCCATCTGCGGGTGGAATATGTGGCGCCGGACTTTATGTGGCGGAGCGCCCACCATAACAACGATGAGAAAGTTACCAAAATCATGGAGTATATCCTGGAGGAAAATGGGAGCGATTCCTACAAAATCGTTGCGGTAGAGACCATTTTAAGCGGAACCAACACCACCTCAGACAGCGGTTCCAGCAGCTCTTCTACTGTGCAAAACTCCTCTTCGGCAGAGGAAGAATGAAAAACACAAAAGCAGGGGAATTTTTCCCCTGCTTTTTTATTTGTGGCCTCATGATGGGTCACAGGAATGCGAAAGCCTAAAACAGGCCGGCCGTTTTAGCGGCGGCCTGTAAATGTTATGTGATTTACGAGCTTGTTTTTTAGTACCCCCTGAGAGATGCTCCGGTAATACGCCTTTTCTGAGGTTTGTGCCAAACCACGCGTCCAACACGTGGTTTTTATTTTGTGTTTTTTACCCATTGTCCTGTTCGGTCATCCAAGATAAAGCCGTACCGCTTAACCCCAAACCGGTTTAATACAAGAACCCCGTGCAGACTAAAACCTACACTCAAAGCGCAAAGCCTGTTTCCCAAACAAACGGCGAAGCAGCGTCCTCCAGAGGTTTTCCTATTCCGCCGTATAAATCCATTGGCCTATTCTGGCAGGCGGAACAGTCGTTTGGTGTTTTCACGGGCAACGTCAACAACCTCCTGCACCGAAAGCCCTTTGCATTCTGCAATCGCCGCGGCGGTGTAACGGATGAGGTCAGAGGTGCAGGTTTTGCCGCGGAAGGGGACAGGGGCCATGTAGGGCGCGTCGGTTTCCAACAGCAGGCGGTCCATCGGCACCGCCTCCGCCGCTTTTTTTGCCTTCTGGGCGTTTTGAAAGGTGACGACTCCGGTAAAGCCGATGTAATACCCCAGTTTGACCAGTTTCGCTGCGGTTTCCGCCGAGCCGGAAAAACAGTGCACCACCCCGTTTGCCGGAAATTCCCGGACAATTTCAAGGGTGTCTGCCGTGGCTTCCCGCGAATGGATGATCACCGGCAGGTCCAGCTCTGCCGCCAGCGCCATCTGTTCCCGGAATACCCGCTTTTGCAGCTCCTTATGCTCGCTGTCATAATGGTAATCCAGCCCGATTTCCCCCACAGCGACCGCCTTGGGGTGCTCTAAAATCTCTTTGAGCTGCGCCTGGTAATCCGGCGGAAGTCTTTCCGCATTGCCGGGGTGAATCCCCGCCGCCGCATAAAACCAGTCGTAGGTATCGGCAAGCCGCACGGCAAAGCGCGAGCTCTCCAAATCACAGCCAATGTTGACCACCCCGCACACCCCGTTTTGGTGGATGTGCGCAATAGTCTCGTTCCGGCGCTCTGCAAAAGCGTCGTCATCGTAATGGGCGTGGGAGTCAAAAATGCCGGTTATTTGTTCCAGATTCTGCTCCATCAGCGCACCTTGCTCCCTGCCGGTACGCTGTCGTCCACAAACAGGACCTTGACGTCATCGCCCGCGTCTGCGGCCAGAATCATCCCGTTGCTTTCCACGCCGCGCAGCTTGGCCGGTTTGAGGTTTGCAACCAGAATAATCTTTTTGCCAATCAAATCCGCCGGCGCATACCATTTGGAAATGCCGGAAACCACTTGGCGGCTTGTCTCGCCGTCATCTAGCATCAACTTTAACAGCTTGTCGGATTTCTCAACTTTCTCACAGGCTGTAATCTGCGCCACCTTCAGGCTGACTTTTGCAAAATCCTCAATGCCAATCTGCACTCCCTCAAGAGCTTCCTTTTTGGACTCTTCTTTTTTGGGGGCGGAGGCCTTTTGGTTCGCCGCAGCCTCCGCTTCCAATTCGGCCAGCAGCTTGGCCTCGTCAATGCGGTTAAACAGCGGGGCAGGGGTTCCCACATGTCCGCCCGTTGCGAGTCCGCCAAACTGTTTTAAGGAGTCAAAGCTGCGCACATTGCAGTTGATTTGTTCCAGAATCGCATCGCAGGTGGAGGGCATAAACGGAGAAATCATCACTGCAATGAAGCGGATGGACTCCAGCAGATTGTAAAGCACCGTCCCAAGACGGCCCTTCTGCGCCTCCTCTTTGGCAAGCGCCCAGGGCATAGTTTCGTCAATGTACTTGTTGGAGCGCCGGGCAAGCCCCATAATGACGTCCAGTGCGTCCGCTGTGCGGAATTCGTCCATCAGCGCGCAGAACTTCGGTACGGTGTTCAGAGCAGTTTGTTTGAGATCCTCGTCCAGCGCGTCCGGCGTATCCGGCGCAAGGATTTCTCCGTCAAAGTATTTCCGGCACATGGCAACGGTACGGTTGACCAGATTGCCCAGGGTATTTGCAAGGTCGGAGTTGTATTTGGCAATCAGGTTCTGGTAGGTAATGCTTCCGTCCTGCGCGTAAGGCATTTCACTGAGCACATAATAGCGCACGCCGTCCACACCAAAATGCTTCGCCAAATCCTTGGAGTACAGCACGTTCCCCTTGGATTTGCTCATCTTGTCGCTCCCGGTCAGCAGCCACGGGTGGCCAAAGACCTTTTTCGGCAGCGGAACATCCAGCGCTTTGAGCATGATCGGCCAGTAAATGGTGTGAAACCGCAGAATGTCTTTGCCAATGATGTGCACGTCCGCTGGCCAGTATTTTTTGAACTGCTCGCTGCTGCCGTCCGGGTCATACCCAATGGCGGTGATGTAGTTGAGCAGCGCGTCAATCCACACATAGATAACATGCTTCGGGTCAAACGGCACCTGCACGCCCCAAGTAAAGGAGGTACGGGAGACACAGAGATCCTGCAAGCCCGGTTTCAAGAAATTGTTGACCATCTCCCGCTTGCGGGATTCGGGCTGGATGAAATCCGGGTGTTCTTCAATGTATTGGAGCAGCCAGTCCTGGTACTTGCTCATCCGGAAAAAGTAGGCTTCCTCTTTGGTTTTCTGCACCGGGCGCCCGCAGTCGGGGCAGCAACCGTCCTGAATCTGGGTTTCGGTCCAAAAGGATTCACAGGGGGTGCAGTACCAGCCCTCGTATTCGCTTTTGTAAATGTCGCCCTGGTCGTACAGCTTTTTAAAGACCTTTTGCACCACTTTCTCGTGGTAATCGTCGGTGGTGCGGATGAATTTATCGTTGCTGACGCCAAGCATCCGGTAGTTTTCAATAATGCTGTTGGAGACCTTGTTGGCATACTCTTTGGGCTGTACGTGATTTTCCGCCGCAAGGTTTTCAATCTTCTGGCCGTGCTCGTCGGTTCCGGTCAGCATAAAAACGTCTTTGCCCATCAACCGGTTGTAGCGGGCAATGGAATCGGTAAAAATAATTTCAAAGTCGTTTCCAACGTGGGGAAAGCGCGAGGCGTAGGCAATCGCCGTCGTCAGGTAAAATTTGTTGCTCATGGTGCAATTCTCCTTTGTGTCCCGCAAATGGGCGGGTATTCGTCCAATCGAAATCCTTATTATTATACCAAATAATAGGGAAAAAGTAAAAGCCATGCAGAAAAGTTCTTGTTATTCGCCGTAGACCATCCGGTCGGTCACCGTCCCGCTTCCCATCTGTGTACGGCCGTGGTAAATCAAAAAACGCATGCCGGGCAGCAGTCCTGTTCCAATTTGTCGATAACGGCCCCGCACCAGGGGCATGCGTGTTTGAACATTTCCGTTTCCTCCCATTGCTGTTTGTCTGTATCATAGCATAAAATCAGACAAAACAAAAGCGCGGAATTTTCCGCGCTTTTTCGCTTCCTGTTTGTTTCCGCCCGCATATTGATCCGGGGGTGTATTGAAACAAAGGGTTGCCGTTTTACCCGTCATACGATGCCGGTTTTACCACCGCCGACCGAATGCTTCGGGCAGGATCCAACTTCCCGGCTTGAGCATGCAGGCGCATGGGAAGATTCAAGCTGTACCGACAAAAAAAGCCCAACCTTACAGTGCCTTTGCGCCGATGTCTTTCCGGTAGTGCGCCCCTTCAAAGCGAATGCTCTCCACCGCCCGGTAAGATTTTTCAAGTGCCTCTTTTAAGGTCGGTGCGGTTGAGGTAACACCGAGCACGCGCCCGCCGGAGGTGACCAGTTTGCCGTCTGTCCGCTTGGTTCCCGCGTGGTAAACTGTTGCGTACGGGCTTTGGCCGTTTTCGTCCAGCCCTTCAATGGGCAGCCCGGTCTGGTATTTCTGCGGGTAGCCGCCGGAGGCCATTACAACACAGGCCGCCGCCCCGGCTGACCATTCAATGTCAAGGGCGGAGAGGGTCTCCCGGCAGACTGCCTGAAAGATGGTAAACAGGTCGGTTTTAAGCAGCGGCAGAACCACCTGGGTTTCCGGGTCGCCAAACCGGCAGTTGTACTCAATCACCTTTGGACCGTCCGGGGTCAGCATCAGGCCAAAATAGAGACAGCCTTTGAACGGACAGCCCTCTTGGATCATGGCCTGAATGGTCGGCAGAAAGATGGTCTCCATCGCCGTTTGAGCAAGCTCCGGGGTGTAGCAGGGGTTGGGCGCAATGGTGCCCATTCCACCGGTGTTCAGGCCCTGGTCGCCGTCCAGCGCGCGTTTGTGATCCATTGAAGAAACCATTGGAACCACGGTTTTAGAATCAGTAAACGCAAGGACCGAAACCTCCGGCCCGGTGAGGAATTCCTCCACTACGATTTCGTTGCCGCTTGCGCCAAAAATTTTATCCTCCATAATGGAGTGCACCGCATCCTCTGCTTCCTGCAAATTCTGCGCAATGAGCACGCCTTTGCCAAGCGCCAGCCCGTCCGCTTTGATGACGATGGGGAAGCGCCCCTCCGCTTTGATAAAATCAATCGCCTTGCCTGCGTCGGAGAACACTTCGTATTTCGCCGTTGGAATGCCGTACTTCTTCATCAGGTTTTTGGAGAAAACCTTGCTGCCTTCAATCCGTGCCGCCAGCTTGCTCGGCCCAAAGGTTTCAATGCCCGCTTCGCGCATTGCGTCCGCCATGCCGAGCACAAGCGGATCGTCCGGCGTAACCACGGCAAAATCAACGGCATTTTGTTTTGCAAACGCCACCATGTTCTCAACGTCGGTCGCTTTAATGTCTACGCATTCCGCGTCAAACGAAATGCCCCCGTTGCCCGGCGCGCAGTAAATTTTGTCAATGTTCTTGTTCTCTTTCAGCTTGCGGATGACAGCATGCTCACGCCCGCCTCCGCCGACTACCAATACCTTCATGGATGCCGCTCCCTTTCCGCTTAATGGTGGAACAGGCGGATGCCGGTAAAGGCCATCGCAATTCCGTACTTGTTGCAGGTTTCAATGACATTGTCGTCGCGGATGGAACCGCCCGGCTGCGCAATGTATTCCACACCGCTGCGGTGTGCGCGCTCAATGTTGTCGCCAAACGGGAAGAAGGCGTCGGAACCAAGAGCAACTCCGGTCAGGGTGTCCAGCCATGCGCGCTTTTCCTCGCGGGTCAGCGGTTCCGGCTTCTCGGTGAAGAACTGTTCCCAGACGCCGTCTGCCAGCACGTCCATGTAATCGTCTGAGATATAGACGTCAATGGTGTTGTCGCGGTCCGGGCGACGGATACCCGCCTTGAACGGCAGCCCCATGACCTTCGGATGCTGGCGCAGGAACCAGATGTCTGCCTTGTTGCCTGCAAGCCTGGTGCAGTGAATGCGGGACTGCTGCCCCGCGCCGATGCCGATGGCCTGTCCGTCCTTGACGTAGCAAACCGAGTTGGACTGGGTGTACTTCAGGGTGATGAGTGAAATGACAAGATCGCGTTTCGCCTCATCCGGGATATTTTTATTGTCGGTGATAACATTTTCAAGCAGCGCATTGCCAATATCCAGTTCATTGCGTCCCTGCTCAAAGGTAATGCCGTAGCAGTCCTTGTGCTCCACCGGGGCAGGCTTGTAGGCTGGGTCAATCTGGATGACGTTATAGCCGCCCTTGCGTTTGCCCTTGAGGATGGCAAGCGCATCTTCGCTGTATCCCGGCGCGATGACGCCGTCCGAAACCTCGCGCGCAATCAGGGTTGCGGTTTCCTTGTCGCACTCGTCAGACAGGGCGATGAAATCGCCGTATGAGGACATGCGGTCAGCACCCCGTGCGCGTGCGTAGGCACAGGCGAGCGGGGAAAGCTCCACATCATCCACAAAATAGATTTTTTTCAGGGTGTCAGAAAGCGGCAGGCCAACTGCGGCGCCCGCCGGGCTTACATGCTTAAAGGAAGCGGCGGAGGGGAGACCGGTCGCTTTTTTCAGTTCGCTGACAAGCTGCCAGGCGTTAAAAGCATCCAGAAAATTAATGTACCCCGGCTTGCCATTCAGTACCTGAATGGGAAGTTCGCCGCCGTCCTGCATAAAAATGCGCGCCGGCTTCTGATTGGGGTTGCAGCCATATTTAAGTTCCAGTTCGTTTGCCATTGTGGTAATCCTCCCTATACGTTTTTATTGACAATCCGCGTTTCGGCTTTGCCGGTTTCCAGGCAGATAAACCGGGTAAAGAGCGAGACCTTGTTGTCACTGTTCAAAGCGTCCCATATCGTTTTGGTAAAGGCATCAATGTCACCCTCAATATCCACGCGGGTCGGTTCGCCTTCAAAGGAAGGGATGGGGTTTCCATCCTGCAAATAGGTGTGGATGCACCGCCCCTCGCCAACAACCGGCATGTTGTAGTCGTAGAAAAAGCGTTCGCAGGAATCGCCGTTGCCGTTCGCGCTCTTCAGAATGGAGAGCTTGTAGCTGCAGGAGCCGCCACGGACCGTCACCAGCCCGGAAATGCGCGGCGTAAAGTTCGGTGCATCCGGCTCAAACGCACGGGTGCGCAGCGCCGCCGCAAAGGTGTTGCCAATGTGCAGGCTGTTATAAATCGTGTCGGTCTGGTCGCCGTTTGTCACAATGGTGTCGTCGCCCAGCACCCGTACAGGAGAGTAGATAATCAGCGACGGATCGGTGAGCTTTGCCGGGTCAAACGCTTCGGTTTTAATGCCCGCACCATCCTCAACAAAGACGCGGTTGCGGCTGTTTTCGCTCCGTCCCATAATGAAATAAGCAATAACGGCGTTTTTACCATCTTTGCTCAGGCCCAGCACAATGCCGCGGCCGGGGTATGCGTTGCCGGACAGGTAGTCCTTCAAGGAATGCAGTTTCATAGGTGACGCTCCCTCTCTAATCAAGAATGGTGGTGGTGTTTCCGTGAACTAAAATTTTATCATCGCAGAACAGCGCGGCAGCCCGGGGCAGAATATCCCACTCCGCCTGTTCCATCACCCGCTTTTGCAGCGTTTCCGGGGTGTCGCCGTTTTGCACTTCAACGGCTTTTTGCAGGATAATTGGCCCGCCGTCACAGACTTCGGTGACAAAATGCACCGTCGCCCCGGTGATTTTGACCCCTTTTTCCAACGCTGCTTCATGCACATGCAGCCCGTAAAACCCCTTGCCGCAGAAGCTCGGGATCAGGGCGGGGTGGACGTTGATCATCCTGTTGGGGAAGGCTTTGGCCACCATTTCATCCACAATGGTCATAAAGCCCGCATAAACCACAAGGTCGGCTTCTTCCTCCTGCAGCGCCGTTAACAGGTCGGCCGAGAAAGTTTTGGCGTCCGGGTAGTCCTTCCGCGGGATTACCCTGGTTGGAATGCCGTGCTTCTTGGCGCGCTCCAGCGCATAAACGCCGGGCTTGGAAGAAATGACGCAGGTAATTTTCCCATTCGGGATTTTTCCCGCCTCGCATGCGTCGATAAGCGCCTGCAAATTGGTTCCGCCGCCGGAAACCAGTACAACAATCTTTTTCATACCGTCACCCGTTACGCGATGACAACGCCGTCGTCGCCGTTTACCAGTTCGCCAATGATGGCGGCGTCCTCACCGTTTTGTTTCAGAATGGCGAGCGCACGGTCGGCGTCCTCTTTGGCAACGGTCAGCATCATGCCAACGCCCATGTTGTAGGTGTTGAACATATCCCGTTCCGGAATCTTTCCGGTCTTGGCAATCAGCTCGAAAATCGGCAGGACATTGACCGCTTTCCGGTCAATTTTCGCCGCTATGCCTGCTTTGAGCGACCGCGGGATGTTCTCGTAGAACCCGCCGCCCGTAATATGCGAAATGGATTTGACCGTCACCTGTTCTGTAAGCGCAAGTACCGGCTTGACATAAATTTTGGTCGGAGTCAGCAGGGTTTCACCCAGCGTTTTGCCGCCCAGCTCCGGAAAAGTGCGGTTTAAATCGGCATTTTCCACATCAAAAACCTTGCGCACCAGCGAAAAACCGTTGGAATGCACGCCGCTTGACGCAAGTCCAATGATAACATCGCCCGCTTTTTGAGCGGTGTTGTCCAGAATTTTATCCTTGTCCACAACGCCTACGCTGAATCCGGCAAGATCGTATTCATCTTCAGGGTAGAAGCCCGGCATCTCGGCGGTCTCGCCGCCTACCAGTGCGCAGCCGGACTGGACGCAGCCCTCTGCCACGCCGGAAACAATCTCCGCAATCTTTTCTGGGAAATTCTTGCCGCAGGCAATGTAGTCCAGGAAAAAGAGCGGTTTTGCCCCGCAGCAGATGATGTCGTTGACGCACATTGCCACACAGTCAATGCCCACGGTGTCATGCTTGTCCATCAGGAAAGCGAGTTTTAATTTGGTGCCAACGCCGTCGGTCCCCGAAACGAGTACCGGCTTGCCAATTCCGGTGAGATCCAGCTCCACCAGACCGCCAAAGCCGCCTAGTCCGGTCAGCACGCTGGAGGTCATTGTTTTCGCCACGTGGGCTTTCATTAGCTCAACGGCCTTGTATCCGGCGGTTACGTCAACGCCCGCCGCTTTGTAACTGTCGCTAAAGCTCTTCATATTGCATATCCTTTCCGTTTTGCGGAATCCGCTTTATTCTTTGCCGTTCCAGCAATAGGTACAAACATCGTCCGGGTCAATGCCAATGGCGTCCAGCATTCCCTCCAGCGATTGGTAACGCAGGGAGGTGAAGTTGAGTTTCTGGCAGATAACCTCGGTCATCTTTTGGTATTCCGGGGTGGTAAAGTCGCTGTATTTCTGCACCGTTTCGTCTGAAACGTCTTCGGTGCCTTCCAGCTCGGCAATCACCCGGCGGGTAATAAGGTCCATCTCAGAAGTCGAGCGGGAGAAGTTTAAGTACTTGCATCCGTACATAATCGGCGGGCTCGCCGAACGGATGTGCACCTGCTTCGCGCCGCTCCCATAGAGGAATTCCACCGTTTCCCGCATTTGGGTGCCGCGTACAATCGAGTCATCAATAAACAGCAGGTTTTTGTCCCGGATCAGGGAATCCACCGGGATGAGCTTCATGTGCGCAATTTGATTGCGCATAGACTGATTGGCTGGCGTAAAACTCCGCGGCCAGGTCGGCGTATACTTGATAAACGGCCGTGCGAACGGGGCGCGGGACTGGTTTGCGTAGCCAATGGCGTGCGCCACGCCGGAATCCGGCACACCCGCCACCGAGTCGATGTCGAGCGGGATATCGTTCTCCGCAAGGATTTCCCCGTTGCGGTACCGCATTCGTTCCACATCCACCCCTTCGTAGCAGGAGGTGGGGTAGCCGTAATAGGTCCACAGAAAAGCGCAGATTTTTTTCTTTTTCCGCGCCGGGGACTGTACCGTCACCCTGTCCGGTGTAATAAAAACGATTTCACCCGCGCCAAGCTCCCGCTCCGGATGATAACCCAGGTTTAGAAAAGCAAACGATTCAAAGGAGGCGCAGTAGGCATCCTCCTTGTGCCCGATGATGACCGGGGTGCGCCCCAGCTTATCCCGGGCTGCGTAAAGCCCGTCCGCCGTGAGCAGCAGCAGGGTCATGGAACCGTCAATCAAATCCTGTGCATGACGGATGCCCTCCACCAACGTATCCTTCTGGTTGATTAAGCAGGCCACCAGTTCGGTTGCGTTGATGCGGTCGCCGCTCATCTCCAGAAAATGGGAAGAGCCGCTTTGAAACGCCAGCTCCACCAGCTCTTTTTCGTTGTTGATGCGCCCCACCGTTGTAATGGCATAGCTGCCCAGATGGGAACGCACAATCAGTGGCTGCGGTTCGTTGTCGCTAATACAGCCAATGCCGAGGCAGCCGTGCATTTCTGCAACGTCGCGTTCAAACTTGGTACGGAACGGCGAATTCTCAATGTTGTGGATAGCCCGTTCAAACCCGTTCCCGGTGTACATGGCCATGCCGCCCCGGCGGGTACCGAGGTGCGAGTGGTAGTCTGTGCCAAAAAACACATCCATTACACAGTCATTTTTGGATACGGCTCCGAAAACACCGCCCATAAAACATTCACTTCCTTGTTCAATCATGTTCAGTGCAGAAGGCCCAGCGGGGAACGACCCTTTTTGCGGCAAACGCGGCTTTATTCTTTTTTGCCTCACTGAGCTTGCGTTCAAATTTATTCTTTTGTACCACCTATGGTACGTCAATCAGGTAATGGCCGGTAAAACAACCGTCACAGAAGCCGCACCGCACTCCTTCTGCAATTAGGCGAGAGAAAGGGCGTCCTCTGCTTTTTTGCAATAAATGCCGAAAACGCCGCATTCCCTGTGAATTGCTTGAAACAAAGAGGTTTATTCTCCCATCAGTCTCCGCATGACTTCTTTATAAGCGTCCTCTTCGCCGCCCATGTCACGACGGAAACGGTCTTTATCCAGCTTTTCGCGGGTGTCGGCATCCCAGAAACGGCAGGTGTCCGGCGAAATCTCGTCTGCCAGGACAATGGTGCCGTCCGAAAGACGACCAAACTCAATCTTAAAATCAACCACAATGATGTTGCAGTTTTTGAGCATGTAATCCTTTAAGAACTGGTTGACCTTAAAGGTGTAATCGGCAATGGTGTCCAGCTCTTCGCGGGTTGCCCAGCCCATGGCAAGAATGTGGTATTCGTTGACCATTGGGTCGCCGAGCGCGTCGTCTTTATAGCAGAACTCAAGAACTGGGCAGGCAAGCTCTTTGCCTTCCTCAACGCCGAGACGCTTGGAGAAGGAGCCCGCCGCAATGTTACGCACAATGACCTCCAGCGGGACAATGGAGCATTTCTTCACCACGGTTTCGCGGTCGGAAATCTCCTCAATCAGGTGGGTCGGCACGCCGTAAGCTTCGCTTATCTTCTTCATCATGAAGTTGGACATTTTGTTGTTGATGATGCCCTTGTCGTGGATGGTGCCTTTTTTGGCGCCGTTACCGGCAGTAGCGTCATCTTTGTAGTCTACAATCAGAACTTCCGGATCGTTGGTGGTGTAAACCTTTTTTGCTTTTCCTTCGTAGAGCTGTGCAACCTTTTCGTACTTCATATTTTTTCAACCTCCGCTTGGATTTTTTGGTCTTTTTCAAGAACTTCCGCTTTCATGTCAGCCTTCATTCCTGCCAGCTTGTCCGCCAGCGCGCTGTCGGAAACTGCGAGGATCTGCACCGCAAGGTAAGCGGCGTTGTCCGCACCGTCAATGGCGACCGTTGCAACCGGGATTCCCTTGGGCATCTGCACTGTTGCAAGCAGGGCGTCCAAGCCATCCAGCGTTGAAGACTTTACCGGTATGCCGATGACCGGCAGGGTGGTGTGCGCCGCAAGCACGCCGGCGAGATGCGCCGCTTTGCCCGCCGCCGCAATGATGACGCCAAACCCGTTGTCCCGCGCCGCCGCGGCAAAACCGCAGGCTGCCTCCGGGGTGCGGTGTGCGCTCATCACGTGGAGTTCCACCGGAATATCAAACGATTTTAGCACCTTAACCGCGTTTTTGACCACCGGCAGGTCGCTGTCGCTGCCCATAATAACGGCAACTTTTTTGCTGCTAGCCATTTCTCATTCCCCCTGATGTTTATTCTGAAAAACAAAATCAGGCTGCGGGGTAGACCCGTAGCCTGAGACACACTTAGCCGCAAATTTCACCTGCAAAACAGGATTTGAGCAGCACAAATCCGGTAACATCTGCATTTAGCTTGCACGTATGCCCTGAACCAATCGAAAGGCAGCTCAGAACGCTTGGCAAAAAACACATTTGTTTCATATGCTCTCCCTATTCATCCGGCGAAAATAAAGGCGATATTATTATTTTACTTTAATTCTACATATTTTGCAACGCATCAAACTTTACAAATAGCGTTCACAAATACAATTTGAGTTTGGAACAATCCACAATGAATCGATTGTTATTCCGGCGTCCTCCAGATTTTGAACGTCCATCGTCTCTTCAAAAAGGGAACAGACCGCGGCTGACAGAACCGATTCAGGCTGGTCACAACGTACAGTCCCGCCTTCCGCAAGGTTGCGGGTTATACAGCGCACCCGTGAAGCCGCTTTCCCTCAAATAACCACGCCTGTCGTCGGTGCGGAACTGGATTTCCCCTAAAACATTATCTTATTCCGGAGCAGGACAGCCGTGCGTGAGTCCAATGCATTACGCCTTCGGCGTTTCGTCGGAGAGAACGCCCTTGAGCGACGCTGCCAGCCCGCCGAGGGACTGGATTTCGCTTGGGATGATGATTTTGGTCGCCTTTCCGTCGGCCGCTTTTTCAAACGCCTCAAAACTCTTGAGGGTGAGCACCTTATCGGTCGGGTTTGCCTCGCTCAACAGCTTTAAGCTGTCGGCCACCGCCTTCTGGACAGCCAGTACGGCGGACGCTTCACCCTCCGCCTCGCGGATTTTCTGTTCACGCACGGCGTCCGCATGCATAATGAGCGCTTCCTTGTCCGCCTCCGCCTGGAGGATTTTTGCCTCTTTGTCCGCCTCAGCGCGCAGAATCTGGGACTGTTTTTCGCCTTCTGCCACCAGAATCTGGCTCTTTTTCTGACCTTCGGCCTGCAAAATCAGCTCGCGGCGCTCGCGTTCGGCTTTCATCTGTTTCTCCATGGCATCCTGAATTTCACGCGGCGGCAGAATATTTTTCAGCTCCACCCGGTTGACCTTGATGCCCCACTTGTCGGTGGCGGAATCCAGCGTCGCCGTAATACGGGTGTTGATGTGGTCGCGCGAGGTCAGGGTGTTGTCGAGCTCCAGCTCGCCGATGATGTTGCGCAGCGTCGTCGCCGAAAGGTTTTCAATGGCGGAAAGCGGGCGCTCTACGCCGTAGGTGTAGAGTTTTGCGTCGGTCACCTGGAAAAAGACAACGGTGTCAATCTGCATGGTGACGTTGTCTTTGGTGATGACCGGCTGCGGTTTAAAATCCACCACCTGCTCCTTCATGGAGACCTTTTTGGCAATCTTGTCGACAAACGGGGTCAGCATGTGCAGCCCGGTGCCCCAAGTCTTGTGGTAGGCGCCCAGGCGTTCCACTACGTATTCGTAAGACTGCGGCACAATTTTAATATGGCATGCAAGAAATATGACAACGAACAAGATCAGCGCAAGGACAATCAATAACACTTCAAAACCTTCAAATGGCATAATGCTTCCTCCTGTTTATGCTTTTTCAGCAACGGGTTTGACAACGGCTTTCACGCCTTGAATTTCCAGTATTTCCACTTCTGTCCCTTTGGGGATAAGCGTTTCGTCCACGCCTTTGGCGCTCCAGTCCAGCCCGTCTACCGCAATCCGTCCAGTACCGTTCAGGTTGTCGATTTCGGTGAGCACTACACCGTGCTTTCCTATCATGGTGTCAACATTGGTCGGAACCGGCTTCTTCTTGAGCAGCTTTTTGGCGAGCGGCCTGGTGGCGGCCAGCAAAATGAGCGACGCCGCAACAAACAGCGTAATCTGTAGCCAAAGCGGTGCGCCGCACAGAGCAGCGACAAATGCAACCACGCTTCCCAGCGCAAACCAGATGGAAACAAGCTGAAAGGTAAATGCTTCCGTCACCGCCAGGACAACAAAGGCGACAAGCCAGCTAATAAGCTCCGCAATCATGGAAATCCCTCCTTTGTGGACTTTGATTTTATTATACTTCGCCCGCAGCGGGAAAGCAATGGAAACATTCCCTTTTGACACATTTCCTTCAAACGCCATATATTGGTAGAAAGCTCTTTGTTGGGAAGGGGACGGTCGGCGTTTTGGAGACGTTGCTTTTTGTCATGGTGCTCAGCCTGGATGCCTTTACAGCCAGCCTTGCATACGGTACCGGGAGAATCAAAATCGGCTTTCTGCCCGCCCTCGTTATCAGCCTGATCGGTGGAGGCGCGCTTTGGCTCTCGGTTTCGCTCGGCTCCTTTCTCTCCGTTTATTTGTCGGAGACCTTCTGCAAAACTATCGGGTTTATCGTCCTGTTTGCTGTGGGCCTGTTCAATTTTATTCAGGGAGCGCTCAAAAGTGCCATACGACGCACACGGGATAACAGCGCCAACATGCACTTCCGCCTGCGGGAACTGGATTTTTTCATCGAGGTCTATGCCGATGAAACCAAGGCCGATGCCGACCATTCCAGCAATCTGAGCATCAGAGAGGCGCTTTACCTTGCTGTCGCCCTTTCGGTGGATTCGCTCGTAACCGGTGTCGGCGCCGGCTTTACCGGCATGGTCGCCTGGGAACTTGCGCTCGCCGCGCTGGCAATGAACCTTGCCGCGGTCTTTCTGGGCTGTTTTTTTGGCAAAATGCTCTCCCGCTGCGCCAAACTCGATCTGTCGTGGCTCGGCGGCGCGGTGCTCATCGCCCTTGCCGTTTTCCGCTTCGTCGCCTGAAGGCCCTCTGTCCTTTGCGTACCGGCTTCCGGGCTCTCCGGACGGCTTGGTTTTTATAGATAGAACCGGGATGCGGCAGCCGCCGCACCCCGGTTCGCTTTTATTCGTCGGAGGATGTTTCCGAATTTTCGCCGCTCTCTGCCGCTTCCAGCAGCTTCTGAACCTGTGCTTCCACCGAAGCGTCGAGCGCTTCTGCCTGCTCCGGATAAATTGCCTTGGCAAGTTCGAAAACAGCGGAAAACGCCTCCACGCTCTGCCGTTCAAACAGGGCGGCGTCCAACGCGTAAACCCGCCCTTCTGCAACAGCGGTGTAATTTGCATAAAATTCGTCGGTGTTCAGGTTTTCCAGCGCGTAAGGCTGAGGCACAAAGACCAGGTAAGGGTCTGCTGCTTCTACTGCAGTCAGGTCGGCTTTCCCATCGTCCCCGGCCACGACCGTGTTGCCGCCGAGGTATCCCAGCAGGCTTCCGGCAAAGGTGTCCGGCGTTGCCGCCGTCTCTTTGAGAACGCTGAAATAAACAAAGCTCTGCTTTTGTTCACCGAGCACCTCCAGCATGGCGTTTGCCTGCTGAAAGGGGAGACGCAGAATTTCATCTGCCCGTTTGGCCGCCTGATCCAGCCCGTAAAAGATAGAACCGACCGAAGTATAATAGCTTTTCAGCTCCCGCAAATCGGTTGCAGCGGGGACGACCAGCGCTTTTACCTCCGCCTCGTTGAGGCGCTCCAGCTGGCTGATGGAGAGCGGCCGCTGGGTGATCACCACATCCGGCTCCAGCGCCAGCAGCGCGTCCATGTCCGGATCGGCTTGCTGTCCAACCGACACCGCCGCTTCCGCTTCTTCGGGATAGGTGCAGTCTTCCCCCCGCCCGACAATCTGTTCCGCCAGCCCCAGCCGGGCGAGCATCTCGGTGGTGGCAGGGGAGAGGGATACAATGGTTTGCGGCGCTTCGCTGAAGGTTACGCCGAACACCGTCACCGGCTGGTAATCCGGTTCCTCCGGCTCTGGTTCCGGAGCGGGCTGACAGGCGCACAGCCCCAAAAACATCAGCGCGGCAAGCGCCGCCGTTAATCTGCGCAGCATGGTTCCCCCTAAAACAGAGGCAGGTTCATGGACTGCCGCGCCTGGATGTAGTCAATATACTGCCGCGCCAGCCGCGGAGAACGCCCACTCTTGCGCATGGCAAACTGCTCCGCGCCTCGGAACAGCGTTTCTTCATCCAGTTCAATGCCGCGGTCTGCTGCCAGCAGCCGCACAATATCCAGGAATTTGTCCTTGTTCGGCAGGGTAAAGGTCACATAAAGACCAAACCGGTCGGAGAGGGAGAGCGCCTCGTCAATGGTATCGGCGCGGTGTACCTCGTCGCCTTCCCGCGCTGCAAAGGTCTCTTTGACCAGATGGCGGCGGTTGGTTGTTGCATACACTGCAATGTTGTCCGGTTTGCGGACAAGCGAACCCTCCAGCAGCGCCTTGAGAATGCCAAAGCAGGGGTCGCTTTCGGCAAAGGCAAGGTCGTCAATGAACAGAATGAACTTGAGTGGAATATCTTCAATCAGCCGGATGACCTTGTCAAGATTGGTCAGCTCCTGTTTGGGGATTTCCACAATCCGCAGCCCCTCGTCCTTGTATTCGTTGAGCAGCGCCTTAACAGTGGAGGATTTCCCGGTGCCGCGGTCGCCGTAAAGCAGGACGTTGTTGAAGGTCTTGCCCTGCAAAAAGCCCAGCGTGTTGTCAACAATTTTCTGCCGC
This sequence comes from Oscillospiraceae bacterium, assembly GCA_050943475.1. Taxonomy (GTDB): domain Bacteria; phylum Bacillota; class Clostridia; order Oscillospirales; family Ruminococcaceae; genus Metaruminococcus_A. The sequence goes on from JBMNPF010000002.1 coordinate 30,274, forward strand.
TGCACCTCATAGTGTTTCAGATCGGACAGCCGGATGGGGTCGAATTTTTCCACCGGCTCCAATCCATAGTGTTCCGAGTAGTGGAAGGCGTAGTATTTTGCAAAAATGGACACACCCTTCTCCCGGTTAAACGCCGCAATGTAGTCAAGGCGAGTGTTCCAGGCGCCGCTGTCCTGGTAGCGCAGGTAGGCGTTTGTGTATTCCGGCAGCCGGTCAACCAGCTCCCGTTCATCGGGAAAGCGCGCCGCCATCGCCGCTTTCAGGCTCAGCGCACTGGTTTTTGCCAGACGGTATAAAATGTCAAGGTCATGCCTGCACGCCTGCCTGATGGTTCCGGAAAGCATTTCATAATTACCGTTTGCGCAGCTCACTGAAAGGATGTTGTTGTCGTACAAAACGGCGTCGTATAAATAATCGTACAGGCTTCCGGTAAATTCAGAATGGTACAGGGTGGTACAGAGCTCACTGTACGTGTCAAGCAGCTGTTCCAGCGGTGCGCCTGTCCCCAGCAGTTCCGAGAGCGTTTCAAAGCCGCGTATTACCGGGTCTTTCCGCAGTGCGCGGTATATAGTCAGCGACGGCAGTTCATACCGAAAGTATTTTAAGGTTTCCAATTGTATTCGGCCTCGTTTCTTTATAAAATTGTTCCACCACATGTTCCCACGCGGCTGTGGCCCTTTCCGGCAGGACAGAAAGGCCGCAAAATTAGTTTTATTGTAGCGCGTTTTGTTCAAAAAATCAATTCCGGTTGCCTAGGTGTAACACTTTTGTCGAATTTCATTCTTGACGGCTTTAGGGGGATGAAGTAAAATAAAAGGAATCAAAAGAAAAAGAGGGGAATCGAATGGTCACAGTTGCGCAGGCAGTCGTCCGTTGTCTTGAGTTGGAGGGCGTACAGGTCGTATTCGGTTATCCGGGTGCCGCCATCTGCCCGGTTTATGATGCAATGTCTGCCTCTTCGATTCACCACGTCCTTGTCCGTGAGGAACAAAATGCGGCGCATGCCGCAAGCGGGTACGCCCGCCTTGCCGGCCGGCCGGGCGTCTGTATCGCCACCTCCGGCCCTGGTGCGCTCAACCTCATCACCGGCATTGCCACCGCGTATGCCGATTCAATCCCAATGGTGATCATCACCGGGCAGGTCTCCACCGAACTGCTTGGGCGGGATGTTTTTCAGGAAGCAGACATCACCGGCGCGGTGGAGCCCTTTGTCAAGCACAGCTATCTGGTCAAGGAGCCGGAACGTATCCCCCAGGTGATGAAGGAAGCCTTTTACATTGCCGCGACCGGGCGCCCTGGGCCGGTTTTAATCGATATCCCGGTCGACGTCCAGCGGGTCAAAATAAAGTTTGAATACCCTGAACAGGTCGCCATCCGCGGCTATAAGCCAACGGTTGCCGGCCATCAGGGCCAGATTAAACGGATGCTTACCGCCCTTAAGGCGGCCAAACACCCGGTTGTCTGCGCAGGCGGCGGGATTTTTTCCTGCCACGCACAGGCGGAGCTCAAAGCGTTTGCCGAGCGTTGCAGCCTCCCGGTCGTTACCACCATGATGGGCCTTGGCGCCATTGAAACGGCCCATCCGCTCAACTTCGGCATGCTCGGCATGCACGGCCAGCCCAGCGCCAACCGCGCTATCAACGAGTCGGATTTGCTCATCCTCATCGGCGCCCGTGTCGGCGACCGCGCTGTAACTACGCCGGGGGTGCTTGAAAAACGCACCAAAATCATTCACATTGACGTTGATCCGGCTGAAATCGGTAAAAACGTCGACGTGCAGATCCCCATTGTCGGGGACGCCAAAACCGTCCTCGCCCAAATTCTTGAAAGGGCAGGGGAGATGGAGCACCAGAGCTGGCTGGACACCCTGAGTAGCTACCGCACCGCCCCCCATTATGACAAACCCGCGTTCGGTGTCAATCCAAAGGAGTTTATCCGCCGGTTGTCGGAACGCGCAAATCGTGATACAATATATGTTGCTGATGTCGGCCAGAATCAAATCTGGTCTGCCGCCAACTGCGTCCTGCGGGACGGCCGGTTTCTGACCTCCGGCGGCATGGGGACCATGGGCTATTCGGTCCCGGCCGGAGTCGGCGCCAAAATGGCCGCGCCGGAGCAGCCGCTTTTTGTCATTTGCGGCGACGGTTCGTTCCAGATGCAGATGATGGAACTCGCCACCATCTGCCAGCAGAACCTTGACGTCAAAATCGTCGTCATGAAAAACAACCGCCTCGGCATGGTCAGCGAGCTGCAGAAAAATAACTACGCCGGCAATTACACCGCCGTGTTCCTGGACGGCAGCCCGGACTACGTCAAACTAGCGGGGGCTTATGGAATCCCGTCCATGTCGATCGACCGGCCGGAACAGGTGGACGGCGCAGTGGAAACGCTGCTGACGGCCCAAGGGGCGTTTTTGCTGGAATGCATGGTTGACGCCGATGAATCCAGCCTTTAAATCTCAAGTACAGACAGGGGTCACGCTATGAAACAAACGGTATCCATTCTGGTCGAAAACCACGCCGGTGTCCTGTCCCGTGTTTCGGGGCTGTTCTCCCGCCGCGGTTTCAACATAGACAGCCTTGCGGTCGGCGTTACAGACGATCCTTCGGTCTCCCGCATTACCATCGTCGTCGATGGCGACGCTTATATGCTGGAACAGGTGGAGAAACAGCTCAATAAGCTCATTGATGTCATCAAGCTGCGGACCCTCCCGCAGGATGAAATCATCAGCCGTGAGCTCATGCTCATCAAGGTCAGCGCAAAGTCTGATACGCGCGGCGACATTATCGACGTTGCAAAAATTATGGGCGCAAAGATTTCGGATATCACCACCTCGACCATGACGGTCGAGATTGCCGATACCGCCGAGCGCCTCCAGACCATGCTGGATTTGCTGGCGCCTTACGGCGTCAAGGAGGTTGTCCGCACCGGCACCATTGCTCTGCAAAAGGGCGGCGAATCCATCTCGGTCCAGAAATAACATTGGTTCATATTAAGGAGGAATTATAAATGGCAAAGATTTTCTATGAAAGCGATTGCAACCTCGGCCTGCTTGACGGTAAAACCGTTGCGGTCATTGGCTACGGCAGCCAGGGCCATGCTCATGCGCTCAACCTGCACGAAAGCGGCGTAGACGTCGTCGTCGGCCTTTACGAGGGCAGCAAGTCCTGGAAAAAAGCAGAGGAGGCTGGCCTCAAGGTCATGACCGCTGATGAAGCCGCCAAAGCTGCCGACTTTATCATGATGCTTGTCCCGGACGAGAAGCAGGCGGATCTCTATAAAAAGAGCATTGAGCCAAACCTGACCGCTGGCAAGGTCCTCGCTTTTGCACATGGCTTTAACATCCATTTCCAGCAGATTATCCCGCCGAAGGACGTTGACGTTGTCATGATCGCGCCGAAGGGCCCGGGTCACACCGTCCGCAGCGAGTACCTCGCGGGCAAAGGTGTTCCGTGCCTCTACGCTATCCATCAGGACGCTTCCGGCCGTGCGACCGACATCGCCCTTGCTTATGCGGCTGGCATCGGCGGCGCAAGAGCAGCTGTTCTTGAGACCACCTTCCGCGTTGAAACCGAAACCGACCTCTTCGGCGAGCAGGCGGTCCTCTGCGGCGGCGTTACCGCTCTGATGCAGGCAGGCTTTGAAACTTTGGTGGAAGCCGGTTATGACCCGAGAAACGCTTACTTTGAGTGCATCCATGAAATGAAGCTCATCGTTGACCTCATTTACCACGGTGGCTTCTCTGAAATGCGCTACTCCATCTCCGATACCGCTGAGTTCGGCGATTATGAGACCGGCAAGCGCATCATTACCGAGGATACCAAGAAAGAGATGAAGAAAATCCTTTCTGAAATCCAGGACGGCACTTTCGCCACCAAGTGGATTGCCGAGAACAAAAACGGCCGCGCCCACTTCAACGCGACTCGCCGCATCAAAGCCGAGCATGAGCTTGAGACCGTCGGCAAGGAGCTCCGCAAAATGTACTCCTGGAACGACGAGAAATAAATATAAACCGTGCAAAAAAGCCTTTCCCAACCGGGAAAGGCTTTTTTATATCCGACGACAGTAAAAAAATAAAATTGTCAATTATTTGGCGGAATTTGTCGTTACAGCCTGTATAGGGGGGAGAAAGTACTGTCGTCATCCGGCTGGAAAATGGCTCGTTGGCTCCGGCAATTTGGTCGGGAGAAATACCTGCCCGTCTTGACAAGGGGATCGCTCCGGCTTATAATAAATTTAATTTATATGCAGGGATTTGCAAACACACTCATGGCAATGAAACAACTCTGGAACGCCTGCACCGCAGGCGGCCACATCAAAACGAAATTTAACGGAGGTATCTTCAAATGAAAACCAGCAATCCCCTTTACGGGTTTGAAATTGACCCGGAAAAAATAACCTATGTTGGAGAAGGGCTCCAGCGCCCGGAATGTATCCTCGCGGAGCGGGACGGCAGCCTCTGGGCGGCGGACTCCCGCGGCGGCGTTATGCACATCCATCCGGACGGCAAGCAGGATATTATTACCCAGAAGCGCACCGATGAGGGCGACATCAACAAGGGTGACGTCAACCGCTTTTTTGAGGGCACCCTGCCGAACGGCCTTGCGTTTGCCCGCAATGGCGATATTCTCATTTCCAACTTCGGCACCGACTGCCTTGAAATTATGGATCGCCGCACCGGCGACACCAAGGTTCTTTTTGATACCGTAGACGGCAGCCCCATCGGCAAAGTCAACTTTGTCCTGCGGGATTCCAAAGACCGCATGTGGATTACCGTTACCACCAGGCTCAAAAGCTGGCTTCCGGCGCTTGTGCCGGATCTGGACGACGGTTACATCATCCGCTACGATCACCGCGGCGCGCACATTGTCGCCGATCACCTCCACTTCACCAATGAAGTCCGCTTCGATGCAAAAGAGGAGTACCTCTATGCGGTTGAGACCACCGGCGTCAACGGCGGCCACATTCTCCGCTGGCGCGTCGATGAAAACGGCGATCTCCATGACCGCCAGACCTACAGCCCGAACCAGATGGGTACCGGCGCTTTCCCGGACGGCATTGCCTTTGACGAATACGGCAACCTCTGGGGCACCATGGTTTACTCGGATAAAATTTGGGTCATCGACCCGGACGGCGATTATAAAATCCTCTACGATGGCGGCGACCCTGCAAAGGTCAAAGCCCTTGACGACGCGTTTTATGAGAGCCGTGTCACCAATGAAATTCTGTTTGCAACCGGCCAGGGCATTGCTCCGTGGATTGCAAGTGTCTGCTTCGGCGGCCCGGAGCGCGACACCGTCTATGTCGGCTCCTTGCGTGCCACCAATATCCCATCCTTTAAGGTTCCGGTTAAGGGCCTCCCGATGGTGCATTGGTACGATAAATATTAAGCGGTTGTCTGTCTTTGAATACCCGAACGTCTCTGTTCGGGTATTTTATTGCCGGAAAAAGGGGATAGGCTGCTGCCCATTTTCTCCTTTTTACAGCGAAATTTTTCAAACAAGTCCATCATCATGTTAGGAGCAAATTTATGAACGAATCGGTAAAAATTACGGTCGACGCAGGCAAATCCTGCGGCAAACTGGAACATCTTTGGCGTTACATCGGCTACGATGAATGCAACTACACCTACATCCCGGAAGGCGCCGCGCAGCTCAAAAAATTCGGCGACCTGCCGGATGCCCCGTACCATGTCCGCACCCATTTTGTCTTCTGCACCGGCAACTGCCACGGCAGCTACAAATTTGGTTCCACCAACGTCTATACCGAGGATGCAGACGGCAACCCCATCTACAACTACGAAATTTTTGATATGATCATCAGCGGTATCCTTGACAGCGGCAACAAGCCGTTTGTCGAGCTCGGCTTCATGCCGTTTGATTTGGTCGATTTCAATTACCTCCCGCCGGTCAAGTACGAATGGAGCCGTTACGGCCAGTACAGCGGCGGCGGTTGGGCCTGCCCGCCGAAGGATTACGACAAATGGCACGCCCTCATCCGGAACCTCGCCGCGCATCTTGCGGAGAAGTATGGCAAAAAGGAAGTGGAGTCCTGGTACTTCGAGCTTTGGAATGAGCCGGATATCAACTACTGGAAAGGGAGCGCGCCGGAGTACTGCAAACTCTACGACTACACCGAGAACGCTCTGCACTCCGTCCTGCCGGATGTCCGCCTCGCCGGGCCTGCCACCACCGGCATCCTTGAGGAAAATGGCGATTCCCAGAAGTTCTTTGAGTTCTTCCTCGCCCACTGCAAAGAGGGCGCAAACTTCTGTACCGGCGAAAAGGGCGCCCGCCTCGATTACATCACTTTCCATGTCAAGGGCGGCGGTTTTACCTTTGATGCCCACGCCAAAGAGGAAAGCCCTTCGGTCATGAGTCTGGTCAACCAGGTCAAGCGCGGGCTGGGCTGCATCAAAAAATACGGCTATGAGGACCGTGAGGTTGTCCTTTCCGAAGCCGATCCGGACGGCTGGGCCGCCGGCGGCCGGTTTGACAACGCCAATATGGCCTTCCGCAACACCGAGTATTACGCAACCTATGTGGCGTCTGCCTACCATAAAATCATGCTGGTTGCCAAAGAGTACGGCATGGATGTCAAGCCGCTCGCATGGGCTTTCCTGTTCCCGGGCGAACGCTGCTTTGAAGGCACCCGTACCTTCTCCACCCAGGGCATTGACAAAGCTATTTTCAACATGTTCCGTGTGTTTTCGCTGCTGGGCGAGGAACAGCTTGCCCTTGCCAGCGACGCGGCCTTTGATGTAATGGCCTCCAAAGAAACCGGCAAAGCCGCTGAAGTTAACGCTACCGAGGTTTCCGGTTTCGCCGCCAAAACAGAGGACGGCCGTGTGCAGCTTCTCATCTACAGCCACCATGATGATAAGACCGCGGTGGATTCCAAAGAAGTCGCAGTGACAATTAAAGGTTTTGGTTCCCGGAAAGCCATCCCCGTCACTTATTACCGCATTGATGCGGAGCACTCCAACGCCCATGCCGAGTGGAACCGGCAGGGGAATCCCTGGTACCCCACACTGGAACAGTACTCTGCAATGAAAGAGCGGGAATCCCTTGAAAAGTTCTGCCCGGACTTCACGGTGGATTCGGAAAACGACTCCGTTACCATCGGTCTCACTGTGCCGGCGCACAGTGTCTCGCTCATCGAGTTTGGTCCCGCCGAATAAACGCCTTGAAACCGCATGGCTCTGCCGTGCGGTTTTTTGTTTTACAGAGTCCTGATGCAGCCGCTGTGCCGCTGCATCCGTTCTGTGTACCCAATGTGCATGGCTCTCGTTACCTTATACAATAGTTGCTGCTGCATGTGTGGGCTTGAGACGTAAATAACGCAGAACAGAGGGACCGGCTTTCTGTGCACCGTCCGTGGTATATGACCTTGTCCGCATGACTTCTTCCGCCGCAAATGCACATTTTTCAGCCGGTTTTGGAATATGAATGATGACAGAGGAATTACTCCGAAAGAGGTGTCATCATGAAGATAAAACAACTGCTCGCCACGGTATGCAGCTTTGCGGTGCTCTGTACCGCGCTGCCTTTTGCCGCCGCATCGGACGGACCGCCTGCGGATACCGCCCAGACCACCTCAGCCGAGGCGGCCGGTAACGGCTTCCCGCAGCCGTCGGAAACGGTTACCGCACCGTCCTATGTCGTCATGGAAAACTCCACCGGCAGCCTTGCGGCGGAAAAGGACGCCCACAAGCTCCTGCCGCCGGCTTCGCTTGCTAAAATTATGACCGCCCTGCTGGTTCTGGAGGCGGTGGATGGAGGTAAAATCAAGCTGGATGATATGGTATCTGCTTCAGAAAACGCCTGCAACATGGGCGGCGTTGAAATTTGGCTCACCCCCGGCGAGCAAATGTCGGTGCAGGATTTGCTCATCGCCATTTTGATTGGATCCGGCAATGACGCCGCAGTCGCCCTTGCGGAACACGTTTCCGGCAGCGAGGAGGTTTTTGTCGCCCAGATGAACCAGAAAGCCAAACAGCTCGGTATGGACGACACTAATTTTCTGGACGCTTCCGGGTATAATACTGCTGCGCAAACCAGTGCCTATGACGTTGCACTCATGTCCCGCGAACTGCTCCGGCACGAACAGGCGTCCGGCTTTGCAACCATTTGGATGCATGACCTTCGGGGCGGCGCTACCCAGCTGGTCAACACCAACCGGCTCGCCCGCTTTTTCGATGGATGCACCGGGCTGAAAACCGGTGTCAGTGAGGAGTCCGGCAACTGCATCAGCGCGAGCGCTACAAAAGGGGAGAAATCCTTCATCGCCGTCGCAATGGGGATTGAAAAGACGGAGGACAGCTTTGAGGATGCAAAAGCGCTGCTTAATTTTGCTTTTGATAACTTTGCGGTCGCCACTCCAGAGGTTGACCCAGCCCTTATCACCCCGGTACAGGTCACCGGCGGGGTAAAGTCTGAAACCCAGCCGGAGCTTTCCGGCGGCACCGCCACGCTGATTCCGGCGGGCAAGCAGGACAGCATTACCGTGGAGGCACTTATTGCAGACCAGGTTGAGGCTCCGGTTAAAGCGGGCCAGCAGCTTGGCGTTGTCAAAATTATGCTGGACGGCAGCGTTTTGGATGAACGGATGGTGCTCGCTACCGAAAATATTGAGCCCATGAACTTCTGGAATGCCTTTCTCATTTTAATCCGCCGCATCATTTGCTAAGCACAAAGCCCGGCGTTGTGCACATTTGACGGAACAGCGCGTGGATAAAGCGTGAATAATTTGCGAATTTCACAAAAATGCCTTGAATTTCAGGCCGCTTTAGTGTAAAATAAACACATAGAAATTCAGCGGAATTTCAAAAGATTTGTTTTGGAGGGTTTGCGATGTCCGTCAGATTCAGCGATAAGCATCTCCGCGGTTTTGTATCCGAACATGAATTTGCAGCAATGGAGCCGCAGCTCAAAGCGGCGCACCAGCTTCTGCATGAAAAAAGCGGTCCCGGAAATGACTTCTTGGGGTGGCTTGAACTCCCCAAAAATTATGACAGGGAAGAGTTTTCCCGCATCCAGAAAGCGGCCAAAAAAATTCAGGGCGACAGCGACGTTTTAATTGTCATCGGCATCGGCGGTTCCTACCTCGGTGCACGCGCCGCCATTGAGTGTCTAAAGTCCCCGCTCTACAACAACCTGAAAAAAGATACCCCGGAAATCTACTTTGCGGGCAACAACATCAGTCCGACCTATCTGAACGAGATTCTCTCCCTCTGTGAGGGCAAAGAAATTTCGGTCAATGTTATTTCCAAATCCGGTACCACCACTGAGCCTGCGCTTGCGTTCCGCGTATTCCGCGATCTGATGGAAAAACGCTACGGCAAGGAAGGGGCAAAGGGCCGCATTTACTGCACGACCGACAAAGCCCGCGGCACCTTGAAGGAACTTGCGGATAAAGAAGGCTATGAGACCTTTGTCATTCCGGACGATGTGGGTGGGCGCTATTCCGTCCTCACCGCTGTCGGCTTGCTGCCGATTGCCGTCGCCGGCTGTGACATTGAACAGATGATGAACGGCGCCGCCGCCGCAATGGAGGCGTTTGCCTCCGGCGACTGTGACAACGACTGTTACCGTTACGCCGCTGCGCGTAATATCCTTTACCGCAAAGGCAAAGCGATTGAACTCCTCGTCAGTTACGAACCCAATTTTGTTATGATGGCCGAATGGTTCAAACAACTCTTTGGCGAAAGCGAGGGGAAAGATCAGAAAGGTTTGTATCCTTCCGCCGTTACTTTCTCCACCGACCTTCACTCGATGGGCCAGTTCATTCAGGACGGTTCCCGCGTGATGTTTGAGACGGTGGTCTCGGTTGAAAAACCGCAGCAGGATCTTTTCATTGAGGAGGAGCCCAACAATTTTGACGGCCTCAACTTCCTCTCCAACCAGAATATGTCGGTGGTCAACCGCAAGGCGTTTGAAGGCACCGTCATTGCCCATACCGAGGGCGGTGTGCCGAATATCGTTCTTGAGCTCCCGGAGCTCAACGAGTATGAGTTCGGGTACCTTGTGTACTTCTTTGAAAAAGCCTGTGCCATCTCCGGCTACCTGCTCGGCGTTAATCCGTTTGACCAGCCGGGCGTGGAAAGCTACAAGAAAAATATGTTCGCGCTGCTCGGCAAACCCGGTTACGAAGAGCAGAAAGCGGCACTGGAAGAAAAGCTGAAATAGGTTCAGCGCCAAATTTGTATTTCTGTGCCGTTTGGCACGAATGAAAGGAATGTTATACATGATCAAACTGATTGTAGGCAAAAAGGGAAGCGGCAAAACCAAAATTTTGATTGACATGGTCAACGCGGCCGCAAAAACAACCGACGGCAACATCGTTTGTATCGAAAAGAAACCCAAGCTCACCTATGACCTTGACCACAGTGTGCGTCTTCTTGAGGCAGACAGCTACGGCGTTTCCGGCTTTGATGCGTTTTATGGTTATGTAGCAGGCCTTTTATCCGGCAACTATGATATTACCGAGGTGTTCGTAGACGGCATCCTGAAAATCTGCGGCCAGGATTTGGAGGCTCTCGGCGCTTTCTTTGACAAAATTGAAGCAGTCGCCAAAGAGGCGAACACCAAGCTCGTGTTCACCGTCTCGGCAGATGCTTCTGAGCTTCCGGAATCGGTCAAGAAGTATATGTAAGCCAAATCCAGTTGTTCTAAGGTGTGCAGGCCGCCGAACTCCGGCGGCCTGTATTTTCGCCTGGCCGGGTAGGCAGTTCCTGTATTATTTTGCGGGAAATGCTTGACTTTTCCCAGCCGGGACGATATAATAATTCAGTGGTATTACGAGGTGTTATGATGTATTTGGATTTACGCCAGCTGTTTGAAGTAGTGGACGAGCATCTCCCGGTGGAATATGACCTGGATTTGTCCGGTTATGAACTCTTCGGCACGCGGCCCTTCATCACCCCGGTTGCAGTACGCGGTCTGGTGAAAAATGTTGCCGGAATAGTGACACTCGACTGTTCTGTGCAGTTTACGCTCCGTTTGTCCTGTGACCGTTGCCTCAAAGAATTCGAGCGCGGTTTTTCAGAGGATTTTCAGCACATCCTTGTAAACCGGCTGGAATCGGACGACGATTTGTACAGCGACTATATCGTCGTGCCAGACATGCGTTTGAATCTGGATGAACTTTTGGTTGCGGACATCATGCTTGCCATGCCGTCTAAGTTCCTGTGTTCAGAGGATTGCAAAGGCCTGTGCCCCCAGTGTGGGAAAGATTTAAATCAAGGTGACTGCGGTTGTACCGAACAAACGGGCGACCCGCGGTTCGACGTACTCAAGCAGTTGCTGACATAATTTATTGTTAAGGAGGTGCTGATCGTGGCGGTACCGAAGAGAAAAGTCTCCAAAGCAAGACGTGACAAACGGCGTTCCAGCGTATGGAAGCTCGATGCCCCGGCATTTTCAAAATGCACACAGTGCGGTGAACTCAAAGTTCCTCACCGTGTTTGCCCGAATTGCGGCTATTACAAGGGCGTAGAGGTCATCAAAAAAGAAGCGTAAGCCAAGACCCAAAAGTCTGCTTTTGTTTTTGAAAGCAGGCTTTTTTGCTATCTGCCGGGAAGGGGAAACCCTTCTCGTTTTTTCTGTGTTTTCGTTTTTGGAGGTGGATGATGAGCGTATTGATCACAGGCGTGCAGCCGGATTCTCCCTGCGGCCGTGCGGGCGTCTGCCCCGGTTCCAGGCTGCTCTCCATTGGCCGGCACGCCGTCAATGATGTGCTGGATTACCAGTTTTATTCAATGGAGCCGCATCTCAAACTGTTCCTCGAGCAGCCGGACGGCAAACCCTACGCACTGCGTATCCGCAAAGGGGAGGACGAAGACCTCGGTTTGGAGTTTGAAACCTACCTTATGTCCAAACAGACTGGCTGCCGCAACAAATGTATTTTCTGTTTCATCGACCAGCTCCCGAAAGGGATGCGGGACAGCCTTTATTTTAAGGATGACGACGAACGCCTTTCTTTCCTGTTCGGCAACTACATCACCCTCACCAATCTCGATGAAGAACACATTGACCGCATCATCAAAATGCGGATTTCTCCCGTCAATATCTCGGTGCACACCACCGACCCGGAGCTGCGCGTCCGTATGATGAAAAATAAGGACGCGGGAAAGGTACTCCGCTACCTGCCCAAACTCGCGGAAGCAGGTATTTTCATGAATGTCCAGCTTGTGCTCTGTCCCGGCTGGAATGACGGGGAGGCGTTGGAGCGTTCCATTCGTGAACTTTCCGCCCTGTTTCCGCAGATTCAAAGCGTCGCCTGCGTCCCGGTTGGCCTCACCAAATACCGGGAGGGGCTAGAACCGCTCCAGCCGTTTGACCGGGAATCCGCCCGTGCAGTTTTGGAGACCATCCACCGCTTTTCAGACGATTTCCTCAAAGAATACGGCGAGCGGATGGTCTATCCGGCGGATGAATTTTTCCTCATGGCTGGCGTTCCCATCCCGGAGGTCTCTTATTACGGCGAGCTTTCGCAGCTTGAAAACGGTGTTGGCATGTGTGCCCTGCTCCGGGATGAATTTATGAGCGCCTTGGAGGAACGCGAACCGGACGACCGGTCGCACAGCGTCACAATCGCCACATCGGTGGCAGCTTATGGCTTAATTTGCGATTTGGTTGACGCGGCCGTAAAAAAATGGCATAATTTACATTGTGAAGTTGTACCTGTTCCAAACCGCTTTTTCGGGGAACGCATCACCGTTGCAGGTTTGATAACAGGGCAGGATTTCATCGCCGCCCTGCGTGACTGTCCGCTTGGGGAGCGCGTACTCTTCCCGGCGAATATGCTCCGTATGGAACGCGATTTGTTTTTGGACAATACAACGCCCGCACAGGTGTCTGAAGCGCTTGGGGCTCAGGCTGTCCCGGTGGAAAATGACGGCTATGAGCTGCTCTCCCGCCTGTTGGGCGAATGATAAAAAAAGAAGTATAAAGGGGTGATGGGATGGCGAAACCAGTTGTTGCGGTTGTCGGCCGCCCAAATGTGGGAAAATCCACACTGTTTAATAAATTGGTCGGGAAACGCCTTTCCATTGTGGATGATACCCCCGGCGTCACCCGTGACCGCATTTACAGCGATTGCGAATGGCGCGGCAAGGAGTTCATGCTGGTGGATACCGGCGGTATTGAACCCAAAACCGATGATATTATCCTCTCGCAGATGCGCCGTCAGGCGGAGCTTGCCATCCAGAGCGCCGAGGTCATCATCCTGGTGACCGAGCTTTCCGCAGGCGTTACCGCCACCGATTACGATGTTGCCGCCATGCTCCAGAAGAGCGGCAAACCGGTGGTGCTCTGTGTTAACAAATGCGATTCGGTCGGCGCGCCGCCGGCGGAATTCTATGAGTTTTACAACCTCGGCCTCGGCGATCCGGTCGCCGTCTCTGCTGCCCACGGCCATGGCACGGGCGACCTGCTCGACGCCGTTTATGACGAACTCGGCGACTTTGACTCGGATGATTACGGCGAGGATTTCATCAAGGTTGCCGTCATCGGCAAACCCAACGTCGGTAAATCCTCCTTGGTCAACCGCATTTCGGGTGAAGAGCGCGTCATTGTTTCAGACATTGCCGGAACCACCCGCGACGCGGTGGATACCGTCATTGACGACGAACGCGGCAAGTTTGTGTTCATTGACACCGCGGGTATCCGCCGTAAGTCCAAGGTGCTGGATTCCATTGAAAAGTACAGCGTCTTGCGCGCCTATATGGCGGTGGACCGCGCCGATGTCTGCGTAATTCTAATCGACGCCACCGAAGGTTTTACCGAACAGGACTCCAAGGTGGCCGGCTATGCCCATGAGCAGGGGAAAGGCTGTGTCGTCGCAGTCAACAAATGGGATGCCGTCGAAAAGAACGACAAAACCATGAGCGAGTTCCGTAAAAAACTGGAAAACGATTTTTCGTTTATGAAATATGTCCCCATCCTCTTCATCTCGGCCAAAACCGGCCAGCGTGTCGAGGAGCTGTTCCGGACCATTCAAAACGTCAGCGAGCAAAACGCCATGCGCATCCCCACCGGTGTGCTCAATGACATTCTCGCCCATGCTACGGCGCGGGTTCAGCCCCCGTCGGACAAGGGCAAGCGGCTGAAAATCTACTACATGACACAGGCTTCCACCAAACCGCCCACCTTTGTGGCGTTTGTCAACAACAAAGAACTGTTCCACTTTTCATATCAGCGCTATTTGGAAAATCAAATCAGAGAGTCTTTCGGCCTGATTGGAACGCCGGTGCGTTTTGTCATCCGTGAGCGTGGAAACGATTAATGACGGGAGAGAAAAACCATGTTTGCACATCTGACGCTGAATTGGCAGTTTTTTGTAGGCGCTGCCGCCATTGCAGTCATTGCTTATCTGCTCGGCAGCATTAACTTTGCCATTATTACCACCAAAATTAAAGCCCATGAGGATATCCGCGACTACGGCAGCGGCAATGCAGGCATGACCAATGTCCTGCGCACCCAGGGCAAAGGCCCTGCCGCCATTGTCACCGCCGGCGATTTTCTCAAGGGCGTTTTTGCCGTCGGCATCGGCTACCTCATTGCCCTTTGGCTGATGGGCCCGGATTCGTTCCGCTTTGGCGGCTATATTGGCTGTCTGTTCGTCATTTTGGGGCATCTGTTCCCGGTGTTTTATCAGTTCAAGGGGGGCAAGGGCATCCTCGCCGCGGCGGGTTCCATCCTGTTGCTGGATCCCTTTGTTTTTCTGGCCGTACTCGGCACTTTCCTTATTGTGGTGCTCTGTTCCAAAATTGTCTCGCTTGCGTCCCTTTCGGCCGCAGTGGTGTTTCCCATCGCCATGTTCCTGCTGCGCTGGCTCCAGCACAGCCCGGATTTGCTTTTTGAAGGCATTTTTGCCCTTGTCATTTCAGCGCTGATTATCTTTATGCACCGCCAGAACATCAATCGTTTGGTGCATGGAACCGAAAATAAATTCGGGAAGAAAAAGCAGGGGTAGGGGGCGCCGCAATGTCTGTCATCACCATTCTGGGTGCGGGTGGCTTCGGCACCGCCCTCGCCGTCATGTGTCAAAACAAAGGGGAAGAGGTTTTTCTCTGGTCGCCCTTTGAAGAACAACTCTGTGCCATTTGCGAAGACGGTGAAAACAAAAAGCTGCTGCCTGGCGTTTCTGTTTCACCGGATATCCACCTCACAACCGAGCTGGAAGGCTGTCACGAATCGGATCTTGTCGTCATTGCCACCCCTTCCTTTGCGGTGGGGGAAACTGCGGCGAAAATCGCCTCTTTCCTAGGTCCGCAGACAGTGGTTGTCAGCGTTGCCAAGGGGTTTAATCCCGGCGACAACCGCCGCCTTTCCGAAGTGATGGAGGAAGCCCTCCCGCGCAATCCGGTTGTCATCCTCTCCGGCCCTTCCCATGCGGAGGAGATTGCCCGCGGCGTTCCCACTACTGTGGCTGCCGCCTCTAAAAACCGGGAAGCGGCTGAAACGGTGCAGAACATCCTCTCGTCGGATACCCTCCGCATCTATGTCAATGACGACGTCATCGGCGTTGAACTCGGCGGTGCGCTTAAAAACGTCATTTCCATCTGCGCCGGGATCTGCGTCGGCCTCGGCCTTGGAGATAATACCCGCGCGGCCCTTATGACCCGCGGCATCACTGAGATTGCCCGCCTCGGCGTCGCAATGGGCGCCCAAACCGAAACCTTTGCGGGCCTGACCGGCATTGGCGATTTAATCGTCACCTGCACCAGTGAGCACAGCCGCAATCGGCGTGCCGGCGTCCTCGTCGGGCAGGGAGTTCCGCCTGCTGAAGCGGTCGCGCGCATCGGCACGGTGGAGGGCTACACCGCAGCCAGGATCGCTTATGAGCTCTCCCGGCAGTACCGCATTGATATGCCGATTGTTCAAGAAACCTATGCGGTTCTTTACCAGAACAAGCCCATCGAGCAGGCGCTTTCGGCGCTGATGGGCCGCCCGAAACGGCATGAGAGCGAGGAAATTTGGCTTAAAGAAACCAAATGAGAAAAAGCCTGCCGCGGAAATCTTTATCCGCGGCAGGCTTTTTCATTCCGAATGCAAGTGCTTTTTGCCGTTCTGCGGCAGGGTTTTGCAGCCGCCTCTGGGGTGGGCGCCGGTTTATTCATAAAAAATGAGACGTTTGGCAGATACAGAACACACCAAACGTCTCGTGCTTCATCGGTATAAGGTGCGGGGCTGGGGCAAGCCTTGTCACATGCAGCGAATATATCCTCCCAAACAGGCAGCAATTCAGCTGTCAGGATTATCATCCTCATAAAAATGAAAAAAAGCAGAGCTAAACTCCGCTTTTCCTTCATCTCATTCGCTTCTTAGACCGCTTTGGTCACTTTACCGGAACGTAAGCAGCGGGTGCAAGCGTAAATATGGCATGGCGTGCCATTGACGATTGCTTTTACACGCTTAACGTTCGGCTTCCATGTACGGTTGGAACGTCTGTGAGAGTGAGAAACCTTAATACCAAAGGTCACACCTTTTCCGCAGATATCGCATTTTGCCATTCTTCTGCACCTCCTTATAAGTATGGGATGCCATCTCCGGCACATCCATAAAATATCAATCAAAGAACAGTACTATATTAGCACAATCATTCCCCAAAAGCAAGCATTTTTTTCCGAAATCTGCATTTTATCCCCTGTACACAATTTTGTAACGCCATTTGCTTGTATTTGAGCGGCCGTTTCGGTATAATAATACCAAAATGCTGTTTTCGAATCAACAAAATTGGAGTGGAATGCCTTGCCGTTTGAATTATCCAGCACCATGCTGTTGCAGTGGTTTGTTCGCTTGATTGTCGCGTTTACCGCACTGCCCATTCACGAGTTTGCCCACGGCTTTGTCGCGGATAAGCTCGGCGACCACACGGCGCGCTATCAGGGGCGGCTGAACATCAACCCCTTTACCCATATGGATATGATCGGCACCGTCTGTCTCGTCCTCACCGGGTTTGGTTGGGGAAAACCGGTGCAGATTAATCCCCGCAACTTTAAAAATCCCAAAACCGGCATGGCCATCTCGGCAGCCGCCGGGCCGCTCTCCAATCTCATCATGGCGTTTATCACCCTTGTCCTCTATAAAGTGGTGGCCTACCTGCCGTTTACCAACGACGTTCTTTCGGCTGTCAGCTTTATGCTCAGCATCATGACCACTGTCAATATTTCACTGGCTATTTTTAACCTCATTCCCATTCCGCCGCTGGACGGATCCCGTATTTTGAACCTTTTTTTGCCGGAGCGTATCTACTTTGCCATTATGCGGTATGAAATGTTCATCTTTATCGGTCTGTTTGTCGTCCTCTGGACCGGCGTTCTGGACGGCCCGCTCTATTTCCTCAACAATCTTATCCTGCGGGGGCTTGACTTCCTCACCGGCTTTGTGGATCTCATTGCCCAGCTTATCATGCATATCTAGGCGGTGGAGTATTGGAACAGCTCAATTTTAAGCTCGAGGTGTTCGAAGGTCCTCTTGACCTTCTGCTTCATCTCATTGCAAAACATAAGCTCGACATTCAGGATATTGAAATTTCCAGCCTGTTGGAGCAGTACCTGGAATACATTGCCCAAATGAAGCTCGCCGACCTTGAAGTCGCAAGCGAGTTTCTTGAAATGGCGGCTCGTCTGGTCTACATTAAAACCGTTTCTCTTCTGCCAAAGCACGAGGAGGCGGAAGAACTCAAACGGGAACTCACCGGCGAATTGTTAGAGCTTTCCGCCATTAAGTACGTTGCGTCCCGCCTTGCGGAAATGAACCGCAATTACCAGGTTTTTGTACGGATGCCCCAGCCCATGGAGGTAGATGCCACCTACCGGCGTACCCATGAGCCGCCGGAGCTGCTTGCGGCCTATTTTGCTGTAATGGGGCGCGGCAAGCGCAAGCTCCCGCCCCCCGCCAGCGAGTTTACACCGCTGGTCAGCCGGCGAATTGTTTCGGTTACCTCGCGCATTGTTCACCTCCTTCGCCGGCTTTACCGCACTGGACACGCCCGCTTGCAGGATTGCTTTGATTCCGCAGACCGCTCCGAATTGGTCGCTACCTTTCTCGCTGTGCTTGAACTGGTAAAAAGCGGCCGGCTTTACCTCAATGAGGAAAATACCGAAATTTATTTTAACCAGGATAGGGTAAAACACCATGCAGATTGAAATTAACCAGTATAAAGCGCAGATGGAAGCCGTGCTCTTCGCTTCGGGCGAGCCTTTTCCCATAGCGCGTCTTGCCGAGGTTCTGGAGGTCACCGAGGAAACGGTGCTTCAGGTTGCCACCCTTTTAAAGGACGATTATGACCGCGCAGAACGGGGCATGATGTTATTGTTCCTTGAGGACAGCCTTCAGCTCTCCACCAAGGACGTTTATGCAGATGTTGTCCGCGCCGCCCTGGAGGTTCGGCGCAATGCGCCGCTTTCGCAGGCTGCAATGGAGGTGCTTTCCATTATTGCCTACAATCAGCCGGTTACCAAGAGCTTTGTCGAACAGGTGCGCGGGGTGGAAAGCGGCCAGATTGTCAACAATCTCGCTGAAAAGGGCCTGGTGGAAGAGGCGGGCCGTCTCGACGTTCCCGGCCGGCCGATTGCTTACCGCACCACCCTCCATTTTCTGCGTTGTTTCGGCATTGAGTCGCTGGAACAGCTTCCGCCGCTGCCTGACCAAAGCGGCCAGGTCATGCTGGACGAATACATTGCTGGGGAGCGCGGCGCTGCTCAAGCCGAAGGCGGGGTGGGAGAATCACCGGCCGCTTCGGAGGATGACCAATCCGGCGGTTCTGTATCGTCTGCGGATCCGGGCGGACAAGCGGAATAACCGCTGTATTTCAATGCGGGCAGAAGCTGCTTCTCATTTGGAAAAGCTCCACAACACCGGCAGCCTGGTTGGAAAACGAGGCGTGAATCCGTGGCACGTATGAAAATGCCGACGGTTTTGCCGGCAAACAGAACGCTTACAGCGGTATCGGTGTTGTGGCCGAATAAATTGGTTCTGCCAAAAAATAAAACCAAAAACGGCGCCGGAACTGTAAAAAATCGGCTCGGCGTGTTGCCAAAGACAAAACCGGAACCGTTGTTTTGAAAACAGCTTGCTGTTGCCGGTTTAAGGACCTGTTTCCTGTCAAGGCGCAGTTTTTATACCATGCCTGAAGGCTTGGTTTTATCAGGTTTCCTTGAAATGTATTCCCTTCGTTTTGCCTCCCGTTTCGGGAGAGCGCCCCATACCCTGACTGCAAAGAGGTGATGAACGTGACAGGCTGGATCATTGCTGGCGTTATTGCCGCGTTCTTTGCCCTGGTACTTGCCACAACCGTTCATATCCGGGTTTCTTACCGTGAAGATGGCCCAAGGGTTTGGGTTGGGTTCTGGTGGTTCCGTTTCCGGCTTTATCCGCCGAAACCCAAAAAAGAAAAAAAGCCCAAAGCCAAGCCGGAAAAACAGCCCAAGGAGCCTCCAAAAGAAGAACCGAAACCAGAGAAAAAACAGAAGCTTGATTTTGAGCTGGTGAAAAATCTCGTCAGTTCCGGCTTTAAGGGGCTGGGCGTCTTGTTTCGCCATTTGAAGTTTAAAATGTTTTTGCTTCGCATTGTCGTCGGCAGCGAGGACGCCGCGGAATGCGCCATCCAATACGGCCGGATCTGTGCCGCTGTCCACGGCGGCCTTGCTGTAGCCAGCAACCTTGTGCATTTGAAGGCCAAAGAAATTTCCATTGACTGCGATTTTAAACGCAACGAAACCGAATTGGAGCTGGACGCGCAGGCGGGTATCCGCATTGTCTTTGTCTTTGGCGCCGCGTTCAGTATGCTTTTCCGCTTCGCTGCCAATACTATAAGGAACAATAATACCAATAGGAAGGTGTAATGTTATGAGCGAACATCCAATCCAAGGCTTAATGTCCACTGCTATGCAGAAAATCCGCGAGATGATCGATGTCAACACCATCATCGGCGATCCCATTATCACGCCGGATGGTACCACCATCATCCCAGTCTCCAAAGTTTCGTTCGGCTTTGCGTCGGGCGGTTCGGATCTGCCCACCAAGGTTCAGAAAGAGACCTTTGGCGGCGGCAGTGGTGCCGGTATCTCCATCAGTCCGATTGCTTTCCTCGTCGTTTCCGGCGGCGACGTCAAGCTCGTCCAGCTCTCAGAGGGGGACAGCGGCGCCATCGGCAAGGCGGTGGAGGCCCTGCCGGAGGTCATTGATAAAATCAGCGAGCTTTTCAAAAAAGACAAAAATGCCAAAAAGGGCAAGGCTGCTCAGCCGGACTGCAAGGAGTAAAACCGAATAGGACGTGCCTGTGTCCGCATATCTTTTTTTGAATGGATACAGGCGGCTTTACACAAGCCCCCTGAATGCTCAACATTGGAGGCTTGAACAAATGAAGCGTTTCCTGTCCCTCTGCATCGCCTTTCTTTTAATGCTTCCGGCCTTTTCGCAGCCGGCTGCCGCAGTGGAATACAACGTCCCCTGCTCGGCAAAGGCGGCGGTGCTCATTGAAGCTACAACCGGCCGCATTCTTTACGCAAAGAATGAGAATACGGAGCTTCCTATGGCGAGCACCACCAAAATTATGTCGGCAATGCTTACGCTGGAACAGGAAAATCTCGACGAGTATTTTACCGTCGATCCGCAGGCCATCAAGGTAGAAGGCTCCTCTATGGGGCTTGTGGAAGGCGACCAGGTCACCCTGCGCACCCTTGCCTACGGCATGCTGCTGCCTTCGGGCAACGACGCCGCCAATACGGCGGCTGTCCGCATTGGCGGCACTACCGAGGCGTTTGTTGAAATGATGAACCAGCGCGCCGCCGACTTGGGGTTAAAAAACACTCATTTTGTAACTCCCTCCGGCCTGGATGCCGAAGGCCACCATTCCACCGCGCGGGATATGGCCTTTCTCGCCCGTGCCGCGCTCAAAAATCCGGATTTTCTCGCCATCTGCTCCAGCAAAAACGCCCAGCTTGAATTTGGCAATCCGCCGTTTAAACGCTGGCTTAAAAACAGCAACAAAATGCTTCAGAATTACGAGGGCGCCGTTGGCGTAAAAACCGGCTTTACCGACGAGGCCGGCCGCTGCCTGGTCTCTGCCGCGCAGCGGGACGGCGTCACCCTCATCTGCGTTACGTTAAACGATCCAAACGACTGGCAGGATACTGCCGATCTTTTTGATTACGGCTTTTCTCAGGTCACTACCCGGCAAATTCCCGCCGATAAGGCAGGGGAGCTTTCGCTCACCGTCACCGGGGGCGAGCAGTCCCGCTGTGCAGTTGTGCCCTATGGCGCGGCAACTTCGGTTGTCGAGCCGTCCGAGCTGGCCACCCGGGTCCACCTTGACCGGTTCTACTATGCGCCGGTGAATGCAGGGGATATTGTCGGCCGGGTGGAGTACTTATATGACGGTGAAGTTGTTGCCTCACAGCAGCTTATGGCGGCTGAAACGGTGGGGCAGGGGACTGCGCCGGAACCGGACGGGGGATTTTTGGCCTCTCTCCTCCGCGCAATCGATGCGTTTATCGAGTTCATCCAGAGCTTTGGAAAATAGGACGTCAGAAAGGATTTCAACGTGGAAAAAATTAGACTGCAAAAGGTATTGTCAGACATTGGCTATTGCTCCCGCCGCAAGGCGGAGGAGCTGATCGCCCGGGGTAAAGTGAAGGTCAACGGCCATCCGGCTGAAATCGGCATGAAGGTCGACCCGCGGACCGACCTGATTTCGGTTGGCGGCCAGAACCTTGTGGTTCCCCGCAAAAAGAGCTATCGCTATCTTATGATGAATAAACCGCGCGGCTATGTTACCACCGTCAGTGACGAACAGGGCCGCCGCTGTGTCATGGATTTGCTGGAGGGCGTGGAGGAACGCGTCTATCCGGTCGGCCGCCTTGATATGAACAGCGAGGGGCTTCTGCTCTTTACCAACGACGGCAGCTTTGCCAACGATATGATGCATCCCAGCCGCCATGTCACCAAAACCTACCGTGTCACCGTTCGGCCGGATGTCACCGACGAACAGACCGTCGCCCTTTCCGAAGGGGTGGTGATTGACGGCAAACGCACCGCACCGGCGGTGGTCAAAGTACTTACAAAAGAGCCCGGGCGTGTTGTTATGGAAATCATCATCCACGAGGGGCGCAACCGCCAGGTTCGTAAAATGTGTGAAACGGTCGGTCTTGAGGTCGCCCGGCTCAAACGAACCTCGGTCGGGCCGCTCCGCTTAGGAATGCTCAAACCCGGCGCTGTGCGGGATTTAACCTCAGAGGAACTTAAGGCTATCCGCAACGCGGTTAAAAAGCCGGAAAGGAAGTAACCTGTTATGCTGAAACTCATGCCTGTAACCGACCGGGAAGTGTTGGAACGGTATGCGGCCGAATACGGCGTCCCGGTGGATGAAAGCCTCTGTCTGACCATTGCGGACCAGCGCGGGGAATGTCTCGGCGTTTGCTTCTACCGCTTTACTCCTGAGGGAATGCGGATTGAATATGCCGACGCAAACGGCGACGGCGATTTGTTTGACGGCCTTTTGCGCGCTTCCATGGCCGCGCTCATGGACAAGTCGGAGGATACCGTCGCCTTTTCTGAGCGGATTGATCATGAACTGCTCCGCGCATGGAGCTTTCTCAAAGAGGGGGAAGTTTGTGTAAAATCGGCAAATGCGTTTTTTGAAACTTGTAAAAAGTGTAAAAACTAGCAGGAAAGACTTGTTATTTAATTAACGATAGGTTATAATGAAACATAATGTTTCCTTACCAAAATACAAAATAATTTCATTTAAGGAGATTGAAAAATGAGAAAATTTAATGTGGCTGTTAATGGCGAAAATTTTGATGTTACAGTTGATGAAATCGGCGGTACCGCCGCTGCTCCGGCTGCAGCACCTGCTGCCGCTCCGGCACCGGCTGCTGCTCCTGCCGCTGCTCCGGCCCCCGCTGCCGCTCCGGCTGGTGCAACCGAGGTTGTTTCCCCAATGCCTGGTACCATTGTTGCGGTTAAAGTAAGCGCTGGCGAAGCGGTCAAAGCCGGTCAGGTTCTCTGCGTTCTCGAAGCAATGAAAATGGAAAATGATATTGTTGCCCCGGACGATGGCACGGTTGCTGCCGTTTATGTAAAACAGGGCGATTCGGTTGAGTCCAACAGCAAACTTCTTTCGATTCAGTAAGGAAAGGGAACAAGTGAATGGCTAAAAAAATAAGAGTGACGGAAACTGCCCTGCGTGACGCGCACCAGTCCCTGCTTGCAACCAGAATGACCACCGACGAAATGCTGCCCATCCTTTCCAAGATGGACAAGGTCGGTTTTTATTCGGCTGAGGTTTGGGGCGGCGCTACGTTTGACAGTTGCCTGCGCTTTCTGAATGAGGATCCGTGGGAGAGACTGCGCATCATCCGCAAGGAAATGCCGAACACCAAGCTGCAAATGCTGTTCCGCGGCCAGAACATGCTTGGTTACCGCCATTATGCGGACGACGTCGTTGAGTATTTCGTACAGAAATCCGTTGCGAATGGTATCGACATCATTCGTATTTTTGACGCGCTTAACGATATTCGCAACCTGAAAACCGCGATTTCGGCTGCGAAAAAGGAAAAGGCCCACACCCAGGTTGCCATTTCCTACACCCTCGGCGATGTTTTCACCGACGAGTATTATGTCAATTATGCAAAGCAGATCGAGGCTGAGGGCGCGGATTCCATCTGCCTGAAGGATATGGCGGCGCTCCTGACCCCGTACCGTGCGGCAACGCTGACCAAGGCGATCAAGGAAGCGGTTCATATTCCACTCCAGATCCATACCCACTACACCTCCGGCCTTGCTTCAATGTGCTTGCTCAAGGCGGTTGAGAACGGTGCGGACGGCTTTGATACCGCAATGTCTCCGCTTGCGCTCGGCACCTCCCATGCTCCGACCGAGTCTATGGTCGCTGCGCTTCAGGGCACCGAGTACGACACCGGCCTTGATCTGGTGCTCCTCAATGAGATCCGCACCTATTTCATGGGCCTGCGTGAGAAATATATTAAGAGCGGCTTGTTGGATCCGAAGATGTTGGCCGTTGATGCCAATGCGTTGATCTACCAGGTTCCGGGCGGTATGTTGTCGAACCTTCTTTCCCAGCTCAAACAAGCAGGCAAAGAGGATCAGCTTAGCGCCGTTCTTGAAGAGGTTCCGCGTGTCCGTAAGGATTCCGGTATGCCTCCGCTCGTCACCCCGACTTCACAGATTGTCGGCACCCAGGCGGTGTTTAACGTCATCACCGGCGAGCGTTATAAAATGGTCACCAAGGAGTTCAAAGGCCTTGTCCGCGGCGAATACGGCAAAACCCCGGTTCCGATCGATCCGGAGTTCCGTAAAAATATTATTGGCGACGCGGAACCCATTGACTGCCGTCCGGCGGATCTGCTGGAGCCGGAACTGGATAAGCTCCGCGCCGAGTGTGCAAAATGGACCGAGCAGGAAGAGGATGTTCTCAGCTACGCTCAGTTCGGCCAGGTAGCCGTCAAATTCTTTGAAGGCCGCCATAAAAAGCCGTTCAATGAGAACGAGCCGAACACCACCATTCAGGTGAGCTACAAATAAGAATTAATTTTTGTGCAAAGCGCCGGTTCGTTCCGGCGCTTTTGTGCGCTGTTTTGAAAACAACGAGGCACTTGGTTAAGGGGAAAGATGGCTTTAATTGGCAAATGGAACATTAAAATTTTGTGGTACAAAATGTTGGTTGCTTCAGAATGTTTTTTCCCTATTGGATGCCGAAACGGTTTACAGACCCAGATTTTATCTCTGCGTTTCGGCTACCCATTTTCATATTGCAAAATTGTCTAAATAATATGTAAATTATGTGAACGAAATATGAATAAAACGCGCTTTTCATACAACGTCGTGCTATAATATTCTTATTGGATCAGGGCACACGCAAAGAGCTTTGGATACGGTTATCCGATGGAATTTTCCGCGGGGCTACTTATGTGGGTGCTGTAAGTTGCAATTATTTAAACACTGCTGAATGGAGTAAAACATGTTAAAAAGTATGACTGGCTACGGCCGCAGCCAGCAAATTGTCGGCGGCCGGGATATTTTGGTGGAAATTCGTTCGGTCAACCACCGTTATTTTGAGTTCTCGGCGCGTGTGCCGCGGGTATACGGTTATCTGGAAGAGAAGATGAAATCCTTTATCCAAAGCCGGGTTTCCCGCGGTAAAATTGATGTAAACGTCACCGTTTTTACGGTGGAAGGGCAGGACGCTGTCGTGGAGCTCAACCGCTCCCTCGCACAGGGATATTTGGAGGCGCTTCGTTCGGCCTCTGACGACCTTTCTCTGACCGATGATCTTTCGCTGACGGCATTGGCGCGTTTCCCGGATATTTTTAATGTCCGCAAAGCCACCGAAAACGAAGAGGTGATTTGGAAGGATGTCCGTCTTGTTGCGGAAGAAGCACTCGGCAATTTTATCGCCATGCGGGAAAAGGAAGGCGAAAAAATGCGTCTGGACATTTCCGGCCGGTTGGACGTTATTGAAGAATCCGTTTCCAAAGTCGAGCAGCTTTCGCCGGAAACCACCAAGGCTTACCGGGAACGGCTTACAAACAAGCTGCATGAGGTGTTGGAGAGCACCAATATCGATGAAGCGCGCATCCTCACCGAAGCAGCAATTTTTTCCGAGAAAATTGCCGTGGATGAAGAGACGGTGCGGCTGCGCAGCCACCTGAATCAGCTCCGCTCTTTCCTCGATTCCAAAGAGCCTATTGGGCGCAAGCTGGATTTTTTGGTGCAGGAGGTTAATCGGGAAATCAACACCATTGGTTCCAAAGCGCAGGATCTTGCCATCACCCGCATTGTAGTGGACTTGAAGAGCGAGGTTGAAAAAATAAGAGAACAAATTCAGAATATTGAATAAAGGAGAGAGTCCAATGAAGCTCATCAACATTGGTTTCGGGAACATGGTTTCGGCCAGTCGGCTCATTGCCATTGTCAGTCCGGAATCCGCTCCCATTAAACGCATCATCCAGGACGCTCGTGACAAGGGCGTGCTGATTGACGCGACCTACGGCCGGCGTACACGTGCAGTTATTGTCATGGACAGCGACCACGTCATCCTTTCCGCTGTTCAGCCGGAAACGGTTGCGAACCGTTTGTCTTATCAGGATGACGACGAGGAGGAGGAAGAGGATGAATAACGGCCTGTTGGTTGTTGTTTCCGGCCCTTCCGGCTGCGGCAAAGGCACGGTGTTGGGGCAGCTCCTGAAAAACGATCCCAACGTGTTTTATTCGGTTTCAGCAACCACCCGGAGCCCGCGTGAGGGTGAGGTGGACGGTGTTAACTACTACTTTCTCTCCAAACAGGAGTTCGAACGTAAAATTGCCGAAGACGGCATGCTGGAATATGCAAACTATGTCGGCAATTATTATGGGACACCGAAACAGGCGGTTGAGGAACAGTGCGCCGCCGGCCATGACGTACTTCTGGAAATTGAAGTACAGGGCGCTATGCAGGTGCGCGAAAAACGCCCGGATGCGGTGTTTGTTTTTATTGCGCCGCCGAGTATGAAGGAGCTGGAGCGCAGGTTAGTAGACCGCCAGACCGAGAGTGAAGAAGTAATTCGCAGCCGACTTAAAACGGCAGAAACGGAATTGCGGTTTGCTTCCAAGTATGATTACATTGTGGTCAACGATACCGTAGAACAGGCAGTATCTGACCTGAGAGCGATTTTACAGGCCGAGAAATGCCGCAGTGAACGTATGAAAAATCGATTAGATGAGGTGTTATAGAATGCATAGACCATCAGCAACTGAAATTTTGAAGAACAATGAAAGCTACTATTCGCTGGTTGTAGGCGTGGCTAAGCGCGCGCGCCAAATTGCGGAAGCAGCTGAAGAGAAAGGCGAGCCGCTGGAGGAAAAACCGGTTCAGCTTGCAGTGGAGGAACTTTCCAGAGGCGAATACAAGATTGTAGAAGACGAGGACATCGGTAAAGAAATCGAATAGGTTTTATCAGGCAGAAAGGGGGACGGCGAATGCACAGGCGGGTCTTTGCACGGGTGGCGATTGAAAAGAGTACCGTGCGGTTTGACAAGCTGTTTGATTACGCTGTCCCGGAAGAATTGGCGGAGCGGCTTCAGCCTGGCTGCCGTGTGATTGTCCCCTTTGGACGGGGCAACCAGAAAATGCAGGCGCTGGTGTTTGCTTTAACGGATCACACCGATTACCCAGAGCGCTGTAAGGCGGTTGTATCTCTGGTGGATGAACAGCCGCTTATCAATGCAGAAGGCTTTGAGATGATAGAATACCTCAAGCAGAATACCTTTTGCACCTATTATGATGCCGTGCGGGTTCTGCTGCCGGTTGGGTTTAATGTTGACGTAGTGGAAACTTTTCATCTTTCCCGCAGGGTGGATGAAGTTGAGCTGGAATCCTTTTCTGAAGCGGAACGCAACGTCATTGCCTTTTTGAAAACTGCGCGCAATAAGGCGGAACTTGACCGCTTTCTCAAGGCGGCGGGGAACGATGCAAAGGATCGGATTGTGGAATCGTTGATTGAGAAAGGCGTTGTGGTACCAGATGAAAAGACCAAACGCCGGGTTGGCGATGAAACCATCCGGATGCTGCGGCTTTCGGAGAAATTTGACCCGGAGAATGTGAAACTTTCGCCCAAGCAAAAAGGTGTGGTGGAGCTTCTGTCTGAAGTGCAGGTTGCCTCGGTGAAGGAATGCTGTTATTTTTGCGGCATTACCGAAGCGGTGCTCAAAACGCTGGCAAAGAAGAACATTGTAGAGTATTACGACCGGCAGGTGTACCGTCGTCCAAAGATGGCGCAGGTTGGCCGTCGGGATGCGTCGTCCATTAAGCTCTCGCCGGAACAGCTTAAGGTGTTCTCCGGGCTGTATGAACTTTACCGCACCGGCAAGCCAGAGGCGGCTTTGCTCAATGGTATTACCGGGAGCGGCAAAACCCAGGTCTTTTTAAAGCTCATTGATCTTGTGGTGGCGGAGGGGCGGCAGGCCATTATGATGGTGCCGGAAATTTCGCTGACGCCGCAAATGGTTTCCCAGTTTATTGCCCTCTTCGGGGATCGGGTGGCGGTTATTCACAGTGGGCTTTCGCTTGGCGAGCGTGCGGATGAATACCAACGCATTAAAAATGGGAGCGCGCGGATTGTGGTGGGAACCCGCAGTGCGGTGTTTGCTCCCTGTGACAACATTGGGCTCATCGTCATGGATGAAGAAGGGGAGTATTCCTACAAGTCTGAGTCCGCGCCGCGGTACCACGCACGAGATCTTGCAAAGCTGCGCTGTGCAAGACATGGAGCGCTGCTGTTGCTTGCGTCGGCGACCCCGTCGGTAGACAGCTATTATCGTGCCAAAACGGGAAAATATCATCTCTTTGAGCTCAAAAAACGGTATTCTGACGCCATTCTGCCGGATGTTTATCTGGTGGATTTGCGGGGGCATTTAAATCCCGATCAGTCCGAGATTTTGAGTGATGTTTTAATCGACGAGCTCTACTATAATTTGAAACATGGAGAGCAGTCCATTTTGCTGCTCAACCGGCGAGGTTATCACACCTTTGCCACCTGTATGGACTGTGGCGAGGTGGATTTATGCCCGCACTGCAGTGTGGCGCTGACCTACCATAAGGCAAACGGCCGCATGATGTGCCATTACTGCGGTTATTCCCATAAACAGGATTTTGTCTGCCCGCATTGTGGGGGGAAGCATATCAAGCTGACGGGGCTGGGTACCCAGAAGCTGGAAGATGAAGTCTCCAAGCTGTTTCCGGACGCACGTATTCTTCGAATGGATACCGACACCACCTTTTCCCGGTTTGCGTATGAAGAAGCCTTCGAAAAATTTGGAGCGGGTGGATATGATATTATGCTCGGTACCCAGATGATCGCAAAAGGGTTGGATTTCCCAAACGTGACGCTGGTTGGAGTGCTTTCGGTGGACAAACTGCTCTATTCGACCGATTTTCGGAGCAATGAGCGCACCTTTTCGCTGGTGACCCAGGTAGTTGGCAGAAGCGGGCGGGGCAGTAAAGCCGGCAGGGCATTTATCCAGACCTATACGCCGGATAATCCGGTTCTGAATTTTGCAGCGCACCAAAATTACGAAGCGTTTTACAACGATGAAATTGCGGCGCGTAAGGCGTTGCTTTACCCGCCGTTTTGTGATATTTGTGTGGTAGGATTTGCTGCAGTTCTGGAGCAGGAGGTCAAAAAAGCGGCCTACAGCTTTATGGAACTGCTTAAGACGTACATTAAAAATGCGGAAATGAAAATCCCAGTGCGCGTATTGGGCCCTGTGGAAGCGGATATTTACAAACTCAATAACAAATACCGTTACCGCATTGTCATCAAATGCAGGGCAAACAAGGCATTTAAAACAATGATTGGCGAATTGTTGCGGCAGACGGCGCAAATGCCGGCTTTTTCCAAAACAACGGTTTTTGCCGATCTCAATGGGGAAATTAATATATAAGTCAGAAAGGACGTGCAGTATGGCAATCCGTAACATTGTATTAAAAGGCGATGAAATCCTGACAAAGGTGTGCCGCCCAGTTGAAAAGTTTGACGAAAAACTCTGGGAACTGCTTGATGATATGGCAGAAACCATGTATAAAAACGAAGGTGTTGGCCTTGCAGCCCCGCAGGTGGGGATTTTACGCCGCGCAGTGGTCATTGACACAGGCGAAGGCTTGATTGAACTTGTAAACCCAAAAATTATTGAGGAAAGCGGCAAGCAAAAGGAATATGAAGGCTGCCTCTCCTGCCCCAAGGAGTTTGGAATGGTTGAACGGCCGAAATATGTGAAGGTGGAGGCGCAGGACCGCAACGGCAAGACCTTTACCGCAAGCGGAGAAGATCTTCTGGCACGCGCGTTTTGCCATGAGCTGGACCATCTTGATGGAATTTTGTTTGTTGACCTGGCCGAGGAAATTGTGGAAGAAAAAGAGTAATCCGGGAAACGGGGGATACAATGAATATTGTTTTTATGGGAACGCCGGAGTTCGCCGTGCCAAGCCTGCGCGCACTGCTGGAAGCCGGGGAAACGGTAACGGGTGTATTTACCCAGCCGGATAAGCCAAAGGGACGTGGATACAAACTTCTGCCTCCGCCGGTGAAACAGCTTGCAGAGGAACGGGGAATTCCGGTTTATCAGCCCAAGACGCTCAGGAACAACAGTGAGGCGGAAGAAATTCTAAAAGGATTGCAGCCGGATCTGATTGTTGTGGTCGCGTATGGAAAAATCCTGCCGAAGTCCATTTTGGATTTACCGAAATACGGATGCATTAACGTACACGGCTCGCTGCTGCCAAAATACCGTGGGGCGGCGCCTATTCAGTGGACGGTGCTCAACGGCGATGCCGTCGGCGGTGTGACAACCATGTTTATGGGAGAGGGACTTGACACTGGGGATATGCTGTTAAAGGCAGAAACACTGGTGGGTGAAAATGAAACGGCGAGCGAGCTGTATGAGCGCCTTTCCGGTCTTGGAGCGGGACTGCTTACTGACACCCTTGAGGCGCTCAAGCAGGGAACGTTGGCTGCTCAGCCGCAGGACGATAGTCTTGCAACCCACGCACCGATGCTCACCAAAGAGCTCTCTCCTCTCAATTTTTCAAAATCCGCGCGTGAAGTGCACAACCAAATCCGCGGGCTTTCAGAATGGCCTTGTGCTCATACCACCTACGCGGGAAAACGGCTGAAGGTTTACCACGCAAAATTGTGGGGAGAGAAATCTGGAAAGCCAGGAGAGGTATTGGATGCAAAACGCCTGATTGTTGCCTGCGGGGAAGGTGCTGTGGAACTTACCGAGGTGCAGTATGAAGGCTCCAAACGGATGCCGGGCGCTGATTTTATGCGCGGCCGGCACATTGTCCCCGGTGATTTCTTAGGGAGTGAACAGTAATTGCCATATTTTTATTTTGATTCCTATTATTTGTTTCTTGTAGTACCTGCGTTGCTGATTGCCATGTGGGCACAGTTTAACGTGCAGTCGGCGTTCCACAAGTACAACCGGATTTCCAATTCCAGGGGGTTAACGGCGGATCAGGCGGCACGGCAAATTTTGGATGACAATGGTTTGTATCAGGTTTCAATCGAGCGTGTGCCGGGTAAGCTTTCGGATCATTATGATCCAAAGGCAAACGTCATCCGCCTTTCGGATTCCACCTACGGCAGCATGTCGGTAGGTGCTATTGGGGTGGCAGCGCATGAAGCAGGCCATGCAGTCCAGTATGCGACGGGGTATTTCCCCATTAAAATCCGCAGTGTATTGATTCCAATTACCCAGATTGGTTCCAGCATTGCCATACCACTTGCGATTTTCGGCATTGTTTTTTCATTTTATCCGTTGGTGACAATTGGTATTTTGCTGTTCTGTGCGGTGGTACTGTTCCAGCTCATTACCTTGCCGGTGGAATTTAACGCGAGCCGGCGTGCTTTGAAAACGCTGGATGAATCCCACATGTTGGAGGGTGAGGAACTCACCGGAGCAAAGCGTGTACTGCGTGCAGCGGCGCTGACTTATGTAGCGGGTCTGCTGGTTGCGGTTGCAAACCTTGTCCGGTTAATTGCCCTTTCCAACAGGAGGCGTTGATGATGAAAACTGCGCGCGCAGTGGTACAGGAAGCGCTGCTTCGTTTGGAACAGGACAAAAGCTATTCCAACCTGGTTTTAGACGCTTTGCTGCAAAAGTATAAGCTTTCAGCTGCGGACCGTTCCTTTGCCACTCGTCTTTTTTACGGAGTGCTGGAGCGTAAGCTGACCTTGGATTATGTAACGGGGCAGTACTGCAAACAGCCGCCTCAGCTTGCGGTGCGCGTCATCCTCTGGATGGGACTGTATCAGCTTGTTTATATGCAGGTGCCGGAATCCGCAGCGGTAAACGAGAGTGTCAAACTGGCGGCTGTGGTAAAGCCGGGGGCAAAAGGGTTTATCAATGCGGTGCTGCGGCAATTCCTCCGGGACGGTGGCGCATTTTCCCTCCCTGAGGGAGAAGAACCGGCGGCACTGTCGATTCGTTATTCCTGCCCGGAGTGGTTGGTGCGGCAGTATATTGTGGATTACGGTATTCAAAAGACGTTGCAAATTCTGGAGACCTCTTTGTTGCCGCCTCCGGTGACCATCCGTGCGAATCTGGTAAAAGGTACCTGCGAACGTTTCATGGAACGGCTCCGGGAGGAAGGGATTTCGTCCGCCCCGGTGCGGGAACTGCCTGGTTGTCTGATGGTAGAAGGAAATCCGATTGATACTGCTTGCTTCCGGGAAGGGCTGTTCCATATACAGGACATTGCTTCCCAGCTTTGTTCCCTTGTAGCGGTGGATGGGCACCCGCGAACGGTGCTGGATTTGTGTGCGGCTCCAGGCGGCAAGAGTTTTACCATGGCGGAGCAGCTTGCGGAAAACGGACAGGTTCGTTCTTTTGACCTGCATCCCAAACGTGTCAAACTGATACAAGACGGGGCTAGGCGGCTTGCGCTTGACAATCTTGTCGCTGAGGCGGGGGATGCATCCAGGTACAACCCGGTATTGGGCGAGGCAGATTGCGTTCTCTGTGATGTTCCGTGTTCCGGGCTTGGGGTGATTCGCCGCAAACCGGAAATCAAGTATAAAGATCCGAAACAGCTGGCGGGTCTGCCGGAAATACAGAAGAAAATTCTTGAAAACGGTGCGCGCTATGTCAAATTAGGAGGACGGCTGGTTTATTCCACCTGTTCTCTTTCGAAAAAGGAGAACGAAGAGGTTACAGAGGACTTTTTAAACAGCCATCCTGCATTTGCCCCCGATCCTCTGCCGGATTTGCCTTATTTTGAAGGAGACGGACATGCAGTGACGCTGTTTCCAGATGCAGACGGACCGGATGGTTTTTATATTGCGACTTTTCGACGAATGCGGTGATGATGTGGATAAAATTGATATAAAGTCCCTGACGCTTCAGGAGCTAACCGAACAGGTGATTTCACTGGGAGAGGCAAGGTTCCGCGCAAAACAGATTTACCAGTGGCTTCATGTAAAGCAGGTATCCTCGTTTGCCGAAATGACCAACATTTCTACTAAGTTTCAACAGGTTTTGGACAGCACATTTTACATAAATTCACTAAAGATAGCAAAAAAGCTTGTATCCAAGCTGGATCATACGGTAAAATACCTGTATGAGTTGCGGGATGGGGAATTTGTGGAATGCGTCCTGATGGATTACCATCATGGGACAAGTATTTGCATTTCATCCCAAGTTGGGTGTAAAATGGGGTGTACCTTTTGTGCCTCAACCATTGCGGGTTTTGTGCGCAATTTAACGCCGTCTGAAATGCTGGACCAAATTTATACTGCTTCCCGTGAAAGCGGACGAAAGATAGCGAGCGTGGTACTGATGGGAATTGGCGAACCGCTCGACAACTTTGAGAATGTGCTCCGTTTTTTGGAACTGCTTTCAGACGAAAATGGAATGAATTTAAGTTTGCGTCATGTGTCCCTTTCAACCTGTGGACTTGTGGATCGAATTTATGAACTGGCGGAGCGAAAACTCGGTTTGACTTTATCCATTTCACTGCATGCTCCGAACGATGAAATCCGTTCCCGGACCATGCCGGTCAACCGGCGGTATTCCGTTGATGAACTGTTGGCGGCCTGCCGTGATTATATAGAAGCTACCCATCGGCGCATTTCGTTTGAGTATGCGTTAATCCGCGGAGTAAATGACAGTGAAGCGTGTGCAAAAGAGCTTGCTAACCGTTTGCGCGGTATGCTTTGTCACGTGAACTTGATCCCGGTCAATGCGGTAAAAGAGACGGGATATACCGCCACGGTGCCGGCAAATGTGTACCGTTTTCAAAACTTGTTGATTTCTCTTGGAATAAATGCGACTGTCCGCAGGACGCTGGGGGCGGACATTCAAGCTGCGTGCGGCCAATTGCGGCGAAACCAGCATAATACCGAAGAGGTGAACCAATAATGGTGATAGGCAAAACAGATACAGGCCGGATGCGCCAGATGAACCAGGACGTATTTTGTACAGGCGAACTGGGAAATGCAGCGTGTTATGCGGTTGTTTGTGACGGTATGGGCGGCGAAAAAGCCGGAAACGTTGCCAGCCGTATTGCTTGTGACCTTATTTGCGAGCGAATTAAAAGCGGTTACCGGGAAGGAATTGACCAAAATTCCATCCGAAACCTGCTCATCACAGCGGTAACGGCGGCAAATACCGAGGTTTACCGCGCGGCAAAATCCAATCCGGATTACGATGGAATGGGGACAACAGCGGTTGCGGCCGTTGTTTCAGAGCGCACGTTGCACATTGCCCATGTGGGAGACAGCCGGGCGTATGTCATCAACAACAATGAATTTACCCAGGTGACACGTGACCATTCATTGGTGCAGGAGTTATTAGAGCAGGGGAAAATTTCAGACGAGGATGCAAAACACCATCCGCAAAAAAATTTGATTACCCGCGCGGTGGGCGTGGAAAGCAAGGTCTGTATCGATTACCTTGAAACCATGCTCAACGCAGAAGATAAAGTGCTGATTTGTACAGACGGACTGAGCAACAACTGTGAAGCGCCTGTACTACACAGAATGGTGGTGGAAAACCCACCGGATCAGGTGCCGGATCTGCTGATTGATGCAGCGAACGATGCCGGAGGACCCGATAATATTACAGTCGTTTTATTAACCGATTGATTTCTGGAGGGATAGAAACGGTATGGATAAATATGTTGGAAAGCGCCTGGACGGACGTTATGAAATCACCGATCTGCTTGGCGTAGGCGGCATGGCGAATGTCTACAAGGCGAACGACATCAAGGAAGGCACCGTTGTCGCTGTTAAAATTCTGAAGGACGAGTTTTCAAAAAACAGCGAATTTTTGCGGCGTTTTAAAAACGAGTCAAAAGCGATTGCATTGCTTTCCCACCCAAACATTGTCCGTGTTGTGGATGTGAGCTTTGGCGACCGGATTCAGTACATTGTTATGGAGTATGTGTCTGGTATTACCTTAAAGCAGTACATTGAGCAGCAGGGCGTGCTCACCTGGAAAGAGGCGGTACATTTTACTGTGCAGGTGCTTCGCGCGCTACAGCATGCGCACGACAATGGGATTGTTCACCGTGACGTCAAGCCGCAGAACATTATGTTGTTGCAGGACGGCACCATTAAGGTCATGGACTTTGGCATTGCGCGTTTTGCGCGCGGTGACAGTAAGACCATTACCGATAAGGCGATTGGCTCGGTACATTACATCAGCCCGGAACAGGCGCGCGGCGACAAGGTCGATGAAAAGACCGACATTTATTCGGTTGGGGTTATGTTGTATGAAATGCTGACCGGCAAGCTGCCGTTTGAAGCGGATAGCGCAGTTTCGGTTGCAATCATGCAGATGCAGTCCCCGGTTCGCAAACCGCGTGAAATCAATGAGACCATCCCGGAGGGGTTGGAGGAAATTACCATCCGCGCCATGCAGAAGGATCCGGCAAAGCGTTACCAGAGTGCGGCGGAAATGCTGCGGGATATTGATGAATTCAAGCGCAATCCAAGCATTGTGTTTGAATACAAATATTTTGGCGACGACGATGGCACCAAGCTGTTTGATGCGGTTAACGATGTAACTGCCGATGTCGAGGAAGAAGTGGTAGAGAAAAAGTCTCACATGATTCCAATTTTGGCTGGCGTTGCAGCGGCGTTTGTTGTGGTATCCATTATTGTCTGTGTGGTTATTTTTGGGTTCAGCGATATTTTCGAGCGTGTGCCGGAGGTTGAAGTGCCGAATCTGGTCGGTAAGGTCTATGAGGACGTTATTAAAGATCCGGCCTATGCAAATATTAAAATTGAACAGAGAAATACCGAAGTCTCGACCGAGTATGAGGCTGGTTATATCATTGACCAGGAAACGAATGCGGGGATAAAAATTAAAGAGGGTCAAACGCTTTGGGTCACAGTCAGCGCAGGCCTTGATATGAAGGATATTCCGGATGTTTATGGTAAGTCTGAGGTAGAGGCAAAGGATGCGCTGAAAAAGGAAGGCTTTACCAATGTGAGCACCATTGGCCAGTTTGATTCGACTGTTCCGAAGGGCTCGGTCATCAAGACCACCCCAGAACGCGGCGAACAGGTCAAGAGCGACCAGGAAATTATCCTCTATATCAGTCTTGGAGTAGACGAACAGCCGTTTGTTATGCCGAAGTTAATCAACCGCACGCTGGAGGAAGCAAGATCCCTTATGAGCGGTATGAAGCTTGAGGTAAAAGAAGTGGACAGCAACGAGCCTGCCGGCACCGTCCTGAGCCAGAGCGTAGCGGAAGGCACAACCATTACCGATAAAACAATGCTGATTACCATTGAGGTCAGTAACGGCACGCCGGCAACCAACAGTGTCAATATTAAGGTTGAATTCTCGGCCTCCAATGTCAATTACACCTACTTTACTTTCCGTGTCCTAATGGATGGCATTGAGCAGAAAGTGGACAATGTTAATGTGACGGCTACCAACAAATATGAATTCACCCTGACTGGTTCCGGCAGCAGTGAGCACACCGTCCGGGTAATGGTTGTACCGCGTGACGAGAATTTCCAGGAAAAATTGCTCGCGGAATATAGCGTGGAATTTGAAACCGGCGGTATTCATCAAGTATCCTCGAATCCGGGTGTCTTTGCAACCTTTAAGGGAAATGATTCCAGCTCCAGTTCTAGTTCTAGCTCGAACTCA
Source organism: Oscillospiraceae bacterium (assembly GCA_050943475.1). GTDB lineage: Bacteria > Bacillota > Clostridia > Oscillospirales > Ruminococcaceae > Metaruminococcus_A. The sequence continues at coordinate 66,945 of JBMNPF010000002.1, forward strand.
GGCTCCGGTAGTTCTGGTTCCAGCAATAGTTAACCATTTCAATGAAAACGAATCCTCATCTGTTATCAGGTGAGGATTCGTTGTATGATCCGATATGGAGGGTCCATGTTAGAGGGTATTTTGCTAAAGTGTATTGGTGGTTTTTATTATGTAGAAGCCAATGGTGCAGTTTATGAATGTAAAGCAAAAGGGTTGTTTCGCAAGGAAAACCGTTCACCGCTTGCAGGAGATCGAGTAGAAATTGAGTTGACTGGCGATCATGTGGGGGTGGTAGAAGAAATTCTGCCCCGTAGAAACGAGTGGCTGCGTCCACCGCTTGCCAATCTGGATCAAATGCTGCTGGTGGTTTCTACCTGCGAACCGGCTCCAAATCTGCTTAATCTGGATAAATTGATTACCATTGCCGAATACAAAGGTATTGAGCCGGTACTTGTACTGACCAAAACGGATTTATCTGGTGCGGATGAATTGGAACAAGCCTACCGTGCGGCTGGTTTTCGGGTTGTGTCGCTGAGCAATTTACAGGATGACTCCGCTACTCTGCTTATGCCATTGTTGGCGGGTAAGATAACAGCGCTTGCGGGGAATTCTGGTGTGGGGAAATCCAGCCTGCTGAACAACCTTTTTGGAACAGAGGACTTTGCAACATCTCAAATCAGCCAGAAGTTGGGGCGGGGCCGGCATACCACCCGGCATGTAGAGCTTTACCCGTTACAGGGAGGCGGTTATGTTGCGGATACCCCTGGTTTTTCCACCATTGAACTCAACCAGTATGATGTAATTCGAAAGGAACAGCTTCAATACTGTTTTCGGGAATTTGAACCATATTTGGGGCAGTGCAAATTCCACGATTGCGCACACATCAACGAAAAGGGCTGTGCTGTGCTGGAGGCACGTAAAAACGGTGAAATTGCTGCCTCCCGTCACCAAAGTTACTGCCAGCTTTATGAAGCGGCAAAACAGATAAAGGAGTGGGAACTGAAATGAATACCTGCTACCTGATTGGATCGGCATCGTTTGATAAAACCTGCCTGCAAATGCCGCTTCCAGGTGATTTTGTCATTTGCGCGGATGGGGGATATGACCACGCGCTGGAATATGGCATCCAGCCGGATCTTGTGGTGGGGGATTTTGATTCATCCAGCCGGAATGCAAAAGAAATACCCTGTGAAGTGGTGCGTTTACAGCCGGAAAAGGACGATACGGATATGGTGAGCGCAGCACGGCTGGGCTTGCAGCGTGGTTACCGGCAGTTTGCCATTTACGGTGGATTTGGCGGGCGGTTTGATCACACCTATGCGAATCTCCAGCTTTTGTCGTTCCTGCTTGATCACGGTGCGGAGGGGACGATTGTAGATGGTACACATCAAATATGGATGATCTCCGGCAGAACTCTGGTGCTGTCCAGGAAAGCAAACCACTATCTTTCTGTGTTTTCGTATACGGATCAATGTACGGGTGTGACGCTGAAAGGGATGAAATATCCGCTGGATCATGCGGTAATTGATTCGAGCTTTCCGATTGGGACGAGCAATGAAATTTTAGAGGCGTTTGGCAGCATTACGGTAGAACAGGGAAAACTTTTGGTGATGCTTGCTCCGCGTTAAGGTTGGTAACAACTTCTGGCCCTTTTGTATATAATGAGAATACATCAGTTACCATAAGGGCAGGGGGAAAAAGGCAATGCGGAAGAACTGCGGAAAGAAACCGCCCGGCCTAATTGCCATTGCGGTTGGTGTGGTGCTGCTCGCATTGGTTTTTGGTTCTTATCGCTTCCTGATGATTTTAGCGGCTATTGCATTGATCTACCTCGGTCTTTGCAGTGCACGGCGGATGTAAAGCGATTTTGCTTTTCATATAGACTTATTACTGCGCTGTGTGAAATGGAGGTATGTATCGTGAAAATCGTAGTGGTGAAGAGCCCAAAAATACTGGCCGGTTTTTTAAGGTTTCTGTTTAAAATAAAAGATGAAGAGAAATGACGTTCTCTGTTACATAAAGCCGCGGCAAGTGTTAACACTTGCCGCGGCTTTATTTCGGACGGTTCATTTAATACAGCGTATTTGTCATGAGACCTGTGAATTTGCTCTGCAAAAACAAACGCTTCGGTAGATTGGCGTTCATGGAGTATTGCCGCCGTGCATAAAGCAGCCTGCTTATTATGAAACACAGTATAAACGATTTTATACTGTGTTTATGCACCTGTTTTATGATATGTTTTGAAACAGCAGCTCTGCAGCGGTTTTACAGGCGGTTGCATCGACTGTAAAAGTGCGGTCGGTATTTTTGACAGAAAGGGTACTGACAAGCTCAGCATGGAGCGGTTCCAGTACCCGGCGGGAAGCGGCAGTGATCAGTTCAACGCCGACGTTGTCGTTTGATCCGCTGGTAGTGAGCAGCAATGCCTTTTTGGGCGGTTGTGCCTGAAACGGCGAATGATAAAAATAAGGCTGAAAACGGTCGATAATTTGCTTTAATGGTGCAGGAAAGCCGAGAAAGTAGATGGGAGTTGCAAGAATAATGCGGCTGGACTGACGCAGGATACGATCCACCTGTGCAAAATCATCGCTTTGACTGCGGATACAATACCCGGTTTGCTTACATCCGTCGCAGCCATAGCATGGACGGACATTCAGGTCATAAGCGCAGATTAAATCCGCAGAGGCTTCCGCCGGACAATGCTGCAAAACAGCGTCGAGAAGGCGGTAGGTATGACCTTCGGTATTCGGCGAACCGAACAGAATAACGGTGCGGTTATTGTTGCTGTTCACAGTACTCACAGGCAAGCTTGCCCTCCTCAGTTTTGCGGAATGAATGCGGCAGGTATTGCTCACTGGCAGTAATGCATTTAGCGTTCTTACAACTCTGCTCCAGTAATTCTCCCTTGAGGACGGTATTGTGGTCAAAACCGCCAATCATGTGCATAATGAGTGCCATACGCGCATAGACCCCATAGAGGGTTTGTTTGAAATAAATGGCGCGGATGTCGTCGTCTACAGCGTAGTCAATCTCGTCCACACGCGGCAGGGGATGAAGCACCTTGAGGTCAGTCTTGGCGTGTGTAAGTTTTGGGGCGTCCAGCACATAAACGTCCTTTTGCTTCTGGTAAGCTTCTTCGCTGGAGAAGCGTTCGCGCTGGATACGGGTCATGTAAAGGACGTCGAGATCGGATATCGCTTCATCCAAAGAAGAAATTTCGGCAAAGGGAATGCCGTTCTGGACAAGCATTTCCTTAATATAGGCTGGGATGGTCAGCTCCGGCGTTGAAATGAGCACAAAGGAATTGCCCTCATAGAGCGAAAGCGCTTTGATGAGGGAATGGACGGTGCGCCCATTCTTTAAATCCCCGCAGAGGCCGATTTTGAGGTGATCCAGCCGCCCCTTTTCACGGGACAGGGTGACAAGGTCGGTAAGGGTTTGGGTAGGATGAAGGTGCCCGCCGTCTCCGGCGTTGATGATGGGGCAGTTGGAAAACAGCGACGCCGCTTTGGCGGCTCCCTCCATGGGATGGCGCATAGCAATGATGTCGGCGTAGCCGCTTACCACGATGATGGTGTCTTTAAGGGACTCTCCCTTTGCCACCGAAGTGGTCTGCGGATTGTCGAATCCAATAATCCGTCCGCCAAGCCGGAGCATAGCGGTTTGGAAAGACATTTGTGTGCGGGTGGAGGGTTCATAGAACAGGGTCGCCATAATTTTTCCATGACAGCTCCCGTAGTATTCTTCCGGATTATCCGCAATTTTTAATGCCAGTGTAATAATGCTCTGCCACTCACTTTGGCTGAAGTCGTTGAGGTCAATCAGGTGTTTGTAATTCACTTTGCACACGTCCTTTATTCACAGATCAGTTTGTCTTCGATTTCGTTGTAAAGAGAAATGCTGATTTGTTTAATCAGCTTGAGTTCCTCTTTGGTTTCATAAGCGCCGCCCCGTTCACGGTAAAGAACAATGAGCTGGGCAATTTTGTCGGTAATGCCGTCAATGGTGGCAAGTTCTTCGGCCGTTGCGGTATTGATGTTGAGTGGATATTCCACCGTTGGTTCCGATACGCTTGCACTCGAGCTGGAGGATTTGCTTGATGCTGACGACTTGCCGGAACTTGACCGGCTGGATTTGCTGCTCGTTCTGCTTGAAGATTTGGAAGAGGACGAACTGGAAAGCTGTGCTTCGCTTGAACCGCTGGACGGCGTAATATACGCGACGATCGGTTCGGTCTCCGGTTCTGGGAGCATGGCATAAATTGCAACGAAAATCATGATGCCGAACAGCGCACAGACAGAGGCATATTTGACGAATTTCATAGTAGTATCTTCCCTATGCTGTCAATGGAAAATTGTCGTGAACTGTCAAAATAGTACCACATTTTAATGAGAATGTAAAGAAAAGGGAGGGTGGGGCAAGGATAAGGGAAGAGGGAAAGTTGTTTTCTCAAAGGCAACCAAAAAGCTGTCTTGTATGTTTGCAGGACAACGCAGATCCAAAGCCATTTGTCCTACTTCAAGCGAGGAATCCCGCCGAAAAGCTTTGAAAACGAAAACTATACGGAATGGTTCTTTTACGTCAAAGCGTAGCAAAAAACCGGGAGCAATTTGCTCCCGGCTGATGGCGTTATTTATAACAGCGGTGTCAAAGACGGCAGGCCCTTGCAGACAATATCCGGTTTGTCCTTAGCGGCAAGCAACATTTCCGGTGTGGTCTCGCCGGAAAGGACGAGAATGGTTAAAAGATCGTTCCCGTTGCCGATTGCAATGTCGGTGTAAAGCCGATCGCCGACAAAGGCAATCTCGTTTTCTTTGAGACCGGTATAATCCAGGACATAGTCCAGTGTATGGCGGGAAGGCTTTCCGAAAAATTCGTACCGGACGCCAGTTGAGGCGTAGATAAGTTCGGAAATGGAGCCGCAGTCCGGCAGGAAACCGCCTTGATCAAGCGGGCAGACAAAGTCCGGGTTAACCCCAAAAACGGGCAGCCCGTTTTTGATGAAGTTACAGGCGGCAGTCAACCGGTCGTAAGTGAGACTGGTATCAAATCCAACGATGACCGCTTCTGGATTCTGTTCATCCAGAATATAGCCGGCGTTTTTGAAATCCTCCTGCAAATATTCGGTGCCGAGCACAAAGAACCGCTGGTAGGGCGTGTGCTTTTTGAGGTAATCGATCATGACCTCGTTGGAAATAAGTACCTTGCCAACGTGGGAAGGGCAGCCCATTTTTTGGAGCTTTTCTTGGTAAAGAGCAGCATTTTTGGAGGAATTGTTGGTGTAGAAGTGGTAGTCCTTACCGCTTTCTTTCACCTTGTTGATGAAATCAATCGAACCGTCGAGCAAACGGTCGCTCAAATAAAAGGTGCCATCCATATCGAGAATAAAGCATTTGATGGATTCGAGCTTTTTGCGGATGGTCTCGTCGTCTGTGCAGAGGGCGTCGGCTTCATCGGCAGTCATAAAATCGGTGACCTGTTCCGCACAGCCGTCAAGCTCGCCCAAATCCCACAGCATTTGCAGGACGGTGTAGCGGGTACGGAGTTCCTTGCCGTACAGCAGGCTGTTGTGAACTGTTTCGCGGTCAATACCGACCTGAACCGGGCGGCAGGCCGCGCCAAGCTGTTTAAGAATCTCTTCCGCATAGGCGGCAGAGGGAAGCAGCGCTTCAATGGTGCTTACAATTTCCTCCCAGTGGGAAAGAATGGCCTCCAGCCGTTTCTGATGAAGAACCGGGGAGGTGCGATCCTCCGCGTCATTGGTTTTGATGATATCCGGCGCCGCCGTGTAGTAAACTTCATGCAGCTTTTTGCGGAAAGCCTCATTGTCAAATTGTGCGACAAAATCCAGCGCTTTCCGGTGGTCTGGTTGGATTTGTTTGACAAGCTCATACAGTTTGAGGATCGCTACTGTTGTAATGCCGACCTTGGTACCATGTAGCACCGGCTCTTTGCCCGCAAACAGGAAGGTCATTTCCCAGAAATGGGCAAGGTGGTGTTCGGCGCCGGAGGCCGGACGGGAGTTGCCTGCAAAGCTCATGGCAATGCCGGAGAGAACCAGGCCTTCCATCAGGCTTTTAATGGCTTCCGGCTTGCGCTGTTTGAGGCCGTCAACGTCCGAAGTGCATTTTTCAATGGCGTTTTTCATTAGGGCAACAATTTCCGGGCAGTAATATTCATCATTGATGATGCGGGAAAGCTCCCAATCACACAAGGAGGTGTATTTGCCCAGAACATCCCCGAGGCCGGCGTAAATCATGCTGTCCGGCGCTTTGCAGAGAATGTCCAGATCGGCGATGACGGCGCGCGGGCCGGCAGCCGGATAGGTGACCTTGAGGTCGTTGACAATGAGAGGGGACACAGTGGAGACAAAACCGTCCATTGAAGGGGCGGTCGCCACAATTACGTAAGGAATGCCAAGCTTGTACGCCATATAGCGGGAAAGGTCGTTGATGGTACCGGAGCCGACCGCTACAACAAGGTCGGTATCCGCCGGGATAGCAAGCACCAGGTCAGCCAGCGCTTTTTCATTTGGAATGAGCTGCCCTTCACAGGCGAACATGTGGCAGACAACGGCGCTGCCGCTTTCCTGCAGCAGACGTTCGGCCGTTTCACCGGCGATGGCAAAGGTGTTGTTATCGGCAATGAGGAATATCTTTTTTGCCTGATAGGGTTTCAGGTAGGTTGCAACGCGCTGCAAAGCGCCGCTTTCAATGACAATCCGGTCAATGTCCATGCTGTGTGAATGGCCGCAGGAGCATTCAAATACCTTACCCGGAAAATCATTCAGTTCATTGTAGGTGATACCCATGCAAGAGTTCCTCCTTTGAATTTGGGTGAGAAAATGATTTTAAATCCAGAATAAATGATACCTTTGAACACGGCAAAGCGCAAGACAAAATAACCGAAAATATTGAAAAATCCATGAATCTTATTGTAACCGCCAAATTCCGGGTGGTACTTGAAAAGTATTTAGATAAAATGTTATACTGTATGGCGGATTGTTAAGATATGGGAGGAAGTCATGTATGTTTCAGAATGTGATTGTAAGAACGCCCTGCCGCGCAATGGTCGACGGTATTACCGGTTCTCCGGAACTCGGCAAGCCGAATTATGAGAAGGCGCTCTGCCAGCATAAAGCGTATATAGAAGCCATGGAACAGTGCGGCGTAAAGGTGACAGTTACCGAGGCGGCCGAACAGTTTCCCGATTCCTGCTTTGTAGAAGATGTTGCCATTGTTACCGAAAAAGGGGCTGTGATCACAAACCCCGGCGCGGCTTCACGCAACCGTGAAATCGAGCTGATTGAGCCGGTGCTGCGGGAGTTTTACAAAGGGGACAGCATCAAGCATATTACAGCGCCGGGCACACTGGATGGCGGCGACGTTATGATGGTAGAAAATCATTTTTACGTGGGGCTTTCCAACCGCACCAATGAAGAAGGCGCGAAACAGCTGATTGCGCATCTGGAATCCTTTGGCTATACGGGTTCGGTCATGAAGGTCAAGGATCTGCTCCACCTTAAAACCGGTATGACCTATATTGGGGACAACCACCTGATTGTTTCCAAACGCTTTGCCGACAGTGAGGCGCTTGCGCAGTTTGACCGCCTTGTGGTGGACTATGATGAAGAATACTGCGCAAACTGCATCAATATGAACGGGAAAATCATTGTGCCCGCCGGTTATCCCAATACGCTGAAATCCATTCAGGCGTTGGGTTATGAGACCATCTGTGTGGAAATGTCCGAATTTAAAAAGATTGACGGCGGATTGACCTGTTTATCTCTGCGGTTTTAACTGAGCCGGATGATGGAGGCGTTGCCCCAGAGATCGCGTTTGCTGTAGTCAAAGCAGATAACGGCTGGCTTTTCTTCGCCGGGCAGCGGAAAAAATTCTATATGGCAGTTTGAAGGGCTGCTGTCCTGCGGAAGAGCGGACAGCAGCTTTTTCGTTGGTTCATCGTTTTGTTTGGTGCTGTGAAGTCCAAGAAAATCCGGCAGGATACGCATCCGTTCCCGGCTGTAAAGATCAAATTTAATGGCTTGCCTTAGGGAAGAATTGACAGAGGGCTCCCTTTGTACGGCAAAATCCAGCAAGGCTTGGTACAGCCCGTATTTTCCCGCTGTTTCCGCGCTTATCCCACGCTGTTCCAGATAGTCCGCAAAGGCGTCATAAAATGCGTAGGGGTTTTGGAAAAGCGGTTCGGCAAGGGCGAGACACCGCCGGAAACGCCCGCTGTTATAAAGCGCGTCGACCAATGCTTCCACCCGCTTGAGTTTGATGAGTTCCGGGTAAGAAATGGCGTTGGTGGAAAGAACTTCATAAGGCGGATAATCCCGGTACTGAATGCCATACGTCCGGGCATGCTCTTCAAGGGCGGAACCATACAGCACTTTGAGAAATCCGAGCTGAAACTGGTGCGGGTGCAGGGAATAAACATCATTGAATGAGCGGGTAAAGGACTGGTAATCTTCGGCGGGAAGCCCGGCGATTAAATCGAGATGAATGTGGATGTTCCCCTGTTTGAGCAGATGCAGCGTGTTGGAACGGACCTTCTCCCAGTCTGTTTTGCGGCGGATCGCAGACAAGGTTGCAGAGCTGGTGGACTGAACCCCTATTTCAAGTTGAACAAGGCCGGGGCGCATCTGTTCAAGGCAGCGGAACATGGCTTCATTGAGCAGATCGGCGGCAATTTCAAAATGAAAGTTGGTGACGCCGTTGTCATGCAGGCGGATGTATTCCCAGATGGCAAGAGCGCGTTCCGGGCTGCAGTTAAAGGTGCGGTCGATGAATTTAACCTGTTGGACACGGTTATCTAAGAACAACTGGAGCTGCTTTAAAACACCATCCATGGAAAAAAAGCGAAGCTGCTTTTCAATGGAGGAAATACAGTAAGAACAGCGGAAAGGACAGCCGCGGGAACTTTCAAAATAAAGGATCTTATGTTCCAGTGCGGCAATATCCTGCTCGGTATAGCAGAATGGGAGTGTATCCTGCGCGGGAAGGGACACCTGCGGCGTTTCAACAATGTTCTGATTCTGGCGGAAAGTCAAGGAGGGGACAGCGCAAAGGTCGTCCCCGTGTTCCAGACAGTTCAGCAGGCGGGCTATTGGATGCTCGCCCTCACCGCGGATAATATAATCGGCAGCTGGTATTTGCTCCAGCGCCTCGGCGGCGCGGTAACCGACCTCCGGGCCGCCGAGGATGATAGTACAATCCGGCAGGAGCTTCCGGAGACTGGCCGCCAGTTTTTTTACGACGTCAATGTTAAAAATATAGCAGGAAAAGCCAACTATGTCCGGATCGCGCCGTACAATGTCGTACAGGATACTGTCAACGGACTGATTGATGGTATATTCGCATAAATCAATATGAGAGGGAATGCCCTGACGCTCGCATACCGCTTTTAGACAGCGTATGGCGAGGTTTGAGTGGATGTATTTGGCATTGACGCCAACCAGTAAAACGTGTTTCATAATTTCTCCAATCTTGCAGACAGGCTGTCGATAGCAAAAATACAGAGTTGACAGCCGTTTAAAAAATATTATAACACAATTTGAAAATAACGTCATTGCACTGCAAATGCAGACCTTGTATAATGAAAACAAGTGAAGAAAAAGGAGCGTGCTGCCATGCCGTTTTTAAACGAAGCACTGCAAAAGGGAAAACAGACCAAGTGGAACGCCCAGTGGATCCACCCGGATTTTATAGACCGGGAAGGGGTGCATTATTTTTGGTTTTTTAAGGAATTTACGCTGGAGAAACCGCTCACAAATGCGGACATTGACATTACGGCTGACCAGAAATACAAGTTGTTTGTCAACGACAAATTGATTGGGCGTGGGCCGCTTTACGGCGCGCCGGATTATTACTCGTTTGACAGCTATGATTTAAAAAATGTTCTTACGCTGGGATTAAACAAGATCTGGGTTCTGGTGATGCAGGATCATCCCGGGGATTATTACGCCGGAGAACATCCAGCGGCATTGCTGGCACAGGTGAAGCTCCGCTATACAGATGGAAGCGGTGTGGTTATCGGCACCGGAACCGACTGGCGGTTTGTTAAGGACAATGGCTGGAACCCGCATACGCCGCGTTCCTTTTACGACCTCAACAACATGGAGGCCGTTGAGGTTTACGACGCGCGCAGCAGCTTAAACAAAGATAATTTTGCTGCTTCGGGTGAAGATTCTTTCCGGGCAAAGGGGTTTACTCGGAACACCTGGATTCGTGAGATGTACGAAGATATTCCGGTGCCGCACCTCGGCGCGATGTGGCGGTATTTGCAGCCGCGTGAAATCCCGTACATGTATGAGCATTCAGTTGATGGAAAAGTAATCCGGCAGGGCGAGGTTGAACCTGGCAATGTGGACAAGCACAGCTATAAGCCAGTGGCGCAGATGTGGCAAGGGCTTGAAAACATTGAAAATGCTTGCTGCGCGGTTTTAGAACAGGTAGACGCGGTGACAAAACCGGATGAAAGCTATGCGGTTTTGCAGCCGAAAATGCAGCCTACATATCCATTCCGTACCTGTTATCCGGCCTTTATCCTTGACTTTGGGGAAATTATGAATGGGTACATCGAACTGGATGTAGAAGCTGCGGCAGGGTGCATCCTTGACATTGCTTATGCCCATGTGCTGGATAGCGGGAAGATTTATTATAAAACCGGCCATCATTTCCGCAACAAGCGGTATGTCTGCAAGGAGGGCCGACAGCGCTGGGAAAGCTTTGAGTTTGTCAACGCGCGCTATTTGCAGGTGACGGTGCGTTACCAGACTCCGGCAATCTTTAAGCTCCAGGAATTTGTACCGATTAAGATTTACCACATTGGGCTTAAACGCACCGAATATCCGGTGACCCAAAATGCGTCCTTTAAATGCAGCGAACCGCTGCTGGAAAAACTGTTCAAAGCTTCAGACAATACGGCGCTAACCTGTGTCAATGACAAGCTGGTTGACAACAACTACCGGGAAAAAAACAACTGGAGCGGCGACGTAACCACCGTTATGCTTCCGCTGCTGTATCACCATGGCAACCTTGATATTTTGAAGCGGTATTTCCGCACCTTCTGTTATGAGCAAAACCCGTGGGGAACCTTTAACATCATGGTGCCGGAGGCAAACGACCTGATTTTTGACCACTCATACAGCTTGGTCATCCGGTTGGAAGAGTACTGCACCATTTCAGGGGATACGGCGCTTGGCGCGGAATTGTATCCAAATATCCGGCGCTACCTGGAATTGATGGAAAAATATGAAAATGAGGACGGCATTTTGGAATATGTGCCGTGGGTTTACTGGTTTGACTGGGCGCCTCTCAACCGCAAGGGGATTTATTCGGTATTGAGCTTGATGTATCTGCGCGTTTTAATGGCTGCGGAACGGATGGCCAAATGGGCGGGAGCAGAGGATGACCGCGCCGTGATTGCAGCAAAAGCGGAACAACTGCGGCGTTCCTGTGTGAATTACTTTTGGAGCGAGGCGGAAGGCTGTTTTATCGAATATGTAGAAAAGGGCAAACAGAGCAGTACCATCTGCGAACATGCAAATGCAATGGCAATCCTGACCGGATGCTGCCAGGATGGGCGGATGGAACGGGTAATTGCTCGTGTGTTCGAACGCGGAATGGCGTTGGACGACAACCGCAGCGTCATTAAGGTTGCGCCGATTTTTCAGTATTATGCCATGAAAGCGCTTGCGGAAGCAGGGCGTGAGGATTTGCTGCTGGAGTTTTTTGAAAAACGGAGCGGACTGTTCCTTGCAAGGGGATTAGACACCATCCCGGAGGTGTGGGACATTGACGCGCGCACCCACGACAGCTTCGCACAGGCGACGCCGCCGGAATCCACCATGATTTTGAGCGAGCTTGCAGGGTTGAAGCCTGCTGACGCCGGATTCCAGCACTTTGTTGCAGAACCGCGGTTTGATTTGATCCCAACACTGGATACCGAGATCCCGACCAATGTGGGAACGGTTGGCATCCGCTGGGAGAGAACCGAAAGTGATCGGTGTGAGGTGTATATCAGCAAGCCAGAAGCAGCAGTTTGTACCTTCCGTGCGCCCGAAGGTTGGGTGGTAAAAACTGTAACGGCAGACGGCACGGTGATTACGGATGGAAATATGGCAAAAGGGAAAGATTTACAGGTTACAGTGGTTCGTCACTGATTGATAAAAGCCGGCGGTTATACCGCCGGCTTTTGCTTTTATTCAACGAACGATTCCCTGACTCGATTGTAATGGTATAGCAATGGCAGAGGTAACTGTTTTTTCGTCCAAACATACGAACGATACAGGTGTAGCGTGTAAAGGCAATTCGGCCGAAGACTGGATTGCCTTTGTTCGATCGCTAACCCTTCGAATTGTAAAAATTTAAAATTAGGAGATAATAACAGCTTGTTTCGGGTACATATACTATTGGTAGCTATAAGAAGGGAGCTGGTAGTTTGGCAAACAAGACCATACACTATTTTGTGGATACCAACAGCTCATGCGGGTATGTGAGCCTGCTGGATTCCAACATTGCGGGACTGCGGGACTTTGAGCTGCTGACAGGATACCCGCAGGATTGGGTAAACCGCCTGTATGAAAGCACGTCGGAGACCGGTGTACTGGAACATGAGGAAGTACAGGTCATTCATGACTGCATTACTACCGATGTGGCAGGGATGATTTTTCCGCGGCGCGGCACCGGATTTTACAATGCGCCTCTTTATCGTCAGAACAGCCGTCATATTTCCGGACTGCTTTGGGGAGAATACCTCAAAGAAATTGAAAAAAACCTGGGATTTGCCTATGAACGGTTCGGGCATGCTCTTAAAATTCATGATGAATGGGAGAAAATTTTTATCGGCGCAATGGATTTTGAATCCATGAATGCACTGACCACCGAAACCATGATTCGCATTATTGGCGACTGTGCATTGGATAAAAAGGCGAAAACGGTCCACCGTTTCTTTGGTGCGGCAACCATTGGCGGAGCACACGACTATATTGAAAACATCACGCGGGAAATTGATACACGGTATTTTATCAAAGGCCGCCCGGGAACCGGAAAATCCACCTTCTTAAAAAAGATTTCCATATATGCAGAAGAGCGCGGAATCAACACCGAAGTGTATCATTGTGCGTTTGATCCAAACAGCTGGGATATGGTGGTATTGCGCGAATTGGGGATTTGCCTATTTGACAGCACAGCGCCGCATGAATATTTTCCAAGCCGCCCAGGCGACGAGGTCATTGATATTTATGATTATGCAGTCAAGCCCGGCACAGATGAACGATTTGCCGAAGAAATAAAACGCTGCCAGGCAGGGTATAAAAACGCCGTGGCACAGGCAACCTCCTTTTTGCAGTTGACTCAGCGCATTTACAGCGATTTAATGCTGCGTCTTAAGTTCCAGCTTCCGGATGGTTGTTTGGAGGAAGAGGGCGAACGTTTGCTGCGCAGGCTGCTGAAAGAATAGGCGAACACCCTGTAAATGATGGAAGAGGGTAACAGTACAAATAAAATACTGTACACAGAGAAAATCGGTCTGAAAAAACAATATATGGAAAATTTTCACCCGCTCCAGACAATTACCCCAAATGCCCCAGCAGCAGTTCCGATGCTGGGGCATTTGGGGTAATTTGGTATATGAGTGCCAAAGAAAATGAATATTAATGCTGGAACAGGCTCGCTGCAGCCGGGGATGAGCAACGCAACGCTTATGGGACAAGGACTTCCGCCGTGCTGCCGGTAAAGGAAGGATGAATCCGGAGCTGTGCGGGAATGCGTTCTTTGAGTTCTTCCACATGGGAAATAATGCCGACGGTACGCCCACTTTCCCGAAGCGAAAGGATGCACTCGATAGCGGCATCCAATGATTGAGCGTCCAGCGAACCGAAGCCTTCGTCGATAAAAAGGGTATCGATTCGAATACCGCCGGCATTTTCTTCAATGGAGTCGGAAAGGCCAAGCGCCAGGCAGAGGGCGCACTGAAAGCTCTCGCCGCCAGAGAGGGTGTTGACATGTCTTGCTTTGCCGGTATAGGCGTCAAAAATATCCAATTCCAAGCCGGAAGCCTTTAACCCTTTTTCTTTTTCGGTGCGCCGCACCAGCGTATAGCGTTCGTTGGTCATTGCGCTGAGGCGAAGATTTGCACGTGTAATGATTTCATCAAAATAAATGGAAAGGACATAGCGTTCCAGCGCAAGCCGTTGGGGATTATTGCCGCTGGACAGGCGGTAAAGATCGTTGACGGCGCCAAACGCGTCATTCGCCTGCTGTATGATTTCCATACTGAGACGAAGTTTGTCCAAGGCGGATGTATGATTCTCAAACAGCGTATGCAGCCGCATAAGTTTGTCGCGGCCTTTTGCAAGCGCTGCTTCCAGCTCTTCTTTTTGCAGTTTCAGTTCGTCAAGCGGATAAGGTTCCATACCGTGCAGTTCTTCAGAAAGGGAATCGACGCGTTGCCGCGCCTGCGTTATTTCACTGTCGTACCGGTGAAGTTCGGCTTCCAGCTCAGGAATTTTGGGAAGAAGCGGCAGCAGTTTTTGGAATTCCTCTGATTCTATAGCCGGAGGTGTGCGAAGCAGCGCATCCCATTGCCCGGTCAGCTGAACTTCATCGGCAAGGTATTGGTTACGGCGTCCCTCGGCTTCCTTTTTCTGGTTTTGCAACGCGGTATATTGAATGGTAATGCGTTCGAGGTCTTGTTGTGTCTGCTGCGCCTGCTGCCGAAGATTTTTTATCTGCTGTTCCAAATTGTCCAGCTGGGACCGAAGCTGTTTGGGAGTTGTGCTTTCCGGAAGTTTCGCTTGAAGGCTTGCGGCATTTTCCTGGTGCAAACGCACCTCTGCTTCCAGTTCTGCTTTGCGCTGGAGTAAGTTTTGCCGTTGCTTCTCCGTCTCCTCTGGAGCAGGAAACAGGGTGTGAGACGGAAGGGAAGATTCCTGCAAAAAGCTTTGTGCTTCCTGTTCCAGCATGTTCCGTTTTTGGTTTTGGCGGCTGGCAGCGTTTTCTAAGAACAAAGGCGGAATATCCATGCAGGTATCCGCTGTATAGCCGGGAAAATGAACGGCAACAGCCTGAAACGAAAGGGAACAGGCTGTATGGAGGCGGTTGAGATGCTCCAGCGATTCATCATGAGATCGTTTGAGCTGATCGAGCTGCTGCTGTGTAACCGCTTCTGACGTTTTGTGTGCGGGGTAAGGGTGTGCAGTGGAACCGCAGACCGGACAGGGAACACCTTTTTTTAAGCCATCGGCAAGAAAAGCAGCCTGCGCGTCCAGAAAAGACTGAAAGCCTTTTTCGTAATTGATTCGGCACTTTTGGTAATGCTCCTGTGCGGTTTGTTCCGCAAGCAAGTCCCGGCGGAACTGCGTCATGGCTTCTGCGGCAGCGCGCTCTTGATCAACAGCTGCCCGTCGTTTAAGATATTCGTCGATTTCACAAACGGCTTTTAGCGCCTGTTCCGTGTCTGACGCCTTTTTTTGTGAGGAGTTTAACTCCTGTTTCGTCTGTTCCAGTTGGGTGCAGGTCTGGAGATGGGCACGGAAGAGATTGGCTTCCGCTTCCAGTTCCGGAAGACGATTCAGCGCCTTTTGCGCTGCGTCGGTCAAGGTCTGAGCGTTGACTCGATTGCCATCGGTTTCCGCAATGGTACGGCACAGGGCAGCGAGACGCTCATCCTCCGCCTGTTTGTAGCGTTTTACATCCTGTAAGCGGGCATAAATCCCATTTGCACTGTGGGCTTTTGTGAGCAGGGCGAGAAAATCACGCTTTGCAGCCATAGCGCCAGATTGCTCGCCGCATGTACGCAGTGTTTCCTGCGCGGCGCTGAGACGGCAAAATTTTTCGTTGATGGAGGCAAACAGTTCAAGATTGATCTGGCTTGAGTCGCGTTCAAGCGCTGCGACCTGCTGTTCCTGTGTTTTCATTTTTGCCTGAATAGCATCTGTTTCAAGCTGAAGTTCTTGAAAAACGGCGTGAAAATCGAAGTCAGAGGCCGCAATCTGGGCCGAGAGCGCGCCGTTTTCAAGCGGCGAGACCGACTGAATTATAGAACGGCAATAAAGCTTTGCTTCATGGTACCGCTGTTCCAGGTCGCGGGACTGATTTTGGAGCAACTGGGTAAAGCGGTAATAAAGATCGGTGGAAAACAGTTTACGGAAAATTTCCTGTTTTTCATCGCTTCCTGCGTTGAGCAGTTTTCGGAATTCTCCTTGAGGAAGCATGACGATTTTTTTAAACTGATCCCGAGTAAGCCCCATAACTGTTTGCACGGCGGCGTTCACCTCGTTGACGCCGACAATGGTGGTGCCATCCGGTAAGGTGAGTTCTGCATAGGTGTTTTTCACCGAAATAGTGCCCCTCCTGGTGGGGTAGGGCTGCTTGGGTTTGCGGGTAACCGTGAATTCTTTGCTGCCAATGCGAAAGCGAAAGGTAACGGAGCATTCTTCTTCAAGCGCGGCGTAATCACTTTTAAACTGTTCGGAACGGCGCAGCTCACCGCTTGCCTCCCCGTATAAGGCAAAGGTAATGGCATCAAAAACGGTGGTTTTACCGCTTCCGGTAGGGCCGGAAACCATGAATAATCCCTGAGCGGCAAGCGCGGTAAAGTCAACGGTTTGCTCGTCCTGAAA
This sequence comes from Oscillospiraceae bacterium, assembly GCA_050943475.1. Lineage (GTDB taxonomy): Bacteria > Bacillota > Clostridia > Oscillospirales > Ruminococcaceae > Metaruminococcus_A. The sequence goes on from JBMNPF010000002.1 coordinate 83,554, forward strand.
CGGGCCGAATGCTTTTAGGGTAAGAAAAAGGGGAATCATGCTTCTACCTCCATGCCCGCTGCCTGTTCAAAAGTTTGTTTGACAATCTCTCTTTTTTGTTCCGGTAGGGATTCTCCGGTGAGTTCTTTGTAAAAATCCGCGAAAAGTTCGGATGGACTTTTTGATTTTAGGGTATCCGCCGTTTGATCGCGTTGAGTGAGGTTCCAGCTGCGGCCGGTGTATTTTAGACCGAGAATGTTGGGGTAAACAGCGCGCAGCCGTGCTACGGCGTCGATAACCGGTTCGCTTTGGGTGAGCTCAGCAAAGACGTAATCCTTATTGGACTGATTGCTGTCCTGTGCCGAACGCAGGAGTTCGTCAAAATCGCCTCGCAGGATACGTAGATCCCGCATGGGCTGGATGGTGCGGTCTGTAATCTGGATGTTATGACCCTCGCCCAGCTCTACACACCAGAGCTGTTTGCGCTGGGCTGCTTCGTCGACGGCGTATTTGAGGATGGAACCCGCGTAGCGTGCCTGTGGAAGTCCTACGTTCTGCGGGGAATGGATATGGCCGAGCGCGACATAATCGAAGGCTTGAAACAGGTCGGTGACAATGAGATCGCTCCCGCCGACCGCAGATTCCGAAGCGGTGGAAGGGATGCAATGTTCAGCGGCGGCAAAAAAACCGTGCGAAACCAAGACGTTGCGTTCCCTGCGGTCAAGAGCGGCCACAGTACGGGAAAGCAGCAGGTTATAGGCATCCTGTAAGGAATGGAGGGGTTCGTCCGGAAAAAAAACACGGACGTCGGCAGCCTGCAAAAAAGGGAGTAGGTAGAAATTGACCGGACCGAAAGAATCCCGGAGGATTACTTTTTCAATCTCTTTTTTGATTTCACCTTCCAGGTAAAGCCCCTGCTGGGAAAGAAGGCGGTTTGCAAATGAAAGGCGCCGGCGGCTGTCATGGTTGCCTGCAATGGCGAGAATGGGAATGCCCAGCCCAGTAACAATTTCAGAAAAGGTTTCATCAACCAGCTGGACCGCATCGGCGGGAGGGACGCTGCGATCATATAAATCGCCTGCAATAACCAAGGCGTCCGCCTGTTCGTTGCGCAGCAGGGTGGCAAGCTGTTTCAGGTAGGCGCGCTGATCCTCCAGCATACTGTGCTCGCCAATGCTCCTGCCAATGTGCCAATCCGCCGTATGGATAATTTTCATGACCATACCCCTTTCTGAATAGTTCTATTTTACTTGGGATTCGGCGCTTTGTCAAAGCGGAAGAGTTCGCGTAATTTTGCTGGAAAGAAGCGGAAATACAGCGCTGTTTGTACTTGTGGAACCGGTGGAGTTATGTTATAATTTTAAAGTCTATTATGAAGCTGATTAGGAGGATGTTCATGAGCAAGGTATATGAAAGCCCATTTGGCACACGGTATGCAAGCCCTGAAATGCAGGAGCTGTTTTCTTCTGATTTTAAATTTAAAACCTGGCGTAAACTCTGGATCTCGCTGGCAAAAGCAGAACAAAAGTGCGGCCTGCCGATTACCGATGCCCAGATTCGGCAGTTGGAAGAGCATGCGGAGGACATTAATTTTGATGTAGCTGCGGCCCGTGAAAAAGAGGTGCGCCACGATGTTATGGCTCACGTCTACGCTTACGGTGTGCAGTGCCCTGACGCAAAGGGCATTATCCATTTGGGGGCAACCTCCTGCTACGTTGGGGATAACACCGATGTTATCATCATGCGGGAAGCCTTGAAGGTTGTTCAGCGGAAGCTCGTCAATGTCATGAACAATCTGGCTTCGTTTGCTATGAAGTACCGTTCTATGCCGGCGCTCGCCTATACTCATTTGCAGCCGGCGCAGCTTACGACGGTAGGAAAGCGCGCAACCCTTTGGCTCAATGAGCTGCTTATGGATTACGAGGAACTGGAGTACCGTATTTCCACCTTAAAATTGTTGGGTTCCAAAGGAACGACTGGTACACAGGCGAGCTTTGTGGAATTGTTTGAAGGCGATAGCGAAAAAATTAAGGCGGTTGAAGCTATGATTGCTGCCGATATGGGGTTTGACGGGGTGGTTCCGGTTTCCGGTCAGACTTATTCCCGTAAGGTGGACGCACAAGTGCTTTCGACCTTGGGCGGTATTGCACAGTCTGCGAGTAAGTTTGCAACCGACCTGCGTCTGCTGCAAAACTTCAAGGAAATGGAAGAACCGTTCGAGGCGCATCAAATTGGTTCGTCTGCGATGCCGTATAAGCGCAACCCCATGCGCAGTGAGCGCATTACGGCTTTGGCGCGTTATGTGATTATTGATACCCTCAACCCGGCGTTTACCTCTGCAACCCAGTGGTTTGAGCGTACTCTGGATGACAGTGCCAATAAGCGTATTTCAGTGGCAGAGGGCTTCCTGGCGATCGACTCCATTCTCAATATTATGTTGAACGTGACCGATGGGCTTGTGGTTTACCCGAAAGTAGTTGAACAGCGTGTCATGAAAGAACTCCCCTTTATGGCGACCGAAAATATTATGATGTCTGCGGTGAAAAAAGGCGGCGACCGGCAGGAACTGCATGAGCGCCTGCGCACCCACTCCATTGCGGCTGCAAAAGTCGTGAAGGAGGAGGGCAAAGAGAACGACCTCATTGAGCGTATTTGCGCCGATCCGTCCTTTATGCTGACCCGTGAAGAGGTGGACGCCATCCTGAAACCGGAGAATTTTATTGGGCGTTCGGTGGAACAGGTGGAGGAATACATTGCGGGCTGCATTCAGCCGGTTCTGGACAAAAACAGGTCTGTTTTGGGCGAAAGTGCTGAACTTACGGTTTAATATTGACTTGCGTTTTGATATATTGTATAATTATGCGTGATATGTGCAAGGCAAAAGGCCATTACACAAAAAACATTGGAGGAGTCATCCTATGAAACGAACGCCGAAACCAGTGTTTTTTATCATTACCATTTTGACAGTGCTGTTTACTGTTCTTGCGTTTACAGGCATTAGCACAACTTATGGCGACATCAAAACGGTAATTGTAAAAGGCGCGGAGGATATCCGGCTGGGTATTGACATCAGAGGCGGTGTGGACGTTACTTTCACGCCACCGGCAGACGTGACCGATGTCACAAACGACCAGCTTGCGGCTGCACAGGCCGTTATTGAACAGCGTATGATTTCCAACAACATTACGGATTATGAAATCTACGCAGATACCAACAACAAACGTATTATTGTGCGTTTTCCGTGGAAATCCGACGAAGAAAACTTTGACCCGGAAACTGCGGTGAAAGAGCTGGGCGAGACCGCTTTGCTGACCTTCCGCGAAGGTTATGAGACAAACGAGCAGGGGCTGCCGACTGGTGTAACCGAAGAAAATATTATTCTGACCGGTAGCGATGTAAAGTCTGCCAAAGCAGCCATTGACACCAGCAACAATAAAAATGAGCCGGTTGTTCAGCTGGAGCTTAATGAATCCGGCGTACAGAAATTTGCAGATGCCACTACAAAGCTTGCGGCAGAAAGCCCGAAGGGATACATATCCATTTGGATGGATGACACCATGATCTCCAATGCCCAGGTAAAAGAGGCATTGACGGGCGGTCAGGCGGTTATTTCGGGCGGATTTACTGCGGAAACTGCGCAGTCGCTTGCCAATAAGATTGAAGCTGGCGCCTTGCCGTTTGAGTTGGAGACGGCGAACTTTAGTACCATCAGCCCGACGCTTGGTATGGGCGCGCTGAATGCGATGATTATTGCGGGTATTATTGCATTTATTCTGGTTTCCATTTTTATGATTGTTATCTACCGTTTGCCGGGCATCATTGCGGTAATTGCACTGGCTGGCCAGATGGCGGGCTCCATTGCGGCGGTGTCTGGTTTCTTCCCGTTCTTCTCAAGCTTTACCCTGACACTGCCTGGTATTGCGGGTATTATCCTTTCGCTTGGTATGGGTGTTGATGCGAACGTTATTTCGGCGGAGCGTATTAAGGAAGAAATTCGGGGCGGCAAGTCGATTGACGGTTCGCTCAATGCAGGCTATTCAAGGGCGTTTACTGCAATTTTTGACAGTAATATTACAATGGTCATTGTTGCGGTTGTTCTGATGGGTGCCTTTGGGCCACCGTCTTCCTTCTTCTCAACCTTGCTTTCTCCAATCTTCTTTATGTTCGGTCCGGTTGCGGCTGGTACGATTTATTCATTTGGCTATACGCTTTTGGTCGGTGTTATCTTCAACTTTATATTTGGCGTAACCTGCTCCAAACTGATGCTGAAATCAATTTCACGCTTCAAGTTCTTCCGGAAGCCGCAGTATTATGGAGGTGATAAAGTTGAAGGCGTTTAATAAGACATATGACATCATTGGAAAACGTAAAGTATACTTTATCATTTCAATCGCAATTTTGGTTGTTACAATTGCCGCCTCTTTGATTTTGGGCGTGAAAATGGATATCGAGTTTACCGGCGGTTCAATGGCAACCTACTCCTATACCGGCGAGATTGATTTGGATACGGCCGAATCTGTTGTAGAAGAGGCGCTTGGCATGGATGTCGATATCCAGCAATCGCAGGATATCGCCAGTGGGAAGGACAATATTGTTGTTTCTGTGACCAAGGCGGTCAGTTTGACAACAGAAGAATTGTCAGCGATGAATACAAGCCTTGAACAGGCGTTTCCATCCAATGAGATTAAGCAGGAACAGATCAATAATGTTGACCCAGTAATCGGTCAGGAATTCCTGATGAAGTCTTTGTTGGCTGTGGCGGTCGCAATGGTTCTGATGATTGTTTACATTGCGTTCCGGTTCCGCAAAATCGGCGGCTGGTCTGCCGGTGTTATGGCGGTAATTGCGCTGTTGCATGATGCCGTGGTTATTTATGCGGTTTTTGTCATCTGTGGAATTCCGCTGAACAATAACTTTATTGCAGCGGTGCTGACCATTCTTGGTTACTCTATTAATGCGACGATTGTTGTATATGACCGTGTTCGTGAAAACAAACGGTTGATGGGGAAGGTTACGGTAGCAGAGCTGGTGAACACAAGTGTAAACCAGTCTTTGACCCGTTCAATTAATACGACGGTGGCAACCATTCTTGCGTTGCTGGCGGCATGTATTATGGCGCTGATTTTCAACGTCGACTCAATTTTGACTTTTGCATTTCCGTTAATCGTTGGTATGGTATCCGGCGTATACTCCTCTTTGTGCATTTCCAGCTCCCTTTGGGTGGTCTGGCAGGAGCATAAGGCGAAAAAACACAGTTATGTTGGGAAATCCAAGAAAAAGTGATGTGAAAAGCCGCTTCGTTTTGAAGCGGCTTTTGATTTTTCAAATTGTGAGGTGGAATATGGAATTTGGTCTTTCAACCGCCTGTATGTACCCGGAAATTCTGGAACAGGTGATCGAGTGTTATGGAAAACTGGGCGTTTCAAAGCTGGAAATTTTCTTCAATACCTTTTCCGAGCTTTCAAAAGAGTATGTGCGGGAACTGAAAAAAAAGGTAGAATTCTATGGCATGACGGTTTGTTCGGTGCATCCTTTTACCTCCGGCTTGGAACCGTTGATGCTGTTTTCAGAGTATGAGCGCAGAATCGACGATATGTTGGACCTTTATAAACGGTTTTTTGAAGCAATGCAGTTTTTAGGGGCAAAAGTATTTGTTTTTCATGGGGATAGCCGGGTCAGTGAGCGCAGTGTAGCGCTTTATGCAGAACGTTATCAAAAGCTCTATCAGTGTGGCAAAGAGTATGGTGTGATAGTGGGACAGGAAAACATTGTGCGTTGCAAATCCGGTGATTTGGATTTCCTGAAAGATCTGAAACACCTGCTCGGAAAGGAAGTTGCATTTGTGTTTGACATCAAGCAGGCGGTTCGTTCTGGGTACGATCCCATGGAGGTTCTGCGCGTGATGGGGGACCAAACGGTGCACCTTCATTTAAACGATCATCTTCAGGAAAAGGATTGTCTGCTCCCTGGATGCGGCAGTTTCGATTTTGCGGGTTGTATTCGCTATCTACATGAAATTGGAAATATTCCTACAATGGTGGTAGAAGTTTACCGTAATAATTATAAATTGCCTATAGAATTGGTGCAATCGCTGAATTTTCTTTTTGATATTTGTGGTTATTGACGATTCTGATTTAAAACAATTAATATTTTAAACCAAATGGTAAAAATATCCAACCAAATATAAATAAAATATCGAATCATGTCGAAGACGGTCGATATATTGTCCTTTCTTTTCACAATTGGTTATAGTAAAATAACACCGGTAAGAAAATTATAGGAATTGACGGTGAATTTATATGGAAGAGACTGCAGGTACACAAAACATACTTGCACGATACCAACTTCTGGAGGCGATGTATTCAAAAGAAATTGACAATGGTTTTGAACTTGTAACGACTTATGGCATAGCAATGTTTGTAGACGGTAAAGAGGTGCAGGCTTTTTATCATATTCTGGAACAGCGCAGCAAGGTAGAAGAATTGCTTCAGATTTTGAACAAAGAAAGGGTAGAGCCCTGCCACTTTGAATTTGTTGTTTACGATTGGGTTTACGGCTTGTAATTTTTGGGAGCTGTGCTATAATATGGTTGTAAATTATACCCTTTGTTGGCGTAGAATTCGGCCACAGGGGTAAAAAATCCCTTTGAAATGGAGACGTGCTATGAAGTGCCCTTCTTGTGGCTATACGGAAAGCAAAGTCATTGATTCCAGGCCGTCGGACGACGGCGAAAGAATTCGCAGACGTCGCGAATGCCTTTCCTGTGGTACGCGTTTTACAACCTATGAAGTCATTGAAACCATGCCGCTGATGGTTATTAAGCGGGACGATTCGCGGCAGGCGTTTAACAAGGAAAAGCTGTTAAATGGCTTACTGCGCGCTTGTGAAAAACGCCCGGTCTCATTGGAAACGTTGGAGAATCTTGTCGATCAAATTGAATACACCCTGAACAATTCCTTTGTGAAAGAGGTCAGCTCGCAGGAAATTGGTGAGCTGACGCTCCAAAAGCTCAAGGATATCGATTTGGTTGCCTACGTGCGGTTTGCTTCCGTATACCGCGATTTTAAAGATATCGATTCTTTTCTGAGCGAACTGAAAAATCTGCAGGGAAAGGCTTAAAGAATATTTTGCAGCAGGGGGAGCTGGGTTGTCCAAATATGTTCCATTGAACTGATCGCTTGATCCACCTGGGAGCTGTAAACCGAGAGGTTTTGGTATTTAATCAGGGATGGAAGCTGGGAGATCACATCGGTTAGTTGGTCAATTTCTTGATGGTTGATGTAGATAATCAGTTTTGGTTCCTGTTCCTGCCAGTAATCGTCAATTTCTTCGGATAATTCCTGTGCTTTTTGCATATTGTTGTTTTCCACTGACTGTTGTGCTTCTAAGAGCATAGCGGTCAGTGTTTCTTTTACCCCATAGGTATAGCTGATACTCATTAAACTGGAACCGAGGATGAGCAGGCCGATAAAAATGACCGTAATTTTTCTACCCATTGTTTTGCTTCTCCATAGTTTGCTTTGGCACAATATAGTAGTTGGCGTTGGCGTCTGCGGTCATAAGGAAAACATCGCTGATGCGAATACAATTTTCTTTGACCGTCTGCTCCAGCCAGCTTCTTCCGAGGCTGCAGGACTGAAGGGCGTGTTCCAGAACAATTCCGTCGCTGATGACGACACTTGGAATGAGCGGATCGCTGCCCTTAAGCTGAAGCATTTCCGGTGTAACAGTCTGGGCTTTGTATTTCAGCATGACACTGATTTTACCGGTTGTCTCCACAATGGCATAGTGGACATCTTCAATATTGAAAATGTTATTGGTGCGCAGCTCTTCCATAAGATCGTCGATGTTCAGGCGCAGCTTTTTCATTTTGCGCTGGTCAATTACTCCGTTTTCAATGATCACCATTGGGCTGCCGGTCATAATTTTGCGGAACCGTTTGCTTTTCAGGGTGAGGGTGGACATGAGCACTTCAAATACCACCAGCGTTAAAATGGGAATGGCGCTGAGTGCCATGGGCAGGCTGGGATCCTCAATGGGAATGGATGCAATGTTGGAAACAAGGATGGTTGTCACCAACTCGGACGGCTGGAGTTCGCCAAGCTGTCGTTTGCCCATAAGGCGCATGGAGAGGATGATCAGGATATAGAGCAGGATTGCGCGAAACATAACTACAAACATTTTATCACCGTGATTTAGTATAGGTCACGGTGATTTTTTTATGCGTCTTGTATTTGAAAATGGAAACGGGCAATAATGGTGATAGAACCTGATGAAAAGAGGGATGAATTTGAAAGTAAAAACATTGTCTGCGAATTTAAAAGATAATCTTGTTACAATTCGCAGCATGTGCGAAAATTCGTCTGACATTTTAATAAGGCAGTTCCATGTTCAAAACCAAACGGTTGCGCTCATTTCCTGCTCTGCCATGATCAATGACTTGAACGCTTATGAGCTGGTCGTTGGCCCCTTGACCCAACTGACGCCGGAAGAAGCGGTGACGCCGCAGGATGTTTTCCGCTTCCTTCATGAAAAAACCATGTTGGCAATGGAATTAAACGATATTATGGAAACGGATATGGTATTTACCTTTATTATGTCCGGTTTTTTGGTGGTGCTTGTAGACGGCATTGCCGAGGGGGTTGCGCTTGGCCTTCAAGGGTATAAATACCGGGGGGTTTCAGAACCTTCCAGCGAGGTGAATCAAAGCGGTTCACAGGAGGCTTTTACCGAAGTTGCGGCTGTGAACGTGACCATGGTACGCCGCCGGATGAAAACATCCGCCCTTAAATTTGAACAGATGCGGATCGGAAAAAAGAGCAATACCAATGTTTTTCTCGCTTATTTGACCGATACGGTTGATCCCAGACTGGTCACGGATATTAAAGGCAGGCTTGCCAAAATTAAATTGGATGTCATTTTGGAGGCTTCTTATCTACGTTCTTTTTTGGAGAGCAACCAAAAATCCATTTTTACAACGGTTCGGACGACCGAGCGGCCGGACACCCTTTGTTCCAAAATAGCTGAGGGAAGAGTGGCTATTATCATAGACGGCACCCCATTTGCTTTGATTGTTCCGTCGCTCTTTATTGAAAATTTTCACAGCGTAGATGACTACTGCAACAAACCTTATTTTGCAACCTTTGTCCGGATTGTAAAATTTTTAGCATTTTTCATTACGGTGTTTCTGCCGGGGCTTTATATTTCGTTTGTTAATTTTAACCCGGAAATTATACCGCGTTCTCTGTTATACAATATAGCGGCCAATCAGTCCATTATGCCGTTTTCCATAACAATGGAGGCTATTATCATCAATTGTATTTATGAGATTATGCGGGAGGCAGGCCTGCGCATGCCGCAGTCGGTGGGGCATGCAGTGAGCATTGTCGGGTCGCTGGTTGTGGGGCAGGCGGCCGTTTCGGCGGGGCTTATCAGCGCGCCGATGATTATGATGGTTGCGCTGACGGCAATTAGTTCCTATGTTCTGCCGTCTATTTATGAGCCTTGCGCGTTTCTGCGGTTGATGTTTATCCTGTTGGGTGGCAGCTTTGGGCTGCTCGGCATGGCGGTCGGCACCATTTTTGTATTGGTAAATATTACTTCCATCAGCAATTTTGGCGTGCCATTTTTGTCCACTATCAGCCCCTTCAGCTTACGCGCATCACTGCGTGACGTCATTTACCGGGCAAGCTGGAAAAAGCAGCAGGAGCATCCAACAAAAATTCAAGACCTGGATGGTGTGCACATCGCAGGGCGGGACGGCGGTCGAAATCGGAATGAATAAAGTTGTAATAGCGCCATACCAGTTGTTTGGTATTTTATTTATTGGCAGGGTTCTCAGCTCGATGATGTATTCTCCCTTGACTCAGGAGGCGCTTACGCCGATGGGTTACATTGTCGGAGCGGTGATAGGCTTGTTGGTACAGGCGGCTATATTGATGCCGTTTTTATTGTTAAACCGCCGTAGTCAAAATGAGGAGCTTATGAATACGGCGTTGCGTTCCGCCGGAAAAACCGGCTATGCAGTTACCGTGCTTTATGCGGTCTTTTGCCTTGCTGCCGCGGCGTCTACTATGTGTGAAATTGCCTATTTCATGGATTCTTTTGCCAGGGATTATGATGTTATTTTTTACATTACAGTAATATTTGTAATTACGGTTTATATGGCGCGGCATGGGCTTCAAACGATTGTAAGGGTCGGCTTTATTATGCTGGTCCTGCTTTTGTTGTCCCTCTTAGTTGCCGGAATTGGCGGAGTAAGCCACATGAATATTTATAACCTGGAACCGCTTGCAAGTGATTTTTGGAATGAGGTGTGGATGGGGACACGTCTTTACCTTTCAAACAACACGGAAGTGGTGCTGCTCATCCTGTTGGCGAATCATCTGAAAACCGGGGTTGTAAAAACAGCGTTGGGATTTATTGGCTCCAGTGCTGCGGCTGCAATATTTACAATGCTTCTGTCCAGCGCGGTTTTGGGAACCTTTCAAGAGCGGGTTGCCTTTCCGTTTTATACCATGTTCGCAAGCATCGACTTATTCGGGTTCCGAAGGCTTGATGTTACCCAGCTCTACCTTTGGCTGATGATTGCAGCGGTCAAATCCGCGGCCTTTTTATATGTGGGGGTACGCAATTTGGAAGGACTTTTCCCAATCAACAAGAGGCGGCCGCTGTTCTGGATTGTTTCTGTCCTTATATTAGCAGCGATCCTTTGTCTCGGAAGCAGCACTTACCGTTTAATTCTTGGCGAGGCTGTACGCAATGTTATACCGGTGCTGTTGCTGACCTTTATCTTGCCACTGGCAATGCTGCTCCTGAGTATCATCCGAAAGCGGAGGAACAAGCATGACCAAGCTTAAACTTTTCTGTATAGCGGTAACGCTTTTTATCCTTTCAGGGATGCTGACAGGATGTGTTGAATCCAACGCTGTGGATCGACGCGCTATTATACAGGTGATTGGAATGGATTACCAGGGCGGTAAATTCAAAGCGACCCTTGAGTTTTTTGAATCCAAGGGCAGTGGCGATCAGCTTATTGATATCACCCAGACCAACTCACGCATAACAACGGGGGAAGGGATTACCGTTAATGCGGCCATTTCCAATGCCTCTTTCCCAAACGGAAAGGTACCGTTTTACGCGCAAAGCAGTTTTTTAATTTTGGGGCGTGAGCTGGCAGAAGAGAAAATGGACAATATCATGGAATTTATCAATCACGATATTGATCTGCGGGTGGATACCCAAATTTATATTGCCGACGGCCGTGCTGCAGATGTAATCAGCGACAAAGTTGACCGCGGTGTGCTGCCCGGAGAATTTCTGGAACGGCTGAACGACGTATATTTTAGCAGCAGCCTGATTCCTCAGGTGCAGTACTATCAATTCGCCAACTATTATTACAGCAACTATCTGGCGGCCGCTCTTCCGTTAATTACAACCGAGGAAATCGATCAACAGGAGGAACCGGGAACAGGTGGATCGGAACAGGCCGAAACCGGAGCACCGAACCGTAAAATGGCGTATAAAGGTGTTGAAATTATTCAAAATAAGCAGGCGGTAGGCAGCTTGGATCTTGCGGCAACAAGAGGAATGCTGTGGCTGACCGATCAGGTTTCGTCCACCGGAATCAACACGGTAATGAAGGATGGAACTCCTTTGTCAATGGACGTTCTTTCCAGTGAAACCATTGTAAAGCCGGTTTATGAGGAAGATAGCGGGATTCGCTTTGAAGTTCGGATCAATAACGTTGTCAATTTATGGGAATACAAGTATGTTGATCTGGATTCTGTAAATATGGAGGAATACCAAAAGCTGGACAACCAGGTCTCGCAGATCATCGAGCAGGAATGCCGTCAGGCCTGGGAACAAGCTGTTCTTAACTATCATGCCGATATATTTGGTTACGGAGATCGGCTGCGTTCGGCTTACCCCGCGTTGGGAGATTGGCTTGACGAACACTGGAAAGAGGCACTGCCGCAGGTGGAACTGAAACTGGAGATCCATAACCGTATTGAATAAACAAGGCCCTGCTATAAAAGCAGGGCCTTTCTTGGTTTATAACCTATTATTTTTTGGCTGAATCGTCTTCATCATAAGCACGCTGATAAGCTTTGGAGTAGACGGTAATCAGGTAATTGGCAAGGTTTTCACATCCAGCCTGGTCGACCGATTCACGCACACTCTGGCGGAAGCGTTCTTTTTCTTCAGGGGATTGATCCCGGAACAGAAGTAGATAGTTGTACATTTCGTCCGCATCGTGATAGATATAACCGTTAACGCCATTGCGAACCTGCCCTTCGTTGAGCGGATCATGGCGATGCAAAACCGGCAGGCCGGTTGCCATTGCCTCAAGCATGGAAATGGAGTTTGTATCCGACAGGGAGGCGGTAATGTAAAGGTCACAGGCGGCATAGTAAGGCGGGAGTTCGTCATGCTCCACCTTGCCGGTGAAGACAACCATATCTTCAATGCCAAGCTCTTTGGAGAGCTCACGGAGCTCCTGTTCCGAAGGGCCGCCTCCAATGATAAACAGCTTCATGTTATCCTCGCGCTTGACCTTTTTGGCCCAGTAGCGCAATAAAACATCAACGCTTTTTTCACGCCCTAAGCGGCCGCAAAAGCAGACCAGCATGGTGTCGTCCTCAATTTGGTATTTATGGCGGAAAGCTTCCTTTTTCGCTTCGTCGATATTGTGCGGTTGGAAAATATCCAGTTCAACCGGATTGGGAATGACATTGACGTCTTTGTCAATACCGCAGCTGCGGAAATACTCCTCCACTTTCTTGGAAGGTCCGGTAAGAGCAGAAGCGTTATTGGCAAGAAAGCGGGCGTATTTGCGGCTTGTCTTTTTCACAAACGGAATGAATGGCCGTGGTGCAATGTAGTAAAGATAATCATCATACATGGTATGAAGGGTATAGACAAGCGGCACTTTAAGGCGTTTGGCAATCATCGCGCCGGAAAAACCAATACCGAACTCGTTGTGAATGTGGATGATATCCGGATCGAACCGTTTAATGAGTTTCAGACGGGTAGAACTGACAGGGGTGGCAAGCCCGTAATCGTAAAAACGTTTAAAGCTTTTGGCCGGGCAGTGCAGAATACCGTCGCGGATATAATGACGTTTCGCATTGGTATCGGCTGTGACAACCAACACTTCGTGCCCCAGCTTTTCAAGCCCTTCCTTTAAAACTTTGACATGTGTGACAACCCCGTTGATATATGGCAGATAGGTTTCCGTGAATAAAGCAACCTTCATTTTGACCCTCCACTGTTTTGTATTTTTATTGATTGTTCAAATGCCGGTGAAGCGATGTGCTGTAAAATAACAGAATGCAGTTGCGAAAAGAAAAGTTTTGCCCAAATCCGGCAGTTTTCTGGGCAACACAAAAGAGGATAAGCAAATTCGTTGTTTTTATTATAACATCTTTGCCGCAAAAAGTAAAAGGCGGATTGTTCGTGAAATTTCGAACGGTAAAATTGAGAAATTAGAAGTGCGACGGTTGAATGGGTTTGGGGTTTCGTGTATAATAGAAATATCATTTTAACAACACTGAACCTGCTTTGACAGGGTGGAGGTTTCAATGGCTACTTATTCCGTTACCTTACAGAAACTCATCAAAGAATTAGGGCTTGAGCCCATCTATCTGCCGGAAGATGAATCCAAGCTGCTCATCACTTCTGCGGACGTTAACCGCCCTGGCTTGCATCTCTCTGGTTTTGTGGAGTATTTTGAGCCTTCGCGCGTACAGATTACCGGCAAAATGGAGTTTGCCTATTTAGAATCGCTTGATCCGCCCATGCGGAAAGAACGGATTTTCTCACTCTTTTCCAAAAAAATTCCTGCGTTGGTGGTAACAAGAAGTCTTCCCGTTTTTCCGGAAATGGTGGAAGCGGCCAAAGAATACCGGGTACCGCTGCTGCGTACAACCGATTCAACCTCCAGTTTTATGTCCAGCCTTATTTCCATTCTCAACGTAGAGCTGGCCCCCCGCATTACGCGGCATGGGGTGCTGGTTGAAGTTTATGGCGAAGGTATGCTGCTGCTCGGTGAAAGCGGCGTTGGTAAAAGCGAGACAGCGGTGGAGCTGGTCAAGCGTGGCCACCGTCTGATTGCGGATGACGCGGTGGAAATTCGCAAGGTATCTAACCGTACGCTGGTCGGTACCTCGCCGGAAAACATCCGTCACTTTTTGGAGATGCGTGGGGTCGGCATTATCAACGCCCGTCGTTTATTTGGTATGGGCGCGGTTAAAATAACCGAGAAGGTGGACCTGATTGTCCAGCTTGAAATTTGGGATCCGACCAAAACTTATGATCGTATGGGAATGGACAACGAATACCTTAACATTCTTGGTATTGATATACCGGCCATTACCATTCCGGTGAAACCGGGCCGCAACCTGGCTATCATCCTTGAGGTGGCTGCAATGAATAACCGTCAGAAAAAAATGGGCTATAATGCGGCGCAGGAGTTGTTGCAGCGCCTTGGAATGGAAGGTTCCGAACCCAATGTATCCACCAAAAATTGGGACTTCTATTGATTGAACAGGTACCATATTTATAAACAGGAAAGGAAAACAGGATGGTTCAAATTATAGCGGATACCCATTGTCACACCATTGCCTCCTCCCATGCATACAACACGGTGGATGAAAACGCTGCTTACGCCGCTTCCATAGGTATGAAAGCGCTTGCAATTACCGACCATGCGCCGGCAATGCCGGATGCTCCGCACCTATGGCATTTTTACAATTTGGTCGTATTGCCGCGTACCATTTCGGGTGTTGTTGTTTTACGCGGTGCGGAGGCAAATATTGTTGATTATGAGGGAAACCTTGATTTGGACAACACCTGTTATTCTCGCTTGGATTGGATTAACGCTTCGTTTCATATGCAGAGCTGTAAGCCGGGGACGGTGGAAGAGCATACCCGTGCATATCTCAACGTAGCGAAAAATCCATATGTTGACGTTATTGCACACAGCGGAACCGAGGAATTCCGCTATGATTATGAACCCGCTGTAAAAATCTTCAAAGAATATGGCAAGCTAGTTGAAATCAACGAGGCGTCCCAACGGGTGCGCCGGGGTGCGGCCAAAAACTGTGCGGAAATCGCCCGCCTTTGTAAAAAGTATGAAGTGCGCATTGTAGTCAATAGTGATGCGCATTATAAAACGTCGCTGGGGACTTACCCGAAGTCTCTGAAGATGCTCGAGGAAATTGGGTTTCCGGAACGGCTGATTTTGAACGCGGATGCGGAACGCTTTGGCGAATATGTTTATGAAAAGCGGGGCATCAAATTATTCGATTGACGGAGGTACCGATGGAGGCAATCAAGCTGCTGGATGAATATGTGCAGGCGTTGGGGTGTGAAATCCGAAAGGATGTACCCATGCGGGATTACACGACGTTTAAAATCGGCGGAGCCTGTGAGCGCTTGGTGGAGCCATCATCGGTCGAGCAGGTTTCCGGAGTAATTGCTTTTTGCAGGGAGCATGGTATTCCGCTCACCCTTGTGGGCAACGGCTCCAACCTTTTGGTTTCCGACGCTGGAATACCAGGTTGCGTTTTGCACCTTGGAAATCTTTTCTCCAACATTACGCTGGAAGGAAATGGCGTTGTATGTTGTGAGGCGGGTGCGAGTTTGGCGAAGGCTTGTGTCTTCGCGCAGGAGCATGAACTTTCCGGGCTGGAATTTGCCTACGGTATCCCAGGTTCGGTTGGCGGTGCAGCTTATATGAATGCCGGCGCCTATGGCGGGGAGGTAAAGAACGTTATTCTTTCCTGTGAACACGTCGATGAATCCGGAAAGCAAAACCGCTTTACAGCGAACGAGCTGCAATTTTCTTACCGGCACAGCATTTATTCAGAGAAACCCTACTGCATTACCCGGGTTCACTTTCGGTTGACGCCTGGTAATCGCGGAGAGATCCGGAATAAAATGGAGGATTTTATGGGGCGGCGTAGAGCGAAGCAGCCGCTTGAATACCCAAGTGCGGGGAGTACCTTTAAGCGGCCGGAAGGAGCATATGCGTCGGCGCTGATTGACCAGTGCGGCCTGAAAGGCTTTTCGGTTGGCGGTGCGAGGGTGAGCGAAAAACACGCGGGCTTCGTTATCAACGCAGGCGGCGCAAGCTGTGCCGATGTGCTGGAACTGATTTGCCGGGTCACTGGTGTTGTGAAGGAAAAAACAGGCTTTGTTTTGGAGCCTGAAGTGAAAATCATTCCCTGACGGGTATGTGAAATGTGAGGAATATATGGATTTTGTCATCACTACCGGGTTGTCTGGTGCCGGAAAATCTCGTGCGATCGACGCCTTGGAGGACATTGGCTTTTACTGTGTGGATAATATGCCGCCTTCGCTTATTCCGAAGTTTGCGGATTTGTGCTATCAATCCGGCGGCAAGGTAAACCGTGTGGCGATTGTAACCGATATCCGCGGCGGCGATTTCTTTGAGGATTTTTTTCAGGAACTGGATTATATGAAAAGCAAAGAAGTCAAGTATAAAATCCTGTTCCTTGATGCCTCGGATACGGTGCTGATTAACCGTTATAAGGAGACAAGACGCAGGCACCCGCTTACCGATATGTTTAACGGTTCGGTGGAGCTTGCCATTAAAGCGGAACGTAAAATTTTAATGCCGGTCCGGGAGCGCGCCGATTATGTGGTAGACACTTCGCTGTTGACAGCGCAGCAGCTCAAACAGAAAATTATGGGGATTTTCTCAACCAGCAATACCGAAGGAATGCTTATTGACTGCATGTCGTTCGGCTTTAAATATGGCGTTCCGGCGGAAGCGGATTTGGTTTTTGACGTACGTTGCCTGCCGAATCCTTTTTACATTGACGAGCTGAAGTTGAAAACCGGTTTGGACAAAGATGTGCGTGATTATGTAATGCAGTCTGAAAAATCGGTTGAACTGCTTGCAAAACTCACGGATCTGGTGGATTTTCTGCTCCCCATGTACCGGGATGAGGGGAAAAGCCATTTGGTTATCGCGGTTGGTTGTACTGGCGGCAAACACCGGTCGGTGACCTTTGCGGAGAATATCTATAAACATTTGAGCAGCATGGGGCTGAGAACGACAGTCAACCACCGGGATATTACTAAATAATGCAAGTGCAATGTCAAAGTCAATTTAGCTGGTGGTTCTAAAGCATGGAAAAAGCGGTAAATTGCTTTGAAGTTTTGCTCGCTGAATTAATTGATTTTATAAGTTAATTTGTTAGGTCTTTTGAATGCATTGTGGCATGATGGCGGAATCAATTT
Organism: Oscillospiraceae bacterium; assembly: GCA_050943475.1. Taxonomy (GTDB): domain Bacteria; phylum Bacillota; class Clostridia; order Oscillospirales; family Ruminococcaceae; genus Metaruminococcus_A. The sequence continues at coordinate 100,804 of JBMNPF010000002.1, forward strand.
GTAAAAGCTGTTAAAATTTGTTGGAATGAACTGGTACTTTTAAATGCAGAAAGGGGAGAGGGACATGTCGTTTTCTGGGGATGTTAAAAAGGAACTGGCGCAGGCGTCTCTTTCCTGTCAAAATTGTAAACGTGCTATGCTGTACGGGATGTTTTTGTTTAGCCGGGTAAGCCATGAACATCGTATTTTAATGCATACGGAAAATAAACATGTGGTGGATTGTTATGTGGATTTGCTCACCGAACTAACGGGATCGATTGTAACGGTGTTCATCAACGATTATGTGTCGCAGAAAAAGCGGCGCAGTTACTCGGTGACCGTCGAGCACGAGCAGGATATCCAGGGATTGTACCAGACGTTCGGCATCGATCCGGAGGCACCACCGGCGCTTAACAGCCGTTTGTTTAAACGGGATTGCTGTGTACAGGCGTTTGTGCGCGGTGTTTTTTTGGTCTGTGGCAGTGTAACCGATCCCAACAAAGAATACCATTTGGAATTTTCGGTGCCGTCTTCGTCGTTGGCTGAAGGGCTGGCGGAGCTTTTGAAAGGACATGGAATTCCCATTAAGGCTGCAAACCGTAAAGGAACAAGCCTGCTGTACTTAAAGGAAAGCGAGCCGATTGAGGACCTGCTTACCTATATGGGAGCGGTAAACAACTCGCTGGAACTGATGAATGTTAAAATATATAAAGACGTCCGCAATAAGGTCAACCGCGTGACCAACTGTGAAACGGCAAACATTGAGAAAACAATTAATGCCGCTGCCGGGCAGGTTGAAGCCATTCGTCTGATTGAACAGACCCTTGGGTTGGACGAACTGCCGGCGGATCTGCGTGAAGTTGCCGGGCTGCGGCTGGAAAATCCGGACATGTCGCTGCGAGAGCTTTGCCAGTCGCTTGCTGAACCGATTAGTCGCAGTGGGGTGAATCATCGCCTGAAACGTCTAATGACGCTTGCGGATGAAATACGGGAAAAAAGGGCGGGGAGTGAGCTATGAAGCAGTTTGTCCATTTGCATGTGCACACCGAATACAGCCTGCTCGACGGCGCCTGCCGTATCAATCAGTTAGTTGACCGGGTGGCGGAACTCGGACAACCGGCCATTGCCATTACCGATCATGGCTGTATGTATGGGGTTGTGGAATTTTATAAAGCCTGTAAGGAAAAGGGGATTAAGCCAATCATCGGCTGTGAGGTGTACGTTGCGCCGCGCAGCCGTTTTGATAAAGAAGCGCAGTATGACCAAAAGCCGTACCATTTGGTGTTGCTGTGTAAGAACGACGTGGGCTATCAGAATCTGATCCGCATGGTTTCCGCCGGCTACATCGAAGGCTTTTACAACAAGCCGCGTATTGACCGAAGCTTGTTAAAGGAACATCATGAAGGGTTAATTGCGCTTTCCGCCTGTCTTGCGGGGGAAATTCCGCGTGCATTGACGGCGAACGATTTGGAAAAAGCGTATGAAACCGCCCGGTTTTATAAAGAACTGTTCGGCCCGGATTATTATATTGAATTACAGAACCATGGTATAGCGGAACAAAAACGCATATTGCCGGGGTTGGTTCAGCTGGCGAGAGAGCTTGATATCCCGCTGGTTGCCACCAACGATGCGCACTATATCCGCAAAGAGGATGCGCGGATGCAGAGTGTACTCACCAGCATTCAGCTTAACCAGGTGGTGGGAAGCGAGAAGTCGCTGGAATTTGCGACCGACGAATTCTATATCAAATCCGCCGATGAAATGGACGAGTTGTTTGGCGTTTATGAAGGAGCGCTGGAAAATACCGTCCGCATTGCGGAACAATGTGCGTTTGACTTTGAGTTCGGTGTAACCAAACTGCCGCAGTTCACTACGCCGGACGGCTCGGACAACACCGAATTTTTCATCAACCTCTGCCAAAAGGGACTGACGGAGCGGTATGGCGACCGGGTAACCGATGAAATACGGGAACGGTTGGAGTATGAAATTGGCGTCATCACCCAAATGGGATATGTGGACTATTTCCTGATTGTTTATGATTTTATCCACTTTGCCAAGTCCCGCGGGATTCCGGTAGGGCCAGGGCGCGGTTCCGGCGCCGGCAGCCTCTGCGCTTACTGCATTGGCATTACCGGCATTGATCCCATGCGTTACCAGCTCCTGTTTGAACGGTTCCTCAACCCGGAGCGAGTGAGCATGCCGGACTTTGATATCGACTTCTGCTATGAACGGCGGCAGGAAGTCATTGATTACGTCATTCGCAAATACGGGCAGGATCATGTGGCGCAAATCATTACCTTCGGAACAATGGCGGCGCGTGCTGCAATCCGCGATGTGGGCCGGGCGCTCGGCGTTTCCTACCAGACGGTAGACCGTGTAGCGAAGATGATCCCCAATGTGCTGCATATGACAATCCGGGGTGCTTTGGAGGAGTCCCGTCAGCTGCGGCAGGAATGTGAAAACGACGAAGGCGTTCGCCATCTCGTCGAAATGGCAATGCAGCTTGAAGGGATGCCACGGCACGCTTCAACCCACGCCGCCGGTGTGGTGATTACCCGTGATCCGGCGGATACCTACGTTCCATTGCAGAAAAACGATGAATCCATTGTCACTCAGTACACCATGACGATATTGGAAGAACTGGGCTTGCTGAAGATGGACTTTCTCGGCCTGCGCAACCTTACCGTCATCAGCGACTGTGAAAAAGAAATTCAGAAAACGCACCCGGATTTTTCAGCGGCAGATATTCCGATTGACGACCCGGATGTTTACCGGATGCTTTCACAGGGGCTGACCAGCGGCGTGTTTCAGCTGGAATCCGCCGGGATGCGGCAGACGCTGATTCAGCTCCGGCCAGAATCCATTGAAGATATCATTGCGGTGACCTCACTGTACCGTCCGGGACCGGCCAAGTCCATTCCGGATTATATTGCAAACCGGCACGATCCGTCGCGGGTGCGGTACAAGCATCCGTTGCTTAAGCCGATTCTGGAAGTCACCTACGGCTGCATTGTCTACCAGGAGCAGGTGATGCAGATCTGTCGCGTACTGGCAGGATATTCCTATGGACAGGCAGACCTTGTGCGCCGTGCCATGGCCAAAAAGAAGCATGACGTTATGGAAAAGGAACGCGAGTATTTTCTTTACGGCAAAAAGGCGCCGGACGGAATGACGGAGTGCATCGGGGCGGTTGCCAATGGTGTGGATGAACAGACGGCAATTTCTATTTTTGATGAAATGTCCTCGTTTGCATCCTATGCCTTTAACAAATCTCACGCGGCGGCATACGCTTTTGTGGCATATCAGACCGCTTATTTAAAATGCCATTATCCCAAAGAATATATGGCGGCTCTCCTGACCAGTGTGCTGATGGATTCTGGAAAAATTCTGGAGTACTTTGATGAATGTACCCGGCTGGGAATCAAGCTGCTTCCTCCGGACATCAATGAAAGTTATCTGCGGTTTACCGTGAGCGGGGAGCATATTCGCTTTGGGCTGCTGGCCATTAAAAACATTGGGCGCGGACTCATTCAGAACATTGTAAAAGAGCGGGAAGAACACGGGAAATTCCGTTCGCTTTACGATTTTTGTGACCGGATGCAGGGAAGGGAGCTCAACAAGCGCGCAGTGGAAAGTCTCATAAAATGCGGGGCGTTCGATCATTTGGGGAGCACCCGGAGGGCAATGCTCACCTGCTATGAAAAACTTATCGATTTTGTGGACAACAATCGGCGCAACAACATTGAAGGACAGTTTAACCTGTTTGGACAGTCGGCGCAGACAGCCGATGTTTTTGAAATTCCTGTGATGTCGGAATACCCGCTCTCGCAGCTTTTGGCAATGGAAAAGGAGATGTCCGGCATTTACCTAAGCGGTCATCCGCTGACCGCCTACAACGACTTTGCCAAGCACCAGCACTGCCATTCAATTTTGGATTTAATCGAAGGGACCGAGGAGATTCCGCCCCGTTATCCGGATAAAACCAAAGTGCGTGTGCTTGGAATGGTACAGCACGTAAAAACAATTCGTACAAAATCCAGCAATCAAATGATGTCCTTTGTGCAGCTTGAGGGAACCAATGGAACCATAGAGGTGATTGTATTTCCAAAGGTGTATGACCAATATGCCCCGGTCGTCACGGTGGGACGCACCCTGCTGGTAGACGGGGAAATCAGCATCAAGGAAGATGAGGGCTGCAAGATTCTTTGCAGTGAAGTGCGCGAGGTCACCGATGAGGTGCTGCGCAACCCGGATGCAATGCACCCTATAAAAGAGCAGGTTCTGTATTTAAAATTTCAGGATCCGTCCGACCCAAATCTTGTTCCGGTCCTCAATGAATTGCGTGCCGCACCGGGAAAAGCAGTGGTAAAAATTTACTTTGTCAAAACCGGAAAGCTGACCTATGCGCCGGGCAGACTGGCCGTAACTCCAACTGAGGAATTGCTTGGATTTTTAAGAGGGGTGCTCGGAGAAGCTGCGGTCAGTATAAAAGAAAAGTAGATTTGTGAAAAGTTTCGCAAAATCGGTTGACACCCATTGTTATTTGAGTAAAATATAAGGTAGGGAAATTTGGTTTCCTTATTTGTATGGAGATTACCAGCCGTAATGGCTTGAATAAACTGTGGAGGAATTGGCTTATGGAGAGAACGATTGGCGTATTGACCAGCGGTGGTGACGCTCCTGGCATGAACGCGGCTATCCGTGCTGTTGTCAGAGCCGGAATCAAAAAAGGGTTTCGTATGGTTGGCATCCGCCGTGGATACAACGGTTTAATTAACGGGGATATTTTTGAAATGGACATGCGTAGCGTGTCTGATATTCTACAGCGCGGCGGTACCGTGCTGTACACAGCTCGTTGTGACGATTTCCGTTATGAGGAGGGCCTCCAGAAAGCCAAAAAAACCTGTGAAGAGAACGGCATTGAGGGGATTGTCGTTATCGGTGGGGATGGTTCGTTCCGCGGCGCGGCGGATCTTTCGGCGCGCGGCATTAAATGCGTTGGCCTGCCGGGAACTATTGATAATGACATCCAGTGCTCGGAGTACACCATCGGTTACGATACCGCAATGAACACCGCAATGGAAATGGTGGATAAGATTCGTGATACGGCAGAATCCCACTATCGTTGCAGCGTTGTTGAGGTCATGGGACGTCATGCCGGCTATATTGCGGTTAACTGCGGCATTGCCTGCGGTGCAACCTGCATTCTGGTTCCGGAGATGCCGTATACCATTGAGTCCATTGTGGAAAAAATTAAAGTAACCCAGAAAATTGGTAAACATCACTTTATCATTCTGGTGGCAGAGGGAATTGGCAACGTCAACGAGCTTGCCAAAGAGATTGAGCGCCTGACCGGTGTTGAGTCCCGTGCAACGGTTCTCGGCCACGTACAGCGCGGCGGTTCTCCGACGGTACGAGATCGTGTACTGGCAAGCCAGATGGGTTATTATGCGGTTGAACTCTTGGAAAAGGGTATTGGCAACCGTGTGGTTGGTATGCAGAAAAATCAGGTGGTTGATTTTGATATTCAGGAAGCACTGCGTATGAAAAAGCCTTTTGAAGCGAACCTGTACCAGATTGCGCATGACATTTCGTTCTAAAACTATATAATGTAGTGAAGCGGTCTTCGGCTATAACTGTCGAAGGCCGTTTATAATTTTGACGTTTTCTGGAAATACTGAAAAGGATATGTTATAATGTCTTTCAGAAACTTTCTGTTGAATTTTCAGCGCTGTTATCATCGGCAGTGGTACTGCGGTTCATATGGAACAACTGCCTGATAATGGGTGCTGATTCCGGGACAGCAAACAGATAATGCCAAAGAATATGGAGGTAGTCACAGCTTATGTCAGTGACAGTGAAACGCATTGCAATCGGCGAGGGAATAAACCTGACATCCATACAGGATGCGCGGTTTAAAACCAACCGCCTTTCCTTTCAGCTTATTGTACCGCTTGACCGGGAGAACGCTTCGGCCAATGCCATGATCCCTTTCTTAATGCGGAAAGGGTACCGCGGATGTATGGACTATACCGAGCTCAATCAAAAGCTCAGCCAGTTGTATGGCGCTGGACTTTTTACCGATGTGCTTAAAGTCGGTGATTTTCAGCTTCTCAATGTAGCGATTTCTGCAATCGATGACTCGTTTGCTTTGGACAAAGAGGAGGTTGCCGCAAAAGCGGCGGATATCCTTTGCCGCCTAGTGCTGGACCCGGCCTTTTTGCAGGACGGTTTTGACCTAGCGCAGTTTGATTTGGAAAAGCAGGCGCTCGTCGATGCGATTGAAGCGGAAATCAACGAAAAAACAAGTTATGCCGTACAGCGTGCAATCGCCAATATGTGTGCGGATGAGCCTTACGGCATCCATAAGTACGGCAATGTGGATTCGGTGAAAAAGCTCACGCTTGAAGATGTCATTTCTGCTTACCGCAAAGTAATGAAACATGCGCGGATTGAAATTTATTTTGTTGGCTGTGGCGATGCATCCGGCATTGTCGAACAGCTTAAACGGGATTTTGCCGGGTTAGAGCGTACGCCAGTTGAGTCTGCTGATTCCATCAAGGTATTGAAAGCCGGCAGCGTGAATACCGTGGAAGAACATTATGCAGTGGCTCAGGCCAAACTGGTTATGGGGTTCCGTGCGGGTGCAGAAACACCGGAGCAGATGGAACATGCCCGGTTGATGGCTTTGCTGTATGGTGGAACGCCGCGTTCCAAGTTGTTTTTAAATGTGCGTGAAAAGCTGAGCCTTTGCTACTATTGTTCAGCGCAGTTGGAACGCAATAAGGGAATTATGCTGGTCAACAGTGGCGTTGAGTTTGACAATGTGGGAAAGGCAAAAGAAGAAATTTTGCGTCAGCTCGACGAAGTAAAAAAAGGAGCTTTTTCTGACGAAGAGCTTGAAGAAACCAAGTTAATGATTGTGGATTCCCTTAAAACGGTAAATGATTCGGCTTCTTCTATGGAAATGTGGTATTTGAGCCACCTGTTCCTGCATTCGGAGATATCCCCTGAACAAGAAGCGGAACGCCTTTGCCGGATTACGCGGGAAGAGGTAATTGCGGCTGCAAACCGCGTAACGATGGATACCATTTATATTCTGGAAGGGGAGGAGTGAGCCGATGATTCAGGAAATTACCAACGGACGTTTAAAAGAAAGCTACTATAAAGTGGAGCATTCCAGCGGGCTGACAGTATTGCTTTACCCAATGCCAGGCTTTTCATCCGCTTATGCCCTTTTCGGAACTCGTTATGGTTCTATTGACACCACCTTCCGATCCAACGATAAAGAAGAGTTTATTACTGTGCCGGAAGGGGTTGCGCATTTTCTTGAACACAAGCTCTTTGAAAGTGAAGACGGTGTGGACGCTTTTGAGCTGTTCGCCAAAACCGGCGCTTCGGCAAATGCGTTCACTTCCTTTGACCGTACCTGCTATGAATTCACATGTACTGATCATTTTGAGGAATCGCTGGAAGTACTGCTGAATTTTGTGCAGTCTCCGTATTTTACCGAAAAAACGGTGCAGAAGGAACAAGGTATTATTGGACAGGAAATCCGGATGCTGCAGGATCGTCCCGGCTGGCGGGTGCTGTTTAACCTGCTCAATGCACTTTATCAAAATCATCCGGTCAAGGTGGATATTGGCGGTACGGTAGAAAGCATTGCAAAAATTGACGCGGATTTGCTTTACCGTTGTTATCACACCTTTTATCACCCAAACAATATGGTTTTGGCGGTGGCCGGCAATTTTGATTACAAAAAAGCGCTTGAAATTGTAAATCGATGCATCAAACAAGGGGATGCCTCCATTCAGGCGGATTCCAGGATGCCGGACGAACCGGCGGAAGTAGCGCAGAAAAAAATTACCGATACTCTTGAAGTAGCAGTGCCGTTGTTCAACATTGGATATAAAGAACAGCCGCTCGAGGGTATGGAACAGGTGCGCGCGTTGGCAGAGCTTGAAGTGCTCATTGAAATTATTACCGGCGAAGCAAGCCGTTTTTACCGGGAAGCTTATGACGCGAATCTTATCAATTCCACCTTTTCTTCGGAACTGTTCACCGGCCCGAATTATTTTGCAGTGCTGTTTGACGGGGAGTCCCGTGATCCGGACGGCGTTTACAGCAAACTCAACGAGGCGATTACGGCGTTCCGCAAAAACGGCATTCTCCCAGAGGAATTCGAGACGGCAAAGAAAGCGGTTTATGGGCGCTATGTTCGCGGTTTTAATAATGTGGAAAGCGTATCCAATTCCCTAATTACAGCGCATTTCCAAGGGGTTGGCCTTTACGATGTCATTGAAACGGTGGCAGCGGTCACCTTTGATGATGTAGCCAAAAGGCTGGAGCGTTCGCTCAACACGGAATATTCGGCCATTTCGGTCATCAACCCCGTACAGTAAAAGGAGAGGACATCAATGGATATTCGTAATGTGACATTTCCCGGGCTTGGGATTGATCTGAATATCAATCCAGTTGCCTTTCAAATTGGTTCATTCCAAATTCGGTGGTATGCCCTGATCATTGCGTTTGGGTTTATACTGGCGGCTGTTTACTGTTTTCGTCGGGCGAAAAAGTTTGGCGTGGACATCGACCGCCTAACCGACATTGTACTGGGGGGGCTGATTGGCGGCATCATTGGCGCACGGCTGTATTACGTTCTGTTTAAGCTGGATTATTATACGGCAAATCCGCTGGACATTTTTAAAATCTGGGAAGGCGGTCTTGCCATTTACGGGGGGCTGATCGGTGCGATTTTAGTAGGCTGGTTGGTTGCACATTGGCGGAAAATGCGTTTTGCACCGGTTCTGGACTTGGCTTCTCTCGGCTTTTTGATCGGACAGGGCATTGGCCGTTGGGGTAATTTTGTCAATGTAGAGGCTTTTGGCTGCAACACCGACCTGCCCTGGGGCATGTCCGGCACGACTGTGACCCAGTATTTGACAAAACAGGCTTCCGAACTCAGCCAGTACGGGATCGCCGTGGATCCCTCCATGCCGGTTCATCCCACCTTTTTCTATGAATCTTTGTGGTGTATCATTGGATTTGTGCTGCTGCATTTTTATTCCAAGCATCGTAAATTTGACGGCGAAGTTTTCCTCATGTATTCTGCCTGGTATGGGCTTGGCCGCTTCTTTATTGAAGGCCTCCGTACCGACAGCCTGATGATGGGACAGATCCGTATTTCGCAGCTTTTGGCTGGGTTAATTGTGGTGGCTTCGGTTATTGCTTGGCTGGTGATGCGCAGCAAAATCAAGCGCTTTCCAGAAGCGTCCTATGCGGCTCTCTATGTGAACACCGAAGAAGCACAGGATGTACTGGCAAACGGTTATCATCCGGAAAAAAAGAAGCATGCAGAGGCAATTCCGGTTGATATAGACGAAGATGATCTCGACGGCAGTGAAGGGGACCAAGAATTGGAGCCGCTTACGGATAAAGACGAGAGTGCACCGCAAGAACAGGAAGCGGTGGAAAAGAACGAGTTTGAGGACGAGGAGAAAAAGGAGGACTAAACAATGGCACAGATTATTGACGGCAAGGCAATTTCCATGCAAATAAAAGAGGGCCTGAAGGCAGAGGTTGCGGCACTGAAACAAAGGGGCGTTCAGCCGGGGCTTGCGGTTGTTATTGTTGGCGACGACCCGGCTTCCCGCGTTTACGTCAATTTAAAAAAACGTGACTGTGAAGAGCTGGGCATTCTTTCTCGTGAATATGCAATGCCAAAAGAAACCAGCGAGCAGGAACTGCTGGAACTGATTGATAAGCTCAACCATGACGACGCTATCAATGGCATTCTGGTACAGCTTCCGGTTCCGGAACAGATTGATGAAAACAAAATTATTGCAGCTATTTCTCCGCGCAAGGATGTGGATGCGTTCCATGCGGAGAATGTCGGCAAAATTATGATTGGTTCCTACAGTTTCCTGCCGTGTACTCCGGCGGGATGTATGGAGCTGATTGCTTCAACCGGTGTTGAGATTGCCGGAAAAAATTGTGTGGTTGTCGGGCGGAGCAACATTGTCGGCAAGCCAATGGCGATGCTGCTGTTACATAACAACGGTACTGTGACGATTGCGCACTCCAAAACCAAGAATCTCGCTGAGGTTTGCCGTAATGCAGATATTCTGGTGGCAGCAGTCGGCCGGCCGAAACTCATCACAGGAGATATGATCAAGCCAGGTGCGGTGGTTATCGACGTTGGAACCACAAAAATGGAAAACGGCAAGCTCTGCGGGGACGTTGATTTTGAAGCGGCCAGCAAGGTGGCTGGTTATATTACACCGGTTCCGGGCGGTGTTGGGCCGATGACCCGCGTCATTCTAATGAAAAATACCGTAACAGCGGCAAAAATCCAGAATAACCTGTAAAAAGCCCTTGATTTTTGCTTTCTGGTGTGCTAAAATATTTCAGTATTACGCACGCAGTGGTTGCACGACCCGGTGCCGGAAATGTTCGGCCGTTGTGTTTGAAGCTGCGGAGGGTTACAAAAAACCAAAATGGAGGTAATGGAAATGGCAGTCGTATCTATGAAGCAGCTGCTCGAAGCCGGTGTTCATTTCGGCCATCAGACCAGAAGATGGAACCCGAAAATGGCCGCCTACATCTTTACGGAGAGAAATGGTATTTATATCATTGACCTTCAGAAAACTGTTCGGAAACTGGACGAGGCCTATATGGCAGTCCGTGACATCGCCGCTGACGGTGGTTCCATTCTGTTTGTCGGAACCAAAAAGCAGGCGGGCGAATCGATCCGCGAAGAAGCGGAGCGTTGCGGCATGCACTTTGTCAACGCGCGTTGGCTCGGTGGTATGCTGACAAACTTCAAGACTATCCGCCGCAGAATCAACCGTCTTGCACAGCTTCGTGCAATGGAAGAGGATGGAACCTTTGATCTTCTCCCGAAAAAAGAGGTTATTAAGCTCAATCTCGAAATCGAGAAGCTTGAAAAGTTCCTCGGTGGTATTAAGAATATGGATAAGCTCCCGTCTGCGCTCTTTATCGTTGACCCGAGAAAAGAGAGAATTGCTGTTGCGGAAGCGAAAAAGCTCGGTATCCCGATTATTGCAATTGTCGACACCAACTGTGATCCGGATGAGATCGATTATGTCATCCCGGGCAACGACGACGCAATTCGTGCTGTTAAGCTGATTTCCGGCGCAATGGCTGATGCAGTTATCGAGGGTCGTCAGGGTCAGATGGGTGCTGCTGAAGCAGAAGCTGAGGCTGCCGATGCGGCTGAGGCAGAAGCGGAAACCGCTGACGCTGAATAAGTGCTTGTATGTTGAAGTAGTGACAATGCCCGCGCTTTTTGCACGGGCATTGTTTTAAGAAAACCGAAAATATATTTTAGAAAGGATTGTTATTCATGAATTTTACTGCAAAAGATGTTCAAAACCTGCGTGAAAGAACCGGCTGCGGTATGATGGATTGTAAAAAAGCCCTGACCGAAGCAGACGGCGATATGGAGAAAGCAATTGAACTTCTGCGTGAAAAGGGCCTTGCTGCCGCTGCGAAAAAAGCGGGCAGAATTGCTGCAGAAGGTTTGGTTGTTTCGGTTGTTGACGACGCGAAAAAGGTTGGCGTTGTGCTGGAAGTAAATGCTGAGACCGACTTTGTTGCCAAAAATGCAGAGTTTGTTTCCTTTGTTAATGCAATTGCACAGACCGTTATGGACGAGAATCCGGCTGATGTTGATGCGCTGGCGGAATGCAAACTGGCAGGCGGCAACGATACGGTTGCTGACGTGCTGCGCGAGAAAATTCTCACCATCGGCGAGAATATGAAGATTCGCCGTTTTGTACGTTTTGAGGGAGACCTTGTTTCCTATGTACATGGCGATGGCCGCATTGGCGTTATGGTAAAATTTGATACCGATCTTGCTGGCAAACCGGAGTTTACCGCTTGTGCAAAAGACGTTGCTATGCAGATTGCCGCAGCGAACCCGCAGTACCTCAACCGTGATGCGGTTCCGGCAGAGACCATTGCAAAAGAAAAAGAAATCCTGACTGTTCAGGCTATGAACGAGGGTAAGCCGGCCAACATTGCAGAAAAAATGGTTGCTGGCCGTATCAACAAGTTCTACAAAGAAGTTTGTCTGCTTGACCAGGAGTTCATTAAAGACGGTGATTTGACCGTTGCGAAATATGTTGCGAATGTTGCCAAAGAGCTTGGTGGCAAAATTGAGGTTGTTGACTTCGCCCGCTTTGAAAAGGGCGAAGGCCTTGAAAAGAGAAACGACAATTTCGCGGATGAAGTTGCCAATATGATTAAATAAGCAATTCATAATATTGGAAAAACGGACAAGGAAACTTGTCCGTTTTTTTATGAAAATAGCGGGAAAAGAGTTTTTTCTGCTTTACAGAATGGCGCGTGTATTGTAAAATAGAAATATATGTAATCCTGAGGGGAATAACATTTTGGAGGGACAAAAATGCGTCCGATGTATAAGAGAATTTTGCTGAAATTAAGCGGGGAAGCGTTGGCAGGGGAAAAGAAGTTTGGCCTGGACTATAGCGTGATTACCCCAATTTGCGAAAGCATTAAAAAGGTACAGGAAAATGGCGTTGAAATTGCCATAGTCGTTGGCGGCGGCAATTTTTGGCGCGGTCGCAGTTCCGGGGCCATGGATCGCACCCGTGCCGATCACATCGGCATGCTTGGAACCACAATGAACGCTCTTGCTGTAGCGGACGCACTGGAGGAGCTCGGTGTGGATGTTCGGGTACAGACTGCTATTTCCATGCAGCAGGTCGCAGAACCTTATATCCGCAATCGCGCGGTTCGCCATCTGCAAAAGGGACGTATTGTAATCTTCGGCTGCGGAACCGGTAACCCGTTCTTTTCCACCGATACAGCTGCGGCTTTACGTGCGGCGGAAATCGAGGCGGATATTGTGCTGAAAGCAAGCCTTGTGGACGGTGTTTATGATAAAGACCCGAATGTTTACTCAGATGCAGTGAAATATGATGAACTCACCTTCTCTGAAGTACTTGCGAAAAACCTCAAGGTGATGGACAGCACAGCGGCTTCTATGTGTAAGGACAACAATATCCCGATTCTTGTTTTTAATCTCGATAATCCAGAAAATATTGTCCGGGCTGTTGCCGGAGAAAATATTGGTACGATTGTAAAATAACATTTTAGGAGGCAGTATTATGCAGACCGTATTGAAGACCGCAGAAGAAAAAATGCAGAAATCCGTAAAGGTATTGGATTCCGATTATAAGGCAATTCGCGCAGGCCGTGCAAATCCTGCAGTGCTCGATAAAATCAGTGTGGATTATTATGGCGCTGAAACGCCAATTAACCAGGTAGCGGCTGTTTCAGTATCAGAAGCGAGGGTTTTGGTCATCCAGCCGTGGGATGCTTCTATGCTCAAGGCGATTGAAAAAGCCATCCAGACCTCCGATCTCGGCATCAATCCAACCAATGACGGCAAGGTCATCCGCATTACCTTCCCGCAGCTGACCGAAGAACGCCGCCGCGACATTGTGAAGCAGATTCATAAGCTCGGCGAAGAAGCAAAGGTTGCGGTTCGCAGCATCCGCCGCGATGCGATGGAGAAGTTTAAATCTATGAAGAAAAATGGGGACATCACGGAGGACGACCTCAAAGACTGCGAGAAAAAGGTTCAGAACCTCACCGACAAATACTGTGAGGAAATGGAGACGCTTTCTAAGCAAAAAGAAAAGGAAATTATGGAGATTTAGCGTTGCTGAATCCCGGGGTGAAAAATTTATGGCACCAGAGACAACTGCTAATTTGCCGCGGCATATTGGCATTATTATGGATGGAAATGGCCGTTGGGCGCGGAAGAGGTTGCTTCCGCGCTATGGCGGTCACAGCATGGGGGCAAAAACCTTTCAAAAAATTGCGGAATACTGTTCATCCATTGGCATAGAGTATGTAACAGCATATGCGTTTTCCACCGAAAACTGGAAACGTCCACCCAAAGAGGTGGCGACCATTATGCGGTTAATGAAACAGTATTTGAGCAATTATGAAAAATACCGTTCTTTGAATATGCAGGTGCGTTTTTTGGGCGATCTTTCGGTTTTTGATGATGAAATGCGCAACACTATGTTGGAGCTGGAAGAGGAGAGCAGCACCTGTACTGGAATGCACCTGAATATTGCGGTGAATTACGGCGGCAGGGATGAACTTGTTCACGCGGCACAAAGAATAGCGCGGCGTGTGAAAGACGGCGAACTCCCGGTGGACGCTATTGATGCGGACACAATTTCCGATTCACTTTATACAGCCGGAATGCCGGACGTGGATCTTGTCATCCGCCCCAGCGGAGAGTACCGCCTTTCCAATTTTTTAATTTGGCAGTGTGCCTATGCAGAATATGTTTTTACCGATGTGCTTTGGCCGGATTTTTCGGAACGGGACATCGACCAGGCGCTGGCAGAATACGCCCGGCGCAACCGTCGTTTTGGCGGTATTTAAGTGGTAATTAGGGGGAAAAGCATGAAACAGCGCCTTTTTTCTGCGGCGATTGGACTGGCGATTTTTGCAATCGTTCTCTTTTTTGTCAATACCATTGTTTTCAATATTGGGATAGCATTGGTTTGTGTGTTGGCCGTATTTGAAATGTTGACAGCATCAAAACAGATTAAAAATAAGTTTTTGCTTATTGTGAGCTTTCTCTTTTCAGCAGCGGTGCCGTTTTGTAACATTGATTTGGTAAAACCCTATGTAGGTGCCGCTTTTTTTGCCTATGTGCTGATTTTGCTCGTCATTTTTATGGCGGCGCGGCAAACGGTCAAGGTGGAGCATCTTGGCTTTGTTTTCATGGTTTCGGTCTTGATCCCGCTTGCACTTTCCACGCTGATTTTTGTGCGGGATATGTACCCGGAAAACAGCATGTTTTATATTCTGATGGTGTTTGGTTCTGCATGGCTTGCAGATTGCGGCGGGTACTTTGTGGGCCGCTTTTTCGGCAAACATAAGCTCGCGCCGAATATCAGCCCCAAGAAAACAGTGGAGGGCGTGGTTGGCTCGTTGCTTCTGGCGCCGGTTGGCTGTTTGATTGTGGGACTTATCATCAGTGCAATTCAGGTCAATTCCGGTGCGCCGGTGGTAATTGATTATGTCTGGCTCACAGTATTTGCTTTTGTCGGCGCGATTGTGAGCATCTTTGGCGATCTGTCTGCTTCTATGATGAAACGCCAGTTTATGGTCAAGGATTTTGGCTCAATTATGCCGGGACATGGCGGCGTTCTGGATCGTTTTGACAGCATTCTGTTGGTTGCGCCGCTGTTTTATTTGATTTTCAGCTTTTTTCCGATCATCAGTTTTGTGTCGTAGGGGATAGCGATGAAAACACTCAGTATTTTGGGTTCAACCGGTTCCATTGGTACACAGGCCATTGAGGTTGCTCAGGAAAATGGTTTCCGTGTAGCGGGCTTAGGCGCGCATTCCAATATCGATCTACTGGAAATGCAGGCAAGGCAGCTAAAACCTGAGCTTGTCTGCATTTTTCATGCAGACAGAGCGCGAGAGCTTGGAAAACGTCTTGCCGGAACCGGAATCAAAATTGTTAGCGGAATTGAAGGGCTATGTGCGTTAGCTTCGTTGGATGCTGCGGATATAGTGCTCAACTCGGTCGTTGGTATGGTCGGTCTGCGCCCGACCCTTGCTGCGTTGGAGGCAGGCAAAAATCTTGCGCTTGCAAATAAAGAAACCCTTGTAACAGGCGGAGAATTGGTACTGCGAACGGCATGGGAGCACGGGGTAAAAATTCTCCCGGTGGACAGCGAGCATTCGGCCATTTTTCAGTGCCTTCAGGGCAATCCGGAAAAGGCGCTCAACAAAATTATTCTGACGGCGTCCGGCGGTCCGTTTTATGGAAAAACTGCGGAGGAGCTGCGAAATGTAACCGTGAAAGATGCGCTGAATCATCCAAACTGGAGCATGGGGGCGAAGATTACAGTTGATTCTGCCACCCTGATGAATAAGGGGCTGGAGCTGATCGAAGCGGTCTGGTTGTTCGGCTGTAAGGCGGAGGATGTTGAAATTGTTGTCCACCGTGAAAGCGTGGTTCATTCGGCGGTGGAGTATGCGGATTATTCGGTCATTGCACAGATGGGCGTTCCGAATATGAAATTGCCCATTCAGTACGCACTGACCTACCCGGAACGGGTTCCTTGCAATATTAAAAGGCTTTCTTTGACCGATTATGGCACCTTGAGCTTTGCAAAGCCGGATTTAAACACCTTTGTCTGCCTTCAGGCGTGCTATGAGGCTTTGGAAAAAGGCGGGTTATATCCGGCGCTGGTCAACGGTACAAACGAAGAGGCTGTTTCGCTCTTTTTAAACGGTAAAATCTCTTTTTTAACAATTGGGCAATTTGTTCGTGATGTATTAGCCATTCAATTAGAGCATAATAATGTTACGGTCGAGGGAATTGAAGCGGCCGACAGGCTGGCGCGGCAATATGTTCTTGCGCGTTACAAGGAGATGAATTAATCGTTTGGATTTAGTGATTACCATTTTAGTAACCATCCTGATCTTTGGCGTTTTGATTTTTATTCATGAATTGGGGCATTTTCTGGTAGCAAAGGCCTGTAAGGTTAAGGTCAATGAGTTTGCCATGGGGATGGGACCTACTCTGATCAAATGGCAGGGAAAAGAAACCAAATATGCTCTGCGTGCCTTCCCCATCGGCGGATTTGTCAGCATGGAAGGGGAGGATGAATCCTCCGGAGAGAAAAATGCCTTTTGCAACAAGCCGATTTGGCAACGGATTTTGGTGGTTATTACCGGACCGCTTATGAATATGCTGCTGGGGTTCATCATCCTGATTGTCGTGGTCGCTATGACGCCGCTGAACGGTTCCAACGTCATTGCGCGTTTTAACGATGGAGCTGTGAGCAACCAGGAGGGCGGCTTACAGGTGGGGGATGAGCTTCTTTCCATTAACGGCAACAGCATTTTGGTGGATACAGACATTGTTTACTCTCTGCTGCGCGCCAAAGATGGCATTGCAGATATTGACGTGATGCGAAACGGAGAGTTCCTGCACCTGGAAGATGTACAATTCCGTACCGTAGAAACCGACGGAAAACCACAAATCGACATTGATTTTAAGGTCAAGGCAATCGAAAAGGATATTTTTTCAGTGAGCAAAATGGCCTTTAACAAGACGCTTTCCTATGCGAAAACTATATGGGTGAGCTTTCTCGATATGGTGACAGGAAATGTTGGTATCAATGAACTTTCCGGGCCTATCGGGGCTGGGCAGGTCATTGGGCAGACCATCCAGTTGGGACTGAGTTCGGTACTCAATATTGCGGCATTTATTTCCATTAACGTAGGTATCTTCAATCTGTTCCCGTTCCCGGCGTTGGATGGCTGGCGGTTTTTCGTCCTGATTATAGAGGGGATTCGCCGCAAGCCGATTAATCGAAAATATGAGTCGATCATCAATCTGGCCGGGCTTGCTCTGCTGATGGGATTGATGTTGTTTGTAACTTTCAATGACGTATTCAGACTGTTTCAAGGGTGAGGATATGAATGAAAAACGGCAGGTTCTCCCTGTAAAGTGCAAAGACATTACATTTGGTGATGGACGGATTACCATCCAATCCATGCTCAATGTGCGTTCGGATGAAATTGAAAAAAGTATTGCTCAGGCCATTGCCTTGGAGCAAGCCGGGTGCGATGTTGTGCGTATCGCGGTGCCGGATCACAATGCGGTGCGGCTGGTGGAGGCCATCAAATCCCATATTTCCATCCCGCTTGTTGCGGATATCCACTTTGATTACCGTTTGGCGTTGGAATGTGTAGCTGCTGGAATTGATAAGGTGCGTATCAACCCGGGAAATATTGGCGGGGATGACCATGTAAAGGCAGTTGCGAACGCCTGTGCCAACGCGGGCGTACCCATTCGTATCGGGGTAAACGCGGGCTCTTTGGAAAAAGAAATCCTGGCGAAGCATGGCGCTCCGACAGCGGATGCCCTGGTGGAAAGTGCGCTCTACCATGTTTCGCTTCTTGAAAAGTTTGATTTTAATCAAATTGTTATCTCGGTCAAATGTTCCAGCGTGCCGGTCATGGTGGAAGCCTACCGCAAGCTGGCGGAGTGTTGTGCTTATCCGCTTCACCTCGGCGTGACCGAGGCGGGGACGGAACGGATGGGAATCATCAAGTCTGCCGCAGGCATTGGTTCGCTTTTGATGGACGGCATTGGAGATACCATCCGCGTTTCGTTGACAGCTGATCCGGTACGGGAAGTTTACGCGGCAAAAGACATTCTGCGCGGGCTTGGTATGTATGATAAGGGAATTAATTTTGTATCCTGCCCGACCTGCGGACGTACCCGGATTGATTTAATCGGCCTTGCGGATCGGGTTGAGCATGCGCTTGAAGGCTGTGAGAAGCCGTTGAAGGTTGCCATCATGGGCTGTGTTGTCAACGGTCCCGGCGAAGCGCGGGATGCGGACATTGGAATTGCAGGCGGCGATGGATGCGCTGTATTGTTTAAAAAAGGCGAAATTATCCGCAAAATGGATGAATCCGAAATTGAAGCGGTGCTTTTAAGCGAAATTGAAAAGATGTAGCAACGGAATAGCCTCTTGAACCAAGAGGTTATTCTTGTATAAGGAATGGGAAAGGGAAATAGATATGTCTCAGGGATTTAAAGCATTATTTGGCCCGTATTTTACGGAGGAACAACTTGACGGTGCATTTAGCGATGCGCGCGTACTGGCCATTGAACTGGATCAGCATGCGCATAAAATGTACTGCGAAGTTGTTTTTTCATCCCTGATGCAGCGAGTGGCATTGTTTCAGTGTGAGCGTATACTGGCAGAGAAATTAGGGATTTCCTGTTTTGTTCTTGTACCCAAGTATACGCCGGATTTGTTCACCCCGGACTATTTTACTGAAATTGTGCCGCTGCTCAAAAGGCGGGTCAGCGTTGCAAACGGATATTTTAACGAATCTACGGCGGAATATGATGGAAAAGTTCTGAAAATTGAACTGAAAAACGGTGGATACCAGCTTTTGAAGGAAGCAAAAACCGACCTTGAAATCCAAAAGATTGTTCGGGAGGAGTTCAGCATTCCGGTCGAGGTTGAATTCACCGGGATGTTAACCAAAACCTTGGAAGACCACCAGCAAATGATTGCTTCTGCCGATTTCTCGGCGGAAGAACTGCCTCCGCCGCCTATGGATTTTGACGTTCCTCCGGCTGGTGGTTATGATGTGCCGCCGCATCAATCTGCGCCTCAGCCTGAGCCTAAGCGGAAGGCACAGACTGTTAATCTCAAAATGGCGTTTGATAATATCCCCATTAAAACCGACCATGCAACCCTGCTTTCCGGGCGTAAATTTCAGGGGAGCCCCGTGCGGATTGCCGATCTCTCACAGGAAAGCGGCCGTGTTATTATCTGGGGCGATGTCTTTATGAGCGACAGCCGTATGTCACGCGATGGTAAAACGGCTATTCTCAGTTATTCCATTACCGACTACACCGGTTCTATTTCACTGAAAGTCATTACCGACAAAAAAAGCGCCGAAGCGTTTGAAAAAATAAAAAAAGGTTCTACATTGCTGCTGCGCGGAGAGGTAACCTACGACAAATACGACCGTGATATTGTGGTGCGTCCCAACGACGTTATGCTCGTGGAACGGGTGAAACGGCAGGACACCGCAGAGGAAAAGCGGGTTGAATTGCATTTACATACCAACATGTCCTCAATGGATGCGGTCACAAGTGCCGATAAACTGGTTCAGACGGCGTATGAATGGGGTCACAAAGCCATTGCAATTACCGACCACGGTGTAGCGCAGGCCTTTCCGGAGGCGATGAACGCGGTGGACGCCATCCGTTCCAAAGGTGGGGACTTCAAGGTTATTTACGGCGTTGAGGGATACTTTGTAGACGACTGCGTTGGCAATGATACCCAGTCTGCTGTTTTTGGAGACAAGGATTGCGCTCTGACAGACGAATTTATCTCTTTTGATGTGGAAACCACAGGGCTGAATGTACAGTCGGAACGCCTGACCGAAATTGGTGCAGTCAAGATTAAAAACGGCGAAATTCTCGATACATTTGATACTTTTGTCAATCCTGGCAAACCAATCCCCGGTAAGATTACCGAATTGACCGGGATTACCGACGCAATGGTCAGCGGTGCTCCCAGCGAGGCAGAGGCGTTAAAAGAATTTTTTGCCTTCTGCGGGGACGATGTGCTGATTGCCCACAACGCGCGGTTTGATATGAGCTTTATCCAGGCGGCGGCCAAGCGCAGCGGCATGCCCTGCAGTTATTCGTTTATCGATACCGTTCCGCTCTGCAAGAGTCTGTATAAGCTCAAAAATCACAAGCTCAACACGGTGGCTGACCATTTAAAGCTGGGCGATTTTAACCATCACCGGGCGTGCGACGACGCTGCGGTTTTGGCAAAAATCTTTTTTGATATTGCAGACAGGCTTCAAAACGAACGCGATATCTCCATGATTTCTGAGATTAAGACCAAATCGTCGGGTGATGTGAACTTCCGTAATTTGAGGTCTTATCATCAGATTATTTTGGTGCGCAATAAAACAGGGTTAAAGAACCTTTACCGTCTGATTTCGCTGGGACATCTCAAGTATTATTACCGCCAGCCGCGGATTCCCAAAAGCGAGCTGACGCGCTGGCGCGATGGGCTTATTATTGGCAGTGCGTGTGAAGCAGGCGAGCTGTTTTCGGCCATTGTAGACGGCCGTCCATGGGAAGAACTGTGTAAAATTGCTGAATTTTATGATTATCTTGAAATTCAGCCGATTGCCAATAACATGTTTCTGGTTCATTCCGGTAAAGCGGAAAGCGAAGAGCAGCTGCGTGACTTTAACCGTACCGTTGTCCGGCTTGGCGAGTTTTTGCACAAGCCGGTAGTTGCAACCTGCGACGTCCATTTTCAGGACGAGGGCGACGCCATTTACCGTGAAATTTTGACCAGTATTAAGTTTAAGGATGAAAACCAACCGCCGCTTTACTTCCGCACTACCGATGAAATGCTCAGAGAGTTTGCATACCTCGGCGAGGAAAAAGCGCGTGAGGTGGTCATTACCAATTCCAATTTGATTGCCGATATGTGCGATCCGGAACTGCGGGCTTTTCCAAAAGGAACCTATCCGCCGAGCATTGAGGGTTCGGAGCAGCAGCTTCAGGATATCTGCTGGGCAAAAGCACATGAAATTTACGGTGATCCGGTTCCGCAGCTTGTTGCGGACCGGTTGCAGAAAGAGCTGGATTCCATTATCCGCAATGGGTTTGCAGTTCTCTATATCATTGCGCAGAAGCTGGTCTGGAAATCGGTTGAAGACGGTTATTTGGTCGGCTCCCGTGGTTCGGTTGGCTCCTCCTTTGCAGCGACAATGGCGGGTATTTCGGAGGTAAATCCGCTGCCGCCGCATTATGTCTGCCCTAAATGCCGGTACAGCGAGTTCATCACCGACGGCTCGGTGGGGTCCGGCTATGACCTGCCGGAAAAATACTGCCCGGAGTGCGGAGAGTTTCTTGTGCGTGAAGGGCATGACATTCCATTTGAAACCTTCTTGGGGTTTAAGGGTGACAAATCGCCGGATATTGACCTTAACTTTTCCGGTGAATATCAGGCGCGTGCCCATAAGTATACCGAAGAACTGTTTGGTTCCGACCATGTATTCAAGGCCGGTACCATTTCAACGGTTGCGGAAAAGACTGCCTATGGTTTTGTTTTAAAATACCTGGAGGAGCATGGGCGTGTTGTTCATAAGGCGGAGGAGGCACGTCTTGCCTCCGGCTGTACCGGCGTAAAACGTACAACCGGTCAGCACCCGGGCGGTATGGTAGTTGTACCGTCGGATTACGACGTCTATGACTTCACCCCGGTACAGCGCCCGGCAGATGATGCAGACAGCGACATTACCACCACTCACTTCGACTTCCATTCGCTTCATGATACCATTCTGAAGCTGGACAACCTTGGGCACGATGTTCCGACCATGTATAAATACCTAGAGGACTTTACCGGCATTAAAATTGCCGACGTCACTATGAGCGATCCTGGGGTCATCAGCCTGTTTACTTCAACCGAGGCGCTTGGCGTAACTCCGGAGGACATTGACAGCCTGACCGGGACCTTTGCGCTGCCGGAAATGGGCACGCCGTTCGTCCGCCAGATGCTGATTGACTCCCAGCCGAAATGTTTTTCCGACCTGCTCCAGATTTCCGGCCTTTCCCATGGCACCGACGTATGGCTCGGCAACGCGCAGGATCTCATTAAAAACGGCACCTGCGACATCAGTGAGGTCATTGGTACCCGCGATAACATCATGGTTTATCTGATGCACAAGGGCTTGGAGCCGGATATGGCGTTTAAGATTATGGAAATTACCCGTAAGGGAAAAGCGACCAAGCTGCTGACCGAAGAACACATCAATGCGATGAAAGAACACGGCGTGCCGCAGTGGTACATTGACAGCTGTATGAAAATAAAATACATGTTCCCGAAAGCGCATGCTGCCGCCTACGTTACAGCCGCCATTAAATTAGGCTGGTTCAAAGTTTATAAGCCGCTGGAATTTTACGCAACCTACTTTACCGTGCGCAACGGGGATTTCGATGCGGAAGCTGCGGTCAAGGGACGCAATCTGGTCAAACTCCGGTTGGATTCACTCAAGGCAAAGGGAAACGAGCGTTCGGTCAAAGAAGAGGATATGTATAACACCCTGCTTATTATCAATGAAATGCTGTGCAGGGGCTACGAATTCCTGCCGGTGGATATTTATAAATCCAAAGCAAATCTCTACGATGTTGAGGATGGGAAAATCCGCCTGCCGTTTTCGGCGCTGAAAGGCGTTGGTGCCGCGGCTGCAAAATCGTTGGAGGATGCAGGAAAAGAAGGGACCTATATCTCGGTAGATGAAATTCAGAACCGGGCAGGGGTTTCCAAGTCGGTTATTGAAATGCTGGAACAAGCGGGATCTTTGGAAGGAATTCCAAAATCCAGCCAGATGTCGTTTTTTTAATAGTTGACATTTGCGCGGTAGCATGTTATTATAGTAGCGAACTAAAGTGAAAAAGGAGTTCGTATGGGAAAGAATTACCGTATTACCCCGGAAGGAACCAGAGATCTTATTTTTGAGGAATGTACCCTTCGGCGGGAATTGGAGCACAGAACGGCGGAATTGTTTCGCAGCAGGGGGTTTACCGAGGTTGTGACCCCGGAAATTGAATTTCTGGATGTTTTTACCTTAAAGACCCACCATATCTCTGTGGAGGATATGTATAAGCTTTCCGACCGGAAAGGGCGTTTGATCGCCCTGCGTCCGGATTCCACCATGCCGATTGCCCGTTTAGTTTCTACTCGGCTGAAGGAGGAACTGTTGCCGCTGCGGCTGTTTTATAATCAAAAGGTGTATCACGCAACGCCTAGTTTAACCGGGCATAGTGATGAAGTGCTGCAAAGCGGCGTTGAAATCATTGGAGCGTGCGGAAAGCGTGCGGATCTCGAAGTGATTGCCACTGCGGTAGAGGCGCTTGACCGCTGTGCGGCGGCCGATTACCGCCTGGAGATTGGGCATATTGCCATCTTTCATCGGCTGATGGAAAAACTGAAGCTGGATGACGACCTGAAAGAGGAAATTCGCTGGTGCATTGAAATTAAAAATTATCCGGCGCTCAACGATTTGGTGGACAGCCATTTAGCGCCGCAGGATGCGGATATGATTAAACAGCTTCCGCGCCTGTTTGGATCGGAAGAGGTATTTGATCAGGCGATTGCCCTGTTCCATGACGAAAAAATTACCGAGACGGTGGAATACCTGCGGAGTATTTTTAACGATTTACAGCAGCTCGGTCTGAAAGATAAAATATCGGTTGACCTTGGTATCGTAAACCGGGCGAACTACTATACCGGCGTGCTGTTCCGCGGTTACATCACCGGCTTTGGGCAGGCGGTTCTTTCCGGCGGCCGGTACGACAACCTGCTTTCTGAATTTGGAATGCCCTGCCCGGCAACCGGCTTTGGCATGAATCTTGACGCGATTCTGGTTTCTTTGCTCGGCAATACGCCGGTCAAACGGTCCTTTGTACCGGATGTATTGGTTTTTGCCCCGGAAGGCTATGAAATGAAAGGGCTTATTTATGCCAAAAAATTGACGGCTTCCGGAAAAGTGACGGAATACAGCGTTTTCCAAACATTGGAAGAAACCAAATTGTATGCGGCGCAAAAAGGCATTGGAACGGTTGCTGTGGTTTCCGGTGAGATTGAACAGCTGCCCGTGGAAAGGAAGGGGTAGGCGGATGAACCCAATACGGATTGCACTGACCAAAGGACGGCTGGAAAAGGATACAGTCGCATTATTTGAACGTCTTGGCTTTGATTGCGAGGAGCTGCATAATAAGGGCAGACGATTAATTTTAAGAATCCCCGATGCAAATTTGGAGGTTGTTCTGGCAAAAGCGGCTGACGTTATTACCTATGTGGAGCACGGTGTCTGTGATATGGGCGTTGTTGGTAAAGACACCATTATGGAATACGGCGGTTCTTTTTTTGAATTAACCGATTTGGGATTTGGCAAGTGTAAGTTTGCCGTTGCCGGAAAAAGTGCTGAAGAACTGTATTCCGGTTACCGTGTTAAGACCATTGCAACTAAGTACCCCAATGTGTCCCGCCGCTTTTTTGAATCCAAGGGGATGGATGTGGACATTGTCAAAATTGAAGGCTCAGTGGAGCTTGCCCCATTGATTGGATTGGCAGACGCCATTGTGGATATTGTAGAAACTGGTACGACACTGAAGGAAAATGGACTGCAGGTCATTGAAGATGTGGCAGCTGTGTCGGCCAGAGTCATCGTCAATTCGGCGAGCATTAAGCTGCGTAAGGCGGAAATTGAATCCCTGCTCGCAAAGATTGAGAATGTGAGGTAACAGCATGATTCCAGTACTGAAAACCGACGGCAAGCGTGAGCTTGAATTTTTGGAACAGTTGAGCCGCCGTAATGGCGAGGTCAATAAAACAGTGACCGATTCGGTGACTCAAATTATTGAGGACGTCCGCACACTTGGAGATAAGGCCGTTTTGGATTATACCCTGAAGTTTGATGGCAAGCTGCCGCCCTCCATTGAGGTGCCGCGGGAAGAGATTAACGATGCATTGACGGCGGCCGATCAGGTGTTTGTAAGCTCCTTACTCAATGCAATGGAAAACATTGTTGATTTTCACAGCCGCCAGAAACAGCAGGGATTTATCAACCCGCTGCCGAATGGGGTGATCATGGGCCAACGGGTGCGCGGATTGGAACGCGTTGGGCTTTATGTGCCAGGCGGTACGGCGGCATATCCATCTTCCGTTCTGATGAATGCGGTGCCGGCGAAAATTGCAGGTGTAAAAGAAATTATAATGGTGACGCCGCCGACCAAAGAAGGTAAAGCAAACCCGGATATTTTGGTTGCAGCGGCGATTGCCGGGGTGGATCGCGTCTTTTTGCTCGGTGGGGCGCAGGCGGTTGCAGCGCTGGCCTATGGTACCGAAACGGTTCCAAAGGTGGATAAAATTGTGGGGCCGGGCAACATTTATGTAGCAACGGCAAAGAAGCTGCTCTACGGTGTTGTCGATATCGATATGATTGCAGGACCAAGCGAAATTCTTGTCCTTGCGGATGAAAGCGCAGACCCCAAATTCCTGGCAGCTGACCTGATGTCTCAGGCTGAGCACGACCGGTTGGCGTCGGCTATCCTGCTGACCACCAGCGAACGGATTGCCAACGAAACCATTGTGGAAATTAAGCGGCAGATCCAGACCCTTTCGCGCAGGGAGATCATTGAAGAATCACTCCGCAATTATGGCGTTGTTATGATTTGCAGCAGCATGGATGAAGCGGTCGAACTTGCAAACCGGATTGCACCGGAACACCTTGAAGTGATGGTAGAAAACCCGATGAGCTACATTGGGAAGCTGGACAATGCGGGTTCAGTCTTTCTTGGCAAATATGCGCCGGAACCGCTTGGCGATTATTATGCCGGCCCGAACCACGTGCTCCCAACCAGCGGTACGGCGCGTTTCTTCTCGCCGCTTTCGGTGGAGGATTTTGTCAAGCGCTCCAGTTTTATCTATTATACCGAGGATGCTCTGAACGAAGCGCAGGACGATATTGTCTGCATTGCAAAACGCGAGGGATTAACCGCCCACGCTAATTCCATTACGGTTCGGTTTGAAGGCGGTGTGCGCCCATGAGCTATGAGCTGAACCGGAAGATTGCAGGACTAACGCCTTATGAACCCCTCTCTGGCACCTATCAAATCCGTTTGGATGCAAATGAATCCTACATGAACCTGCCGGAAGAACTGCGCGTGAAACTGGGAAAACTGGCACAGGAAATTGATTACAACCGTTATCCGGACCCATACTGTACAGAGCTTTGCAAAGCGTTCGCGACTTATTACGGCATTGATGCGGAGAATGTTACGGCGGGAAATGGCTCGGATGAGCTGATAAATATAATTGTCAACGCATTTTCTCTCAAAGGGGAAAACTGTTTTACCTTTGAGCAGGATTTTTCCATGTACCGCTTTTACGGCGAACTGGCTGAATGTACACTGGAAACTTTGCCAAAAAAGGCGGATTTGAGCATTGATGTCGACGCGGCAATTGATGTGCTCAACCATTCCGGGGCGGGGATGCTGTTATTTTCCAACCCCTGCAATCCGACCTCGATTGGTTTATCCCGCGAGCAGGTACGGCAGCTGGTGCGGTCGGTGAACTGTCTGGTCGTTCTGGACGAGGCCTATATGGATTTCTGGGATCAAAGTCTGCTTGGTGAGGTGCAGGAGTATGATAACCTCATCGTTTTAAAAACCTGTTCCAAGTCGATTGGCATGGCGGGTATCCGGCTGGGATTTGCGGTGGCCAATCCGACGATTACCCGGGCAATTAAGGCAGTAAAGTCGCCTTATAATGTCAACAGCATTACGCAGGCGGTTGGTACGGCGGTGTTACAGGAACAGGGACTTTTGCGTGCGCGTACGTCGGAAATTATTGAAAACACCAGGGGGCTACATCAGATGTTGGGCAGTCTGTCACAGGAGTTTCCGCAGTTTGGGCAGGTATATCCAACTGTGACCAATTTCGTGTACATCAAGACCGGAATTGGCCGTGAAATTGCTGAAAAGCTGAAACAGCGTTCGGTGGCCGTTCGGGTGTTCCCAAATTATCTGCGTATCTCCACTGGGAGCGCGGAAGAAAACCGTATTGTAGCCAATTATTTGCGCGAAATTTTAAAGGAGACTGCTCAATGAGATGTTTTGAAACCAGCCGTATCACCAAGGAAACCGACGTTTCGGTGGCACTCAACCTGGACGGCAGCGGTAAGGGCGAAATTTCCACCGGTATTGGTTTTTTTGACCACATGCTGACGGCGCTGGCAATGCACAGCGGCTTTGATTTAACGATAAAAACCCACGGGGACCTTGAAGTGGACTGCCACCATACCGTTGAAGATACGGCGATTGTGCTGGGAGATGCATTTGCGGCCTGCATTCGGGATAAAGTGGGTATCAACCGTTATGGAAGTGCTTTTGTCCCCATGGATGAATCGCTGGCACTGGTGAGCCTCGATATCAGCGGCCGTGCTTTTTTGGTGTTTGACGCAGCGTTTACGGTGGATCAAATTGGCGCTTTTGACACCCAGATGGTGGAGGAGTTTTTCCGGGCGTTTGCGTTTCACGCGGGAATCACCCTCCATGCCAAACTGCTGTATGGAAGTAACGATCATCATAAAGCGGAAGCGCTGTTCAAGGCGTTGGGCCAGGCGCTTAAGCAGGGAGCGGCGCTCAACGGAAATGGTGCGCTTCTCTCCACCAAAGGTGTGCTGTAAAGGGGATTCGACAAGTGATTGCAATCATTGATTATGGTGCGGGTAACCTGTTCAGCGTTAAAAATGCGCTGGATTATATTGGCGAACGTAGTATTATTACGGCGGACGTCAGCGTCATCCGGCAGGCGGATGCGCTCATTCTGCCGGGGGTCGGCGCTTTTCCGGATGCGATGGATCGCCTGAACCAGTCTGGTCTGATTGGGGTATTGCGCCAGGAAACAGCCCGGAAGCCGTTGCTCGGTATTTGCCTTGGAATGCAGGCGCTTTTTGAGGATGGCTATGAGTTTACCCATACCAAAGGGCTTGGCCTGATTCCGGGGTCGGTTAAGCGTATTTGTTTCCGGGACGGAGAGCAGCAGAAATTGCCGCAAATTGGCTGGAACCAGCTTGAATTGAAGCAGGAATGTCCTTTGCTGAAAGGCCTTGCGAATGGCGACTGCGTTTACTTTGTTCACAGTTATATGGCATACGCGCCGGCAGAATATATTGCGGCTACCTGTGATTATGGTACGACGGTGACAGCGTTTGTCCAGAACGGTAATGTTTTTGGAGCACAGTTCCACCCGGAAAAGAGTGGCGAGGTCGGACTCACCATCCTGCGGAATTTTGGAGGACTTGTAAAGTGAATATTTTTCCGGCAATTGACATTCACAATGGACAGTGCGTTCGCTTATATAAGGGGGATTATGCCACCGCGTCCAAAGTGGCGGAAAACCCGTTGGAAACGGCCTTGTCCTTTCAGCGGGAAGGCGCTGAATTTCTCCACATGGTGGATTTAAACGGTGCAAAAGACGCCAAACGGGTAAACAGCGATATTTTTACCGGAATTGCAGCACAAACCCAATTAAAGGTGCAGGTCGGCGGGGGAATCCGGGATATGGAAACCTGTGAGTATTACCTCAGCCGTGGTATTTCCCGGGTAATTTTAGGTTCGGTTGCGGTGAAAAATCCGGCGCTGGTTGTGGAAGCTGTCAGGCAATACGACGAACGTATTGTGGTTGGGATTGACGCCAAAAATGGTCGGGTTGCCTGTGAAGGCTGGCTTGACACCAGCGATGTAAACTATATTGATCTCGCGAAAAAAATGGAGTCGGTAGGGGTACGTACCATCGTTTTTACTGATATTTCGAAAGATGGAACCATGGCGGGGCCGAATCTGGAACAGCTTCAGGCCATCAATAAGGCGGTCGGCTGCGACATAATTGCAAGCGGCGGGGTCAGTTCGCTTGCGGACATTCGTGCTTTGAAAAATCTGGAGCTCTATGGTGCAATTTGCGGCAAGTCGCTTTACTCCGGCGCGTTTCGGGTGTCCGAAGCCATTGAAGCGGCACGGTAAGGAGAGGAAATATGCTGACAAAACGGATTATTCCCTGTTTGGACGTGCGTGACGGCCGCGTGGTGAAAGGGATTAACTTTGAGGGGATTAAAGAGGTTGGCGACCCGGTGGAGTGCGCTGCAATGTATGACAAACAGGGCGCTGACGAGATTGTCTTTCTGGATATTACAGCGACGCATGAAAAACGGAAAACCATTGTGGATGTGGTATCCAGAACGGCAAAACAGGTATTTGTCCCGCTGACGGTCGGCGGGGGAATCCGTACGGTAGAGGATTTCCGTGAAATCCTCCGTGCAGGGGCGGATAAAGTTTCGGTCAATTCTTCGGCGGTCAACCGCCCGGAGCTGATTGCCGAAGCGGCGGATATTTTCGGCAGCCAGTGTGTAGTGCTTGCAATTGACGCACGGCGCAATGGCAATGGCGGGTTTAACGTCGTCATCAATGGCGGGCGTATTGATACTGGGTTAGACGCCGTAGAATGGGCGAAAAAGGCCTGTTCGCTCGGCGCGGGAGAAATTCTGTTGACCTCAATGGACACCGACGGTACCAAAAACGGCTTTGATTTGGAACTGCTCAACGCCGTTACGGCGGTTGTGGATGTTCCGGTCATCGCATCTGGTGGATGCGGCAAGCTGGAACATTTTTCAGAAGTGTTTGAGCAGACAAAAGCCGATGCTGCCCTTGCAGCGTCGTTGTTTCACTACCGTGAATTGACGGTGGGGCAGGTGAAACGACATCTGCTGGAACGCGGTATTCCGGCGCGCTTGACACGGTGATAGAGAAAGGGTATAGTATGGATTTGGAACAATATTTTCAAAAAGGTGATTTAATTCCTGCCGTTGTAGTAGAGGCAGAGAATTCAGAGGTGTTAATGCTTGCCTACATGAGCCGTGAAAGCCTGCAAAAAACGCTGGAAACTGGGTACACCTGGTTTTACAGCCGTTCCCGTCAGGAACTTTGGAACAAAGGGGCGACATCCGGGCATTTGCAGAAGGTGGTCAGCATCACGGCGGATTGTGATGACGACACTTTGCTCGTCAAGGTACACCAAACCGGCGCTGCCTGCCATACCGGGAATTACACCTGCTTTTTTAAAGAGATTTACCGAAACCCAGACGAGGAGAAGTGAAGAATGGATACCATAAAAGGCTTATATGAAGTGATTGAAAACCGTAAAGCAAACCCGGAGGAAGGTTCTTATACCTGCTATTTGTTTGATAAAGGGCTGGATAAAATCCTGAAAAAGTGCGGGGAGGAATGCTCGGAAATGATCATTGCTTCCAAAAATGAGGATCCGGAAGAACTGAAAAATGAGATTTGCGACCTTGTTTACCATATGCTGGTACTGATGTGCGAAAAAGGGGTTCGGGTTGAAGACGTTCAGGAAATACTGGAAGAACGCCGCCAGAAAATTGGCAACTTGAAACAGTTTCATCAGGTTGACCGGAACAGCTGAGAAATAACACAAAGAGCGGTACTGTCAAGTTGCTTGAAATGTACCGCTTTTTGTTCTATTTGTTTGACAAAAACGAGATCGTTTTATAAAACACGAAGAAAAGCTGAGAAAATTCTCTTTATTTTATCAAAAACCGCTTTTTAAAGGGTATATTTCCGGAATCTTCTGGAAATCTCGATTGTGAAACTCATGTGGGAATGTTACACTTGTATACAACAGTGAGACAAATGTATATTGGTGGTGGACGAATGGGCAATTTAGAACAGTATATCGTTGTCGATGCTGAAGTGCTCCCTGAGGTGTTTCACAAGGTAATGGAAGCCAAGAGTCTGCTCGCAAAGGGGATTGCCAAATCCTCAAGTGACGCTTGTAAAATGGTTGGAATATCCCGTGGAACCTTTTATAAGTATAAGGACCGGATGTTTATTTACAGCGAACGGATGAGCAACGAAATTTTGACGCTGCAGCTAGTTCTGGAGGATGAACCGGGTATTCTTTCGGCGGTATTGTCCGGCCTTTATAAACTTGGAGCCAATATCCTCACGGTGAACCAGAATATCCCGAACGATAAGGTTGCAGCTGTAACGATTTCCATTCGAATCCCGGATCCGGGGCCGAATATTCAAACGGTAACCGATTGCCTGGGTATGGTCAACGGAGTTGTTGAGGTAAAGTTAATTTAACTGAAGGAGAATGACATAGATGGCAAAGATAGCGGTATTAGGGCATGGTGTGGTTGGTTCCGGCGTTGCAGAACTGCTTGAAATGAACCACGCTTCCATTGCAGCAAAGGCAGGGGAGGAAATCATCATCAAATCCATTTTGGATTTGCGTGATTTTGACGTTCCCTATGCGGATAAATTTACGAAAAATTTTGAGGATATTTTAAACGACCCGGAAATTTCGGTGGTTGTTGAGGTGATGGGTGGGCTGCATCCTGCGTATGATTATGTAAAAGCTTCCCTGTGTGCAGGCAAATCTGTTGTTACCTCAAACAAAGAGCTGGTGGCCGAAAAAGGCGCCGAGCTTTTAGCGGTGGCCAAGGAACACAATGTCAATTTTTTCTTTGAGGCGAGCGTTGGCGGCGGTATCCCGATTATTCGGCCGATGCATATGTGCCTCGCGGCAAATCAAATTACCGAAATTGCCGGTATTTTAAATGGTACCACCAATTTTATTTTAACCAAAATGATTCATGAGCACATGCCGTTTGATGACGCCCTCAAACTTGCTCAGGAGCTTGGCTACGCAGAGCGTAATCCAGCTGCGGATATTGAGGGAACCGATGCTTGCCGTAAAATTTGTATTTTGGCCTCTCTTGCGTTTGGACACCATGTTTATCCAAAGTTTGTTTATACCGAAGGCATTACCAAAGTTACGCTTGAGGACATTGCCTACGCAGAAGATTGGGGTGGGGTTGTTAAGCTGCTTGGTTGTGCTAAACGCTTGGAAAACGACAAATTGTTTGTGTTGGTTTCGCCAGCCTTTATTGGGCGGCACAGCCAGCTTGCGAGCATTGAGGATGTGTTTAATGGCATTCTGGTTCGCGGCGATGCAACCGGCGACGTTGTCTTTTATGGAAAAGGTGCCGGCAAGCTGCCGACTGCGAGCGCGGTTGTAGCGGATGTCATTGATGTTGTAAAAGCGCCGGCAACCAGCGCTTCCCTGAGCTGGGAGGATTCCCAGATGAACTATGTTGTGGAACATAAAAGCGAGCCGCTTGGGTTCTTTATCCGTTGCACATCGTCTGCGGCAGATCTGAAAGGCTATCTCACAGAAAAGCTCGGCGAGCTGACTTTCCTGAACCGTTCGGGCCAGCCGGAAAACGAATATGGCTTTGTGACGCCGCTCATCACCGAAGGAGCTCTGGATGAAATTCTTGCTGCACGCGATGATGTAAAGGTGCTTTCAAAAATTCGCGTACTCGATTATTAATGGGGGAAAGCATGATATCAGTCAGAATCCCGGCGACCAGTGCAAATCTAGGTGCTGGCTTTGATGCGCTTGGTCTCGCAGTTAGCTTGTACAATGACGTTTGTGTGGATGAATCCGACGAAATTTCGATTGTCTCTCTGGACGAGATGCCGGTTCCAACCAATGAGGGTAACCTCATTTATTCCACTGTACGTCAACTCTATGAACATTGCGGCAAAAGACTGCGGGGTTTAAAGATTGAACAGGTCAACCGCATTCCAATGACAAGGGGCTTGGGCAGCAGCTCGGCCTGCATTATTGCAGGGCTACTTGCGGGGAACATCCTGCTGGGGGAACCGTTTAAGGTGGATGATTTGGTCAACCTAGCCGCCCAAATGGAAGGGCACCCAGACAATACCACCCCGGCATTGCTGGGAGGAATTGTCACCTCGGTTTTTGATGGAAAGGAAGTCCATTATGTCCGTCAGGAGGTGGACAGCCGGCTTCGTTTCGTGGCAATTATTCCGGACTTTGAACTGAAAACTTCGGTGGCGCGCGGCTGCCTTCCTCAAACCATTCCGTTTGCAGACGCCGTGCATAACCTTTCCCGCGCAGCGTTGTTTTCCTCTTCGCTGCTGACCGGTAAATATGAAAATTTGCGGATTGCGGTGGGGGATGTCCTGCATCAACCATACCGGATGCCGCTTATTCCACACGCGGGCGACGTCTTTGAGCAGTGCTATGCGCTGGGAGCATACGCAGCGTACATCAGCGGTGCAGGGCCAACTATCATGGCAATTGTCGACGGTGGTAACACCGGGTTTATCCCGCAGATTAAGGCTTATCTGGCCGAACAGGGTTTAAACTGGGCGGTGCAGGATTTAACGATTGACAACTTTGGAACACAAATAATGTAAATTTTATTAGGAGGAACTGTAATGGGACTCATTGTGCAGAAATTTGGAGGCACATCGGTCAGAGATGCGGAGCGCGTTATGAATGTGGCAGGCATTGTGACCGATACCTACAAAAAAGGCAATCAGGTTGTCGTTGTGGTTTCGGCGCAGGGCGATACAACCGACGATCTGATTGAAAAAGCAAAGGAAATTAATGAAAATCCATCCCGGCGTGAAATGGATATGCTGCTTGCTACCGGCGAACAGATTTCCATTTCCCTGCTCGCAATGGCGATTGAAAAGCTGGGCTTTCCGGTCATCTCTTTGACAGGATGGCAGGCGGGGTTTGTCACCACGTCTTCCTATTCGCGTGCGCATATCCACCGGATTGAGAGCGAGCGCCTTCACAGAGAGCTGGATAAAAACAATATCGTCATTGTTGCAGGATTTCAGGGTATCTGCAAATATGATGATATTACAACATTGGGGCGCGGCGGTTCGGATACCAGTGCGGTTGCACTGGCCGCTGAATTGAAGGCGGACCTCTGCCAGATTTATACCGATGTTGATGGTGTTTACACCGCTGATCCGCGCATTGTCAAAACGGCGAAAAAGCTCGACGAAATTTCGTTCGACGAAATGTTGGAACTGGCAACGCTCGGCGCGCAGGTTCTGCACAACCGTTCGGTTGAAATGGCAAAGAAGTATAACGTAAACCTGGAAGTTGTATCCAGCTTAGAAAAGAAACCCGGCACAAAGGTGAAGGAGGTTGTTTCCGTGGAAAAAATGTTGATTCGAGGGGTAACCCGTGATAATGATGTAGCGCGTATTGCAGTGATTGGCCTGCCGGATAAACCGGGCATTGCCTTTAAGGTGTTCTCGCTGATGAGCAAAAACAAAATCAATGTCGATATTATTTTGCAGTCGATTGGACGCGACGGCACCAAAGATATCAGCTTTACGGTCTCGAAAGAAAATAAAGATCTTGCAGTAAAGGCGCTGGAGGAAAACCTTGTGGCGCTGGAAGCGCAGCGTGTGGAATCCAACGACAATGTCTGCAAACTCTCGATTGTCGGTGCCGGCATGCAGACCAACGTCGGCGTTGCGACCAAAATGTTTGAGGCGCTGTTTGAGGCTGGCATCAACATCAATATGATTTCTACCAGCGAAATTAAAATTTCTGTCCTGATTGAAAAAGAAGACAGTGAACGTGCACTTCGCGTCGTTCATGATGCATTTATTGACTAGGTGAACAGACGATGATAAAATGTGTTGCGTTCGATTTGGATGGAACGCTGGTCAATTCACTCGAAGATTTGGCGGACGCTTCGAATCATGCGCTCAAGGATTTGGGTTTTCCTGTGCACGACGTCAACGAATACCGCTATTTTGTTGGCAGCGGCGTTAACAAATTGTTTGAACGCGCCTTGCCGGAAGAGCATAAGGATGAGGCGACAGTAACAAAGGCCCGGAAAGTTTTTGAAAGGTATTACAACCGCTGTTACTGCAACAAGACCGTACCCTATGAATTGGTTGTGGAGTTGTTGGATGAACTGGAGGATGCTCATTACCGGCTGGCGGTAGTAACCAATAAGCCGGATGCGTTTGCAAAAAACATCCTGAAAACCTTGTTTCCCCATACGGAATTTGATTTCATCCAGGGCGCGAGTGACGAACTACCCAAAAAGCCCGATCCATCGCTGCTTAAGCAGTGTATGGAGGAGCTCCATATGAAGCCGGAGGATTGTATTTACTGCGGGGATTCCGATGTAGATGTCGCCTTTGCGCACAATGCGGGAATTCCAGTAGCGGGCG
The DNA here is from genome assembly GCA_050943475.1 of Oscillospiraceae bacterium. Lineage (GTDB taxonomy): Bacteria > Bacillota > Clostridia > Oscillospirales > Ruminococcaceae > Metaruminococcus_A. Next base: position 136,055 of record JBMNPF010000002.1, read on the forward strand.
CCGCATGGGGATTCCGCGGTATGGATGAGTTGGAAGCAGCGGGGGCCGACTATATCATTAATTATCCAAATGAGTTGCTCGCGTTATTGGACATCTTGAATTGAATGCCGAATTGTTGTAAAATGAAGTAGCTTTAGATTGATTGAAAGGAAGTATCCTATGTCAGGACATTCAAAGTGGAATAATATTAAGCGCAAAAAAGAAAAGACCGATGCGCAGAAAGCCAAAATATTCACCAAAATAGGCCGTGAAATTACGGTAGCGGTTAAAGAGGGCGGTGCTGACCCGAACTCCAATGGCAAGTTGCGCGATCTGATTGCCAAGGCAAAGTCCAACAACGTGCCGAATGACAACATTGACCGTATCATTAAAAAGGCGGCTGGCAGCGGCGATAAAAACGACTTTGAAAGCATTGTTTACGAAGGCTACGGTCCAAACGGCGTTGCAGTCATTGTGGAAACCCTGACCGATAATCGCAACCGCACCGCTTCGGATGTGCGTCATTATTTTGATAAATTCGGCGGCAACCTTGGAACCTCCGGCTGCGTTTCTTTCATGTTCAGTGAAAAAGGTATTATTGTCATGGAAAATACCTTTACCGATGAAGAAAAGCTGATGGAAGATATTATGGAATCCGGTGCGGATGACTATAACATTGACGAGGAAGAAATCGAGATCACGACTGATCCGGCGAGCTTCCGCGAGGTGCGGGATGCGCTGGAGGAAATGGGTTACACCTTTGCTTCCGCGGATGTTGAAATGGTTCCCTCCACCTATGTCACCCTGACCGATCCCGACCATATCCTGAAAATGAATCTTTTGCTGGAGCATTTGGAGGATAACGATGATGTTCAGAATGTCTACCATAACTGGGATATGCCGGAAGAGGAAGAAGAGGACTGAACATAGCGGAACAACGGTTGCTATTAAAGCTGTTATTTACTTACTCGTAAAAAATAAAGCTAACCAGCAAAAATCCCCTGTAATCAACAGGGGATTTTTGCTGTTGGATACCGAATAGAAAAGCCACGCGTTATGCGTGGCTTTTCTATTACAAGGCTATTTTCCCATGCTCCATCATCAAATCAAGTATCGCCAAGTTGACCGCCGCTTCTACAACAACAGCCGCGCGGATGGCAATACAGGGGTCATGACGGCCTTTTACTTCAATGGTTGCATCGGTAAGTGTTTTATAATCAATGGTTTGCTGGGGCTGGGCAATCGAAGAGGTTGGCTTAATGGCCGCCCGCAGAATAATCGGCATGGAGAAAGTGATCCCGCCAAGAATACCACCGTTGTGGTTGGTACGGGTTCGAACGGAGCCGTTATCCATATAAAAAGAATCGTTGTTTTCGCTGCCATAAACGCGGGTTGAGTCAAAACCGTCTCCAAACTCAACGCCCTTTACAGCGGGGACCCCGAACAGGATAGAGGAAATAACGTTTTCTACGCCGTCAAACATCGGGGATCCGATCCCTGCCGGCATCCCAACAACACAGCATTCAATAACGCCGCCGACGGAATCAAGATGTAGACGTGCGGTTTCAATGACTTCGCGCATTTTCGACTCTATTTTAGGATCCAGCAGGGGAAAATCCATTTCCTGAAGGCGCCGGATGGTTTCAAGCGGGATACATACCGGGTTAAACCGTTCTTCTGAAACATCTTTAATGGAAAGCACATGGGACGCTACAAAAACACCATGCCGTTCAAGAATCTGTTTGCAGATTCCGCCCGCCAAAACCAATGGCGCCGTAAGCCTTCCGGAAAAATGCCCACCACCGCGGATATCATTGGCGCCGCGATAACGTACCGCGCCGGTGTAGTCTGCGTGCCCGGGACGGGCGAGATGCTGCATTTCGCCATAATCGCCGGAACGGGTATCGGTGTTTTGAATGATGCCGGTCAAAGGTGTTCCAGTGGTACACCCATTGTAAAAACCGGAGACGAGTTCCGGCAGGTCCGGCTCCGTCCGGGCGGTTGAGGTGTTATCACCTTTTTTAGCCGTGCGCCGTGCGGTAAAACGGCGCAGTTCGCTTAGGTCGATCGCTTCCCCGGCAGGGAGATTATCCAGCGTCATGCCAATGGCTTTGCCGTGGGATTCCCCGAAAATGGAAAGGCGCAGGGTTCTATTCCAGGTCGATGACATTGCAGAGCCCTCCTATGGCTTGATAATCCTCATAAAAAGCAGGATAGGATTTCCTGATGGATTCAGCTTGTTTTAATGTAACAGCGCCGGTTGCCGTCGAGGCAATTACAGCGGTTGACATGGCAATTCGATGATCGTTGCTGCTGTCAACCGTACAGCCGTAAAATTCAGTTTTTCCCCGGATGATGAGGCCGTCCGATGTAACGGTAACCTGTGCTCCACCGGCTGTGAGAAGAGCAGAAACAGCGGCTAGACGATCGCTTTCTTTTATGCGCAGCCGTTCTGCGTGGTGGATAACCGATTCCCCTGCACACTGACTGGCAAGTACGGCCAGAATTGGAACCAAGTCGGGAATATCCCGCGCGTCCACCTCAATGGGGGAGAGGATACCGGACTCTGGTGCGGATACTGTGATGCGGTCCGTATCTACCGAAATCAATGCGCCTGCTTTTTTTAGATAATCCACGATGATTTTATCTCCCTGTGCCGATTGCTGATAATCCAGGCCGGATACGGCGACCGGACCGCTCAAAGCGCCGGCGGTTAAGAAAAAAGCGGCTTGGGAGAAATCCCCTTCCACAGTTACCTCCGTTGGATGGTAGGTTTGTCCGCCGGGAACAGTGACGATATTTCCGTTTAATGCCGCCTGAATTCCGAACTTGTGCAGCATTTCAATGGTCATTTGTACGTAGGGCCTGGATTCAAATGCCCCTGTAATATGGATGACACTGTCCTGTTTAAGCAAAGGCAAGGCAAACAGCAGCCCGGTGATAAATTGGGAACTGATGTTTCCGGGAATGGTAAAGCTTCCGCCGGATAGTGTGCCCTGAATGGAGAACGGCATGGTTTCATGATAATGAAACCGAATGCCCTTTTGCCCCAGGCCATCAAGATAGGGTGTAATGGGACGGGAAGGGAGCCGCCCTTCTCCCAGAAACGTCGCCTCACAGCCAAGCACTGCTGCAACCGGGATTAAAAAACGCAGGGTAGAGCCGGATTCTTTACAGGAAAGCAGCGCGGTTGTAGGGATGGAGCCGTCTATGCCGTCAATTACAGCGAAATCAGTGCCGCATTCAATGGTAGCGCCCAAAGCAGTCAAACAATCAATGGTGGCGGTAATGTCCTTTGAAAAGATGAGGTTGCGCACGATGGACTGCCCATGAGCTAGTGCCGCACAGATAATCGCGCGGTGGGATGCGCTTTTGGAGGGAACGGCGGCAACAGCTCCAGTAAGCCGGGAAGGAGAAAATTGTACGGTCATAGCTGGTAACTCCCCTGAACAAAGCGAATGTAGTCCTCACGGGACAGTTTGGCAACAAAACTGTCCCCAATTTTGCGCACAAGCACAATGCTGATGCTGTCAGCAGAGGCTTTTTTATCCATCAAACTGTATTCGATGAGAGGTCCGTTGTCAATTTCAGCGTCAATGGGCAATCCGCATCGCTGAATACAGGAAACAAGCCGCGCGGTAGTTCCGGTCTCGGTAAGATTGTACCGTTCGGAAAGAGCGGTTATTTTTGCCATGCCTGCCGCCACGCCCATACCGTGTGAATAGGTGGAATAGTGGTAGTATTTTTCAATGGCATGACCAAAGGTGTGGCCAAAATTGAGCAGCATCCGTTCGCCGGTATCAAATTCATCCCGTTCCACTACTTCTTTTTTTATTTCAATACACCGCCGGATCACCGTTTCCAGATGTTCAGAAAGCGCTCCATCTTCAATCGTTTCAAAAATAGAGCTATCTTTAATCATACCATACTTAATGGCCTCTGCCACACCGTCTGCAAAGTGTTCTTTAGAAAGGGTGGAAAGGGTGCCAATATCACAGATTACCAAGTTCGGCTGTTTAAAAGAACCAACCAGATTTTTTCCGCCTTCAATGTTGACCGCTGTTTTTCCGCCGACCGAGGAATCAATCTGTGCAAGAAAGGTGGTTGGAATTTGAATATAATCGATGCCCCGCATATAGGTTGCGGCGCAGAATCCGGTCAAATCTCCAACTACGCCGCCTCCCAAAGCGACGAGAGCATCCTTGCGGGTGATCTTATGAGCACAGAGAAATTCGTACAACTCGCCAAGCTGATGGAGGGACTTAGAGGCTTCACCGTGCGGAATTACATAACAAACGACGGTGTATCCGGCTGCCTGCAGAGAATCGGTTACGGTTCGCGCGTACAAAGGGGCGACAGTGTCGTCGCTCACAAGGGCAATTTGTTTCGCTTTTGTCGCTTTTTGTACCAGGTTACCGGTATTTTGAAGCAAATCATAACCGGTATAAATGGAATACCGTGTGCTTGCGTTGACAACAATTTCGTTCATATTCGATCACCTTATAAGGTTTTGCCGCAGAAAACCGCAAGCTGTTTAATTTTGCCCATGGTTTCGTCAAACGCGTCCGGAGTCATGGACTGTGCACCGTCGGAAAGCGCTTTGGAAGGGTTGTTGTGAACCTCAATCATCAAACCGTCTGCGCCGCAGGCAACGGCAGCAAGCGCCATTGGTTCAACCAGCGGAACCATACCGGTTGCATGGGAGGGATCGACAATAATGGGAAGATGGGAAAGATGTTTTATAAGGGCAACGGCGGATAAATCCAATGTATTGCGGGTCATGGTTTCAAAGGTGCGGATACCGCGTTCACAGAGGATGATGTTGGAATTGCCGCCTGCGTAGATGTATTCAGCGCTCATAAGGAATTCTTCAATGGTATTGGCAAGTCCGCGTTTGAGCAGGATGGTCTTATCGGAATGACCAAGGGCTTTAAGTAGTTCGAAATTCTGCATATTACGGGCCCCTACCTGGATGATGTCAACGTCGGCAAACAAATCAAGGTGTTGGAGCGACATAATCTCGGTGACAATGGGCAGACCGGTCGCTTTTTTTGCCTCCAGCAGAAGTTCGATTCCATCGCCGCGCAGACCCTGGAATGCATATGGAGAAGTACGGGGCTTGAAAGCGCCGCCACGCAGGAATTTGGCGCCGGCAGCTTTGACACGGTTTGCCACTTCAATAATCTGCTCTTCGCTTTCGACCGAGCAGGGGCCGGCCATTACTTTAAAGTTACCATGACCAATTTGTTCCCCGCAGACTTCAATAGTGCTGTCATCCGGATGAAATTTGCGGTTGACGTTTTTATAAGGCTCCTGAACGCGTTTGACGCTCTCAACAATCTCGTTGGCCGCCACATTATCAATGTTTACTACCGAAGTATCACCAATCAAGCCGACAATTGTGGTGTGATCGCCAACAACCACATTGGTTTTAAGACCGTAATCCTCAAACCATTTAAGGAGTTCGTCAACCTGTGATTTGGGTACATCCTGTTTTAAAATGACTACCATTTGCAATTCCTCCTAAAAATAAAGCAGGCTATGGCTTCTTTTCCGAAGTCATAGCCTGCTTGGATTAACAGTGTTCTTTTTATCTACAACTTGGAGCGGTATTAAATTTTTCCACAGCAAAAAAGCCGTCGCTAAAGTAAAAGCCACGGAAAAAGAAAAAGTTAAAATTTGCTGTGTAAGACTGAATACCGTTCATGAATTTCCTCCAACTTGGTTTACTTAATTAAAGCACATTCCAAATTGGTTGTCAAGCAACTTGGCAAAATTTTCACATATAGCTTGCCCGTGTTTTTCGTGGGACAGGTTCTAAGGACAGGTGTTCCGGCATAACCTTTACTAATCCCAAGAAAGGACAAGTGATGCAGATGCAGCCGTTCGATCAAGCGGTTTCTTCACTGCCGGGGGAACTTCAACAACTTCTTTCGCGTGTGGAACCCACTCTCCGGCAGGTAATTAACGAAATACGGCTTCGCGTAGGGCGACCTTTAATCCTGATGGATCGGCACAGTCATCCTCATTTTATCAGTGAAAATGGACGAACCTTCCACACTCTCCAACCCGATTCATTCTGTATGCCGCGTCCGTTGTTGGATGAGTGTGTGCGCTGCATGAGCGATTATTCACTCCACAGCGTACAAAACAGCCTTCAGAATGGATTTTTAACATTACGCGGCGGACACCGCGCAGGTTTTTCCGGAAATGTCGCATGGGAAAAGGGGCGTGTAACAGCGGTGCGGCGGATAGACAGCATCAACATCCGTATCGCACGGAGCATCGTAGGAGCTGCGGACCGGATAACCGGTTTTTACCGGGCGAATGGATTTGCAGGCACCCTAATTATCGGGCCTCCTTCATCCGGAAAAACCACCATTTTAAAGGACCTTTGTCGGCAACTTTCCAACGGCGATACAGGGGAGTATTACAAGGTTTCGCTTATTGACGAGCGTGGAGAAATTGCAGCGAGTTACCGTGGAGAACCCCAAAACGACGTTGGTTGGAACACCGACGTATTTGACGGTTATTCAAAATCCATTGGATTTGATATTGCGGTACGCTGTATGTCCCCGGATGTCATTGTCTGCGATGAAATTGGCGCAAATGGCGATCCGGAGAGCCTGTTACAGGGCGTGAATTCCGGGAGTGTGGTTGTGGCAACTATACATAGCTCATCTTTGGATGAGTTTTTGCATAAGAAAAATAGCAAAGAACTTTTGGCGAGCGGCGCGTTCCATTATTTTGTATTTCTGGGGAGCGCAAAGCAGGCTGGGACAGTGCGGGAGATCATTCGTTATGATGAAATATGCAGGGATGCTTCTACTATTCATCACGTCGGTGCTGGTGGGGCTGATGTGTTCGGATCGTCTGAAAAAACGGGTCAGAGAGCTGGAACGCTGTCTGGTATTCATTGATAAACTAAAGACGTCGCTTCATTATCAAAATCTCCCGACCCGGGAGTTGATTCTCTCCCTTTCCGGACAAGCGGCGTGTGAAGAACTTCTCTTTCTGCGGTATTGTTCAGAGGCGCTGGAGCAAAACAACCATTTTCCATCGATATGGCGAAAGAGTGTAGAACGGTGCAGGGGAAAGATGAATCTGCTTCCAGAGGATCTGGAGCTTATGGCGTCCCTTGCAGATATCATTGGTGCAAGCGATGCGGAAGGCCAGCTTTCCGCTCTGGAGATGATCGAGACGCTGCTGCAAAAACAACGGAATGAGGCAATTTCGGCACAGCAAAAAAAAGGAAAACTTTACCGCTCTCTCGGTGCGTTAGCGGGAGCGAGTATGGTGGTGTTTTTGCTTTGACCTGCGGTGTGTCGCAAAAATCCTAACGCGGTGTTGAATCAGTTTAAAGTGTCGCAAATTTCCTAATGGAAATGCACTTTATTTCTATACAGGCCTTTCTATTTCAACACACAATGTTCCAAATGACGGTAAAAACAACTGGACCCGTCTTGCTTAAACGGCTGTTCATATACAGTTTCTGTTGGAAACGGGTGACTGTAACAAATGGGGGAATAAAAATGAATGTTGACCTGATTTTTAAGATTGCCGCGATTGGTATTATTGTGGCGGTGCTCAATCAGCTTTTGATTCGCTCCGGCAGGGAAGAGCAAGCCATGATGACCACCCTTGCAGGGCTGATTGTTGTTCTGCTGATGATTGTCAATGAGATTAGCAACCTGTTTGAGACCGTCAAAAACGTATTTGGGTTGTGGTAAAACATGGGGATCAGCATTTTTTCCATTATTGGCCTTGCAATTATTTCCGCAATGCTCTGTCTGCTCCTCAAGCAGTACCGTCCGGAATTTGCACTTTCTGCAACTCTTATTTGCGGAATAGTCATTTTTCTAACAGTCATTGCCGAAATGACGCCGCTGTTTGATATGATACGTACCACATTGGACAAGATTCAGGGCGGCAACGAGTATACAATGGTCATTATAAAAGCGCTTGGCATTTGCTACATTACACAGCTTGCCTCGGATACCTGCCAGGACGCTGGCGAACGGGCGATGGCCGGCAAAATTGAACTGGCGGGGCGGGTAGCGGTTTTACTGCTTTCGCTTCCCATGTTTTCAAGTATTCTTCAAATTGCACTCGAATTGATAGGATGAAGTTTAAACGGAGGAATTATGAAAGCAAAAGCAATCCGCTGTATTGTCATAACCCTGCTGCTGTTTGCTCTGATGACTGTCCCGGTATTTGCGCTGGACGAGTCCCAGGAGGAATTTATCGGCGATATGGAACAGAGTATTTCCGGGGATTTGGAAACCAATATCCCAGATTCCGCTCAGGAAATGCTGGGGGAAAACGGCCTTGCGCATTTTGATGTGGACGCTATATCCAATTTCCAGTTTACCGATCTCTTCAGCAGTATATTTGACATGGGCAAAAATTATTTTACTGCTCCTTTCCGGGTGTTTGCCATGCTGACAGGGGTGTTTTTGCTCATTGCGCTCATCAATGCGGCGCATCCGCCGGCTTCCGGTATGGTATCCGTTCAGCACTTTGTTGGAATTTCAGCAATGCTTCTCATCCTTTCATCTCCTGTGATTGATTGTGTGCATCGGGCGGTAGATTCCATTACCCAGTGCAGTCAGTTTATTTTAAGCTTTATTCCGGTTTTTACCGGGGTGGTAGCGGTTTCCGGCAAGCCGGTTTCCTCCATGACATACAGCTCTTTTTTGTTTGGAACCGTAGAGGTCATTTCGCAAATTTCGGCAACCATTCTCCTGCCGCTGCTTTGTATTTATCTGGCGTTTTGCATTGTCGGTACCTTGAACCCAGCGCTTAAGCTGGACGCTGTAGCGGGTTCGGTAAAAAAGGTGGTTGTTTGGGTTATCGGCCTGCTGCTGACAGTTTTTGTAGCATTGCTTTCAGTGCAGTCGCTGATTTCCGGTTCGGCGGATACCGTTGCTGCCAAAACAACCAAATTTTTCATCGGCAGTTTGATTCCGGTCTTTGGCAGCGCGCTCAGCGAGGCTTTCAACTCGGTTCAGGGGTGTCTTGGCTTTATGAAACAGGTAACAGGTTCTTTTGGTATCATTGTAGCGATCTGCACCTTTTTACCGATTGTGATTGAAATATTAATGATGCTCCTCGCCGTCAATATAAGCCAAATGGTTGGCAGTGTTCTGGGGGTTGAGCGGCTGTGCGGGCTGCTCAAATCCGTTTCCTCTATGCTGTCCTTGCTGTTGGGGCTCATCCTCTGCTTTGCAGTGATGATTATTATTTCCACGACCATTATTATGATGCTGTCCATGGGGGTATAGCGGGATGAATATCATACGGGAAATTGGAATATCTATTTGTGTCACTGCGGTAGCAACAGCTGTTTTTCATGGATTAATGCCCAATTCCACCCTTGAAAAAACGGCGCGGTTTGTATTGAGCTTGTTTTTTCTCTGCTGCCTAATTTTGCCGTTTACCCATTATGATTTTTCGGATATTGAGGCCTTAACAGCCTATCAAACCGGAGACTCGCCGGTAAACAGTGAATCCCTACAGCAAACTGTCAACCGGAAGCTGAATGAAATGTCGGAACAGGCGGTTCGGCAGACAGTGAAATCCATTTTGGAGCAAAATGGAATTGTGCCGCAGGAAATCGCGGTAGAAACTAATATTGAGGACAATAACTGCATAAGTATTAGTAAAGTCATCGTCACGGTAAAACCGGAGGATGAAACAGCAGCCCAGGCCCTTGTTCCATCGCTTACAACCGGGGAAGAAACAACGGTGGAAGTGCGGGTGCAGGCAACGTAAAGAATGCGGAGGATAAAGGAAAATGGCTTTTCTGGAATCGTTCAAAAATATCTTCTCAAAAAATGACAAGCGTATCCGTATCTTTTTTGTTTTGGGAATTGTGGGAATTGTCCTCATTGGAATTTCTCAGTTCTGGCCTTCTTCAAGCGGGGACGCGCCGGCTGCTGCGGAGGATACAACTGCCGCTACAGAGGCATACCGACAAAAAGTGGAACAACAGATAGGGGAGGTTATCTCCTCGGTAGAAGGTGTTGGTGAAGCACGGGTCATGGTCACACTGGAAAGCGGCGTTGAATACATTTATGAAAAAGAGCAAAATGTAACGTCGACCCTGAATCAAGATGAGACCAACGGAGGCACCAAAATCCAGCAAAATGAGGATACCAAAGAGTCGTTTATTCTTGTAGAGGATGCGAACGGACGCAAAACGGCCTTGGTTCGTAAAACACTGGAGCCTAAAATCCAGGGGGTTGTGGTTGTTTGTGAAGGCGGAAGCCGTGCAACGGTGGTCAAAACGGTGAGCGATTTGATTACAACAGCCTACGACATTGGTTATGACCGCGTCTGCGTCATAAAATCAAATTAAACTATATGGAGGAGTCACAATGAAACTCAATATGATTGTTGGTAAAAAGCAGATTGTTCTGGCATCGCTGATTCTGGTTCTGGGAGTCGCCGTTTACATAAACTGGACTTTTGCAAACGACGAAAACAACATTGCGGCCAATGCGGGGGTTTCGGATTCTTCCACATCAGACGGCACCAGCTCCGACGCGGATAAAAATTACGGAGACGCTTCTTTGGTAAGCAATACTGCCGATAATTCGGATGATTTCTTTGCCAAGGCACGCCTTGAAAAACAGACCTCCCGTGATGAGGCCGTGGCCACACTTGCCAAAATGTTTGGGGATACCTCCGCCAGCAGTGAGCAGGTAAAAGAGGCGACCGATAAAGCGCTTGCCACCGCCCAGATGATCGAGAGTGAGAGCAAGATGGAAACCCTTATCAAATCCAAGGGGTTTGCCGACTGTGTTGTTTATCTTTCAGATCAAAATGCGAAAGTGGTTGTTAAAACCGATGGACTGGACGAAGCGGGCGCCGCACAGATCATGGACATTGTAGTATCCGAGGCACAGGTGCCAAATGAAAATGTATCCATTGTTGAAGTCCAGTAAAATTTGTGCTATACTATTGTCAGTTTATTAAAAGGTCCTTTTGTTGCATGAGCCAGAGTTTTATGGTAAGCAGCAGGGTGAAAGCGTTTTTGTTCGCGCCCAATAAAGTGCTTGGAATTACTGAGAAAATAATAGGTTTTCGTTGACATTTGACCTGCAGTATGGTAAAATTTATTTTGCCGCATATTGCAGGTCAAAAGTCGGTTTATCCGCACCTGTGAATAGCGAGTTTAAAGAAAGAGGCAGGTGCCTTTATGTACGCAATTATTGAAACCGGCGGAAAACAGTACCGCGTAGGCGTTGGCGATGTTGTGTTTGTTGAAAAGCTCGACGTTCAGGCTGACGAAACCATTACGTTTGACAAAGTTGTTGCAGTCTCCAAAGAGGATGGCAAACTTTCTGTCGGCGCTCCGCTTGTAGACGGTGCTTCTGTTAGCGCAAAAGTACTGAAAAACGGAAAATCCAAAAAAATTACCGTTTTTACCTACAAACCGAAAAAGGATTCCAAACGTAAAATGGGACACAGACAGCCCTATACTCAGGTTCGGATTGAAGCCATCAATGCGTAACATCTGATGATAAAGGTTGCTTTGTTGTCACGTTCGGGCCGTTTAAACGGGTTTCGTGTAACTGGTCATGCTGGTTTTGCGGAGAGCGGTTCCGATATTGTCTGCGCAAGCGTAACCGCGGCTGTTCAGTTGACAGCGAATGGCATTACCGAGTGTGCAGACGTTCCAGCAGAGATCGAGGTGCAGGAAAGTCTCGTTTCGCTGTTGTTGCCCGTACGGTGCCAAAGTGAGGTTGCTTTTAAAATGTTGGAAGCGTTTGCGCTTGAAGTTAAGCTCCTTGCTGAGGATTATAATGATTATGTCGTATTAACAAATGCGGAGGTGTAATACTATGATTAAATTGGATATTCAGTTTTTTGCTCATAAAAAGGGTGTTGGTTCCACTAAAAACGGACGTGATTCCGAATCCAAGCGTCTGGGCGTGAAACGCGGCGATGGCCAGTTTGTTCTTGCTGGAAACATCCTCGTTCGTCAGCGCGGTACCCATATCCATGCGGGCGAAAATGTTGGACGCGGTTCTGACGATACGCTGTTTGCTCTGGTTGACGGTAAAGTCAAATTTGAGCGCGTTGGCCGTGACCGTAAAAGAGTCAGCGTTTACAGCGCATAAGTGGTTTAATGCTTTACAGAATGACTCTCGTCTGAATAGGCGGGAGTCATTTTTGTAAACGGATGTTTGAGAAAGGACAGCCTTTATGTTTGTAGATAAAGCCAGAATTACAATTAAAGCGGGAAATGGCGGCAATGGGGCAATTTCGTTTCATCGTGAAAAATACGTCAATGCAGGTGGCCCAGACGGAGGAGATGGCGGCAAAGGCGGTAACATTGTGTTTCAGGCAGATGACAACCTTTCCTCGCTTGTAGATTTCCGCTATAAACGGAAATATGTTGCACCCAATGGCGAACCAGGCCGCTCTAAACTCTGTACCGGGAAAAGTGCGCCGGATCTTGTTGTCAAGGTACCACGTGGCACAGTTGTACGCGATGCGGAGACCGGCAGGGTAATGGCGGATCTTTCCGGTGACGAGCCGGTGATCCTTGCTCACGGCGGAAAAGGAGGCCGTGGTAATGCAAGCTTTAAATCTGCAACCCGGCAGATTCCACGTTTTGCAAAACCGGGTTTTCCAGGCGAAGGATATGATGTAACGCTGGAGTTGAAACTGCTTGCGGATGTTGGTCTGGTAGGCTTTCCGAACGTCGGCAAATCCACTCTGATTTCGGTGGTGAGCGCCGCAAAGCCGGAGATTGCGAATTACCACTTTACAACGCTAACCCCGGTGCTGGGAGTAGTCAAAATGGATGACGAAACCTCCTTTGTTATGGCAGATATTCCAGGGCTGATTGAAGGCGCCAGTGATGGTGTGGGCCTGGGCCATGAATTTCTGCGCCATGTGGAGCGTTGCCGGCTGATTGTTCATGTAGTGGATGTATCCGGGGTAGAAGGGCGCGATCCGATTGAAGATTTTGAAATCATCAATCGTGAGTTGTCCAATTTCAGTGAAGAGCTTTCCCAGTTGCCGCAAATGGTTGCCGGCAACAAGTGTGATATGGCAACTCCGGAACAAATTTCCAGCTTCCGGGATTATGTGCTGGAAAAGGGGTACGCATTTTATGAAATTTCTGCGGCAACAACAACAGGTACAAAGGATTTAATGCGTGCCGTTGCCAGCAAATTGGCGGAATTACCGCCTGTAAAACGCTATGAGCCGGAGCCGATCCCAATTGAGACGGTGCTCAGCCGCAACGACCGTTCGTTTGAAATTGAAGTCGACGAAGACGGCGTCTATGAAATCGACGCAGAATGGCTGATTCCCATCATGTCAACCATTGATATGGATGATTATGAATCGCTGCATTATTTTCAGCGTGTGCTGCGCAGCAGCGGCATCATTGACAAGCTGGAGGAAATGGGTATCGAAGAAGGGGATACCGTAGATATTTATGGATTCCAGTTTGACTTCGTCTTTTAGAAATTTTATGGTCCGTGAAACCATAAATGATACCATTCAAAGTTTTCTTTTTATTGCGAATAGATACAAAAACCGGGCGCTTCAGCGCCTGGTTTTTCTTGTATTCCAAAGCGAGAAAAAAGTATAGCGGTATGGTCTTGTCATATTCAAAATACAATTTACTTTCAAAAAAGAGGTCTGATTTTTTTTAAATCAGACCTCTTTTTTGTATAAACGTATGAAACGGTTGGCTTATCCGTAAAGTGAAAATACTTTACGGATAAAATATTTACATTGACCAAAAAACAGTGTATATTACTTCTTTTCACGCAGCTTAAGCTGACGCACATCCTCGCCGATGAAGCGCAAATAGGTATACTGTGTGAGAAGACGGGAGACCACCCGTTCGGTATATCGCTCCTCCAACTCCTGACTAGTTAAATTGCTGCTGATAATGGTTGGCTTTCCAAAATTCATACGGGTATTGATAATGTTATAAACCGAAGATACGTTAAATGGCGTGTTGTATTCGGCCCCCAAGTCATCCAGAATGAGTAAATCGGCATCCAAAACGGTTTGCAGTGTTTCATCCTCGACGATGCTGCGAGAAAAGTGTTCCCGCTCGATTTTCCGCAGAATGTCCTGTGCGGTACAGTACAGAACATGGTATCCTTTTAAAATAACCTGCTTGGCAATCGCAAGGGAAAGGTGGGTTTTTCCCAAGCCGGTTGCTCCCAACATCATAATGCTCGGTGAGGACATGGTAAAGGTGTCCGCATATTTTTGGCAATACGCTAAAATTTTACCCATGGTTTCGCGCGGAACAACCCCTAATCTGGGATCCGGCTGGCTGGAAAAGTAGTAAAGCTCAAAGGTTGAGAAATCACATAGCTGTAAAGGTGAAACGCTGTTCAGTTCATCGACAGATAGATTGCGTAAAATTTCGTTGAGACAGCCACAGCGAACGCCGTTGACGAAGCCTGTATCCTCGCATTTGGGGCAGGTAAAATGAACCGTGAGGTAATCCTCCGGGTAGCCGTGCCATTGGAGCAGCTTGCGCATCATGTCCTGTGCTTCCACGTTTCGCACTCTGAGTTCATCAATGAGTTCCTTGGCATTTTCCGGATGTTCAATGATAATTTTGGTAAGTTTTACGTTGGTGCCGGTCAGCTCTTTTTGAAGTGCAGAAATTTCGGGTACCTTTTGGGCAATTTCGTCGGTACGCCGGTTCCATTCGGCAAATGCACGTTCCCGCCGGGCGGAAAGCTGATCCACGGCACGAGCGTATAGTTTGTGATCAGGCGCCATTTTGTTCACTCCTATAATTCTGGGATTTCAAGTCCAATACGGTCAAGTGCCTCCAGGTTATAAGAGGCTTTTTTGTCTTTGCGGTCTGCCGCGGAATCACTGGCAACATCTTCGGGCGTTTTTAAGCCGTTTTCATGCCACTGTTTTAAAATCTTATTCATGTAGGCAAAGCTGATTTTTCCAATATTATCTGCTGTTTTTTCAAACGCCAGTTTGATCATTTGAATACCAAAATGGTATTCTTCAAACCATATTTGAATAAATTTTTTTTCATTTGAGGTGAGGTTGCGGTTATGGATGCCGCAGCACTCTCGAACCGCCTTTTGTTCTTCATCAAACTGCATCAAACGGCCAATATGTTCTTCGGCGAGCTCATGCGTGGTAATACCAAGATCGCTCCAGTTGGCCGCGACTTTTTCGATGTAGCGGATGCTGATTTTTTCAATAGAACGGCAGTATCCAAAAATCATTAAAATAACGTCGGTTGGAAGGTTCATCCACTCGTGCATAGAAATGATGGAACGCTGTTCGGTTGTCGTCAACGGACGGCCAAACATTGCTTCCGCTTCTTGAAAAACAAAACGGAGCTGGCAATTCGTGTCAACTTTTTGGGCAATTTCTGCAGAAGTTAGTGCCTGCGGCCGGTCGGATACCACTTTGACGTGTTCGGTACGTGTCAATGCATCTTTGCTTCTCGAATTTGCATCAGCCTTTTGCGGTTTGTCGGCATAAGAAAGCGAAGGCGATTCAGCGACCAAAAACTTTTCTTTTTTCCAAAATTCGAGCGCCTCATGGACATCGTCTTTGGAAAGAGAAAGCGCGCTTGAGATGACTTCTTCTTCCGGAATATCTCCAACACGGCAAAGATAGAGCATGACCTTTATGTAATAACCACAAACTGTGGGAAGGTAATGGTCAACCAATTCCACTGGAACTGCAAATATTTTTTTGTATAACGCTGGATTTATTTGAAAACCGGGCATAGAAAGGTATCTCCAATATAAAAACATTTAAAACGGCAGGCCGCTTTATGGTCGTAATTATATCATATCTTTGATGATTTCACAAACGATATTCCAGGAAAATGTGGTATACTGTCCCATCATTTCCAACATCATACCCTGTATATCGCTTGAAACCGCTCATATAATAACAGCAGAAAGGAAGTGAATTTATGAAAGAGCAATACCAGCGTTCCAGCACCGAAGAACAGGCTGTGAACAGTTCGTCCAACTCGTCTGTCAGTTCGTCGAGCAGTGTAAGTTCTGTAAGCAGCAGTTCCTCTAAAAAAGCCAATAAACGTCAAAATAAGCGCAGCCGTAAGGATTCCCATAATTCGTTTGAAGGCTAAGCTTCAAATAGAAAAGGCGGATGCATGCAACTGCATCCGCCTTTTGGTTGTCCAATAAAAATCCATTCGGTTCAGAACGCTTGAATCCACCGTTAAAGCAATATCGGTCATTGAAACAGCATTTTCAGTGCAATTTTAAGCCGCTTTTTCATGTGGATCGGAGCTAATACATATAACTCTGATCAATAACATTTCGGTCAATCCGGAAAAAACAGCCGGTTATAAGGCGAGTTCCATTTAAGCTCTTCCATCTGGTTTTGCTGGCTATCGGCTGATTTGTGAGAATCCTTCGCCGAATACCTCACCTGCTTCAGTGACGATCATAAAGGCTTTGGAATCCAATCGCCTTACAATATGCTTGAGATTGTAAAATTCAACGTCTTTACAGGCGCAAATCAATACTTTTTTCTGTTCGCCGGTATAAGCGCCATGTGCGTTGAGAATGGTACACCCACGGTAAAGGTCGTTGACAATCAGCCGGGCAATCTCTTCGCTTTTATCCGAAACAATGAGGAGCATTTTGCCAACGTTGGTTCCGTAAAGCATAGCGTCAAGCGCGCGTGAGGAGACAAACATTGCAATTACAGCGTACAGTGCCGATTCAATACTCCGAAAACTGACAGCGGCAATGGCAATAACCATTAAATCGGTGGTAAACGCAATTTTTCCCAACCGAATATGGGGATATTTCACCTGCAGGGACTTGTTGATAATGTCCATCCCGCCGGTTGAGCCACCGCGCATAAAAACGGTGGCAAGCCCCAGTCCAATGAACAGGCCGCCGAAAACAGCAGCTAAAATTTTATTTCCCTGGTAAACAGGGAGAAACGGATAAACGTAATCGTAAATTAAATTGAAGGCGACTGTTGAAAGCAGCGTATTAAAAATAAACCGCTTGCCGAGCAGTTTAAACCCAAAGAGCAGAAGCGGAATATTGACAAGCGATACAATGGTGCCAATTTTAAATCCGGTAAATGCGTTGATAACGGTGGCAATACCTGTGACGCCGCCGGGAGCAATCTGGTTTGGCACGGTAAATGCATAGATGCCGAAAGCATAGACCGCCGTCCCAAAAATAATAAAAAGGATGTCAATAAAATAGGACGAAGTCCATTTGGCTTTCAAGCGGGACACCTCACAACAGAAATTAAAGTTCTGTTTCTATTGTATCCCAGACAAGGTCAAATAAATACGCAATTCGTTCGTGCTGATTTGACAAATACAGGTAACCAAACAGCGCTTCAAAACCGGTGGCTTTATGATAATCGCCGATATCGGCATTTTTAGGCACCGAATTGACCTCAGCGTTGCGTCCGCGTTTGTAGATGTTCTGTTCATCTTCGGTTAGCGCTTCGATTAACTGGTCAACTGCTGACGCCTGCGCTTTTGCGCTTACATAATGTACGGATCCTTTGTGGTAAGCGCCAACCGGGCGGTTCGCAGCCAAAACAAGACGCTGACGCACCAAAAGGCCATAAACCGCGTCTCCAATAAAAGCAAGTGTCAGGGGGCTCATTTGTTTGGGGTGTTCACAGGAGGCGTTAAAGCAACTCGTAACATCACAACCTTATTTTTTACTAAACCATAAAGTCCTTTTTGTCGAACTTTGGAATGATTACACTTTTCTTTGGCACCCGTAACAAGGGGGAATAGACATACTTCTTGCAATGATAAAACGGAGACACCACGCCATTTTTTATGCAAAGCACCATTTGTCCGTCCGATGTTCTGGTGCCGTTTTCACAGTATTCGCAGGCGGGTTCTACATGGCTGCCAAATAACTTCACCGCATTCACTCCTTTTGTCGATTTTCCTTTTCCATTGTATCAGATTTTCGCGCAGTAAACAACAGGATGATGCAAAGTACAACAAGGAAAATGCTTGCAAAAGGTGAAACGGCGGTAACAGCAAACTGCACCTGCTCGCCGGGGGCAAAGGCGCCAAGCGCAGGATTCCAGATAAAAAGGAACAACCGGCAGAACAATGTACTGAACAGGATGTGCGCCAGCCGGGTGCACCAGTATTTCCGAATCCGGATGCCGCTTCCGCTGAGCAGCGCCGAAATCTGCATTTGGACACAGATGCCTCCGAATGAAGTCAGAGCGGTAAAAAGAAGAACGGAACCGGTTGTATTTCCCGGAATGGAGGCACATCCTTGGGTCACCTCCAACAGTCCAGAAACAAGGGCGGTAGCCTGGGGAGGGGACATGACGTAGGAAAGCGCCGAAACCATCCAACTCTGTGCTCCGGAGATCTGAACGATTGTTAATAAAATGGAAAATGCAACGATAAAGGAACAGACAATGCACATCGAGCGGGTAGCAGTATTGACGGCGGTAACGATGCGGACGGTGAGCGGGGAATCTGCGTGGCCTTGGTGCGGATAACTTTTTTTCGGGCATTTCAGCCGCAGACCGCTCAACCAGCCAATGACAAGGTTGGAACAGAGCTGTGATCCCAAAACAAGAAATCCGACCTGCATATTGTGAAAAATTGGAACAGAAACCGCGGAGATAACAAAAGCAGGCCCTGCATTGACGCAGAAACAGAGCATTCGTTCGGCCGTCGTCCGGTCAATTTCACCTTGCTGGTAGAGGGTATCCAACATTTTGGCGCCGACCGGGTAGCCACCAATAAAGCTGATCACCAGCACCTTGGTCAATTTCGATGGTAGCTTAAAGATATGGCGTGTGATCGGAGCGAATGGGAGCAAAAACCACTCAAATACCTGAGAAGATAAAATGATGTTTGAAACAACCATCATTCCGAACAAAGAGGGTAAAACGGTATAAAGGCAAAGGTCGACTGCACTTGCAATTCCTTTGGAGAGTTCTGCGGAACGGAACAGCAAAAAAGCGGTGAGCAAAAGGACGAGCGCAATGACACAGACCTGTGCCTTTTTGTTTTTCATCATGAATTCCATTGCATCACCTCAAGTATGAATATCACTTGTTTTTAACATGTATATGTGGAACATTCCGGCAATATATTTTATGGAACGGCAAGATGATGAAAGGAAGTGGTGACATGCGCAGAAACAGCAAAAAAAGTGCTGGTAAAAAGCTGATAGCAGAAACGCTGCAAATGCCTTTTGACACCTTGAGCAGCGGCATTACCCAAATAGAACTTCTCGGAAATAGTGAAGCGGTTGTGGAAGGCTGCAAAGGCATTTTAGAATACGATGATAACATCATTCGAATTGCCATTCATAAAATGGAGGTCAAATTTTCAGGAATAGATTTATCCATTAAAAGCCTTAACAGCGAAAGCATTATTATAGAGGGACAAATCAGCGGCATTGAATTTTTAACATAACAGGGGGAATACGGTGTTTATTTTGAGATTACTCCGCCTGTTACGGGGATACATCCGTTTTACAGCGTCGGGTGGTTATTTTGAGCGGTTTCTTAATCAAATTTCGCAGCAAAACATCAGCATATGGGACATGGAAACTTCGCCGGAGCAGATCACCGGTATGGTGTTTGTCGGCGATTATAAAACCCTCGCACGGATGGCGCAGAAATGCGGAGTACGGATTCGGGTATCTGAACGGTTTGGGCTTCCCTTTGTCTTTCAAAAATACCGAAAACGGGTCGGGGTACTGATTGGTCTGGGAGCGTTTCTTATTTTGATAATAGTGATGCAGAATTTCGTTTGGACACTGGATGTCGAGGGGAATGAATCCAACAGCACCGAGCGGGTCACCTACGTTTTACAGCAACTCGGCCTGCGTCCGGGGGCTTTTATTCCGTCTCTGAACATAGAGGAGATTGAGAACAAGGCAATTTTAGAATTAGATAACATTGCCTGGTTTACCATTAACAATTATGGGAGCCGTGTTGTAGTGGAGATGAAAGAATCGGTTCAGCCGCCGGAAATTCTGGACGAGACAACACCCTGCAACATTGTGGCGACCAAATCCGGCGTGGTACGGCGCACGGAGATTTATACAGGCCAGTCGGTTGTGGATGTTGGAAGCGTGGTCAGTAAGGGGGATCTCCTGGTGAGCGGGGTTGTGGATAACGCATCTGAAGAAATTCTATTTAAACATGCACGTGCCAAAATATTCGCAGAAACTTATTTTGACGAAAGTTTTGAGGTGCTTAAAACCGAGACCAAAAAGGTGGATGCCGGAAATGCTTTTGACCACCATTTTCTGAATCTCTTTGGATTTAAAATCCCTTTATTTGTCGCTTTTCCGTTGGAGGGAGAATACCGTACAACGGTTACAGAAACTCCAGCGCATTTATTTGGTCTGCAGCTCCCGTTTGGGTTGCAGACCATCCACTATGAAGAATATGCAACCGAAACTACAGCCTATAATGCAGAAGAAGCGCAGGCGCGGCTTTACGAAATTTATGAAAGCTATAAGCAGACACAACTTGCAGACATCGAAATTTTGGAGGAAACGCCGGAGTTTACCGAACTGGAAGATCGCTACGTGTTAAAGGTAAGCATGGTTTGTTTTGAGAATATCGCCTTGGAACAGAAATTGTTTCAGTAGCAAACTTTTGATGATTACAAAACCGCAGCAATGTGGTATAATAAAAACAAATAAAGATTTGTTAAAAGTGAAAAACGCATTATTAAAAGTGTATTTAAAAATACATTTACTAAATAATTTCACAAAAGATGTTAAAACTAGGGGGATTCCTTTGCAGACTGGAACAGTACAATTTGACGATATTGTGCAGATGATGAACATTTTTGGTCCATGTGATGAAAATGTAAAGGCGATTGAACAAACGCTTGGCGTTACGGTGAATTCTCGGGATTCCAACGTGGAAGTCCGCGGCGAAACCGATGAGGCAGTGCATGTGGCGATTGAGACCATTGAAACCCTGAAAAAAATGTTTCAAAACGGTGAACCAATGAACGATTGGGCGGTCAGTCAGGCGCTTGATTTGGTACGCAATGGCGAAGCGGAGCACACCGTAGAGGCAATGAAGGGTGTTGTTGCCATCACACAGGCGGGGAAACCGGTGCGCTGCAAAACCATTGGGCAGCGCAACTACATCAAGGCGATTCAGGAAAACACCATAACGGTCTGTATTGGGCCTGCGGGTACTGGTAAAACCTACCTGGCCATTGCAATGGCGGTTAAAGCCTTGAAAAACAAAGAGGTTTCAAGGATTATCCTCACCCGCCCCGCGGTGGAAGCAGGCGAAAAACTTGGATTCCTGCCCGGTGATCTGCAAAGTAAGGTTGACCCCTACCTGCGGCCGCTTTATGATGCGCTTTACGATTTTTTGGGGCAGGAAACGGTCAAAAAGCATTTGGAAACCGGCGTCATTGAAGTCGCACCAATTGCTTATATGCGCGGACGCACTCTAAATTCGGTATTTGCCGTAATTGATGAAAGCCAAAATGCAGTTTTAGATACCCACCTTATGATGCTTACCCGCTTAGGAGAAGGCTCTAAAATGGTGCTGACCGGCGACGTTACGCAAATTGACCTTCCGCGTGATCGGGAATCCGGGCTGGAGAAATGTGCGGAAATTTTAAAGGGGATTGACGATATTGCGGTGATTCATCTGAATAACCGCGATGTTGTGCGCCATAAATTGGTCAAAGAAATTGTCAAGGCATTTGAAAAGTATGAACAGCGCAAATCAAAGCCTGGCGCCCATATTGGGAAATAGCAGTATTCTGTCCACGCTATGGCAGACGCCGTAGCGTGTTTTTCTGTTCTTATGAAAAATTAGTATATTTTTTCTGTTTTTGTACCCGGCGGTAGAAATATTTTCACACTTTTGTCTATACAAAACGGCGAAAAAAGGTGTATAATAGTATCGTGTTATTTTTATATGCGAGTTTTTTACATAAATGTGGATTCAGGCAAGAACAGAAACGCATAAGCGTTTGAAATGAAGGAGCGCGAAAAGAAAATGGAAAAGGTAAAGGTTTCCATCAGCAATAAGCAGCGGGAGGTCAAAATCCCCTCTGGTGTGCGGCTTTTAATCCGCCGGTGCTGCAATGCGGTGCTGCATGAGGAAGCGTTTGAGCATAGTGCGGAAATCAGCGTTAGCTTTGTCAATAATGAGGAAATCAAGCGGTTGAATTCCTTTTACCGCCATAAAGATATTGCAACCGATGTCCTTTCTTTCCCGCTTGGAGAGAACGGCAATTACGATGTTAATCCGGAAACAGGTGCCGATTGTCTTGGCGATATTGTTATTTCAATGGAAACGGCGGTCAAACAGGCAGAGGTTTATGGGCATTCTCTTCAGCGTGAGATTGGTTTTTTAACGGTGCATTCCATGCTGCATCTGCTGGGTTATGATCACGAAGTAGATGGAATCCAAGCGGTACAGATGCGTGAAAAAGAGGAAAGGATTCTTACAAACCTTGGTATTCCGAGGAATGTAAGCTATACAATGGAAAATGAAGGGCGTTAAGGACGGTGTCCGCGGCATAGCCAAAAGTTTTCGTTTTGCCTTCCGGGGATTAAAGTTTTGCATCCTGAACGAACGCAATATGCGCATCCACATTGTGGTACTGTTGTTCGTTGTGTATTTTGCTTTCCTTTTTGAACTTTCCTGCGGAGAGTGGGCAATTCTTTGTATTGCGTTTGCAATGGTTCTGGTTTGCGAAATGATCAATACAGCCATCGAAGCGCTGGTAAACCTCGGTGCGCCCGCCTATGACAACATTGCGCGGGTGGCAAAGGACGTCGCTGCCGGCGCCGTTTTGTTGACTGCTTTTATGGCGATCGTCATCGGCGGGATTCTGTTTATAAAACCGGATAAGCTCAATGCCTTGCTGGAACGTCTTGTTGAACAGCCGGCCTTGGCGTTGCCCTTTTTATTATTATTGCTTATCGGACCATTTTTCGTCCTGTTTGGGTCGCGGCTTTCAAAGTTAAAGAAGAATTGATGATTAAGTAAGGAGTATTTTTTGGAACAGACATATCATGCGTTTATTGCCATTGTCGGTAAACCGAATGTTGGTAAATCATCCCTCATGAACGCTCTGATGGGGGAGAAGATCGCCATTGTGACCGATAAACCTCAAACCACCCGGACACGTATCACCGGCGTCCTCACCGAAGGTGCGTACCAGTACGTGTTTCTGGATACACCGGGATACCATAAACCGCGTACCAAGCTCTCCGAGCATATGGTGGATACGGTGCAGGAATCGGTTGCGGATGTAGACCTTGTGCTGTTTATGACCGACGCAGACGGCGACCGTGTGGTAAAATCGGAATTGGAATTGCTGGAGCGGCTTCAAAAAGATGGTGCAAATGTCGTTTTGCTTATCAATAAAATTGATAAACTTCTGGAAAAAAGCCGTTTGATTTCCCGGATTCAGCAGTACGACGGCCTCTGCGATTTTGCAGCTGTGGTGCCAATCAGCGTGGAGGAAAACGATGGGCTGGACGCCGTTATGGAGGAGATCAAGCCTTTTGCAGTTGAGGGCGTACATTATTTTCCGGATGATACCCTGACCGACCAGCCAGAAAAGGTAATTGCTGCGGAAATGATTCGCGAGCAGCTGCTGCGCCATTTAAATCAGGAAATTCCGCATGGGACTGCTGTGGTGATTGAATCCATGAAAGAACGGCCGGACGGCAGCGTCATGGATGTTCAGGCGGAAATTTACTGTGAAAAGGCGAGCCATAAGGGAATTATCATTGGAAAAGGCGGCGTAATGCTTAAAGCGATTGCCTCTGAATCCCGGAAAGAATTGGAATCCTTTTTGGATACTCACGTCAACCTTCAGTGCTGGGTCAAAGTGCGCGACGACTGGCGTAACAATGAACGCTTCATGAAAAATTTTGGTTTATAGCCGGTACTATAACAAGTTTTGTGGTCTGGACAGCCTGATTGTTTCCGTTCAAGGATATATTTCCATTCATAAACGAACGCAAGGTGGCAAAAATTTTAGTATCAAGATCTTTTGCTGCGGAGGGAATGTCAATGAATGAAAATGATGCTTGGATGAAGTTTGAAAAAACCGGCAGGGTTGAGGATTATATATCGTACCGCAATGCGGTGGCACTTTATCATGGGGAGGGCGGCTCTGATGGTTGTTACCACCAACGGAGTTATTCTCAAAAGACGGAATATCGGCGAACAGGACGCAATTTTAACCGTCTTGACGGATGAGTTCGGCCTGATTGAAGCGTCTGCCCGCGGCGTAAAGCGCACCAAAAGCAAGCTTTCCGCTGCGGTACAGCCGTTTGCCTACAGCGAGCTTGCGTTGTTTCACACCAAGGAGCGCTACATAATTGATCATGCCTCGGCTGTAGAAACATTTTATAACCTCCGCTTCGACGTCATCAAGGTGGCGCTGGCGGATTATTTATGTGAGCTTGTTTGCTTCTTAAAGCCTTCGCCAGAGCATATTCTGACGGTGAAGCGTTTACTGCTCAACACTTTTTATCTGCTGGCGGAAAACAAAAAGCAGCCAGAGTTTCTCAAGGCGGTGGATGAACTGCGGCTCATGTCGCTTTCCGGATTCATGCCGGATTTGGTCTGTTGTCATAACTGTGCAGCCTTTGAAAAAGTTTCGCTGTATTTAGATGTTGTGCAGGGGATACTGGTTTGCGATAACTGCCGGAAAGAAGGCTTTGGCGACAGCTTATTCCCTTTAACCGCTTCGGTTCTTGCGGCGATGCGGCATATCATCTATTCGGATGATGATAAAATTTATAAGTTTACAGTATCTGAGGAAAGCAGGTCAATGCTCTCCCAGGTCACCGAGCAATATGTTCTTTGCCATGCGGAACGCTCGTTTCGTCCGCTTGAAATTTACCATTCCCTGTTATTGGAGGAACTGTAAAACCAATGAAAAAACATTGCAAAGCGCTTGAACTGGATAAAATCCTTGCTCGTCTTTCAGAGAAAGCGGTCATTGATGATGCTAGGCAGCGCATTGAAACAATCGAGCCAAGCTATGAGGTGGATGAGGTCACGCGGCTGGTCCGCCAGACCTCAGATGCAATGGCTCTTTCCATGCGATTTGGCGTCCCGCGTTTTCAGAATCTTACAAACCCTGAGCTTTACATAAAACGGTGTAAGGCAGGCGGCGTGCTTTCCAATATTGAGCTGCTTTCAATCGCTGCAATTTTGCGGCAGGCACGTATGTTGCTTGATTGGAAAGCGCAGTCGGACTCGGATTCCACCTCTTTGGACGGCCTTTTTGAGGTGTTGGCGCCGCGCCGTCAGATTGAAGAGCGTATTTTTTCGGTCATTCTCTCCGAGGATGAAATTGACGATTCCGCAAGTGACGCTTTGTTCAGCATCCGGCGGAAAATTAAAAATCTTCAGATGCGCGCGCGTGACCATTTGGACAAAATGATTCGTTCTTCGAGCCACCAGCGTTATTTACAGGACGCCATTGTTACCATCCGGGACGGGCGTTTTGTTGTCCCGGTCAAAGCAGAATTCCGCGGTGAGGTGCCGGGATTGGTGCATGATACCTCGGCAAGTGGTGCAACGCTGTTTATCGAACCGATTTCAGTTGTCGAAACCAACAACGAGGTTCGGGTGTTACAGGCGCAGGAGAAGGAAGAGATTGACCGCATTCTGGCGGAACTTTCTGCTATGTGCGCCGATATCGCCGATGAGGTTCAGGCGGATTTTGACTATGCAGTTGTTTTAAACGTCATTTTTGCAAAATCCGAATTGGCGCTGGATATGAAAGCGACAACGCCGGAAATTTCGGATGATGGGTGTATTGTTCTGAAACGGGCACGGCATCCCTTGATTTCTCCGGATGCCGTTGTTCCGGTCGATTTGACACTCGGCGTAGAGTTTAACCATTTGGTCATCACTGGGCCGAATACCGGCGGTAAAACGGTTACTCTTAAAACGATTGGCCTCTTGACTCTGATGGCAATGTGTGGTTTGTTGATCCCAGCTGCAGATGGCAGCCATATTTCGGTGTTTGACCGGGTACTGGTGGATATTGGCGACGAGCAGAGTATTGAACAAAGCCTTTCTACCTTTTCTGCCCATATGAAGAATATTGTATTTATCCTGCGCCATGCAACGGAACGCTCGCTGGTGCTCCTGGATGAGCTTGGTTCCGGAACCGACCCGGTTGAGGGTGCGGCGCTTGCCACTGCTATTTTGGAGCGTTTTCGTGAAATTGGGAGCCGTTTAGCCGCAACGACCCATTATGCAGAGCTTAAAATGTATGCGTTGCAAACCAATGGGGTAGAGAATGCATGTTGCGAATTTGACGTAAAAACCTTAATGCCAACCTACCGCCTTTTAATTGGCGTTCCCGGGCGTTCCAACGCTTTTGCTATTTCCAAGCGGTTGGGCTTGAGTCAAGCCATAATCGACGAGGCAGAAGGCCTGGTCTCCTCGGAAAATAAGCGGTTTGAAGAGGTTGTGGATTCGCTGGAGGTATCCCGGCAGCGGTTTGAGCATGCGGAAAACGAATTGTCCTCCCAAAATCAGGAAATCCGTAAGCTGCGGCAGGAGTTGGAGCAACAAAAGAAACAGCTTGAAAAGGACGCTGAGCGCGAAATTCAGCGGGCCAGAGAACAGGCGCGCCGAATTGTGGACGATGTTCGCGCTACATCCCAGCAAATGTTGGATGAGTTGGAAGAGCTGCGCAAGCAAAAGGAACGCGAGGAATTTGCAGCCAGGACTTACCAGGCAAAGACTGGGGTTAAAGGCAAACTCACCAAGCTGTATGATATGGCAAACCCTGTTACCGAACGGAAAAACAGTGGATATGTTTTGCCTCGTCCGCTTAAAAAGGGCGATTCGGTTTTGATTTTTGACATTGATAAAAAAGGAGTTGTACTTCAGGACCCGGATGCCTCCGGTAATGTGTTTGTACAGGCCGGTATCATTAAAACCCGCGTCCCGGTTTCCAATTTGAGGTTGTTGGAAGAAAAACCGGTACAGTTCCAGGGGAAAACCACCCGGAACATCCGCTCCAAAGCAGAGCGCTCGGCGACTTCCGAGGTGGATTTGCGCGGTGAAACGGTGGAAGAAGCCTTAATGGATCTGGATATGTTCATTGATAACGCGGTCATGACCGGGATCCATCAAATCAATATCATCCATGGCAAAGGGACCGGTGCGCTTCGCGCAGCGGTGCAGCAACACCTGAAGCGTCATCCAAGCGTACGGACCTACCGTCTTGGCGTTTATGGAGAAGGGGAAACTGGCGTTACAATTGCTGAATTAAAGTAAATTTAACAGGAATACCAGCACGCCTCACCACCATATTGCATATAGTGCAATATGGTGGTGAGGTTATGTCGTTTCGCAGGCACAGGTTTCTGCGCGTTCACCGAAAGCGCAGGGTATACAGCGGCCACCGGTCGCATAAGTTCCTTTGGATGGGAATTTTGCTTCTTGCGGGTGCGCTCGCACTGGATTTTTCCATGCGCCCGGTTATTACATCCATGTCAGGATATCAGGCAAAAATAACGGTAACGAGCGTCATCAATCAGGCTGCCAGCGGCATTTTTTCCTCACTGGACAGCGAATACGGTGATTTTGTGACGCTTCAAACCAATGGGGAAGGAAATATTACTTCAATCGAGACCAATACGCTGCATATCAATAAAGTGCAGACGGAATTAACCCAGCAGATTGTGGATACTCTGGTGGCAAATGATCAACAAACAGTACGGATTCCGCTTGGTACTTTGCTTGGCATCCAGCTGCTTTCGGGCCGTGGGCCGGAGATTGAAATTAAGGTCGTTCCGGTTGGAAATGTGAAAGTGGTTACCGAAAGCTGTTTTTCATCGGCAGGTGTGAATCAAACGCTGCATCAGATTGTTGTATCGGTGGATGCCAGCGCAATGGCAATCGTTCCGGGCTATTCTACCGAGGTTGAAGTACATACCGAGTATATTCTCGCAGAAACAATGGTGGTCGGTTCGGTACCGGATTCTTATGCACAGATTATTGCCGAAGGTGAATCGGCAATTCCTTATATCGCAAACCAACTGCAGAATTGAAAAAGCCCCGGCTATAACCATAATGTCGTTAGGAGAGAGTATCAAAAAACGAATAGGATACAAAAGAGCGGAAGTTCTCATAAGAGGACTTCCGCTTTTTGAATTAATAATTATACATTATGAACTTTTCAATCATTGACAAAGTACGGATGTCCAAATAAAATATAGATGTTATATTATACGGACAAGCGTATATTATGGAGGCTACAATGAACTATTTATCGGTAAAAGAAACTTCAATCAAATGGGATATTTCTGAACGGCGGGTTCAAAAATTGTGTGAAGATGGCAGAATCAAAGGAGTGGAACGGTTTGGGCGTTCTTGGATGATTCCAAAAGATTCGACCAAGCCGGACGATATGAGAAAACGAGAAGCAAAGTATATCCAAAACAAAAAATAGTCCGGGGTGGGGGCTATTCTAAGTTCAAACTAAGCTATATATGCTAAGCTACAAGCAAAAAGGTGGTGTTACCATGAAGCTTTTATATGCCGAAGATGAAATCAGCATGTCAGAAGCGGTTGTTGATATTCTAACCTATCATAAATATACGGTAGATGCAGTATATGACGGTGTAGATGCGCTTGTTTATGCTGAAGCAGAACAATATGATGGTATTATTTTGGATATTATGATGCCAAAAATGAGCGGTATAGAGGTACTGCAAAAACTCCGCCAAAGTGGATGTAGAACCCCGATTCTCCTGTTGACGGCAAAAGCTGAAATTGAGGACAGAATACAGGGACTCGATATGGGAGCGGACGATTATCTTCCTAAGCCCTTTGCTATGGGGGAATTACTGGCCCGTGTCCGGGCAATGCTTCGGCGTCGGGAAGAATTCACGCCAGATATATTGAAATGCGGCAATATCTCGCTGAATATGCAAAACTATGAGCTTAGTGGAAACGGTCAGTCAATTATCTTGCCGAAGCTGGAATATCAGCTCATGGAGCTTCTGATGCTTAACAAAGGGATTTATCTTTCTACAGAAGATTTATTGACAAAGATATGGGGGTATGATACAGACGCAGAGCTTGGAACGGTTTGGGTGTATATTTCCTATCTTCGCAAACGTCTTTCGGCTTTGAATGCTAATGTTGTTATTCAGGCGAAGCGAAATGTAGGTTATACATTGGAGGTGGCGGAATGATTAAAACGCTCCAAAAAAAGTTTGTCATTACCGCCATGACCGCTATTACCGTCTTAATGCTTCTTATGCTCGGCACAATTAATATCGTGAATATTATTATTGTCGATCACGATATGGATCAAACGCTCTCCATGATTTCCGAAAATGAAGGCGGTTACGGTAATGGGCCAATACGCCAGGAGGAGACACCTCCGCCTACCACTTTTGATAAGCCCAAAAATGAGCATGATACCTTGCTGTCCTCAACATTTTTTCTCGTTCGGTTGGATGAAAACGGCAATGTTATTTCTACCGATGTCAGCCGGACAACCGCAGTGACAGAGGCCGAAGCAGAGGAAATGGCGTTAGAGGTATATCAAAAAACAGATACCGTCGGAAAAAGCGGGAAATATCGTTATCAGATTCAAAACAGTCGGATGGAGGGCGACAAGGTAATTGTTTTTCTCGATACCTCAGAAGAAATCTTTTCCTATATTCGAGTATTGCTGCTTTCCGCCCTTATTGGGGTTTTTTGCTGGCTATTCATGCTGTTTTTTGTCATGCTCCTTTCCAAGAAAGCAATTCGGCCCATTGCTGAAAATATTGAAAAACAAAAGCAGTTTGTTACGAACGCCGGACATGAGATCAAAACGCCCCTTGCGATCATTCTTGCTAATACTGACGCCATGGAGCTTTACAACGGCGAAAATAAATGGAGTAAGAACATTCGAGAACAAATTACAAGACTGAACGGACTGATGAAAAATCTATTGATGCTTGCCCGTATGGATGAAGAAATGACAGAACAATCTGCTTCGGATTTTTCACTAAGTGAATTGCTTTTAGAAAGCGTACAGTTCTTTATTCCATCTATGGAGCTGAAACAGATTTCCCTTGTAGCAGAAATACAGCCCGATATTATGCTTTATGCTGGTAAAGAACATATTGCACAGCTGATCTCTATTCTGCTGGATAATGCTGTAAAATACACAAGCGACGCCGGACAAATCATTGTTCGCTTGCAAAAAAATGAGAAAAGAATCAAACTACAAATAGAGAATACCTGTTCGGTACTACCTGTTGTACCGCCGGGCAAGCTGTTTGACCGCTTTTACCGAGCTGACGAAGCACGCACACAGAAATCAGGCGGATACGGAATTGGCTTATCTGTAGCAGAATCCATTGTAAAGGCCAATAAGGGCAACATTTCTGCCGAATACCGGGAAACGAACCGGATTATTTTTACAATAAGATTTTAATTTTACATTCTCAAAAAGGCTTCACAGATTTTTTCTGTGAAGCCTTTTTTCTAAGTCAGCGCTAAGGTTGACAGATTATAATACCGGTATAAAGCATAGAAAGGAGATATCTGTGATGGGATATCAAACGATATTTAAGCGATACGAACTTAAGTATATGATTTCAGACGAACAAAAAAATCGGATAATTGCTGCCATGCAGCCCTATATGCAGCTGGATCAATATGGACATTCCACCATACGAAACCTCTATTTTGATACGAATACCTACAGGTTGGTACGGCGTTCCAATGAGAAACCGGTTTACAAGGAAAAACTTCGTATTCGGAGTTATCAGCAGACTACAGCAGCAGATACGGTTTTTGTAGAACTGAAAAAGAAATATCAATCGGTTGTCTACAAGCGGAGAATTGCTCTTCCTGAACAAGAAGCTATGAACTGGATTGTAAGCGGCGTTCTCCCGCGTAATCACACGCAGATTGCAGAAGAAATTGAATATTTTCGCAAGTGCTATGGAAAACTTCATCCAGCGGTTTTTCTTTCCTATGAACGAGAGGCGTTTTATGCACTGGACGGCAGTGATTTCAGAGTAACATTTGATGAAAATATTCTGGCAAGGACATTTGACTTATCGTTATGTCACGAAGTAGATGGTACGAAGCTGATTAAAAATGGTGCATTGATGGAAATCAAGGTTTCTGCAGGAATCCCTTTATGGATGACAAAAATTCTGACGGATAATGGCCTTTACAAAACCTCTTTTTCCAAATACGGAACAGCCTATACCAATTTGATTTTCAATAAACAGGGAGTGCTTCAAAATGTTGGATAACCTGTTCAAAGGTTTATTTGATACAGATTTGACAGCGGTAATTTCCGTGTCGGATTTTTTATTTTGTGTAATCACCGCATTGGTGATTGGCGTTATTATGGCTGCAGCCTATATGTTTCGTACAAGATACACCAAGAGCTTTGTGGCGACGCTGGCCATGCTGCCCGCTGTAGTATGCGTTGTCATCATGATGGTCAACGGCAATGTGGGAACAGGCGTCGCAGTTGCTGGCGCATTCAGCCTGGTGCGCTTCCGTAGTATTCCCGGGACGGCAAAAGAAATCGGTTCGCTGTTTCTTGCCATGGGAGCGGGACTCATTGTAGGTATGGGATATTTGGCATTTGCATTTCTTTTCGCCCTAATTCTTGGTGGCGTTATGATGCTTTATAACAGCATTGATTTCGGCACACAAAAGCGTAACAACCGGTATAAAACACTTCACATTACGATTCCGGAAGATTTGGATTACACCGGTGTTTTTGACGACCTTTTTTCACAATATACCACCGCCTGTGAATTGACAAATGTAAAAACAACAAATATGGGAAGTTTATTTAAATTGACTTATCAGATAACGCTGTGCAGTCCAAATGATGAAAAAGCATTGATTGATGAATTGCGCTGTCGGAACGGAAACTTGGAAATTAGCGTTTCTAATCAGGAAACAATGCAAACAGGGCTTTAAGAAAGGCGGTACAGTCAATGAAAAATAAAACACGTATTTTAGCAGGTATTCTGTCACTATTATTTTTTGCCGGATGTGGTGAGCAAACCGATACTAACAACAATAGCAGTACACAGTCTACTGAACAGACAGAAATTACAGAACAGTCGTTAAGCACAACAATAGATGTATCTCAGATGTTTACTGATCGGGACTATAAAACCGATTATGATGAAAATTCAAGTACAACAATCACTTTGAATGGCGATACCGCTCAGTGTGAATCCGACACTGTAAAAATTTCCGGTTCAACCGTTACCATCTCAGATGAAGGCACTTATATTCTTTCCGGTACACTGGATAACGGTATGGTGATTGTAAATGCAGAAAACACCGATAAAATCCAACTTGTGTTGGACGGTGCTACCATAAACAGCAACACTTCTGCAGCTATTTATATTGCACAGGCAGATAAAGTGTTTTTGACACTTGCTGAGAACTCAGAAAATACTTTGTCAAATGGTGGTGAGTTTATTGCTATTGACGATAATAACATTGACGCTACAATCTTTTCAAAAGATGACTTGACATTAAATGGCAGCGGTTCACTTACAGTTACTTCACCGGTAGGACACGGCATTGTATCCAAAGATGATTTAGTTGTGACAGGCGGTGAATATGAGATCACCTCTGCGAGTCAAGGATTGTGCGGTAAGGAGAGTATTCGCATTGCGGACGGAATTTTTAGAATTACAGCGGGAAAAGACGGAATCCATGCAGAGAATACAGATGACGCTTCTTTGGGTTTTGTTTATCTTGCTGCAGGAACCTATGACATTACCGCAGAGGGTGACGGAATCAGCGCATCAAGCCATTTGCAAATTGATAATGGTAACTTTACCGTTAAAACAGGTGGCGGAAGCGAAACCATAACCATTGGTTCCGATGGAAATTGGAATTGGGAGCGTCCGGGTGGACAGCAGCAAACCGATACAACGGAAGAGGCAATCAGCGCAAAAGGGTTCAAGGCATCCGGGAATTTTTTGGTGAATAATGGAACATTTTATGTTGACTCTGCGGATGATGCACTTCATTCCAATGCTAATCTTACAGTAAATGGCGGGACTTGGAAGATATCCAGCGGAGATGATGGACTTCATGCCGATGAAACGATGACGGTCACAAATGGCACGATTACGATTACGAAATCCTATGAAGGAATTGAGGGACAGAATAT
Source organism: Oscillospiraceae bacterium (assembly GCA_050943475.1). Taxonomy (GTDB): domain Bacteria; phylum Bacillota; class Clostridia; order Oscillospirales; family Ruminococcaceae; genus Metaruminococcus_A. Next base: position 169,218 of record JBMNPF010000002.1, read on the forward strand.
TTCTATTTCCGGTGGTGCGATCGATTTAATAGCCAGTGATGATGGATTAAATGCTGCCGGCGGAAATGATCAGAGCGGTAGCGGTGGCTTTGGCGGCTTTCAAAAAGGTGGATTTGACACTGCTTCAGACAGCATTATTACTATTTCCGGAGGAACGCTTCATATTAACGCTTCCGGTGACGGTATAGATTCCAATGGCTCGTTAAATATATCCGGTGGCGAGACATATGTTTCTGGTCCGACGAATGATGGGAACGGCATATTGGATTATAGTGGAGAAGCGAAAATTTCCGGCGGTGTTTTTATAGCAGCGGGTTCTTCAGGTATGGCGCAGAACTTTGGAACAGCTTCCGTGCAAGGAGCTATGATGGTTTCTGTTTCCGGCTCTACAAACGACATCATTAAATTAACAGACAACAGTGGTGAGGAATTATTGAGCTGGACTGCGGATAAATCTTTTTCTTGTGTTCTTATTAGTTGTCCTGAAATCGAACAAGGAGAAACCTATACTGTAACCGTTGGTAATTCTTCTCAAAAGGTGACAATGGATAGTTTGATTTACGGTTCTGGTGGTGGTATGGGTGGAGGCTCCGGCGGTGGTATGAGTGGAAAACCGGGAGATAAAGGCACAATGAGCCCACGGTTATAAAAAAGATAGTTTAAAATAACAAAACCGTGTTGTTAAAACCAATTGGAAACAACACGGTTTTTGAAAATTTTATAATAATCATACTTTAGGTCATGATCTCAAATATCTCGTTTCAATATTTTTCAAATTATTTTGCTGCAAGTCCATGTTCTTTAATGTAGGCGCGGTAATCAATAAGATTTTGCTTGAGCAGCTCCGGCGTATTCAGGCCGTACGGACAATGATTTACGCAATGGTTGCAATGAATGCAGTTGTCAATACGCTCCATTTTTTCCTGCCATTCCGGTGTGGTGAAATTTTGGCTGGGGGCACGGCGGAGCATCCAGAGCATCCGGGCACTCAGGGAAATTTGAATACCAGCAGGACAGGGTTCACAATAGGCACAACCACGGCAAAAGTTGCCGGAGAGTTCTTTTTTGTCGTGCTCAATCAGTGCGGCAATTTCGCCGGTGAGCGCCGGTGGATTGGAGTCGTAAGAAAGGAACTCGTCCAGTTCAGACTCGCGCTGAATTCCCCAAATTGGCACCACGTTGTCAAACTGATTCATAAACGCATAAGCAGCTGCACTGTTTGTAATGATACCGCCGGACATTCCTTTCATGGCGATGAATCCTACATTGTGCTTTTTACAAAGATTGACGAGATCAATATCCTTTTCGCTGGCAAGATAACTGAAAGGGAACTGCAACGAATCATACAAGCCGGATTCCACCGCTTCAACCGCGACCGGAAGACGGTGGTTTGTAATACCGATAGCACGAATTTTACCCTGCTTTTTGGCCTCTAGCATTGCTTCATACAATCCGGTACCATCGCCCGGTTTCGGGCAAAACGGCGGATTATGGAACTGGTAAAGGTCAATGTGATCGGTTTTCATCCGGGTCAGGCTTTTTTCAAGATCTTTCCAAAAATCTTCTGCATTTTTGGCGGGCGTTTTGGTTGCAATATAAAGTTTATCGCGAACATCGCTAAGCGCATAGCCAATTTTTTCTTCACTATCAGAGTATCCAACAGCGGTATCAAAAAAATTAACGCCGTTTTGATAGGCTTTTTTTAGGATGATTGCTGCTTCTTCTTTGGTGACACGTTGGATCGGCAATGCGCCGAAGCCATTTTTGTTGACGACGAGTCCGGTTTTTCCGAGTGTGACGGTAGCCATGTTGTTCTCCTCTCATTTTCTGCCGGCAGTTTTTATAAAGTACCGTTAAATTAAAAATATATTTTTATTATAACATAAAGTTCAAGAAGAAAAAAGCATCCGCTTAGAAAACGCATGAATATCAAAAAGGCAAAAGGCCGGGGAGTTATCCCCGGCCTTCCGTTTCACTTGAAACTTAGGAGCAATGAGACTGGATTAGTCGCAGCAGCCGCAGCCATTGCCGCAACCACCGCAGCTGTTACCACAGCTATTGTTACTACCGCCACAGCAGCAACACAGAATCAAAATAAGGATAATAATCCAGCTCCCATTACCACAACCACAATTACCAAACATACTCAAGTGACCTCCTTTTTTGTTTTACAACACATACTATGTCAGCCACAGAAATTGTGCTACACCCAATTCGAATTTTAAAAAAAGAAGAAAATCAATAAAAATAAAAGATATCGAAAGTATAGAAGTGTTATATGAATAAAATAAAAAAATTCGAGAGGTCAAAATTATCCTTTGACTATAATTGACTTTGACTATTTTTGACTATTAATCTATAATAAACATCAGAAAGTCAAAAAAGGTCAAGGCGGCGATGACGATGAATATGTCCGATCTGATTACCCAGGCAATTCTGGATACTCTGAACAGCTCTGGCGGTTCCATACAGATTAAACGCAATGAAATGGCAAACCAGATTGGTTGCGTACCAAGCCAAATCAACTATGTAATAACTTCGCGCTTTACACCGGAACACGGTTATATTGTCGAAAGCAAACGCGGCGGCGGGGGATACATTCGGATCATTAAAATTAATTCACAGCCGACCAATATGGTTATGCATGTTGTCAATTCCATTGGTTCTTCCATTGATGAGAATTCCTCACGTATTATGCTTCAAAATCTCTGTTGTGACAAACTAATCACCGAGAAAGAAGGTAAAATGATATTATCGGCGGTGACAAACTACGTACTGAAACAGGTGCCGCTCGAAATACGTGACCAGGTACGTGCGGCGATTTTAAAATCTTTGCTGTTAAACAGCATGGAATAGGAGGGAAACATCATGCTTTGTAGTCATTGTGGAGTCAATCAGGCAACGGCAACGGTAAAACAGACCATTAACGGGCAGACAAGAACGCTGTACCTGTGTCCGGAATGTGCCGGCAAGCTGCACATTGGGCTTTTAAATCATCCGCTTTTTAATACATCCAGCCTCTTTTCCGGGCTGTTCGGGCAGGATGGCGTGGAAGCATATACAGAACGTGAACAGCGGTGCCCGCAATGCGGCGCAACACTGCGGCAAATTCTCTCTACAGGCCATCTGGGATGCAGTGCCTGTGTGAAGGCTTTCCAAAACGATTTAACGCCGGTTGTGCGTAAAATTCACGGCAATGCGGTGCATACCGGCAAGGTACCGCAGACGGCGTCGGTCGAAATTAAAACCAAACGCCAAATTGAAATGCTGGAACAGAAGCTGCAAACGGCGATACAGGAACAGAATTTTGAGCAGGCAGCAGCTCTGCGTGACGAAATTAACCGGCTGAAAGGGTAGGTGAGTGATGATGAAAAAGTGGTACGACCAAAGCGGTCCGGAAGGGGACATCGTCATCAGCTCCCGCATCCGCCTTGCGCGGAACCTGACTGGTTACAATTTTATGGATCGGATGGATGACGAGCAAAAAGACCGGCTTAATCATGCAGTAGAAGAGAAATTAAAAGAGCTTAATCTGGGTGAAAACACGCTAAAGTTTATCTGGCCGGATCAGTTAAGTCCGGAACAGAAACAATCGCTGGTTGAACAGCATTTGGCCAGTCCAGATTTTATTCAAAAAGGGAATAATTTACTGGCGTTGTCCAAAGATAATCGCATCAGCATTATGGTTAATGAGGAAGATCATCTGCGGATTCAGGTAATTACTCCAGGCTTTCATTTGGAGGAAGCGTACCGGCTTGCAAACCAATGCGATGATTTTCTAAATGAGTCGTTTGAATACGCATTTGATGAAAAACTGGGCTATTTAACCACCTGTATGACTAATTTAGGAACCGGACTCCGTGCTTCGGTTATGTTGCATCTTCCTGCTTTAGAAGCGGCCGGTGCATTGAACAGTATTGGAAATACCGTTTCCAAGCTTGGGCTGACCATCCGCGGTACTTTTGGCGAGGGTTCAAACGCCTATGGCGCGCTGTATCAGCTCTCGAACCAGATTACGCTTGGAATATCCGAAGAACAGGCGATAGACAATTTGAAAAATGTCGTCAACCAAATTTTACAAAGTGAACGCAATACCAGAAATGCTATGCTGGAAAATAACTGTATTGCATTGGAGGATTCGGTTTACCGAAGCTATGGTATTTTAAAATATGCGCGTACCCTGACGGCAGAAGAGCTTTACCGCATGCTTTCAGACTTGCGGTTGGGGATTTCGCTGGGGATTATGAAAGATGTCCCATTAGAAACTCTGAACCATCTGTTGTCTACCTGTGGAGATGCAACTCTGCAGGTGATGGCTGGAACGGCGAAAAACGCCATGAACGCCAATGCGAAACGGGCGGATACCGTTCGCGCTGCGCTCGCCTGATACCGTTATTCCGGGTCGGGTGGGCTTGCACCACAAAATAATGCCTTTTGAGAAAGGAACGATGTTTTATGTATGTTTTCAATGGCTTTACAGAAAAAGCAAACAAGGCTTTGAATGCGGCAATTGCAGTTGCCTCGGAACTTGGCCATACCTATATTGGCAGCGAGCATATCCTCTATGGCTTGTGCAGTGATGAAAATGGCGTTGCAGCAACGGTTTTGGGCAAGCACAATGTCAGCAAGGATGCAGTTTATCATAAGCTGGAGACTGCAATAGGCAAAGGGATTCCAACCCGTTTAAGCCCTGGGGATTTTACGCCGCGCAGCAAACGCATTTTGGAAATGGCTATTTATGAGGCACGCAACCTCAACCACAGCTATGTGGGTACCGAGCATATTTTAATGGCAATTCTGCGGGAATCCGACAGCTACGGCGTTGCGTTTTTACAGGAATTTGGTGTCAATGTGCGCGATCTTTACAGCGAGTGTGTCAGTGAAGTCGGCGATACCAAAGGCGGCGTAGCCGATTCTCCTTACGGTTCCTCGCGGGCAAGCTCCGCGTCCGGCGGCGGGGATACGCCGCAGCTCAATAAATTTGGACGAGACCTAACCCAACTTGCAAAGGACAACCAGATTGATCCGGTTGTAGGGCGTCAGGAAGAAATTAATCGTGTCATTCAAATTCTTTCCCGCCGTACCAAAAACAACCCTTGCTTAATCGGTGAGCCGGGCGTCGGTAAAACCGCAATCGCGGAAGGTCTGGCGCAGAAAATTGTCAATGGGGAAGTTCCGGAGACCCTAAAGGATAAACGAGTTTTTTCACTTGATATTACCTCCATGCTGGCCGGCGCAAAATACCGTGGTGATTTTGAGGAACGCATCAAAGGCGCATTGGACGAAGTGACAAAGGCGGGTAACATCATCCTGTTTATTGACGAGCTGCACACCATTATCGGTGCGGGCGCCGCGGAAGGCGCTGTAGACGCTGCGAACATTCTGAAACCACAGCTTGCGCGCGGCGAGCTCCAGCTCATCGGTGCGACCACCATTGACGAATACCGCAAGTATATCGAAAAGGATTCCGCGCTGGAACGCCGTTTCCAGCCAGTAATGGTAAATGAGCCTTCTGAAGAGGATGCGGAAACCATTCTGTTTGGTTTGCGCGATAAATATGAGGCGCATCACAAGATTAAAATTACCGACGATGCCGTTAAAGCGGCGGTCAAACTCTCCGCGCGGTATATCAATGACCGTTATCTGCCGGATAAAGCCATCGACCTGATTGATGAGGCAGCCTCTAAAGTAAGACTGCAAGCCTTTACCGCTCCGCCGGATTTGCAGCAGCTCGAAAATGAGCTTAAGCATCTCAACGAGGAAAAGGCGGCAGCCATCAATTCGCAGGATTTTGAATCGGCAGCCAAAATCCGCGATAAGGAAAAAGAAATCAACGAACAGCTTGAAAAAGAGAAGCAGAACTGGCAGAGCCAGCACAAACAGAGCAATGGTTCGGTCACCGCTGAAGATATTGCGGATATTGTATCCAGCTGGACAGGGGTTCCAGTCAAACAGCTCAATGAGCAGGAGGGCGAACGTCTCTTAAACATGGAGAAGGTGCTGCACGAAAGGGTAGTGGGGCAGGAGGAAGCGGTCTCCGCTGTATCCAAAGCCATCCGCCGTGGCAGAATCGGACTGAAAGACCCCAAACGTCCGATTGGCTCTTTCCTGTTCCTCGGGCCGACCGGCGTCGGCAAAACTGAACTTTGCAAAGCGCTTGCAGAAGCACTGTTTGGTGACGAAAACGCCATGATCCGGCTCGATATGTCGGAATATATGGAGAAGCATTCGGTCTCCAGAATGGTTGGATCGCCTCCGGGGTACGTTGGCTATGACGATGGCGGCCAGCTGACCGAAAAGATCCGCCGGAAACCGTACTCGGTCATCCTGTTTGATGAAGTTGAAAAAGCACATCCGGATGTTTTTAATATGCTGCTTCAGATTTTGGAAGACGGCATTTTAACGGACAGCCAGGGCCGCAAGGTTAGCTTTAAGAACAGCGTCATCATTATGACCTCAAATATTGGTGCGCGGATGATCAGTGAGCGCAAAAATCTTGGCTTTGTCTCCGCTGAAGATGCTGTCAAGGATGACAAGGAGATTAAATCCGATGTAATGGGTGAGCTCAAACAACACTTTAAACCGGAATTTTTAAACCGTATTGATGACATCATTGTCTTTCATAAACTGACCAACGATGATATCAAACAGATTGCGAAAAACATGCTGAACAGCCTGATCAAGCGTGTTGCAAACCTCAATTTGGATATTCGCTTTACAGATGCCTGTGTGGATCACATTGCGAAAGTCGGCTATGATCCTGTTTATGGTGCACGTCCGCTTCGCCGTGCGATTACTTCAAACATTGAGGATAAGCTTTCTGAGAAATTCTTAGAAGGCGCGTTTAAATCCGGTGATACGGTAGAAGTTGACTGTGTTGACGGCGAATTTACATTCCAAGTAATTCAGCCAAGTCTGTCTGAGTAAACAATCTAATCGAATCAAGCTTCTAAAACGGAAAAATTCCCTGGGCGGTATTTACTGCCCAGGGAATTTTGTGTTTATAGAATCAATAAGCTAAGTTTTCAATGAAACTTCTTTTATGAGAAAAAGTATAGAAAAAACCGTTTACTGGTTTGTTATTTCTTTCTTTTTCTGCTTGACACCTGCAAGCGGATTGCTTTCTGCGGCATGTTCCATTTGCTTGCTGGAAACGTGGGTGTAAATTTCGGTTGTCCCGAGATTTGTATGGCCGAGAATATCCTTTAAGACACGAATATCAATTTCGCCGTACTGGTACATTAGCGTGGCGGCGGTATGGCGGAGCTTATGAGCCGAATAGCCCATTTCACCAAGCCCGGATTTATTAAGAAAGGTTTCAACAATCTGCTGAACACGTCTCCGGCTGATTCTCCGGCCGTCTTTGGATAAAAAAAGCGCTTTGGAGTCCTGAACAGGATGATTCCCGCGAACCTTTAAATAATCCTGAATGGCTTTCATACAGGCACTGTTGATATAAATAACACGCTCCTTATTTCCTTTGCCCAAAAGGCGCAGCGTATTCTCACGAATATCCGACAAATCGAGGCCAACCAGTTCGGCCAGCCGCATTCCGCAGTTAAGAAAAAGGGTCAGGATGCAGTAATCACGTTCTTGAAAAGCACCATCAACACTGTTGAGCAGTTCAAGACTTTGTTCCAACGTCAGGTATTTGGGCAAGGATTTCTTCATAGAAGGAATTTCCAAATTCAAGGTAGGGTTTTCCTCCAATAATTTCATATTATTGGTCAAATATTTGAAAAAACCACGAAGGGCGGAAACTTTGCGTGCACGAGCTGTTGCACTGTTATGCCGCTGTTTGGTCATGTAATAAAGAAATTCATAAATGTCATTTAAAGCAATTGATTTGATAAAATCAAGATCAATGGACGCGATGGAAATCTGGTGAAAACGTTCATCATCGGTCAAAACTTTTTGATCACCAGCGCGATAAGCGAGCATAAACCGAAAGAAGGATCGTAGATCTGTATAATATTCGGAAACGGTTTTAGCAGAACGTCCTTTAATGGTTTCCATATAGATAAGATAGTCTCGCAGCAACGGGAATGTTTCTTGCTGTGCTATAATTGACATAAGATTATTTTGCCTCCTCTTAGTTGCACAAAATTTTTATTTTGTGCAACTACATTGCACTGTGCAGGCTTCGCCACAGCGGCTGCGCCCGTCCAGCTCCTATGATAAGCGGATGGTTGTTCTTATGGGGGGCACGCCCCCCAACAGCTAACCCCCCAAACGCGGCAGAAAGGTACGGCGGTAATAGTCAAATTCTTCCTCATCCAAAATCCCAAGGCTGTAATACGCCTGCGCTTTGCCAAAAGCAACCGCGCATTGCACAAGCTCGTTTTCACTGCCTTTTTCAACCCTCGCAACAGCTTCAACGGCGCGTTCCATGCTGTTTTTAGCTCTCGTTACCATCCAAAAACGGTTCAAAGGCTCGTTAAGGTCGTTTACCCATTTCCCCGTCACTTATTATACCTCCGTTTCATCAGCTCGTCTGCCATGGCGTAAATCATCGTAACGGCTTCATCGCTGTGGTTCAACAGTTTTTGCACGCGCTTCAAATCGTTGTGCTTGTGAAACTCATCCACCGCAAAAATTTTGCGCATTGAGTGCGGGCTCAGGTTCACCTTTAGCCGCATCCATTTGCGCACTTTGTTCAGGTCTTTCCAAACCGCTTGCCAGGTACGGTCTTTTCTACTTTTCATCATACCTTAAAATGAAAGTTAACGCAAGCGCTCGTTTAAAGCGGAACCGTGAAATTTATACGCACAAGTCTTGTATTGTGTTCGAAAAACGAGTATGATGTAAATAGGTATTTATACCCATATAAAATTGCTGATGCAGAAAGGATTACATAACAAATGGAAAAACGCATTTTAGGAAAAACAGGACTATCCGTCACCAGCGGCAGTTTGGGTACAATGGATGTACGCTATCTCGATGAAGCAAATGTTGCTCGTCTTTTTAATGCGGCGTTGGACCGCGGAGTCAATTATATTGACACGTCTCCGGAATATCCTATGGCAGAATATTACATTGGAAAAACGATTGCACACCGCCGCGACGAGTATGTTCTGGCAACTAAATGTGGCGATAACATGACCGGTGTTGGTGCCACCTACATATTTGACCGGAAAACGATTATCAGTAATCTGGAGGAAAGCTTACGGCTGATGAAAACCGACCATGTCGATATTTTACAGCTTCACGGTGTTACTCCGGAATTGTTGGAAGGCGGATGCTATGGCGAAGCAATGGAGGCTATGCGCGAACTAAAGGCTTCTGGAAAAGCGCTTCATTTAGGTCTTACTGTTCGAAATGGTAATAATCAACAGTATGGTTATCCCGCTGTTTTCGGCTATAATTCACTTCCCCGTTTTGCTCAATGGGATGACATTGAAATGGCGCAAATTGTTTATGGCGGCTTAACCCGCATGAGCGAAAACGTAATTCAAAAGGTGCACGATGAATACAACACCGGCATTGTCGTACGTGGTGTGGTAAAACAGTATGATTCTCTTTATCCAGCACGGTATGAAGCATCTCGAATCAGCGAGTTGTTTGAAGAAGGCGAAACAAGAAACGACTTTTTGATTCGCTATGCCCTCTCCCACCCTGCAATTTCTTCTTTGGTGATCGGAACAAAAAATATTGAACACCTGATTGAGGATCTGGATGCGGTTGAAAAAGGGCCGTTGTGTCAAGAAGTTTATGAAGAAGCAAAACGCCGTCTTAATTTTGCAGGTGTGATTGCAGGTCCAACCGATATGAAATTGGACTGGTAACAGAAGTTTAATTCAAATTGCAGTTTTTTAGCAGCTCTCTATTTAACCTACAATATTTTTAACCGAGATATTGAGGTACTTATGATGTTGAAGTCAAAAAACAAAGTGCTCTTGATTGTATTACTTTTTCCAGTCGTATTGCTGATATATAATATCGTTTGGCACATAAGGGTTCAACCTTCATATCCAGTTGACTGGGTATTGAATTTTATATTTGCTTTGCTTTTTATTGTGTGGGATTATTTTTTAAGCGACAAAGAACATTTGAGCTTTAATGTTGCCGGTTTTTGCGGTTATGGTTTGCTCAGTGGCATTGCCTTTTATTTCTACTTTTCCTCTCCCCATCCACAAAGGCCTTGGTTTTTATTGGGAAGCGGCCTTTTTTTACTGGGATTTCTGCCTTTTATGTATCAAGTATTATTTCGATTATACAAAAAGAAAAGGAAAATTAAAAAACAGAAAGACGCCTGCTAGCAGGCGTCTTTCTGTTTTTTATTACTGCTCCAGATATTTGGTAATCAATTCCTTGATAATGCCTGGGTTACCTTTTCCTTTGGTTGCCTTCATACACTGGCCCACCAAAAAACCAAACGCGTTGGTTTTGCCGTTTTTATAATCTTGAATGGATTTTTCATTGGCGGCAAGCACTTCCTGAACCGTGTTTTCCAAAGCAGAACTGTCGGAAATTTGCGCAAGCCCCTTCTCGGCAATAATACCCGTAACCGGTTTGTCCTCGGCGATAATAACATCAAGCACTGTTTTACCGGCCGTATTGGAAATAACGCCTTTTTCGATGCTTTCAATCAAATCTGCAAGGTTTTGTGCAGTTAAGGCGGTATCCTCTATTTGCTTGCCGGTTTCGTTTAGGAATTTGGAAATGTCTCCTAAAATCCAGTTGGCAATATTTTTGGGCTGGCATTTTTGCAATGCGGTGGTTGCTTCAAAGAGATTTGACTTGGAAACACTGTCTACCAGCAAGGCAGCGTCCATTTTTGGGAGTCCCAGTTCTTTTACATAGCGGCGGAATTTAACATTTGGAAGTTCAGGAATTTCTTCTTTGAGCTTGTCGACATATTCCTGCTCCAGCACAATGGTCAGCAGGTCCGGTTCCGGAAAATAACGGTAGTCGTGGGCGTCTTCTTTGCTTCTCAGTACAAAGTTCATCCCCTTGACATCGTCCCAGCGGCGGGTTTCCTGCACAACTTCCCCGCCCTGCTCCAACACTTCCATTTGCCGTTTGGCCTCATAGTCGATGGCACGAACAGCAGCGCTGAATGAGTTGACATTTTTCATCTCACAGCGGGTGCCGAATACATTCGAGCCTTTTGGCTTGACCGAAACGTTGACGTCACAGCGAATGGATCCCTCCTGCATTTTACAGTCGGAAATATCTAAGTATTGCAGAATTTGACGGATGGTGTCAAGATAGGCTTTCGCTTCCTCAGAACTGCGAATATCCGGCTCGGATACAATTTCAATAAGCGGAACACCGCAGCGGTTAAAGTCAACCAAGGAACCGTCAAAGCTCTCATCGTGAATGAGCTTTCCTGCATCTTCCTCAATATGGATGCGGGTCACGCCAATACGCTTCTCCTCATCCCCTACCATGATATCAACATAGCCGTTTTCACACAGCGGAACATCGAACTGAGAAATCTGGTAAGCTTTCGGCAGGTCGGGATAAAAATAATTCTTGCGGTCCTGCTTGCAGATACGATGGATATCACAATGCAAAGCGTGGCCCATTTTCACTGCGTATTCTACAACCTTTTGGTTTAAGGTCGGCAGCGTCCCCGGCATGCCGGAGCAGATTGGACAACACTGGCTGTTGACTTCCAGGCCAAATTTATTTTTACAGCTGCAAAAAATCTTGGATTCGGTGGAAAGCTCCGCATGAACCTCCAACCCGACAACAATATCATATTCCATAGCGCACACCCCTTATCGCAACGGCATTTCGTAAGAAAAGCCGCTTTCTGTTTCATAGAGTTCGGAGAGGTTAAACAAGGTCTGCTCCGAAAATTTCGGGCCAATGAGCTGCATACCGACGGGCAGGCCCTTGTCATCCTTGCCGCATGGCACACTGATTGCCGGCAAGCCTGCAATATTAACGGTGACCGTGCAGACATCGCTTAAATACATCTTTAAGGGATCGCCTATGTTTTCACCAATTTTGAAAGCTGTGGTGGGTGTGGTCGGAGTCATGAGAACATCGCAGCTCTGGAAAGCCTGCTCAAATTCGGCGGCAATCTGTTTCTGCATCATCTTGGCCTTTTTATAATAAGCGTCGTAATAGCCGGAGCTCAGTACAAAGGTGCCCAGCATGATGCGGCGCTTCACTTCATCACCGAAGCCTTCGCTGCGGGTTTTTTCATACATATCAATTAAACCGTCATATTCCGGGGTGCGGTAACCGTACTTGACGCCGTCAAACCGCGCCAGATTGGAAGACGCTTCTGCAGAAGCAATGATGTAATAAGCAGAGAGCGCATATCCTGTGCTCGGCAGAGAAATCTCCTTAAATTTGACGCCGGCTTTTTTGAACAACGCGATTGCTTCATCCAGCCTTGCGCGCACCTGTACATCTGCGCCGTCAAAATATTCTTTCGGCAAGCCGACAGTCATTCCTTTTGCCTGATTCAGATCAATGCCGCCCAGAAAATCCGGATAATCGCGGTAAACCGAAGTCGCATCATAATTGTCCTGCCCGCAGATGGCACTGTACAGCATAGCCACGTCTTTGGTGGAACGGCCGAACGGGCCGATTTGATCAAGGGACGAAGCAAACGCAACCAATCCAAAACGGGAAACGCTGCCATAGGTTGGTTTTAAGCCGAACACCCCACAGAGTGAAGCCGGCTGACGGATGGAACCGCCGGTGTCCGAACCGAGTGATACAATGCATTCCCCTGCCGCGACAGCACTGGCGCTGCCACCGGAGGAACCGCCCGGTACACGATCAAGCCCATGCGGATTTTTGGTGGTTTTAAAATGGGAATTTTCGGTGGAGGAACCCATTGCAAATTCGTCCATATTGAGTTTTCCGGTCATGACAATGTCATTTGCCGCAAGACGGCTCATGACAGTTGCATTATAAGGCGGCACAAAATTTTCCAGCATTTTGGACGCGCAGGTAGTGCGGATGTCTTTGGTGCAGATATTGTCTTTGATTCCGACCGGAATACCCGCAAGAGGCGGCAGCATTTCACCAGCTGCACGTTTGGCGTCCACAGCAGCTGCCTGTTTGAGCGCGTCCTCACGGTTTAAGGTCAGATAAGCGTCGGTTTTGTCCTCAACCTGATCAATGCGGTTGAAAACATCTTCGGTCAACTCCACACTGCTAATAGTTTTTTGCGCGAGCATTCCGGAGAGCTCAAACGCTGTTTTCTCATATAATGACATGTCATTCTCCCCTATTCAACGACTTTTGGCACAACAACGCAGCCGGCCTGTACCTGAGGCGCATTTTTAAGAATATCATCCCGGCGGTACTCGTGGTTAACCACGTCTTCCCTGAGCTTCATGGGATGTTCCGGGTCAATCAGCACAACGTCGGTCGGCATATCCGGAAGCTTTTCCACCATCTGGATGATGGCCTGCATCTCTTTTTCAAATTTCTGTACATCGTTGTCGTCGACTTTCAGGCGAGATAGCTTTGCAATGTGTTTGATGTCAATTTCCATCGTTTAAACCTCCTGTCAGAATTATAATCAGAAACAGTTATTGGCTGTTTAACAGGTTTTGAAGCTCGTCCTCACTGAGTATGGTAATACCGAGCTGTTCCGCCTTTGCGAGCTTGCTGCCTGCATCTTCGCCAGCTACAACATACGCGGTTTTCGAGGAAACGCTGGAGGAAACCTTTCCGCCCGCTTCTTCAATCCGTTTTTTTGCTTCACTTCGGGTGAGGTTGGGCAGCGTTCCAGTTAACACAAAGGTTTTTCCCTTCAGTTCGCTTGAAACAGGCTCCTCACGGACGGTTTCAGTCATATTGAGTCCTGCGTCTTTAAAGCGCTGGATCAGGTGACGAGACTCCGGCATGGCAAAAAACACGGCAACGTGCTTTGCCATAATGGAACCAAAACCGTCAATGGCTTCAATTCCTTCTTCAGTGGCTTCCAGCAAGGCGTCCATTGTGGGAAAGCGCTGACAGAGCAACTCCGCGGCGCGTTCCCCAATGTTGCGAATACCCATTGCGAATACCAGCCGGGAAAGCTCGTTCTTTTTGGAGTTTTCCAGGGCTGCCAGCAAATTGTCGGCGGATTTATCCCCCATCCGCTCCAAGGCAACCAGCTGTTCCTTGGTCAAGGCATAGAGATCCGCAGGCGAGTGAATCAGTCCATTGGCGGTGAGCTGTTCTAAAATTGCAGGGCCACAGCCGTCAATGTTCATGGCGTTGCGGGAGACAAAATGAATCAGGTTGCGCTGTAATGTTGCCGGACACTCCGGATTTGGACAGCGTGTAACCGCTTCATCCTCTTCGCGTTCGGTTTTGGCGCCGCAAACCGGGCAATGTTCCGGCAGAAAATAAGGCTGGCTCCCCTCTTTATGGCCGACCGAGGCGACCACCTCCGGGATGATATCTCCCGCTTTCCGGACAACAATCTGGTCGCCAATGCGAATGTCCTTCTGGGTGATAAAATCCTGGTTGTGCAGCACCGCCCGGCTGACTGAGGTTCCTGCGAGCTGTACCGGATCAAAGATGGCGGTCGGGGTCAAAGCGCCGGTGCGGCCGACGTTGACCTCAATATCCTTTAATTCGGTGACCTTCTCTTCCGGCGGATATTTAAAGGCAACTGCCCATTTAGGGAACTTACTGGTTTCACCAAGCAATTCTCGATCTGAAAAGTTATTTACCTTTACAACTGCTCCGTCAATATCAAATTCGTAAGAATCGCGGTGATCGCCAATACGATCAATTTCACCGATAACCGTTTCAATGGAATCGGTGGTCAAATAAGAAGGAATTACCTTAAACCCCTGCTCTTGCAGATAATCCAAAGAGTCATTATGGTGGGTAATCTCCCGATCGGCCCCGGAAATCTGCTGGATGTTAAACACAAAAATATCCAGCTTCCGCGTTGCGGTTATTTTGGGATCCTTTTGACGAAGGGAGCCTGCCGCCGCATTGCGTGGATTTTTAAAGGGCGTTTCCCCATTTAACTCCTGCCGCTCCACCAACTCGTGAAAGCTGCTGTGCGGCATATACACTTCGCCGCGCACTTCAAGAAAGTTAACAGGATGGTTTAATACCAGCGGAATGGAGCGTATGGTGCGCAGGTTCAGGGTAACATCTTCACCGACGAATCCATCCCCGCGCGTCGAACCGCGGACAAAGCGCCCGTTTTCATATTCCAGCGAAACCGAGAGCCCGTCAATCTTGGGTTCAACCACATACTGCGGCTGTTCCAGCACTTCCCGGACACGCTTGTCAAAATCGCGGACGTCCTCTTTGTTAAAAACATCCTGCAAACTTGCCATTTGTACTGCGTGTTCAACTTTGGCAAAATCATTCAGCGCTGTTCCGCCAACCCGCATAGTGGGCGAATCCGGTGTGATAAGTTCTGGGTGCTCCTGCTCCAGAACTTTGAGTTCCTGCATCAGCATATCGTAGTCGTAATCGCTGATTTCCGGATCATCCATTACATAGTAGCGTCGTCCATGGTAGTCGAGCTGTTTCCGCAGTTCTGCAATGCGTTGTTCATCCGTTTGAACGGTATGGTTCATAGAAAAAGCCTCCGGTACCATTTATTTCATGATAGCTTTATGGTACACTTTTTTGCCTTTTCTTATTATAACATATCCTTTGGAAAATTGCTCCATCGAAATTGCGGCCGATGGCTCAGTCACCTTTTCATCATCCACCGAAACACCGCCCTGCTGAACAAGGCGTCTCGCCTCACCCTTAGAGGGGCAGAGTCCGGTTGCGACCATTAGGTTGAGCACCCCAACTTTACCGTCTTCCACCAAATCACTGGAAAGCTCGGTAGAGGGCATGTCGTCGGTTGTCTGATTGGCGCCAAACAGCGCCCGTGCTGTTTCAAGGCACTTTTTCGCCTCTTCTTCCCCGTGCACCAACTTGGTGACCTCAAAGGCCAAACGCTCTTTCACCGCGTTTAATTCGCTGCCAGAGAGCGATTCCATCTGCTCAATTTCCTCAATTGGCACGAAGGTAATAAGTTTCATGCAGCGGATAACATCTTCATCTGCAACATTGCGCCAGTACTGAAAAAATTCGTACGGCGGGGTTTTTTCCGGATCAAGCCAAAGAGCGCCTTTTTCGGTTTTCCCCATCTTTTTGCCCTCTTTTGTAGTGAGCAGGGTAAAGGTCATACCGTAAACCTCTTCTGAGCAGACACGGCGCACCAGGTCTACGCCGCCGAGAATATTAGACCACTGGTCGTCGCCGCCAAGCTCGACTTTACAGCCGTATTTGCGGAACAGCTCGAGAAAATCGTAGCTTTGCATGAGCATGTAATTGAATTCCAGAAAGCTCAGGCCTTTTTCCAGGCGGGTTTTGAAGCATTCAGCGGTCAGCATCCGGTTGACCGAGAAATGCACGCCAATTTCGCGGATAAACTCCATGTAATTGAGGTTGAGAAGCCAGTCGCCGTTGCGTACCATGAGTGCGCTGTCACCGTCGAAATCAATGAAACGGGACATCTGACGGCGGAAACACTCTGCATTGTGATTGATGTCCTCCTTGGTGAGCATCTTGCGCATGTCGGTCTTGCCGGTCGGGTCGCCAATCATGGTCGTTCCGGTACCGAGCAGAGCAATAGGACGATGTCCCGCTTTCTGGAGATGGGACATGACAACAAGCTGAAGGAAATGACCAACATGCAGGCTGTCGGCGGTTGCATCGAAACCAATATAGAAAGTGACCTTCTCGTTGTTGAACAGGCGTTCCAGTTCCGCCTCATTGGTTGTCTGGGCAATCAGGCCACGGCGTTTGAGCTCTTCAAAGACTGTCATTTGACTCTTCCTTTCATTTTTCATTTTGTAAAAATTATGTCACAGGCAAATAAAAACGTCCTCCACTGTTTCCAGCAGAGGACGGAATAGACCCGTGATACCACCTCATTTTACCACCGCTTCACAACGGCAGCCTCGCGGGGTCAAACAACCCCAAACGCTGTAACGGGCGTACCCGTCAGAGGCTACATTGCTTCACCTCTGCGGCTCCGAGATGTATTCGCCGTACTGTGCGCCGTATCCTTTCACCAGCCGGATACTCTCTGCGGGCCGCAGCCTGTACGCTACTTGTTCTCTTCACAGCCTTAATGATGATATATTGGTGATTCTAGCACAAAATTACGGTTTCGTCAACCATTTCCCATTCTGAATCAGTTCTTCCGCGTTTTTCAGCAGCAGTTCAGTCATTTGTCCGGTTCCCATAATACGTGCGACTTCCTGCTTGCGGCCTTCCAGATCCAGGGGGTGAACCTCGGTAAAGGTACGTCCCGCTTTTGCCGTTTTTTCAATGAGAAAATGGGTGTCTGCAAGGGCGGCAATCTGTGCAAGATGGGTTACGCAGATGATCTGCTTGTTGTGCGCGACTTCCTTGAGCTTTAACCCGATTTTTTGCGCCGCCCGGCCGCTGACGCCGGTGTCTACTTCATCAAAAATAAGGGTTGGAATGTGATCTTTATCCGCCAGAGAATTTTTAATGGCCAGCATGATGCGGGAAAGCTCGCCGCCTGATGCAATTTTACTAATGGGCTTTGGCGGCTCCCCGGGATTGGTAGAAATTAAAAATTCCACCGTTTCCCGCCCAAAACGGTTCATTTTACAGGGCTCCAGCGAAACATCCAATACGACGTTGGGCATGTCCAGGAATTTGAGTTCGGCGGTTACGGCGGAAACAAAACGCTTCGCCGCTTCAATGCGCTTCTTTGAGAGCTTTTCAGCCTGTTCCCTCGCCCTTTGCATAAGTTCGTGGCGCTTAACCGTCAGCTCTTCCAGACGTACGTCCGCTCCTTCCATTTGCTCCAGTTCGGTTTGTGCATTGTCAAGAAACAGCAGAATTTCCTCAATGGTCTGGCCGTATTTCTTTTTGAGTTTGTTGATTTCATCCAGCCGATCCTCTGTAGCGATTAGGCGCTCCGGGCTAAAATCAAATCCATCCAGAAAGGAACCGATTTTCCCGGAAAGATCCTGCGCTTCATAGTAGACATCCTGCAAACCGGAAGAAAGAAAGTCAAGTTCATCATTGAATTCGGCGGAACGGACAAGGGCATCACTTGCGGAGGAAAGAAGATCAATCGCTCCGCCGGTTTCATCGTCTCCCACCAGATACTGGTGCGCCCGCATGAGATTCTCCGCGACATTTGAGAAATTGCGGAGCAGCTTGACGTCCGCCTCCAATGTCTCGTCTTCTCCCGGTTCCAACGCTGCTGAGGATATTTCATTGATCTGATAGGTAAGCAAATCGGTGCGCTGAGCTTTTTCCATCTCATTGGCCGAGAGCTGTTCCATTTCCTTTACAATTGAACGAAGTTCGCTGAAAATCCCCTGATAATCTCCCAACACCGTTTCATAACCGCCGAAGCTGTCCAAAATGTGGATGTGCTGTTCTGGGGCGAGCAGCGTCTGGCTGTCATGCTGGCCGTGGATATTGACCAAATCGTTGCAGATATCCTTGAGAATAGCGATGTTAACCGGCCGGCCGCCGATACGGGCGCTTCCGCGGCCGTCTGCGCTGAGTTCCCGCTGAACAATCAACTGGCCGTCTTCGGTCTCATAGCCGTAATCGTCCAGCTTTTTTTGCACGCCTGCTGGAATGTCGGTAAACACGCCCATGACCAACGCTTTCTCACAGCCGGTGCGGATGATGTCGCGGGACATCCGCTGACCGAGAACAGCATTGATGGAATCCACAACAATGGATTTCCCCGCGCCGGTTTCACCGGTGAAAATATTAAGCCCCATTGTAAAGTCAATGGTTGCCTTTTCAATAACAGCAAGATTTTGGATAAAAATTTCCGCTAACATAAACGTCCCCTGCTTTATTTTGCGTTAGAGTGGGTATCAAGTAGCTTTTGCAGTTCCGCCACCAGCGATACGGCATGCTCGGAAGTACGCATCAATGCAAAGATGGTGTCGTCCCCCGCTATTGTGCCAACCAGAGAATCCCAATGCATGGAATCCAGCGTTGCGCAAGCGGCTTGTGCCATGCCGGTATAACATTTTATAACGACAACATTTTCCGCATAATCCACCTTGATCACCGACTGCACAAAAATAGAATGAAAACGGTCTGAAATGTTTTCAATATGCGCATTGGCAATGTTGGAGTAACTGTAACTGCCGTCAGCGTTCATGACCTTGACGAGGTGAAGTTCCTTTATATCCCTCGAAACGGTGGCCTGTGTGACGTTAAAACCCTCTTTCTTGAGGTTTTGCAGAAGATCTTCCTGTGTGTCGATGGAATGGCTGGCGATCATTTCAAGGATTTTGGCATGTCGTTTCGCTTTCAAAAAGGTACCTCCCTACATTTGAGTATTGCATGTTTATTTATGATCAATCAGTTTTCGGCTTAAAATTTCAAAAAAAGAAATATCCAGGTTAATCAGTTTGGCATAGCGGGCCGATTTACAGATGGAAATTTGATCGCCTGGCGCAATTTGAAATCCCTCGACCCCATCGACCGTAACGTAAGCGTCATTGGAACGCTCAAACGAGGTTTTTACCGATATCGTTCGGTTGGCCGCATAAACCACGGTGCGCGCATAAAGCGAATGCGGGCAGATCGGGCTCATAACAATACAGTCAATTGACGGCTCCACAATCGGCCCTCCTGCCGAAAGCGAATAAGCGGTCGATCCGGTCGGTGTGGAAAAAACAAGTCCGTCCGCCCGGTACTCGCTGACCGGTTTTCCATCGCAGGATATTGACATATCAATGATACGGGAAAGCGAACCGCGCGAGAGTACAATGTCATTGAGGGCGGTATAAACCTTTTCACGGCCCTGAGTCTTATAATGAAGCTCCAGCATCATACGGTTTTCCACGCTGAATTTTTGTTCAAATAGGCGTGAGAGCAAATCAAGCTCATTTTGTTCCATACGGGTGAGAAACCCAAGACGGCCAGTGTTGATTCCAAGAACCGGTTTGTCATATTCAACGGCATATTTGGCCGCATGAATGAGCGTACCGTCTCCGCCAATGGAAATAACAACATCGCACTGGGAAAGAAGAGACGGAAAATCGCCGAACTCAACAGCGGAAAGGTCGTGAAACACCGACTCGTCTTCCCGTTCCATTCCGACTGCTCCCCCCAGTGAAAGCAGTTTGGAAACGACAAGCCGCGTACAGGATTCGGCATTGTTTTTATCAAGATTTGTTACAATCAAAAAACGCATGTTGCCTCTCCTTTATCCAACGCCCGATGAGAACGCCTGACAAGCGCCTGTAAATCATCCTCTGTAAACCCGGAGGTCTTGCCGGTATGGGACAGGTGATAAAGATATTCAATGTTCCCCTCCGGGCCTTTTACCGGCGAATAATCCATACCCATCACACAGAAACCGTTTTCATTGCAGAAGTCCAGTATTTTTTTCAGCACTTCAAAATGAATTTCCGGTTCACGGACCACTCCTTTTTTTCCTACCTTGCCTTTTCCCGCCTCAAACTGCGGTTTTACAAGGCAGACAATCTCACCGTTTTCCTTCAAAAATTGATGAAGTACCGGGAGCACCAATGTCAGGGAAATAAAAGAAACATCAATGGAGGCAAAATCAATGGAATCTGGTACCTTATCCTGTTCCAAATGACGGATATTGGTCCGTTCCAAGTTAATCACCCGTTCGTCGGTGCGCAACGCCCAGGCAAGCTGACCATATCCAACATCAATGGCATACACTTTTGCAGCGCCGTTTTGCAGCATACAATCGGTGAATCCGCCGGTGGAAGCGCCGATGTCCATACAAATTTTCCTGTTCAGAGAGAGTGGAAAAACCTGCATCGCCTTTTCCAGTTTCAGCCCTCCGCGGCTTACATAACGGATCTGGTTACCGATTATTTCAATTTTTGCTGTTTCGGGGTACAGTTCCCCTGCCTTGTCGGCCTTTTCTCCATCGACAAGAACCACTCCCGCCATGATCAGCGCCTTTGCTTTTTCACGGGAGGGGGCCATCCCCGTCTCAGCTAATAGAACATCCAACCGTTTTTTATTCGCCAACCGCTTTTCCACCTTTATTTCCAATTACACAGCATATTGCCCGTACCATCGAAGCATCATCCAGACCAAGCTGGGCCAGAGCGCTGTCCACCGTGGACTGCGGAACAAACTGGTCATCAATCGCTTGAATATGGAAGTTTCCCCTATAGCCGTTTTCCTCTAACAGCGCGAGGAACTGCTCAGCCACAGAACCGCTTTTAATCCCCTCTTCAAAAAAGAAAATATCCTGGTAATCTGCAGCAGCCCTGACCGCTTCCTGCGGAATCGGATGGATTTGATTCAGCTTCATAGCCCCAACTTGGTAACCGTCCCGCTCCAGCAGGTTTACCGCCTGCTTCATTTGAAAAGCAAGCCGGCCGTAGGTCATAATTAATGCGCGCCGATTCCCGTTAGCAGGCGGATGGTACCGGTAAAGCGCCGGAGCAATGTGCAGATCATCCACTTCAGTGGGTTGAGCACCGCGCGGATAGCGCACCGCAACAACTCCTTTATAATCATAAAGGGCCTGTTTTAGCATCCAGCGAAGTTCATGGTATGTCGATGCAGCAAGCACTGTAACGTTCGGAATGGTGCTTAAAAAGGCGACATCATATATCCCCTGGTGGGTTTCCCCGTCATCTCCCACAATTCCAGCACGGTCAATCGCCAAAACAATATGCCGCTGTTCAATCGCCGCATCGTGCAGGATTTGGTCATAAGAGCGTTGAAGAAAGGTGGAATAAACGGCAAAAACAGGAATCATACCGTTGCTTGCCAGACCGGCGGCAAAGGTTACACCAAATTCTTCAGCAATACCGACGTCAAAAAAGCGGTCGCGGTGCGCCGAACAAAAGTACTGTAAGCCGGTGCCATATTTCATAGCCGCCGTAATGGCGCAAATACGGCTGTCGCTGTCTGCAAGCGCTGCAAGGGTTTTCCCGGCTACGGTGGAAAAGCTGTTGCTCCCCGCAATATCCGGGTTTCCGGTAACAACGTCAAACTGGGAAACCCCATGGTAAGCACCTGGATTCTCCTCGGCGAATTGGTACCCTTTCCCCTTTACGGTCACTACCTGAATGAACGCCGCCCCTTTATGAGACTTCGCCGCCTTTAAGGTATCCTCTAATTCTTGAAGATTATGTCCATCTACCGGACCGTAGTAGTTAAAACCAAAATCTTCAAATAGATTGCTGTGGTATAAAAGATTTTTCACTGCGGATTTAGAGGCCTTTAAGGTTGTTTTAAAACGCGGCCCAATGACCGGAATATGATCCAACACCTGCTCCATTTCACGTTTTGCACGCAAATAGGTCGGCTTGGAACGAATGGTCGCAAGATAGCGTGCAAACGCCCCTACGTTTTTGGAAATGGACATATCGTTATGGTTAAGGATTACAATGAGATTGTCTTTGCTCCGCCCGGCGTTGTTAATACCTTCATAAGCAAGGCCGCCGGTCAGCGCACCGTCCCCAATCACAGCGACGACATGATTATTTTTTCCTTGTAAGGTATTGGCTTTGGCAATACCGTAAGCCGCGGCAATCGAGGTACTGGCATGCCCGCCGATAAACGCGTCGTATTCGCTTTCAGAAGAACGCGGGAACCCCGCAATACCGTTTTCCTTGCGCAGGACGTCAAACCGCTCCCTGCGGCCGGTCAGAATTTTATGAACATAACTCTGGTGTCCAACGTCCCAAACAACTTTATCATTGGGCAGGTCGAACACTTTGTGGATGGCGACTGTCAGTTCAACAACACCAAGATTAGACGCCAAATGCCCGCCTGTTTTGGAAACCGAATGGATTAAAAACCCCCGAATTTCCTTACACAGCCGGGTTAACTCTTCGTTGGATAAATTTTTCAGGTCCTGTGGGGAACGAATCCGTCCCAATAAATTTTCATTCATAGCGAAACCCCAACACCCAACCTTTGAAATTAGAATACCGGGACAATCATAGCAATGATAATGCCAAGCAATGCGCCCCCAAGCACCTCCAGCGGCGTATGCCCCAGAAATTCCTTGAGTTCTTTTGGATCCTCGTCCTCATCATCAAAATAATCAATATCAGCCTTTTGGTCTTCCTCTATCATCTTGTTCAAAACACGAGCGTGTTCCCCGGCTGCGCGTCGTACACCCATGGCGTCGTACATTACGACCACTGCAAAAATAAAAGCAATGGCAAATTCAGGCGACGCAAATCCCAGTTTTCTGGATACCGCAAGCGCAAGCGCACAAACGCATGCCGAGTGGCAGCTTGGCATGCCCCCCGCGCCGACTAGCCGCTCCATATCGAATTTACCGGTCGTCATAAAATTGATGATGGTTTTTAACACCTGTGCGGAAGCCCAGCCAATTAAAGCGGTTATTAAAACGTAGTTGCTCAATAAACCCAATAAGTCTGACATTTTTTCTCCCTGCTTAATTTAATGATCCCGAACGCATAAATAATCGGTTAATAAAAGCAAAAATTCGTTACCCGGAAATGGCGTGAGAAATTCCTTCGCTTTTTTGGTATATTGTTCGGCCATGGACGCTGCTTTGTCCACACCATAAAGGGTGACATAGGTGGTCTTATTGTTGTCCTGGTCGCTTCCAACCGGTTTGCCGAGTACCTCCTGCGTGCTGGTAACATCCAAAATATCATCGGTGATTTGAAAGGCAAGCCCCATTGCATGTGCATAGCCAGCGGCCTGCTCCACAGCTTCTCTGCCTGCTCCTCCGGCCAGCGCGCCGAGCTTACAGGCCGCGGCAAACAGCGCGGAGGTTTTCAGCGAGTACATTTGCCGTAAAATTTCTTCGGTCAGCGGTTTGCCTTCATAAGAAAGATCAATCACCTGCCCGCCAACCATTCCGGCAACACCGGCGTAGCTAGACAGTACCGTTACCGCTTCGGCCCGGATTTGGGCAGAAACAGGCGCTGAAGCAAGCAGGCCGAATGCAAGCGTCAGCAATCCGTCGCCTGCAAGCAGAGCGTTTGCCTCTCCGAACTGTTTGTGGCAAGAAGGTCGGCCTCTGCGGTAATCATCATTGTCCATGCAGGGCAGGTCGTCATGAATCAAAGAATAGGTGTGAATGCACTCAACGGCACAGGCAAACGGCATAGCCGCTTCCATGCTGCCGCCAAACATTTTGCAGAATTCCAAGGTAAGGATTGGCCGCAGGCGCTTTCCTCCTGCCATTAAGCTGTAACGCATGGCGTCATAAACAATCGACTGCCGGTCGGAGGGACGATAGTCTGCCATCACTGCTTCTAACGCGCTGTTGACGGCGGCTTCGTATTGCCTTAACTGTTCCTTTAAATCAATCGTTTGCATTTTACATTCAGCCATCTTGTTCTCCCGTACCGGATTCAGCGGAAAGAACAGTAATTTTCAGTTCTGCTTCATCCAGCATTTTTTTACAGGTTTTGGTGAGCCCCACGCCTTCTTCGTAAAGCTTCAGGGATTCGTCAAGCGAAAGCTCGCCTTGCTCTAGCAATTCAGTGATTTTTTGCAGCCGTTCGAGTGCTGCTTCAATACTCATTTTACGACTGGCCATTGTTTTCTATAACCTCGCTTATTAATCTGCCGCTGTTCAGTTTGGTTTCAATTTTTTGCCCCACAGCCACCTGTGACGCATCGGTAACTGGGCGGCCTTTCGCAAAGGTAATGGAATAGCCGCGCGTTAATACCTGCAAGGGGCTTAAAGCCTCTAACACACCGACAGAACGTTTGAACTCCGCTGTAAGCGCATCCACTTTTAAAGCCATTGCCCGGCGAACGGCGTTTTTTCCCTGTTCCAGCCGGAGCCGCCGCTGTTTCAACAGAGAAACCGGTGAAAGCGAACGGAGCATGCTTTCACTTTGCCGCAGCTTCTGCCAGTATTTTTGATATACTGATAATGTATAATTATACAATATATTTTCTGCATTGTCGAGCGAATCCCGCAGGATTTTTGCATCCGGCACCGCCAATTCCGCAGCGGCAGAAGGAGTCGGCGCACGCAAATCGGCTACAAAGTCCGCAATGGTAAAATCCGTTTCATGCCCAACGGCGGAAATAACCGGAATTTTGCTGTGGTAAACCGCCTCGGCCACAGCCTCGGTATTAAAGGCGGAGAGGTCTTCCATTGAACCTCCGCCGCGTGCAAGGATAACGGTATCGGCATATCCGGAGTTCTGACGATTCAGCCATGCGAAGGCTTGGACAATGCTCTGCGGCGCCTGTTCCCCTTGCACCAGCACCGGAAGAATTTTAAGCTCAACCAACGGATAGCGCCGTGACACAATGTTGATGATATCCTGCAGTGCCGCGCCGGTTTGCGCAGTCAGCACCGCAATTTTCTGCGGCACAGGACAAATTGGCCGTTTGTGGGAAACGTCAAAATAACCTTTTGCTTCCAGTTTGCGTTTGAGCTGTTCAAAGGCCAAAAACAGGGCGCCGATGCCGTCCGGTTGCATGTCTTCGCAGTAGAGTTGGTAAAGGCCGTCCCGTTCAAAAACGCGGATGCTGCCAAAGATAACAACTTTCATCCCATTTTCCGGCTTAAAACGGACATGCTGCGCACTACCGCGAAACATCACCGCTTTTATGGAGGTTTTTTCATCCTTAAGCGTAAAATAAAAATGCCCGGATTTTACATGATGGGTAAAGTTGGAAATTTCTCCCCGAATAAATAATCCTGTCAAATTTTCATCGGATGACAGGATGTTTTTAATGTATTCATTGATTTGTGAGACTGTTACAAAGTTGGTTTCGCTCATCTTCCCGTCCTTTAACTGAGGTTAAAATTGCAACGCCTGCGGCATTATCAGCCGAAAACACTGGCTCTGCAAAACGGCAGTCTGCAACTGCCGAAAGTTTATTTTTTAAGAACCGGTTGGACATAACGCCGCCTGCAAAAACAACTGGCAGGTCTCCGTACTGCGCCAGAAGCTGTTTTAACATTCCTTCCAGTGCCGCACCGATTTGTTCCAAGCAAAAACGCGCAACGTAAGCCGCTGGCTTTCCTTCCCGCTGCAGATTTTCACATTGGTTTTGTACTCCGGAAAGACAAATATCGCAGCCTTTTAGGGTGGCACGGACTTTTATGGGTTGGCCCCACTGGGTAGCGATTTGCTCCAGCTCCGGGCCAGCGGGAAACACACATCCCAACAGGTGCCCTACACGGTCAACGAGCTGTCCGGCATTTAAATCCAAGGTTCGGGCAACACATTCCACGCGGAAAATGTTGCTTCGATCCGGACGTACCAATACTGCTTCGGTTGTTCCTCCTGAGACGTGAAAGGCCAAAAAAGGCTTCCCCAAAAGCTCCATTGATTGTGAGGAATAAAGTGCCGCCGTAATATGCCCTTCCTGATGAGACGCTTCATACACTGGAACCGACAACAAAGCCGCAATACTTTCCGCGGTCATTTTCCCAACGAGAAAACAAGGCATATAGGAGCCTTCAGCATGTCTTGGTGCAACCGAAACGCCAATGCCAGACAGATTCCGCACAAGAGGACCGGCTGAACCCATCATTTCTCGCATAACGGCTGAAAGCTGCTTGACATGGGCAAATACCGCGTCGGATTGACGCAGGCCCACCATCCCCTCTGGCACTGGGAGCAGACGTCGTTTCATAACAACGCGATCCGTATCTGCATCATAGAGAGCAACAGAGGAAGCGTAGTTGCTGGTATCAATCCCAAGATAAAGCGCCATTACTCTGCTGCCACTTCCTCAGCTTGTTTTTCCGGTTCCATGTCGCGTACCACTGAACCGAGTACGCCATTGATGTAATTGGCGTCCTCCTGTGTGGAATAAATTTTGGCAATTTCAATTGCTTCATTGATGGCGATTGCAGGTTCTACTTCTTTGACAATACAAATTTCGTAGACCGCAAGGCGCAACAAAGAAAGCGCGACTTTAGAAATACGCGCAAGGTTCCAATTTTTCAGGTGCGCTTCAATCAGACTGTCTATTGTTTCAAGATTTTCAGAAATTCCAATGTAATAAGACTTAACGGTGCTGTTCAGCGTTACCTCATCACATTCGGCGGCCAGCGCAAAGAGTTCATCTACCGTGTATTCGGTAAACGCACGTTCAAACAGCAGGATAAAGCAGTTTTCACGCATCTGGCGTCTTGTCATAATTTGTCTCCTTAAATGGTTTCTTCTTTTACAACTCCAGCGATGTATACATTAACTTTTGACACCGTGATACCGGTCATGTTCTGCACAGTCGCCTTGACGTTGGATTGAATTTGTTCCGCAACGTCTTTGATTTTATAACCATATACAAGATTGACGCAAATATTAATTTGCGCAACATCTACGTTCAGCACAATGCGAATGGGATTTGCCGTTTCAGAGCGTACAACAAAATCCTTCAGGCTGAAACGCCCGGAAGCAAGGCTGTGTACTCCTTCAACATCCAGAACGACCTGTTTGGTAATGGTGAGGATAACATCCTCTGAAATCCGCAGGCTGCCGCTTTGAGCTGTTCTGCCCTTTTCCATGACAGTACCCCTTTCCAACTGGCCTATACAAAAAATGGTATAATAGTAACAAATAAATTCATTACTATTATACCACATTTTTGACAAGACACAACCCATGAAATTAAACTGCAAACGCCTTTTTTAGCGCCTCTAAAGCAAAGTCGCTGGAGGAGTTTGGCACGAGTATGGAAATATCAACGTCCGATGTTGTAATAAGCAGGATATCAACACCGCACCCGGAAAGTGCGTGAAATGCCTCAGCAGCAACGCCGCAATGCTCCGGCAGGCTTTCCCCGAACAGGTTGAGTTTGACATTGGAGCTGCTTACCAGTGAACGCACATCCGGGTATTTTTGCTTGACACCGTTAATTATGGAAAGCACCTTAGGCATGTCGTCGTCGGAAATGGTAAAGGAAACGGTAACGTCATCCCCGGTTGGAGCGGTCTGGGAAATCATATCCACATTGATCTCATGGTCGGCAACCGCGCCAAAAACTGCCGAGAGAAACGCAATCTGCGACGGTACAGCCTCCAGCGTAATCAGAGTAACCCGTTCGGTGGAGGTAATGCGTGTGATGACAGAATTCATCGGTAAATCCCCTTTCTGGGCCTAGTCAGCAAGCATATTTTGCATATTGTAAAGGCCGGCCGACTGTCCTGCCAGGTAAACGGCAGCATTGACAGCGCCAACGGCAAATATTTCTTTGGACATGGCGGTGTGCTTCAGCGAAAGAATTTCGTCACGGCCTGCAAAAATCACTTCATGTTCGCCGACAATGGTACCGCCGCGCACCGCATGAATACCAATTTCGTTGGCGTCACGTTTTTTTACAACCGCATGGCGGTCATATACATATTGGTAGCGATTCTCCCCTGCTTCGTTGATGGCGTCCGCCAGCATAATTGCTGTGCCGCTCGGCGCATCGATTTTCTGGTTATGGTGCTTTTCGATAATCTCAATGTCAAACTGGCCGCCCAATACAGCAGTCGCTTTTTTTGCAAGCTCAACCAGCAGATTGACTCCAAGCGACATGTTGAAGGTAAAAAATACGGCCGTTTTTTGAGAAACAGCTTTAATTTGCTCAATTTGTTCTGCGGAATAACCAGTTGTTGCCAGAACAGCCGGAAGTTGACGCGCGGATGCAAAGTTCAAAATATCTGCAAGCAGGGACGGATGGGAGAAGTCAATCAGTACATCTGCCGTAACATTGCAATCACTGATTTTTTGAAAGATTGGAAACCCGGCAGATGAATCCGGCGTTAAATCAATACCGGCAACAATTTCAGCATCATCACGCCCGGCAACGCAGCTACGGATGACGTGGCCCATTTTACCATTGCAGCCACACAGGATTATTTTTTTCACGTTTGTTTTCACTTCCCAATTCCACTACATGAAGGATTAAACCAAATGATACTCTTTTAAAGTCGCGGTGAGGTGCGCTTTGGCATCGGCAGAAAGCTCTACCAACGGCAGGCGGCACGGACCAACGTCCATTCCCATGAGATTCATAGCCTCTTTAACCGGAATGGGATTAACGTCAATAAACATATCGTTCATCAGTTTCAAATATTTAAGCTGGAGCGCTGCGCTTTCCTTGGTTTTTCCATCGAGGAAAAGCTGACAGATATCATGGGTTTCCTGCGGACAGATGTTGGAAAGCACCGAAATAACGCCCAGTCCGCCAAGCGACATAATGGGAACCACCTGATTGTCGTCACCGGAATACATATTGAGTTCATCGCCGCAAAGGGCTCTGGTTTTGGCAATGTCGGAGATGTTGCCGCACGCCTCTTTGGTGGCGACAATGTTCGGGTGCTTCGCCAGTTCTTGATAAGTAGCGGGTGCAATGCAGGTTCCGGTTCTGGAAGGAACATTGTAAAGTACAACCGGAAGGTCCGTTGCATCTGCAATGGTATTAAAGTGGCGGATTAACCCGGTCTGTGAAGTTTTGTTGTAATAAGGAGTCACCGAAAGCAGGGCGTCCGCTCCGGCGGCTTTGGCCTCTTTGCAGAGTTCAACAGCATAGGCGGTATCGTTGCTGCCAGCACCCGCGATAACCGGTACCCGGTGCGCTGTCCGCTCAACGGCATAGCTGATGACCTTTACATGTTCTTCGTGGTTCAGGGTAGCGGATTCCCCGGTTGTACCGCAAATGACAATACAGTCGGTGTGGTGATCAATCTGAAAATCAATGATTTCACCGAGCTTTTCATAATTTACAGAGCCGTCTGCGTGCATCGGGGTGACAATAGCAACACCGGCCCCGGTAAAAATAACTTTTTTCATGAGAAGTTTCTCCTTTTATCCATTAAAATAGAGAATTAAAGCTGTTCCGCCAAACGAATATCGCGTTCAACCTCTTCGGTATATAATCCCCAGCCGAAATACTGGTTTACCCTGCCCATATAGTAGGGTAGAAAATGGCGTGCGCCAATTTCTGCAAGCTGTTTCCAGGAAACAGCAGCCTGTTTTAACAGCTCCACAGCTTCTGCCTTTTCTGAAGCATTCTGATTTTGCTGGTAACCAAGCAGCTTCATCGCAGCCTTTAGCTTGCAAAGGTAATAATGCTCCAAAGCATCCCAAGCTTTTAAATCAAGCAGGACACAGGCAAGCTCGCCAATCGGGCGGGGATTCTCCTGCTCAATCCCGGCAATACAGGTTTCAATGGTTTCCAAGTTCTGTTCCAGCCGGGTAAACACCATTTGCGGCGTCTCCCCTTTTATGGGCTTGCCGGCCTGTTCGCTTTCCAGAAACTCTTTCATCCCAACTGTGCCAACAGCAGGCATGCTTGCGCTGTTCATAAAATCCAAAATGGTGCGTAGCCCGTTAACCGAAAGCAGGCTTTCCGGGTGCCACTGGTAATCGTAATTCACCCAGATCAGCCGGTTAATGGCGCACAGACTGTCAATTGCTGCGGAGAGTCCAGTGCTAACCAGCTGACCAGCTTTTCCATACCGTTCACAGTATTTGTCATCCCAAAGCGTTTGCGGCAGGTTAGGGTTATAGCTCAACCGGCCAATCATCTCAAACTGATCCCAGTCCTTTTCAAAGGAATAGGCGGAATCCGCACAGTGAAGGTTTGGCTTGTGCTGAAAATTCTTGGCCCATACATAACCGTCTGCTCCCCAGTAGAAGCCGTCAACATACGGTTTATTCATACCACGAACATACTCTGCAATGAACGCCGGGTTACATCCGCGCAGATTGTGGAAATCATCATTGCGAACGGTATAAAGCACTCGGACGCCGGTGAGATCAATAACGCCCCAAGCGTCCATCACCTTTTCAAACTGCGGTAACGGGTGCGAATACATGTGGGCATTAGAATATTTCCAGCTAATGTATTTTCGTTTGCAAGGATACTTCGTCAAGAACATTTCCTGGGCAATGGTACCATTTGACATATTGGTACGGTGGATAAACGGAATGTCAGCGCCAAGATCGTTCAGCGCCTGTAAGTAGGTTTGGGTGACCCATTCTTCGCATTCCGCCGGAGTTCCCACCAGCTCCTCGCTGTTTGAAGTGCCAAGGCCAGTCAAATCCGGATAGGTCATAAGCAGCGTTTTCAGGGCCTCACGGAAATAATCCTTAATTTCCTCACTGTGCTGGCGCAGTGCGACTGCACGCCGGTTATGAATATAGTCGTCATTAACATAATCGGCAGCGCCAAGTTCTTCAGGCAAGCCCAGCCCTCTTGCAATCGCCGGAGTGATGCGAAGGTTCCAGGTGAACAGGAAAGTTTCAATCCCCCGTTCCTTGGCGTGACGGAAAATAAAACGGTAGACCTCTTTAAAACGGAAAAGCTCTTCATCCGAATAGGGCGTGGTATCCGGATACTTGCTCAGGCGGAACATCATTTCAAATGGATTTTCCGACCAGAGGCTCAAGCAGTTGTAACGATTCTTGGCTAGAAAATCAATGTAATCCCGCCAAAAATCAACGGTCATGATCACTGGTTCGTTTTTCTGAAAAACATCGCCCTCAGCAAACGGCTGGTACGGCAGGTTGAATTTTACACCGCGTACCTTTAAAAACGGCTGTTCGGTTTTGTCGGCAACCGCATCAAGCCCATACAGGCGGATGGTTTCAGCCGCGTCCAGAACACCGTACATCACACCGGTTGCGTCGCCGCCGGAAATACTGATGAGATTTTCTTCTTTTTGAATGGTAAATCCTTCGGCAGGCTGTTCGGAATCGAGATAAATCCGAATGGTTGGAACAGCTGTTTTTCCAGGAAACAGCCCCAAACGTTCCGTAAAACACGGAATATGCAGGGCAGAAAGCTGTTTTTTAAGTTCGCTCACGCCAAATTCAATTTGAGGCTCTGTCCGCTTTGAAGTACCGTAGTACAGATCCATTATGCTCCCCCGTTACTTATGATGATGTAGAATTGGATGATAGGCCGGGTAAGTGGTTTAGCAGCTTATCTGTCAAAATATCCCTTGGCTGCAAGCAGTTCCGCCATTAAGACAGCGCCGCCTGCCGCACCTCTCAATGTGTTGTGAGAAAGGCAGACAAATTTAATATCATAATGGGAATCCGGGCGCAGGCGTCCAATGCTGACCGCCATACCGTTTTCAAGGTTCCGCTGTAGCTTGGTCTGCGGCATATTGTCCTCTTCAAAATAATGGAGGAACTGTTTGGGTGCCGACGGAAGCTCAAGTTCCTGCGGTACGCCTTTATAATCCGCCCAGCGTTTTTTAATCTCTTCAAGAGAAGGTTTGTTTTCAAAAGACGCAAATACCGCAGCCATGTGGCCGTCGGATACCGGAACGCGCAGGCACTGCGTCGTAATGGAAGGCGACTCGGCGTTGACAATCTTGCCATCGACAACCTTGCCCCAAACCTTGAGCGGTTCCTGTTCGCTTTTTTCTTCTTCACCGCCAATAAACGGAATGACGTTGTCCACCATTTCCGGCCAGCTTTCAAAGGTCTTTCCGGCGCCGGAAATTGCCTGGTAGGTGCAGGCCAAAACCTTTGTGACACCAAAATCCAAAAGCGGCGAAAGCGCCGGGACATAGCTCTGAATGGAGCAGTTGGATTTTACCGCGATAAAACCGCGTTTGGTGCCCAACCGCTTCTTTTGGGACGCAATGACCTCAATGTGTTCCGGATTGATTTCCGGAACAACCATTGGCACATCCGCAACGCCGCGGTTTGCCGAGTTGTTGGAAACAACCGGGCATTCAGCTTTGGCGTAAGCTTCTTCCAACGCCTTTATTTCGTCCTTTTTCATATCTACCGCACAGAAAACAAAATCCACCAGAGAAGCAATTTTTTCAATATCTTTGGTTGCGTCCAATACAACAAGATCTTTCATCTGCTCGGGAATTGGCGTTTTCATGGACCACCGCGGCCCTACTGCGTCCTCATAGCGTTTTCCCGCTGAACGCGCCGAAGCGGCGATGGCTTTGACATGGAACCACGGATGGTTTTCGAGCAGCGTGGCAAAGCGCTGGCCAACCATTCCCGTTCCACCGATAATACCAACATTAAATGATTTCATACTTTCTTACAGCCCTTTCCATTTACGGGTATCCGGGGCGGTTTGCCCCCTCCGGATATAAAAAAAACCAGTTGAAAACCGGTTCATAATACAATATAATAGAAGCATTGACGTTTTTTAAAACGCGATAGCGCTCCATCATAAGCATTATGATGACAATCGAAGCCCTCTTCGAGCGAACGACCAGAGATCCGGTGAACCCACACCAAACCCCTTCGGCAAATTTACCTTTTGCTTTGCACTGCGATCGAACCGGGCGTTCTCATGCAAAACGACTCATTAAATTTGCACCTCTACCAACTGTTTTCTTTTGCTCTATCATACCATTATGGGCAATGCGATGTCAACAATTTTTAGTGAATTCTAGGAAGTCCAACAAATAAAGGAGATATTTCTCAATGAAACGCAGCGATTTTTATTATGACCTGCCAGACAGCCTGATTGCACAAACTCCACTGGAACCCCGTGACAGCTCCCGGCTTATGAAAATAAACCGTTCTACCGGAAAGATTGAACATACTGTTTTTCACAATATTCTCGATTACCTGCACCCTGGTGACCTGTTGATTGTTAACGATTCCCGTGTAATTCCGGCGCGGCTTTACGGAACAAAAGAGGGCACCGGCGCGGCGATCGAATTTCTGCTGCTGGAACAGAAAACGAATGATCAGTGGGAAATCATCTGCAGGCCGGCCAAAAAGGCGAAACCAGGCAGTCGTTTTGTGTTTGGAAACGGTTTGTTGCGTGCGGAGATTCTGGAGATTTTGGACGACGGCAAGCGCCTCGTCCGAATGCTGGCCGATGAACCGATTTATCATGTTCTGGATCAAATTGGGCAGATGCCCCTTCCCCCTTATATCACCGAGGAACTCAAAGACAAAGAACGCTACCAAACAGTCTATTCCGAGGTCAACGGCTCAGCTGCCGCACCGACGGCTGGGCTGCACTTCACACCGGAACTGATGAAACGGATTGAAAACAAAGGTGTCCGGATTGCCCATGTAACCCTTCATGTCGGCCTTGGAACCTTTCGCCCGGTCAAAGCGGATGAAATTACCGATCATAAGATGCACAGCGAACATTACATGATGTCCAGAGAAACGGCGGAGCTGATTAACCAAACCAAGGCGTCCGGAAAGCGGGTTATTGCGGTTGGAACAACGAGCTGCCGTACATTGGAAAGCGTATTCACACAATATGGAGAGGCACAGGAATGCCATGGCGATACCGATATTTTTATTTATCCGGGCTATACCTTCAAGTGTATCGACGGCCTGATTACCAACTTCCATCTACCGGAAAGCACCTTGATCATGCTGGTTTCCGCTTTTTTGGGGTATGAAAATACCATGCGCGCCTATCAAATTGCTGTCGAAGAAAAATACCGCTTTTTCAGCTTTGGAGATGCTATGTTAATCCTTTAGCGCTTAACATGCTTTTACAGCGTACAATAGCGGCAGAGTTTACAGCACCGCTCCATAAAACAGCCCCAGAACGGTTGGGAAATGAAACCGAAAACCGTGCCCGATTTTTTGAAGGCAGAACAAGGCATTGCGTTGCTCCAAGCATCCGTACTCCAAAATTGCTGTATGCTTGGTGTTAAAATTGGTTCAAGAAATTCCAATGGAACGGCGGCAACATCTAGTTGTGTGGTCCGTATCCATGTGAAATGAGACAAAGGAGAACATTGTTTATGTATCAACTGCAGCTGAAAAACGGCAGCGCCCGGCGCGGATCCTTTCAAACAGTCCACGGAACGGTGCAGACCCCGGCGTTTATGAATGTCGGAACCGCGGCAGCCATAAAAGGGGGTATTTCATCATATGATTTAAAGGAAATTAAGTGCCAGGTTGAACTGTGCAATACCTATCACCTACATATTCGCCCCGGGGATGAGCTCATCCGGCGGATGGGCGGCCTGCATAAATTTATGGGATGGGACGGCCCGATTCTCACCGACAGCGGTGGATTTCAGGTCTTTTCTCTTGCAAAACTGCGTACAATCAAGGAAGAAGGCGTTACCTTTGCCTCTCACGTGGATGGACGCAGAATTTTTATGGGCCCGGAAGAAAGCATGCGAATTCAGTCAAATCTGGGCTCAACCATTGCAATGGCGTTTGATGAATGCGTTGAAAACCCTTCTACGCATGAATATTCCAAACAGTCCTGTGAACGCACGACACGCTGGCTTGTTCGCTGCAAAGCAGAAATGGACCGCCTGAATTCCCTGCCGGATACCGTCAACCCGCACCAGCTTTTATTCGGTATCAATCAGGGATGCGTCTACGAAGACCTGCGTATTGAACATATGAAAGCCATCGCGGCGCTTGATCTTGACGGTTACGCCATTGGCGGGCTTGCCGTGGGTGAACCTGCAGAGGTCATGTACCGTATCATTGAGGCGGTTGAACCGTATATGCCGGCAGACAAACCGCGTTACCTTATGGGTGTGGGAACGCCGGGAAATATCCTGGAAGCAGTCGCACGGGGTGTGGATCTGTTTGACTGCGTTATGCCCAGCCGCAATGCCCGGCATGCGCATGTCAATACCTGGAAAGGTATCCGCAATCTGATGAATGCGAAATATGCAGAAGACCCCCTCCCTATCGATGAGGAATGCGACTGCCCTACCTGCCGCCGCCATTCACGCGCATATATCCGCCACCTGTTCAAGGCGAATGAAATGCTCGCCATGCGCCTTGCAGTGATGCACAACCTCTATTTTTACAATACGCTCATGGAAAAAATACGGAAATCATTGGAAGAAAACCGGTTTGAGGCATTCCGTGCAGAGTATGCACAGGTGCTCGATACAAGAATATAAAATAAGGGGAGAAAATAAATGAGCATTTGGGAGATTATTTTGGTCGGCGTTGGCCTTTCCATGGACGCGGCCGCCGTATCAATATCCAACACGCTCTGCCTGCGCAAAATAAAGGCACGGGATGTGCTGATGATGTGTATTGCCTTCGGCGTATTTCAGTGCCTGATGCCTATCATCGGTTACTTCGGGGCTTCTTTGTTCAAAGATTATATCATGGTATACGACCATTGGATCGCCCTGTTGCTTTTATTGTTCATTGGCGGCAAAATGGTTTATGAAACGCTGCGCCACAGCGACGAAGCAGATGCCTGCGAAGTGAATTTCCGTTTGACCTTTAAGTTGGTTGCGGTTCAGGCCATTGCTACCAGCATTGATGCGCTGGCCGTTGGCATCAGCTTTTCGGCGCTGAACGTCAATATATTTGTCGCAGCCTCCCTGATTATGGCAACTACTTTCTTAATCTGCCTTGTGGCCATTGGAATTGCGCATAAGGTTGGGCAGCGGCTGGCGAACAAGGCCGAGCTTATTGGCGGTTTCATTTTGATTGCCATTGGTTTAAAAATCTTCATCGAGCATATGGTGACTGGAAGTTAACAAACCGTATGAAAAAAGAAAGGCGATGCATCGCCTTTCTTTTTTATTGTAAATGATTTCGTCCCTTCTGGATGATTGATACCAGATGCCGAAAAAATTGTCTTGAAAATCCTAAAAACAAAAAAGGCCGGCGACATTTCGCCGGCCTTTTTCTTATCCCTGTTCAACCGTGATGATAACCTTTTTGCTGCTCTCCAAATCAAAGCTGGAGCCAGGGTTTGGATCAACGCTCAAAACGGTGCCTGGTTCCGCCTCCCCTGTAGTAACATAGCTATAGGTGTACGGAATCCCCAAATCCTCCAAAGCAATGGCGTAACTGTCCTTGTTGCGGCCTTCAAACTGAGGGATGACAGGGTACTGCGACCCTTTACTGACCTTAACAGTGACCTTGGTGTTGGCCGCAATTAAAGTGTTTGCCTCAACGTCCTGCTCAAAAATCTTGCCCTTTGGAACGGCTTCATTGTATTCATATACTGCTTCTACACTGAACATCGTCTGATAACCGCTGTTGTTCTTGACCGACTCAAACATTTGATCGACCAGATTCGGCATAGAATATTTTTCCCCGCTTTCGCTGGAGGAAGAACTGGATTTAGAGGAACTGGAAGAGGACGACGAAAGGCTGCTGTCCGATGAACTGCTCGAAGAAATCGAACTGGAGAGGCCGGTACTGTCTGAACTGGAAGAAGAATCATTTCCCCCACGTCCCCAAAGTGCAAAAATGACAACCCCTGCACCGACAACCGCCAGAACACCGGCGGTGATTAAAAGGGCCATTAAACCATAGCGTTTCGGCTTCTGCGATTCTCCTTCCGGTTCTTCAAACTGAAGTTGAATCGGTTCCTCCGGCGCGGCAACAGAGAGTTCATCAAGCAGGTTGCCAATGGTCTTGGTGCGGTTATCCGTCAGTTGAGAAAGTCCTCGCATAATAGCTTCTGACACTTCGCCCGGAACCGTTTGGTTTAAAATAGCCGGCGGAATAATTTTCTCGGCAAATCCCCGGTTGTTCACCTCTGGCGGACGGGAACCGGTCAGCGTGCGGTAAAGAACCGCACAAACTGCGTAGACATCGGTCCATGTTCCCTGATAAACCGAAGAGGAAAACTGCTCCGGCGCAGCATAGCCAAGATAAATCTGGGAGGAAATTTCGGTTTTAATGTTTCGTGCAGAGGCAATGCAGAAATCACAGAGCTTGAGCTCCCCACTTTTGGTAACGCGGATGGTCTCTGGTGAAATTCCACGGTGCAGAATTTGATAAGCATGCATCGTCTGAATATTTTTGAGCAGGGGCTCAAAAAGCACAAAGGTTTCATCCCAATCAAGGTCGCCCGCGTGATCCTGCAAATATTGTGCAAGCTGAACGCCGGCAATATGCTCTTTAATGGCATAAGCCGTATTGTTTTCTTCAAAAACCTCATAGGTTTGCTCAAGCGACGTCAGCGTGCGCATCTTAATCAGAGTTTCATTGAGCTCCATAAAATCAATGAGAAGCGCTTTGAACTGCGTTTCACACCCCTGGTTGATAACCAGTTCCTGTGAACCGTCGCCCGAACGGGTGCAAAGCTGGTCCGGAAAATACTCCCGAATTTCAACAACGGCGTCAATGGAAAGGTCATACCCAATATAAGAAACGCCTTCACCGTTATAGCGCAGCGGTTTTCCCACCAGGTAACGATCCTTTAACAATGT
This sequence comes from Oscillospiraceae bacterium, assembly GCA_050943475.1. Classification (GTDB taxonomy): domain Bacteria; phylum Bacillota; class Clostridia; order Oscillospirales; family Ruminococcaceae; genus Metaruminococcus_A. The sequence goes on from JBMNPF010000002.1 coordinate 207,241, forward strand.
GCGGGGCCGCAGATAATCTTTCGAGATCGGCGTTTCATCATCAAAGCCACAGTATGGGCATACCCGGACATCATCAATCTCTTTCATGCACCCAATACAGCGCCTTTTCGTATCGCCCATAAATCCACCTCGTTTGTTATATTCCTGCTTGTCAAAATGAAAATTTACTCGCCTAAAGCACGCATAAATGCAGTGTTTCACGACATTGATTTGTATTTATCATATCAATCGGTCAAATATTTGTCAACTACAAGCGGTTTACAACATGGTAACAAAGCGTTATGCATAAATGAGCTGCACGGTTTTTTCGTGACCGTCACACGGGATTTTTTCCATCACTTCCCCATTGACTAGAAGTGACGGCGCATCTCCTTTTTTTGCCGTTAAATGGATGATCGTATTTTGGTATTCCAGTTCTGCCGACCATTCGTCCCATCCAGACGGAAGATGCGGCGATAAGGTGATAAACCCATGGCAGCAGTCAAGTCCCAAAAGGGATTCCAAAATACAACGGTAATACCAGGCGGCTGCACCTGTATAAATGCTCCAACCCCCGCGCGCATATTGCTTTGGGTTGGCATAGACGTCGCCAGCCAGATAGTAAGGCTCGGTCAGGTAACGGAGCGCCTCCTCCGACGTTTTACAGTGGTTGACGGGGTTGAGCATTTTCACCATGTTCCAACCATTTTCTGCATCTCCCGCCAGCAAGGTAGCCATCGTCAGCCAAACGGCGGCGTGGGTATATTGGCCCCCGTTTTCCCGCACGCCTTCCGGATAAGACTGAATATAACCCACCCGGCCGGATTTCCCAGTAAAAGGCCGATCAAACAGCTTGATGATGCCATATTTCTCATCGACCAAATACTGATAAGCGCTTTCAAGAGCCATGTTGCTGCGAGTGGGATCAAGCCCTGCGAAAACACTGAAACTCTGCGGCAGCGAATCAATTCGATTTTCAGGAGAATCCTTGGAGCCAAGAACAGCACCATCATCCGTAAATGCACGTTGATACCATGCGCCATCCCAGGCGCAATCCTCAACAGCCTGGCGGAGCTGTCTTGCGCGTTCCTGCAGTCGTTTTTCCTGTGAAAAATCATGCTCATGAGCGCATATACCGGAAAACCGGTGCATAACAAGGGATAAAAACTGTGCCAGCCATATACTTTCGCCAATGCCACGGGTGCCAATGTGGTTAAGCCCATCATTCCAATCGCCGTTGCCAATAAGCGGAAGCCCGTGCTTGCCCAAACGGTAGGCATGCTCCAACGCACGCAGGCAGTGCTCATAAACGGTACCACTCTCGTCTGAGGGGGTAATCTGCTGATAACGCTCCTGCTCCCCCTCTGCAAGCGGTTCACCAGCTAAATAAGCAACCGATTCATTTAAAACATCGTTGTTCCCGGTGCGCTTCAAATACTCACAGACCGCATAAGGGAGCCAAACCAAGTCGTCGGAACAACGGGTGCGTACCCCTTTGGTTCCCCCTGCACTTTCTGGAAGCTCATGCCACCAGTGCAGTACATCGCCTTCTGGAAATTGATGGGCACAGGCACGCAGAATATGCCCGCGAACTTTATCCGGATTCCAGAGTAGAACCGTACATGCGTCCTGAAGCTGATCGCGGAATCCATAAGCGCCGCCGCACTGGTAAAATCCGGTTCTTGCCGTCATACGCGCATATTCTGCCTGATAAGGTAGCCAGGTGTTAAACAGTGCGTCCAGTTCTGGCGCTGGGGTGTGAATTTGCAGCCGGTTGCAGGGCCGTTCGGCTTTTTGAGCAGCCAGAGTTTTATTGTTGACCTGAAAGATTAGAGTGAATTCGCAGCTCTGTTCACCTTGTGGCGGCAAAGAAACCGGCTGAATGACCGCCGCACAGGGGTCGTTGTTGGGAAGACTCTGACGGGTTTCCTCCCAGCGTCCGGAAAAGAAATCCACCCGGTCAAAACAGCAGTGCGCCTTTGTGGTGGATGCGGAAATACAAAGCGCAGAACCGGGGATAACCGCAAAAGCAGAGGTGATTTTACATCCCTGCTGATTCATTTCTGCACAGTTAAAACGCGCCCAATATCCATCCACTCCCGAGATAGGCTGCACATAGTAAGCGATTTCCGCTTCAATCGGTTTTTCGCCGTGATTGCGGCAGCAAAAAGACAATCGCTTTTCTGCATACTCCGGATCAATTGAAACGGTTACACGGTAAGAAAGAGAGCCTGCCATACCACAGTACCGCACAAAATGCGGATTAAATTCAGCCAACGCTCCGTCACAAAGATTATAATAATCATTGCCAATTCGCAAAATGAGATATTCGCCCTGATGATCGCTCATTGTATCATTGGACCATGGTGTCAGTTTGTTTTCGCGCGAATTGACCGCCCAGGTGTATCCAAGGGATTTATTGGTTGCAAGGGTGCCGAAAACATCGTTCGCCAGTATATGAGACCATGGTAATTGGGTATCGGATTCCGCAAAAAAGGAATCATTGGAAAAAGCACCCTTTACCACCTCAACATCAGGATCCGGCGGCAGTTCTGCCGGCCGGACTGCTTGAAGCAAAATGGGGGTGTAATCGTCCGACGGCAGGTTAATAGCCGTCATGGACAATGATGCGATATGACAGGCCAGCGCGCGGAAAAATGTCCCGATTTCATCCGGTTCTTTGGTAATGTCAACAAACCGGATGTGCTGGCGGTCTGCCATGTTTCCTCCCCCTGATTCAGAAAGCATGGCGTCATCCACCATTTCCGCAACAAGGTTTGCTTTTTCACCGTCTCCGGCAAACAGCAAAATCAAGTCGGAAAGAATACCAACTTTTTTTAATGCGGTGTGCAGGCGTACATAGTTGCGCGCCCGGTCAGAATCATTTTCCCCGGCAAGTTCGACCAGTAAAATTGGATAATCCCCTGAAATCCCGTACTCCCAAATGGTTTCCCGCGGCAACTTGTTTTGCGCAATGGCTTCCAGCGTTTTGTTGTTGAGGCGTTTCTGAAACAAAATCTGCGGCAGAACGGTATCCGCCAACCGCCCCTCTGCGGTATGGTGCATCAAAGGGGTAATTGCCGCCAACTCGTTTCGTTCTCTGCGGCTTCCGCGCAGACCAATAATACCGTCTGCCGCCTGTTCAGCCGTCTGCCCAACCGAGAGGACAAAATGTACCTCCTTGCTTGCATGTTGGGGGAGGTTGAGCTTTGTCTTGACCGCAACACATGGATCCGGAATGGCGCCGTCTTCCCCGTTAAAATTCTGCTGAAAGGCGTCTGAAAGTGAAAAAATTCCCTCTGGAGAGCGCAGAACGCGCTCACGGTTAAATTCCATTGAAAATTCCAGATCTTCCAAAAAACCGGCGGCGAGGTAAAGAGAATCCTCACCCATACGGCTCTTCCGTTTTGCGGTAATAATCCCTGTACTGGGTTGATAGCCAATATCAACAAAAAGTTTTGAAAAGGCGGGATGAGCAGCATCATCACTCCAGGAAGCCAGCGCTGGCTCCAGATAAAGGAGAAGCTCACAGTCTATATGGCGGGAACGCCGGTTGTTGATTCGGATAGTTTTGACTTCACAGGGCATGGAACGGCTGATTTGTGCGGATAATTCGGTTTTAACGTCCGCCGTTCGAGTGATATACCGTACTGAGTCGTCACCAAACAGGACTTCGCGGCTGTCCTCTGCACCATAAAGCGGAGCAGAAGTAAGACCAATGATTTTCTGAGGCGTTTTAAGCAGAGCAAAGAATCCGTTGGGCTTTTTGAGTAGGTCGCTTGTCCGCCGGATAATTTCGTTGCCGCGGTAGAGCATCAGTTCCACCCCACTGTCGGTATATACCCCTGTCAATTCTTGGTTCGAAAGCACCTTTACACGCGGCCGGTGCGGATAAACCTTGGTGTAAATCATTTGTTCATTCAGCTCCTTTTCGTTAGGGCGGCTGTTGTGTTCGGTATACTGCTCTTGGAAAAGATCCGTTCCGTTGGTAATCTTCTCCTGAAGCAGTTCTTTTGCGCTTCTCATTTCCCGGTCAGCGAGAAAGCGTTTTTGCAAAACGCCACTGTTAACCGCGTTGTTTACGGCAAGAATGCTCATACCTATATGGTGCGCCATATAGCTTTTAATCATTTCATAAGGGCTGTCCCCAACGCGTTTCGGGGTAAAATCCACTGCTTCATAGTGGCCAAATCGTCCAAACGTCCCCAGTTTTTTCAAGGCGTTTAAATTTTTCAAGGCAGCATGAGGCTGAAACGGAAGCGCCAAATAGGTGGAATATGGCGAAAGGACAACATCAGCGTTCATGTGGCTTTTTAAAGCAATTTTTTGTACGCCGTTTGCTTTGTACTGGTAATTCAAATTCTGGTCAAATGAATAAATGGCACTTTCTGAAATACCAAACGGCAGTCCCATTTTGGCGGCATGGTTTTTTTGAACATGCAGGCAAAAACGCAATGCCTCATATCCTAAAGAGCCTTTTTCACAGGAGAGGAAAAGTTCGGGCATAAAGTACTCAAACATTGTTCCGGTCCAGGAAACGGGTCCTTTATAGGAATGCAGACGGCTTAACCGCCTCGATAAGGCTCCCCAATGAGAAACAGGAACCATTTTTTTAGCAATGGCAAAAAAGCTGGTCATGCGCGCTTCACTCATGAGCATATCATAGTGGGACTGGCTCAATGCGTTTGCGGATGAATCGTATCCGATTGAAAAAAGCTCCTTTTTATGGTCATAAAAAGGGGACAAATCGGTTGCTTCAATCAGCCCGATCAACCGGTCAATCAGTTTCGTCACCCGGATATTGGCGGCCTCATACTCTTTAAGCCCCTCTTTGAGTGCAACCAGTGCGCAAACAAAATTCCCGCTGTCTACTGTTGAAACAAAAGCAGGCTGCAAAACCGTCAGCGTGCGGGTGTCGTACCAGTTATAAAGGTTACCATGCCATTTTTCCAGGCGCTCCAGCGTATCGGTCGTGTGCTCTAAAAACTCAATCATACTGTCATTGCCAATGATACCGCAGTCCCGTGCACAGAGAACCGAAAGCATCATATATCCAATATTGGTCGGCGATGTTCGGTGTGCAATGCGATAGACCGGAGCAAACTGTACGTTGTCCGGCGGCAGGTAATGCTCTGAGCGGTTGGCATAAACTTGATAAAAGTGAAACATACGGGCCATTTCGGCAATTAAACGGTCTTTTACGGCATCATCAAGCTGGCTGTTTTTTTCTGGATATGGTTCCGACGAAATTGCCGCTACCAAAAAGGCGACAAAGAAACAAATTCCGAACAGACGCAGACTGCCAAACGGCGATAAAAGCAGAAAAACTCCAAGGACTTCTGATGCAAAAAAGTGCCGGATTAATCCTCCAACCGTCGATTTGGCGCGTTCTCCCTGCGCTGCTGTCGTCCATTCCAGCAGATTTTTGCGGGAGATCCATCTTCGGTAAAGAGCTCGGATTACCGCATCAATTCCAAGATAAGCGTTGTGGGCTAGAAAAACAACGTGAAAAATCATTTTGAGCAGCAATTCCCCACAAACCGGAAGTGCCCCGGAATAGTAACGGGAAGTAAAGCTGGCAAAACCGCTGAACAAGAATGAAGACAAAATGCCAATCAGAAACGGCGCAGCCGCAGTCAAAAAGGCGGTGGAAATCAAGGCAATACGCAGCGGGGCATAGGAAATAAAAAAGGCTGCCAAAAGACAAAGTATGGCAAAGAAAGGAGTCAATGCACGGCGCAGGTTGTCAAACAGCTTGATACGGCTGAGAGTATTGAGCGGATTACGCCGTCTTCCCATCTTGGTATCAATGGTGCGCCCAATAAACCCAATATTTTGCGCGTCGCCGCGCATCCAGCGGTGCTGGCGTTTGAAATAAGAAATTGCCGTAGGAGGAAAAGAGTCAAGAAACTCAACATCCGGGATATAGCGGGTACGTAGCAGAGAACCCTCCAGAATATCGTGGCTGAGCACAGTCTCATCTTCAAACAGGTTGCAGGCAAGCCGGTAAAACAAATGAATATCAATTAACCCTTTTCCGGCAAAAATGCTTTCGTGGTACAAATCCTGGTAAATATCCGGCGAGACGGGGTCGTACGCATGGATGCCCCCCTGCCCGCCCATGATTTTGGCAAATGGCGTCCGTTGAACGGACTTTAAATCTGAGGAGATCTGGGGTACAAAAATTCCATAGCCGGAGACAACAATTCCACGCCCTTCGTCTACTACCGGCTTGTTTAGGGGATGTGCCGCAATCGAGACAAGTTCAGGAACCGTCTCTAAAAGCGGAACGGTATCGGAATCTAAGGCGACCATATATTTGCATTCTCTGAGAAAAGCAAAATTGCCTTCTGCCAGATAAAATGTGACCTCTTCCCCACAGATATAGCGCGTAAGTTCGCAAATAGCGCCGCGTTTTCGGTCAAAACCACTGTAGTTTTCCTGTGTTTTGGAGTAGCGCCGCGGCCGGACCAATACCGTAAAATGGCTGCCATAGGTTTCATTCAGCCGAATAATTTCCTGTTTTAAAGCGGACAAAACCGCCTGGTCTTCCAAAAGCTCCGGAAACTCCGCCGCCTTTAGATCGGCAAGGACGCAAATTCCAATATTGTTGGAAGATGTCTTGTAAAAAAGATCTTCCAAACGGATGGAAAGCGGTTTTACATCTTCCATAGATGCAATCATAGTGGAGAGTACCAACAAAGTTTTGTTCTCATCCAAAAGAGCTTCTGTAACCCGCATGCGGGGGGCGTATTCTCCCTTTAGGCAAGAAGAAAATAGGGCATCAATCAGACTTTTGCAAATTTCATAGCATGGAATGTACAGCAGTATGGGAAGCCAAAACCGGTGAAAGACAAGCGCAAAAGCAAGGGATATCACCGCCGGGCTTAGAAACAGAAGCGGCATATACAAAGCCTTTAATATATGCGGATGGAAAACTCTATGATAATCCCGATATATATAAAAACCAACATGGTGCACCGCATCTGTGTTTCCCTCCGCCTCTTTTGCCTGCTGCAAAAAGCCTTCTGCCAGTTCGCTTTCGTCTGTGTGTTGAAGGGTGGACAAACGGCTTACCATATACCGGTATTGATGGCGGGTTTGCTTATCCATTTTGGAATAAACCCCGGTCGGATCCTTCTTTAACAGGTTTTCCAAATGGTTTTCCGCATTCAAAAGCGCGTCAAAATCGACCGTTTCAAGGGCATAAATTTGAGCAAAACAGGCTTCTAGTGTTTCGATTGGTTCCCTGTTTGCAATAATATCTGCTGCCCGGCGAATAATAAAGATTTGCAGAGCAGTTTTTACAAAATCATGTTCTGCATTGGTTAGGTACCGTTGTTTTTGGAAAATCCGAACGGCTTCCATCAGAGATGCAGTTGAAATTGCCAGCTCGTCTTTGGCATATACCTGGCTAAGGTAGGCAAACAGGTCAGGCTCATCCTGAAACTGCGGCAGTAAAGTTCCCTTTAAATTGCGGGTTGCCTCGCGCGCCATCTTTTCCAACAAAAAATAATGGTTAATTAAAGATTCAGAAGAATTTGAAGAATGTTCTTCCCTGCCTGCACGGCTTCGTTCCCGGCGCAAAAACGCCATTGCCCGATCAAGCTCCCTTTTCAGAGGTTTTACCGGTTTCAGCCTTATGCTTCGAAAAGAAGAAGCATAGGCTGCAAATTGAGACTGCTGTTCTTCAGTGAGAATTGCCTTCATAATGGATTACCGCCTTTATCAGAATCGAATCACATACATAAACCCGAAAATGGGCATAAAAATAAGCATGACGCCGGTTTCATCCAAAACGTCATGCTTATTATTTTCTGAAAACAGCGGAAAATACAGATTAAGCTCTGCCCGCAAGTTTGGCCTGTGCTTTTTCCTCAAAACGATTGTGATTTACAATCACCCGACTGTGCGTTCCTTCACCAATCAATCCAGCTTCGTCAAAAGCCTCTACACGAAATGTTACACTTCTGCCGTCCACTCCGGTAACCGTTGCAACAGCGCGTACCTGCATACCAGCAGGCGTTGCAGCCACATGTGAGGTGTTCATCATGGTTCCAACCGAAGTCTGGCCGGGTTCCAGCATAGGCACAATGCACTTTGCAGCCGCTTCTTCCATCATGGCAATCATCATCGGCGTCGCAAAAACAGCAACATCGCCGCTTCCAACTGCTTTTGCAAGCAGCTCTTCGGAAACAAATTTTGTTACTTCAAAGGTTTTTCCTGTCATAGGTTCCTCCGTTATTTTGCCTGTAACTCTTTTTCAATGGTGGCCAGTTTTACCGCTGTACAAAAGACATGAATCGCGGTGGTCAAATCTTCAACCGACGGCGATGTCGGCGCAATGCGGATGGTCTTATCCTCCGGATCAACACCGTATGGGAACGGCGCGCCTGCCGGCGTCAGTACAACGCCTGCGTCCTTGCAAAGCTCTACCGTTCGTTTTGCACAGCCTGGTTCGGTATCAACCGCAATAAAGTATCCGCCCTTTGGCTCGTTCCAGCTCGCAATGTTTAATGAGCCAAGCTCTGTTTTTAAAGCGCCAAGTACGGCGTCAAATTTCGGCTTAATGATCGTACGGTGTTTGAGCATGTGTTCTTTGACATGCTCAATGTCCTTAAAATACCGTACATGGCGGTATTGATTCATTTTATCCGAGCCAATGGTCTGCATGGTAAGGTGCTTTTTAATTTCGGTCAGATTGTTTTTACTTGCAGCGAGTGCGGAAATCGAAGCGCCTGGGAAAGTCACCTTTGAAAAAGAGGTGAACACAAACACCATATCTTCATTGCCTGCTTTTTTACACTCCTCATAAAGGTTTAGCAGCGCAGGATGGTCATCGGTCAAATGGTGCAGACAATACGCGTTGTCCCAAAAAATGCGAAAATCGTTCGCGGCAGGCTTCAGGTTGGCAAACCGGCGTACCACCTCATCCGAGTATGTAATCCCCTGTGGGTTGGAATACATAGGAACGCTCCAGATGCCCTTGATGGTTTCATCATCGCGGATGAGCGACTCAACCAAATCCATATCCGGCCCATCCTCCCGCATGGGAATGTTGATCATTTCAATCCCTAAATCCTGACAAATGCCAAAATGGCGGTCATACCCCGGCACCGGACAGAGGATTTTGACATTGTCGTATTTTCCCCACGGTTTTTCGCCTCCATAGACGCCAAACAGCATGGCGCGCGCCATGGTATCGTACATCAGGTTAAGACTGGAATTGCCGCCAACAATGACGTTTTCCGAATCAATGCCAAGTGCAGCTCCCATCAGACGGCGTGCCTCCACAATTCCCTCCAGACAACCGTAGTTACGCGGATCAAGCCCCTGTTCGGTTTTCTCCCATTCACCTCTGGTCACACAGGTTAAAAGCCCGTAAGATAAATCAAGCTGCTCCGCAGAAGGAACCCCGCGCGACATATTCAAAGAAAGCCCCTGTTTCTGGTATTCCCGGTAGGTGCTTTCTACTTTTTCTTTTTCCTGCATCAATTCCTGTTTGGACATTCCGCCATACAGCGACATGACAACATCTCCTTAATTACATTCAATTATACTGTATCTTATTCTATAATAATTCCCTTTCATTTGCAACTATAATTTAAGAATCCTGCGAAAGCAACAAAAATGCCACTAATATCAACAGATATTAGTGGCATTTTTGCTATTTAATCACCTTGTAAGTTGCACGATAAACTTCTTCCAGCGGTACACCATGCTGTTTGGCAACACGCTTTGCAGACTCGTATTCTACCGTGTTTTTCCGAATACCATGAAAACTGCACCGTTTAATCTGCACCGGTCCATATTCCGTCTGAACCTCGTCAAGAGTACGGTCCATAACAATACGCCGGTAGTTTTGGTAGCGCAAGCCAATTGAGGAAGTCTCCCGGAAAATCACTTCAGACAATGTTTCAACCTGATGCGGAAGGCAGAGCACGTTGAGCTTCAAAGCGGGCCGGTTCTTTTTCATAAAGACCGGTTCAAACCAAACGTCCCGCGCACCGCTCTCAAACAGTTTTTCCATTGCGTAGGCAAGCTGTTCTGAAGTCTGGTCGTCAATGTTGGTATTCATTACGACCACTTCATCCCCTTCTTCCAGAGAAGTATCGGTTTCAATTTCGTGGATGCGCAGGATGTTCGCCTGCTCAAAATCCTTTTTTCCCGCGCCAATTCCGGTTTTTACAATCCGGAAGCTGGCCGGCAGTCTTGAATCGGTACGAATACCGGCAACAATCGCCGCGCCGGTTGGAGTCACCATTTCACCGTTGTTGTCGGTAATACGCAGTGTCAGGCCGTGCGCCGCAGCAATATTGGTAACAGCCGGAACCGGAACCGGCATAATGCCGTGCTGGCAGCGCACCGTCCCCTGCCCCTCACTGATACTGGTGCAGTAAACACGCTCTACGCCGAGATTGTCCAGGCATACCGCCGTGCCGACAATGTCAACGATTGAATCCACCGCACCAACCTCGTGAAAATGAACCTCGTCAATCGGCAGCCCATGCGCTTTGGATTCCGCTTCGGCAACAACTTTAAAAATTTTGACGGCAAGCTCTTTCGCATGTTCGGTAATGCCGCTGTCCTGAATAATATGTACAATGTCGTGCAGATTCCGGTGGGTATGCGGATGATGGTGATCACCATGCGTATGTGAATGTTCCTCCCCGTGTTTATGGGCGCAATCTTCCTCATGCGAGTGTTCATGTCCGCTTTCATGGGAATGCTCGTGAGAGTGTGCGTGAGGGTGGTCGCTGTCACAGGAATGAGCGTGCACATGCGGATGCTCATGCGAATGCCCGCATGCATCGTCGTGGTGGTGATGCTCATGTCCTTCGTCGGCGAGATGAACGTCAAAGTCGGTGGCCTCAATGCCGCGTTTTTTAACCTTGGAAATGTGGATATGGAAGCCGTCGACATGCAGGCTTTCCAGCGCCTTCATCAAAACGTCCGGATCGGCGCCCAGATCCAAGAGCGCTGCAACGGTCATGTCTCCGCTGATACCGGAATTGCATTCAAAATAATAACTTTTCATCATTTTTCTCCTATTTTTCAATCAAACGGTTAATCTGTGCAGCTAGGTAACCAGCACCGAAGCCGTTGTCAATGTTTACAACCGAAATCCCTTCCGCACAGGAATTAAGCATGGTCAGCAGTGCCGAAACACCGCCGAAGTTTGCCCCGTAGCCCACGCTGGTGGGAACGGCAATTACCGGTTTGTCCACCAGTCCGCCAATGACTGAAGCAAGCGCCCCTTCCATGCCGGCAATCGCGATGACAACATTCGCTTCACGAATTTTGGGAGCCGCTGCAAGCAGCCGGTGAATTCCCGCAACGCCGACATCGTAAAAGCGTTCCGCCTCAGCGCCAAAAAACTCCGCTACGCAGGCGGCCTCCTCCGCCACCGGAATATCCGAGGTACCGGCGGTACAGACCGCAACCTTGCCAATTTTTGCAACGTGATCCAGTTGGTAGGTAATTAGGCGCGGTGTTTCCAAATAAACAGCATCCGGAACAGCGGCACGCACCGCTTCGTACTGCTCCCAGGAAGCACGTGTGGCGAGTACCTTAGCGTCCGCCTGAATAAAATGCTCAAAAATGGTTACAATCTGCTCTTTGGTTTTGCCCTGGCAGAATATTACCTCTGGAAATCCGCTGCGCAGGCTCCGGTGATGGTCAAGTTTTGCAAATCCCAAATCCTCATAAGGGAGGTTTTTTAACTGGGCTGCCGCTTCCTCAACCGATGTTGTACCGTTTTTTACTGCATTGAGTAGCTGGTTGACATCCATGCGTTATTGCTCCTTTTTAATATGTATATCCATGCTGCCGGAGCGGAAACACTCCAAATCCAGCGTGACATAATGAAATCCAATCGCACTAAGCTTTTCCGCGATCACCTTGTACTGCTGGAACGCCTGTTCCAACTCTGTTTCCAAAAGCTCAATTCGGGCAATTTCTCCATGCTTGCGGACCCGTACCTGGGTAAATCCCATTGCTTTTAGGGCCAGTTCCCCGGCCTCAATTTTACGCAAATCCCCTTGGGTAATTTTGGTATAATACGGAAGCCGGGTCGCCATACACGGTGACGACGGTTTGGAAGACACGCTCAATCCAAAATCTGAACAAAGCTTTCGTACATCCGCTTTTGTCAAATGGGATTCTGCCAGCGGGCTGTTGATTTGCAGTTCCCGCAGCGCACGTAGGCCAGGACGGAATTCAGAAAGGTCGTCGACGTTGGTTCCGTCAACAATAACCGGACAGCTTTTCTGTAAAGCGTATTCCCTTAACATTGAAAACAACGCCTTTTTACACTGATAGCAGCGTTCCGGTGTGTTTTCCAGAATCTCCGGGTATTGAAATTCGTTTATTTCCAGCTCCTCAAGTGCAACGCCAAAAGAATCGGTTATTCTTTTGGCTTCTTCCACCTCAGCAGATGGATGGAGCACTGTGCGGAAAATTACCGGATAGACATCCGCCCCCGCATCCATGCAGACCTTCAGCACCAGCGTGCTATCAACACCGCCGGAAAAAGCGACGCATATTCGCTTTGAGGGGTATGATCGAATGGTGTTTAGTAGTCTTTGATACATGTATCCTGCTCCTTCGCCCTCAGTTCTCCAATCAGTGCACGCAGACTTTGTTCAAACGCTTTATCCTGTTCTTTTGTCCGTTTGGAAGGACCTTTTAGCCGACCGCCTGCATTGCGTATCTTTTTAGCAGTGTGGCGTGCCATGAGAAATGCATCCATATTGTCCTCGGTAAAGCGAATACCGTCCTGATGGATCGGTACCGCCCGCCGCGCGAGGCAGAGTGCAGCAAGCCCATAATCTTGCGTAACCACAAGATCACCCGGCAAAACGCGGTTGGCAATTACAAAATCGGCGCTGTCTGCCCCTTTTGATACCGTGATGACTTCATCCGCCCGGGTGTCAAAAAATTCATGGGAAGTATCGCTTACAAGACAGACCTTTAAATTAAATTCATATGCAATCCGAATAGCCAGCTTCACAACCGGGCATCCGTCTGCGTCAATCAATAGCTTCATCGAAAACCTCTTGTGTGATTTCAATGGCTTTATCATACTACAAAACACCAAAAGTTGCAACGAAAAAGGCATTGCCAACCGGCAATGCCTTTTCGGAATCGAAATTTTACAGGAGGTTCAGAAGTTCCTCGCGCATATGTTCCATATGCTTAATTTCAAAGGATACTGCATGTTTCAACATACCGTTATACAGATTACCGGAGTGAGTCGGCTGCTTATCACGGTCCTCAAGGTTGTCCATCCCCTGTTTTAACTCCTGAATTTGCGTATCCATATACTCTTTTACAATCTTTTTCGCGTCCATACTATTTCCCCTTTTGTAAAAAAATCTATGTTTATTATATGCTAATTGTACAAAAATACACGCCGTTCCCTTTTTGTTTCCATTTTTATATTTCATTCTCAAGCGCTTCATGATATACTAAAATAAAATTGTGGCTTGTGGCAATGTGGACACGCCATACTGCCAAAGCCATAAAATACTAGGTGGAGGAACGCATAATGAAAACAATCGCATTTATAGGCATTGGCGTAATGGGAAAATCCATGGCGCGCAACCTGATGAAGAAAGGCTATGAAGTATCGGTCTACACCCGGACAAAGGAAAAGGCACAGGATATCGTTTCCGAGGGTGCTCAATGGTGCGATACCATTCCAGCCTGTGTTGCGAATAAAGACGCAGTTATCACAATGGTCGGTTATCCCAAAGACGTTGAAGAAGTTTATTTTGGCGAAAACGGCATTCTCGCAAACGCTAAAAAAGGTGCTTATCTTATTGATATGACCACCACCAGCCCGAAACTTTCGGTTAAAATTTACAACGAAGCCAAAGCGCAGGGAAAAATTGCGCTTGATGCCCCGGTTTCCGGTGGCGATTCCGGCGCCCGCAACGGGACATTGTCCATTATGGTCGGCGGTGATAAAGACGCTTATGACGCCTGCATGGAGCTTTTTGAGGCAATGGGCACCAACATCATTTACGAAGGCAAAGCGGGAAATGGCCAGCATACCAAAATGGCTAATCAAATTGCCCTTTCCGGCGTTATCGCCTGCGTCTGTGAAGCTATCTCCTATGCAGAAAAGGTTGGCTTGGATGTTCAGACCATGCTCGACAGCATCAGTCAGGGTGCTGCCGGAAGCTGGCAGATGAGTAACAACGCACCGCGCATCCTCAAAGGCGATATGAACCCGGGCTTTTTCATCAAGCATTACATCAAAGATATGACCATTGCTACCGAGGAGGCAGACGCTGTTTCTTTGAAAATGCCGGTCTTAAGCGAGGTGCTGAATATGTACAAAGAGCTCGCGGATAAAGGCTACGGAGACCTTGGTACCCAGGCGCTTATCAAATATTACGAATAAATATCCAAAATCCCGCAGGAAAGCCTGCGGGATTTTTTATGTTCTATTCTGCTTATGCGCTGTAATGATGGTATAACTGTATGCATTTACCGTAATCGTACATCCGCTGGAGTGTATATACCAATTTTTTCCCTTTCTCACTATAGTGCTGTCCGGCGCCTCTATTCTCTTTTTGCACCAGTTTACTGTATCCTCTTCCTCGGTCAAGCCAATATTTTTACGGATACGCACCACACCCAATTCCGTCGTATGCAGCCGGTTCAAGTTCCTTAACAATTCGTTTTCCCCTGTTTGGCACATCATAAATTCTCAGAACGCTCCTTTCGTTTTGTGTTCGCACATAGCCCGCCTAAAATCAGGAATGTTTGTTTTTCTCTCCGGATAAGATGTGATTTTACTCTTGACAAATCTATGGAATTGAAGCATAATATGAATGTTGAATTTGTTTGCGAACATAGTTTAATGGTAAAACATCAGCTTCCCAAGCTGAGGTTGGGGGTTCGATTCCCCTTGTTCGCTCCAACTGCCGGGTGTATTTACATCCGGCTTTGTTTATGTCTATAACGCAGGGGATTCTTAAATTCTTTCACGTTTCATGGCCGATGAGGATGTTCGGGTATCCTTTTCCCCACTCGGTTATCGCTGCAAACAGACGGAGGTTGTTTCACAATGGATGTCATCATTCGGGAATATCAAAAAGCTGATCTGGCGCAAATGACAGAAATTTGGAACCAGGTGGTAGAAGAAGGAGTTGCATTTCCGCAGTTGGAACCGCTCGATTCCAATCAGGCCGAAGAATTTTTCAAAAGCCAGAGCTTTACGGCGGTTGCGGAACGAAACGGAGAAATTGTAGGCTTGTATATCCTACATCCGAATAATGTCGGGCGGTGCGGGCACCTCTCCAATGCAAGCTATGCAGTAAAATCCGGCATGCGCGGTTTAAAAATCGGCGAGAAGTTGGTGTGTCACTGTTTAGCGCAGGCTTCCAAACTGGGATTCCGGGTACTGCAATTCAATGCAGTCGTAAAAACAAACGAACGCGCTATAAGGCTTTATAAAAAGCTGGGGTTTGTGGAACTTGGCACCGTCCCGGGCGGATTTTTGATGAAAGATGGACGTTATGAAGACATCGTTTTATTTTACCATACTCTGTAAGTGATTCCAACCGGGTTTCCTCATGTGAAATCTGGTTGTTTTTTTATTTTCCTTTGTGTTATACTAATTCTGCTCTATAAACAGGCGCTAATATAATGGTGTACGACAGAATTGGGTGAATGACATGACATTTGCAGAAAACATCAAACAGTTACGGGAAAAGCACGGATTATCCCGCAAAGAATTTGCGGAACAGCTTGGATTGACAGAATTTGACGTTCTGCAATGGGAACAAGGCGACCGACTCCCTGAAACAAATGAGATCATTCAAATAAGCAAGCTGCTCAATATCCCGCTGAATGAATTAAATCAAAACATGGCGGAAAAGTCTCCCGTAGACGAAGTACCTCTTTGCATCCAAAAGGAATGCCGAAAACTCAAGCTGCCTCTTTGGTTAAAAATCGCAATTCCTGTCCTCTGTCTTTTGGCAGTAATCGGAACGATCTCTCTCGTCTTTTCGCGAAATCGTCAGCAATATGATTTTACCAAGGACAACAGCGCACTGAACACTGTCACCTCATCGGTTTTACTGCTTGAGATTTATAACGACGATGAATTAATTGGCAGCGGAAGCGGCTTTGTTGCCTTGGAACCGAACCTGATTGTTACCTGCCTTCACATCATTGAAGGAGCAGACGAAATAAAAGCCATCAGCGACAACGGCCTGTCTTACCTTGTTTCAGAGGTGGTTGCCTATGACCGGCAGCGTGACATTGCCCTGCTTCGAATTGCTGAAAACAAAAAGTTCGCACCACTTGAGTTTGCCTCCTGTGAACCGCAGCGTGGGGAGCAGATTACAGCCATTGGCAGTATAGAAGGGCTTAAAAACATGATTTCAACCGGCACGTACAACGGCACATTCTTTTTAGGGCAGCAATCTCTTTTTCAGTACATTGCGCCGTCCTCTTTTGGGAGCGGAGGTCCTATATTTGATCGGTATGGAAAGGTAATTGGCATGGCATTTGGTCCTGCCTCCGAAGGGCAAAATCTAAATTTGGGAATCCCAGCGGAGAATATTGTATCGCTCTACCAAGCCGATCATACGCCGTGTTCATTAAGCAACCTTTGGCAAAGCGGCGAAGGCGGCTCCCCTCTTTTGGAATACTACGAGGCATATCGGGATTCCGTTATAAATCAATCGGAATCCGGCACAGCGGATGGTGAAAAATCGAGTTCTTCTGAAAAGTCCTCTGTATCCTCCCATCGCGAGAACGGTTCCTCGTCCAGAGAGGAATATTCCAGCGGCGGTATAAACGCTTCTGTTCCTTCATCCGCTTCTTCCATTCCATCCGTTTCTTTACCCAGCAGTTCCGCCTCATCAACTACTTTGCCGGACAGCAGCGCAAGCGGCACGGGCGCAGAATATCAAAACGTGACCATTGAACAGCTGCTGGCTTCGCCCATAACATACAATGGCTCTCCGGTCAAGGTAACCGCATGGGTTTCAAGCAGTTATCTTACTTTAACAGATTACAAAAACGAATGCATTCTGGTCGGGCAAAAAGAGCATATTCTTTCAACCGGCCTTATTTCTGCGAATGACGCAATTGCAGTACAGGAAAAGCAGTACGCGTTGGGGCACCGAGATGGAAGCACCGCAGGCGGGTGGCCGCGGCTGCTTGTAAAAATGGAAAGTTATGATATTTTAACGGGTGGTATCCAGGTAACTGTAAGCGGAAAAGTAGAATTAACTGAAAATAACTGCCTGACACTGATCGGCTGGTTTGTTGAACCAATTGATGATTAATGCGGTTATTTTGCTTTTTGAATGGGAACCCTAACACAGAGGTGATGATCATGTCTCAAGAAAGCGCTTATTTTATCGCAACCTCTGTCAACGGCAAACAGGATGTAAAGGCCATTAAGCGTCGGCTGGATGCATTGCACGGTGTTCAATCCGTCAGTGTAGAACCGCAGCATAATCTTGTTTGTGTGGACTATGACAGCTCCGGCGTTTCCTATGACAACATTGAAAACTGCCTCAACAAAATGGGGTACCAAATTGCGGCAGACGCCAGCAATATTCAAACACGGTAACCTCAAAAAAGCCGTATCCTTTTATAATTGGATACGGCTTTTTCAAATTTAGGATTCATACCCGGTGGTCAAAGTAATTTCGAATTGGTCCCCATCCGCTATTGGGGTCTGATCAACCGAGGTCATAACAGCCTCACCGCCCTTGGTAAAGCACCACCACTGCTCTTTGCTTTCATTGGCGGTAATACCGTCTACAGTTTTAACAAACAGGCCGTATTCCCCTTCTTCGCCAGAAATTAATTCTTTGGATTCAAGTGCGCCGCGCAGGTACATTTCGTCGGTATCAATTTCAATTTGCTTTTCGGTTTTATCCTCATAAACAATCTGTACCGTAATCTGCTTTTCCCCTGCAACGGGTTTCGGCGAAAATAATACATAAACCGCTGTAACCAGTCCCACCAGCACAACTAAAATCAAGGCCCCAAGAATAATTCGTTTGGTATTTGACTTTTTCTCTTCCATATACGATATCTCCCTACTGTTTTTTATTAGGATAACCGATTTTGGAGAATCCTGTCAAGCCGTCAAATCACTTTTCATTTTTTCAAAGTGGTTTTGCTGGTGAGCATGGCTACACTAATCCCCAACGGCTCCGCTATCTTTTGAAGAACGAGTACCGACGGGTTTGCCGTTCCGTGTTCAATACGCCTTAAATAACATGGACTCATGCCAATTGCATACGCAAGGTCCTCTTGTGTGAGACCGTGTCTGGTACGTTCTTGTAACAAATTCTGCGCTATAATCCCCTTAACCGTCATACCTACGCCCCCTTTTTTTCATTATAAATGATTCTTAATAATTTTGATATGCTTTTATAAAATAAATCAAATTTATGATATAAATTTGTTAATATTACCGTTAAAGTTCGTTTAATTGCTTTCAAATATTACAATCTTCTCCGTCAAAAGCAACCATACAAACATATGTATGGCCCTTTTCGCTTTAAATAAAAAGCTGTATGGAATACATTCCATACAGCTTTTTTCAGTTCACAAAAATATATTAGCCAATGGCAATACTTGCTGTCTCAAGACCATCAGCTTTTGCGGTGAGAACAATGTCCCCTTCACCGGTACGTTCCAGAATAGCAAGTGCTCTGCCTTGGTAAGCCTTGCGGAAATCAGCGGTAAAGGATTCCTCAGTAATGGGGTTTGCATTTCCGACCGCAATCAGCTTCCCCGCGCCAGTACAAGAGAAGTGGATCAGATTGTCGGCATAACTCACAAGCCTGCCATCGGCGTCTGCAATCTCTACCTGGACGTAATGCAGGTGCCGCTGCCCTTCAATCGGATACGCTGTTTCCGGCAGCAAACGAATGGTTTTCGCCGCTCCGGCAGTTCGGAGAATCTCCTCCTCTACGGCTTTGCCGTCCTGATAAGCAACCGCTTTCAGCTCGCCGGGCTCATAGGTAATGGTAAAGGTTGCTTTGTACTGTGCCGCATCCCCGGCTGGTTGTTTGCCGCAGGATTTGCCATTGACAAACAGTTCAACTTCATCGTGAGGACTGTATACGTCAACCTTGGTTTCCATGCCTTTACAGCCGGGAAATTCATATCCGTTTACCACTGGTTCCCATGCCCACTCTTTGAAAACCAGTTTATGGTCATTCATTTTCGGATCATAGACGCCAATGTACGGTTTGGTGCGCAAGCCCCAGAGAATATCACGGTAATAGGACTGAGGACGTTTGACGCCGCAAATATCCAAGTCGCCGCAGTTGGCATAAAACCACGGATAAGCCCCGCCCCAGCCATTCTGCTGGTCGTATTCTACCTTGCCAATTCCGGACTCACCGAGATAATCGAACGAAGTCCAGACAAAGTCGCCAATCACATTCGGATTTTTAACCGTTTCGGTCCAGTTCTCATACAGAGTGTGCGGGAAGGTCTCGCTTCCGACAATAACCCGATCCGGAAATTTTTTCCGGTCAAAGGCGTAACGCTTAATGAGATAGTTGTAACCGACAACATCAAGCGGGGCAAAAAACGGAGCCGTTTTGTCACCAACGTAATCATGCTCAGCGTCAATCGTATTGCCGGTGAGGTTTGCCGCCCAGTTGACGTTTTCCGCGCCGTCCTCATCCTCCTTGGGAATAAAGATCGAGTTGGACGCCTCGGTAATAAAACGGGTATCATCCAGCGCTTTTACAAAATCCACCATTTCCTGGCAGAGCGCCGCACCATTGGAGGATCCATCACGTTCGGCAACCTCATTGCCAATCGACCACATCACAATGGAGGGATGGTTAAAATCCCGGTCAATCATGGAGCGCATATCGGTTCTCCACCACTCACGGAAGTAAAGATGATAGTCATGAGCCGTTTTACTCACCTGCCACCCATCAAGCGCCTCGTCGATGACCAGCATTCCAAGCCTATCACAGGCGCGCAGGAAAGCTGGAGAAGGCGGGTTATGAGAGCAGCGCACAGAATCGTATCCCGATTCCTTGAGCAGGCGTACGCGACGTTCCTCCGCTTCGTCAAAGCTCGCAGCACCAAGCGGGCCGTGGTCGTGGTGGACACAACCGCCCTTCATTTTCATACTCCGGCCGTTGAGGCGGAACCCATTGACGCTGTCCACCTCAATGGTACGGATTCCAAACTCGACTTCACCGTAATCGGTCACAGTGCCGTCCTCCAGCACAACCTCATAGCAGAGGGTGTAAAGGTTTGGGGAATCCACATCCCACAGTGCCGGGTTGGAAACCGTCAGTTCATAATCCAACTTTGTCTCCCCGCAGACAAAGCCGGTTAACGCGGTCTCTCCGGTGGCAGAGCTTGCTCCTTTGTGCACAACGGTGTAGCGCAGGCGCCCCTTTACCGCTGTCTCTTCACAGTTGGTGACCACGGCCATCACTTTAACTGTTGCCTGTCCAGTGGAAATTTCCGGAGTTGTCACCTTCATATTCCACGGCTGTACTGCCATCTTTTCTCCAACGTGCAGCCAAACATGACGGTAAATACCCGCCCCGGAATACCAGCGGCAATTTGGCTTAGCAAGGTCGTTGACAGTGACGACCAATGAATTTTTCTTTCCAATCCGGAGGTACGGCGTTAAATCAACGAGAAAGCTGGTGTATCCATACGGATGGAACGCAATTTGATTGCCGTTGAGGATGATCTCCGCATTCGAAAAAACGCCTTCAAACTCTGCCAGCACCTGTTTTCCGTTCCAGTCTTCACAGGCAATAAATTCTTTTTTATAGTAGAGCATAGCGCTTTGCGTGTATCCGCCCGCCATACCGGAAGGGTTCTGCGCATCACGCGGCAAACCATTTATGGCGTCATGGGGAAGGTCTACCGCAGTCCAACGACTTTCTTCAATTTGCGGCGGAAAGGGCGCAAAAGACATATAAGGTCCTGAAAAATAGCGCCAGTCTTGGTCAAATAAAATGTTTTTCATAAGACACATGCTCCTATTCACTTGTTTTTTTACAGCAAGTAGCTGTAACCAGTATAGCATTTCTTTACTGGTTTTTCTACTGGACAAACAGAAATTTTCCAATTTATATTATGTATAATTCCGGTCTGAACAATGAATAAAACGCGAACAAAAGAAATGCCTGTAACCACATAATCTCTCTTCTTTACGGAGAAAATAAAGCAGAAAGGAAGTGAACCTTATGGTTACAGCAAAAGGCCGCATGAGCTCCGACCATGAAATCGAAATTGAAACCCTAAAAAGGATTTTTAACCAGGATAAAAAGTTCAGTCAAGCCATACAGGAACTAGGACGTGAATGGAATATTGAACGTGTGCTGGAGGCAAACGCCGCATGTTTCATCCTATTTGGAATTCTTTTGGGTATAAAAGGTAGTTCCAAATGGCTTGCGCTTAGCGCCGTTGTTTCCGTCTTTTTGCTTTATCACACGCTGTTCGGCTGGTGCCCTCCGCTCTCCTTTTTTCGTCGGATAGGCGTGCGGACAGCCGAAGAAATCGATCGTGAAAAGATGGTCTACAAAATCCTGCGTGGAGATTTTCACCACGTGGATGTTCATGACCGTCTTTCGGTATACGCTGCAGTCAAAAAGAATTAGCTGAAGGAAAAAAGTCACATTCTGGTGGAAACGGTCATATTCTAATAACGGGGATAGCTTCCCTGCAAATGAAGAGAGCATCGCCCTTAACGAATGCGAGTATATTCAGAGGGCCTCTCCTAAACGTATCTGCCGTGCTCCGTGCAACAGCAGCCTCGGTCTTTTTCTGGTTTGGTTGAGCAAACGCTTCGCCTATTATTCCTCCCTTTGTTCATTCTTCCGGCCAGGCAAGTACAGAGTGCTGTAAACACCCCTCACTTCATCCCAACAAATCCGCATACCACAACCCAACAATCACTCAATACCTTATAATGGCAATGATTCCCCGTGTTTGGAACATTACCAGCCATTGCACGGCAAATAAAACAGACGTAAAAAGGCTCCCTTTCGGGGAGCCTACATAGTGAAAGCAAATATGCATTTTTTCTTTTATAAAAACAAGTCAGGACAAGCCCGTATCTGTTTTTTATCCCTCAACCTAATTCAGCGGAGTAAAAAATTCGGCGCTCTTCCCACAAATGGGACATACATAATCTGCCGGAAGTGTATCAGCCTCTAAAATATACCCACAAATAGAGCAGCAGAATCCTTTTTTAACCGGTGCTTCCGGCTGTGCAGATTCTCCTTTATAGGATGGAGCGCTTTTCGGAGTGCCACCCTTTTTGACTGTTTGGTAATATGCATAGGTCATTACCTCTTCATCGCTTAAAATTTCAGCGGCCAATGCCTCGCCAATAAACATCACATGGGTTCCCAAATCAATCTGCTGCAGCACCTTACAGCTAAAGCGTGCGGCGGCATTCTGAGTTACATAGGCAATTCCCTGTTCATCGGTTGCTGTTTGAAGTCCCTCAAACTTGTCCACATCTGCGCTGCATTTAAAGCCGAAAGTACCAATTAAATTCATATCCGCACTCTGGGTTAAAGCAACCGCAGTAAAATAGCCGGAGTTTTCAATTGCCTTTTTGGTATAATTATCTTTATTTACCGTTACCGCAAGCTGTACTGGCTCCGCGGTAACCTGCGTTACCGTATTAACAATGCACCCGCACTGTTTACCGTCCAGATTGCTGGAAACAATGTAAAGCCCGTAACTGAGTTTATAAAATGCTTTTAAATCCATAAAAGAGTCCCCCTTTTTCTGTTACCCTTACTTTACTCCAGATTCAGAAATTAATCAAGCATTTATTAAAAAAGCAGGCTGTATACAGCCTGCTTGGGATTAAGAATTTGGGTTGGAAAATTTGGTTTTTGCCTCGTTAATTTTTTGCTGCTCAGCCGGCTGTGTCTGGTACCAGCCGCGTTTTGTCATTTCCTGAAAAACTTCATTTTGAATTTGGTGTTCATCGGCCAAAATGCTCATAAATTCATTGTAAACGGTTGGTGTTGAGCATTCACCAGCAAAAATATTGTAATCGTCAGTCAAAAACTTTTGCGAAATTAAAGCGTCATTGAGAATTTCACGGTCATCAAAAGTTTGATTTTGAATTTCCATTATCCTTATCCTCCTCAGTTAAGCTGATTGAGCAGTTTGTTGTAATGCGCCTGATGCATTGCGGAAATCTGCTCACATTTCTGTTTGAGCTGTGGATCGGTACAGGCACTGGAATAAAGCTTAAACTTTTTGATCACGGTTTGCTCAAGGTTAAGCTGTTCTTCAATCGCCATTAATTCTTTGGATGTAAGATTCGGCATGGTAAGACCTCCTAAAAAGATTTCTAAAAATAGTATGGGGAAAAACCATGCGGGTATACAAAAAAGGAATGGCAACAGCCATTCCTTTTCATCAAATTTAATGGGTGTGTAAAATCGCATCCGAAAAACCTTGATTTAATACGTCAAGATAATCAAAGGATTTTCCTGCGCCAATAGCCACACAGTTTTGCGGGTCTTCTGCAATAACAACCTTTACGCCAATTTCTTTTTCAATGAGCTTGTCCAACCCGCCAAGCAAAGAACCGCCACCCGTCATAACAATGCCGTTTGTATAAATATCCCCAACCAATTCCGGCGGTGTTTCTTCCAAGATTTCTTTAATGGCACCAATAATGGTCATTGCATGCTCATGGATAACCGGATAAATATCCGCCTGAGACAGGGTGAGCTTTTCCGGAAGCCCCCGGAGCAGGTTGCGCCCTTTCACGTCGATTTTAACATTCGAATTGCCTTCATATGCATTGGCGATCTGAATTTTAATGGATTCTGCCATCCGTTCTCCAATGAGAATTTTATGTTCATTTCGCACATAATCAATAATTGCCTGGTCAAAAGTCTGCCCGGCACATTTTACCGACCGGGATGATACAATTCCGCTTAGTGAAATAACGGCGATGTCCGTTGTACCGCCGCCAATATCGACCATGAAAATACCATTCGCCTCAGCGATATCAATCCCCGCGCCGATTGCCGCTGCAATAGGTTCTTCTACCAGGTAGACTTTCCGTGCGCCTGCTTTAACAGCAGCGTCAACCACCGCATCCGCTTCAACCTTAGTTGTGGAAGACGGAATACAAATAGAAATCCGTGGTTTTATCATTAAGGTCCCGCAAATACGCCGGATATATTCGCGGATCATATACTCGGTCAAAATATGATTGGATATGACACCGTCTTTTAAGGGTCGCTCCGCAATAATATAGCTCGGTGTTTTACCAATCATTTCAAACGCTTTTTCACCGACTGCCAGCACTTCATCCTTACGTATATCAACTGCAACAACCGAAGGCTCAGACAGCACAATACCACGGTTCCCCAAATAAATTATAATCGACGTTGTGCCAAGATCGATTCCAATATCCAAACCTGACATATTACCGCCTCCGTTTTTCTGAAATCTCAAATTATACCCATTATATGTTATTCTTCCAAATATTTCAACCGTTATTGCGTTGAAGCGAAACTGATCCCCTCAACGGTTTTGGCTCCCGACTCCTTTAAAACCTTGGCACAAGCTTCCATCGTCATTCCAGTGGTACAGACATCATCGCACAAAAGAAAGCATTTGCCAATCAGCTTTTCTGGTCTTTTTACCGTATATGCCTCTTTCAAGTTTTCTTTTCGTTCCTCCAGCGTCAGCAAATGCTGAAGTTCGGTTTTCTTTGCTTTCACAAGCACCTTTTCCAAAAGCGGAATACCGGTCAGTCTGCTGAGTTCTTTGGCAAGTTCCCGTGCTTGATTATAACCCCGCTTCCGGTATTTTGCCCGTTCCATTGGCACATAAACAATAAAATCATAACGAGCGGTGCCGCAAGAAAAGAAACAGGCGGACATAAATCCAGCAAGCGGCCTGGCATATTCCGAATGACCGCCAAACTTAAACCGGTGAATCGCCTTTTCACTGAGTTTATCATATGGGAATGGAGCCATCAAACAATCAATCGCTGCAAAACGTTCACAAATGCATTTGCGTTTGCCGCACTTGGGGCAGCAATCTTGGAGCGGAGAAAGGCGGGAACGACAGTCATCACAGCAATCCTGACGAAACGAAATCACTTTTCCGCAAAAGGGACAGGTGACCGGAAAGAACTGCTCCAATATCATTTCTTTTAGGTTGAACAGAGCCTTGTGTTTCATCATTGATCAATCCTTAAAACGAATCCTGCGGAAGCGCATAATTTTGGAGCCAGTACTTTAGACCAGTGTAACGAAGCATTTTCCGATTGTTTTGGACCATATAGGCAAGCCGTTCCTTGGATCCAACAATGATAAGCAGCTGTTTTGCACGGGTCACCGCAGTATAGAGTAGGTTGCGGAAATACAGTTTATCAAAACCACCCAATACCGGAATAACAACCGCATTAAATTCACTGCCTTGGCTCTTGTGCACCGTAACGGCATATGCCAGTTCTAAATCCTCTGCCATTTCAACAGTGCAGCTTGCAATTCGGCCGTCAAAGTCGACCAAGATATAACCGTTATGAGTGTCAATGGCAAAAATGGTTCCAATATCGCCGTTGTAAATACCAACGCCCTTTTCATCGCCGCGCACCCAAGGCAGATCATAATTATTGCGTACCTGCATCACCTTGTCCCCTTCGCGGAAGAGGTATTTCCCAACCCGAACCTGATGCTTCTCCTTTGCCTCCGGATTGATTAACATTTGCAGGCGGGTATTGAGCATTTCAGTCCCCAATTCCCCTTTTCTGCTTGGACAAAGCACCTGAATATCCTTCACCGGTGAATAATCATAACTGCGCGGTAACCGCTCGCAAACAAGCTGAACCACTGTATCGGCGGCCTGTCCGACATTTTCGCGGGAAAGAAAAAAGAAATCGTTGTCCTTGCGGGATAAATCCGGCAACTCCCCTCGAACAATATCATGCGCATTGGTGACAATCAGACTCTGTGCGGCCTGCCGGAAAATTTCTTTCAGCGTTACAATGGTTACACACTCGCTGTCGATTAAATCTCTGAGAATATTCCCTGCCCCTACGGACGGGAGCTGATCCGAGTCCCCTACCAAAATGAGTTTGCAGTCGGGTTTTGCGGCACGGAGCAATGCTTCAAACAACAGGGTGTCCACCATAGACATTTCATCAATGACAATAACGTCGCATTCCAGCTTGTTGGAATCGTTCCGGGCAAATTTCAAACGTCCGTCCGCGGAGTATTCTACCTCCAGCAGCCGGTGAATGGTCTTAGCCTCCCGCCCTGTTACATCGGACATCCGCTTGGCAGCACGACCGGTTGGCGCGGCAAGAAAGACATTTTTCTGCTGTTCCTCCAAAATGTCAATCATACCGTTGAGCGTGGTTGTCTTACCGGTACCGGGGCCGCCGGTAAGAATCATGATATTTTCACAAAGCGCGGCACGGATGGCCGTTCGCTGCAGCGTCTCATACATCATACCGAGCCGCCGCTCCTCCGCGTCGATAAGCTGATCGGCATTTTCTGGCTCAAACACCAGTTCGCCCACCATTTCAGCAATACGGGAAGCAATATAATTTTCCGCAACAAATAAATCCGGGAGATAATAGTAAGGCTGGCCGCGTTCCAACTCAACAAGGCTTTCCTCGGCCGCCATCTGCTCAATACAGGACTGCACAATTTCTGGTTCTATCGAAAGCAACGGAACCGCCGCGGACAATAGCTTTTTTAACGGGAGACAGGTATGACCGTTGTTAAGGTTTTGCGACAATACATAACGAACTGCCGCACGGATACGGTTTTCATTCTCCAAATCCATTTCGTAGCTTTTGGCAATTAAATCCGGAACCTCAAAGGAAAGACCAATTTCTTCATCGCACAAAACGTATGGGTTGGCAGTGATGATTTGGATTGCGTTCGGCCCCCAGATTTTCCAAACCTTAACTGCACAAACCGGCGTAATGGAAAATTTGGATAGAAACAGCATTACCCGGCGCACACCAAAAACATGCTTGAATTCCTCTGCAAGCGCCTCCGCCTTTTTGGGTGAAATCCCTTTGACCTGCGCAAGGCAGGAAGGATCGTTTTCAATTTGCTCCAGGGTTTCATCACCAAATTTATCGACAATACGGCGTGCAAGAGCTGGGCCAATGCCTTTGATACTCCCGGAAGCCAGATAACGCATAATTGCTCCCGCGGTCGCCGGGAGCTTTCGATCAAAGGCCTCTGCCTTAAATTGATGCCCATAGGTGGGGTGGGTCGAAAAACGACCTATGACATGCAGTTCTTCCCCCACTTCAACCGAAGCGAGGGGGCCTACGACACATATCAATTCATCGGACACGCCAAGGTTAATCACCGCAAAGCCACTGTCTGGGTTGCGGTAAACAACATCCTCAACCGAGCCCTGTATTTCTTCAAATTCTTGTTCCTGCATGTTTTATGTACCACCACTGTTTTATAATATCAAATTATAGTATAAACAGCCTTACTTTGCAAATGAAATCCGTTCAGCCAGTACAGAATCAACGGAATAAGGACTGCAAAAAATTACAGTTCCCTCTGAACACAGCATTTTGCAAAGAGCTTTTGTTTCCTCATCCAGGCCATTGTCCAGCAATATAATTTCTGTATCCTGGGTTTTATCCGACCAGGCTTGCTCCGATAGAACAGAGCGTACAATTTGCTCAAGGTTCTCTACGTGACCTGTTAACGGAAGGACAATAATTTCTATCCGTTTTGCACGTTGGTCGAAAAATGCGCGTCCCACCTGACGGATAACATCAACAAGCCCCCATAACGCCAAAAAAATAATCGGAATTGCAGCGAGATACAGCACAGTATACACCGCCTTTGCTTCAGTTTCGATACCGATCTGCTTTATCTTATGCAATAAGCCTCCGTTCGGTTCCTTTATGAGAATTTTTAACTGAGATAACAATGGTTTCAAGAAGCATTTTTCGTCCTACGGCGACTTATCAGCTTAGAAGTTCTGGAATTATGCACCATTTATTCGATTATATTCGCCAGCAAAAAACCGGCGGAATAAATCCGCCGGTTTTTTGAAACATTATTTTTATAGGGGTGTACCAGAACAGCCGATTTTCCCATTTTGCCAAGTAAGAATTTATTTAACCGCTGCTTTAAGCTCATCAATTTTGTCGGTCTTTTCCCAAGCAACGCCGAGATCCTCACGACCCATATGGCCATAAGCGGCAAGCTTGCGATAAATGGGTTTACGCAGATCAAGCTGACGAATAATCGCCGCCGGACGCAGATCAAACACCTTGGTAACGGCTTCTGCAAGTTTTTCATCAGAAACAACGCCAGTGCCAAAGCTGTCAACCATAATAGAGACCGGATGCGCTACACCAATGGCGTAAGCAAGCTCAACTTCACATTTTTTGGCAAGTCCCGCTGCAACAACGTTTTTTGCCACCCAACGCGCCGCATACGCCGCGCTACGGTCAACCTTAGTCGGGTCTTTGCCCGAGAAAGCACCGCCGCCATGACGCGCATAGCCACCGTAGGTATCAACAATAATTTTACGTCCAGTCAAACCACTGTCTCCCTGCGGGCCGCCGATAACGAAACGTCCGGTTGGATTCACATAATATTTGGTGTTTTCATCCAGCAATTCAGCCGGAACAATCGGGGTGATAACGTGCTCAATAATATCCGCACGGATTTGGCTCAAAGAAACAGCGTCGCTGTGCTGGGAAGAGACAACAACCGCATCTACCCGCACCGGTCTCCCCTCATCGTACTCAACGGTTACCTGGGTTTTCCCATCCGGACGGAGATACGGCAGCGTACCATCCTTGCGGACTTCGGTCAAACGCATCGCGAGTTTCTGAGCCAGTGAAATCGGCATCGGCATCAACTCCGGGGTTTCATCACAGGCGAAGCCGAACATCATGCCCTGGTCGCCGGCGCCGGTGGAATCGGTATCCTCTCCGGAACCATCGCGTACTTCCAGTGCCTTGTCAACGCCCATTGCAATATCGCCGGACTGTTCGTCAATTGAGGTAACAACGGCACAGGTATTGCCGTCAAAACCATATTTTGCACGGTCGTAGCCAATGTCCAGCACAACTTTGCGCGCTACCTTCGGAATGTCGACGTATGTAGAAGTCGAAATTTCGCCCATAATATTGATGATACCAGTCGTCGTTGTGGTTTCGCAAGCGACACGCGCCATTGGATCTTTGGCGATGATTTCGTCGAGGATTGCATCGGAAATCTGGTCGCAAATTTTATCGGGATGTCCCTCGGTGACCGATTCAGATGTAAACAAAAATTTTTTTGCCATTTTAAAACCTCCATAAAAGTAAATAAACGGTGATGCAAAAAGAAAAGCACTCGGAAAAAACCGAGTGCTTGAAACATTTTGAACTGTTCCTCATCTTTCGGTTTTCACCGCAGGATTTGGCACCTTACTGAAAAGGTTGCCGGGCTTCATAGGACCTGATTCCTCAGCCACTCTTGATAAGGTTATTTATCGTATGTATTGTACCAGATTCATATTGACTTGTCAACCCTCGAATAAATGCCCCTGCAGTAAAGTACCGACCGACTTGCTAAGAAGGAAAGCAATAATTCCGTTTACACCGGCCTTTATGAGGTTAAAAGGCAAAATAATAGGGACAAGAATTTGCAGGACAGCATCAACCGGCGTTCCCATAAACAACGGCGTGAAAACGAGATTCCAAAGGAGCATGACCACGGTCATGGTGAGGATGCCACAGACAAGTCCAATAATCGAACGCTTAATCGCTTTGTTTTTATGGGTGATTAAGCCGAAAACCAAGACAAAACTCCCCGTAGCAAAAAGATGCATTAAAATGCCGATAAATCCGCTCGCCGCGCTTACCGTCAGTCCCTGGATGACCGACACGACCACGGTCAAACACAATCCGGCTACCGGGCCAAACAAAAATGTCCCGAAAAAAATGGGAATATCCGCTGGGTCATACTCCAGAAAAGGAGCTGCCGGAAACAGCGGAAAATGAATGAACGAGACCAGCACAATCGAAATTGCGCAAAGCAATCCCAATGCCGTCAGTTTTCGTGTAGACATGCTTACATTTGCCATTGAAGAATTCCTCCATATAATTTTGAATTACCCCATATTTTTCCTTACGCCAAAGGCTTTCTTGTACGGCGGCAGCAAAATAAAGGGCTTATTATAAATTAACAGAGGCTGTTTTGGGAAAACAAAAGCCCCCAGGCAAAACCTGAGGGCGCGCGAAAACAAAAGCGTTTCCGTTTCTTTCATCCGGACTATACCGTCGGTCTTGGAATCACACCAAAGTCAGCAAAGCTCGTGGACTAAGGCCAAAGGCCCATTACCACCGGTGGAGAATCGCACTCCGCCCTGAAACAGACACTATTAAATTATAAACGAAATCAATTTTTATTTGTCTTCACAACCACAGTCGCAGTGTTCTTCGCCACAGCAACAGTCCTCGATATCATCGAGGTCAAATTCGAGATGCTCTCCGCAGTTCGGGCAGACCATTTCGCCCTCGTCAAGCATGCTCTCATCCAAACAGATGGTGTCGCCGCAGGTTGGGCAGACAACTTCATAATACTCTTCGTCAAAGTCATCATCGTCTGCTTCGTCGTCATCATCCTCATAGAAATCGTCTTCCAAATCGCCCAAATCCTCGTCGATAATCGAGACAAGTTCTTCAAGCTCTCCCTGATTTTCTTCAAGGTCGGTAATAGCCATTGCAATTTCATCCAGTGTGTCGATAATTGCATCGAAAACCTTTGCTTCTTTGGAATCCTCGTCAAACGACAAGCCCTGTAACAAGCCGCGCAGATACGCTACCTTTTCTGCAATATTCATGGACGTGCCCTCCTTATAATGAAGTTTTTAATAACCGGATTATTGGTCAAAACCGTAGAGGTTATGCACGCTCCATATACTCGCCGGTTCTGGTGTCAATACGAATGCGGTCACCCTGGTTGATAAACAACGGCACACGAACTTCCGCACCGGTTTCAAGGGTTGCCGGTTTGGTGGCGTTGGTGGCAGTGTCGCCTTTAAAGCCCGGATCAGTCTCGGTGACTTCCAGCTCGACAAAGTTCGGCGGCTCAATGCCGAATACATTGCCTTTATAGGACAGGATTTTACAAACCATGTTCTCCTTAACAAAGCGGAAACTGTCGCCAAGTTTGGACTCGTCAATCGGGATTAACTCGTAAGTCTCCGGATCCATAAAGTAATGCAGATTGCCGTCTGCATAGGAATACTCCATATCCTTACGTTCTACATAAGCATTTTCAAATTTCTCGGTCGGGTTGAAGGTACGCTCGGTCACAGCGCCGGAAATAACATTACGAATCTTGGTGCGGACAAACGCCGCGCCTTTTCCCGGTTTGACGTGCTGGAACTCAATTACCTGATAAACGTTTCCATCCATGTCAAAAGTGATACCGTTACGAAACTCGCCTGCTGATATCATAAATAAACCTCCGTCATTCTTTCATACTTTATAGTCTTATTTTATACGAAAACGCCAATAATTACAAGTATTAATTACAGGCAAATAAGCTCTTTTGGACTTTTTGTGAAATTTCGATAACCGTCTGGTGCAACTACTATCACATCTTCGATACGCACACCAAATTTTCCAGGCAAATAGATCCCTGGTTCCACCGAAATAACCATGCCTGGAGCAAGCGCTGTCGTATCGCTCAGATTAAAGGCCGGCATTTCATGAATTTCAACCCCAAGGCTATGCCCAAGCCCGTGGCCGAAGCAGCCCTCAAAACCAGCCTCTGCAATAAAGCTGCGTGCAACTGCATCCACTTCTTTACAAACAACGCCGGGGCGAATAACTTCCATTGCGCGACGTTGCGCCTCCAATACTGTGTAATACACCTGCTTCTGCTCTTCACTGATCGCTCCCACAGCGACAGTACGGGTCATATCGCTCATATATCCCCCAAGCATAGCGCCAAAGTCCATTGTAATAAAATCGCCGGATTCTACCACTTTATCGGTCGGTGTACCGTGCGGCATAGAGGAATTGGCACCGGATACAACGATCGTATCAAAGGCAAAGCCATCTGCTCCCAACGATTTCATTTCAAATTCCAGCTGAGCTGCGATCTGCTTTTCAGTGACACCGGGTTTAATATATGCACAAATCCGTGTAAAAGCAGCGTCGGTAATGTTCTGCGCTTTTTGCATTTGTGCAATCTCTTCCTCTGTTTTCACACCGCGCATTTTTAAAAGCGCTTGGTCGAAATCGTCTGAAGCGACCAGTTCAATCCCCGGTAGCAGCTGCCGGTAACGGTTGAATTCACGCAGTGTCATATAGGAACTTTCAACTGCCATCGTTTTAATTGCATGCTGTTTCGCATACTCCTGAAGCTGACGGGAAAGAGATGTCAACAGTTCCACCCTACATCCGCTAATTTGTTTTTGCGCTTTTTCAATGTAACGGGAATCCACCAAAAACAATGCTTCTTCAGAGGTAATCAGCAAAACACCGGCTGAGGAGTGAAATTGAAGCAGGTATTGGCGGTTGCATGCAGAGGTAACAAGCGCTGCATCAACGCCGTCCGGCAGCAAAGACACCGCCTTTTGAAGTTGAAATTCTGCCATAATAACCGCTTCCTTTCTTTACAGCAAAGGTTTAATGCCGTCCAGCGCCAACAGGTAACTATATTTGCCGAAACCGGCAATCTGACCGACACAAACCGGCGCAATGACCGAATGATGGCGGAACTCCTCCCTGCCGTGGATGTTGGAAAGATGCACCTCAATGCAGGGAATTTTAAGCAGCGCAATCGCATCGCGAATGGCATAACTGTAATGCGTATAAGCGCCGGCGTTGATGATAACCCCATCACACTGGCTGCGGATTTCATGAATTTTATCAATAATAGCGCCTTCGTGATTGGACTGAAAGGTTTCACATTCCAGTGAAAGCTCGTTTGCATGCGCAACGATGAGCCTGTTGATGTCTGCAAGCGTCTCTTTTCCATAAATATTGGTTTCACGTTCACCAGTCATATTGATATTTGGCCCATGAATCACCATTACTTTCTTCTTCATTGTCACTGCTCCCCTTCGTCTTTGTCCAGATAGTTCTGGTACATCTGCATCATGGTTCTTGCGTCCTCCGCCTGCGTTCCAGCGGATTCACAAATGAATACCGGGGAAAGATTTTTCTTTGCCACAAGCTCTGCAAGCGGTTCAAAATCCGGCCCGTAGATGGTATCCTCAAAAGTGAGGTGCATTTTTTCTCCGCCGTTGTCGGTATACTGAATCTTGCTGAAATGAGAATGAAATGCTTTCAGACGATCAAAACCCAAACGGTTTTCAATGGTGTCAAGAATCTGGGCAAAGCTCTCCTTAGAATTGACCTGCCCAAGTGTGCGTGCGTTTAAATGCCCAAAATCAATGCAGGGAATCAAACGTTCATCAAGCTCACACAGGCTCATAACCTCGTCCAGGTTGCCCAGCTGGTTGATTTTGCCCATTGTTTCCGGGCAGAAAGTAATATCGCCATAACCCTGTTCATCCATTGCGGCAAGACAGCGTTTAACAGTATCACACGCCAGCGCCAGTGCCTCCTCGCGGGTCATTTTCCCACAGGAACCGGAATGAACAATGAGTCGCGTCGCACCGAGCAGCCTTGCAGCAGCGGCACTTTGCAGTACATAATCAATGCTTTTATCCCGTTTTTCCGGTTCTACGCTGGAAAGCGAAATATAGTACGGGGTGTGCAGCGACATACGGATTCCTTTTTCTTCCGCATTTTTTCGCAGCATTTCCGCAGATTTTGCATTAACCCGTACACCGCGCCCACACTGATACTCATAGGCGTTTAACCCAAACTTTTCAAGGTATTCCGGCATTTGTTCCTGGCTTTTATAACCCATTTCACCAAAACTCTGGGAGCTGCCGGCCGGGCCAAAATATGCACTCATTTTTTCACCTCTTTCTCACGATAACGGGCAATGTATTTCTGTTCCCAGCGGCGTTTCCAACGGAAAAAGCGACTGGTTTCCAACTCAAATGGCTCCACCAAAATAGTCAGGATGCGCTGGAGGTTTCCGCCAATGACATCCGTCATAATCTGGTCACCAATCATCGCGGTGGATTTACGGGCGGCACCCATTTTCCGGCGAGCTTTGCGAATGCCATATCCAAGCGGCTTGCACCCCATGCAGACATAAGGAAGCCCCAGCTTTTCCGCAAATGGCGCCACCCGCTGTTTTGTATTATTGGATACAATTATCATAGAAATACCAGCTTTCTGCATAACCTGTATCCATTCCGGAACGCCGTTTGCTGGCTCCGGTTTTCCATAAACTGCAAGTGTATTGTCCACATCCAGCAAAACGACTGAAATCCCTTTTTGAATTAAAAACTCCGGCGTAACGTCCAATATGGACGAAACAATGTAATCCGGCATAAAAACCGACATGTAAGCCTCCCTTTGGCTTTTAATATAACAAAAAAGCGAGCAGCAGAGCGCTCGCTTTTTTGCAATTAAGTAATTTTACTTGAACTTACGCTTACGTGCAGCTTCCGATTTCTTCTTACGCTTTACAGAAGGTTTCTCGTAATGCTCCCGCTTCCGAACCTCGGCCAAAACGCCTGATTTTGCACAAGACCGTTTAAATCTTCTCAAAGCGCTGTCCAAAGACTCGTTGTCTTTTACTCTGATTTCTGACACTCTCTATTCCCTCCCTTTGCCCCAAAGGCAGAGGTTAAAAGCAAAATTTATGAACTTATTATACTACGGATTGCTGGCCTCTGTCAAGACCTAAAATACAAGATGCAGTATCTCTTATTTTACAACCAAATTAACCAGCTTTCCGGGTACATAAATTTCTTTTACGAGATTTTTGCCGGCAATGGTCTCGCGGACATGCTCTTCCTCTTTTGCCGCAGAGATTGCGTCATCTTTGCTAATGTCAGCCGCCACTTGAATTTTACCGCGCAGCTTACCATTGACCTGTACCACAAGTTCAATGGTGGCTTCCACACACTCTGCCTCATCGAACTCCGGCCAATCACAACCAGAAAGCATTCCCTCAAACCCAAGCAATTCATAGAGTTCTTCGGTAATATGCGGTGCAAATGGGTTGAGCAGAATGAGCAGTGTCTTGAATTCTGCACGGTTAATCGAGCCGACCGCCGCAATTTCATTGAGTAAGCTCATCATTGCAGCAATAGCAGTATTAAACTTCAGGTTTTCAATATCCTCGGTTACCTTTTTAATGGTTTTGTGTATAGGAGCACGCAGCTCATCACGGTAGGTGTTTCCATCGACGATATTGTCCTGTAACGCCCAAATGCGGTCTAAGAAGCGTTTGCAGCCCTTAATGCTGGCGGAACTCCACGGCGCACTCTTTTCAAAGTCACCGATGAACATTTCATACAGACGCATGGTATCGGCACCATATTCCTTGACAATATCATCTGGGTTAACGACGTTACCGCGGGATTTACTCATTTTTTCGCCGTTTTCGCCCAGAATCATGCCATGGCTGGTACGCTTGGCATAGGGCTCTTTGGAGCTGACAACACCAATATCATACAAGAACTTATGCCAGAAACGGGAGTACAGCAAATGGAGCGTTGTATGTTCCATACCGCCGTTGTACCAATCAACCGGAAGCCAGTAATCCAATGCCTCTTTGGAAGCAAGAGCATTTGGATTATGCGGATCGCAATAACGCAGGAAATACCAGGAAGAACCAGCCCATTGGGGCATGGTATCGGTTTCGCGTTTTGCCGGGCCGCCGCAGTGTGGACAGGTCGTATTGACAAAGCTGTCCATTTTGGAGAGCGGAGATTCACCGTCATCCGTTGGCTCAAAGGATTCGATCTCCGGCAACCGAAGCGGCAGTTCACTTTCCGGAATGGGCACATAGCCGCACTTTTCACAATAGACAATCGGGATAGGTTCTCCCCAAAAACGCTGGCGGGAAAAGACCCAGTCGCGCAATTTAAAGTTAACTTTCGGGTGCCCTTTTTTGTTTTCCTCCAGCCAGGAAATAATTTTTTTCTTGGCCTCCTCCACCGAGAGACCGTTGAGCATACCAGAATTGACCATTGTGCCGGTTGCACAATCGGTAAACGCTTCTTTCGAGACATCGCCGCCCGCAACAACCTCAATAATTGGCAGATTAAAGGCTTTGGCAAAATCGTAGTCGCGAGTGTCGTGCGCCGGCACCGCCATAATCGCGCCGGTGCCGTAGGTCATTAATACATAATCCGAAATAAAAATCGGGATTTCGGTGTTGTTCACCGGATTGACGGCGCGTACTCCTTCCAGCTTGACACCGGTTTTCTCTTTGACAATTTCGGTGCGTTCAAAGTCCGATTTACGAGCAGAAGCCGCCTGATAATCCCGGACGGCATCCATGTTTTGAATCCGTTCCGCCCACTGCTCAATCAGCGGATGTTCCGGAGAAATTACCATGTAGGTGGCACCGAAAAGCGTATCCGGGCGGGTGGTGTAAACGGTGAGGACATCTCCTGCCGTCGTATCAAACGCAACCTCTGCGCCGGTGGAACGGCCAATCCAGTTTTTCTGGGAAATTTTGACGCGTTCAATATAATCTACATCGTCCAAATCGTCGATAAGGCGCTGCGCATATTCGGTAATTTTCAGCATCCACTGGGATTTTACCTTGTGTACCACTTCTCCGCCACAGCGTTCGCAGACACCGTTGACAACTTCTTCGTTTGCCAGTACGCATTTACAGGAAGTACACCAGTTGACCGACATTTCTTTTTTATAGGCCAATCCCTTTTTAAAGAGCTGGAGGAAAATCCACTGGGTCCATTTGTAATAATCCGGATCGGTTGTATTGATTTCCCTTGTCCAGTCAAAGGACAGGCCAAGCGACATCAACTGTTCTTTAAAATGCGCTACATTCTGCTTGGTGACAATTTCCGGATGGATCTTATTCTTGATGGCATAGTTTTCGGTCGGCAGACCGAAAGCATCCCATCCCATTGGATAAAGGACATTATATCCTTCCAAACGCCGTTTGCGCGCAACGATGTCAAGCGCCGTATAAGAACGCGGATGGCCTACATGCAGACCCTGTCCGGATGGGTACGGGAACTCAACCAACGCATAATATTTGGGCAGCGTATAATCATCTTTAGCAGCAAAAACATTTTTGTCCTGCCAGATTTTCTGCCATTTTTTTTCGACCTGTTCAAAATCGTATCTCACTTACTTTTCCCCCTGCTCCGCTATGATGTTTTCAATCTCTACATTCTCTGCGTCCGCCCACATCCGTTCCAGGTCGTAATACTCTCTTGCGTCCTTTAAAAAAACGTGGACAATAACGTCATGATAATCCAATACAATCCAGTTATTGGAGTGGTAGCCCTCAATAAAGGAAGGCTGTAGACCCATTTGAGAAAGCTGGTAATCCACCTCATCCACCAAAGATTTTACCTGTGTTGTCGAGGTAGCGCCCGCAATAACAAAATAGTCAGCAAGAATGGTGAGATCGCGGATTTTTAAAAGACGAATATCATCCGCCTTTTTCTTATCAAGAATTCGTACAATTTTTTGGGAAAGTTCTAAGGACGTCATCGAAAAACCCTTTCTATGCGGCGCTGTCAGAAGCGCTTGAATTACTACTGCTTTGGCTGGAGCTGCTCTGCCCGGAATCACCACCGACAATTTCACCGAGAACCCCCTGATTTCCATCAAGATAGGTGGTCTGATTGTACATCTCCACACATTCAAGTTCTTCGGCAGCAACTTCAGCAGAATAGGGGCGGAAACTCTCGTTAAGAAGATCGGCAGTCGCCTGCAAATGAACGCTATACAGGGCATAGGCAGGCGGAATCCCTTCTCCAGGCAGCAAATGCATAACAACATGATCCATCGAAAGACCGTTCACAACGCCCAAAAAGCCCATCATTTGATTTGGGGTAAGATCGGTCGAAACATAATTGAGCAGCGTAGGAACCAAGCCGAGCAATTCTGTTTTGGAAAGCTCCAACAATTGTTCCATCATAGCAGCTATAAAAAGCCGCTGAATCTGCAGACGGGAAATATCGCCAAGCGCGTAGTTGCCGGTCGAACTCCCCGCTGCTCCGCGATGACGTACAATCACCTCTGCGTGGGCACCGTCCAGCGTTTGCAAACCTTTTTTAACGGTCAGACCACCGCCCCAGTCATAGTCATAGGGGACGTCCATTGTAACGCCGCCGATGGCGTCGACCAAATCCTTAAAACCATCCATTTTAATGGTGGCATAGTGGTCAACCGGGAGTTTAAACAGACGGTTGATTTCACTGGCAAGACCCTGAACACCGCCGTTTTCTTTTCGGCCATACACAGCGTTGATTTTATTGGTAGAGGTGTTCTCCACATAGGTATCACGCGGGATTTGCAAAATATCCACCTTACCTGCTTTGATATCAAAAGTTACATACATAATAAGGTCTGTGCGTTCGCCAAGTCCCCGGCCTTCTTCATCATCAATACCGCAAATCAAAAAACTAACGACATCCTCTTTAATCTCTTCTTCCGTCTGTATTTCAGAGCTGATATCGCCCTCCCCACCCTGAAACAGCTTACTGTTGAGCAAAATCATGGCGGTAATAACCAATGTGCACACTATAATTACAACAATGCACAGAGCAATTAACAATTTTTTCTTTAAGGGCATTTTTTTCTTTTGGCGTCCGGAGGAAATATCCTCAAACTGGCCTTTGTTTTTTGGCATATTGCGCCTCCAAATGTAACGACAGTTTGTTCTTACGATGCCTGTTGGGAAGCGAACTCGCTGGAAGAGGATGACTTTCCTACCAGACTACCTAGATCATCAACATCGTCATCCAAATTGCTTACAGTATTGGCGAGTTCCTCACAGTCAATATCCGAAGTGGTAATCGGATCCGAAAAAGGTTTAAAATACGCATTAATGACCTCAACAGCCTTATCTTTATGAAT
This sequence comes from Oscillospiraceae bacterium, assembly GCA_050943475.1. Lineage (GTDB taxonomy): Bacteria > Bacillota > Clostridia > Oscillospirales > Ruminococcaceae > Metaruminococcus_A. The sequence goes on from JBMNPF010000002.1 coordinate 246,188, forward strand.
GCTGTAATACCATGTCCCGTTTTCCGGCATTTTATAGCCTTCTCCAGGCAGGGTTAACATTTTCATATTGTTGAGATCAAACCCGGTTACCAGGTCTACATATCCCAACATTTCCCCAACGGAAAGATCGGTTGTCAAGTATTGGGAAAGGGTTGGTACCAGACCGACCAACTGGGTTTTCGGCATACTCAGCATTTTCTGCAGCAGTGCCGCAATAAAAATGCGCTGGGTCTGTAAACGTCCAATATCCTGCAAAGCATACGAATGCCGTTCACGAACGACCATTTCTGCTTGCAGACCATTCAGGGTTTGTACACCCTTTTCAATGGTTACGCCATCTAGGTTAAAGGAAATTGGAACGTCCATTGTGACGCCGCCAATGGCATCCACCAAATCTTTAAAGCCATCCATTTTAATGGTGACATAATGGTCGATGTTAAGCGTAAACGCTTCGTGCAGTTTTTTAGAAAGCCCATCTACTCCACCGTTTTTCTCCAAACCATAAATGGCGTTGATTTTACCGGAGGAGCTTTCTTCAAATCCAATAAAGGTATCGCGGGGAAACTGCAATACGTTGACTTTGTTTTCTTCAATGTTATAGTTAGCAACCATTAAAACATCGCTGCGCTGGCCAAGACCGCGCCCTTCTTCGTCGTCGATACCAACAATCAGAAAATTGACCACCTTATCCTTGATGGCAACCGGCGTCTGCGCCTCACTGTTTACAATATCATCACCAGAAAAGAACTTTCCGTTGAGCACCGCCACTACGGTAACTGCAACTGCCGAGCAGACAATGAGTAAAATAGACAAAACCATAATCAGTTTATCTTTTGCGCTGTGCCTGCGTTTTCTCTTTTTTTTCGAATGGGATACAGTTTGATAATGGCTGCGGTTAGTATGATTTCTGTTGTTTGCCATGAATTGCCCTCGCCTTCTCGATGCATAGCTGATTGTATGCATCTACCGTGTCTTCATGAAGCGGGGAACCGTTTTCGACAAGCTCGCGAATGGTGATACCAGTCATTTCCAAAATCACATCATCCAGGCTTTTCTCGGCAAGTATGCGCAGCTCCCCAACATGAGGATAGTCACGATCCGCAGAGATACAGTCCGCTACATAAATCACTTTCTCCAAAAGAGACATGCCAGCTCTGGCGGTTGTGTGGTAACGGACTGCCCGGATGATATCATCGTCATTCGACAAAAAACGTTTCACATAACCTGCCCCAATAATAGCATGCCACAATTTCGGACATAATTGTTCAGATTCGGTTAAGATTATAGCAAATTCTTCTGCCCTTTGCAACTGCATATCCTTGGTTTCGTCTTTGCATATATCGTGAACAAGACCGGCAAAGCGTGCTTTGTCCACATCTGCGCCATAGCGTTTTGCGAGCTGTACCGCGGCTTCCGAGACCGCCAGAGAATGGCGGTAACGTTTTTCGGTAAGCTGTTTTTTTAATAAACTCTTAATGGTTTCCTCATTCATTTTAAATCCCTGTCCTTACCAGAAAACAAATGATGTTCCTTAATATACGACAAAACTGCCGGAGGAACTAATTTTCCAATTTCTTTGCCAGCTTTCATCAGCCCGCGCAGTTCGGTTGAGGAAAGCTGGTAAACCTCGTTACGGATAACAACCACAGAAAAACCTTCACATGCGAAAGATTCCCGCACCTCAAGCATTTTTTCATGTTCCTTAGGGTTACGAGAGGCAGCCACCAATGTACACATGGAAAGAATTTCCCTGTAGTGTTTCCACTGACGAAAGGTAAAAAACATGTCACTGCCAATGATTAAATAAAATGCGCTGTCGGGGCGCTCTTCTTTCAATGTATGCAGGGTATTGCATGTGTAGCTTGTTCCGCCAAGCCGAAATTCAATGTCGGAGACCTCAAACAAGGGATTTCCCTTTATAGCTAATTCGCACATTGCAAACCGATCCCGATTGGAACAAAGTTCCGGCGCCTGCTTATGAGGCGGTACATTGGTGGGAATAATCAATATTTTATCCAGATGAAGTTCTTTGTTGCAGGATTCTGCAAGGCGGATATGTCCGTTATGAATGGGATTAAAGGTGCCTCCCAAAATACCTATTTTTTGCATACCATTTCCTTATTTCTATCTGCAAATTACTTTATTTCAGTACAATAACCGGATTTTTAAGATTGGCGCGATACAGGATAAAACGCGTTCCAATCACCTGTACAATTTCCGCACCAAGTTTCTCAGCCAATTCATTTGCCGCTTCCCGCGGTGTAACCGGAGCAGTCTCCAGTACCCGCATTTTGACAATTTCGCGCGCAGTCAGCGCTTCATCCGCCTGTGCGGTTACTGCTTCGCCAATGCCACCCTTGCCAATTTGCAGGATGGTTTCAACGGTATTGCCAATTCCTCTTAAATATGCGCGCTGTTTACTTGTAATCATTCACAATCTCCTTTATCCTTTAAACGCCGTACCAGCTCACGCAGAGCTTGGCCCCGGTGGCTAATCCGGTCTTTTTCAGCATCGTCCATTTCGGAAAAACTTTGCCCGTCCACCAAAAAAACCGGATCGTAACCAAATCCGTGCCCGCCTTTTGGCTCATGACCGATAACCCCATAACAGCGTTCAAAAATACTCCACTCATCCTCGGGAAAAATGACGCTGATAGCACAGGCAAAATAGGCGCCGCGCCCGCAGTCCGGAACATCCTTCAATTCATCCAAAAGCAGGTCAACACGGTCGGCGTCGGTTTTACCAGGACCTCCGTAACGTGCGGAATAAACGCCCGGACGGCCATTCAGAGCGTCAACACAAAGCCCGGAATCATCCGCTATTGTAATGTATCCAGTACGTTCAAATACATACCGCGCTTTTAAACGCGCATTTTCTTCAAACGTTGTCCCGTTTTCCTCAGCCTGTCCTTCAACGCCGCAGTCAAGCTGGGACACAACGTCAAAACCAAGCGGTTCCAGCATGCGCTTAAATTCCAAAAGTTTGCCGTTGTTTTTGGTTGCTACGACTAATTTCATATCATCTCTCCGTCATCAAACAAAGCATTTGTAAAGTCTTCCGCCGAAAAGGGCTGCAAATCGTCAATCTTTTCTCCGACACCGACAAATTTGACCGGCAAGCCGAGTTCATCCTTAATCGCAATGATAATACCACCCCGTGCGGTCCCATCGAGCTTTGTGAGCACAATGCCGGTAATTCCGGCGGCCTCCTTGAATTCCCGCGCCTGATTCACTGCATTCTGCCCGGTTGTCGCATCCAAAACGAGGAGTACTTCAACATCACATCCGTCGGCTTCACGGGAAATAATACGGCTGATTTTGGACAGTTCGTCCATCAGGTTCTTTTTGTTGTGCAGCCGCCCGGCGGTATCGCATATAATAACGTCGCACCCGCGGGATTTTCCGGCGGCAATCGCATCAAAGACAACAGCGGCCGGATCGGAACCCTCACTGTGCTTTACCAAATCCACTCCGGCGCGTTCCGACCAGATTTCAAGCTGATCAATGGCCGCTGCACGGAAGGTGTCCGCCGCACCCAACAGCACCTTCTTGCCCTGTGTTTTAAGCAGTGCCGCCATTTTTCCAATAGTGGTTGTTTTCCCAACTCCGTTAACCCCAATGACGAGAATCACCGACGGTTTGGTATTGATGTTGAGCGTTTCTCCCCCCGAAAGCATGTCAGAGATAATCTCTTTGAGCATCCCTTTAATCTGCGCAGGATCGGTCACGCGTTCGGATTTGACCCGTTGACGAAGAATCTCACAGATTTTTGTCGATGTGACAACACCGACATCCGACATGATAAGAATTTCTTCCAGCTCATCGAATAAATCGTCGTCGATTTTGGTAAAGGAACTGAGCATCCCCTCTACTGCGCCCATCATAGACGATTTGGTTTTCTGCAGCCCTGCTTTGATTTTAGAAAATAATCCCATGCGGTCAACCTCCATTATACCCGATTAACTGAGTTTTCCCATTTGCTGTTCCGCTTCGCTGACACGAAGTTCCAACAGCTTGGAGACCCCCTCCTGCTGCATGGTTACACCGTAGAGAACATCGGCCTCTTCCATTGTGCCGCGGCGGTGGGTAATTAAAATAAACTGCGTCTGGTCGCTGTAAGAGCGCAAATAATGTGCGTATTTGGACACATTGACATCATCCAGTGCCGCTTCAATTTCATCAAGGATACAAAACGGCGCAGGGCGTACCTTTAAAATAGCGAAATAAATGGCAATGGCCACAAATGCCTGTTCACCGCCCGAGAGCGCCGCCAAATTTTTAATCACCTTACCCGGCGGCTGAACGTTAATTTCAATGCCGGACTCCAGCACATTGCCCGGATCGGTCAAGATGAGTTCCCCTTTTCCTCCGCCGAAAAGGTCGGTAAAAATCTGTGAAAAATTGTGGTTGATTTTCTGAAAACTCTCCGAAAAGAGTTCCTTCATATTCTCGGTTAAATCATCAATCAGCCGTGTAAGCTCTCCGCGGGAACGTTCTACATCAGCAATCTGGGCGGTAAGGCTGTCATACCGTTCTTTGACCTCCTTATATTCTTCCACTGCCGCTAGGTTAACCGTCCCAAGATTTTTAATTTTCATCCGGATAGCCGAGAGGCTCCGCTGAAGTTCCTGGAAATCTTCAACCGGTTTGGCAAAGGCATCAGCCTGGGAACGGGTCATCTCATACTCGCTCCACATCTGATTGATAATGCCGTCATATTCTTTCTGGGTTGCAATCTTTTGTTCCTCTAAATGGGCCGACTCCCGGATGATACTCTCTTTGCGCTCACTGATATGGCGCTGTTCCTCCCGCAATTTGGTTGCTTTGCCCTCATGCTGTTCACGCTGAGCAAGGGCCTCAGCAATTTGGTGGCCTAAGCCATCCGCCTCCTGCGTTCGCTGAGCAGACTGCTGCTCCAGTCCGATAATTTCATGGGCAAGCGCTTCATTTTTTTGCTTTAATTCTTCAATTTGGTGTTTCAATCCACCAATCGCATTACTGGAATCCACTTTACGGGCTTCCAAGCGCTCTATAAACTCATGTAAAGCCTCAATTTCCTTACAAAGCTCTGCCCGTTCAATCTTTTTGGAAGAAATCAACTCGCCAACCGCATTAAAACGTGCAAGCAGTTCCGAATTGCTCCCTTCCAGTTCATTGAATTCCTTTTGGCGTTGCTGTATTTCGGTTTCCAGTTCTGCAAGACGGAGCACAGACCGATTTAATGTTTCTCGTTCCTGCCGGAGCTGCTGCTTGGTGGCTGCAACCGCTTGGGTTAGGCCGGTCACCTGTGTTTGGTACTCCTCCAAAAGATGTTCGCAACGTTTTTGTTCCCCGTTTAGCCGGATAAGCTCTTCGCTCAAAGTCTGCAATTCACTTTGCAGCGCCTGCACTTCCGCGTCCAGCCGCGCAGTTTCCTGCGCCAACATCTCCTTATGCCGGAGAGCACTTGTTTGTTTTTCCAGAAGGGAAGAAATTTCTTTCTTTAATTTTTCAATGTCGTTTTTGCGGCTCAAAATTCCCTGGCTGCGCGCCACAAAACCGCCGCTAATAGAACCGCCCGCATTAATAATCTGGCCGTCCAGCGTGACAATTCGGAAACGATAGCGATACTTTTTGGCAATCGCAATCGCCGCATCAATATCTTCAACAACCGCAATACGGCCAAGTAAGGAATTGACAATCCCTTCATATTCCGGACCAAAGGTCACCAATTCACAAGCAAGCGCAATATAACCGTCTTCCTCGTGCAAAGTCGGTTCATTTAGCCGATTGCCACGCACCGAAGTCAGCGGCAGGAAGGTTGCCCGCCCCGCCCTATTTTCCTTCAAATGCTGGATAGCCGCTTTTGCAGCAGATTCATTTTCCACAACAAGATTCTGCATTGCGGCTCCAAGCGCTATTTCGACCGCAACCGAATAACGGCTTTCCACCGAGATGAGCTGAGCAACCGAACCGTAAATCCCACGCAGCCGACCAGCGTCCCGTGCGTGCAAAACCGACTTAACGCTGCCTGAAAAGCCCTCCAGATTTTGTTCCAAATCCTGCAACAGGCGAATACGCTGATTTTTTTCCTTTACCGTCAAGTCCAGTTGGGAAAGCGCTTGTTCAGCAGTTTCCAATTTTTCACGGCGGCTCTGCTGTTTCAGACGGTAACCATTCAGGGAATTTTGCAAAGATTCCATTTGAGCGGTATTTTCTTCAAAAGATTTTTGCGCCTCTCTCAACGCCGCGGATGTTTTCTCAAAATCGCTCTCCCGCCCGTTTAACTGCTCCTGATTTTGCAAAAGGACAGCCTGCAATTCGTCAATTCTGCGCTCTGAAAGGTTTCCATGGGTGGTGAGTTCCGCCTTTTCCAGGGACAATGCTCCAAGTGCCTGACGAAGTTTTTCCGACTGTTCGGTAAAATGGGCAGTTTGCGCCGCTGCTTCGCTGAGTTGCTGCTGCGCAGTTTGAATCTCCGCATCGACAGCGGCAATCTGCTGCTGCTTTTGCAGCGTCAAATTCCGGCGTTGCGCTATTTCCTGTTCGGTATTCTCCCCAGTCTGAAGCAAGGAGGCAATCTCACCTTCAAGCCGCTCCATATTGTCACAGTTGTGCGTAATATCGTTTCGGATAACCGCAATACGGGAAGACGCCTCCGCGCTTTGCTGTTCCAACTCTTGACGTTCAGCGCGCAACTGTTCAGAAAGGGTCATACATCCCTGCATTAAGGTGTATGTATCCTGAATCTTTTGCTCAATTTGTTCAATTTGGCGTTCAATTTCATCGCTTTCGCCAGCTGCAATGGTCAATTTATCATCCTGGGCGCGAAGCTGTTCTGTCAGCCGCCCCAACTGATAAACCCAATAGGAAATTTCAAATTCCTTTTTTTGCTCTGCATACTCCAAATACTGGCGCGCTTTTTCCGACTGGGCTTTTAGCGGCCCCAACCGACTCTCCAGTTCATCAACAATATCCATAAGCCGGAGGAGGTTTTCCTCCGCCATCTTTAACCGCCGTTCGGATTCCTCCTTGCGGTAACGGAATTTAGAGATTCCCGCTGCTTCTTCAAAAATTTCACGGCGCTCGCCGCTTTTTGCACCGACAATTTCGGCGATCTTTCCCTGGCCGATAATGGAATAACCATCACGGCCAAGACCGGTATCCATCAACAGTTCATTGATGTCTTTTAACCGCACCTGTGTGCCGTTAAGCAGGTATTCGCTCTCGGTAGAACGGTAATATTTACGGGTAATGGTAACGGAATCGCTGTCCACCGGCAAAAGTCCGGTTGAATTGTCAATGGTCAGAGAAACTTCAGCAAAACCCTGTGGTTTACGGGACTGAGTGCCGCCAAAAATAACATCCTCCATTTTGGCGCCGCGTAGCGTCTTGGTGGACTGCTCGCCCAATACCCAACGCACCGCGTCGCTGATGTTGCTTTTGCCGCTGCCGTTCGGGCCAACAACCGCGGTGATTCCATCACCGAATTCCAATTTTGTCCGGTCAGGAAACGATTTAAATCCATGTAATTCCAGCGACTTTAAAAACAAGCGGTACCCTCCCTCAATTGAATTTCATAAGGCCCTAAGGCCGCATCGTCTAACAGTTTAACACAATAACCACATTCACGCAATTTTTTAAGATTGTCCCGATGCTGTCCCGCCATTTTGGAATGGCTGCGCGGTGCAACACGAAGGACGTAATTTCCCTTGGGGCATCTTTCAAGCAAGGACAACGCCTGTGCCAGAAACATTCGGCTTTCACAAAGTTCACGGAACGCCGGATGATATGCTCCCGCAACATAATTTTCTTCAATTTCCGGTGACGCATGAAGTCCCAGCCGAATGACTGGAATACCCGCCTCTAAAAACAGGCGGTACAATCCGCTGCATTGTTCAACCGCCTGCTCCAATGTTTGCGGAATATAAACTCCATTCTGGTAAAGCGTTTCCAACGCCGTACCTTTTAGTGTCACCGTCGGATAAATGCGCACCATGTCGGGACACAGACCAATAAAACATTTCGCGGTATGCCAATCCAACGCCGGCGTGCTTCCATAAAGCCCGGTCATCATCTGCAGCCCTAACCGGAATCCGTACCCTTTGAGCATTTTGGACGCGCGTTCAATATCCGCAGCAGTATGGCCGCGACGATTCATGGACAGAACCGAATCTACCATACTTTGAGCACCTAATTCCACTACATGGACGGAATACTGCCGAAGCGTTTCACAGATTACGTCATCAATGGCATCCGGCCTGGTTGAAATTCGGATTCCGGCAAGACCATACTCCTGTACAAAATCAGCGGCAACCTCTAAGAGCGCCAACATATAACCACGATCGATTGCAGTAAAACTCCCACCAAAAAAAGCGACCTCCGTCTCTTCCGGGTGTTTCAGGTACGGGGCGCTTTTCAGCAGAATATTGCGAACCTGGTCCGGCGCAGGCGCAGCCTGAGCGCCGGAAATGGTACGCTGATCGCAGAAGCTGCATTGGTTTGGGCACCCGGCATGCGGAATAAAAACAGCAATGTTACTGTGCTTCATAGCCCATTAACTTAAGCGCTTCTTTTGCTGCGTTCTGTTCCGCCTGTTTTTTGCTTTTTCCGGTTCCCGTGCCAATGATATTAGAGTTAAGGTGAATGTCAATTTCAAAGGTTTTATTATGATCTGGGCCGCTTTCTGAGGTAAGAACGTATTCAACCTTTTCCTCGCGGTTTTGCTGAATGATCTCCTGAAGAGTCGTTTTGTAATCGGTAAAATTCTGGCTTTTTTTAGGGCTTAGATCCCTTGGGATAAAGGAAAGCACATAGGGCTTTGCCGCCTCCATGCCTCCATCCAGAAAAATAGCGGCAATTACCGCCTCAAAAGCATCCGATAAAATAGAGGGGCGTTCTCGCCCGCCGGTGTTTTCTTCTCCCCGGCCAAGCAGCAAAAATTCTCCTAAATGAATCTTTTTGGAAAACTCATAAAGCGCCTGCTCGCAGACCAGCGAGGCACGCAAACGAGTTAATTCTCCTTCCGGAATATGCTTAAAGTGCAGGAAAAGATATTCGGCCACAATCACCGAAAGTACTGAATCCCCTAAAAATTCAAGCCGCTCGTTGTTGTGGAGGTGCTTTTTGCCTTCGTTTGCATAAGACGAATGGGTCAGCGCTTCCACAAGTAGCTGTTTGTTCTGAAATTGGTAGCCAATTTGCGCTTCAAACTCCGCACAATCCGGCAAGGAAAACTCCTTCACATCTCTCATTCCTTTACACCAGCGGTTTCTACCGCCTCTAAATGGCGTTCAATTTCGCCAATGACATCATTTTCAGTAAAAAGAATGGCCTGACGCACAGCGTTTTTAAACGCCTGTGCATTCGAACTGCCATGCGCTTTGATAACCGGTTTGCGAACACCCAAAAGCGGGGCGCCGCCGTACTCGGTATAATCCATTGTCTTTTTAAAATCATTCACTTTATTTAAAACCAACAGCGCACCGAGTTTAGATTTCAACCCACTCATAAAAATTTCTTTGAGCTTCACACTGATGAGCTTGCCCATGCCTTCGGTTAACTTGAGAATGATATTACCGGTAAAACCATCCGCAACAACAACGTCACAGGCACCAAGCGGAATATCCCGCGCCTCCACATTTCCGGTAAAATTAACGGGAGAACGCTTGAGCAGTTCATATGCTTTCAGCTGCAGTTCCCCGCCTTTGGTTTCTTCAGCACCAATGTTGGCAAGTCCAACACGCGGCGAAGGCACCTTCATAATCTGGTTCATATAAGCAGAGCCCATCAAACCAAAATGCAACAGCATTTCAGGACGGCATTCCAGGTTCGCGCCTCCATCCAGTAACATATAGCAGCCGTTTGCCGTTGGTATAATAGGAGCGAGCGCAGCCCGCTTGATCCCTTTAATCCGGCGGACAATCAACGAGGATCCTACAACAATAGCTGCTGTACTGCCGCCGCTGACAAAAACATCCGCCTTGCCCTCAGCAACCATTTTAAAAGCGACTGTCATTGAGCTGTTTGCCTTGCTTTTGGTAATTTCAGTTGGATCGTCCTCCACATCAATCACATCATCTGCGTGAACCAGCTCCAACGCACTAATGTCAATGCTGTTTTCAGCCGCCGCCTTACGGAGCTTTTCCTCATCGCCGGTAACTGCAATTGGAACATGATATTCCGCTGCTGCCTGCGCACATCCGGCAAGCACTGCAACCGGGGCATTATCGCCGCCAAAGCCATCTACTACTATTTTCATCCATTACACCTCATTTATGTCCAGCGTTTGCTGTAAACTTTTCATGGCACGTTCTGCAATGGCCTCATAACGCTGCTGTTTGTCTCGAATACGCTCGGTAAGCGGCGGTAAAATCCCCATATTAGCGCCCATCGGCTGAAAATCCGACACAGTTTCGTCTGAAATATAGCGGCTTAGAGCGCCGATCATGGTGTCACGCGACAAAGTGATTTCCGGCAGACCACGAATCAAACGCGAAAGGTGAAATCCGACATACAACCCGCTGGCCGCCGATTCTACGTACCCTTCCACACCGGTCATCTGCCCGGCAAAATAAATTCGCGGATCCTTCCGCAGACCAAAATGACAGTCAAGCAACCGGGGGCTGTCCAGAAATGTATTGCGATGCATAACCCCATAACGTACATATTCGGCATTGCGTAAAGCAGGAATCAAACCAAATACCCGTTTTTGCTCGCCAAACTTTAAATTGGTCTGAAATCCCACCAAGTTATACATACTTCCCTCCGCGTTTTCTTTGCGGAGCTGTAAATTGGCCCATGGCCGGTGTCCTGTGCGCGGATCCCGTAAACCGACCGGTTTTAAAGGACCATAACGAATGGTATCCGCACCGCGTTTGGCCATGATTTCCACCGGCATACATCCCTCATAAACCGTTGGTGCATCCTGTTCAAAAGACTTAAGCTGTACCGATTCTGCATGGAGGAGCTCATTATAAAAATACTCATACTCCTCTTTATTCATTGGACAGTTGATGTAATCCGCATCTCCGCGGTCATAACGGGAGGCAAGGAAGGCATATTCCATATCCACCGATTCTGCGGTGACAATCGGCGCCGCGGCATCATAAAAGCTGAGGTAATTCCCGCCGCAAAGTTTCTGAATTGATTCAGCAAGCGCATCCGAAGTAAGCGGGCCGGTGGCTATCACAACGTACCCATCGGCGGGAATTTCGATAACCTCACCGGTGTGAATTTGAATGTTGGGGTGAGCCAATATTCTGGCAGTGACCAAATCCGAAAATTTGGTTCGATCAACCGCCAAAGCACCGCCTGCCGCAACACTGCTCTGTTCAGCGCAATCAACAATAAGCGATCCCAACGCTTTCATTTCGTGTTTGAGAAGCCCGGCCGCCGAGCCCAAACGGGAAGCTTTGAGAGAATTGGAACAGAA
>JBMNPF010000003.1:0-237473 GCA_050943475.1 Oscillospiraceae bacterium
TGTTGTGGGCGTCTGCACGCCGTTCATGGTATAATAACCTCTGCGGTGCCCAAAATCGAAGATTTTGACCGCAACGAGAACATTGTTCCATGCAAAACCGCGGCAATGCACGGTTTTGTTGTGGGCGTCTGCACGCCGTTCATGGTATAATAACCTCTGCGGTGCCCAAAATCGAAGATTTTGACCGCAACGAGAACATTGTTCCATGCAAAACCGCGGCAATGCACGGTTTTGTTGTGGGCGCCTGCGCGCCGTTTATGGTATAATGAAATCAAAACCTGTCCCACCGGGATGCCGGACAACCAAATTCATGTCCGTGCCATTTCACGGCTGGAAGGCCGACATTATTTCGCTTTCTGTTTGAACCAAGAAAGGCGGTGCCGCATGGCGTTTGTCACCCACGAGGGGATTGAACCGGTGTTCGATGAACACTCCCGCGTGTTGATTTTGGGAAGCATTCCCTCGCCCAAATCGCGGGAAAACGGCTTTTACTACGGCCATCCGCAAAACCGGTTCTGGCCGCTGCTTGCGGCGTTGTTAAACGAGCCGCTCCCCTGTACCAACGAAGAAAAAGAGGCACTGCTGCGCCGCAGGCAGATTGCGCTGTGGGACGTCCTCGCCTCCTGCGAAATCCGCGGGGCGGATGACAACAGCATCCTCAACCCCACCGTCAATAACATTGGCTGGCTGCTCGCCCAGTGCCCAATCACCGGGGTGTTTACTACCGGCACCAAAGCCACCGCACTTTATAAAAAGTACTGTCTCCCGCAGACCGGGGTGGAGTCCATCTACCTGCCGTCCACCAGTCCGGCAAATCAGGGCCGCTTTCCAATGGACAAGCTGCTGGAGCACTGGCAGGTTGTGCTAAAATATCTCAGCCGATAAAAGGAGGGCAATTCCATGCGAAAACCGCTGACCGACCGCATTGCGCACCAGACCAACCTCACCTTATACAACATTCAGGTCGCTCTGTCTACCTGCCGGTTTGAAGAGGAACTCAACGAGGTGCCGGTCTGGCGGATTCTTTACAGCGCACTCTATGAATTTGACTGCCGGTTTCCGGAACCGGGCTTCCTGCGCCGCGAACCGGAGTTTCATACCGCGGGCATGGAAGATTTAAACCTTCCTTATTCCGGCAAGCCGCTCACCAAAGACCAGCTTGTGGAGTATTATCTGGACGTCAAGGCGCGCATTTTCCTGTATCTGGATGAAATGGACGATGATCTCCTGCTTCAGAAGCCGAAAAACTGCCCCTATACCCGTTTGGATCTCATTCTGGACCAGCTCCGGCGTTTTACCTACCAGATCGGCCGGGTGAACGCCTTTACCGAACTGTTGCTCCGCAAACGCCCAGTCTTTGTCGGCATTGAGGAGGATTACCCAAAGGATCACCAGTATTTTGAGGAGCTGCACCGGAATTAACAGCCCTCATACCCGGGAAAACGCAAAAAGTCGCCGCTGCGTTTTGCGCATTCGCTGTAACTCCGGAGATTTGGGGGCAGACCTCCCATGATCGGTCACGCGGCTTGAAATACCCGATCTTCAAATTCCGTCCGGTACAATCGAAACACCCATTCAAAAAGGACAGCGTCTCTGGAGGCGCTGTCCTTTTTTCCGTTATGCTATCGAGAATTGTCATAAACACGGCGCAGCCGGCTTATAAACCGCCACCGGAAAGCCCGCATTTCCCGCTCAGGTCTTTCGGAGTGACAAACGCAGAGCGCCGCCCCGCCGCATCCGCAGAAATCGCCGGCGGCGGTTCCCGGTTCATTTCGCTGTTTCCACATTGGCCCCTTACGCTTCGTTTTGCCTGGACCAAAACGCCTGAAGCCATTTCACCACGCCGTCGGCGTCGTTGGAAGCGATGATCCCGGCCGCCCGTTCTTTCAGCTCTGGCACAGCGTTTGCCACGGCATACCCTTCGTCCGCCGCCTCAAACAACGGCAGGTCGTTGATGGCGTCCCCAAACGCGATCACCCGTTCCGCATGCAGCAGCTCCCTGAGCCGGAGCACCGCGGCCGCCTTGGAGGCTTTGCCGGGCATCAGCTCGCACCAGTATTCCTCCCGGTACAGCTCCTGCTGGAGAGTACAGCGCACCTGTTTTTCCCGGCAGAGGGATTCGTAGACCGGGAGCAGCTCCTCCCGCTCCCCAATGCAGGTGAAATAGAAAATCTCACCTTGATAAAGGGAGTCTGCCGAGTCCACGGGGGTAAACCGCCTGTCGCCCCGGCGGTTTTCAAAATAATAACGGATTCCCTCATTCTCAGTTCCCGCGACCCAAAACACCTTTTCCTCCCCGTTTACCAGAGAGTAAACCAGCGGGGAAATACCTGCCTGCTCCACTGCCGCGCGGATTTCCCGCAGCGCCTCCGGCGCAAAGGCAACCGAATCCAACACCGCCCCGCTCTCCGGGTCACGGATAAACACCCCGTTGTTGGTGACAACCGGGCACTGAACCGCAAGCCCTTTGGTGACCATCCGCGCCGAGGAAAGCGAGCGCGCTGTTGCATAGGTAAAGGGCAGGCCCTGTGCAATGAGTTCATTGAGGGTGCGCAGGCCATACGGCGAAAGCCTGCTGTCACGTCCCAGCAGGGTACCGTCCAAATCCGAGACAAACAATGTTTTCATCCGCATTCCTTTCAGTCAAAGGGTTTTAAGCTGGTCAGTTCCCGGTAACGCCGGGGCGAAACGTGGTACCGCGCTTTGAAGGCGCGGGAGAAGTAAGAAGAATCGGCAAAGCCGCAGGCCGCCGCAATTTCAGAGACCGGCAGGGTGGTGCGGGAAAGCTCGTGCAGCGCACGGGACATCCGCAGTTCGGTCAAATGCTCCAGCGGCGTTTCCCGGCAATACTGCCGGAACAGCCGTTCCAAATGCCGGGGCGAGACCAGAAGCGTTTCCGCCATACCGGCAACGGTGCAGTCCTGTGCAAGATTCTGCTCCATATAATCGTATGCAGCGGCAATGACGTTAAGATTTTGAGAAGCCGTGGCCTGTGTTTGTTCATACCGGGCGGATAAAAACGCAACCGCCGCCTGAAACAACAGCTTCACCACCGCTTCATAGCCCCGGGATTTCTGCTCGGTCTGTTGGATGATGCCGTCCGCCATGCTCTGCACAAAGCCCATATCCTGCGGATCAAGGTGCAGCATGCCCACATTGGGGCTTTTTTCCCGCAGACGCGGCGCCATGACAAACAGCGGGGCAAACCCCGGAAGCTGGCGCAGCTCCTCCCGGTCAAACAGGAGGTTGCGCTCGTTGTAGCTGAAGTTGATCATGCTGAGCTGCTCCACCTGTTCAAAGGAGTGGCTTGTCTGGCCGTTGATGACAAAGACGTCCCCCTCCCCAATCCGGTAAGACTGCTCGCCAACCATGTGGCGCGCCGTCCCGCCCAGCACCACAACCACTTCGGAAAAGCTGTGGGTGTGCCGTACAAACTCCTGTTCCAGCTGCACCCGCTCTACCCGGAGCTGGTACCCGGTCATATCTTCGAGAAAATCATCCTCAAAGCGGTAAACCATGTCGCATTTCTCCTGTTTTTTGTCCGAAAAATCAATGAAATTTCTGCGCATCTTTTTTATAATCATAGCATCGGAACCAAAGATTTGCAACAGAAAGGGGCAATATCATGAAATACAAAGACGATTGGGACCAGGCAAAAAAACGCCTGGAAGCATTCTGGAACGGTGAAATTACCGACCGGTGCTGTGTAGCTGCAACCGGCCTGCGCACCGGGCACACCTACAAGGATTTCCCGCTGCCGGAAACCGAAGAAGGCCGCAAGCAATACTGGACCGACGCCGAGAGCGTCATCAAGCGCAATGTGAGCCAGTTTGAGAACACCTACTATGGCGGTGAGGCTTTCCCACAGATTTTCACCAACCTCGGCGCTTCCGGCCTTGCCGGGTACATGAAGGGCATTCGCACCGAGTACCGGGATTCCATTTGGTTCTTCCCGGCGGAAAACGTCACCACCGACGACCCGGAGTCGTTGATCTTTGACAAAGAGAGCTTCCTCTACCGCAAGACGCTGGAGCTCACCAAGGCTTTCTGCGAGCACAGCAAGGGGGACTATTTTGTCTCGGTGCCGGACATTTCCGGCAATCTTGACACGCTGGAACACATTCGCGGCGGCAACAACTTCCTCATGGATCTCATCATGGCGCCGGACTGGATCCACGCCGTTATGCCCAAACTGCTGGAAGCATACAAAACCACCACCGACGAATGCTATGAAATTTACAAGGAAAACAACGAGGGCGGCAGCAGCATTGGCTGGCTCAACATCTGGGCGCCGGGCAAATTCTCCCAGATGCAGTGCGATCTCTCGGTCATGATCTCCAATGACATGTTCAACGAATTCGCCATGCCGGAGCTCAAAGCACAGGCGGCTTATCTTGACAAGGCGCTTTATCACTTCGACGGCATTGAGCAGATTAACCACCTCGATTCACTGCTGTCTATCGACGACCTTGACATCATTCAGTGGACCAGTGTATCCGGCCAGCCGGAGCCAACCGAATTCATCCCGGTTCTCAAAAAAATGCAGGCAGCAGGCAAAAAGCTGCTCATTTACAACCACAAGCTGGATGTATTTGAAACCCTTTTAAAAGAGCTGTCCTCCAAAGGTCTGTTCCTGCTCGGCATGATGGACACTGAAGAAGAAGCGCGCGAACTGGTGAAGCTCGCTGAAAAGTACACCCACGAATAAAGCGTTTAAAAATCGCCTCCATACATCAAAAGAAGCCCCCGGAATCTTGTCCCGGGGGCTTCTTCCCGTTAAAAAGCGCTCTGTTCCGCCGTGTTTCCGTGGCTACACAGGCCAGTTTTTTCAAAACGCTTTGGTTGTTCTGTATCTCCCCCTTGACGGCGTTTGAAATTGAGGGTATATTAGCAGGTAGAACCATGTATTTCAACCTAGCAACAAAGGAGTGTATACCATGTACCGACCAAAATTATCCGACCTGCCACCCATCCTTATTGACAACGACGGCAATAAAGTCACCACCGTTTCCGCATGGGAGACAAAACGCCGCGGCGAAATTTACGACATTTTTGCCGACAAGGTCTACGGCCGCGTTCCGAACATTGATATGGACGTGAGCCATACCATGAAACGGGAAGAAAACGACCAAACCATTGAATACGTTGTCACCGTCACCACCAAAACCCAATTTGGTTCTCACAGCTTTGACGGATATGTTTCGGTTCCCAAAACCGGCAAACCCTGCCCGGTGGTTGAGCTGATTCAGTTCCATTATCAGGTTACCAGCGAGTTCAAACCGAAGTTAATGAACCGCGGCTATGCGCTTGCGCGCTTCTATTATACCGATATCTGCACCGATGACAACAACGACTTTTCCACCGGACTGCACGCGGTTGTAAAAGAAGCGGACGGCGTGCGCAAACCCAATACCTGGGGTGCCATTGCGAGCTGGGCCTGGGCCGCTTCCCGCCTGATGGACGCCGTTGCCGAAATTCCGGAGATTGACAGCAGCAGGGCCGCCATTGTTGGCCATTCCCGCACCGGCAAAGCATCGCTCTGGTGCGGTGCGTCGGATCCGCGGTTCAAACTGGTCTGCAGCAATGAATCCGGCTGCGGCGGTACCGCCATTACCCGCGGCAAGGTGGGCGAGCACATTAAAAACATCTGCGAGGGCTTCCCCTGCTGGTTCTGCGACACCTATAAAACCTTTGGCGATGACGAAGAGCACATGCCGTTTGACCAGCACATGCTTCTTGCGCTCATCGCGCCGCGCTGCCTCTATGTACCGAGCGCCATTGACGACACCTGGTCCGGCCCGGAGCCGGAATACCTTGCCGCCAAATACTGCGGTGAGATCTACGAGCTGTACGGCAAAAAAGGACTTGGGCTTGAAAAATACCCCATCATTGGCACGGTGGATCAAAGCGGCTGCGTCGCTTACCATCTGCGCCGCGGCGGCCACAGCCTCTCGGTTTACGATTGGGATGAATACATTAACTATGCAGACAAGGTGCTGAAATAACAAATTGCTGCTCTGTACTGCTCAAAGGGCCTCCGGTGGAGGCCCTTTTTCTGCAGAAGCGCCTTTCTTGATCAAAAACCTTGACTTTGACGCGACGTAATCCTTTAAAATAAACAAAAGGAGGGGAAACCGTGAAAACCATGACCATCAGCGAAGTGAGCAAAATCTGCGGCGTTTCCACAAGAACGCTCCGTTATTATGAGGAGATTGGGCTTCTTCCCAGCCTGCGCCGGGAGGATTACGCCTACCGGGTGTACGACGAAGCCTCTGTCCGGCGGTTACAGCAAATTTTGGTCCTGCGGAAGCTCCGCATCCCGCTCAAGCAAATTGCGGCTCTTTTCGACAGCACAGAACCGGAGGAGGCCGCCGGCCTGCTTGGAGCCAACCTTCATGCACTGGATGCGGAACTGACTGAACTGCATTCTGTCCGTACGGTTCTGCACAGCCTGATGAACCAGCTAAAATCCGCCGCGGATTCGCCTCCTTCGCCGGAACTGCTCTGTGACGGCAAATCGTCAAACCTCATGCAGGTTTTAACCCATTCCGTTTTGTTAAAGGAGGCGTCTGCCATGAACCAAACCACTTTCTCCGCCGTGCAGGATCTCCGTATCCTCTACCTGCCGCCCTGTACCGTTATTGCCAGTCATTTCTTCGGTGAAAGCCCCGAGGAACACGCGCTCCAGCCGCTTTTGTCGCTGCTGCGGGAAACAGCGCTTCAAAAACGCAAACCAGACCTGCGGATGTATGGCTTTAACAACCCCTCTCCAGCCAATGGGGAACGGTATGGATACGAATACTGGGTGACGATTCCGGAGGATTTTGATGTACCGGAACCGTTCCAGAAAAAGCATTTCCCCGGCGGGCTGTATGCCGCGCACTGCATCAGGATGGGGGATTTCCAGGAATGGCAGCTGCTCGACGACTGGATAAAGACCAGCACCGAATACGCCGCCGATCCGCGGGAGCCGTTCGGGATGGGCGGCTGTCTGGAAGAACACCTGAACCTCTATTCCTTTTTGGAAAGCGGCGCTGAACGGATGGATTCCATCCAACTGGATCTGCTCCTGCCCATCCGGGAAAAGAAAGCCGATTGAACCGGCGGGCATAGATGCACTTTTTTCCTGCATTACCGCCGTTCCGTCAACAGCACCGCCGACCGCACGCTGGCACGGAGAGTATTTTCCCGGAATTCCCCTTTCCGTCCGTGGAATTCCGGCTCCATAGTCCTGCTCTTTCTTGCGGGGTTCAAAAATCCTGGGAGACGGTGTTGACAAACCGCCTGGGATCTGTTATGATAAATATACACTTTAAAGCGCTAAAGCAAACGAGGTGCAAAATGTTTTCTGTTACAATCACCCGCAGCAATCGATATTTTCGTTGGTATTACCTGGCCTGTAGCAAGCCGGGGCGTTTGTTGTGCGCTGATTTATCGGGAAATGGATGACCTTCATCCACGAACAGGTAAACCTTGAAAGCCGACAACCGTTTCCGGTTGCCGGCTTATTTTTTTGAAAAAGGAGCATGTATTATGATTGTCGTACTCAAACCGGATTCCCCAAAACCAAAGGTTGACGCCCTGCTCGCCACCCTGAAGTCCAAAGGGGTGGACATCCACTTCAGCGAAGGGGAATTTACCACCTTATTCGGCATTGTGGGAGATATTACAAAAATCAACCAGCAGGCGCTGGAGGCGGTGGATATTGTAGCAGAAGTCAAGCGGATTTCGGAACCCTACAAGCTGGTCAACCGCAAATTCCACAGCGATGACACCAGCATCGGTGTAGGGGACAGCGCCATCGGCGGCGGTACCTTTGGGGTGATTGCAGGCCCCTGCTCGGTGGAATCCCCGGAGCAGATCATCGGGGTCGCCAAACGAATGAAAGCCGCTGGAGCCAAATTTTTGCGCGGCGGCGCTTTTAAGCCGCGCACCTCCCCCTACGCCTTCCGCGGCCTCAAGGCGGAAGGCATTGAACTGCTGCTGGAGGCCAAAAAAGAAACCGGCCTGCCCATTGTCAGCGAACTCACCAGCCTGCGCCACATCGAGCTGTTTGACGACGTTGACGTCATCCAGGTAGGCGCCCGCAACATGCAGAACTTTGATATGCTCTCGGAGCTTGGGCACTGCGACAAGCCCATCCTCCTCAAGCGCGGCCTTTCCAGCACGGTGGAAGAGCTGCTCATGAGTGCCGAATACATCGTCTCAGGCGGGAACCAGAACGTCATTCTGTGCGAACGCGGCATCCGCACCTTTGAAACCGCCACCCGCAATACCTTGGATATTTCCGCTATCCCACTGCTCAAACAGAAAACCCACCTGCCGGTCATTGTCGATCCAAGCCA
Organism: Oscillospiraceae bacterium; assembly: GCA_050943475.1. Classification (GTDB taxonomy): domain Bacteria; phylum Bacillota; class Clostridia; order Oscillospirales; family Ruminococcaceae; genus Metaruminococcus_A. The sequence goes on from JBMNPF010000003.1 coordinate 8,346, forward strand.
CGCCTCCGGCATTGCGTCCTTAGTGCCCACCCTTGCCAAAACCGCTGTGGTCGCCGGGGCGGACGGCTTAATGGTAGAGGTTCACCCCAATCCGCCGGAAGCGCTTTGCGACGGTGCGCAATCCATTACCCCGGACACCTTTGACAGCGTGATGGAAGACATCCGTGCCCTCTGCGCCTTTGAGGGAAAGGCGCTATAAGGGCAACACAGGCTGTTTGCATCACATGGTTGGGTTTCCGCAGCATTGAGAATGGTTTGAGCGCTATTCCAGGCGGTTTTCTCCTACGGTCAAGGCGACTTTCCCATTTGACTTGGCGGCACTGCTCCCTACCTGTTAGATTGTTCCTACCTGTAATCCCTCGCTGGAAGCCCGGCAGAGGGTCCGGTGGCGGTTCTTCGGCTGTCCCCGGATGGACAAAACGACAGGAAGGTGTTCCATCCTCGTCAATCTGTATGAGGAGCGGGCATCCGGTTCGCACAGAGCATTTGAAAAGCCCTATCTTTTTTGCGGAAACTGTGGTATTCTCGTAACATTACCACCGTCTGGAGAAACATCCATTTTGTTTCTGACTTGAGATAATCGCCCGGCGCAATGTTCCGGGCTTTGACAAAGCCGTGCATTGCGCTTTCCTATGCCTGTCTACGCTTTGCATCCGAAAAAGGAGCATGTTATGAACGCACACACGTACAAAAAAGAGTGGATAGCAGAAGAACAGGCCACCTTTTCCGGCTGGGACTTCTCCCATTTGGACGGCCGTTGGAACGAGAAACATCTCCCATGGGATTATCCATCTCTGGTACGGAAATACCTGTCCCCGGAACACCGTCTGCTTGATCTAGGTACCGGCGGCGGTGAATTTCTGCTTTCGCTGGGGCACCCCATGCAGAACACCTGTGCCACCGAAGGATGGCTTCCAAATTACCATCTCTCCTGTAAGCGCCTTGCGCCGCTCGGCGCTACCGTTGTCCACGCCAATGGGCGGGAGGTTCCCCTGCCGTTTGACGATGCCCAGTTTGATGTCATCCACAACCGGCATGGAGCTTATACTGCCGGGGAAATTTTGCGTCTGCTCAAACCGGGTGGCGTATTTCTGACCCAACAGGTGGGCGGAGAAAATAATCAGGCGCTTGGCAGGGCACTTTTTTCCAACTATCAGGCGCCATTTCCCGGCTTCTGCCTTGAAAGTGAACGTACACAGTTCGCCGCGCTGGGCTTTGAGCTGTTGGAATCCGGCGAAACGGTTTTTCCCATCCATTTTTACGATGTTGGCGCCCTTGTATACTACGCAGGTCATATTCCATGGGAATTCCCCGGTTTTTCGGTTGAACATTGTTTTTCTGCCCTGCTGGAATTGCAGCAAAAGGTTGAACAACAAGGGTATTTTGAAACCTATTGGCACCGGTTTTTTATGGTGCTGCGTAAACCAGTATGACGCTCTCTTTATCAAGAATCTACAAACGGCGGTGAATTTTATGCGGCACAGCGGAACCCAGATGATTGCAACCACCCGGTTGCTGCTCCGGCCCTTTGAGCAGAATGACTGCGACGATATGCTTGCAGGGTGGATTGCCAATCCAGAGGTGCAGGCAGAATACGGCGAACCCGTTTACACCACACCGGAACAGGTGGAACTGCTTCTCACACACTGGATTGCCCGGTATACACGCCCGGATTTTTACCGCTGGGCAATCATTGAACGGCAAAATGGGAAAAACATTGGGCAGATTGCATTTTGCAAGGTTTACGAGGATTGCCGCACCGCCGAAATCGAGTACTGTATCGGTGAGAATTTTTGGGGAAACGGCTATGCCGGCGAGGCGCTGGAGGCGGTTATCGATTTCACCTTTGCCCACACCGGTTTTCTGCGTCTTGAAGCCTTTCACCGGAGTGAGAATATAAAATCCGGACGGGTGTTGGAAAAATCCCGCATGGCAAAAACCGAAACCGTTGAACGCTTCCGGCGGGCCGGGCAATCCCCCTCCGGGGAAGTCTGCTACGCCATCACCCGGGCAGCCTACGAAACAGTCAGGTCATATCTTCCCTGAGAGGGCGGCACGAGGGTAAAAAGCCTTAAAACAGGCCGGCACTTAAAGGGGCTTGCCTTCGCTTCACCCAAATCGCAAACAAAAACAGGCATTGGGCTATTCCAATGCCTGTTCTTTTTATAGAATCGCAAAGCTTTCTGCTGCACAGCAGGATGGATGAGAATCATCCGTAAATCCCATTAGGAATTACAGCAGACAATGCCCCGTTCCGCGTCCAGCGTGACAACAGCACCGCTTTTGAGCAGGCTGGTCGCATTGGCGACGCCCACCAGCACCGGCAGATCCATTGCAAGGCCAGCAATCGCCGCATGAGTGTTGGTACCAGGCAGCTCGGTGATGATGCCCGAACTGCGTTTGATGATATCAAACAGCGCATTAGAGGTCTGCGGGATCACCAAGATATCCCCATCGCTGAAATTTTCCATGGCCTCCTCCGCTGTTTTGCAGACGCAGAGCCGCGCACAGGCCGTTTTGTTGGTAATACCAGTCCCGGAAGCGAGCACATGGCCCACTACATGCACCTTCATCATGTTGGTGGTGCCGGAAATACCAAGCGGAACACCCGCCGTAATGACAACCAGGTCCCCGTCGCAGATGACGCCGGTTTTTTCAGCGGCGTCCACCGCATGATCAAACAGCTCGTCGGTGTTGCTCTCCTCCTCAATCAGGAGCGGAACCACACCCCAGGAAAGGTTGAGCTGGCGGCAGACCGGCGCACTGGTGGTGCATCCAATAATCGGCACATTGGGGCGGTACTTGGAAATCATCCGCGCAGTTTTACCGGATTTGGTGACGGTGATGATCGCCGACGCACCCAGATCGTGCGCCGTGGTACAGGTCGCATGGGAAATGGCGTTGGTGACATCCGGGGTTTCGTCATATTCGCGCATCTTGAAGCGCTTGATATAATCAATATCCTGCTCAGCGCGGATGGCAATCCGCACCATGGTCTTGAGCGCCTCCACCGGGTGAAGCCCCGCCGCCGTCTCACCGGACAGCATGATGGCGCTGGTGCCGTCGTAAATGGCGTTTGCCACGTCGGTAGACTCCGCACGGGTCGGGCGCGGGTTTTTCATCATGGAATCCAGCATTTGGGTCGCGGTAATAACCCGCTTGCCCGCATTGTAGGCTTTTTTGATCATCATTTTCTGGAGCACCGGCACATCTTCCAGCGGAATTTCCACGCCCATATCGCCGCGCGCAACCATAATCCCGTCTGCAACCCGCAGAATAGCGTCGAGGTTATCCACACCCTCGGTGTTTTCAATCTTGGCGATAATGTCCATTGTGCCACAGTTGTATTCATCCAAAATTTTACGGATTTCCAAAATATCATCTGCGCTGCGGGTAAAGGAAGCCGCAATGAAGTCAAAGTCGTTCTCAATGCCAAAAATAATATCCGCGCGGTCTTTCTCGCTGATATATGGCATGGAGAGTTTGACCCCCGGCACATTGACCCCTTTGTTGTTGGAGACCGCGCCGTCGTTGAGCACACGGCAGACAATGTCGGTATCGGTCAGGCTAACCACCGTCATGGCAATCAGGCCATCATCCAGCAAAATGGTCGCCCCGGGGTATACATCGTTCGGCAGGTCTTTGTAAAGAACCGAACACCCTTTCTCAGTTCCTTCAACGTCGTTGATGGTCAGGGTAAAAATCTGGCCCTCTTTGAGCTGCACCTTACCGTCCTTGAATTTGCCAATGCGGATTTCCGGCCCTTTGGTGTCCAGCAGGGTAGAAATGGGCAGGTGCAATTCTTCGCGCAGTTTTTTGACCCGTTCCATGTTTTTCTTGTGATAGGCATGGTCGGAATGCGAAAAATTAAAGCGCGCTACATTCATGCCTTCCAACATCAGGTCCTTGAGTACATTGTCGTTGTCGGTAGCGGGACCAAGCGTACAGATGATCTTTGTTTTTCTCACCATAAAATTCTCCTGGTCTTACGGGTTCTCGGTTTTCTCCGGAACCGCTTTTTTCCGGTTGGTTATTTTCAGCATAATCTGCGTTACCGCAAAGATTACGATGATGACAACAAAAATTGCGAGCATCCCCATCCACATCAGGTTCAGGGAAGCCATCAAAGCATCCATATCAATCATTGCTACATCCCCCTTAGTGAATCATGCCCGGCACAATGCCGAGGATAACGCCGCCCGCGATAACCGAGGCAATCTGCCCGGAAACATTCGCGCCGACTGCGTGCATCAGCAGGTGGTTGGTGCCATCTGCCTCCAGGCCCATCTTCTGCACCACGCGCGCAGACATCGGGAAAGCGGATATACCGGCAGCGCCGACCATCGGGTTGATCTTTTTCTTAGAAAACAGGTTGAGCAGTTTTGCAAAGAACACGCCGGCAAACGTGTCAAACACAAATGCAACCAGACCGAGCAGCATAATGAACAGGGTCTGTACGTTGACGAAGTTCTCCGCCTTCATGCTCGCTGCAATGGTAATGCCAAGCACCAGTGTAACAAGGTTTGCAAGCTGGTTCTGCGCGGTTTCAGACATGGTACGCAGCACGCCGCATTCCCGGATGAGGTTGCCGAACATAAGGAAGCCAACCAGAGACACCGACGACGGGGCAACAAGGCCGGCAATCATGGTGACAATAATCGGGAACAGGATACGGGTCGTTTTGGAAACGCCCTGCGGGTTGTACGCCATTTTAATGGCGCGCTCTTTTTTGGTGGTCGAGAGCTTGATGGCAAGCGGCTGGATAATCGGTACCAGCGCCATATAGGAATAAGCTGCAACGGCGATTGGCCCAATGTAATTGCTGCCCAGTACCTGGGAAACGAGGATAGAGGTCGGGCCGTCCGCTGCGCCGATGATGCCGATGGAAGCGGCGTCAATAAGGTTAAAGCCAAGCAGCGTTGCCATGGTAATGGTGAAAAAGATACCGAACTGCGCCGCCGCGCCAAACAGCAGCAGCTTGGGGTTTGCAAGAAGCGGGCCGAAGTCGATCATGGCGCCAATACCGATGAACAGCAGCAGCGGCAGCGCTTCCGAAGCTTCAATGCCAATGTCAAACATCCAGTCGATAATCCCCTTGACCGGCCCAATGCCCTCCAGGTTCTGATCGATGACTCCTGAAAACGGGAGGTTGACTAAAATTGCGCCAAAGCCCATTGGCAAAAGCAGTGCGGGCTCCAGGTTTTTCTTAATGGCAAGAAAAATCAAAACCCCGCCGATGACAAACATAACCCAAATTCGCCAGCTGTCCGGCGTAAACAGGGCTGCAATGCCTTCGATTAAAAATTCCATTCGTACATTCTCCTTGTTTTATAGTATCCTTTGATGAACCCCGCTTTACGGGGCAATATCCTTTTTTCTGCGTTTGAGGAAATAACGAACCACAAAGAAACCGGCAACGACAACAAGCACCGGAATCAGAACAAGTTTATACTCGTTGTAATATTCCGTCACAATATTCCAATTTTCCGCAAAGAGAAAGCCCAGTCCAATCAGCACACTGTTCCAAATTGCTACGCCGACCGCAGTTGACACAAGGTAAGAACCCAGGTTTTGGCGTGAAATTCCCGCAATGAAAGAAATGTAGGTGCGGCACAGCGGAATGAGCCGCCCCAGCCCTACCGAAAGCACCGCATATTTTTCGTACTTCTGCTGCGAGGCTTCCAACCCCTTACGGGATTTGGGGAATTTTTTCTTAATTTTTTCCACCAGCGGGTAGCCGCCAAAATAGCCAATGAGGTAGCACACCAACGCCCCCAGCACTCCTGCCAGAATACTGAACAGCAAAATGGAAAGAAAGCTCCAACCGCTTTGCGACGCAACCGCCCCGGAAAAGGGTAGCACAACCTCGCTTGGAAGCGGAAAGCATGCGTACTCTAGTAATATTAACACAAATACGGCAATAAGTCCATAATCCTGAATGGTCTGCATAATGAATTCCATACCCATACCTCATCTGTCTGATTCGTCTCTCTGGTCTAGTGTATGGAAAATTTTAAATTCTCATACCGTATTTCCTGAAATCAGGTTTCGGACCACTTCTCCGCCGATCATCAACCCAGCCACCGAGGGGACAAACGCCACACTGCCTGGAAGCTGCCGCTTGCCCGGATTTTCCCGGAGCATCGCTTCAGGGACCGCTGGTTTGAGCGGCGGCTCGGTGGAATAGAGCACCCGGAGTTTTTTGACGCCGCGCGCCTTCAGCTCCCGGCGCATGACCCGCGCCAGTGGGCAGACCGAGGTTTCATAAACATCGGCAAAGCGGAACTGTGAGGGATCCAGCTTATTCCCCGCACCCATGCAGCTGATGAGTGGCACCCCAAGCGCCTCTGCCCGCTGCGCGAGCGCGAGCTTGGAAGAAACAGTGTCAATCGCATCCACAATATAGTCGCACGTGGCAAGCGGAAAGGCAGCAAGCGTTTCTTCGGCGAGAAACTCCGCACGGGCTTCCACCTCCGCCGAGGGATTGATGGAGAGAATGCGTTCTTTCATGACGTCAACCTTGCGCCGTCCAACGGTCTCGTGGGTGGCAATGAGCTGACGGTTGAGGTTTGACAGGCTTACCGTGTCGTGATCGACTAGGATAAGCCGGCCGACTCCGCTGCGTGCAAGCGCCTCCGCCACATAAGCACCCACCCCGCCAATGCCGAACACCAGCACCTGTGCGCGGCGCAGGCGTTCCATCGCTTCAGGGCCAAGCAGCAGTTCGGTGCGGGAAAACTCCTCCATCACAGTGCGTTCACCGCCGCAATGGCCTCAATTTCAACCAGCACTCCTTTGGGCAGGGCCGCAACCTCTACACAGGAACGCGCGGGAAACGGGGCGGTAAAATATTCGGCATATACTTCGTTGACTGCCGAAAAACCAGACAGGTCTTTCACAAACAGGGTACACTTGACAACATCCTGTAAGGAAGCACCCGCCGCTTCCAACACTGCCTTCAGGTTCTCCATGCTCTGCGCCGTCTGAGCGCGGATCCCCTCCGGGATCTCCCCTGTCTGGGGATTCACCGGGATTTGGCCCGAAACATAAAGCGTTCCGCCGCACCGGATAGCCTGCGAATACGGCCCAATGGCCGCCGGGGCATTTGCCGTTTCAATCTGTTCTTTCACCGTTTCACCTGCTTTTTACATCATGATTGTAGAATAGGCGGGAACGAACGCCGCCCATCCAAACCGGAATCTGCGTGCATTGTTTGGAAATTCGCTTCAAAAGGATTCTGAGCTTCTGTTGCCGGCTCAAAACCGTTCGGCAAATTTGTTTTTACATCGTAGACCCAGCCTTTCTCAATTCATTCACCCCATAAAAGCATTTCCCCTGTGCCAAGCGGGCATAGGATATTTCTCCCCCGCGCCACACCAAAAACATACGAACGGGAAAACGGATTTCCATTTCCGGACACCCCTGCACTTTCAAAAAAGCAGGAATGTCCCCGCCGCAAATCTTTCGGCTCCTGTGCCGCCTTTTGGAGGATGGGGCGGCGCTTTGGTTAAAAAGCACCTTTTTACACAGCAAATGCTGTTCGTTACCATTATAACACAGCCTGTCTTCAGGTAAAGAATATTTCGTGGATTTTACTTTGATTTTACATAACGCCGTGTTATAGTAGTAAATACCAACTGCAAGGAGATGAAACAGCATTGGATCTTCCAAAAGACCACCAGGAATACCGGAACCTGGATTGTTCAGAACTGGATTTTACCGACCGCAGCCTGGAACAAGCGCGTTTTATCCGCTGCCGGTTTAAAGGCGCTTCGATGCAGGGGTTTCACACCGCCCACTGCTTTTTTGAGGAATGCGACTTCACCTTTGCCCGCCTCAACGATTCTTTTCACCAGTCCAGTGCCTTTTTAAGCTGCGAATTTCACGGCGCCAGCCTCTTTGCCGCCGGTTTTGAGCAGTGCAAATGCACCGGAGCGACTTTTGCGGGCGCCGACCTCACCGCCTGCTCAATAAAAGGCGGGGATTATTCCTTTACCATTCTCAACGACTGCGATTTGCACGGCTGGGACTTACGGGGCGTTAAACTGGAGCACGCTTTTCTGCAAAACTGCAACCTCAAAAAGGCGGATCTGCGTGAAGCCAACCTCCGTCACGCCGTGCTCACCGGCGCGCATCTGGAACAGGCAGACTTGCGCGGCGCGGACATCAGCGGGGTGGATTTGCAGTCCATCCACTTCAAAAATACCCGCATTGATCTCCCACAGGCCATGCTGATTGCCGAAGCGGTAGGCTGCGTCTGCCGCTGAATCCCTAGGCGAAGCAGCGCCTCAGGAGACAGGAGGGTCCGTCTGAACGGCCGTCCCCTCCGCAGCATGGCAGCGCCTTCTCCATTGCCCGTCTTTCCCCCACCAAAAGATTTTTCCTATTTCTTCGCATGCGTACATCCCAGCGCGGTTTTCCCTGCTGTGAACCGCCAATTCTCTGTATAGGATATAAAAGACCTCCAGGCCTATCTGGTTTCGTCCAGCGGCCCGGAGGTCTTTTGTATCGGCTGGTAATCAATGTCTGCTTTGCGCGCCTGCTTATGCTGATCGGGCCGCTGAATGCGGTACAACCGTCCATCCTTGCGGAACCGCGCCCCGGTCTGTTTAAAGGTAAACGGGACTTCATACAGCATACACTGGGTGCGCAGAGCCAGAATCCAGCTATAATCGCAAACCCGCGCCTCATTCCCGGACTCCCCGCCTGCAATGACTTCCTCCACCCACTCGCCCAAGTAAGGCGTTAAATCAATCTCCTCCAACAGCGGTTCACAGATGATGCTTTTGTGCCGGATGGGCGCTGCGCGGAAAATCGGCAGGCGGTAATCGGCGCGGTTTTGGTTTTCCACCGTACAGCAGATGTGTACGTTCGGGTAACCATCGCACCAGTCGGGCGGGATGCAGTCAAAAAACCGGTCAATCCGCTTGGTGATGAACAGAAATACAAGATCCTCCCGCTCCTTCATCATCTGCCAGGCCTCCGGGCGCCATGCATCGGCGTCCTCCAACAGAAAATCCGAGGTAAAGCAGGTGTAAACCACCGTCCCCGGCGGAATTTTATACCGTCCGTCCCGCAGCCGGCGCACCGGCAGGTCAAAGCTTGCAGTCTTGTGCACCAATGAACTGTCCCGGTCCTGCCGTGCATCCATGCGGTAAACATAACAGTTTTGGCAGCCGGGGCTCAGCTTGTGGCAGCCATGCCAAAGGTTCCAGCTCGTGTACTCCATCAGTTTTCCCCAATGAAAATATAGTGGTTTGGGGTGGAATGAGCCTCTGAATAAAAATAGCCGTTCCAGTCAAACGCCTTAAGCTGTTCCGGGTCCTCAATCCGCTCTTCCACAATAAACCGGGCCATTTTACCGCGCGCCATCTTGGAATAGGATGGAAAGGCCAATAGTTTCTGACGCCGGCGGCGCACGAATTTACAGGTCACCATACGGTCACTGCGCTGTAAAAACGGCGTGACCATCTGGCTGTACTCGGCAGAGGCAAGGTTGACCACAATCTCCCCGGCGTCAAACAAGCCGTGATAAATCCGGTCGCCCCAAAATCGATAGAGTGTTTGCCCGGCTATTTTGAGCTTGCGGTCCATTCCCAGCCGGTAGGGCTGAATACCGTCTAACGGGCGGAGCATCCCATAAAAGGCGCTCATCACCCGCAGGTGTTCATGCGCGTAAGCCATCTGTTCCGGGGTAAAGCTCTGAGCATCCAGATACTGGTAAGCAAGCCCTTTATAGGAAAGCAGAGCAGGAGTACCGGGACGGGACGGGTCAAAATCCTGGTACCGTGCAAACACCTCCAGCGCCAGCGCCGGGCTCAGCTCCAGCAGCGCCTCAAATTCCCATGCCTGCAGCTTTTTCAGTTCGCCCGCAAGTTCGGCCGTCTGCTCCAGAAAAAGCGGTTTCTGCGGTTCATAGCCACAATCCGGCGTCACCGCCATGTTCCGCGCCGGGGATAAAAATGCAATCATTTCTCTTTCTCCTCTGCCATCAGCCAGCGCAGCGCTTTGGCAAACCGCTCCGGCACCTGATGAAAATGCCCGCCTTGGTTCCACTCCAGCCGAACCTGTCCCGGCGTATCAAGCTGCGCAGCGAGCCGTTTTTCCAGCCGGCGGGTACAGTCCCCCACCTGGGCCATCACCGGGTTGCGGGTGTGCTCTTCGCGTTTCCCCAGAGAAAGGTAAACCCGAACGTCGGTACGGCACAAAGGGCGGCTTTCTGCGTAATCCAAAAAGCCCTCGTACCAAAGCGAACCAGAAAGACTCCCAACTCGGCCGAAGGCGCCGGTTGTAAAAAGCGAAAAGGCCGCTGTCAAACCACCGAGCGAATAGCCCAGCAGCGCCGTTCGTTCCGGCACAGGCCGAATGTCAAACGCTCGCTGCACAGCCGTCTGAGCTTCTGTAACCAAAAAGCTCAAAAATTCCGGCGCACCGCCCCTGAAATCCGCCTCCCGGCCAGGCAGCCGCGGCGCGGGCCAGGGGGTAAAATCATCGTTCCAGTCAAGCGGCGGCACCAGCACCAGAAAAAAAGGAGGAAGTTCCCTGTCAAACGCAGGCTCCAACGCCTCTGCAACCTGTGGGAGATTCGCCGCAAAATTCTCGCCCGCCAGCAAATATGCCACGGAACCGTTTGCAGCCGCTGCTTTACAGGCCGGCGGCCGGTAAACCGTGAGCCGCCGTTTCCCCAGTGCAAGCTCGGTCACTGTTCCTTTCAACACCGTTCCCCTTTTTACATTTTATCCATGCGCCGGTTAAAATAGCGCTGCTCAAATTCTTCCGGCGGCAAAGGTTTTGAAAACACATAACCCTGCACCATATCGCAGCCTATGCTCTTTAAAAATTCCACCTGCCGTTTGTCCTCAATACCCTCGGAGACGGTTCTCAAATGCAGGCTTTTGGCAATTGCCATAACGCCTTCCACAATGTTGTTTCCCCGTTGGCAACAGTCTCCGTCCGCTTCAAAAAAGGCCCGATCCAGCTTGAGCACGTCTACTGAAACATTGCTCAGCAGATTCAGCGAGGAATAGCCGCTTCCAAAGTCGTCCATAGAGCAGGTGCACCCCATTGCGTGAATTTCGTCGATGCATTTGGACAGCACCGAAAAATTCTCATACACCAGCGTCTCGGTAAACTCGAACTCCAAATACTGCGGCGGAATGTCATACCGCACGAGCAGCCTGCGGTAGTTGTCCAGAAAATCCGGCACCTCAAGGATCGCACGGGAGAGATTGACCGAAACCGGCACCGGCACAACGCCGTTGTCCAGCCAGCGGCGAATCAGCCGGCAGACCTGTTCAAAAACATACAAATCAATCTGCACCACAAAGCCGTTTTTCTCAAACAACGGGATAAAGTCGTTGGGGCCAATCAGCCCTTCTTCCGGGTCATTCCACCGCACCAGTGCCTCAGCGCCGGCAAGGCTTTCATCGCAAAGGGCAATTTTCGGCTGAAGGAAAACAACAAACTCGTGCCGCAGCAGGGCCGCATACATTTTGTCTTCCAGCTCCTTTTCCCGCAGCATCCGGTGCCGAATCTGCTCGTCGTACACCGCATATGGCAAACGCTGGGAATGTTGCGGAATCAGCTTGCGCGCCAAATTTGCCTTGTCCATCATGGTAATGATATCCTCGTCAGGATCGTCCGGAAAATAGACGCCGTAGGACATCACCACGTCAAAACGGACCTTCTGCCGGTTCATCAGTTCGAAAACCTGCCGGTTGATGGCAAGCAGCCGCCGTTCCAGTGTTTCCATAGAGGAATAACGCATGAGAATGCCGAAATTATCCGCCATTAAGCGGCCGCAGGTCTCCCGCCTTTCCAACGAATCCGCAATGATTTTCTGCGTCTTCTGGAGCACCTCGTCTCCCGCCTCCCGTCCAAACCGGTCATTGAGCAGTTTGAAGCGGTCAATATTGGAATAAATCAACACATAGGGGTTCTTATGCTCACGCAGGTAACCGGCTGCAATTTATTCGAACCGGCGCTTGTTGTTTCCTCCCGTCACCGGGTCAACAAAGGCAATATGCTCCAGACGCCGGCGGTTATACATCTGAACCACCAGGAACAGGAGAAGAACCGCTGAAAAAAGCACAGCAATTAATACAACCACCAGAATGGTGAAGTGGAACAACGCCCGGGTATTGTCCCCAATGGTTTCCGCCGGTACAACCGTCACCAAATACCAATCGTTAAGCCCCATTGGGACGTAAAGCAGGTATTTTTCAGCGGAACCATCGTTGTATTCCAGAAAACCGGGGTTTCGCAGCTGAAAATCAATTCTAATTTGGCGCGTATTGTAATCGCTGTTGAGCTGTACACCGTCAAGCGCACTGAACAAGTTCTCACCCGGCAGCGCTCCTACACTATCAGAGTTCAGCAGAATGGTTCCATCGCCGTGAACCAGGTAGGTATAGCCAACATCGTTCAAGGGGCCAAACCTTAAATTGTTCAGGTCGTAGCAGGCGACAACCGCCTTAATCCCAAGACCATCCAGTTGTTTTTCCTCTACCGGCATAAAAAAGGCCAAGAATTGTGTCTTTAAATCCTCGCTATACAGCAAATCTGCATTTTCTTCCCCGGAAGCGGATAGTTTTTCAAAATCTTCTCGAAACGGTTCAAGATTAAAATCCAAATCGGTGGCAATTAAATTTCCATCCTGATCCATCAAAGCCAGGTAAGAATAGCCCCAAATGCCCTTCTCTTTCCGCATCAATTCCAACGCCTCGGGCATAGTATTCACCGCACCGCTGTTAATATCCGCCGCAAGTGACTCCATTTGGACATGGTTGGACTGTACCATTTGCGTGACATTGGACATTACCTGGCCGGACGCCTCACGCAGGTATTCCCGGTTTTCCTGCCGGATCATCTGGTCAAAATAAGCCAGATAGCCAATACAAAGCGCCGCAATACTGAGCAAGGCGGTCAGCATTAGGACAGAAACCGCCGTATAGGTTTTCCGTCGCTGACCAGGCAGAACCGGCAACCTGTGCCTATATCCGCCTCGTATTCCTTTTTGTCTGGTTTCCGACTGCTCCAGCGGCTCCCACTGTTCTGCATGCAATTTCTGGCCTTCTTTGGAGAGTTCCTCTTCATAAAAGCAGTAATTGTTTTTACCACAGCGCTTTGCCTCGTAAAGCGCCAAATCGGCACGCTCATACAGCTCCTCAAAGGTTTCGCCGTCCTGCGGGAACAGTGCAACGCCTACACTGCTGGAAAGCGTTATCAGCTTTTCGCCAAAGCGGAATTTCTCCCGGAAAGCCTCACAGATTCCCGCGGCCTTATCCGCTGCAACCTGGGCGGTGGAAATGTTACGGAGACAAACCAAGAATTCATCTCCGCCAATCCGCCCCACCACATCGTCATCTCGAAACAGGTAGCGTATGCGGCGGGAACACTCCCGCAGCACCTGGTCACCCAACATATGCCCATAGGTGTCGTTGACCTGCTTAAAGTTATCCGAGTCCACAATCATCAGAGCATGAAAACGGTCCTCACCCACGTCCAGCAAAGCGTCCCGTGTCTGCTTTTCGGCAAACGCTTTGTTGCACAGCCCGGTCAGAGCATCCCGCTCCGAACGGAATTTCAGCGCCAGCTCTTCGCGCTTTTGTGCGTCTATGTCTTTTAAATAGGTAAAGCCTTTTAAATTGCCGGTTTCCGGGTCCTCCAGCAGGTGCATTGTTTTGCTGACCCAGCGGTAAACCCCGCCCTCCATCTTCAGCCGGTACTCAAAATGGAGCTCGGTCTCCCCGTGAGCAAAGGCCGCCATCAGATTTTCACGGCCAAACCGCTCCAGCACGCTTTTGCGGTCCTCGGGAAAAACGACCTGTCCGCACACCGCCTCCAACGACTTGGAGTAGGACTGCGCCGGTTCCGTTCCGGACCTGTGAACCCACTCGTCCTTGTCCACATACAAACGGTTCTGGGTCAGGTCAATTTCATAGGTCAGCAGCGCTTCGGAGAGCATGGCGCTGCGGTACTGTTCCTCCTGCCGGTAAAGGAGCTCCGCCCTCTTTTGTCTTGTGATATCCTCCGCCACTCCAATGGCCCGCACCGGCAAGCCGTCCCGGTCGTAAAGAGTGGTCAAAGAAACACGGTTCCATATATACTCTCCGTCTGCCACATGAACCCGGACTACGCAGGAGGCATGCGGTTCCCCTTTTTGTATTTTCTCATACATGGCAATGAATTGGGGAACATCCTCTTCAAAACAAACCTTTTGCTCCACAAAAGAGGCCGGTACATTGGTAATAACCGGCGGCAGCCCGTAAAGGGCAACCGATCGTTCCGGGTGTTCAATCACACCGCGTTTCAGATCGTAATCAAATATGACGTTGGATGTCTGCTCCAGAGCAACCCGTAGGCGCTCCTCGTTCATCTGCAATTTCTCGGTCAGCGCGTGGCGCTCGGTCGTATCAATGACAATGCAGCTCAATACCGTTTCCCCGGCATTTTTGGTAAACGCCCCACGAACCAGCAGCCAAATCACCGAACCGTCCCGCCGGCGCACTCGCTTTTCATATTCAAAATTCTTTTGCCCGCTCTCACGCGCGTTTTGAATAACCGCCTGAAACAGATCAACATCATCCGGATGGGTGAGTAAAATCAGCTTGTTATCCAGCTCCTCACGCAGCTGAGCCGGCGTATAGCCCAAAATGTGATAAAACGCCTCGTTTGCAAAAATCAGGGTAAAAGATCCATTGAGCTTGACCTCACAAATCCCACCCGGCGCATTGTCATTCAAAAACTGTAAGGTGGCGTTGAGCGTTTCCAGCTCGGTCACATCGGTAAAAGCGCAGATGCATCCCCGGTTTGCACCCTCATCGTCAAACATCGGGATGTGCACCAGCTTCCAGCGCCGGCCTTCCTGCAAATAGTACCGCTCCTGTGTGGTTCCCCCTGTGGGATCCAGAGCGTCTTCTCCAAATTGATCCGTCTTGCCAAGGTAGTCTTCCGCCCGGATATGAAACAGCTTTTCCGCACTTTGGTTGATCAAGGTCAGCCGCCGTTCTTCATCGAGGATCACCAGCGCTGTCGGCAGGGAATCCAGAAGATGCTTATAAAACCACTTTAATTCATGCACGTCGGTTACATCAAGGACGACGCAGTAAAAAAACAGCTCGCCGTTTTCCTCCGCTATTTCCCCGCGGTTAAACACCCAAAGCTCCCCGGGGCCCTTGTGGCAAATGCGGTACTCCAAAGCCAGTTTTTCGTTATTAGCCGCCTGCTTTGCAAATTCTTCCCGCACCCGTTCCCGGTCCTGCTCCGCCACCATTTCAAACATACTGTCATGGTACAGTGTGCGAATTTCTTCATGGGTGTAGCCGGTGATCTTCAAAAAGCCCGAAGAAAGGTAGACAAAACTACCGCTGCCATCCACACGGCATTTCTGAACGCCGCTGGGGATCTTGTCGGTCAATTCCTCCAGCTCCCGGTTTTTGTCCGCTAAAACCGCCGCCTTTTCTGTCACCTGCTGCTGAAGCTCCACCATTTCGGTCACATCAATGCAGACGCTCACCGCAGCTTCACGGTGATCCGCCCCGACCCGTACCCGCCGGCCACGCTCCACCACCCAAATGGCGGTGCCGTCTTTTTTACGCAGGCGGTAACGTACATCGTAATCGTCTCCTGCTTTCAGGCAGGACTCCAACTGCCGGTTCATGCCGTCGTAATCCTCGGCTACAATACAGGCCTGCACATACCCGCCGGTTGCCTCCATAAATTCATCGTAGGTGTAGCCAAGATACCGCAGCATTTGCTCATTGATAAAGTAAAGCGGATAACCGGGCTCCAGATATACCCCCATCAACCCGCCGGCCACCGTTTCGTTGAGCAGCCGGAGCGCCTCATTTTTGACCCGCTCCTGCATCCGGCGTTCAACACCACCGGAATAATGGTCAGAGAGCGCCTCATCCCCGGGCGCAGACGAATGCAGCAGTACAATATAATAGCGGCCCTCCTGCGCCACCAGGGACGCCGTCAGCTCCAAATGAAAGCGTATCCCATCCCGCTCTGCTGTGAGCTCCGCATATACATCGGCGTAGTCCGCGCAAAGGGCGCGCGACTCCAGCCGGTTCCAAGTCACATGGTAGCCCGCCGGATCAGCCGCTATCTCCGCTTCCGCCACCGCACCGAACGCATCGGTTGTGCCCGTCAGACCCGTTCCCGCGTACAGTGCATCCTCCGCAAAAAAGGCAAGGGTTTCGGCCGCATCCCGCTTTACAAGATAAGCCTCAATAAAACCACGGAATGCTTTTTCAGCATCCTGATTTCGCTTCTCCATCCGCCGTCCCTCCTTTCGCCCGCTGAAGCATCAAAATTGCCAGTCACAATATGAAAAAAATATTTATATCATTATAACATTCTGTGAACGCTTGGTCAATTCAGCCATGGAGGTGCTGAAAAAATTTTTCTGACTAAACCCATTTTTACAGCACGAGCGCCTGCATCATTTGGCCCACCGGCTCGCGCAGCACCAAATCAGCCCTATTGTCCGCCGAGGTTGCCTCCAAATTAATGACCACCAGCCGCCGTCCATGAAAATATTGCAGCATACCGGCGGCGGGCCAGACGGTCAGCGAGGTTCCCGCCACAATCATAGTATCCGCCCCGGAGATACACTGTATTGCCTCCCGCACCACCGTCTCATCCAGCGGCTCCTCATAAAGAACAACCTCCGGCTTGACAATTCCCCCGCAGCTGCAGCGGGGCACCCCGGCGCTGTCCCGGATAAACTCCACCGGATAACCCTTTCCGCAGCGCATACAGGCATTGCGGTGCACCGAACCATGCAGCTCCAGCACCTTTCGGCTTCCCGCTCTCTGGTGCAGCCCGTCAATGTTCTGGGTCACCACCGCCGTTAATTTTCCCACCCGCTCCATCTCGGCCAGCTTGTGGTGAGCGGCGTTCGGCTGTGCGTCCAGCCAAAGCATCTTTTCCCGGTAAAAGCGGTAAAAGGTCTCTGAGTCCCGCTCAAAAAAGCGGCGGCTGAGAATGGTCTCGGGCGGATAATCATACCGCTGATGATAAAGCCCGTCCGGACTGCGGAAATCCGGGATGCCGCTTTCCTTGGAAACGCCTGCCCCGCCGAAAAAGACAATCCGTTGCGATGTATCAATTATCTGCTGTAATGTTTCCGCCATTGCGCCCATCCTCTCCGTACCGCCGCATACAACCGCGCGCTTTTGCCGGAAGCACCGTCCATAATTGCGGCATCTCTTGATTTCATTATACCACCGCACGGGGGAAACGCCATCATTCTTTTTGGAAGAAAGCCTTTTTTTCAATGTGTTTGAATCGCGATACGCCGGTTCTTTTTTTTCGGAGGGGTGGCCCGCCGCGAATTCCGAGCCGCGCTCCAGGATTCCCTTGATTTTTTCACCCTGCAGTGCTATTCTGAACCTGTAAGTTTGCCCCATCCACCAAAAGGAGGAAAATACAAATGAGCCAAGTACTTGAAAACATCAAAACACGCAGAAGCACCCGTGCCTATCGGGACACGCCGGTAGCCAAGCAAACCCTTGAAGAAATCCTGAACGCCGGCTTATATGCGCCCAGCGCAAACAACACCCAGAACTGGCAGTTCACCGTGGTGCAGGACGCCGAAAAACTGGCCAAACTGCAAAAGGCAGTCGCCGCCGCTCTCGGCAACCCGGATTACCACCGCTTTTACGGCGCGCCCTGCCTTGTCATTGTTTCCGCGCCGAAAGATTATTCTCACGCCATGGCAGACTGCTCCTGCGCGCTGGAAAACATCTTCCTTGCAGCGCACGATTTTGGTGTCGCCTCGGTTTGGATTAACCAGCTTACCGACACCTGCTTTGACGCAGGGGTTCACGCGGTTCTCACCGAATTCGGTGTTCCGGCGGATCACCAGGTCTGTGGATGCGCCGCTTTGGGCTACGCCGCGGCAGAAGGCAAGACCGACCGTGCAAATAAAGGCGTTGTGGTCTACGCATGATTGTTCCTAAAAGCCAGCCGGAATCATCCGGCTGGCTTTTTTCTGCCCATACCCCCATATCGGGCCTGTCGAGCGGAGCTTACATTTCCCGAACTACCCCTTTTTTCGGCACAGGCGCATGGATGTTCACCCCAAAACAGCTCCGGGGCTTGCGGCGGAGTGCCATTGGTGGTATGATTTTTTTATTCTTTTCATTTTGGGGGTGCCCATGAACCAAAAAACCAAAGGGATTCTTTGCATTCTCTCCTCCGCCTTCTGCTTTTCGCTTATGAACACCTTCGTACGGCTCTCCGGGGAGCTTCCTTCTACCCAAAAGAGCTTTTTCCGCAACCTGGTTGCACTTGTCTTTGCCGTCATTGTACTGCTGAAATCCGGCGGCGGGTTCCACTTCCAGCGCCAAAACCTAAAATTTCTGTTGCTGCGTTCGGCGCTCGGCACCATTGGAGTACTGGGGAATTTTTACGCCGTTGACCATCTGCTGCTTTCCGACGCCACCATGCTCAGCAAGCTCGGTCCATTTTTTGCTGTCATTGCCTCGTTTTTTCTGCTGAAGGAACGGATCCGTCCCTTCCAGCTTTGTGCGGTGCTGGCCGCCTTTGCCGGGAGCCTGCTCATCATTAAGCCAAGCGGCGCCGGGTTTGCCGATCTTGTCCCTGCGTTGATCGGCCTTCTCGGTGCGCTTGGAGCTGGAACCGCTTATACCACTGTGCGTTACCTGAGCAAACACGGCGAACGCGGCCCTTTCATCGTCTTTTTCTTCTCGGCCTTTTCCTGTGCCGTCCTGCTGCCGTTTCTGCTGTTCGATTACCACCCCATGTCATTGGAACAGCTTGGCTTTCTGCTCCTGGCAGGGCTTGCCGCAGCAGGCGGGCAGTTCTCGGTCACGGCAGCCTATTCCTTTGCGCCTGCCCGGGATATTTCGGTCTTTGACTACACCCAGGTGCTGTTTGCCGCTCTCACCGGATTTTTTCTGTTCGGCCAGGTGCCGGATCTGCTCAGTTTTATCGGTTATGGGATTATTTGCGGTATCTCAGTGCTCATGTTTTTTTACAACAAAAAACGCGCCGGAGCCTAACCGCCGATACCGCTTTCTTCCAAAACAGCGGCAATACGCTGGACATACCCAGTATTTTGCGGCGCTGTTTTGTTTCAGCTCTTTCGATCCGCCGCCTGTGCAAACCTCTGACCCGCACGCCCTGGGAGCCGGCGCACCAATATGCAATAAAAAGGCCGATGGCATGCCATCGGCCTTTTTTATTTTTCTTACCGTTTCAACAGCCGTCTGTATTCCGCAAAATAACGCCGCCCAAACACATGTTGGGAAGCCGCGTTGAAATGCAGATTGTTCGGTTTTGCCCCAAGCTCAGCCACAGAGGCAAGGCCAAAGGTTTTCCCTTGACGCCGCAATCCACTGAAGCGCCGCATTGACCGCTTCATAATGGTCTGCTCCCTCCGGGTAATCCTGGAGAAAACCGCCCAGCTCACCCAGCACCACCGGCGTATGGTACAGCGCCAAATCCCATTCCGGCGCGTGAAACAGGTCCCAAAACCGTGTAAGTCCCGGTGTCCACAGCCGGTCGCTGTCGCTTTCTCCCTGGTGCCACGGTACGCCGCACAAACGGCTGGTGCGCAGGGCAAGCTTTGTCTGCATAACCGCATGATCGTAGTGGATCTCTCCCGGCTGCCATTCCTCTATTTTGGTGCCGCCGTCCGCACAGGGAATTAACCCGGCCTCACCTTTGAACGCCTTGACGTATTCCTCCGCAAAGCTCGCCGCCAGCCCAACGCCCGCAAAAGGCCGGTCCCAGTGGATTGGCTCCGTCATTGGCTGCCAGCGCCCGTTGCGGAGCATAAAGATACGCGCATCGCGAATGGGGAGCACCTCGGAAGTCTTGCCTCTTCCCGCCATATTGGACCGGCCCATCAGCAAAAAAGCATCCATATCCCAATCTCCTTTCAGAAAGGCAGCCAGACAAACGCCGGGATTCCCAGCGCAAGGCTGATTACTGCCGCCGCAAGGACATCCCGCGGGAAATGCACCCCCGCAATGGGGCGCAGCACCGCAAGAAGCAGGGCAATAAGCCCAGCCGCAATTCCTGCGGGCGGGCAGATATACCAAAACGCCACCGCCAGAATCACCGCTGAAGCCACATGCCGGCTCGGAAAGGACTCGCCCTTTTTTTCTTTGTGTACCAATGGTTCGATCTCTAATACCTCATAGGGCCGCCTGGCATTAATCACTTTGCGCAGCACCGTCACCAATACAAAAACCGCTGCCGGAATCCACAGCACCTTCCAAAAGCGAATATCCCGGCTGAGCGCCAATACCAACAGCAAAACCGGATAGCCAGCATACAAAAGCAATGGCAGAAGCCGGCAGCCGCCCCGCAGCATTCGGAGCCAGCCAGGGTGCGCGTAAAACCAGTCTGCGCATTTGTTGTAGCCCGCTGTTGTCATCGTCCTCCCCCTTACTCGTCAGCAAATTACACGCTGGATTCTGACATTTGTTCCAATACTCGTTCCATCCGCCGCAACGCCCTGCACTGGTTTTTCGGCAGCTTCCAAAAACAACATACCGTTGCCTAAGCAAACCCCGCTCCCAGCTATTGACAGCGGCTTATTTTATCCTTGTTCGGATAAAAACCGCTCCAACTCCTCTTGGGTGACCATCACGCCATTCCGGGAGCCGATGGACCGCCCGCCGCTCACATAGCTTGGTACCGCGTCAAATCCTTTGTCTCCCCATGCGTCACGGTTGCCAGCCAAAACCTTTTGTGCATATCGCCCCTCTTGCAGCGCCGTACAAAAAGAAGTTTCATCTACGCCTGCTTCAGCGGCACAAGCTTTCAGCACCGTAAAATCTGAAATATCCTGGTTCGCTTCAAACATCGCACAATAGACCGCCGCATGGTATCGGAGCAGGTCTCCGCCCTTTTCTTCTACAAAGTACATCCCTTCAATCGCCTTATCGCTGTGGATAGCAGCCGATTCCGGCCGCGGGTGCGCCTCGCACGGCTTCCACGCAACCTCCACCTCCGGATGCCGCTTCAACAATTCCAGTAAATTTTGATGCCCTCGGTAACAGTACGGGCAGGCATAATCAAAGTAAACGTCCAGCTTCATATTTCAAACCTCCTTTTTTCTTATCTTATCACGTGGTTCCCGGACAATCAACCAAAATAAAAGCCATCGCCTGCGTTGTACCGTCAAAAAAAGGAGAAATTTTTTGCCCAGCAAAAATATTTTGCAGACACGGCACTTTATCCAAGCAGTACGATAAAATTTTGGTTTCAGGAATCTATAATTGACTAAGCACAGCGGCAGTCTTTGCGGCTATACCATCCATTTTGGGGCAAGAACCGGTCATTTTTAAAAAAATTTTTTGAACGATTTAAAAAGAATGAACATCATTTCGTCTACCATTTTAATCCATTATCCAAAAAGCCTGCCGTTCCTGCGTTTTCTACCTTTCGCGGCATCTTTTATTGCCGATTATTTTAATAGGAATTCTTGTTTTTTCTTGTTAAAACCGGCAAATTGTCAAAAGCGAATTTGGAATTTTTTGGTTTTTTTGGTTGACAATCACAGCAAAACATGATATTTTAATAGCGATTCAAATATTTAGCAAAACCGATGAAAATCGGCGACGCAAAGCTATAGGGTCTTCGTCCTTTGACATGACAGCCAGTTGCAACACTAAGTAACACTGACTTTAAGCAGTGTCTTTTTGTTATGCCTGTCAGCCTGCAAGCTTTTCGCCTGCAGGTTTTTTATTCACAAAATGAAGAGATTAGGTGCAATCATGAACTATGAAACGACAACTGGGACCTGTTCTGTGGACGACAATACATTTCAAAGTTATGGTATACGATATGGAGCTTTTTTAGTGGAACATATTTCATCCAACCGTTTATTGGTAGAACAGCTTGTTTCACTGTGCAACCAGGAGAAACTGGAGCCGATTCACCTACCAGGAGTAGTCGACGATTTTCTGGCAGACCCGCAGGCGTATTTATCTCTGTCATCCAATCAGTCCAGCTTCACTGCAGAAGGCTGGCTGTTATACGCCCCAACCTATGAACACAACCATTAGCGGCGCAGCCGCGAGTAGTATTTCTTTCACCTGTTTATCTCGTGTAGGCTATGGGATTCCCTTCCCGCCACGGTGCTACGGCTATCCTGTACTGCGCATTGTATCGCCCTGTTGTAACTCAATTTGCAGCGCATTTATTCGGCCGCTCCAGATGCCGCAGCAAAGCTGTTTTACTCTCTCCGCCGGTTGGCACGCCGCTGGTTAATTCATCCAATCGGTCGGCGCAGAAGCGGGATAAGTACGCGCCCTGTACGCCACGCCTGCACTCATCTCTCGGAAAGCAACCCGAGATGCCATGTGTCAAATTCACATTTTTGCAGTGAAATCGTGCTGTCTGTACACAACGGCTCACTGTGAAATCCACTGTCCATTTTTCCGTGCTTTCGGGTAGCGCTATCGTGTAGCGTCCAAAGCAGTAGGCCGAATCGCAAAGCTCCGCTCGCCTTTACCCTTGAAAATCTTCGCTCAGAGGAGAACAGATTCCAATGCAACCCTATATTCCGGCTCTACCCGGAAATGGTGCGCTTTTTCCCCTTTGATGTAGACATATCGCTTAAAAAAATTTGCGGAACCAAATCTTCACCCAGACATATCGAGGTCCAAATAGCTGGCTGCACATAGGCCCTGCGAGCATTCCAACAATGGTGAACACTCTAAGCTTCTTCCGTATAACTATGCTCCTGAGCTTATTGCCGGCAACCTTAAAGTACAAAATATTTCCCGTTGTGCCGTTCCACACTTTGTATTTTGCGATGTGTTCATTCAATTGGACAAAACATTATTTTGTCCTCAAAGGTACATAAGCTGAAAAGACAAATTGCGTTTGTTTTTTAATGTTTTGTCTTTTTTCTTTCAGTGTCTGCAACAACCCCCAAAGTAAGGTTTACGAGCCTAATGAAATCGTTTCAGAAATTGGCATGACCTGAGAACAACTAAACGAAAATACGGTATTCCTAAAAGAGAGACCGTCGAAACCGCTGAATATGGAAAAGCCGATATCAATTTTATCGGTTTGAAAACGAAATAGGCGTGTCAATAGAAAATCTCCTTGAGAGGAATCTGTTCAGCAATTTTGTGAAAAGCGATGCGCCAGAAAAAGTCGCAGAACGGTATGAATTAAGTTTCTGCTATTGAGGAAGGATTCCGGAAGCGTTTCAATCCTACTTCCTGACCGGCGGAAAAGCAACCAATATGAATGCAGCCTATCGAAAAGGAAGCCATGCGGCAATCGAAGATTTTCCGAACGACCCGCTTGATAAAGCTTTTATGGATACACGGAAGACCGAGCTGAAATTTACAGATGGTAATGCTTTCGGAAAATTAACACCACAAAACCATGCGCCGCGGAACAAATCCGCGGCGCATGGTTTTGTGGTTCTGTTTTACGCATAGGGATAAACAAGACAGAAAGAACAGCAACGGGAATTGCTTCATTTTTCACCACCGTCTCACGGCAATATCTGTTCTGAGCGAGCAATTCAATGGCCAGCGAACAGACCGAGATGAAAGCAAGATAAACGTGAATGTGGTGAAATCATATCGAAAGGCGGCATCCATCGCATGAAAATAAATGCTGATGTTTGCAAAGGCCATCAAGCGATTCTACATTTACTCAGACGCTTTGAAATTATAAATTGGTTTAATTCGCTCGACAATATCGACGGTTGGTCCGATCTGTGCAACGATTTCATCGATGCACTTATAGGCCATTGGTGATTCGTCAAGCGTATCCGGCACGACACAGGTGGTGAAAATGCCGTCCATCTCAGCTCTGTATTCATCCATTGACAGAGCGGCAAAGGCGTCCCTGCGGCTCATAAGCCGGCCGGCGCCGTGGGGGGCGGAGCAATTCCATTCCTCATTGCCTCGCCCAATACAGATGAGTGCGCCGTCGCGCATATTAATGGGGATCAGCAGCTTCTCACC
Source organism: Oscillospiraceae bacterium (assembly GCA_050943475.1). Classification (GTDB taxonomy): domain Bacteria; phylum Bacillota; class Clostridia; order Oscillospirales; family Ruminococcaceae; genus Metaruminococcus_A. The sequence continues at coordinate 32,324 of JBMNPF010000003.1, forward strand.
CAGCTTTGCGGAAACCGCACCCTTGCGCAATATCATGGCGTCTGTATCGATGTAATTATGAATGGTGGTAAACTCCTCTACACGGGTCAACCCCATACCACCAAGAATCACCTCCGTCATCGCCTTGCGGTTCAGCACGGCAAAATGCTGGATGATGCGCATATCATGGATATAATCGTCGAAAAGCGGGCCTTCCACATAGGCCAGATCCTTGGGGATTGGCGTCAACATTGCACGGCGTTTTTTAAGTTCCTTGAGCGTCCTGTGAATCTCTTTGGTGTTGCCGGACTCTTTCATCTGCCGAATCGCCGCGTCTATCTGGAACCGGGCATTGCCGCACAGCGCGCGAAACCCCTCTTCCTGATAGTACTTGGCCACTTCATTGCCGATATGCCGGCTGCCGGAGTGAACAACAAGAAACAGCTCGCCCTGCTCGCCGCGATCCACTTCGATAAAATGGTTGCCGCCGCCCAGTGTTCCTATGCTGCGCCGGGCACGGTTCAGATTTACATGGGGAAAGCAGCGCAACCGGGAAAGCTCAATTTCATCATTCAGCGCATGAGGCGTATCACGGATCGCACGGCCGCAGGGTATTTGTGCACGAATCAGCGAGTCCAGTTTTTCAAAGTCAATATTGTGCTCCGCTAACCGTACCGTCTCCATACCACAGCCGATATCCACCCCCACCATGCCGGGCACAGTCCTGTCAGCAATGGTCATGGTAGTGCCAATGGTGCAACCCATACCTGCATGAACATCGGGCATGATGCGGATTTTTGAAGCGGAGAAAGCCTCTTGATCGCAGACCGCCTTAATCTGCCCGGCGGCAGTTTTATCCAACCCATTGGTATAACAAATGGCGGTATTGTAAGCCCCCTGTATTTCAATCATATTGATTCCTCCTGTCAAACCGAAAAGGTGTGCCAAATTCAGCTTGCCCTTCCGCCGATGCTTTAAACAGCAGAGCTTATGCTGCTATGTGCCGATACCGCTCACTTCCCAATATTCCCATCATGTATGCGTACGGACTCAGAGTCCCGCTTTGCAGCATGGAAAAGATGCGAGGCGTACAGCCGGAGACCAACGCCACGCCCTGTTCATTTTTGGTGACAGGCTGCTGCCTGTTACGGCTGGCCACATTCCAGAACACCACACGTGGCAATTCGTATCCGCGCGCGGCAAAAATGCTCTTGGCATATTCGAAATTTGTTGCCTCGGCACCCTCTGCGCAGTCGTCAAACTCCATGTCGGAAATGATATACAGCGTTTTTGGTAGTTTACTCTGCGGCACCTTGTTTTTGACCGCGGCGGAGAGGATTAGCTCAAATACCTTCTGAATATCCGTATTGGCGCACTCGTTGTATTCATGGCAATAACGGACCTTTTCCAGAATGTCTCGACCTTTGATCTCAACCAGCTGAGGATTCATGGAGAATGTGATGAAGTGATTTTTAAAAGCTCCCGTATTGCGCTCGGCAAAGTAGATCCCGAGTGAGAGCGCAACGGCCGCAGGCAGCGGACTGCATCCACCATACATGGAGCCGGAGCCATCCACAACGACGAGAGCGTTTTCATTACCGGTGAAGTCCTTCTGTGCATTCCACGTAGCATCAATGCTGCTGCGTTCCGCCTCGGTGACATAATTGTTGAAAAACGGAGTGACGATGTCATATGGAGTCAGGGTGCCGGTATGCAGCTTCGCTTCACCTGAGGACACTTTATCCATAAATGCCCGATACCGCTCCCCGTCATTCCGGAGGAATGCTTTGCGATACTTGAACATGGCTCTGGACGGCTGCTTCCCGTAGTCGAACGTATAGTCTTTTTCGCGGAGATGATTCTCGATGATGCGAATATGGGCACGGAGCTTTACGAGCATTTTGCGGTAGGCCGCATCGTCCATGCCAAGAGCACGGGCAATACGCTTGCCGTTATGTACAGTCTCTGTATTGGATGCGTTGACAGAAGGCAGCCACTTGGCGAGCAGAGACACATCTCCGTCGTTTTTCAACGCCTCAACGTCGGCAGCAAGCTGTTTTTTGATACAGGCAAGCGCATCCTTTTCACAGGATGTACCCATAAGCGCCAGCAAATCGTCAAAACGCCCGTATTCGGCAATTACCTCCACGTTTTTGCGGACTGAGGCCGGTTCATTTGCGGCAAGCCATGCGAGGATAACGCGAAACACACGCCGTTCACCCAAACCGCCGCGCACGTCCCGGGCAAAGAACAGGATCTTCATGGCAAGGTCGGGAGCTTCTGCGTAGGCTTTCACGAAACGGCTGATGATCTCCTCATCGCTCTCACGGCGCAGGGCACCAATGGCAGCAAACAGATCCAGACAGTCCGAACAGGTGGAAGCGTATGTAACGGCATTGTTTTCTGTAAAGGTTTTGTTGGCCTCTTTCTTTAAAAAGTGAAGCATCATAATCCCTCCTTGTCGGGTAACTTAGCGGTTGTATTTTTATAAGGCGTATTGTCTGACTACATATACGCAAGCATTGATACGGTTGCGTAGCCTATTCCGTGCGAAATTTTGCTGTCAGCGCCTTTTCAAGACACCTTCGGATTTCACCGGCCGACAGTCTCTCCTTTATCGGGAAAAAATATTTTTTTCAAGAAAATTTGCGTTGCTGCAAGCCTCTTGCGAACCCAGAGCGCTATTTGTCTGAACCTTCTTTTATTCAGTTATGATCTATACCTGCCGCATACGAGGCGCAGCGTGCTTTTACCCATCCTTCAAGCGGCAGCACTACGCCATTCAGTCCAAGACAAATTCGGTACCAACGCGGTCAAGCTACCGGCACTGGAGCTTCCCTGCATGGGTAGTTTTTAACAAGGCACCATATGAGGTGGGATTCGAACCCACGATACACGGAATATGAATCCGTTGCCATACCATCTTAGCTACAATGGGTTGCTGTGGGTGCCTTTATACAAGACGCCTTTTTATCACCTGGAGGATTCCCACCTCCGACACCCTGCCTCCAAAGCAGGTGCTCACTGACGGAGCTAAAGCAACAGATGTATTGCTGCAAGCGTCTTTCTTTTGATTTTAAACAAAGCACAATTCATCTCAATGTTGTAATGATGTCATTTATTGGTTGCAGTCTGTGCTTTTGTGCTTTGATCATAGCATGCATTTCTGCAAAGTTCTTGGAAAAAAAGTTGCGAGCCTATATTTCAGGCTCGCAACTCGAACTGTTTATTTAACCGCTCTTTGACGTTGTTTATAAAACTGCCCGGCGATAGCACCCGCACCATCGGGCCGAAAGACAGCACCCGGATTAACATCTCCGTCTCGTCTTCTTGATCATAACGCACGGTAAGCCGGTAGCGATCATTACCCAAGCGTACAGCTTCTTTCTCCAGGTGAGAAAAGTGAAGCATCACGCGCTCCAGCGCATTGCGTTCATCCTTGATCTCCAGCACCAGCGTTTTCTTTATGGGCACCTTCGGGAGATATTCCTCGTCTGTCCAGAAATCCAGCAATTCACAGGACTTAATTCGGGCAATGTTGACCGTCAGCGTGCTTCGCGGCGAGGAAGTCAGAACGCGGAACTTATCGTCTTTGGAGGAATACTCCAGTTTGTACAGTATACATTCCCACGAGTGCCATGTACCGCGATGACCTATGAACTGAATACGCAGCTTGCGCTTTTCACGAAGTGCGGTTAGAATCGTCTGAAAATGCGCAATATACTGCGGATCATCATACGGGTCGCCGTCGGAATAACGGTCAAAGAAGCAAAAGGTATTCTCTGCATACAGCGGTGCTACATCCTCAAGCCCCTTTTCAGAAGGACCAAACAGCCGGATACGCGGATCCTGCAGCAACGCCTTCAGCCAGCGCTTTTGCATCATCGTCAGCGGCATGGAAGGAATATGTTCAACCGGGGTTGTATTCTCGCGTGTCAGCAACGGCCATGAGCCGTCGCGCAAGGAAACCGGGATAGCCAGTACACTCTCGCCGAACGCCTTTTCCCGGACAATTTCATTGATACGACCGTCCGTAAGCTCGCCGAATACCGCTTCAGACAGAATGGCTGCGACGACGTTATAGTAGCTACCGTATATCTCGCTAAACAGCATCGCCATCACCTCCGTACATGGCACGCATCGCCTCCAGGTCCGTATAAAACGCCTCCGTGACATAGGGGTTGGAACACTCCAACGTCTCTATCCTGCCAATAAAAGTTCGAATCCATGGCAGCATCTCGGTGGCATCATAAACATCTGCTGAAAAAATGCAGGTATGTGCATCCACAATTTTAACCTGCCCGCAGCGCTTCTCCCGCTCAAGCCTTTCAAGAATGTGTTTCTCATGATCTGCAATATGTATGGTCATTTCTATGTGTTCAACATGATATTCAATGCCGGTGGATACACCCCAGAGATTTTCCTGAAACTTATCATACCATCCGCCGTACTTCTCAGGACTTTTTTCGACTGCATCTGCCGTTGCGCTGTGGATACTGTCAATGCGGAAAAACATGGGCTTGTGAAATACATAGTGATAGCAGAGCAAATACTGACGGCCAGACTGCGTGCTGATATATATTTTCACCGGAAACACTGTGTGCCTCTTCTCAATTCCCTTGTTGCGCGGACTGCGAATCGTCAGCTCAAGGCGACGTTTTTCATTCATCGCCAGCAGAATATCGCACAGCACCTCACTATCCAGCGCATGGAGAATGTAGTGGTGCTTAAAACCAAAATACTCCGGGATGTTCGGGAGTTTGTCCAGAAAGAAAGAGCCGACAACACCCATTGGGTCTTCCTCGGAGAAAAAGACGATTGCATCACGCCAGAAGTCCAAATCAATACTTTTGTCATCCGTTCTTTGGTAAACAAGCTCCCGGCCGCGTTTCCGGCTGGTGAGCAGCCCTAGCGATTCATACTCTTTGAGTTTCTTGCGCACGGTGGACTCGTCAACGGCAAACTCCGTATCGAACGATAAGAGATACTTATCGGTAATGGTGTCAACAATTTCTCGGATGGACATCTCGGCGCCGTCCGCAAGCAGATCCATTATGTAGAAGTGAAATGTAATGTCACCGTCGGTAAAACTTTTGGCCTTAAAGGCGTTATACAGAGGGTTTCCCGGTATGGCGCGGCTGTCCACTGAGATGAAAACATTCTTCCCAGCGGCATCCTGCCGGAAAGCCATATAGTCACCCAGCCAACTTTCAATGCGACGCCGCTCGTTGTCATAGCTGCGAGCGCTTTTTTGGTCATACTCACTGCGGCCCTTAAAGCCGTAGACATAGAACTGCCGCATATAGTCGCGGACTCGCTCAAAATTCTTAATAAGTTCACGATACGCCACTTTTTCACCTCCCCGCTGGATCGAATTGGATTCGCATTCCGTATAATCCAACAGCTGCCCGCCGAGTTTCGCCTGGGCTTTAGCCACAAGGGCATATGCCGCTCCATTCGGGCCGCAAAGCACTCATTACGGTTGCGGTTCAACTAGGTATCAATTTATGCCAAATCACGTATTCAAAGCATTCCAGAGGCTTCTTGTCAACTGAAAATCCCGTTGTATTTTTCGGTTTCCGGCCTCCACTACATTGTTGGGTATTTTATTGGCTGTATCGCAGTTTTTAAACCAGTTATCTTTTCCAGTTGTGGAAATCACCGTGCAACTTCTTCCAGAATTCCCCAATACCATTCTCTTACATATACTTCTCTCTATTCACTCGTACTCTCTTCGCAACTAGTTTGGATTGCGTCACCGCCAGAAAGAATCATTGCGTTTTTATTGTTACATTCGGTTTGCAAATAATACTGCTTACCCCAAACGCATACCATAAAGGCCAAAAGGTTGCATGTTTGCATGCAACCTTTTTTAAACTATAAATCCAGGGCTAAATCCTCTGGAACACTGGTCCCGTTGTAATTGGTTCGGAATAGGAGGTAGTATTCAACGGGAACCCCGTCAAATTGACACTTGATTTGAAAGCCGCGCAAATATGGCGGTGCGCTTGATAAATTGTAGTCATAATAACCCCATAAATCAAAAGATAACGTATTGCTGTCCATTTCAAAGGTATGGGTATAATTTCCAAGGTAGGACATCTCCTCCTCTGAGGTGCCGTTCAGCGGGGCTGTAACTCCACGCCCGGAAACCGGGTAGTCAATAATTGTAACCGAACTATCCGGCTGTTTACTAAACTCAATCGTGAAGTGAGATGGGGTATAGCGCTTAGAATCGACTTCATCTATCAAGCTCGGCAATGACCAAAAATTGTTGTATAAATTTTTAAACCATGTATAGTTTTTATCCGCTTCGGTCTCTATACTATTCGTGCGAACAATTCCGTCGTAGGGCAATGGATAATCCACCGCACAATTCTCACCAAAATAGCGGGCGGTTATCGCAATCTTTGGTAGCGCGGGGTCCATACGGCTTTCATAATCTTTTACTAATAAGGGTAATGGTACTGCTTTTCCGCTCGATATTTCGGGTGCAGGCCATGATGGTTCAGACTCTACCGTTTGGAAAGAATACGGGATTGCGATTATGAGCCCTATCAAGGTAACGAAGAGCACAGAAAAAGCAATTATTTTTTTCACCTTCAAGGTTGTGCCTCCAGACATAGCCAAAAATCTAATATTTATAGTATCTTAAAGTTCTCCCATCATAGAAAGGACAGTCGGCCATCGTATGCTCAGCCAGCACCATTGGGCCCCATTTTGATACCACTGTGACAACGCCACTTGAAACACGGACTACATATGTGGAATGGTCAGCTTGCTTGTCGTAAGACCCATCATCATAATATACCCGAACGCCGATTGAAGGGCTTACGACTTGCCGGCAGGCTCCATCCGTCATATAAGGGACAGCGTTTTGTATCCAATAGTTATTGCTATTATGTGTCTGGCTGTACCACGCATAGCTATGGCAATTATACCGTCTGGTAGAATTTTGCAAAAATACAGCATTTGGATAACGTGAATGATAATAAGAGCCATTGGCTGCGATTTCCTGCGGAGACCAGTCCTCATCAGAAGATGTCCATTCCTTAACTTTGACATCTTTGCCGCCAGGCGTTTTAATGGTCGTGTCGACCGTGTAGGTACCAATTTGTTCTCCCATAGCCTTATAAAAGAGCCCCGTAGAGCCACTATACGTTTCCGGGAGTGTCTCTTGCAATTCAATTTTTTCATCTACTGCTATCCACGTCACCATTTTTACATTAACGAGTGACAAGAAGTGATGTTTTTCACTGTCTCACTAGCTAAAAGTTACTCCCTTGACCACTCGGGTAGAGCACCACACCCCATTGGAAGCATCTCCTTTAATAGATTTCATCCCCATTTTACATCTAACATATTTATTGAAAGTAATATCGCTCCCGTTAGTTTTCCTGGCTATGCGTAGATTACATCTTATTTCACCGTAATATGTAAAACAGTAAATCAATCTATACGTTTTACCGGAGTCCCTCTAACTATGTATCGCATCATAGCATCAGCTTGAAAGTAACCAGGCATTTCCACATCGCCACCAGCGGTGAGGCTATATTCTGTAACCGGAGCGCGTAAAACTAATAACAATCCCGATTCAAAATATTTTTCTGCAAGCTCATCACTAATGCCAAAGCCCTCTTGAAAAGGAGACCCAATAACATTATACCCCTTTCCCTTCACATAAGGATTGTTCGGATTCTCCTCCGAAAAATTTACAAACCCCTCCGGAATATTTCGTTCATCAGGCTGTTTTTCCAATAAATCAAACAGTTCTGAGTCTATTAAATAAAGATATGTTTCCCGGTCCTGTAAACGCGAAATACTATTTAAAACAAATTCCTCATCCGACAGTTCACTATTTGAGGGGGATATATTATGAATTTCAAGGTTAATTATATTGTCTCCATTACGATCAGGTGTATAATCTATAAGCACTTCATGAATTTTAGAAAGGTCAAGAACAGACTCATTCCGACTCAAAACTACGATCTTAACATCAACTGGTTTAACCAAATAATCAACTAAAAGAAATACGACTACGCCCAGCACTAAAACGCCACAAACTATAATCTTCCAATGGTAATGCCAAAAATTAGAAACTCGTGATTTAAAATCAATAGTACCTATTCCTTTCTTCACTTAAAACGCCCCCTCTGCTTCATAGTTTATTTATATTTTACGCTTTATCTCAATAGAATTCAACTATTATTTATCGTTTTTGTATATTTATTACAATTTTATGTTTTATCATGGTGCAAAATGACCTTAATTTATTATTTGAGCAAGATTTATACTTCCCAACTTGACAAATCCGTTTTATTACGCTATATTAAATTCGTTATTTGGTTTGATAGAGACGCCTCTTTGGAGGAGTTGGTTTGATTTTCAAGGTCTGATTTATCTGTTTAGGCAGGTTAAATCTGGCCTTGTTCATTTGTCTCAAAGACAAATGAACATATTTCTAAATCCAAGCGGACACAAGAAGCCGTATCACTCCCTTTATTGGGATGATACGGCTTTTTTGTTTTATATAGATATTTTTTAAATCCAAAAAGCCCTTAACCGTCTGGTTAAAGGCTTTTCAACGAAAGAGGCGAACAGTTTAGATGCCGCTTTCAACGCGAGTATATATTTTTGAAATAAAAGAAAAGAGTCCGAACGCGAATTGCGTCCAGACTCAGTCTGATTGCGGAGGCAGGATTTGAACCTAAGACCTTCGGATTATGAGCGCAAACTCCCAATAATTACCAAATTAAACCGAGATAAATCTATGTTCATATAACGCAATCTGAGCCCGTCCCCCTGCTCATGTATTGCAATGTAGAAAAGCCCATGTAAATTTAGACGGAGGGAAATGGGAGGGAAATCACCCTGCGTTACTCCCTTTTGCCGAAGTCGATTTTGATGATTTTACATCTTCTTTCAAATTCAATCGTACCAGCAACTTACCTTGTTCCAAAAGCAATTCTTTTTTATCTTCCGGAAGTGTCCGATAGAGATGTAACAATTCATCTTCTCCGTGGTCTTTGGTAATGCTAGACTGAAAGTTTAAAAGATAGTCGGTAGTGACATGGAAGTATGAAGCGAATAGCTTCAATATTTGGAAGTCGGGTTCACGCAGTCCACGAATGTAATTGCCTATAGTTGTGGACGCTATATTCAAATCATCTGCCAGTTGCTTTTGTGTTATATCGTTATCTTCTAAGAGTTCTCTAAGTATATTGCCAAAGTTCATAAAAGTCCACCTCCTTGTTATTGTAAAGGAGATGGGGCTAATTGCGCTTTGAAAAACCACGAAATGAATTGACAATAAACAAATTGAAAGCTATAATATGAGTATCTATATCTTTGCTCACTCAACGCTGTATCTATAAACGAAAATCAATAATGGAGGATAAATAAAAATGAAAGCTAAAATTGTCTGTGTAATCTTTGCTATTGCTGGAGGGATAGTCACTTACCTTTCTGTATTCCATAATGCTTTTGGAGGAGCGTCAGGCTTTACGGCTGTCATTGGAGGGGTAGTTCTTGCTGTGGGGTGTTGTGGAGTATTCGGAATCCCATTCGACGAGTTTACAAGGAAAGTGGACGAAGACTGGGAGGAGAAAAAGAAAATCGAAAGATTAAATCATGAATGGAACAATGCTCAACGCAAGTATGACAGGTATAACGGAAAAAGAAAATAGTGGTATTTTAGATATGAGCAATATGGCTTTTTATTATCATGCTTTGCCGCCTGTTGACGATATACTCCGAAGCTGGGTAAATGGCGTAAGCACAGAAAAAATCATATCGGATTGGAAAGAATCAAGCATTGACTTTTTTGTTGTCGTTGGTGTAAGTGATGATGAAATCAGAAACTTTTATACGAAAGTAAGGCAACGGACAAATGAGGTAGTAACAAAAATCAAGCGTTATTTATCGGAATATGGCAAAGAGCCGCAATGCGATATGATTCTCAAAAAATTATATCGCTTCGATAAGGTTTCAACGGCAAACCTCTTTTTGTCTTATTTAGCTTCTATCCCGGAAGATGATGTTGCGGAAATTTATGAGGACACTATCAGGGATAAGGTGGAAGCATGGTTTCCTTATGAGGAACCTTGGATATTTACAAGAGAACTGACCGCAAAAGATTGGGAAAAAGGCGGTTTGTTTTACAAAATAGCTTAACAGTAAATTTTAAAGCATTGGGGATAGGAACAATGGAAAAACAAAAATTCAAGTCAATTCTTTTATCTACTGGTGAGGTTAAGGAGTGCCAGCAACATACTCGTGCTCACTCTGATTCACTCAGAAAGTCTTTTGTTACACTAAGGAGACTAATCAGCAAAAACTTTCAAGGCTCCATCAACGAGTTAATGTTGGTCTTGACTTATTCAGTTCTCATGACAGATACCACACAACTCTATAAAGATTTTAAGACATTTTTCGCTAAACTTCAATATCATTATGGGCCACTGTCTTACATATCTGTCATTGAACCTCAGCAAAGCGGGAGCTGGCATTTTCACGTACTTGTTAAGAAAAAGGAGTTTGGTCTCCTATATATTCCCAAGGAACATTTAGACAAGTTATGGGGACATGGGTTTACCTATGTTCAGAGAATTAAGGAGGTTGACAACGTTGGTGCCTATTTAACGTCATATTTTAAAAACATTGACATGTTAGAGGGTACAACTGCGAGCGAAAATGGGAAAAACAAAATGATTATTAAAAATGCTCGTTTGCAGTTTTACCCACATGGCGTTCGGATTTATCGCTGTTCTAAGGACATTAAACGTATCTCTCCTATCACTTTGCCGTATTCTAAAGTTAAGGAGATAGTCGGTGATATGAAGCCGATACGACAATCAGTTAAAAGTATTGTTGCCATTCAGGAAGATGGTACTGAAAAAGAAATCAATACTATCCAGTACCGTCAATATAATTTTAAACGTAAATCTTAGGAGGTTTTAATATGCAGGTTAATTTAGAACATTTAAGAAAAATGGCTGGTGGTGGGTATGATCTGCCTCCCGGCGGTTATGTATGCCGTATTTTAAAAGTGGACGATGTTGCTCAACGACAATGTTTGAGAGTTTACTACGACATTGAAGAAGGAGAGTATCAAAACTATTTCGGAGGAAATCTATCCATTGACCCATTATACAAAGGGTTGTTTTATGAATGCTATCGCGAACATACACTTAGCTATTTTGCCCGTTTTATCAACGCAGTTCAGGACTCTAATCCCGATTATGAGTTTGATGGCAACGAAAAAACTTTATTGGGAAAACTCATTGGATTAGTTCTTCGTGAAGAAGAGTATATCAACAAAGCCGGATACAAAGAGAGAAAACTAGGGGTAGCATTATGTACCAATGTTGAGCGTATCAGAAAAAAGGATTTTCCAACATTTTCTCCTAAGCTATTATTATAAGCTTCACAGGATTTATTGCGGCTGGAATCTTCTACCTGAATTTACGTAGGCAAAAGAACACAGAACGTAAGGAGGGTTTCTGTATGATTCCAGTCGTAGTGATTGATGGAGAAAAATTTGACCTGATACCGGAACTGTCACATATTTCCGAAAAGGTCAGGCGTATGGTTGAAGAGCTAAAAAACGACAAAACCGTTGATACTGACGTATGGTGTAAGTTAAAAGGTGTCAGCAATTTATTAGACGTAATTTCGCTACTTTTATAAGGAGGTGTAAGCCGTGCCACAAATGAGATTGATTAAAGAAGCATTTCAACAGATTAAGACGGACGACCCCCAAACGGCTTTGACGCTGAACGCTCTAAAGACGTTAGTTAGAACAGGGGAAGTCCCATCTATTAAGTCGGGCAGAAAAACATTGGTGAATTATACTGCGCTCATTGAGTATCTTTCTGCCCCTCATCAAAAGAACTCATAAGAAATTCATTTAGAAATGTCTCTGGCATTGGTGTTTTATCAGTGCCAGAGCATATATTATCAGACCTCGGTTGTTCCCTATATGCCTCATTTCAGCGTGTTATAACGCTATCAGAGGATATGCTGTTGATCGATTTTGTTAAGGACTTTCATATCCCGCGTGAAGATTTTGCAGGAGCAAGAACCCTAGACGCACAGAAGCTAACAGAATACGGGAGCAATATTACAACAGAATATAATGAGTTCGTTAACACCGATATTCTATACAGCTTTGATGAAGACATCATCAAAGCGTACTATTTACGTTCCAATGGTTAGAGCATAACAGAAAAGAGGCAGGGCTTTACGCTCTGCCTCTTGCTTTATCATTCATTACAGTCTAGTTCCAAATATATTTTTCAACATATTTTTATTTGCTTATCACATTTTGCCCTGACTTTTTCCAGTTTTTCTCCTACGCACAGGGAACTGTATGCGTCGTAGGCAATGGCAGCAATTTCAATGTTATTGCAAAATGTTTCTTACTCAACCGAAAGCGCCCAGACAGCGGAAAGGTATTTTTTCCGAGAATCTTTAAATCAACTTCCGGACCCGCCGAGTATATACCGTCCCCCGATTCTAATTCTCGATTAAACCTATGCTCCCTTCCGCCATTTTTCTGCATTTTTTAATCGACGTTTTTCTACATTTTATCACCGGCGCTGACACAATTTCGACCACGTGCATCTTCATTTCATTGGCTCATTCATTGTTTCCACTTGTAGCGAAAGACAAAATGATAGGCGTAAGACTGCTCTCCCCATGTGCAGACTAATGTAACACCGCGCAGCTGTTCATTATATTTTTCCGTTGTCCGCGATGCGGGATGCAGGGAGGTATCCAGCAGAAAAAGATGATATTGGCAATTCCCATCATCATCGGGCGACAAACCCTGTTCCAAAGTCCAACGGATGGTACCATCCAGCTTCAGTGTCATTCCAGGTGCAGTTCCCTCGTTTAGCACGGAGTCCCCCACTAAAACTTTGTCGGGCACCTCTCCATACAGTGTAATGAACAGGTCGGTGCCTTCAAATAAAGTAGGATAAGGCCGCTCCACCAGAGACACAAACTCGCCGGTTCGATATTCACCCGGTGGCTCCTGCCAATCAGTGACTGTATATATCATATCTTGGCTACTGGTTTCAGTAAGTCCTTTTGTACTGGCGGAAATCGTTATGTTGGGGAATCCGTCGGCATCAAACGGCTCTTTGCGGATAAGTTCTGAGGTGACAGATTCTGGAACAATATCGGGTGGTTTCGTATCAGAACATGCTGAGAGCATTGAAAATAAAATGGCAGCGGAACATACAAAAACAAAAAAACGAATCATGCCAGTCTCCAAAAGGTGATAGCCAGTATAGAGGGGTCCCCGGTATGGTCGGGATTGTGCCAGTCGTATGGGCCGTAATTGGGAGCGTGTTCATAAACGCCGGATTCGGTTCCCCATTTACCTGTAACCCTATAAGTACCATCGTAGCGAACGGTAGTAACAATTGCGGAATGGCTTCCTGCGTAATAATATGCCTTTCTACCATTTGCCACAGTGGTTTTAACATAACTCCCGTCACTCATATATTTTACTTGCTGCGGTTCATCCATGATATAATAATCACTGGTGCTATACCATGCGTAGGAATGGCAATTATAGCGTCTGGATGCATTTTTTACGCGTGTGGCGTTGGGGTAGGCCATTTCTGTTTGTCTGTTAATTTCGGTAATTTCATAAGAAGTAAATTCATATTCTCGCCAAATCACCTGAACGGCTGTCTGCTTAGGAGTTAGGACTATAGTGGTATAGTCCATCAACGGCGTTACGCCGCTATTTTCAGCTAGGGTTTCATAAAAAGTGTTTATTGTTCCGGAATAAAAAGGTGAGGCGCTTTTTTGCTCGCATTTTTCCTCAACTGTTTTTAAAAGTTCACTTTCCTGAGTTTCAGAAAGGGTCGAAATAATTTCATTTTGTGCTAAAAGACTTTCCAAGAATCTGGGAACTATAATTGCATTTTCCAAATTTGTACTTCTCATATGTCCGTTAGCTATAGATGTATTTTCATATCGTTCCACTAATTTCATAGCACCGTCATCTTTTTCAAGAAGTGCTCTTAACCCATTAAAATCTTGATATACCCGTTCAAATCCTTCTCTTTTGGTGTTAAATAGATTTAAATCAATGAGCAGTGGATAATTCATTAAAGCATCCACTAAATCGTTTGTTGTCATTTGGTTTAACAAATTCACCGGGATTTGAGCCGCTTCTACCATTTCATCATGTGTTTCATAACTCGCCCAGTCCAGCGAATCCACATAAACTGCATACTGTTCTGCGGGCGTTAAATTGGATTGCTCTGCCGATGCGGAGAATCCAACACAGCCGAGCATTAAGGCAGCTGAGATCAAGATGGATGTTACTCGTCTGAATCGTTTCATGTTTACCTCTCCTTTACGTTTCATATCATACCTATGAATATGCAGGAAAAGGGGTTGCCGCGATATTTAATAAACCATTTCCATCTTCTTTTCTGGATTTTCCATTTCAAGCATATCATATTTACACAAACAATTCAACAATACAGGAGTTATATTTGTGCAACATAGTCACCAAACTTTTACAGATAAATCTGTGGAACTCGACCACCAGCACAAATTGGTGGCAAATAAAAAGGCCGGATTTACCCCGAAAAGGTAAAACCGACCTCATAATTCAAACAAGCGCAAAGCACCACAATCAAACCCGGATTATATGATTCAGTATAGAAGTAGTTGCCGTTTTGTCAAGTGTGAACGGATTAAAACACTTAATCAACGGATATGCCAAGGGGATGTTTTACCTTCTGTTCCGGCTTAAATCCCATTTAATGCTGCTCGACCGGCAGAAGTACGGAAATCCCCGTCAGTGGTGTGGACAGTACGGCGTAGTCGAAGAGGTCTACCAGTTGGAGCAGGATTTATACAATGCCGCATCCAAGGCAAAAAAGCGCAAGATACAGGAGCGGCTGTTGCCCGGTATCTCACCGCTTGTTTACAGCCGCTTTCTGTTGGAGAACGCGGTTTTTCTTTCGCTTGCGGATTTAGGGAAAGAATTACCGGACTATGAGAAAATACCAATAGACTGTACATGACCGCGCCGGTCGCTGAGGAATATTCAAACCTCGAAACGACCTTAAAAAGTCTCATGCGTAAAGACCGTAGGCTCGCCAAAAAGATTTTATCAACTTATCTTAACCTTCTGCCTGCCTATCCTGAGCAGCCTTACAACCAGCCGCCTGTGCTTAATCCATTCACGAAGGAAAAATTGATTGTTCCGAAAGACACGGCATCTTTTGAAGAGCTTATGCCAAAGGATGAGCAGGTGTTAGAGCTAGTTGAGCGCAAACTTGCAGCTGGAGAATGTGTATATTGACGGCGAAAACTATGTCGTCTATAGACGATTATCTGTTGTTCCAGCACATGAAAAATAAGATAGCAGCATAAGCAAGGAGAAGGAGGAAAACAAAATCACAGAAAGGGTCGGCTCATATGCCGGCCCTTTCTTTTTGTGGCTATGAACGCCACGTTCTACATAATTCGACACAAATCCTATTGTAAAACATTGGTAAAATAGTGTTTTTTATAAAAACCCCGCAAGCCGCATGGCTGCGAGGTTTATGGAAGGGACGAACAGTTTAGATGCCGCTTTCAACACGAGTATATATTTTTAAAATAAAAGAAAAGAGTCCGAACGCGAATTGCGTCCAGACTCAATCTGGTTGCGGAGGCAGGATTTGAACCTACGACCTTCGGGTTATGAGCCCGACGAGCTACCGGACTGCTCCACTCCGCGATATTTAATTACAGTTGTTAACTGCACATTTAGTATAGCACAGTCTCAAATAAAAAGCAAGTATTTTTTCTGTATTGCGGCAGTAAAAACCGCCGCAATACAGAAAAATATTACTCTTTACTTTCGTCTTCTTCGTCAAGAACGTCTTCGGCGTCAATTTCATCATCGGAAACATCGTCCAATGCGGTTTCGTCGTCCTCAAAATAAATGCTATCGTCAAAATCCAAATCTTTCTGGAATTTTTTACCCGCGCGTTTTACAAACAGCGCCACTGCAACCGCAATTCCTGCAACTGCCGTAATCCCTGCGACCAGCCAGACCCAGAACATGTTTTTGTTGTTTTTCATACTGGATTCCTCCCGTCTTTGATGAACCAAATTCCACCTTTATTATATACCTTTGCCCCGCGATTATCAACTTCTATTTACAGATTTTTCGAATAAAACATAATGGCGGCAAGCGCCGCTACCGGCGCCGTCTCACACCGCAGAATGCGCGGTCCCAGCGTACCAATTTTTGCTCCAGCCTGCTTGGCTTGCTCCACCTCTTCCGGCGAAAAACCGCCCTCGCTGCCGATGACAATGGCAAGCTCGTTCACGTCTTCAGGCAAGATGTCACAAATTCGTTCACCGCCTTCTTCATAAAACAGGATGCTGTGCCGGTACCGCGGCAGTTCCTTTAAAATCTGCCCATATTCCATCACGCTGTCAACCACCGGGATAATACCACGGCCCGACTGCTTTGCGGCCTCCAGCGCAATTTTATTGTACCGTTCCACCTTTTTCTGTTTGGATTTCTCATCCGGCCGCGAGACACAGCGGGAGGTCAGCATGGGGACAACGCGGGTTACTCCCAGCTCCACCGCCTTCTGCACAATGACCTCAAATTTACCCACCTTCGGCAACGCCTGGTAAAGCGTTACCGCAACCGTCGGCTCACTCAAATTCTGCCGTTCTTCCAGTACTTCGGTTTCCACCGTACCGTCGCCAAACCGCAGAATGCGCGCCTCACAGTCGAGCCCATTGGCGTCAGACAGGGTAATGACCTCCCCCACCCGCATCCGCAGCGACTTCCCAATATGAACGGCATTTTCACCGGTTAGAACAACCCGGTCTCCCCGTATCTGCTCTACAAAAAAGCGGGGCATAACCTCGCCTCTCTTTCATTTTATCTTCCAGATCGTCTTTGTTATGCCCTTATCTTATCATAGAATCCCCATAAAAGTAAAGCGGCAGGCACAATGCCTGCCGCTTCTGTTGTGTTCTATTTGTCGTTCGGATCATTCGGCCCTGGTCCCGGATATTCCTCTGCCTGCCGCCAGGAGTATTGCTCGTGATAGCCCAGCATATCGCGCAGCTTCTTATCGCTGAACAAGCCGCGATCCTCCGGCCCACGCAAATCCTTACACATGTCGGCAATGGTCGGCCAATGGGTCTTGGCAAAATCCGCCGTATCTTCAGAATAGCGTTTGTCGGTGACAATGTTAAAGGCTTCAAAGCCGTTGTCCAAATCCTTTTCAATGGCCAGACGCATGGCGTTCGCCACGTCGCGCGCATCCACATACTGCCAGGTGTGCCCCTCATGGAAGCCATCCTTGCAGGCTTCCATCACCGGAATATCAATTGGCGACGGATGAGGCCGATAGGGGTAGGAAATGCCCTGCAAACGGAAAGACACTGTTTTTATGCCGTAAGCACGGCTGTACGCCTTGAGCAGTTCCTCGCCAATCAGCTTGGAATAGCTGTAAGAATCCTCCGGGCAGCAGTCATAATCTTCGGTAATTGGAACCGAATCAATCGGCCATGGAGTGCCGGAAATGCGGTTTCCGACGCCGGTTGCAAAAAAGGAACCGGCAAAGATAACCTTCTTCACGCCCAGACGGCGCGCCGCCTCCAAAATATAGTAGGTGCCTGCAATGTTGGACTGGAAGGTATCATCCTCGCTTGCCGCGCGCTGCCAGCCGCGCCCGGATTCCGGCGTCACTTCAGACGGATATGGAAGCCCCGCAATGTGCAGAATGACATCTGCTTTTGCAAGCGCAACCGCCCGCAGACAGTCGCCATAATTGTTCAGGCTGCCTTTAATGAATACCGCATGTTCCCAGTTCGGTTCCCACGGAAAACGGGACTGTTCCGGAGAAACCTGATCAAACAGCGTACAGTTATAATCTCTACAAAGATTATAATACGCATGCCGTCCCAGGTTGCCAGCTCCACCAGTGATGAGTACATTCTTGTAAGTTTCTGCCATGTTGTGCACCTTCTTCTGTTCTTATTGTAGTGTATGCCAGGCAGCATTGACCATTTGCTGCCTATGCCGTCATTTTAACTCCTGTGTCCCATGGTGTCAACGGCGGAATGCACAGAGAATGTGAAAAATATTTGGCGGGTTATAACAAAAAGCTCCTGCAAATTGCAGGAGCTTTTTTCACAGTTTATTTGCTCTTAGCCGTTGATTGCGGTAACAACGCCGGAACCAACAGTACGGCCGCCTTCACGGATAGCGAAGCGGAGGCCTTCCTCGATTGCGATCGGGGTAATGAGCTCAACGTCCATAGCAACGTTATCGCCAGGCATGCACATCTCGGTGCCTTCCGGCAGATTGATAACGCCGGTAACGTCAGTGGTTCTGAAGTAGAACTGCGGACGGTAGTTGTTGAAGAACGGGGTATGACGGCCGCCCTCTTCTTTTTTCAGAATGTAAACCTGACCTTTGAATTTGGTGTGCGGGTTGATGGAACCGGGTTTGCAGAGAACCTGCCCACGCTCGATTTCATTTCTCTGAACACCACGAAGCAGAGCACCGATGTTGTCGCCAGCCTCAGCATAGTCGAGGATTTTGCGGAACATCTCAATACCGGTAACAGTGGTTTTTGCTCTCTCTTCGGTCAGACCGATGATCTCAACTTCGTCGCCGGTGTTGAGCTGGCCTCTTTCAACTCTACCGGTAGCAACGGTGCCGCGGCCGGTAATGGTGAAGACGTCCTCAACCGGCATCAGGAACGGCAGATCAGACTTACGCTCCGGAGTCGGGATGAAGCTGTCAACAGCGTCCATCAACTCATGGATGCAAGCATATTCCGGCGCATTCGTGTCGGTAGAGCTGCTCTCAAGAACCTGAAGAGCAGAACCTTTGATGATCGGGGTGTCATCGCCCGGGAACTCGTACTCGTTGAGCAGGTCACGGATTTCCATTTCAACCAGCTCGAGCAGTTCCGGATCGTCAACCTGATCCGCTTTGTTCATGAAGACGACAATGTACGGAACGCCAACCTGACGGGAGAGCAGGATGTGCTCACGGGTCTGCGGCATCGGGCCGTCTGCAGCGGAAACAACCAGGATTGCGCCGTCCATCTGGGCAGCACCGGTGATCATGTTCTTGACGTAGTCAGCATGCCCCGGGCAGTCAACGTGCGCATAGTGGCGGTTTGCAGTCTCATACTCAACGTGAGAGGTATTGATGGTAATACCACGCTCTCTCTCTTCCGGAGCCTTGTCGATGTTTGCGTAATCAACGAAGTCAGCCTCACCAGCAAGGTTGAGAACCTTGGTGATAGCAGCGGTCAACGTGGTTTTACCGTGGTCAACGTGGCCAATGGTACCAATGTTAACGTGGGGTTTCGTTCTTTCGAATTTCGCCTTTGCCATTGTATTTTCCTCCTCAAATGCTTTTATTTTATAGGATTCCCATTACGAACTATTCTAGCAACAAATTGTGAAAAATTCAAGTACTAATCGTTCTTTTTTGCACGGCTGGTCATAATACCTTCCGCAATCGACTTTGGAACCTCAACATAGTGGCTCGGCTCCATGACATACTGGCCGCGGCCCTGTGTTTTGGAACGAAGGTCGGTTGCATAGCCGAACATTTCAGACAGCGGCACAAAGGAGTTAATCTGCTGTGCGCCCGGGCGTGCTTCCATGCCCTGAATCTGTCCGCGGCGGGAGTTCAGGTCGCCAATAACGTCGCCCATGTACTCTTCCGGAACAATGACTGTAACCTTCATAATCGGTTCAAGAATAACCGGATCGCCCTTCCGCATAGCCTCTTTGAATGCCATAGAACCGGCAATCTTAAATGCCATTTCAGAGGAGTCGACCTCGTGGTAGGAGCCGTCGTACAGCGTTACCTTGCAGTCTACAACCGGGTAGCCCGCGAGCACGCCGGACAACATTGCGCCCTGGATACCAGCGTCAACCGCCGGGATGTATTCTTTCGGAATTGCACCGCCGACAACCGCGTTGATAAACTCGTACCCTTTACCGGACTCATTCGGCTCAACCTTGATTTTAACATGGCCGTACTGACCTTTACCACCAGACTGACGGGCATATTTGTGGTCAACGTCAGCCAGCTTGCGGATGGTCTCTTTGTAAGCAACCTGCGGCTTACCAACATTCGCCTCTACCTTGAACTCACGGAGCAGACGGTCAACGATGATCTCCAGGTGGAGCTCACCCATACCAGCAATGATGGTCTGGCCGGTCTCTTCGTCGGTGTAGGTGCGGAACGTCGGGTCCTCTTCCGCCAGTTTTGCAAGGGCAATACCCATTTTCTCCTGGCCCGCTTTGGTCTTCGGCTCAATCGCGACACGGATAACCGGGTCCGGGAACTCCATCGACTCAAGGATAATCGGGTGCTTCGGATCGCAGAGGGTATCACCAGTAGTGGTGTTTTTCAAACCGACCGCAGCGGCAATATCACCGCAGTAGCACTCTTCCAGGTCTTTCCGGTGGTTGGAGTGCATCTGTAGGATACGGCCCATACGCTCGTTGTTGTCTTTGTTCGCGTTGTATACGGTAGAACCGGCCTTTACAACGCCGGAGTATACGCGGAAGAAGCAAAGTTTACCAACAAACGGGTCGGTTGCAACCTTAAATGCAAGAGCCGAGAACGGATTGTTGTCATCCGCCGGACGCTCTTCTTCCTCATCGGTCTCCGGGTTTACACCTTTGATCGGCGGGATGTCAAGCGGGGACGGCATGTAGTCAACAACCGCGTCAAGCAGCTTCTGCACGCCTTTGTTTTTATAAGAAGTACCGCAGGTAACCGGGATAATCGTATTATCAATGGTTCCCTTGCGGATCGCGCCTTTGATTTCATCCATGGTCAGCTCTTCGCCGTCCAGGTACTTCATCATCAGCTCTTCGTCCTGCTCGGCAACCGCCTCCAGCAGGGCAGCATGGTACTCGTCCGCCTTGTCTTTCATGTCCGCCGGAATCTCTTCCTCGCGGATGTCTTTTCCAAGGTCGTCGTAGTACACATAGGCTTTCATCTCAACAAGGTCGATGATTCCCTTGAAGTCCTCTTCGGAACCAATCGGGAGCTGAATCGGCAGAGCGTTGCACTTCAGGCGGTCATGCATCATCTGCACAACATTGTAAAAGTCTGCGCCCATAATATCCATCTTGTTGACATAAGCCATTCTCGGAACACGGTATTCGTCAGCCTGACGCCAAACGGTTTCAGACTGCGGCTCAACGCCGCCTTTCGCACAGAAAACGGTGACAGAACCGTCGAGCACACGCAGGGAGCGCTGTACTTCAACCGTGAAGTCAACGTGCCCCGGGGTGTCGATAATATTGAGTCTGTGCCCTTTCCAATACGCGGTCGTGGCAGCGGAGGTAATGGTAATACCTCTTTCCTGTTCCTGTACCATCCAGTCCATCGTTGCAGCACCCTCATGGGTCTCACCAATTTTATGGTTGATACCGGTGTAGAACAGGATACGCTCGGTAGTGGTCGTCTTACCGGCGTCGATGTGCGCCATAATCCCTATGTTACGAGTCATTTCAAGAGATACGTCTCTTTCCATAAACGGATAACCTCCAAATAATTTCGGAAAAACAGCTTAACAGCAAAACCAGGAGGCAGCCACGCGGGGTATTCCTAATTCTGCATACGAAAAACGGCAATTTGCCATTACCATCTGTAATGTGCAAAAGCCTTGTTGGCTTCGGCCATTCTGTGCGTCTCTTCACGCTTCTTGACTGAGCCGCCGTTTCCGTTGACTGCATCGAGAATTTCGTTGGCAAGACGTTCTTTCATGGTCTTTTCACTGCGCTGACGGGAGTACAGTGTAATCCATCTGAGGCCCAGGGTCTGGCGTCTCTCCGGACGAACCTCAATCGGAACCTGGTAGGTGGCACCGCCAACACGGCGTGCTTTAACCTCTAATACGGGCATAATGTTCTCCATTGCATCGGTAAAGACTTCCAAAGCCTCTTTACCGGTCTTTTCAGCAACAATGTCGAATGCACCGTAGACAATTTTCTGTGCAACACCCTTTTTGCCATCATACATAATGTTGTTGATGAGGCGTGTTACGAGTTTCGAATTGTAAAGCGGGTCCGGCAAAACATCGCGTTTTGCAATATTTCCTCTTCTCGGCACTTCGCTTCCCTCCTTCATAAAATGATATCATCGGTACTCGAAAGGCAAATCTTCCGTCGGCACCAATTAGAGGCAATCTATAAAAGCCACTAAGTGGTTGCACCTTCAAAAAATTCCTTATTTCGCACCAGCCTTGGGTCTCTTCGCGCCGTATTTGGAACGAGCCTGGTTTCTCTTGGCAACGCCCTGCGCGTCCAGTGTACCACGGATAATGTGGTAACGCACACCAGGAAGGTCCCGGATACGTCCGCCGCGAATCAAGACAACGCTGTGCTCCTGCAGGTTATGACCAATACCCGGAATGTAAGCGGTAACTTCATTTCCGTTGGTCAGTCTGACACGGGCAACTTTACGCAGTGCGGAGTTCGGCTTCTTCGGGGTCATGGTTCTGACCGAAGTGCAAACACCACGTTTCTGCGGCGAGGCCTGGTCCGTTACGGTTTTGGTCTTCGCGTTGTAGCCTTTTAACAGGGCCGGCGCTTTGGACTTTTTGCTAACGGGTTTTCTTCCTTTTCTGACTAACTGGTTAAAGGTTGGCATTAAGGCACCTCCTTGAATAAAATTTTTTATATAAAGCACGGCTTGACCGCGCCATATACCATTTTCTACAAAACTCAGGACCCATTTACCCTTTAAAAGTAAATGAGCCTAAGCACACCAATTCATATTACCACACATTTACAAGGCTTGTCAAGCATCAGTCGCCCGTCATTTCAGCTTTTTCAGCTTGTACGGCGGAATCGACCTTACCGCCGAATCGCAGCCAACGTCTTCCCCAAAGCATAAACAGACATACTCTTCTGGCCCGCAATGAAACGGTACCGTGCAAACCATTTCGGCAGGGAAGCCGAATTGGAAGCGCCGCACCAGATTATGCAGCTCATACCCAAACATTTTCACATCCATTGCATGGCCCCATAACTTTGAATCATTTGGACAGTCTGTTTGTCACACGGATGGACGCCGTCCCAGCGGAACATCCACTGACACAACAGCGCCGGAGGGTTCTCCGGCGCCCGTGAGTCAATATTCAGTGCTCATTCAGCCGTTTACAGCGCCGTCTCCTGAGGTTCAGTCGCCATTGGAACCACTTCAACGTCGTTGTAGCACTTCATACCGGTGCCGGCCGGAACCAGCTTACCAATGATGACGTTCTCCTTCAGACCGAGCAGCGGATCGACCTTGCCTTTGATTGCCGCCTCGGTCAGTACACGGGTAGTCTCCTGGAAAGAGGCCGCGGACAGGAAGCTGTCGGTTGCAAGGGAGGCTTTGGTAATACCAAGCAGCACCGGAATATAGGTAGCAGTGGTAAGTCCCTCTTCGCCTGCCGCCATACGGCGTTCGATCTCCTGATTTGCATGCGCAATCTCCGCGCGATCAACCAGCGAACCGGAAAGCAGTTCGGTCGAACCGGGGTTATCCACCCGAACCTTGCGCATCATCTGGCGTACAATAACCTCAATGTGCTTGTCGTTGATGTCAACGCCCTGCATCCGGTAGGTTTTCTGAACCTCGGCAATCAGGTAGTTCTGAACCGCGATTTCTCCCTTAACGTCAAGGATATCATGCGGGTTCACCGCACCTTCGGTCAGCGCTTCGCCCGCCACAACGGTGTCGCCCTCCTGTACCTTGATGCGGTAGCCATACGGCACCGGATAAGCTTTTTCCTCGCCGTCCGAACCGGTGACAATCACGTTGCGAACACGCTTAATCTCTTCCATCCGGACAAGACCGGTAATTTCGGTGATAATGGCGCTGCTCTTCGGGCGGCGGCCTTCAAACAGCTCTTCAACACGCGGCAGACCCTGTGTAATGTCCTCTGCCGACGCAATACCGCCGGTGTGGAAAGTACGCATGGTGAGCTGGGTGCCCGGCTCGCCGATGGACTGCGCGGCAATGATGCCGACCGCTTCGCCAACGGTAACCGGTTTGCCGTTTGCAAGGTTCATGCCGTAGCACTTGGAACAGATGCCGTGCTTGGATTCACAGGTCAGAATGGAGCGGACGGCAACCGTTTCCGCACCGGTGTCAACAATCTTTTTGGCGTCGGCGTCGTCCATCATCTTGTCTTTGGAAACCAGCACCTCGCCGGTTGCCGGGTCAAGGAAATCCTCCACGAGGTAACGGCCGACCAGACGTTCCTGCAGCGGCTCGATCATCTCGTTGCCCTCTTTAATCGAGTAAACCTCAATACCATGATGGGTGCCGCAGTCCTCCTGCCGAATGATAACATCCTGCGAAACGTCAACCAGACGGCGGGTCAGGTAACCGGAGTCCGCGGTACGGAGCGCAGTGTCCGCCAAGCCTTTACGAGCGCCGCGGGAGGAAATGAAGTATTCCAGAATATTTAAGCCTTCGCGGTAGTTTGCGCGAATCGGCATTTCAATGGTAACACCGGCGGTGTTGGCAATCAGTCCGCGCATGCCCGCGAGCTGGCGGATCTGGTTCATGGAACCACGCGCACCGGAATCGGCCATCATAAAGATGGGGTTGTACTGGTCCAGGTTGTTTTTCAGCGCGTCGGCAACGTCCTCGGTGGTTTTGCTCCAGACGTCGAGCACCAGCGAGCTTCTCTCCTCGTTGGAGATTAAGCCGCGGCGGTACTGCCGTGTGATTTTATCCACCTGCGCGTCAGCACTCTCCAGCAGGTCTTTTTTCTGCGGCGGGATCACCGCGTCGCAGACCGCAACCGTAATAGCGCCTCTGGTAGAGTATTTGAAGCCCTGCGCCTTAATGCGGTCAAGCACCTCAGCCGTTACAGCGGTGCCGTGCTGTTTAATGCAGCGGTCAATGATCTGCCCAAGCTGCTTTTTGCCGACGAGGAAAGAGACTTCCAAATCAAACTGATTCTCGCTCTTGGTGCGGTCCACATAACCCAAATCCTGCGGAATCGGGTCGTTGAAGATGATCCGCCCAACCGTCGCGTCAATAATTTTGGTGATTTTGTGGTCGCCCACATCCTTGGTCACGCGCACCTTAATGGCCGCGTGCAGCGAAACAACGCCCTCCTGATAAGCCATAATGGCTTCGTTGAAATCGCGGAAGACCTTGCCTTCGCCCTTTTCGCCATCCTTCTGCATGGTCAGGTAGTAGGAACCAAGCACCATGTCCTGGGTCGGAACCGCAACCGGACGTCCATCAGACGGTTTAAGCAGGTTATTTGCCGCCAGCATGAGGAAGCGGGCCTCAGCCTGCGCCTCTGCGGAAAGCGGAACATGAACTGCCATCTGGTCGCCGTCAAAGTCCGCGTTGTACGCGGTGCAGACCAGCGGATGGAGCTTGAGCGCACGGCCCTCAACGAGAACCGGCTCAAAGGCCTGGATACCAAGGCGGTGCAGGGTCGGCGCACGGTTCAGGAGAACCGGGTGGTCTTTGATGACCACTTCAAGCGCATCCCAAACCTCCGGTTTTGCGCGCTCCACCATTTTACGTGCACTCTTAATGTTGTTGGAGACGCCGGTTTCCACCAGGCGTTTCATGACAAAGGGCTTGAACAGCTCCAGCGCCATCTCTTTTGGAAGACCGCACTGGTACATTTTCAGTTCCGGACCAACAACGATAACCGAACGGCCGGAATAGTCAACACGTTTGCCGAGCAGGTTCTGGCGGAACCGGCCCTGTTTGCCCTTAAGCATATCCGAAATGGATTTGAGCGGGCGGTTGTTCGGCCCAGTGACCGGACGGCCGCGGCGGCCGTTGTCAATGAGCGCATCCACCGCTTCCTGGAGCATCCGTTTTTCGTTGCGGACAATAATATCCGGCGCATTCAGCTCCAGCAGGCGCTGCAAACGGTTGTTGCGGTTGATGACGCGGCGGTACAGGTCGTTTAAGTCGGAGGTCGCAAAGCGGCCGCCGTCGAGCTGCACCATCGGGCGGATGTCCGGCGGAATAACCGGGATTACATCGAGAATCATCCATTCCGGGCGGTTGCCGGAGAGGCGGAACGCCTCCACAACCTCCAGCCGTTTGAGCAGGCGAACCCGCTTCTGGCCGGTGGCATTTACCAGCTCATCCTTCAACTCTTTGGAGAGTTTCTCCAGGTCGAGCTCCTTTAACAGCTCTTTAATGGCCTCCGCGCCCATCGCAGCGCGGAAATCATCCTCATATTTTTCACGCATGTCGGCATATTCTTTTTCCGACAGGAGCTGGCCCTTTTCCAGCACCGTATCGCCCGGGTCGATGACAATGTACTTCGCAAAGTACAGCACCTCTTCAAGGCGGCGCGGGGAGATGTCAAGAATCAGCCCCATACGGGACGGGATGCCCTTGAAGTACCAGATGTGGGAAACCGGCGCGGCGAGCTTAATGTGTCCCATACGCTCGCGGCGAACCTTGGAACGGGTGACCTCAACGCCGCAGCGGTCGCAGATTTTGCCCTTGTAGCGCAGGCGTTTGTATTTGCCGCAGTGGCACTCCCAGTCCTTGGTCGGCCCAAAAATGCGTTCGCAGAACAGGCCGTCGCGCTCCGGCTTCAAGGTACGGTAGTTAATGGTTTCGGGTTTCTTGACCTCGCCGTAAGACCATTCCAAAATCTGTTCAGGTGACGCCAAACCTATTTTAATTGACTCGAACACGTTAAATTCCATTCAGACGTCTCCTCCTTATATATCCAACTCGTCGCTGTCTTCGGCAATTTCGTCTTCCAGGCCGAAGTCAAGGTCATCGTTGTATTCTTCAGGTGCCGCGCTGTCGCCGTCTTCGGCTTCCTCCACCGCGTAGCCTTCCATATCGCCTTCAACCTCAACCAGGTTGCCCAGCATATCGTCGTCTACATGCTGCAAACCAATATCATCATCGTCATCAAAGCTCTGCTTGAGGTCAATCTCTTCGTTGTCCTTATCCAGCACCTTAATGTCAAGGCCAAGCGACTGCAGCTCTTTGACCAGAACCTTGAAGGATTCCGGAATGCCCGGAGTCGGCACATTCTGGCCCTTGACAATGGATTCATAGGTTTTGACACGACCGACCACGTCGTCCGACTTCACAGTCAGGATTTCCTGCAGGGTATAGGCAGCGCCGTAAGCCTCCAGCGCCCAAACCTCCATTTCGCCGAAGCGCTGGCCGCCGAACTGTGCTTTACCGCCGAGCGGCTGCTGGGTGACAAGGGAGTATGGGCCGGTGGAACGGGCGTGGATCTTATCATCAACCAGATGATGGAGTTTTAAGAAGTACATATAACCAACCGTTACACGGTTGTCAAACGGCTCGCCGGTGCGGCCGTCATAAAGCTGGGTCTTGCCGTCTTCATTATAGCCGGCCTCATTCAGGCAGGCGCGGATGTCTTCCTCCTGCGCACCGTCAAATACCGGGGTCATGATCTTCCAGCCGAGCGCTTTTGCCGCATAGCCGAGATGAACCTCCAGCACCTGGCCGATGTTCATACGGGACGGAACGCCCAGTGGGTTGAGAACAATATCAAGCGGGGTGCCGTCCGGCAGGAACGGCATATCCTCCTGCGGGAGAATGCGGGAAACAACGCCCTTGTTACCATGGCGGCCCGCCATCTTGTCGCCGACGCTGATCTTGCGCTTCTGGGCAATGTAGCAGCGGACAACCATGTTGACGCCCGGAGAAAGCTCGTCGCAGTTCTGGCGGGTAAAGACCTTAACGTCAACAATCGTACCGGATTCACCATGCGGAACCTTCAGCGAAGTGTCGCGCACTTCACGCGCTTTCTCACCAAAGATGGCGCGCAGCAAACGCTCCTCCGCGGTCAGCTCGGTCTCGCCCTTCGGGGTGACCTTGCCGACGAGGATGTCGCCCGCATGGACCTCCGCGCCGATGCGGATGATGCCGCGCT
This sequence comes from Oscillospiraceae bacterium, assembly GCA_050943475.1. Taxonomy (GTDB): domain Bacteria; phylum Bacillota; class Clostridia; order Oscillospirales; family Ruminococcaceae; genus Metaruminococcus_A. The sequence goes on from JBMNPF010000003.1 coordinate 60,253, forward strand.
CGTCCAGATCCTTGAGCGCGTCCTCGCCGACGTTCGGAATGTCGCGGGTAATCTCCTCCGGCCCGAGCTTGGTGTCGCGGGCTTCAATTTCGTATTCCTCAATATGGATTGAGGTAAACACGTCGTCACGGACAATTTTTTCATTGATGAGAACCGCGTCTTCGTAGTTGTAGCCTTCCCAGGTCATGAAGCCGATGAGCACGTTTTTGCCCAGGCTGATTTCCCCGTTGCTGGTCGCCGGACCGTCTGCCAAAACCTGGCCGGCTTTGACACGCTCGCCTTTTTCCACAATCGGGCGCTGATTGACACAGGTGCCCTGGTTGGAGCGTTTGAACTTAATGAGTTTATAGGTGTGGGAGACGCCGTTGTCCTCTTTCAGAACCACCTCGTCTGCCGATACTTTTTCAATGACGCCGTCGTGCTTGGAAACGACCGCAACGCCGGAGTCGACCGCCGCCTTGTACTCCATACCGGTACCGACAATCGGCGACTCGGTCTTGAGAAGCGGAACTGCCTGCCGCTGCATGTTGGAACCCATCAGGGCACGGTTGGCGTCGTCATTTTCAAGGAATGGAATCATCGCCGTTGCAACCGAAACAACCATCTTCGGCGAAACGTCCATATAGTCAACCCGCTCGCGCTCAATCTCAAGAATTTCATCCAGATAACGCGCATTGACACGCGGGCGCGCAAAGCCGCCTTCTTCATTGAGCGGCTCGTTTGCCTGTGCAACCACATACTGGTCCTCAACATCGGCAGTCATGTAAACCACTTCGTCAAGCACCTTGCCGGTCTGTTTATCCACCTTGCGGTACGGAGCTTCAATGAAGCCGTATTCATTGATGCGCGCAAAGGTTGCAAGGTAGGAGATCAAACCAATGTTCGGGCCTTCCGGCGTTTCAATCGGGCACATACGGCCGTAATGGCTGTAGTGAACGTCACGAACTTCAAAGGATGCGCGGTCACGGGACAAACCGCCGGGGCCAAGGGCCGAAAGACGGCGCTTATGGGTCAGCTCTGCAAGAGGGTTTGTCTGATCCATGAACTGAGAGAGCGGCGAGGAGCCAAAGAACTCCTTGATAGCTGCCACGACCGGGCGGATATTGATGAGCGCCTGCGGCGTCACAACGTCCATATCCTGCGCCTGCAGGGTCATACGCTCGCGTACAACACGCTCCATACGGGAGAAACCAATGCGGAACTGATTTTGCAGCAGTTCACCCACCGAGCGGATGCGGCGGTTGCCCAAGTGGTCAATGTCGTCCACCGAGCCAATGCCATACACCAGGTTGTTCAGGTAGTTGACCGTCGCGAAAATATCGTCTTTGATGATGTGTTTCGGGATGAGTTCATCCGCATGGGCCACAATGGCCTCCTTCAGCGCCTCTGCATCCCCTTCGGTTTCCTCCAGGATCTTCTTAAGCACCTTAAAGCGGACCTTTTCATTGATGCCGAGAGCCTCTGCATCCAAATCGCCGACATAGTCGTGGATATCCACCATGCCGTTGGAAATAATTTTAACCGTCTTGCCATCCTCCAGGGTGACAAAAGCGGTGTCAACACCGGCGCGCTCAATCTGCTCCGCAAGGTCGCGGGTCAGCTTCTGTCCAGCGTCAGCAAGCAGTTCGCCGGTCAGCTCGTTGATGATCGGCTGCGCCAGGGTCTGTCCGACCAAGCGGTTGCCAATGGCGAGTTTTTTGTTGTATTTATAGCGGCCTACGCGGGAAAGATCATAGCGGCGGTCGTCAAAGAACAGGTTGCGCAGATGGGTGACCGAGCTTTCCACCGTCGGCGGCTCGCCCGGGCGCAGCTTGCGGTAAACCTCCAGCAGAGCCTCCTCGCCGTTTTTGGTGGAGTCCTTGTTCTGGATGGTCGCAATCAGGCGCTCGTCCTCGCCGAAAACGTCGTAAATTTCGCTGTCGGTACCGGCGTATTCGGTAAAGCTCTCGGTAAAATCCCCCTCCACGTTATCCTTGATGCGCAGCAGCGCGCGCAGCAGCACCGTGACCGGGATTTTACGGTTTTTATCAATGCGGACATAGAAAATGTCGTTGGAATCGGTCTCATATTCCAGCCAGGCGCCGCGGTTCGGGATAACCGTGGTCGCATAGAGCGGCTTGCCGGTCTTGTCAAAGCTCTCGCTGTAATAGACGCCCGGGGAACGAACAAGCTGGGAAACAATAACACGTTCCGCACCGTTGATGACAAAGGTGCCGCTTTCGGTCATCAGCGGGAAATCGCCCAAAAAGATTTCCTGTTCCTTAACCTCACCGGTCTCCTTGTTGAGCAGTCTTGCCTTGACGCGCAGCGGGGCGGCGTAGGTGACGTCGCGCTCCTTGCACTCCTCAACGCTGTACTTCGGCTCGTCGTCCAGGTGATAGTCAACAAAGTCGAGCACCAGGTTCCCGGTGTAATCGGTGATGGCTGACATATCGTCAAAGACTTCCTTCAAGCCCTTTTCGAGAAACCATTTGTAAGAGTTCTTCTGTACCTCGATGAGGTTTGGCATCTCCAGAACCTCATTGATGCGCGAAAAACTCATACGCACATTTTTCCCGAGCTTTACTGGTTTGACATTTACCATTGACTCAACCACTCCATTCTGCTATTACTCCAACACTCGCATGGTAAAACTCACAAAACACAGCATGAAACAGGGCGGTATTTCTCTGTTTCAACTATGATTTTCACCCGTCAAAACCGGCTTTTTGCCGTTTTTTGGGTGTAAATACCCATTTTGATACAGTATATCATTATAGTACATCCCTTTTGCAGTGTCAAGCTTTATTTTGCCGGAATGGATTTTCTCCTGGAATTGTGGGCATATTTACAACCGGATATGCAGATTTTAGGAAACAGGTCCGCGTTACAACAAAAAAGAGCGCATGCCAAAAAGCATACGCTCCTCATAAAAAATCAGGTATAGGTTAGATGAAAAATCGGCACGTATTCATAACGCGTCAGCGTCCCATTGTCCAATGGAGTCAGGTGCCCAATCAATGAGTCCCGTGGACTCATCAGAGGATTATTAAAATAATTGGTACGAAACAAAAGGTCATATTCCACCAGCTTCTCCCCATATTTGCACTTTATCTGTAGCCCACGCAGGTACGGTGCATCCAACAGACCGGCTTCATAAAGTCTCCACAGCTCAAACGATAGCATCGCATTCTCGACCGAAAAAATGCGGGTGTGGTTTCCAACGTATTCCCAGTCATCCGGCCCACGCTGCTGATCATGGTAAGAAATCACAAACCCGTAAGGATAGGCAAATCCATCGTCTTTATGCGGCGGCGCAGCAATTCGGTAATCAATTATTTCAACTTCCCCTTCCGGCGGCTCGCTGAAATGAATAAAAAAGCATGCTGGTGCAGACGAGTGGATATAGCCATCTCCAAGCTGGGGCAGGGACTTAAAATTGTTCATCAGCCGCATAAACCAACTGCAAGGCATGCCTTCGGCTACAGGTTCGGCGTCGGTAATAAGGCGAGCATCATAAGGAAGATGAAAAATTTCGCCATCCCATTCCACACTGACACTAATTTTAGGAATTTCGGGACTTAGCGTATCTTCATAATACGCAATTAATGTTGAAGCCTCCACTGTTTTGACCGGACGCAGCATCACCACCTCAGGCATTTCATGCCTGTTTAAAGCCATGAACGTCACAAAAAAAAGTGTGCTCAACAACACCAAACCGGCTGCTATAAACGATTTTCGTAGCTTCACACAAACCTCCCTTTTGTAGACAGATCATCCGCTTACCAGCCCGGCTATCCCCGTTTATAATACTTAACCTGCGAAGTAGAATTCCAATAAGGGCAATCTGTTAAATTATGTAAAAACAAACATTTCTCACCCCACTTGGAAAGATATTTGACCGGATTGTTCGGAATAACCGACTGAACAACTGCGGAATGGGCATCACCGCTCATTTGATACACTGCTACATTTCCGGAGGATACGCCGGACGTAGCAACATAACCACCACCCTCATGAAATTTATGATATTCGTTGCTATCAATCTGATAGATATTTGAAGAATCACGCTGATACCATGCAAATGAATGGCAGTTATATTTTCTCGTAGCTTCTGCCACCATCTGACAATTATACAAACCTATACAAGACGTTAGTATTGCCGTCTTTTCAACTGCCGTCCAATCAACATCATAATTACTCCCATTTAGTAGCCAACACACCAATTTTACCGTTTGGTGTATTAATGGTAGTTAAAGAGGTATAGGGTTCTATCTTTTCATTGAAAGCCTGGTAAAACAAACCCGCGGAACCACCATATATTTCTGTTTGCTCTAATTGAGCCTCGGCCCTAGCCGCTGCCGTCATATCTACAGCTTCTATTTGTGACTCTGACAACGAATTCATAAATTCAGGTTGAGCAAGGAGAATATCAAGATACATTCCTTGCATGATCGAACCATAATCAACCGAGCGAGCATCTGTTTCAATTGGTTGCCCTTGCATTTTAGCCAATAATTTTTCTGCCCCGTCCTCACGGGTTATTAACTCCCGTAAACCATTAAAGTACTCGGATACCAAATCTGTTAATTCTATTATACATTATCAGGAAAATATTTCCAGGTATAAAATTATCAAAATTACAAGCATTTTTTATTTAAAACAGCTAATAAACTATAATAAATACAGCGGGGAACCAATGGTTCCCCGCTGTAAAAGCGTTTTATTTAAAGCAACTGGTCCAGGGTTACCTGTTCCAGCTTCTGCCGGACCAGAGCGGATATCTCGTCAAACACCCGCTGGACCTTACAAGGGCCGTGGCAGTCCGGAACCGTCCGGGTACAGCCGCTTTCCGGGTTGAGACAGCGGCTGAAGTAATATGTACCTTCCACCGTCTCTACAATATCTTTCAGCGTGATTTGGTTCGCCGGCCGTGCCAGCTCATAGCCGCCCTGCATCCCTTTAAAGGATTTCACAATACCGTTTCCCGCAAACTTCCGCAGGATTTTCAGCGCAAACCGCAGGGTGACGTCGGCATTGTCCGAAATTGTTTTGGCGTCTGCACGTTTTCCTACACGCGCCATATAAACCATCATCCGGATACCGTAATCCGCTTCCAGTGTGATATGCATACCATCACCCTTTCTCTCCGATGATGATATTATACCATTTTAGTGTATTTATGTCAACCACCGCTTAATCCAAAAAGTCCTTCAAGCGCTTGCTCCGGCTGGGATGCCGCAGCTTACGCAGCGCCTTCGCCTCAATCTGCCGAATGCGTTCACGGGTAACGTTAAATTCCTTGCCAACCTCTTCCAGCGTCCGGGAACGCCCGTCCTCCAGGCCGAACCGCAAGCGGAGCACCTTTTCCTCCCGCTCGGTCAGGGTGGAGAGCACATCGCCAAGCTGCTCCTTAAGCAGGGTGTGGCTTGCCGCCTCCGCCGGGGCCGGAGCGTCGTCGTCCGGAATAAAATCGCCCAGATGGCTGTCTTCCTCTTCACCGATTGGCGTTTCCAGCGAAACCGGCTCCTGCGCCACCCGGATGATCTCCCGTACCTTTTCCACCGGCATATCCAGCTCTTCCGCAATCTCCTCGGCGGTCGGCTCATGGCCATTTTTGTGCAGAAGCTGGCTGGAAACCTTTTTCACCTTGTTGATGGTCTCCACCATATGCACCGGAATGCGGATGGTTCGCGCCTGATCGGCGATGGCGCGGGTAATGGCCTGGCGGATCCACCAGGTCGCATAGGTGGAAAACTTAAAGCCCTTGGTGTGGTCAAACTTCTCCACCGCTTTAATCAGGCCAAGGTTGCCCTCTTGAATCAGGTCAAGAAACTGCATGCCGCGGCCCACATACCGCTTGGCAATGCTGACTACCAGCCGCAGGTTCGCCTCGCTCAGCCGCTTGCGGGCAAAGGCGTCGCCGTTTGCCATACGGGTGGCAAGCTCAATCTCCTCCTCGGTGGAGAGCAGCGGCACCCGGCCAATTTCCTTGAGGTAGACCTTAACCGGGTCGTCAATGCTAATGCCTTCGGTCGAGAGGGATGCCTCCAAATCCACATTGGCATTGGTATCCAGCGCCAAATCCAGGTCAATGTCCGGCTCAAAATCCTCTACGATTTCAATGTTCATGTTCTCCAGCGAATCGTAGAGTTTTTCCATCTGTTCCGGGTCAAAGTCAAGCTCCTCCAGCGCATCGGTGATCTCTTTGGTCGTCAGCTTCCCCTTTGCTTTGCCCTGTTCAATCAAATCCGTCATTGCCGGTTTTTTCTCGGTTGCTGCCATAATCACATTCCTTTTCTCCGCTGCCGCCGCGGGCCTTTGCGTAACGGTGCCGTGCGGCATGGTCTTGGCACCAGTTTTGGTCATTCCCAGACACTGTTAAGAGCGTCCGCTTTTCTGTTTCTTCAGCTTCTCATAGTAGCTTGCAAGCTCGGCGTCTCCGGCGTTTGCAAGCTCATCGGGCTTGGGCTTGTCGCGCAGCTCGGTGAGAACCTTTATATAATCCAGCATTTGCTGTTTTGTGTTGTCCAGTTCGTGGCTCTTTGCTAAAAGCCCCGATATTTTACCCATTTCCTGCGGGTTTAATTCACCTGCGAGCACACTCAGGTCGACTGTGAGCCCTTCCTTTGTTTTCGCGACGATATATGTAAAAACCCGCCGGTTAAAATCGGTGGCAAAACAGTCCGGTGAAAGCCGCGCCGCCACCGGTTCTACCGCGTCCGGATTGCGCAGCAGGTAAACAAGAATCCCTTCCTCCGCCATTGCCGCTTTGAGATTGGAAGCCCGCTGCGGGTTGATGCGGTCCTGATACAGCGCCCGGCCGCTCTGAATTTCATTCCATTCCCGTTTTTTGGCCGCCCGCTGCTCCCGCTTCATCACACCGCCTACCTGATCGAGGATCGCCGCCTTAGACACCCCGGTTTCCTCTGCGAGCTTGCCGGCATAAACCTCCCGCTCCAGCGGGTTTTTGAGCTTTGCCAGCGCCGCAACGCCGTGACGCAGGTAGGTGAGCTTTCCGTCGTCGGTGTTTAAATCCAGCGTGTGTTTAATTTTAAGCAGCTCAAACTCCATTGGATTGTTGGCGCCCTCCAGCAGCAGCTTGAAACGGGTTGCACCAAATTTCTTGATGTATTCATCCGGGTCTTTGGCGCCTTCCATCGCAAGAACGCGGGTTGCAACCCCCGCCTGTGAAAGCAGGGTGATGGCCCGCTCGCTGGCCCGCTGGCCCGCCACGTCGGAGTCGTAGGAGATAATGACCTGCTCCGCGTACTGCGCAATGAGCCGGGCCTGCTCCTCGGTAAGTGCCGTGCCAAGCGTCGCCACCACATTGTGGAACCCCGCCTGGTAAATGGAGATAACGTCCATGTACCCCTCCGCCAGAATCAATGTCCGGTCGGTCACCTGGGTTTTGGCCAGGTTGAGTGAGAACAGGTTGCGGCTCTTTTTAAAGACCGGGGTGTCCGCCGAGTTCAAATACTTCGGCTTGGAATCGTCCATCACTCGGCCGCCGAACGCAATCACGTTGCCCCGCAGGTCGATGATGGGGAACATCACCCGGTTCCGGAACTGGTCGTAAAACCGCACCCGGCCGTTCCGGTCGCTGCGGGCGACCACCGCCGCCGCAATCATCTCATCCATCGTAAACCCTTTGGACCGCAGGTGACTGATCAGATGATCCCACCCCTGCGGCGCAAAGCCCAGGCCATAGGTTTTTATCGTCTTTTCGCTGAGCTGCCGGTTCGTCAGGTAATCCAGCCCCTGCTTCCCGGCCGGGGAGAGCAGGCAAGCATGAAAAAACCGTGCCGCTTCCCGGTTGAGCGCATAAATGCGGGTGCGCATTTGGTAAGCCCGGTCCTCGCCCCCCTCGTCCGGCACCGCCATGTTGTAGCGCCGCGCCAGAAAACGAATGGCCTCCGGGTAGTCGAGGTTTTCAATCTTCATAATGAAGGTGATCACATCGCCTCCCGCACCGCAGCCAAAGCAGTAGAAGGATTGGGTATCCGGGTAAATCACCATCGAGGGTGTTTTCTCGGAATGGAACGGGCAGAGGCATTTTTGGTTGCGCCCCGCGCGGGTAATCGAACAGTAGCTGGACATCACATCTTCAATGTCCGCCGTCTGCCGGAGCTGCATAATAAAGCTGTTGGGAATCGCCATCCAACCCGCCTCCTTTCCAAAAGGGTGTGTAACCTAATTTTAAACCGCCGGCCAGGAACGCGGAACATAGAGCCGCTCAAACAGCTCGACCGCGTAACTGTCGGTCATGCCTGCAATGTAGTCACAGGCCGCCCGGTGCTCCCCCTCGCGCTCTGCAATGGCACGGTAAAAGGGCGGCAGTTCCTCCGGGCGCTCGGCAAAATGCCGGTATAATATCTTGACAACTTCCTCCGCCTTTCCCTCTTCGGATTTGGCGGTGGGGTTGGTGTAAACCTGTTCAAACATAAAGGCCTTGAGCCGGTCGTGCGCCTCCTGTACCTCCGGCGCCATTGCAATTTCTGCGCCGCTGTACGCAATCACCGAATGGATGATGGTGGAAATCCGCTCCGACTTGCTGCGCCCCAGTACATAGGTGCACTGGAACGGAATATCTTCAGCGGACAGCACCCCGGCCCGGAGTGCGTCCTCAATGTCGTGGTTGATATACGCCACCTTGTCGGACAGCTTGACCACCCGCCCCTCAAGGGTGGCGGCCACCGCGTCCAGCGAATGGCAGGCAATGCCGTTTTTGACCTCATAAGTAAGATTAAGCCCCTTGCCGTCCTTTTCCAGCACCTCCGCCACGCGCACGCTGTGCAGGGCGTGCTGAAACCCCATTGGGCAGACCTCATTCAACGCCCGTTCCCCTGCATGGCCAAATGGCGTATGGCCCAAATCATGCCCCATCGCAATGGCCTCGGTCAAATCTTCATTGAGGCGAAGCGCCCGGGCAATCGTCCGCGCAATCTGCGACACCTCAAGGGTATGGGTCAGCCGGGTGCGGAAATGGTCGCCCATCGGGGAGAGAAAAACCTGGGTCTTATGCTTGAGCCGCCGGAACGAGTTGCAGTGGATAATCCGGTCCCGGTCTCGGCAGAAGTCGGTGCGCAGGTCGCACTTCTCCTCCGGGCGCAAACGTCCCCTGCTTTCGGCAGAAAGAACCGCATAAGGGCTTAAGGTACGGCGTTCCAGCGCTTCAGTCTGTTCTCTTACCGTCATATCCGCGCCTCCCTCTTCAAAAGGTCTCTCATTAATATATATACCGCTTCCTTGTCGCTATTACTCTATTTTTGTTGTCCGCTGTCCTGCGGCAAATATTTCTTTTGCAAGCAGCGGTTTATTCCATATCCGCATGGCATTCCCGGAGTACGAACGGCTCCACCTGCCCGGCGGAAAGTTCCTGCAACTCCTTGCAGAACGCCCCGAACCGCTCGCTTTTTATAAGCAGCACCAACCGGACCTGTTCGCCAAAAGAGGTTTCCTGAACCTGGATGCGGTACTGCGGCAGCAGGTAGGTAATTTTTCCATAAAGGGCGTAATCCACCTCAATTACAAAAGAGGTGCAGGGCACCATGTTGAGAATTCCGCCCGCCGTCACCGCCAGACTGGCGCCTGTGGAATAGGCCCGCACCAGGCCGCCCGCACCAAGCAGCACCCCGCCAAAATAACGGGTTACCACCGCGCAGACGTCTACCAGGCCGTTCCGAGAAAGCACCTCCAAAATCGGCACCCCTGCCGTTCCCTGCGGCTCCCCGTCATCCGAGTAGCGCTTGATCTGCCCCTCCCGCAGGATATAGGCGTAACAGTTGTGGTTGGCCTCGCGGTTGCAGGCGCGCACCTCTTCAATAAACGCCACCGCTTCTTGCTCGGTCTGTACCGGCGCAATGTGTCCAATAAAACGGGAGCGCCGCTCAACAAATTCATCTTCGGCCTTCTGCTGGATGGTTCTGTACTCCACCGTTTATCACACTCCAAACCAACTTTGGCGGCTGTCAAAACCGCCGGATACCACAAAATCAGACCGCTGTCTGGCGGTCAGCCCGGTTTAAAATTTTGCTGCACGCACCGGGTTCGAAAAACATACGGACCAAACACCCACATAGACCGCCCATTCAAATTGGAGCAGAGCAGCAATTCCGCGCTTTTACGGTCCAAACCGCCTGAGCGGTTCCTCCCGGTGTTTCACATCAGCGCGCCGGGTCCGCAGCCCCCCAAAAAATCCACCGGCGGCCTGCTAGACCGCAGACATATACCCAACTACAACACAGCGGAGCTCGCATCAAAATCCGCCCCGGTACAACCGCAAATTTTTGAAAAAACAAAAGCGGTGAGCACTTTTGCACACCGCTTTTCGCCGGATTATTTGTCCATATTGAAACGCTTTTTGAAACGGTCAACACGTCCGCCGGTATCTACCAGTTTCTGCTTGCCGGTGTAGAACGGATGGCATTTCGAACAAATTTCAACCTTAATATCGCCCCGGGTGGAGCGGGTCTCGATGACGTTGCCGCACGCGCACTTAATGGTGGTCGGCTCGTACTTCGGATGAATTCCCTCTTTCACTTCAGTCACCTCTTTTTTCACGAGTACGCCGCTTAGGGACGCGAAATCAGACCAATTTCGCGCGCACAAGGGCTATCGAGATATTATGATAGCATAAACGATTCAAAAATGCAAGCATTTTTTGCTGGGTAAAACAGCCTTTTTCCGCAGCCTGCGCCGGCGGTTTTTTGTGCAGTTATGCCAGCAGCTTGTCAAAATCCGCCGCAAGTTTCTGCTGCAAGGCTTTGGCTTCCGCCTCGTCCTTGCCGGTGGTGGTGTAATAAACCTTAATCTTGGGCTCGGTGCCGGACGGACGGATAATCACGCTCGCGCCGCCTTCCAGACCAAACACCAGCACATCGGATTTCGGAAGGGTGATTTCGGTTTCTTTGCCGGTCACAAGGTCAATGGTCTTAGAGACCTTGTAATCCGAGAACTCCAGCACCTTAAGCCCGCCGATCTCCTTCGGCGCATCGCCCCGGGTACGCGCCATAATCTCCGCCATCTTCTCCATGCCGGCGGCGCCCTCAAACCCAAAGTTGCCAATGCAGTTGTAGTAGTAACCATATTTTTTGTAGAGATTGCGGAAAGCGTCAATCATCCGAATCCCCTTAGCCTTGTAGAAGGCCGCCGCCTCGCAGATGAGCATCGAAGCGACCACCGCGTCCTTATCGCGTACATAGGTGCCGGAAAGGTAGCCATAGCTTTCCTCAAAACCAAAGAGGAACCGCTCGCTTTCGCCTTTTGCCTCCAGCAGGCCAATCTGCTCGCCAATAAACTTAAACCCGGTCAGCACATTGATGAGCTGCACGCCGTAGTCCTCAGCAATGCGGTCGGCAAGGCGGGTACTCACAATAGTTTTCACTGCAATCGGATCCTTCGGCATAGTGCCCATCGCCTTGCGCTCCCGGCAGATGTATTCCAGAAGCAGCGCGCCCACTTCATTGCCGGTGATGAGCACATACTCTCCGTCATCCCCCGGCACCGCAATGCCCATGCGGTCGGCGTCCGGGTCGGTCGCCAGCAGCAGGTCGGGCTTGTATTCCGCGCAGTCGCGCAGGCCCAAGGTCAGCGCCTCTTTAATTTCCGGGTTCGGGAAGGGGCAGGTTGGGAACTCACCGTTGGGCAGCTCCTGCTCTTTTACAACATGTACGTCCTTGACCCCAATGCGGTCGAGGATTTTCCGTACCGGCTTGTTGCCCGCGCCATTGAGAGGGGTGTAGACCACCCGCAGCCCAGCGTCTGGAATCAATTCCGGGTGGATGCTCTGCCGCTGTACGCAGTCAAGATAGCGTTCCAGCAGGTCGTCCTCAATGAATTCCACATTGCCCGCCTCCACCGCGGCGTCAAAATCCACCAGCCGGATATCGGTAAACAAATCCAGCTTGTTGATGCGCTCCAGCACCGCGTCGGCGGCGTCGTTGGTCATCTGGCAGCCGTCCGGCCCGTAAACCTTGTAGCCGTTGTACTTGGCCGGGTTGTGACTTGCCGTCACCATAATGCCCGCGTTACAGCCGAGTTCACGGGTCGCAAAAGACAGGCAGGGAACCGGGCGCAGCTCTTTGTAAAGGTGGACATGAATGTCGTTCGCCGCCAGTACCCGCGCCGCTTCCTTTGCAAACACGTCGGATTTAATGCGGCTGTCATAGCTGATGGCAACCTTTGGATCCTTATACGCCGAATTGAGATACTCCGCAAGGCCCTGGGTAGCCCGCCGCACGGTGTAAATGTTCATCCGGTTGGTTCCGGCGCCGAGCACGCCGCGCAGGCCGGCAGTGCCAAATTCAAGGTCGCGGTAGAAACGGTCCTGAATCGCCTCATCATCCCCGTTAATCGCCGCAAGCTCCTCCGCCAAATCGCGGTCCTCCAGCGGCTGTTCCAGCCAGTGTTTGTACTTCAAATACTCCGACATAATCAATGCCCCCATCTCAATATTTGTGACTTGACTTGTGCTGTTATTTCTAAGGGATTACATATCCCTCAAGTTCCAGTTCGGTCAGGGCCGCCTGCACTGCATCGGTCTGAGCGGTGTCCTCCACCATCGGCAGCAGCTCCGCTTCACCAACCTTAGGCTGAAACGCCGTCAGCACCTGCTTGGCAGCCTGCTGTATATCCGCTGTATCCAGCGCCGTTTCACCCACCGTCAAACCAGACAGCGAACTAAAGTCCAGCAGCGGCGCCACATGTTTTGCGCCGAGCGCCGCCGGGTCGCCGCCGAACCAGGAGGCGTTTCTCCCAAACGACGCAGACACCGGGTAGGAAATATACACCACACCCCCAGCCGCTTCCGCTTCGCTTTCACAGCGAGCAATGAAATTGGAAAGCGCCTGCTGCTGGCTTACACCCTCCGCCTCGGCTCCCATGTTGGCCGAAGAGAAAGTGCGTACCTCCGGGAATTCCACCTTGTGCCAGATCACCGTCTCAAAACCGGAGGCAATGACCTCATTCTGCACCGCAACCAAATAGTCACAGGCAGCCGCCTTATAAGGATTGAGCCACGGCTTGCCGCCGTTGTCCACAGAATTGTCCCACCAGGCCGAGCTGGTGTTTTCATACAAATAACCGTTGTTGCGCGCAACATTCGGCGCGGTTTTATCCATGAAAGCGCTGAGCTTTGCCACCGGCTTCAACCCGCTTGCTTCAATGGCGCCCGCCAGCGTGTTCAGGTCAAGCGCCCCTTCCGCCACTGCACCATACTCCGCTGCCTGCGGCAGTGCCGAAGCATACAAAAGCTGTCCGGCCGTATCTTTCAGTTCCACCACAACAGCGGTTGCACCGCTCTGTTTAGCCTGGTCGAGAAATGCCGAAAGCGCGGCCGGATCCTGCGCCGTTTCCAACGGCAGAGTCACAGCCTTGAGCGCCGTATCCTCCGCCTGCGGTTCACTGGTATCCGACAGGCTGCCGGAACTCTCCGGCGGCGGGGTGGACTCTGACGAATCGGAGGACGGTACGCTCGGTTCAATCTCCCCATTGATAAAATCCATGAACGGGCCTGCAATGCTGTACCCAATAAAGCCCACCGCCGCAATGGCAACCACAAAAACGCCAATCTTCAGTGCCGTTCTGCCGCGGCTGTTCCGCCGGCCGTAAATGCGGCGGTAGCGTTTAATCTTTCTCGGTTTCTTCATGCAAACACCCTTCCTGGTCCTGTCCGCCTTGAAACTGCGGGCAGCTTAGTACGGAAGCTGATGCCCCACCAGCCCGTAAAAAGCCAGGGACAGCAGTCCAATGTAAATAAGCAGTACCGGAAAACCACGAAACGCCTTTGGTATCGCTTCGCTGTACAAATAATCATAGGCAACCGAAAGAAAAAACATGGCAAGCGCAAAACCCGCGCCAGCCCCAATCCCAAACCCAAGGGATGCTCCAAAGGAAAGTTTTTCCGAAGCCGCCAGCAATAGTGTGCCCAGTACCACACAGTTAAACGCAGTAATATGGATCATCGGCTTAACCTTTTCCCGCCACCGCTCCGGCAGGTAACCGCAGATCACCAGCGCCAGCAGGTACACCAGGCTGATAACCGCCGCATAAATGAGCGGGCGGAAATAGTTCGCGTTCGGCAGGTTTTCCAGAACCGGCTGCATAAACCAGGTGACAATGCCGGAAAGCACCGTAATCAAGGTCAGAATAAGCCCGAACACCAGGAGGTTGTTCTTTTTGCGGATGATCACCAGCGCGGTACTGGTGCCGAGCGCACGGGTAAAGATCATGTTCTCCACAAAGATCATCACCAGCGCCATGACAAAACAGTCCGCCAAAAACGATCCGGTTGAGGTGAAAAACTCACTCATGCGCGGCCACCTCCTCTTCCAGCTCTTTGGTCTTGTCATCCTCAACCTGCTCCGGTCCGGTGACCGGCAGGGTGAGGTAGCCAAAGTCGCCCGCCTCCTTGTCCGGTTCCGGGGCGTTGTCCGAAGCGGTCAGGTAGTTATTATATCTATGCAGCAGCGCCGCCAAAAATCCCAGCAAAATAAACCCTGCGAACGGCAGGAGAATCCCACCTACTGGATTCACAGCAAACGGCACCTTGACATCCCACAGCGTTCCGCTGCCCCAGATCTCACGAACAGCGCCCACCAGCGAAATCACCGCGAGGAAGCCCAGAATATGGCAGATGAGGTCGCCTATCATCCGCGGCTTGCTCTCCCTGTGGAACCGGGATTCACTCCGCCAGACAATCAACGAGTTTGTGATCATCAAGGGCAGAAAAACACCAATCTGGTACGATGCGCCCGGCAGGACGAGGTCAATGAGCATCGCCGTCGGGATATAAACCACCCCGGCAAACAGCACCCCTAGAATAACCCGCAGGGTATGGGGAATTCGCTTGGAGATAAAAGAGGTGGCAAACACCGTCAAAAAGGTAATGACGCCAAACGCAATTGAAAGGGCAACGCCGTTTTTCAGGCTGTTGCTGACAACCACCACCGGGGCGACCACCAATCCCTTCTCCAAAACAGTATTCTTGAGAAGGAATCCGTCAATCGCATCAAAAAAACTTCGGTTTTCCCGGTAAAAATTTCTGGTCATACCGCTCCTCCTTCCGGTTTTTCCGGCGGATCCGGCAGATCAGACGCCGTCCTGCCCTGCGCAAACCGCCGTGCAATCCGCACACCGGTACGGTCAAACGCCGGCGTCAGCGCATTCGCAAGCAAAAGCGGGTACAGCACCGCCATTTCGGTGGATCCAAGGTAACGCACCAACATGGTACCAAACCCTATGAATGCGCCGAACAGGACCTGCCCCCAATGGTTTTTGGGCGAGGTCACCGGGTCGGACGCCATAAAGACAACCGCGAATACAAAAATGCCGCTGACCAGCTCGTAAGCCACCGAATGAAGGCTGTCCGCACTGGTGCGCGGAAAACAGAACGCCAGCAGAGAAAAAGAAATTCCGGCGCTGAACAAGATACGCCACGCCACCGTTTTGCGCACCATCAGGTAGAGCGCACATGCGGCAATAATCAGCACCGCCGTGGTTCCAATCGGTCCGGAGTAATTGATAAGCAGCGTATTCATGGTATTGATGTTCGGATTGCCGCCCGCCTGCAGGATAAACCCCGGGGAAGAGGTCATCGGCACGGCAGCCGGGTCGAGCAGCGGCACCCAGGTGTAGGGCGCCGGGTATTGAAACAGGTACCCCGGAAAGCTGATGGCGCAGAACGCAAGCCCCACCGCGGCAGGGTTAAAAATGTTCTTGCCGTTTCCGCCAAACGGGAACTTCGCCACCACAACGGCAAGCAGCATGCCGTAAATCGCTACCCAGTACGGCGTGGTCGCCGAAAGGCAGAGGGTAAAAATCACCGCCGTAATCACGGTGTTGCAATCCACCCGCTCCCCTTTCTTTTTGCCGAGCAGCCGCATGCAGATATAGTCAAACATCAGAGCTGCAAGCAGCGTCACCGCAGTCATAATCAAAACCCGGAAGCCATACAAATAGATCGACATCGCCAGCACCGCAAACAGTGTGACCATCATGTCCGTCTTCTGGGATTTCGAAGCTTTATGAATCACGATGAACCTCCTTTCACAAGGCCACATAAAATACATTATACCTAATCACCGGGGCGGCCATCTCCCCGGCGCGTCATTTTTGAACAATTCCGCGCGGCAGTTTCTGCCGCCGTCATTGGAGCTGAACACCTTGAAAATAGAGCTTGTAGACCAGAGGACGGTCAAAATCACCCTGAACGAAGACGACCTCGACGAAATGGCGCTCTCGTTCCAAGCCTGTGATGGCTCCACGTCTGAGACCAAGCAGGCTGTTCTTTCCCTCATCACCAAAATAAAGGAAGAAACCAAACTCGACCTAAACGGCGGAAAGCTGTTTATTGAAGCCTTTCCAGACGCGAACGGCGGCTGTGTGCTCTACGTCAACGTCATCGACCGCAGCGGCAGCGTCCTCCGCTCCAAACGAACCAACATTGAATTCAACACACCGCTCATCTTCCACTTTGAAGGCCTCCCCTGCCTGCTGGACGCCTGCAAACGGCTGTTCCACCAGTACAGCCACCTCATCCGTAAAAGCTCTCTTTACCTGCTGGACCAGACCTATTATCTCACCGTCTGTTCCTTCCTCCGGACCGACGAAAAGCTCATCAAGCTGCTCGGGGAATACGGACGGTACTTCGGCAAAGGGGATATTAAGGTCTCGTTCATCAAGGAACACGCCAAGTGCATCATCGAGGACGCAGCGGTGGAAACCCTTGTGGATTACGTCTGTTAATCCGCGCGCCCACGGAGCTGCCGCATGGCACGCTCCGGGTCCACGCTGCGGAACAGGTAGGAACCGGTTACCAGCACATTGGCCCCCGCTCCGGCGGCAAGCCCTGCCGTGCGGTCATTAATGCCCCCGTCCACCTCAATGTCCAGCGGGAATCCCTGTGCGGCGGCATACTGCCGCACTTCGTGAATTTTCTCCAGCATATCTGTCATAAAACTCTGTCCGCCAAAGCCGGGCTCCACCGTCATGACGAGCAGCATGTCTATTTTGGGCAGCAGGTGCAGAACATGACCGACCGGCGTGCCCGGGCGGATTGACATCCCTACCCGCAGGCCGCATGCCCGAATCTTCTCAATCACCGCTTCCGGCTCGCACTCGGATTCATAGTGGAAGGTAATGCCGTTTGAACCCGCCGCTGCAAACCGCTCCACATAGGCAAGCGGGTCGCGGATCATCAAATGGGTGTCAAAAAACAGACTGGTTGCCGGGCGAATGCTCTTGACCACCGGCAGGCCAAACGAAATATTGGGGACAAAGGTGCCGTCCATCACATCGATGTGCAGCATATCCGCCCCGGCGCGCTCCATCCGGGTAATTTCCTGCCCCAGGCAGGTAAAATCCGCCGCCAGAATGGAAGGTGAAATCTTTATTTCCATAATACCCCCAGGCTCCGCAAAAAGCGGCGCCGCTTTTTTACACACTTATGATATTTTATTCTATAATAATTTTAGCGGTTCGTCAACAAATCCGGGGTGGACAAACCCACTTTCTCCTTAAATTTTTTGTGAATTTCCGCTAAAGATACTGCTCTTCCGGATTTTGCGTTTGACAATTCTGCCGGTGGCGTTATACTGTATTTAGAAAGCAAGAAACCATCCACCAAATCAACAACGGAATAGGAGGCACACAATGCAGAAGAAACACTTTGAAAAAATGGGCATTGACGTTTCACGCCTCGGTTACGGGTGCATGCGCTTCCCAACAAAGGCGGACGGCACCATTGACCGTGAAAAATCCCTGCAATTAATCGATTACGCCTACCAGCACGGGGTCAATTACTTTGACACCGCCTACCGCTACCATGGGGGCGAGTCGGAACGCTTCGTCAAAGAGGCCCTCTCCCGTTACCCGCGGGAAAGCTACAACCTCGCCACCAAGTTCCCCATCGGTTTTATGCCGGAGGAAACCGAAGAAGCTGTCTACAAAATCTTTGAGGAGCAGCTTGAAAAAACCGGCGCCGGCTATTTTGACTTTTACCTTGTCCACGGCCTCAACGCCACCAAAATTCAGCTCATGAAGGATTTAAAGCTCCTGGACAAGCTGGAGGAATTCAAGGCAAAGGGGCTCATCCGCCACATTGGCTTCTCTTTCCACGATACGCCGGAGGTTCTGCGCGAAATTCTCGACCTGTACGACGGATGGGAGTTCTGCCAAATCCAGCTCAACTACCTCGACTGGGATTATCAGGACGCCAAAGGCCAGTACGACCTGCTGACCGAACGCGGCATTCCGGTGGTGGTCATGGAGCCAGTGCGCGGCGGCGCGCTCTCCGACCTTTGTAAGGAGGCAAACGCCCTGCTCAAACAGCACCGCCCGGAGGATTCCATTGCGTCCTGGGCCATGCGCTTCTGCGGTTCGTTGCCCAACGTCCACGTCATTCTCAGCGGTATGACCACAATGGAACAGGTGGTGGACAACGTCCGTACCTTTGAGCAGTTTGAGCCGTACTCCGACGAGGAATACAACATCATCGCAGAGGCGTTGGAGCTCCGGCGCAAAATCCGCACCGTGCCCTGCACCGCCTGCCGCTACTGCACCGAATACTGTCCGCAGAGCATTGATATTCCGAGCATGTTCTCCATTTACAACAGCTACATGTTCACCGGTTCCTCCTTTGCCTTTGACAAGGACATTCAGGCCGTCACCAGCGCTCTGCCGGAGGCCTGCATCGCCTGCGGCGCCTGTGCCGAACACTGTCCGCAGAAAATTGACATTCCCGGCCGCATGACCGAAATGGACGCCGCCATCAAGGCGCTTTAACCAGCTTTACCTCTAAAACCATTCTCCCGCCCGCCGGGAGGATGGTTTTGCCCTGCCCCGGCAGCATTCCACCACATGCGGCGAAATCCGCTACGCCCCGCGTTCTCTGCATAGAATCCAAAACGGCCCTGGTTCCGTAATTGGTACCGCCGGCTGGACTTGTGCAAACACGCCGTCGCGCCTTTCCCTTTTGCCGCACCGTGCCGAACAGCAAGCGCCAAAGCGGCTTCCCGTTTCGTCCGGCAAGCCGCATCCGCTTGCTTAAAACCATCTTACACTATTCCCAAATCCTGATTCGATTGGAAGTCAAACATGGATACAGCTCAAATTGTTTTATACCAGGCGATTGTCATGTTTCTCATGATTGTCGTCGGGTATATCTGCTACCGCATTCACATCATTTCGCCCACCACCAACATTCAGCTTTCCAACCTGCTGTTGCTGGTGGTCAACCCCTGCATCATCTTCAGTTCCTTCCAGGTGGATTTTGACGCCCGGTTGGTCACCGGCCTGCTCATTTCCATCGGCTTGTCGGTGCTCTCCATTGTCCTGATGATGTTTTTCACCCGGGTCGTTCTCAAAAAGAAACCGGAAATGCAGTATAAGGTGGACCGCTTTGCCTGCATTTATACAAACTGTGGCTTCTTTGCCACCCCGCTTGTGTCCGCCATGTTCGGCAGCGAAGGGGTGCTGTTCATCACCGCCTACATTGCCACCTCAAATTTCTTCATGTGGACCCAGGGGGTTGGCGTTTACACCGGTAAAATGAATGT
Organism: Oscillospiraceae bacterium; assembly: GCA_050943475.1. Classification (GTDB taxonomy): domain Bacteria; phylum Bacillota; class Clostridia; order Oscillospirales; family Ruminococcaceae; genus Metaruminococcus_A. The sequence continues at coordinate 79,788 of JBMNPF010000003.1, forward strand.
CCGCCAGCTTGTCAACTGCCTGAAAGCGCCTACCATCATCGCCATTCTGCTGGGGGTCATCCTGTTTTTCTGTCACATCCGCATCCCGGATTTTGTCTACGACCCCATTCAGTTCATCGGCAGCATGAACTCGCCTCTGGCTATGATTGTCGCAGGCGCTTTCATCGCCCAGACCAATGTCGTCAAAGCATTTGCCAAGCTGCGGCTCTATTATGTGAGCATCGTCCGTCTGCTCATGATCCCCCTTCTCTGCATCGTGGTGTTCGCACTTCTCCCTTTGGAGGATACCGTCGCCCTCACGGTGCTGGTCGGTGCAGCGGCCCCTCCGGCCGTTTCCATCATGATGTTTGCCGCCAAGTACCAGTGCGACGAACTCTACGCCGCCGAGCTTTTCAGTGTCAGCACCATCATCAGCATCCTCTCCATTCCCAGCATGTGCTTCCTTTACACCTGGTTTGACGGTTTTATCTCCCCGCTCCTGCCATTTTAGCAGCGGCTTTTTCAGCATTCTATAATTAATCTTTTCACGGAACAAAAAGCTGTTTCTACGCCAGAGCATTCGCCGCTATAATTAGGAATTATAATTTAAACATTCTATAAACTTAAAGAAACGTCTGAGAACAGCGACACACACAAATGAGGGATGCTATGAGTGCAATTATAGATAGAATTTTAAACACTTTAGGAGACAAAGAACTTCTTAACAAAATTTTATCCATGCCCAAATCCGATTTGAATTCTTTATTGTTAAAAATATTCCAACTGCAAGCAAACAAAACCACCCCATCTCATGTAATTAAGACTTATAAGAGTAATCGATTTTCAAGGCCAAGTGAAATAGATCCCGTTAAATATCATATGGTTGAAACGGAATTCTTATCTTTCGCACAGAAAAACAATATAAAAGCGGTGCTCTTATCGCCTTCCGCACCATTAGCAAGCTGTTCAACATTTGGTTGTGTTGATCAAAACAATGTGGTAAGCGCAATACGCGACTCCGAAATTCTTGCCGATCCCTCAAACATGCTCTCTATCATCATTGCCGATAAACTTATGAGAAAAGAGTTAAGCAACCAAAAATGCATACATTTTTGCACAACAGCACGGATTCTACGCGCACAGCCGTTGCTCGATATAAAAGGTTTTTATCCGCATTTCGGCCTGTTTTGTATTGTTTCATCCGGAAAAGACAAAGGTTCTTATCTCTGCGAAAAAGAACTGCTATTAAAGCACTTAGTCTACTATAAAGCATTATTAACAGAGAAATACGATGCCAAATTGTCAGTTGTTTTGAGAAAGAGACGCGGATATACCGACAACGACGGATTCTTTAGTCGAATGACAGAAATAATAAGGAATGAATTCCCCGATATTCCCGTTTCGCTGGATTTGGAACAAGAAGAAAACAACTATTACAAAGGCCTTAACTTTAAGCTCTATATGGAAAAAAACAATGAAAAGTTTGAAATAGGCGACGGTGGATTTGTTGATTGGATGACAAAAATGACGAACAACCGAAAAGAACGTTGTTTAATTAGCGCCGTCGGTATTGATCGACTGTTAACATTTTAAAATCTGTAATCATAATCTGCATTGTTAATTTTTATTCTGTCATCCAACTTGCAAATGAACTCCATACAAGCAAACCGTCCGCCGTATACTGGATACGGCGGACGGTTTATTGGAAGCAGGCAAGTCGCATCTGCAGTTTGCGTCTGCACGGCGAAGCTCTTCTGGGGACGGCAGCGGCCGTCACTTCCTGCCGCTCGCCCGCTGATTTTCCTGCTACATCTCATAGTATGCAGAATCCTCCAAAACGGCGACTCCGCCGGACAGCCCCTTTCCGCTTACCTATGCTGCAATTCCCCTGGCAGACGGAAAAAACCGGCCAATTTCTTTTTCAGGCATCCTGCCAAATCCAAAAAAAGCCAGCCGTCAAACGGCTGGCTTTTTCTTTTGCTCATTCAATTACCTGTTCCGCAGTGGAATCCCCCCGGTCCTCCTGCAAGGTCAGCGTCACCTGGAAGCTGCGCCCATTGGTGCTGCTGGTGGCACGGTAAACGTCAAAGGTAATGGTGTCCCCCGGCTTTTTGGTTTTGAGAATCGCCGAAAGATCGCTGAATTCCCTCATATCAGCGCCGTCCGCTTTGGTGATGATATCCCCCACCTGCAGGCCCTGCGCCACTGCGTCGGAGGTCTGCTCCAGCGAGAGGATGCGCAGCCCTTCCGGCAGATTGTACATTTTGGCGAGCACCTCGTCGATGGCCGAAACCGTTACGCCAACTTTTACCCGGTTGGTGACATAGCCATTGGCAATCAGGTCATCAATGATCGGTTTCGCATCATTGATGGTGATGGAGAACCCAATCCCCTCAAACCCGGTCGCTACAATTTTGGAGGAATTGATGCCGATGACCTGCCCGTAAATGTTCACCAGTGCGCCGCCCGAGTTGCCCGGATTGATGGCCGCATCGGTCTGGATGCAGCGCAGGGTATAAACCGAATTGTTGCTGGTTGAAACCACACGGTTGGTCGCCGAGACAATGCCCTGGGTTACACTGCCCGCATATTTGAGCCCGCCCGGGTTGCCAATGGCCACCACCGTCTCGCCGGTGACCAGCTTGTCGGAATCGCCGAACTGCGCCGGGGTCAGGTTTTCTTCTTCAATCTTAATAACCGCAAGGTCGGTTTTGGCGTCGGCGCCTACCACAGCCGCCTCGTACTCGCTCCCGTTTTCCATAACCACCTTGACCGCGCTCGCTTCGTCAATCACATGCGCATTGGTGATGATGTACCCATCCGAGGTCATAATAATGCCGGAACCTTCACCCGCCGCTTTCAGGCCGCTCTCTTTGGTGTAGGTCACAATTCCCACCACCGAAGGCTTTACCTTGGCTGCAATCTGCGGAATGGTCAGCGGTCCCTCGGTCACCGGAACCTGGCTGTCTGCATCCGGCGTTTCGTTGAGGACAAGGCTCGGCCCGCTGCTGTTCTGGTAAGAGGAGACCGAATCACTGCTCCCGGTGCTGTCCTGCACTGCAAGCCCGCTGTCTGCTGAATGGCTGTTCACCAACACATAGGCAAATGCTCCCATTACCACCACCAGCACACAGCTCACCACAATGGCGAACACCTTTAACGCCCGGTATCCGCCTGGCTGATGCGGCTGTTTCGACGCTTTGGGCGGTTTTGGCGCCTTTGCACGCCGTGGGGGCTGTTTCCCCAGGCTGGGGTCTACATCATCCCAACGGAATGCCTTAACCCCCTCCGCCGGATTCGCCGTTTTTCCCTGCCACTCAATTCCGGGGGCTGTCTGGCTGCTAAAAGAACCGAGATCCTCATACTGCGCCGCTTCGGCGCCCTGCTCCAGAGTCTCCTGCCCCGCTGTTTCTCCCGATGAGGCGCCGCCTGCCTGCGTTTCTGTTTTCCATTCGGTTGGAGAGGCGCCCTCCGGCTCCTGCCCGTTTCGTCCGTATTGATTGAATTCGTTATACTCCATACCAGTTCACCTGTTCCATGTTTGCTGTCTCTTTCCTCAGTATGCCCCAAAAACCGCCGCCTTTTCAGCGGGTATGTCAGTTCGCACTTTTTTTCAGTGCTTTGGACATTTTGCCCGTCGGGACATAAAATTCAAATTCGGTGTATTCGCCTTCTACCGAGCGCACCACAATTTCGCCGCCGTGCAGCGCAATAATTGAGTGTACAATGTAAAGGCCAAGCCCCACGCCGTTGGTATCCAGGCTGCGGGATTTATCGCTCTTGTAAAAGCGTTCAAACACATGCTGCACCTCGTCCTTAGAAAGGCCTGCCCCGCTGTTTCGAATGCGGATATAGGTCCTCCCCGCCTCGCTCCGGAAGTGGAATGAGATGGTGCCGCCTTGGTTGACAAACTTAACCGCGTTTTCAATCAGGTTGTAAACCACCTGGTGGATAAGGTCTTTATCCGCCTCAACAATTACCTTGTCGCGGTCCAGTCCCTCAACATCCACCCGTTTCTGTTCAATGGTGGATTCAAAGCTGAACAGCGTCTGCAAAATTACGTCGAGCACATCGAAATTTGCGGGATTTATCTTGACCTCGCCCGATTCAATTTTGGACATATTGAGCATTGCGCGCACCAGCCGTGAAAGCCGCTTAACTTCATTGGAAACGGTGGTCAGGTACTCGCGCTCCTTTTCCTTGGGGATGGTCCCATCGAGAATGCCGTCTACAAAACCGGAAATGGTCGTCATCGGGGTGCGCAGCTCGTGCGAAACATTGCCCACAAAGCTGCGGCGGCTGGAATCCAGCACCGAGAGCGACTGCGCCATGTTGTTCAGCGCAAGCGCAAGCTGGGCAATTTCGTCCTCTCCCCGCACCTCAAGCCGTTCGGAAAAATCCCCGCTTCCAAACTTCTTGGCCGCAAAGGCCATCCGGCGCAGCGGCTTGACCATTTGCAGGGTCACAAAATAAAAGACAATAAAAGAGAGGAAAATGACAAACACCGACGAAATGCAGAACATTTGGAGCACCTGCATCAAAAACTCAGCCATGGCGTTGGCCGGCGTCGAAAGGAACAGGTAACCCATCAGCCGCCCGTCCTCCAGCCGGATGGGCAGCGCATAGGTGTAATTCTGCGCGTCAAAGATCCCGCCAAGGTTGCCCACGTCAAAATACTCGCCGCTGTCCACCTTGTCCAGCACCTTCTGCGGAATGCTGTACCCGGTGTACGGCCCCACCTGAATGAGAACCTGCTGGCTGGAATCCGCCTCGCCAGACTCCAGGTACGGCGGCGAATAAATCACCTTGCCGCTCGCATCCACCAAAAAAAGCTGCGCGTCAATGGCGTTCGCCAAAATGGCGTAGGTGCGGTACACACTACTCTGCAACGTCACCTGATTGTCGGTAATCGTATAATTTTCCAGCGTCAGCGTCACCGCGTTTTCGGTGTTCTGCTTGAGCATGTCATATTTCTCGGTTTTAAAATACTGCGCCGCGACCAGCATCATAATGGCTCCCAACAGGGTCAGCGATATGATGATGACCGCCGCGCAAATTGCAAAATACTTGGTAAACAGGCTTTTATGCATACAGCCCTCCAACAATTATTGGGGCTGTTATTCCACAACCTCAAATTTATAGCCAACGCCCCATACCGTCTTGAGCGACCATTTGTCCGAAACGCCCTCCAGCTTTTCGCGCAGCCGTTTGACATGAACGTCAATGGTTCTGGAATCGCCGTAATATTCAAACCCCCAGACCTCGTCCAGAAGCTGGTCACGGGTGTAAACGCGGTTCGGATTGGAGGCGAGGTGGAACAGCAGCTCCAGCTCTTTGGGCGGGGTGTCAATGACCTTGCCGTCCACCTTGAGCTCGTACCGGGTCATGTCCACGCTGAGCTTGTCGTAATGGACCTCCTTGCGCTCCACTGCAGGAGCGGAATTGCCAATGCGGCGCATAACCGCCTTGACCCGCGCAATGACCTCTTTGGTGTCAAACGGTTTGACCACATAGTCGTCCGCGCCAAGCTCAAGCCCCAGCACCTTGTCAAAGGTTTCGCCTTTGGCCGTCAGCATAATAATAGGCACGTTTGAGGTCTTGCGAATTTCACGGCAAACCTGCCAGCCGTCCAGCGTCGGCAGCATAATGTCAAGCAGAATCAAATCCGGCTTGAGGGAGTTGAACTTTGCAATGGCTTCCTCACCCTCGTTGGAAATGATAACGCTGTACCCCTCTTTTTCCAGGTAGAGCCGCAGCAGCTCGCAGATGTTTTTATCGTCGTCCACGACCAGTATTTTCCCAATCGACATATCCTTCGTACCTCCCGCTTTCTCAGTTTTCTTATGTATCCCGTCGGTTCGTCCGGGGCCATTTGCCCGCAACGGGCAGAATTGTCCAATTCTTACTGTTTTTATTATAACCCATCCATGCTGTGAAAAGTGAATAAACTCTAAATCTTTTGACAAGAGGATTTTAATTTGTGCCGTTTCAGGCGTACAGGCTTCCTCTCAAAGAGCAAAATCCTGAGAGCATCGTGCCCCGCGCACCAAGGCAGATAAAGCAAAGAACCCTGCCTGTGCAGAGTCCCCTGTCACTCGCTATTTTTCCAATTTCAGCCGAAACACAAAATGGTATTCGCAAATCCGGTCATCCCACTCACAGATTAAAACAACACCGCGAAGTTGCTCTTCGGCATCCGGCGGAAATGGATGCAGGCCGTCGTCTAGTTTGTACAGACAATACCGTAATTTCCCGTCCTTATCCGGATGAAGCCCCTGCCTTTGTGTCCACTGCACTACGCCGTTAATGCTTGAAGACGTACCGAATGCCGGCCCTTCATTCAGGACAGAATCCTCCACCATAATGCGGTTCGGCGCTTCGCCGTAAAAAGCGATATATAAATTCGATTTTTCCGGCAGCACAGGGTAGCCCCGCTCCACCAGCACCATAAACAACTCGCTTGGGGCAAATTCCCGGGGCGCTTCTCCGGCTTCGCACGCCAGATAAAGCATATCCTGCCCGCCGATATCCGAAAGGCTTTTCATGTCGGCAGAAATTGTAAGATTTGGAAAGCCGTTTTCATCCAGTGCTGGCTTCGAGACCGGGACAACACTGGCAGACTCATACGCCTGGGGCTGTTCCGGTTCCGAACAGGCCGCCAAACAGCATAAGCATAACAGGACACCGAATAAAATCAACCATCTCTGTAAATTTTTCATGCTCTTTTCCAATATGTAATACATACCTGTTCGGATTACTGAATTTATCCTGCGCAAAAGAATTTCTACCTCCTTGTTGCGAATTTTAACAGAATCATAGCATATTGAATCATTTCTTTTAATATTGCATGTAAAATGTATCATCTGCTTATACTTTTTCCTGTTGTTTCCTGTTCTTTCCGGCAAAATCATGCTATACTGTGGTTATACCATTCAAAACATTCCAGTTGCCAATCTGCAAAGGAGGAATCCAACCATGGACCAAGTACGCATCGGAATCGTCGGCATTGCCAATATGGGAATGCAGCATGCACGCTATATTGTAAACGGCGGGGTGGAAGGCGCCCGTCTCACCGCCGTCTGCGCCACAAAGCAAAGCACCGTTGACGCTGCTAAACAGGAGCTCCCGGCTGACGTGGTCGGTTTTACCGATTACGACGCCTTCCTGCACAGCGGCCTCATGGACGCCGTCATGATCGTCACCCCCCACTACTCCCATCCGGAGCTCACCATCAAGGCGTTTGAAGCGGGACTGCATGTGCTGGTGGAAAAACCCGCCGGTGTCTACACCAAGCAGGTTTACCCCATGAACGAGGCCGCCGAAAAAAGCGGCAAGGTGTATTCCATCATGTACCAGGAGCGCGCCAACCCGGTGTTCATCAAGCTGCATGAGATGATTAAAAATGGCAAGCTCGGCCGCATTCACCGCGTCATCTGGATTGAGACCACCTCCTACCGCAGCGACTGCTACTACACCAGCGCCCCGTGGCGCGGCACCTACGCCACCGACGGCGGCGGCGTTCTGCTCAATCAGGCCATCCATTCGCTGGACACCTGGCAGTGGCTGTTTGGCATGCCGCAGACGGTACAGGCGTTCTGCGAATTCGGCAAATACCATCCTATCGAGGTGGAAGACGAAGCCGTCGCCTACCTGCGCTACGCGGACGGCGCCATCGGCACCTTCATCGCCTCTACCGGCGACGCCCCCGGCACCAAGCGGATTGAAATCACCTGTGACAGCGGCAAGGTCATCGTCGAAGGTCGCAAGCTCACCTTCTACCGGCTGGAAATGCCGGAACCGGAGTACAACAAGACCAATACTGAGCCGTTTGGCAGCCCGAAATCGGTCGTCACTACGGTGGAATACCCGGAACGCAAAGGTTTCTCTCACCCGGACGTCACCCAAAACTTTGTGGACGCCATTCTTTACGGCGCCGAAAACAAATGGGACGGCTGCGACGGCATCAACAGCCTTGAGCTCGCCAACGCCATGGTTCTCTCCTCCTGGGAGCAAAGCCGCACCATAACCCTCCCTATGGACGCCGACCGCTATTATGAGCTGCTGGAAGAGAAAATAACCCAAGCCAAATAACCAATCATAAAAAGGCAGGGCCGTATTGGCCCTGCCTTTTTATGATTGGTTCGAACTTTCCGTATACCGGATTGTAACAGGAATGGTTGTACCGCCAATCTGTATTGCCTCAACCCGGCTGAGATCCAACGGTTCTGCAAAAGAAACATACAGCGTCGCACCGGGCTCCAGTCCATTGTTGTGGTAAATTGTCATGGGGTAGTTACTGTTAAAAATTGTTCCGTCCTTAAACCGTATAACAGGTATGGCAATATCCGAATTGCCCTCCCCCCAGAAAACATCGTCAAAACGAACTTCGACTGTAAGCCACATAGGTGACACCTGAACCGCAAATAATGTCTGGCCCTCTTCATATTCCACCGGCTGAATTGGGATATCCACCGCATGTTCCGCCGGCAGATTTGGCATCTCCCAGTTGAGCAGCCAGCTGCCGTCAATATCTTGTTGGTTGCCGTCCGCGTCAAAGTAGGTCAAGTCCTCAAAGGCGAAAAGCATTTTCAGCTTTTTTCGCAGCAAAAACTCGCTTCGGCTTTTTTGATATATACCTCTAAGGTAAACAATATTGTCCGACGGATCGGGATCCTCCACTCTGTCCATCGTCCATGATGCTCCTGTCTCTCCACCATCATACGGCTCGATCCTTTTAAAGCCGCTCATGCCGCCCGTTCCTTCAAGACGCGCCCCATTGTCCGGTGTAACCACCTCAAACACGACCCATGTGTGAACGCCGTCGGAAAAAGCCTTGTCTGTCCGAATGGTAACTCCATTTCCTTCGGTAGAAGCCTCAGGGTAAACGATCATATCCAGATTATCCCAGTTTGTATTGACACTCATAAACGCCGAATGAACACGGATGTTCTCCATTTGCTGTTTTACGAACTCTGTTGCAAACACGCTCAGGCAGGAAATAAATATCGCTGCCGCAAGTAAAATTGCCACAAACTTTTTCCTGCTCCTGCGCCGCGTAGGAGCTTTTCCTTCCCGCTTGACGCATACCTGCCGGAACAGCTTTTTAGCTTCTTTTTCATCCAGCGGTTCATCATCCAAAAGCGAACTTCCATCCAGTTTGGAGCACAATTCCTCATCCCAAAGCTGTTTTACGAATTCATCCGTTCTCTGCACACTCAATTCCTCCCTCCAACAGCAGCGCCCGCAGGTCCTTTTTTCGCCGCGCTAAAATATTTTCCACCTGTTTTGGGGATATTCCCAGCCTTGCTGCAATCTCCTTAACCCGAAAATAATAAAAATAGCGCAGCAGGAAAATCGAACGGTCCGGTTCTTCCATACGATGAACTGCTTCGTGTACAATCTGCTCTTCCTCACGTTGCGCCTGTCCGCCGTCCCCGCCCGATGTCTCGGAAAAAAACTCCTCCAGCGAAAGCAGCGGCGCAAGTTTCCATTCCCGGCGCTTTGCCAAAGCTGTCGTCCGGGCAATACCGTAGCAGTAACTGCGGAAACTCGTACCCCGTTCCGGATCAAACCGCCCAGCTGCCTGCCAGATGTTAATAAAACAATCTAGTACCGTATCCTCTACATCCGCTTTGCCGCAATCCGCCAGAATGTTTCGGCAAATGGTTCTGATCGGCTTGCCATACCGCTGAATCACCAGTGTCATTCCATGTTCCGGTTCTTCTTCAATGAGCCGTGGAAGCGTCCGTTCCGTAATGTCCTGATTGAGTTCCATATCTTCCCCCCTCCTCTCACCCATCTATTGTCAAATCAGCCGCTCTTTCACTCACATTCATCAAAAAAACAACAAAAAAGCCCCGCAAAAATTGCGGGGCTTTTTTCATGAATTCCGGGTCGATTAATACATACCGCCCATACCGCCTGCCGGAGCAGCCGGAGCCGGATTTTCTTCCGGATGGTCGGTCACAAGGCTCTCGGTGGTCAACACCATGCTGGCAACCGAAGCCGCATTCTGCAGCGCGCTTCTGGTGACCTTGGTCGGGTCGATGATGCCGTGGCTGCCCATGTCGCAGTACTCTTCTTTGGAGAAGTCAAAGCCATAGCCAACCTTATCGGCTTTCATAATCTGGTCAACAATAACCGAGCCTTCCAGACCTGCGTTTGCAGCAATCTGGCGAACCGGTTCCTCCAGAGCTTTGAGAACAATCTTCATACCGGTTTTCTCATCGCCGGAAGCATCGTCAAGCAGTGCTTTTACCGCCGGGATTGCGTTAATCAGCGCAACGCCGCCGCCGGCAACAGTGCCCTCTTCCACAGCCGCTTTGGTCGCGGAAAGCGCATCCTCAATACGGAGCTTTTTCTCTTTCATTTCCACTTCGGTTGCAGCGCCAACTTTAATGACCGCTACGCCGCCCGCGAGCTTCGCAAGGCGCTCCTGAAGTTTTTCACGGTCAAAGTCCGAGGTAGTCTCTTCAATCTGTGCACGGATCTGGCCAACACGAGCTTTGATTTCGTCCGAATTGCCGGCGCCGTCTACAATGATGGTGTTCTCTTTCTGAACTTTAATCTGGCGCGCACGGCCGAGCTGGTCAATGGTGGTGTCTTTTAACTCAAGGCCAAGCTCTTCGCTGATAACCTCGCCACCGGTCAGGATGGCAATGTCGCGCAGCATTTCTTTGCGGCGGTCGCCAAAGCCCGGCGCCTTAACAGCAACGCAGGTGAAGGTGCCGCGGAGCTTGTTGACAATCAGGGTCGAAAGCGCTTCGCCCTCAACATCTTCGGCAATGATGAGCAGCTTTTTGCCCGCCTGGACAATCTGCTCAAGCAGCGGCAGGATTTCCTGAATCACGCTGATTTTCTTATCGGTGATGAGGATGTAAGCGTCGTCGAGAACTGCTTCCATCTTCTCGGTGTCAGTGACCATGTACGGCGCAATGTAGCCGCGGTCAAACTGCATGCCCTCAACCACTTCGCTGTAGGTCTCAGCGGTCTTGGACTCTTCAATGGTGATAACGCCATCGGCAGAAACCTTTTCCATCGCCTCGGCAATCAGCTTGCCGACCGATTCGTCTGCAGCAGAAATGGTTGCAACACGCGCAATGTCGTCCGAACCGTCTACCGCTTTGGAATTTTTCACAATCGCATCAATGGCAGCGTCTACCGCTTTGCTCATGCCCTTGCGGACAATCATCGGGTTGGCGCCCGCGGTGACGTTCTTCATGCCCTCACGGACCAGAGCCTGCGCAAGCAGGGTTGCGGTGGTGGTACCGTCGCCGGCTGCATCGTTGGTCTTGGTTGCAACTTCTTTTACAAGCTGCGCGCCCATGTTCTCAAACGGGTCTTCCAGCTCAATTTCTTTTGCAATGGTTACACCATCGTTGGTGATGAGCGGCGCACCGTACTTTTTGTCCAGCACCACATTGCGGCCCTTCGGCCCCAGGGTGATTTTTACAGTGTCCGCAAGTTTATCAATACCGGCGAGGAGGGATTTTCTTGCCTCTTCCCCATAAATAATGTCTTTTGCCATAACGGAATTCCTCCTAAAATTTATTTATGCTGTGTGTTTGTTATTCAACCACTGCGAGCACGTCGCTCTGGCGGAGGATGGTGTATTCCTCACCGTCTACCTTGACCTCGGTGCCTGCATATTTGCTCATGAGCACCTTGTCACCAACCTTGAGCTCCATCTTCACTTCCTTGCCGTCCACAACGCCGCCCGGTCCAACTGCAAGGACTTCCGCAACCTGCGGCTTCTCTTTGGCGGAACCGGCTAAAATAATACCGCTTTTGGTGGTCTCTTCCGCCTCTACCATTTTAATGACAATCCTATCGGCAAGAGGTCTGATTTTCATAACATACTCCTCCTAGATGATGATAAATTTTAGCACTCGCTCAAACGGAGTGCTAACTGTTATCTATTGTAATGCATTTTGCTTAAAAATCAAGACGTGTCATATTTTTATAACAATTTTTGGGTGTTTTTCACATTTTTAACCTGCTGTTTTTGTCTATTTATTCCAATCTCATTGGATTGAAAATCCACTTCTTTTGTCGCATCCCCAATTCCGCACCCAAACCGGCACGCGCAGGCGCAAAGGAATTCATCCTATTTTATCCCGTTGCAGCGGCGAAAGCTACCGATTTAAATTTTTGATATGCTCCCAAACTGCTACGACCAGACGGTGCGGGAACAGCTTGGCGGGCAGGCAGTGTCCTTTGTTGTAGAATCCATAAACCGAGACCACCTTGCCTTTTGTACTGTCCCCAAGCGCCTTGGGGACAACATCGGAACAGAAAAACCGGCGCGCAAAGCGCACCGGTTTTATTTCCGTTTAGCTTTTTTCTCCTCCACCGGCAGAACTTTTAAATAAACGGCACGGTGGCGGTTGGTAATCGCCTTGTCCAGGTGCAGCTTGCCAAAATACCACTGCCTGAACTCCACCGTTTTGCCTACCGCATCCAAAAAATTGTTGATGCGCGAATTAACGTCCATCGGCGGAAGATTGAGAAATTCCAGAATGTTGGTCGGGGCATCATGGCTGATGATAACATCCACCCGGTTCCCAACCGCCGCCAGCCGCTCCCAGGCCGACGCCTCTTCCTCAGCGCTCGGCTGTTCCTCGGCCCACCAGAGGTTGTTGTCCTCCCGCAGCATCCCGTCGGAGCTCTCGCCACCGCCAAAGGCAAAGTAACGTTTGCCCTCAATTTCGTAAATCTCCCCACGGCAAAGCATGCGCAGGTTGCCGGAAATTTTCCGGACTCTGCCGCCGCACCATTCCTCCTCCGGGTATTCCGCCAGCGCCTCGTAGTTGTCGTGGCAGCCGGTGACAAAAACCGTGTTGAATTTCTTTTTGCCAATCTTTTTTAACTGCTTTTTCTCTTTGTCCGTGTTTTCCCAGACGAAACCAAAATCCCCGCATACAATCAGGGTGTCTCCTTTTTTCAGCCGGCCGTACTCCGGCGCGCTGAACCGTTTGTATTCGCCGTGGAAATCTCCGGTGACATAGACCATAATTTACGACCTCACTGACCCCTGCGTTATTTTACCGCACACTTGATAGCCTGTTCCAAATCGGCTATAATATCATTGACATCCTCAATGCCGATGGAAAGCCGGATGGTTTCCTCCGAAATATCCGCCGCTTTGAGCTGCTCCGCCGAGAGCTGGCTGTGGGTCGTCGTCGCCGGATGAATGACCAGCGACCGCACATCGCCTACATTGGCTACATTCTTGAGGAGCTTTAAGCTGTCAATGAATTTGGCTCCGGCTTCACGGCCGCCTTTCAGGCCAAAGGTAAAGACCGCACTCGCGCCTTTGGGCAGGTACTTCTGGGTCCGCTCGCAATAAGGGCTGGACGGAAGCGCCGGGTAGTTGACAAAGCTCACCGCTGGGTTTGCCTCCAGCCACTGCGCCACCTTGAGGGCGTTTTCACAGTGCCGCTGCATGCGCAGGTGCAGAGTTTCCACACCCTGAAGCACTAGAAATGCGTTGAATGGGCTCAAGCAGGCGCCAAGGTCGCGCATGATCAATGCGCGCAGCCGGCTGATAAACGCAGCCTCGCCCAAATCGGCAAACACAATGCCATGGTAGCTCGGGTCCGGCTCGTTGTAAAGCGGAAAACGCGGGTTATCTTTGAATTGGAATCTGCCGCTGTCCACTACAATACCGCACATCGAGGTGGAGTGCCCACCCAGATATTTGGTCGCGGAATGGATGACAAAATCCGCGCCGTATTCAATCGGTTTGCAGAGGTACGGGGTGGTAAAGGTCGAATCCGCAATCACCGGAACGCCGTGTTTGTGGGCAATCGCCGCAATCGCTTCAATGTCTGCTACGTTGGCGTTCGGGTTGCCAATCACTTCAAAGAACACCGCACGGGTCTTGTCGTTGATCGCCGCTTCCCACGCTTCCATGTCGTCGGGATTGACAAACCGCACCTTGATGCCCAGCCGGTCAAGGGTAATGCCCAGCAGATTAATGGCCCCGCCGTAAATGCAGGAGGAGGATACAATCTCATCCCCTGCCACCGCGAGGTTGAGGATCATGTTAAAAATCGCCGCATGGCCAGAGGCAAACGCAAGCGCGCCAATGCCGCCGTCCAGCTCCGCTATCCGGTCCTCCAGCACTGCACTGGTCGGGTTTTGCAGCCGGGTGTAAATGTTGCCCGGTTCCTTGAGCTCAAACAGCGTTTTGGCGTGTTCAGTGCTTAAAAATTCGTATGCGTTGGTCTGGTACAACGGCGGCACAACCGAAAGGGTCGTCGGCTCCACCTTGTAGCCCCCGTGCACCGCCACGGTATCAAAAGCAAATTTCTGTTCTGGCATCTTTTTATCCCACCTGTCCGCCGGTCCGCCCGGCATTCATTCATCGTCCTTTCGGAACGCCTTTTGGAAAGGCAGTCCGAAAAACGGAGTTTCTTTTATCATACACTTTATTGGAGGAATTGTCTACATGCGCAAAGCCATCTGTTCCATTTTCCTGTCTGCTGTCCTGTTCATTATAATGGCCGTCTCCCCGGTGTCAACCGCCTCCGCGGCCTATCAGCCGGACGCTGATATCAACAGCCAGGCCGCCTATCTGGTCAATCTGGATTCTGACACCGTTGTCTACGCAAAAAACGAAAACCAGCAAATTGCTCCGGCCTCCCTCACCAAGATTATGACCGCCATCATCGTGCTGGAAGAGGAGGATGATCTCGAGGGCACCGTCATCACCCCGGGCAGCCGCGTGTTCGACGAATTTGTCGGCGTTGGCGCCTCCACGGCCGACTTTCGGGCGGGGGAAAATCTCCGAGTTATCGACCTGCTTTACGGCCTGCTGCTCCAGTCCGCCTGTGAAGCGGGCAATATTCTCGCAGATTATTACGGCGGCGGCAACATTCAGGCTTTTGTCGATAAGATGAACGCCAAGGCGCAGGAACTCGGTGCTGTGAACACCCATTTTGTCAACGCCCACGGCCTGGATGCCGATGGTCAGCTCACCACGGCCAAAGACATGTATCTCATTACCAAATACGCCCTCACCCTCGACCGCTTTGAAGAAATCTCCACCACTCCCATTTATACCACTCCCGCCACCAATAAACATCCAGAGGAACGCAACCTGGTTCACACCAACTACATGATGAACCAGTACCGCGGCGGCTCCTATTATTATGAGCCCATCCGCGGCATCAAAACCGGCACCACCGACGCTGCAGGCAAAAATCTGGTGTCACTCGCCAGCAAAAATGGTTACAACTACTTACTGGTCACCTTGGGCGCGCCGGATGTTCAAACCGAAAACCTCTGCTTTAAAGACACTAAATACCTCTACGAGTGGGCGTTTAATACCTTTGAAAACCGCACCGTACTCGACACCACCCAAACCATCGGCACCATCAAGGTGCGGCTCTCGTCGGAAACCGATACCCTCCAGCTCAACGCAGCGGAAAAGGTCACCGTCCTCCTCCCCAAGGAGATTGACTCCTCCAGCATCCAACAGGTGCTCAACATTCCGGAGTCGGTTGACGCTCCCATTGAAAAAGGGGATGAAATCGGCACCGTCCAGCTCAAGCTCAACGACGAAATCATCGGCGAAACCAAGGTGCTGGCAAGCGCAGCGGTCTCCAAGAACTTCATTTACGGCCTCTGGGATTCCATTCAGAATGTTATGAGCAGCATCTGGGCCAAGATCATCCTGGTCCTCGTTGTGGCAGCCGTCCTTTTTTACATTGTTGTTACCATTCTCTATAACCGCAAGAAAAAGAAAAGCAAACGGCTGAGCACCAAGCGCCCGAAACGGCGTCGGTAATGCTGCCGGCCTTTGATATTACGGAAACAAAAGAAACAAGGGCGGTCAGGGTAAAACCTGACCGCCCTTGTTTCTCCTCCAGTAAGCCGCCCGCCGTATGCCAAGCCTCCGGCCCCAGGCGGCAGAAACGCTCTTATCCGCTCCTCCGGGAATACCGTTCCCGGATTTCCGTTTCACAGTCCCGCAGGACGGCTTCCACCGCCGCCTTTTCCACCGTGCCGATTGCCGCAAGCGGCCGCGGCTCCCCTTCGGCTCCAATGTGTTTTTCAAAAATCAGCACATCACGCCATTGCCCCAGCTTGTATCCGGTACGGCGGTACGCCCCCGCCGCGGCGAATCCCATCCGTGCATGCAGCGCCTCGCTCGCAGCGTTGGGGACTGTCACCAAACCGTAAACATTCTGCACCCCCTGTAGGGCGAGCAGCTCGATCAGCGCCCGGTAGAGCGCCGTGCCCATCCCTTTTCCAGCCGCCTCCGGCGCAAGATAAACCGAAAGCTCGGCATTCCACTGGTAAGCTGCCCGCTCCTGCATCCGGTGAGCGTAGGCATACCCCATCATTTTGCCGTCCACCTGGCAGACAAGGTAGGGGTAATCTTCGCCAAACGTCCGAATGCGCTCCGCAAATTCCTCCCTGCCCGGCGCTTCCAGTTCAAAGGTGATTGCCGTTTCCCGTACATAAGGCGCATAAATTTCCAGCAGCGCCTCTGCATCGGACTCCGCCGCAAACCGCACTTCTATCGTCTTCATACTCCGCCTCCTCACACAAACACAAACTGAACCAACAGCATATAAACTACGGTGCCGCCCGCTATCGAGAGCAGCATGTTTTTCCGCCAGAGGTGCAGGCCCGCTACCACCGCAATGGCAATGAATTCCGGCAGTCCATAAGGAGTCTCCAGAACCGTGACATTTTTCAGGCAGTAGACAATCAGCAGCCCAATAACCGCATAAGGCAGCACCGTCGAAAGGTAGCGGATGTATTTCGGCGTCGGCCGGTTCGCCGGAAAGATGAAAAAAGGCAGGAACCGGGTCAGCATAGTGCCCAGCACCACCGCCGCTACCGTGAGGATTCCCTCCGTCAGCGTCATGCTCACAGTCCCGCCCCCTCTCCTGAAAGCGGCTTTTTAAACAGGGTCAGCACCGCGAGCATCAGCAGCATAGCGGGCAGGATGAACTGCTCCGCCCCGAACACCAGCAGGCTGAGCAGCGAGGCCGCCACCCCAATGACCGCCGGCAGGTGCCGTTTCTGCGACCGCCACTGGTCGATGAAGATGACCACAAACAACGCCGTCATCACAAAATCTATTCCCTTGGTGTCAAAGGCGATGAGCCCGCCCACCAGTCCGCCGATGGTCGCGCCCGCTACCCAGTAAATATGGTTGAGCAGCGTCACAAAAAACATGAACCATCCCCGGTCCACCCCTTCCGGCGGCTCCTTCATACAGTTGATGGTAAAGGATTCATCACACATTCCAAAGATTAAGTACCATTTCTTTTTACCAACACCCTTGTACCGTTCCAGCATTGAAATGCCGTAAAACAGGTGCCGCGCGTTGACCATCAGGGTGAGCAGAAAGGCGTAGAGCGGCTGAAAGGCTGAGGTCAGCAGCGAAACGGTCACAAATTCCATTGACCCTGCAAAGATGGTAAGGCTCATCACCATTGGCCAGACAAAAGAAAAGCCCTTGCTGTTCATGTAAATTCCATACGCAATCCCCAAAAACAGAAATCCCGCGCAGATGGGCAGCGTCAGCGGAAACGCCGCGCGCAGCGCCTTTCGTTTGGTACCCGGCAAACAAAGCCCCCCTTTTTTGACAGATTAATTTTATCATAACCTCTGTGCGGCGCCGCTGTCAAGAATCGTGATACTGTGCAGGGAACACAGCAAAACCCACCCGCTTTCGGAGCCCCTGCGTTTTCATCGAACTGCTTTGGGTGAAAAGCAGCCTGCGCCCTGTACGAACCGCTTTGCACGAGTTCACGCACATATCGGAATGCATCCAGCCATAATGGGCAAATCCATCCTCTCGTGTTGATCCTTATTGTCCGGTCCCGCCCCTACGCTGTCCCCAAGCTGGCTTCGGGCAAATACGGTCCTGTGTCGCGTCGGTTCCCCTCCGCATGTTTCATTCTCCAAAGCATACCCGTTTACAGCAAACCAGACTGGCCTTTCTTCCGTCTCTGTGGCGATCCTGTATCCGCTTTCCGGTTTTCTCCCCTCACAGACAACCCGTTTTCCAGAATTCCCCATCCTATAATTGCGTTCTCTGCCCGTTCATGTTATAATTTTTTTAAAGAACCAGAAAAACGAACCAAAATTTCATTTGATTCTTGAACAACATCATCGGAGTTCGGGAGCTGCTACGCATTTACCCGTATGGCTTCGGTTTCGTTCCCTGCCGGCCCGCCGGCTGTGCAGCATTCTTATCCGGCTCGCTTTTCCGCCTGGAAAAGCCTGTCCATACATCCGCACCCTATCAATCAACCCAACAAGGAGGAAAACTACTATGGAATACCGCAGCATGAAGGACGCAAAAGCCAGCCTGCTCGGCTTCGGCTGCATGCGTTTCCCCATCCGGGAGGATGGCAAAATCGATCGTCCCCGTTCCTTCAAAATGCTCGACGCCGCTTATGACGCCGGCGTTACCTACTACGACACCGCCTACCCCTACCACGCCGGGGAAAGCGAGCTGGTCGTCGGCGAATGGCAGAAAACCAAACCGCGCGAAAGCCTGCTCATTGCCACCAAATATCCAAGCTGGGATCTTAAAGAAGCCGGGGATATTGAGAAAACCTTAAACGAACAACTCGGCAAGCTCCAGACCGATTACATCGACTTTTACCTTCTGCATGCCCTCAATGCCGAGCGCTGGGAAAAATATAAGAGCGTAGGCATCTTTAAAATCCTTGATGATCTCAAAGCCAAAGGCCTTGTCCGCCACATCGGGTTCTCGTTCCATGACGACTATCCGGTTTTTGAAGAAATCATCAACGCCTATGACTGGGATTTCTGCCA
Organism: Oscillospiraceae bacterium; assembly: GCA_050943475.1. Lineage (GTDB taxonomy): Bacteria > Bacillota > Clostridia > Oscillospirales > Ruminococcaceae > Metaruminococcus_A. Next base: position 98,577 of record JBMNPF010000003.1, read on the forward strand.
GATCCAGCTCAATTACATGGACAACGAGTACCAGGCCGGTGTCAAGGGCTGCGCTCTCGCCAAAGAAAAAGGCATCCCCATCGTTGTGATGGAACCGATTAAGGGCGGCAGTCTTGCCAACCCGCCGGAGGAAATCCGTTCGCATTTTGAGGCGCTTCACCCGGATTGGTCGCCTGCTTCCTGGGCGCTGCGCTGGTGCGCCGAGCAGGACAGCGTCAAGGTCATCCTCTCCGGTATGAGCACCGAAGAACAGGTGGCGGACAACCTCAAGACCTTTTCCAGCATTGTTCCGCTCGCCAAAGCGGATTTTGACGCCATCGCGGAAGCAGCCGTCCTGTACCGCAAACGCATTCTGGTTCCCTGCACCGGCTGCCGGTACTGCATGCCATGTCCCGCCGGCGTCCATATTCCGAATGTCTTTACCATTTACAACGACGCCAGCATCTACCAGAACAAAGAAGGTGCCAAACGCCAGTACGACAATCTCGACGAGGGCGCAGGCGCGGAATCCTGTATTGCATGCGGTGCCTGCATGGAGCACTGCCCGCAGTCCCTCCAAATCCCGGATTTCATGAAGGACATTGCCGCTTGGGCGAAAACCCTTTAATTTGCCATTATAAAAAATCCCGGCTTGTATGATATGTTCCCTTTGAGGTAAGCAGTGCAAAAAAGAAAGCACTGAAAAATCTTGAAGGGAGCATATTTTTTCTGCTGCAGGTTCGCGCTGCACTTGCGCCGTAATCACCCTGGCGCTTTCACGGGTGCCGGTAGACGCTCCGTCCACCGCCCGGGAGGCTCCTGCTCCCTCCAGCCAAATGCCCTCACATCTTTCTTACACCATACAAAAAAGAGGTATGCCGTTTTTGGCATACCTCTTTTGGCGTTTATCAATTAGCTGCTTATGCTTCTACAATGCTCAGCGCCGCGTCCGCTGCGGCCGACGCATTGTCGGTGTAGCAGTCCGCTCCAATGGTGTCGCAGAAGCTCTGGGTAACCGGCGCGCCGCCGATCATGATCTTGCAGTCCATCCCTTTAGCTTTCGCAAGGTCGACAATCTCTTTCATCTGGCCCATGGTGGTGGTGAGCAGCGCGGAACAGCAAATTGCCTTAGCGTCGTTCTCCTCCGCCGCCTCGATGAATTTTTCCGGCGCCACGTCAACGCCCAGGTCAACCACATTGATGTTTTTGCTCTCCATCATCATTTTGACCAGGTTTTTGCCAATGTCGTGCAGGTCGCCCTTGACGGTGCCGATGATAACGGTGCCCTTCGGCTCAAAGCCTTCGGCAATGAGCTTCGGCTTGAGCACCTCAATGCCCATATTCATTGCACGTGCGGAGATGAGAACCTCCGGTACAAAGACTTCGTTGTTTTTAAACTTTTCACCAATGATGTTCATACCCGAAAGCAGGCCCTGCTCCAGAATCTCCTGCGGGGAAACGCCCTCGTCCAGCGCCTGAGCCACCAGCTCCTTGACCTTCGGTGCGCGGCCCTGCTGCAAAAATGTGCTCATTTCATCTAATATGCTCATAACCATTCTCCTTCTGTGCTGTTAATGTAATATTTCCACGGCTTTCCCGGTATCTCTTGGGCGAGACGCCGACCTGCCGCTTAAAGACTTTGGTAAAATAACTCTGGTCCTCAAATCCGCACTCGCTTGCAACCTCCACCAGCGCGCTGTCGTTGTCCAACAACATGAGCTTCGCCTTGTCAATCCGCACCTTGTTGATGAAAGACGAAAGGCTTTCCCCCGTCTCCTCTTTGAAAATGCGGGATAAATAGGACTTGCTCAGGCAGACATAGGCGGCTGCATCGTCCAGCGTGATCTTCTCCGCAAAGTGGTTTTTTACATATTCTGCGGCCTTGAACACCACATCCGAATGCTTGATGTGCGAAAAATCAAAGGAATAATCAATGAAACGGTGCATCAGGGTTGAAAGCCAGGCCCCAATTTCCTCTACCGATGAAAGCCGCTCCACCTCTTTGATGAAGTTTTCGTTGCAGACAAAAATTTCGTTTAAATCCGCGCCAGCTTCAATCGTCGCCCGGGATATCACCACCGCCAGCTCCAGTGCCCGCGCCTTCATGACATCCAGGTCGTACTCCGCCACAAAATAAATATGCCCCAAAAGCTCGTTGAGCAGCTGCTGGGAACCCTTTTTGTCCTTGCGGTAGATCATGGCCTGCAATTTCTTTTCGGTATCAATGGGGTACGCGGTGTTGCCCTCCCGGAACTTCTGCCCCGCGCTGTAAAGCTCATTTAACACCTTTTCCTGTTCGTAAATGACGGTTCCCGCAAGGTTGTGGGTCCGCCCGGAAATTCCGGTGGTCAGCAGCGCCATGGTCTCAGCAAGGTTGTTGACCCGTGCTGTTGAAAAAACCGGCAACAGTTTTAAATCGTCGGCAAAAATGCCGTCCTGCTCGCTGTAATCCTCCGGTTCCCCCATTAAAATCGGCCCTGCAACCAGCCCAAAGGCCAGCCGGCCCTGCTCATCACAGAGCGGGGAGGCCACAAACACCATCCCCATCGGGCAATAATAAATGTATTTGCCGTTCCAGCGCAGCGCTTCGTTGCAACCGTACAAACACGTGTTGAGCGGATTGCAGTTTTCCTTGTGGCAGTAACTGCAAAACCAGCCCTCTGCCGCGCCCGTTTGTTCCAAAAACTTTTTTTGAAGAACATCCACACCCCAAACTGGCGCCAGGGAAAGCCCTGTGAGATGTCTTGCACATGCCTTACACTGTTCAAGCATTCCGGCCCACCCTTTTCCACAATTCCTCTTTATTATAGCGTTACCCTCTGCACCAATTATAGTACTTTTTTTTACTTTTTGGTATATCGTTATGATATCCGAAAATCGCCGTCAGGTCAACCGTTTTCCCATTCTTTCTGCTCTCATGTATTCTCCCGATCATACCGTTTTTCCGTGCCCGTTAGCTTTTCCTCCCAAATCTTGTCCCGGGGAACTTGCATAACGGCTGCATTTCCTGTATAATAAAGCCAGTATCTTGCAGAAACGTAGCCCCGGCCCGTTCCGCTGGCGGCTGCATCAGCGCCCGGTCGCCCGCAAGGCTGCTTTTTTTGGCGCAAAAAATAGTTGCAAACGCAAGTATTTTGTTTCTGCCTCCCGCCGGTTTTATGCGGCAACATACAACAAACATCCTAAAATACATACAAGCAAAGGTGTCATTATGCGATATTTCTTCAACGCTCAAAAAATGCTGCGCGGCAATCCGCCTGCCGGTGAAATCCCATCCGACCGGCAGGTCCTCCGTAATACCATTTCCATGGCGTGGCCCTCCATCATCGAATCTTTCCTTGTCGCTCTGGTCGGATTCATCGACACCATTATGGTCAGCACCCTCGGCGAAGAAGCCATTGCGGCCGTCGGCCTTACCACACAGCCCAAATTCATCGGTCTGGCGTTTTTCATTTCGCTCAATGTCGCCGTCTCAGCCATTGTCGCCCACCGCAAGGGAGAGGGCGACCAGGAAAGCGCCAACCGCGTTCTCATGCAGGCGCTCATGATCACCCTCGCTATGACGGTAATCGTCAGCGTTGTCTGCGTCGCCTTTGCAGATCCCATCATCTGGTTCGCCGGCGCCAACCAAGACACCCACCAGGACGCCATGGAGTACTTCCAAATCATCATGGGCGGTATGTTTTTTAACGTCGTTTCGCTCACCATCAACGCTGCACAGCGCGGCGCCGGCAATACCAAAATTGCCATGTATACCAACATTGTTTCCAACCTCGTCAACATTACTTTCAACTATCTGCTCATCGGCGGTAATCTCGGCTTCCCGAAGCTGGGCGTCAAAGGCGCCGCCATTGCCACCGTCATCGGCACCGTCGCCGCATTTGTTATGAGCGTCCTTTCCATCATGCACAAAGACGGCTTTCTTTGCTTCCGCCATGTTACCAAAAACGAATTTCGTTTTGACCGCCGCACCATCCGCTCCATTGTCAACATCGGCTCCAGTACCCTGACCGAACAAATTTTCCTGCGCATCGGCTTTCTGCTCTACTCCATCATCGTGGCAAACCTTGGCACCATGGCGTTTGCCGCACACCAAATTGGTATGAACCTCATGAGTCTCTCTTTCTCGTTTGGCGACGGTCTTTCGGTTGCAGCCGTGGCGCTGGTCGGCCAAAGCCTTGGCGCCAAGCGGGTAGATTTAGCCCGCATCTACGGCAGTACCTGCCAGCGGATGGGCATTCTGTTCTCCTGTGCGCTGTCGGTCATTTTCCTCACGCTGGGCCGCCCCATCTTCAGCCTGTTCTCAAATGACGCTGTCGTGCTGGATTACGGCGTCATGATTATGGCAGTTCTCACGGTGGTCGTTTTTCTTCAGATTTCACAGGTCGTCTTTTCCGGCTGTCTGCGCGGCGCAGGGGATGCCAAATACACCGCCCTCGTTTCGCTCATCAGCGTTGCCATTATCCGCCCCGGAGCTGGCTGGCTGCTCTGCTACCCGCTCGGCCTCGGATTATTTGGCGCCTGGGTCGGTCTCGCGTTTGACCAGCTCTCCCGCTTCCTCATGACCTACATCCGCTTCAAAAGCGGGCGCTGGACTCGGTTTGAAGTTTAGGTGCATCATGCCGTTTTGTTTGCCGCAAAACAGCAGCCGTCTTAAAACACGCAAACAAACGCCTCCCACGGCAGTATCCGCGGGAGGCGTTTTTCCACTTTTACCATTTGCATCCAGGCAACTGGCCTTTTTTGCCGTGCCCTTCCCAGCCATATTTCTTCGACTTTATGTCAACAGCCACTCTGCGCGGCAGGGGTAAATTGCTTGTCCAGCTCAGGACAGAGTTTATAAAAGCGGTGCGGGGATTTCGCCCCGCACCACCTTCATTTACCGCGTCTTTTGCCGCACCGCTATCAAGATGCTGTGCGTCGTTTCCACCAGCAACAATCCGCATACAACCAAAACAACCGGCATGGTATAAGCATTAGCAAGGTACATTCCCACCGTGCTGAACATGACGATAAGATAAGCTGCATAAACCACGAACAGCAGCAAAGCTCCATACCATTTTCCAACCCGTGTATGCAGGCAATGGAAAACGCCCAGCACCATACCGAAACCAATCAGGCTCAGCATAGCATACCAGAAATACTGAAATTCAAAGGTCCGGCTGCGCATGTAATCCCAATATTCGGTTGCGCCATACAATCCGAACGGCAAAGCTACCGAAAGGAGCAAAAACACCCAATACAAAATACGGTGCCCAATTTTACCTTCCATTCTGTTCCCTCCTGTCTGTCCTTCCTACGTCAACGCATTCCGGCGTTTGTCCCATTTTAACAAGGAGCGGTTTCAATCCGTTTTCGGATGGCCTCCACCGTCTCTTCCACCGTCATCTCTCCAACATCCAGCGGTACACCGCCCACCATCTCATACAGCGGCAGCCGCGCTATGCTGCGTTCCACAATTTCCTCTTCCCGGAGACCCGCCTTCACATCGCTCCGCAGCCGTGCCCGCAGTACGTCCGGACTGCACACCAGCTTGAAGCGGTACAGTTCATACGCACATCCCTCCAGCCGCCGGAGCAGTTCCTCCGCAATCGCTTCCTCCTGCATCACCCAACAGAATACAACATATTGAAAGGATGGGTTCTCCAAAAACTGCCGCAGCAGAAAGGCAATGTTCTCCAGCACCATCCGCTTGTTTTCCTCGCTGACCACAAATGGGTGCATCTTCCAACACCAGTCCCCGTCCAGGTAAACCGCTCCGTCCAATTCCCGGTACAGCCGCTCGGAAACCGTACTTTTGCCCGCGCCCATTGTCCCGCTAATGAAGATCAGCTTTTTCACCGGTATCCCCCTTTCACTTTCAGTATAACAAAAAAACACCCTGCCGTACAGTAAGGCAGGGCGTTTTTCAAACAAGGTTACATTTTTGCTTCTGCGGCTGTTTCCGCAATGGTCTCATCCAGTTGATCTTCACCGGAATCTTTATCCTTGCTACGGGTTATCAGCTGCTTTACACCCTGAACAACAACGCAGACGCCAAGGCCGAGAATCAGAATGGCAAATACAAGCTGGAGCGCGTCGCCAAACACATTGGTGCTCGCCGCAGACGCCAGCAGGCGGATCTTGTCGTAAATGGTCATGCCAAGCGCCGTAAAGGTGACGCAGACCATGACAAAAATCGGGATATACATCATACCGCTCTTGCGTTTGGTTCGTTTCATAAAGACCGCGCAGGCAATCAGCGCAAGGGCCGAAAGAAGCTGGTTTGCAGAACCGAACAGCGGCCAGATGGAGGCGTAGCCGACTTTGGCCAGCGCATAGGCAAGCCCCAGGGTGATGATGGTCGCAAAATATTTGTTGGTCAACACCTTGCGGACCGGCCCAATATCCTCATCCTTAATTGACGCGTCAAGGAACAGCTCCTGGAAGGAGAGACGGCCCACACGCGCCACTGAGTCAAGCGAGGTCAGCGCAAAGGCAGAAACCGCAAGGTTGATGAGGGTGAAAACCACATCGCCCGGCAGACCGATGGTGACCAGGAAATTGGAAATGCCGCCCGCAAAAATCTGCGGCGGAGTGGTCAGGCCCTGTTCTGCGGCGGCACCCGTCGCAAAAGAGGCAACCGCAATCAGCGCAATAACCGCCAGCAGGGATTCCATCAGCATAGCGCCAAAGGAAACCGGGAGCATATCCCGCTCATTCTTAATCTGCTTGGAGGCAGTACCGGACGAAACCAGCGAGTGGAAGCCGGAAACCGCACCGCAGGCAATGGTGACAAACAAAATCGGGAACAGGTACTGCCCGTTGACTTCAAAGCTGGTAAAGGCCGGCAGGTTGATGGACGGGTTGGAAACAAAGACACCGACTACCGCTGCAATGATCATTGCGACCAACAGGTAGCTGTTGAGGTAATCGCGCGGCTGAAGCAGCGCCCAAACCGGCACCACCGAGGCAATCAGCACATAAACAAACACAATGATGTGCCACCAATCCTGCGAAACATAAATCGGGCAGGCAAGGCCAATGACCACCGCCGCAATCAGAAACACAATCGCAATGGCGGTATTCACCCATTTGTTGAGCTTTGCATACCGCAGGATGAATCCAAGCGCCACCGCTTCCACAATAAACAGCATCGAGGTCATGGCGACCGAACCGTTCGCCGTAATGGTGGAGACCGCTCCGCCTTCCCCCATCTGGAAGCCGTTGAAGGTGCCTGCAACTACGTCGGCAAACGCCGCAACCACCAGAATGCAGAACAGCCAGCAGAACAGCAGAAACAGTTTTTTACCCGTTTTGCCTATGTACTCCTCAATTACATAGCCAATGGTGCGCCCCTTATTGCGGACCGAAGCGTACATCGACGCAAAATCCTGAACCGCACCAAAAAAGACGCCGCCAATTAAAATCCACAGCAGCACCGGCACCCAGCCAAAAATAGCTGCCTGAATCGGCCCGTTGATCGGGCCTGCACCCGCAATCGAGGCAAACTGGTGTCCGAACACAACACCCTTGTCGGCGGGCACATAGTCCACGCCGTCCTCGTACTCATACGCAGGCGTTTTCGCTTTGGGGTCAATCCCCCAGGTTTTTGCCAGCCAGCGCCCATAAATCAGGTAAGCGCCGCCCAGCACGACAATGGCAATAATCATCATTAATATGCCATTCATCCTTCATCCCTCCAAAGTTTGTTTGAATAAAGCGGAAACAAAAAAGGCTTCGTCCCTGTTTTACCAGAGACGAAGCCCACTGCTCCGCGTTACCACACTGTTTGCCCGCAGTGTATGCGAGCCGCTCCGCATCAGACCAAACGCCGAATGCTTATCCCTGTAACGGGGGAACCCGGTCACGCCTACTAGTCACCGTTCAGCTGACAGCTCGCAGGGGATACCGCAAACAGCCGTTCCACCGCCTTACACCAACCGGCGGCTCTCTTGGGGAAACCTGCTGTCCCAGCTTATCCTGTTCAAAGCCTTTTCACAATTTATTTTTCGTTTATTCATTATAGATATCTGCACGCTCTTTGTCAATATATGGGGGTATGCCTATTTGGAATACCCTTTGTTTTACCGGCTCTGCACCGCTTTCCTCCATGCTCGCAGCTCTGCCCGCTGATGCAGCGCCAATCTCTTCGTTTTGGAGCCCCCAGAAAGCCCAAAGCGTCCGGCCGGCCCACATCCTGCATTGCCGCTGTTACACAAATCCACCTGTTCTTCCGCCAGCTTGCTCAGGCGGCGGACACCATTTTCCCGCACAAAATTGTACGAACGGCAATTTATCCTGCTGTTTTCCTGGTTTTCGATGCCATACAAGACAAAAAAGCAAGCGGCTCCGCCGTCAGAATCTTTTGCGGAAACCGCCTTCGCGGGTATAGCCAATTTTTTCATAAAACTGGTGCGCACCGGTGCGGTAAGCGCTTGACACCAACTGGATGTACGCGCACCCCTGTTCAACCGCCCACTGCTCCACCGCTTCAAACAGCTGCCGACCCACACCCTGACCGCGGTAGTCCGCATCGGTGATCACATTTTCAATGATGCCGAACTTTTGCCCGTTGAAGGCAAGGTCGTAGCAGGCAATCCCCATCACAGTACCGGCCACACGGCCGCCGTCATCGGCAACAAACAAGCCGTAGTGCGGGTCCGCCAATATCAGCGCCAACTGTTCCCGCAGCGTCTCCAGCTCACAGGTATGCCCCACCAGCTCGCTCATCAGTTTGCATAAATCCTTCGCATCCCCAGGTTTCGCCTTTCGAATTTCCAGCATTGAAAATACTCCTTGTATGATTACTTTTTATTTAACTTTTTGTTGATTTTAATCCCAGTGGTTTTTTCATATCGTTTTCCCAACCGCTGTATGCCGACAAACGGCGATTCATTCGCGGCCGGAGCCAAACCATACTGCCTGCGCCGCAGGACAAAACACCGTACTGCCAGCCATGCATTCGCACAAAAACCCTTGCAGACTTCAACCAGAGCAGGGCAACCCTTGCCAACAGTCTGCGGCGGCCCCATTTCGCAGTCCCCGCCCTTCCGGCTCGGCCCCAGCCGTCACGCCTCCGCACCCGTACGCTCCGCCAAAGCCGCCTCCGGATGCTTTTTGTTGTAACGAACCACAACCAGCCGTGTAAGCAGCGGGTTGAGGATATTGCTGAACACCACGGCGCTCGCAATTTGAGCCGCCGCAGTTTCCACATAAGGCAAAAAGCCGGGATCCAGCTCGCCCAGCATGGCCGGGACGGCAAGCGACATCGCTGCAATGCCGCAGAATCCGCTCGAGGCATGTCCTCTCCGGTGCAGCAGTTTTTTCTCCACAAACAGCAGCGGCAAATTATTGACGACCAGATAAACCGCCGTCAGCGCCAACCCTTCGGCAAAGGCGTAAATACAGCTCATAAGATTGATGGAGGTCCCCAGCGTAAAGCCCAGAAACGGCAGGCAGATGGTCCCCGCCGGGGCAAACAGCCGGCGGATCGCCGGGTCGAGGTTGCCCAGCAGCATCCCCAGCAAAAACGGTACGACCGACGCCAAAAGCGCCATATAGTTCAGCCCGCCGCTGTTTTCAAAACTCAGGATGCAGATAGGCACTGCCGGGATGGAAAGCAGGTTGAGCAGCCCGTAAGCCGCGCGGTCAATGTCATCGCCGTAGGCGTCCATCAGTCCAATGTAAAAGGCGGGCAGCAGGCTGGTCATTGCAATGACAAATGCCATCGAGGAGATTCCGAACACGCCCTCTTTCCCAAAGAGCAGAAAAAACGCAGCTCCCGCGCCCACGCCAAGCAGCAGCTTGCAGAGCGCCAGCGTACCGCCCCGCTTCAGGGTAATCTTCACCTGAGAGGGCTTAAACTGAGAGCCGGAGAAAAACAGGATCATCCCAATGAGGGTCATGGTGCCCTTGCTGGTAAAGGCAGCTGAAAACGGAGTGCCAATCTCCAAAATCTGCGGCACAAAGGTATACAAAATACAGCCGAGCACCAGCGGGACAATCATCAGCCCCGCGGGCACCCGCCTGATGGTGTCTAATAACCGGAAGGTTTTCATTGTTTTATGCACCTGAGCTTTCTTTGCGGTATTGAATGGATTGGATGATTGCAGCATTGTTTTTCCGGCGCAGACAACATCCGCACCGTTTTGTATCTATTATAACGGCTGACCGGTCCTGCGTCAAACCGGAATCCAGCGCTCTGGCACCAGCCTATGTTCCGCAATTTGAGAAATGGCAGAAAAAAACAAAAATGAATCAATCTCCGCCAATCGGCTCATCCCCCAAATACGACCGCTAAAATAGATACCCCTGTTTTAGCGGCTCTCCGCGCGCAGGAATCTTCTTTGCGCAACCTATTTCTGCCGGAAACAGGAAATACCCTGCCGCAATTCTCCTCCGGATAGCGTTTTTTTCGAACACGCCTGTTCTTTCACACCGGGACAGCGCTTTCTTCCGTCACAGCCAAAAACGCCTCCGGCATTCTGCCGGAGGCATTTGAAAGCATTTAAAACCTACGTCCGCCGCCGCCGTGGGAACGGCCGCTGCTGGAACGGTGAGTCGTGCTCCTTGTATAGGAGCGGCCGGAACTTCGGCCGCCTGAACTGGACGAAGACGTATTCTGTACCACCACACTGCTCAGCGATTTGTTGATAAACCGATCCTCGTTTCTGGTCAGCAGCAGCTTGGCGTTCTGCCGGAACGGATACGCCTCCTCCGCGGATTTCATCCGGTACCGACGCCAGACCACCACACAGCAGATGGAACCCACGCCGAGCGAGATAACAACCGCCACCAGTATTTCCACCAGTGTCAGCGAACGGTATTTTATCACCTGGCCGGTTTCAGAATCGTACTGATATTGCCCATCCGGTACGCCCTGCCGCATAAAATCGTCGGTGTTCTCCAAAAAAGCAAACACCGCTTCGGCGTATTCCTCCTCCGACAGGCCCTCGTAGGCCTCATCCAGAATGTCGTCAATCCGCCCATCCGTCAGGATGTTAATAGCCGCACCCGTCGTGGAAATCCATGCCTCCCGGTTGTCCATATCAATCAGGAACAAAACGCCCCGGTAGTCGCCGCCCACGCCAAAGCCGCCGTAATCGTAGTAATCATCCGCGTAATCCTGCGCGCTCTTTCCCTGGGCGTCGCCGGTGGTCACCACCACAAAGTCCATATTATAGCGGTCCTGCATCTGCGCAATCTGCGCTTCCATTTCCGCAATCTCCTGCTCGGTGAACAACGCCGCCTGGTCAAACACCCGTTTTTCTTCTGCGCCCACCGTTACAAAACAGCAAAGCAGCAGCAAAACCGGGAACAGTACGCCCGCAAATGCCCGTATTACCCTCTGTTTCATAGCAGGTACCCTCCCAGCAGTGTGAGAAGGAGCAGCAGGCCGGAAACCGTGCCAAACAGCGCCGCCAGCTTGCCAAAGCTCACCGGAAGCCTGCCGCAGACCTTGCCGGTCTGCCCGTTCATCACATAATAATAAAGCGCCTCTTTGTGCCGGTAGGTCAGCACCCAGACCGGCAGCAGGGCGTACCGCGCCTTCATATCGGCCACATTCGCCCGGAAATCCCGCACATTGACGGCAGCATACCCGCGCACATTCTCCCGCAAAAGGGTCTGTGCGTACTCCTTGGTCTCAGCGGCAATCCCGCCCTCCAGCTCCTTGTGTTCAACGTCCCGCTTTTCGGCGAGAAAACCAGAAAGGTAAGCCATGGTAAAGGGGCGCATTTTCGTGCGATCAAACGGCTGCACCGCTTCCACCAGCGTCCCGTTTGATTTTTTAAGCGCATTTTTTGCCAGATCCGCAAACTGCACGCTCCCCTCGCGGCTGACCCGGTAAAAGCTGGTCTCGGTATAGCGGATGTTTCCAGTGCGCCAGGTGCGGACATTGCGCGCATCCGCCTCCATGCTGACCTGTAAGGTACAGTCGGTCAGCCAGTAGGGGTAATACACGCCCGATAATTTCTGTATCTGCTCCTCTGAGAAAAACGCCCGGGGCAGGAACCTCTTTTTCCGAACCCAGCTGCGGAACCGCGCTACCGCCTCTTCCCGGTCAAAGGCAAAGGGGAGAACCTGGTCGGGCCTCAGGCTGCCCTCCAGCCGCCCCGAAAGCACCACCGGGTTATGGCAGTAAAAGCAAAAGGTTGCGGCGGTGGAATCATCGGTCATCACCTCCGCACCGCAGCTCGGGCAGGTGTACACCACCGCATCCGGCTCGCCTGCAGCGGACGCCGGCTCGGCGCCGCCCGCCTGCGGCTCCATCCGCGCCATTTCCTGCTCGTTGAACCGGCCGCCGCAGTAGTCGCATCGAAACGCCTGAAGTTCAGGGTCAAAGGTCAGCTCCGCATCACAGTTGGGGCATTTATAGGTCACAGTTGCCATAGGCACGAACCTCCTGTTTTTCTCTGTTGCTTATTCCTTTTCGTCGTTCCCGTCAATCGGGTCGCCGCACTGCGGGCAGAACTTCGGCAGCGCGCCGGACATATCCGGCTCATAGCCGCACTTGCTGCATTTTATCTGCTGTACCGGGCGCGGCTTGCCGCATTCGCTGCAAAAACGCCCCTTGGCATTCTGGTGGCCGCAGGTACAGGTCCAACCCCTCGGTTCCGGTTTTGGTTTACCGCACTCGCTGCAAAAATTTCCGCTGTTCTTTTTGCCACAGGCGCAGGTCCACTCATCTACCGCCGGGGCCGGAGTCGCTGCCGCCTGAGCAGCCTGTTGGTTCGCCATCTGCTGCTGGTTGGACTGAGAAGCCGCTCCTACAAAACCGCCGCCCGCCTGCATGCCGACGCCCATTCCCATAAAGCCCGCCATGCTGCCGTTCGCGTTGGAACCGGCGGCCTCCATGCCGCGCGCTACCGCGCCCTGCACGTAACCTTCCCGCACATTCGGGTCGCCCAGCATAGCGCCCTGGTTGCGCATGTTGATGAGCTTGGTCGACTCCTCATCATACGAAATACTGGCAATACCAACCGCCTGCACCTCCATGCCGCGCATCTGGTTCCAATCCTCGTCGAGGATGTCGCACATATATTTGCTGAGCTCACGCCCCTTAGAGGGCACAAACGAGATGCGAACCCCATCGGCGGACATCTGGTTGATCGCCGACTGAAGCGCCTCTAAAAACTCAGAGAAATACTGTTCGTTGATTTCTTCAATATTCACCCGTTCGGCGTTGCGCGGGATTGCCTCGGAATAAAACTTTATCGGGTCTTTTATTTTGATGGAATAGGTGCCGTGGGTGCGTAAAAACAGCTCCGCGTTGTAGAAGTTGTCAAAGTAGTTAATGGGGTTGCGGGTCCCAAATTTAATCCCCTTAATCTCCTGCAGGTTGATGTAAAACACCCTCTGCATGGCCGGGGTGACGCCGCCGTATTTCACGCGGTTGAAGGATTCCTTGACCGTAGCGCCGAGCTGGCCGTTAAACAGCGACGGCAGCGACGAATTGTTGACGGTGTAGTAGCCTTCCTCTGCCGTGTAGTCCACAATTTTGCCGCCGTCCACCAGCATCATAAACTGGTTGGGGTAAACGTGGATGACCGACCCGTTCGACACGGTGGTCGCCGTCCCCTTGACGTTGGAATTGCGGCGGTCGGACGCACGCACCGTCACACCACTTGTAAAAACGGTATTGCCCGCCATATTGTCCGGTTCAATGACCTCCAGCCACTGGTCGGCAAGCCCGCCGCCGATTGCACTGACTGCTGCTTTGATAATACCCATACTCATTACCCTCCCTGATTGTTGCTGTATTGCCTACGCCGTCTCGGTAAATCCACCGAGTTCCCAGGCGTAAAGATTGACCTCTTTCACCTCAAGCCCGCAGTATTCACACCGCTTGAGACCAAGTGCTGTCACCGGCGCGCCGCAATTCGGGCAGGTGAGTCCAACGGCCTTGTCGCCCTCGGCTCCCCTGACCTGCTCGGCGTCCTGTATGTAAAGAAAATCCAGGTTGTATTTGGTCTGTTCCAGCCGTTCTTTGCTCCCGGTTTTCACCACCCCGTCCGCCAGCACATAATGCCGGTAGCCCACTGCGCTCTGCAAGGTGATGACGCACCGCCCGGCTTCTTTCCGGTACCGGCTGATTTCGGTGCGGTGGATGGTGATCTCCTCAAACATCTCCCGTTCGCCGCGCCCTTTGGCGTCGGCAATCCGCAGCTCCACCTGCTTGCGGAGCGCTGCAGACGACCCCTTCAAGCCGGACAGCTCCTGCGCCGACAGCGCCAGCAACGCCGCGCGGAGTGTGTTTTCCGCCTGCCGGCGGAACTGTTCGTACTGGAACTGGGGAAAATCCTCTGCAATCTGCGGCAGGTAAAGTTTGGTCATGCCGGAAACCGACTTTGGCTCCAGCGAAAGCCGTTCCTGCTGCGCGGCCCAGCCCTTTACAAAGTTGACCGCGCCAAACGCCGCACGGGAAAACGCCCGCACCTTGCGCCGTATTGTATAAACCGCCCAAACAATCAGCCCGGCCGCTATCAACAGAACAACCGCCGCCAAAAGCCATCCCCAGTCCATTTGGGTTCCTCCCTCTGCTTTTTGCCAAGGCTTCCGGGCCCCGGACAAATCCGAACGCCCCGCCCGTCCAGGCCATGCTCCAGGCAATTACTGTGCCGGCTTTTGGAGTTATCCTCGGGGCCGGCGCCCATTTCATTCATTATACATGGAAAATGCGGCAGCGTCCACCCCATCCGTGCTGTGAACAGCGCCTATATTTTAGTTTTGTTTTTTCAGAAGAACCCCTAATCGAAGTCATTTTTCAATAAAAGCAGCGGATTTGTCCCCATTGTAGCACGCCTAAAGCAAAAAAGGAAGCAAAAACACCCCAGAATCCCCAAAACCTTTTCCCCCGCTTTTTATCGTATCTTCAAAAAACGCCGGGGAAAATTTCCCCGGCGGCAAATTCTGCCCTTTCTTTTTATACAACTACCTTGCGCAGTGCGTAGGCCGTGTTCACATAGGCCCAATTTTGGGCAAAGGGGCGCATGACATTCCAATAACCTCCGCCCAGCAGGCCAAACTCATCCATCAGGTCGAATTTTGCCCGAATACTCCGCACATCTTCAAACCAAACCGCATGCTTAACGCCGGCGCGGGTAAAATAGGAAAAGTTCGGTGCCTGCGCCACATCGTCATACAGAATCTCCGCCCCGTACCGCGCCGCAAGCTGTACGGCATATTCGTTGCTGATGGAAACTGCCCGTGTGGCCCCGCGCTCAAACGGGAGTGGCCAGTCATACCCGTAATTTGGAATGCCCAGAAAAATTTTCCCGGCCGGGATTTCTGTCACTGCATATTCCACCACTTCCCGCACCCGATTCAAGGGCGCTACCGCCATCGGCGGGCCGTAGGTATAGCCCCATTCGTAGGTCATCAGCAGCACTGTATCGGAAATGGCGCCGACCGCCCCGTAGTCGTGCGACTCGTAAAGAAGCCCCCGTTGCATGGCGGACACTTTGGGTGCAAGGTCGGTGTTGATGAAAAATCCGTTTTCATGCATCCGCGCCGCAGCCTTTTCCAAAAAGTCGAGAAATCCCGCCCGGTCTGCCGGTGCAATAAATTCAAAGTCTATATCCAGCCCCAAATACCCTTTTTGACGCATCACCTCTACAACATTGTCAAGCACCTTATCCTGAAGCGCCGCATTCCGGAACAGCAGGCTGGCGCGTTCGCTGTTGAAATTCCCGTCCTCCGCAATCGAGGAAAGCACCATCACCGGTGCCGTGCGGAACTCATACGCGCGGTTGATCAGGCGCTGGTCGTCAACTCCAATGAGTTCCCCATCCGGGGTGAACCCGTAAGAAAAAATGGCGAGGTAGGTCAAAAACGGCAGAGCACGCAGCAAAACGCTCTGCTGAATGTAGGGGTAGGCATAGCCGTACAGCGCAATCTCCCGCTTTTTCTGGTACTGGAACCGCAGGGCAAGGGTCTGCCCGGGAACGAGAAAGGGGCTGTTCACCAGTGTGGGATTGTTCTGCACCAGCGCAAGCACCGTGGTGCCGTACCGGGCGGCGATTGAAGCCAGGGTATCCCCCGGGCGCACCGTATAGGTCGCCGCCGGCACCAGGATGATCAGCGCTTGTCCCGGCACCAGCTCCTGTGCACGCGCCAACCCGTTGTCGCTGATGATCCGCTGAACCGAAACGCCGTACCTCCGGGCAATGTTATAAATGGTGTCGCCCTGTTTTACCACATAGAGGATCATACTGCCGCACCGCCTTTGTCTAAAAATTCGCCTGTTTTATTCTATGCGCGCTGCGGCGGATTGGTGCCGCCATCTTTCCTCTTTTTTCCAGATTTCGGTCCGCGTCCTTTTTTCACTGCATTATTTTTCTACCCTGCTCCCCGGCATTTTGGTTTCCCTGCGCCGCTATCCAAAATCGGGTACAATCCCTCTTGCCCTCTTTTCGCCTGCCAACGTGTTCCCGGCTTTGTGCCGCCTCGGCGGCCGGCAGCTCCTCTTTCTGCGGCGTGCCCCGGCTCCCAACTGCCAAGCAAAGCGGTATTCCGCCGGATATACGGCAAACCGCATCGCCCGGGCCTCACGGCCAGACGATGCGGTTTGCATTTTTTGTTCCTGTAAACAGCAGCTATTGTCCCCCGGCAACCGGGTGTTCCCCATAACCGGCCCAGCCGACCTGGCCGTCTGCATAACCCATCTGACCATCCATTTCCACTTTGCACCACTGGTGGGCCCACTGGTTTTCGTTGACATGCTCCCATTTATAGCCCATACACTCCAACACCAGCCCCAGCGCACGGGTACAGCCGGCACAGGAAGACTCTCCGGCAATAAACACGCCGTAAGGGCGGTAATAATTGTCACCGGATTCTTTGTGCACGCCTTTGCGATAGTAGCCGCTGACAATCTGCGCCGCCTGGGAAACCCGCTCTAAATCGGTTCCGGGGCCAATACTGGCGGCAATCTGCTGAGCAACCTCCCTGGCCTGCCGGTCCTGCTCACTTCTCACAGAGGTGCCCGAGGAGGTACTGCCCCCAGTCTGGCCGCCGCTCGGTTTTGCAGGGGCGGCCGGTTCCGGCGCGGCCTGCACCGGCTCCGGGGTTTGATCGGTGGTAGCGCTGACCGCCGCCGTCTGCGGGCCGGTAAATTCCTTTCCATCCACCGTCACCACCGCCAAGATCTTATAATACCGCGTCGTCTGTTCCGGAAGTCTCGTGTGGGCGTAGCTGGTTTCCGCCGTTTTCTCTGCAAGAACTGCGTACTCCCCATCCTCGGTTTCGGCTCCATACAGGATGTAGAGCACCTGCGGCGCCGAGCCGTCGGCATTGAGCAGCTCCGGCTCGTAGGCCTCCCAGGTTACTGCGAGTTCAGAGTCGCTCACCATAGCTGCGGCGAGACCTGCCGCTTCCCCAATTTTCGGTGTCTCGGTCCGCACCGAAACCATGGCGGCCGTTTCCGAAAAAAGCTCCCGGTTTTCATCCCGGTACACCGATTTGACCGAAATTTCATAGATTGTATCGGCCTTCAGCCCTTCAAAAACCGCTTCGGTTTGTTCCACCGTCTGCACAACTGCCTCCGGATCCGCTTCTTTCGCCGAGAAATCGCTTGGCTCTTCGGATTCCGAGCTGCCGTCCGCGCTCTGCTCTGCGGATTCCTCCACCGCTTCTTCCGGAGATCCCTCCGCGCCGGCTTCCCTCAGGGTGACGACATATTCCGTCGCCTCTTCGACCTCATCCCACTCTGCCTTTAGCGTGTGGAGCCCGTCTGCTTCCGCCCGCACCTGTTCCGGCGGCGCTATTTCCGAAGGTCCAGAGCTGCATCCCGCAGGTAAAAGCGTCAGAAACGCCAGCGCCGCGATTCCAGCCGCCCACCTGCAGACCCCGGCCGCAGCTTTTCTTGTTGTGTCCATTTTTATACCTCCCTATTCTATAAACAGGTCTGCCAAACAACCCGTTTGATGTTCTTTCCCCGGCACTCATATCGGTCCTGCCCAGCGCACCAGTTTGCAGGCTTGTAGGTAAACCCGCCCGTTCCGGATGCCGATTAAGGACTTTCCGCAGAATGCACATTGTTTTTATTTCAGGTCATTTTACTCCCTCTGCCCTTTTTGGAAATCCGCTTGCGGGTCAAGGCAGTTTCATAGATAGAATGGGGGAGGGCATTCCCTGTTCATCTGTCGGGGTCCTTTTGTAAACCTGAAACCCCATGTGCTCATAAAATCCCCTTGCCTGCGGATTCTGCTCGTTCACACCCAGTTCGTTGACCGAATAATCCTTTATCCCACATTCCAACAGCTTTTTTCCCAGGCCATGCCCACGCCACTCGGGTGCTACAAACAGCATTTCGAGCCTGCGCCCATCAATCCCCATAAAAGCGGCCAGCTCGCCGGACCCGTCCTCTGCGGCAATCAAATGCAGGGCATCTGCCAGCGCCTGTGGGATATCGGCTTGAATGCGCTCAATTTCAGCATCGGTTAAAAATGAGGTGCCTTGGCCGCTCCCCGCCAAACCGTTACAATCTGTTGGAGCAGTGCGGGGCTTGGATCCTGCACCCGGTAAAGGTTCATATTCTCACCCGCCGGTATCAAAATAAAAAAGAAGTTGATTACCTTGCAGCAACCAACTTCTTTTTCGAATGGTGGAGACGAAGAGGATCGAACTCTCGACCTTACGGATGCGAACCGTACGCTCTCCCAGCTGAGCTACGCCCCCAAATCCTCTTTTAAAGCCGCCGGATGGGCTGCTTCAAAATTTACTATATGATTATAGCACCATTCACGGCAAATTTCCAGCCCTTTTTTGCTTTTTTTCAAAAAAATTTTCCGCTCTCCCTTTTGGAAAAGCGGAAATGTCCTTGCAGCAAATACACAGCGCGTTCGGCGTCTGCCGTTCAAACCATGGATTCGGTCAAACCGGCTGCCGGCCGGCGTATACGGCTTCATTCCGGCCAGAGCCGCACATCAAATGGGTGCTGATTAATAATTTTCGGCCTTGATTTCAAAATAAGCACGCGGATGCGAGCACACCGGGCAGATTTCCGGCGCTGCATCGCCATAGTGGATATGCCCGCAGTTGCGGCAGATCCAAAACTGCTTCTGCGCGCGTTTGAAAACCTCCTGGCTGTTGAGGTTCTGGATGAGCTTGCGGTAGCGTTCCTCATGCTCCTTTTCCACATTGCCCACCAGTTCAAACAGTACAGCAACCTTGGTAAAGCCCTCCTCGCGGGCTTCTTCGGCAAATTTTTTGTACATGTCGGTCCACTCATAGTTTTCGCCGGCGGCACCGTCCTCCAGGTTTTGCAGCGTCCCGCCCACGCCGTCATGCAAAAGACGGAACCAAATTTCCGCGTGCTCCTTTTCATTATCTGCCGTTTTGGTGAAGATGTCGGCAATCTGCTCGTATCCTTCCTTTTTTGCCTGTGATGCATAGAAGGTGTATTTGTTTCTCGCCTGGCTTTCGCCTGCAAAAGCGGCCATCAGGTTCGCTTCGGTCTTGCTTCCTTTTAACTGCTGCATAATCATTCTCCCTTTTCCCGCCGCCGCGGGGTGTAGTCGCCGCCTGTGCGGCACGTCTGGTTTTATTCTGCCACACCGCTGGAATTTTTATGCAGTTCCCCGTAAAAAACCGGGGCGGCAAAACTTTTTTGCCGCCCCGGTTTTTTACTTATAGCCGTCTTTAGTAAAGCTGGGCGGTTTCGTCCTGCTCAAGAATTGCAAGGTCGCTCACGCCAATATACAGGCCGCCCTGTGAATTGTGAAGCGCCTTTTCCCAATCCTCCAGCAGAATCTCCCGCAGCCGGCCGCTCTGCACCTGTTCCGCCGTAAAACCGTCCACCGTCAGGTTCTTTTCTCCGCTCGGGTTCTCCAAATAAAAGCTGTAATGGGTAAAACCGTATCCGTTTTGCTCCATCCGCTCGACCGCTTTCTCAATAAGCCGTGCCGCGTTTTCCGGCGTAATTTTATCGCTCGTTGCGCGCAGTTCCAAAGCGAATTTGCAGGGCATCTGCGGGTCAAATACTGCATCCAGATCCGGCTTCTGGTTTCCGTCGTTGTAATCCTGCTCTTCAAAAATGCTCACCGTTGTGCGCCCTTTTTCATATTCCGGCACCCCGGAAAGCGCCGCGTGCACCAACACCGTATACTCCTGCCCCAGCCGCTCCCGGGTATTGAAACGACCAACCACCTCGACTTCATAGCTGTCTCCATCGACTCCATTTCTCCAATAGACTGTAAAATGGGTGTCCCGGCTGAAGGATGATGCCACCTTGCCTTCATATTGACGGAGACTGGAAACATAATATACATCCTCCACATGGCAGCTCAACGCGCCATAATTCTGGTTCACATATTGCTCAATATCCCGCTTTGCCAGCCAATAAGAAATCGGGTTTCCAAAATATGTGCAGAGAAGCCACAACCAGCCTGCTAAAATGCCTCCAGCCAACACGCCGGCAGCCATCCGTCGCAGCTTTGCCGCGGCGCCTCTCCTTCGGAATGCATAGCGGAGGAGCACCGTCATCAACGCGCCCGCCGTGACCAGCAGAGCATAAAGCAGTGCATAAGCGCCCGCCACCAAAAACGGCGTCCACCACATCCAAGTGTCTCCCAGCATGAGCTGAGAAACGGTCAGCCATACGCCGGAAAACAGCAGCTGGCCAACCGGCAGCCACCACCAGCGTTTTCCCAGAATCAACGCCCCCAATACTCCAAGCATTGGCATAACAACGGCATTGTAAATCGAGCCTTCACTGAAAGTCTGCGCCGTCCCAATCACCGCGCCAAGGACCATCAGCACAAGCCCCGTCCAGAACAGCGGGCGCTTTACCCGCCGGAGAAGCTCCTGGTCCCTTTCCGGCGGCAGTACCGCCGGAGGTTCCTCCCGCAGCAGCGTGCGGCAGGCCTCGCAGCCCTCCGCATGCCGCTCCACCAGTTCGCGGCTTTCCCCACTCGCCGCACCATCCCGCACCAGCGGAATCAGATCCATGCAGACCTCGCAGCTTATCTTCTTACCGTCCGTCATCCAAAAAGCCCTCCTTTTGCAGGATATCCTTCAGCCACCGCCGGGTGCGGAACTCCAGCACCCGCGCCGAACTCTCTGAAATCCCAAGCGTTTCCGCAATCTCGCTGTACGGCCGCAGCTCCATCCGCATCCGGATCACCGCCCGTACCCGCTCATCTTTCTGTTCCAGCAGCTCCCGAAGGCGCTGCCGCATCTGCTCGGCCGCCAGCCGGTCGGCCATACCGTCCGGCACCCATAAATAAGCCTCGTCAAACGGCTGCTCCCCGCGCCTGTTCCGCAGTTCCCGCAGCCACAGGTTGCGCGCAATGCCGCACAGCCAGGTGCGCACCGAGGAATCCCCCCGGAAGCTATCAAGCGAGCGCATTGCCTGCAAAAAGGTCTCTGACAGCAGATCCTCCGCAAGGGTCTGGTCATGGGTCAGGCTCATCAGGTAAGAAAAGACCGCCTGCCGGTGCATAAGGTACAATTCTTCGATTTCCCACATGGCCGCCCCTCCTTTCCCCTCTCTGTTCATTCGTCGCATTTTTCGCCCGGATGTTACAGCCGGGTTCAGATTTTTATCCTCCGGCAGCAATCCTCTGCCGTCATCCAAAAAAGGGAACAAAAAACCGACAGCAAGTGGTTTTTCACAAGCCATCGGCTATATATCAATTATTTTTCATCGTCTATTTCCAACATCGAAAAAATATAAATATCTCCTGCATCCAATGTTGGCGTGACAAGACGCAGCGATTCGTCTTTTTTTATTGTAAAGCGTGTTTCGGCGGCGTCCAAATTGACATAAGGCTCTTCTATGCTGCTCATCGGCGTATTTGTTTCGACTGTTACAGAATCATTCACTATTTTTAACACTGTAACCTCTAAATCCACCATTCCTTCAAGACGGATGACATCACCGGATTTTACCTCATAGATTTTGGTTTGTTCCGTCGGCACATAGTCTTTTTCACCGGCCCAGTTCGTTTCCACAATCGCAATCTGCGCGGTTTTGGCCGGCCTGGAAACCAAACATGCAGCAATCAATCCTGTTAAAACGGTGACAATGGAAAGGCCGATTATGATCCGTTTCATCAATATCCTTGCCTCCATTTCTTTTTATTTTTAACTATAAAATAAATATTGTAATTTTCGTTATATCTGTTTATTCATACAGTGCGCTGTTCGATATTCTAATATAGCGTAATGCTTTTCCCTGATTATTGTAAATAAACTCCGCCCTTATTTCGCGCTCTGCGTCAAAGTAAATATGTTTTGAGAGATTTCCTTGTTCCGGTTGCGCTGTATAATGATTTCCCAATAGATTTGTTATGTCATCAATCGTCTTGCTGTTTTCTGTGCCGTTTATGCTTATGGTAACTCCCGGATGCTTGTTGTCAGAGAAATAAGAAAACAAATAAATAATATTATCCTCTACATCGGTGTCTATTGTTATTTCTTCATAATGATTTTTACTAATGTAAGTATAATTTGAAAAATCCTCCCAATGAACAATATCGCCAATTTTCATCCCATCGAATTCAATTTTTGACAAATCAGTTGACTGCACATTTTTACCGCAAGCAGACAACAGCATAATAATTATTAGGAGAGTAGAAACGATTATAAATTTATTTTGTGTTTTTTTAATAATGCTTTGCTGTTTCATAAATATCTCTCCGATGCATGCAACTACTCAAAATCATTGTATCAAAAAGTTCCTGCTTTTTCAATCTGCCCGTTTGTGACGATTGCTGAATTCAAAAAAATACCGAGAAAAACTTTTACAGTTCTTCTCGGTATTCGTCTTTTGCGGTTGCTCTTACAATGCCCGATCATCAGTTATACCCTTATCAGGGGTTCGCAAAAGTCGGACACTTTTGGGCATTTCTGCCGGACAGGCAGAAGCTATTTCCCCGCG
This sequence comes from Oscillospiraceae bacterium, assembly GCA_050943475.1. Classification (GTDB taxonomy): domain Bacteria; phylum Bacillota; class Clostridia; order Oscillospirales; family Ruminococcaceae; genus Metaruminococcus_A. Next base: position 121,420 of record JBMNPF010000003.1, read on the forward strand.
TTGTCCGCACTGCGGATTTCCGCACGCTTGATTTTCCCGCTGATGGTTTTTGGCAGCTCGCTTACGAACTCAACCACACGCGGGTATTTATACGGCGCGGTCTGATCCTTTACATAAGTCTGAAGCTCTTTTTTGAGTGCGTCGGAGGGGGTGTACCCCTTGGCCAGCACAATGGTCGCCTTGACGGCGAAGCCGCGCAGCGGATCGGGCACGCCGGTGACGGCGCACTCCACAACCGACGGATGCTCCATCAGCACACTCTCAATCTCGAACGGCCCAATGCGGTAGCCCGAGCTTTTAATCACGTCGTCGGTGCGGCTCATGTACCAGAAGTAGCCGTCCTCATCCCTCCACGCCATGTCGCCGGTGTGGTAAAGGCCGTCATGCCAGGCTTCTTTGGTTAAATCTTCGTTGCGGTAGTAACCGGAGAACAGTCCAAACGGCTTGCCTTTGTCGGTGCGGACTACAATCTCGCCCACTTCGCCGGTGGCGACTGGGTTGCCGTCGGCGTCCACCAGGTCTACGTCATACTGCGGACAGGGCTTGCCCATCGAACCCGGTTTCGGCGTCATGCCGCGCAGGTTCGCAATCAGCAGGGCGGTCTCGGTCTGGCCAAAGCCCTCCATCAGCTTGAGCCCGGTGTACTGGTAAAACTTGTTGAAAACCTCCGGGTTGAGCGCCTCACCCGCAATGGTGCAGTGCTGGAGCGACGAAAGGTCGTACTTGCCCAAATCCTCCTGGATAAAGAACCGGTACATGGTCGGCGGCGCACAGAAGGTGGTGATGCCGTACTGCGAAAACAGCGGCAGGATGTCATCCGCATGGAAGCGGTCAAAGTCGTAGACAAACACTGCGGTCTCGCTCAGCCACTGGCCGTACAGTTTGCCCCAAACCGCCTTGCCCCAGCCGGTGTCTGAAATGGTGAAGTGAATGCCGTCCGGATCCACATTATGCCAGTAATGCGCAGTGACAAAGTGACCGAGCGCATAGTCAAAGCTCTGGGTGGCAATTTTGGGGTAACCGGTTGTGCCGGAGGTAAAGTACATCAGCATCGGGTCGGAGATCACGGTGCCGGCTTCGCCCGCAGGGCGTTCAAATTCGGTGGACTGCTGCATGAGCAGGGCGTCAAAATCCTCCCAACCCTCACGGCCGCCGTTGACGATGAGCTTGGTATGCACCGTCGGGCTTTCCGGGAGCGAAGCCTCAATGTGCTCCGGCACTCCGTCGTCCTGGGTGGCGACAATGGCGGAAACCTCCGCCGCATTGAAGCGGTAGACAAAATCCTTTTTCATGAGCTGGTTGGTCGCCGGAATGGCCACCGCGCCCAGCTTGTGCAGCCCAAGAACCGAGAACCAGAACTGGTAATGCCGTTTGAGCACCAGCATGACCCGGTCGCCTTTCTTGATGCCTTTGGCCGCAAACAGGTTGGCCGCCCGGTTGGAGTATTCCCGCAGCTGTGCAAAGGTGAAGTTGATGTTCTTTTTCTCCTTGCTCACCCAGACCAGCGCCCGTTTGTCCGGGCATTTTTCCGCCAGCGCGTCCATGACGTCAAACGCAAAGTTAAAATTCTCCGGCGGGTGAAAGCTCAGGCTTTTTAAGCTGCCTTTTTCGTCTTCCTCCACCGTGACAAATTTTTCATAGATTCTGCCCATTGCTTAATTGTCCCCTTTCTTCCCCAGGATGATTGCCAGAAATTCACAGTCCGCATCGTCGCCGGCAATCATGCCGTGTCCCCGGCCGGAATCGTAATAAACCGCATCGCCTTGGTGCAGCACCTCCAAATGATCCTCATAACGGAAAATCAAGGTGCCCTTCAGTATGTAGTCAAACTCCTCCCCCTCGTGGGTGGAAAGCTCAATGTTTTTGGTGTCCTGCGCCGCGTCGTATTTCGCCGTGACAAAAAACGGCTCCGCCAGTTTGTCTTTGAAAAAGGACGCCAGGTACTGGTAGTTAAACCCCTTGCGGCGCTCAATCGGCAGGCCGTGCCCTTTGCGTACAATCGAATACCGCGAAAGACGGGGCGCTTCGCCGGTCAGCAGCTCAGACAGGTCCAGCCTAAACGCCTTGGCGCATTTGTATAAGAAGGTAAAGGAAAAATCGGTTTCCCCGCGCTCAGCCGCCTCGTACGCTTCCGGGGTGGTGTCGGTAATTCGCGCCATCTCCTCCACCGAAAGCTCAAGGATTAACCGCATGCCTTTAATTCGCTCTGCAATCTGCATGACCTGTGTATCCATCTCAAGGTCCTCCTTTTGTTGGTTGATGTTTATAAACCACAGCCTTACGGCTGCCGCTGCCGTCATCTGCCGGGCGGGTGATTTCTCCCACGCACCGGCGCCTGGCTTTTCCCGCACCGGCACGGCGTTTCACCGCCATGCCGCAGAAACCTCCGCGCCGTTCCCGGCAGGGGTTCCGCCGGTGAAAAAAGCCCGGAAAATAGTAAAAGCTCCCGTCCACTCATGGGACGAGAGCTGATTCCCGCGGTACCACCCAAATTGACGCATACAATGCGTCCGCTTGTGTTCAGGCTCACGATGAAGCCCTATGCCTTTAACGGTGCAAACCGTAGCGGCTTAATAACCTGGTTCAGCCGCTCCGCTCAAAAGGGATTGGTACCCGCCGCCCCCACCGCCTTGCACCAACCGGCGGCTCTCTGATGACAGACTGCACAGGACCATTGTCTTTCTCACTGCGTTTTCAAGTGTTGCCACCATTTTAGCACAGCAAAAATCCCTTGTCAAGCGGTTTTCGCGGGTTGGGGTTTAGTCTCCGGACGGTAGTGTGTCGTTGTGGCGGAAGAACAGTGAAATGCACCACAGGCCGGCAAGCGCCACCAGCGTGTAGATGATTCTGCTCACAATGGCCCCCTGCCCGCCGAAAATCCACGCCACAATGTCAAACTGGAAAATACCGATGGAACCCCAGTTGATCGCGCCGATGATAACCAGCGCCAGTGCGATTTTATCCAGCATACCTTTTCGACTCCTTTTTCCTCAGGACCCGCAGTCCTTCTTTCGGCGGCTGCAAACCCTGCGTTTTTGTAAAACCGGTTGCGGGATGTTTATCCAGACCTGCCTCCGGCAAATTTGAATATTCCGCAACAATAGTATGCTTCTTCCCTTGTGCTTTTATACGGTTTTGTGCTAAAATAGAACCATTCATCAGTTAAAGGAGTGTCGAAAACCGCATGGATACGACCACCATCATTGCACTGAGCATTTCGGGCGGCATCCTCGCCATTGCCGCAATCGTCTATGCCATCGTCCGCAGAAAGAAAAATCACATCAAAAAGCTCGGCAAAAAAGGCGAAAAAAAGGTGCAGAAGGTTCTGAATAAATTCGCGCGTTTCCGTGAAGCCAAGGTCCTTCATGACATTTATCTTCCGCTTTATGAAAACACCACCCAAATCGACCACATTCTCATCGCCCCGTTCGGCGTCATGGTCATTGAAACCAAGAACTGGATCGGCGAAGTCTATGGCAATCCGGCCGAAGAACAGTGGCTTCAGGTCGCCGGGGAGGATCGCAACAAACACTACAACCCGCTCATGCAGAACAAAACCCACCTGGACAACATCCGCCACATCTTCAAAAAAGCGAACATCTACCGGGTCAGTGTCGAAGGTGCCGTCGTTTTTGCAGAGCGCAAGTGCGACCTTTACTGTCCGCGCGGCGTGCCGGTCTATACCTTCAAACAGTTTAAAAAACTGCTCAAAAAACCCGCTTATGAAGCGGATAACAAGGTGGATGTTGAAAAGGTGGCAAACGCCATCCTCAGCCAGCAGGTTACTGACAAAAAGAAAATTGCAAACCACGTCAAAGCCATAAAAAAAATGCACGGCTAATGCCGCTTTGGGTTTATTGTTTCCGCAGCGGCGCGCTTTATCCGCAGGATGGCCCCGCAAACCGTTTTCACATTTCTGCGTTGTTGTCAAGACTGGTGTTTCTGTTTCATCACCGGTTTAAAGGCCGGTGTCCTGCAAAAAAGCGGCAGAGCACTGCATAACAAAAAATCATAAATGTCATTTTAAAGCCGCGTCCTTTCAAGGGGCACTGGTGCAGCGGTTCCATTCCTTGCATATTTTCCACCTGCCCTGCAATGGCTCCGCCTTGGTCTAAACTGCATTTCTTTCAAATTTTTTTGATTCAAAGCAGAGCCCCGGTTGCTGCTTAAATGGCCGCCGTTTTGGGAACCAACGTCTTACATAAGCCTTTTTCCCGCGCTATCCCCTGCACGAACAGGCACAGCCCGATTCAGGCTATTCACTTTCAGGCCGTGCCCTATCAAACAACCGCAGGCGGTCGGTTTGATTCCGCCGCAGCACTGGGTAAAGCTGCGGGGGCTTATCCATTTTCAGGAGGTCTATCATGAAAAAGGTTGTCTTTGGCTCCTTCCTGGTCCTGGCAGGCGTGCTTGCGGCTGCCCTGCTTCTGGCAGGCTCTATGGGCAACGAATGGACCGTGAATGGGCAGTTTTCCGCTTTCTGGAACCTCTCCCAGTACGGTTTGATGCCCGCTTTTTACTGTTTTATCGGCATTGCTGTCCTGGGCTTCATCGTCGCCCTCATCGGATTGTTTGAAAAAAAGGAGCGCGGCTAAAAGCTCCTGCCCGCCGGCGTTCCGGCGGGAATTTCCCACCCGTATCATAAACAGGAGGAATCCCATTATGGAATACACATTTTCCGATCGCATCAAAACCATCAAAGCATCCGCCATCCGCGAAATTTTTAAATTGACCGCCGACCCGGCCGTCATTTCATTTGCAGCGGGCAACCCCTCGCCGGACTCTTTCCCGGTGGACGCCATTGCCGAAATCACCGCGGATATCTTCAAAAACGAACCGGTGGAGGCACTTCAGTACAACATCACCGAGGGCTACCTGCCGCTGCGGAACTACCTCAAGGAGACCTTGCTCCCCAAGTTTCACAGCTATGATCCGGAGCGCGACGACGTCCTCGTCGTCACCGGCGGCCAGCAGGGCATTGACCTCGCCTGCAAGGTGCTCTGCAACGAAGGAGACACCGTCCTGTGCGAGAACCCCAGCTTTGTCGGCGCGCTCAACGCCATCAAGGCCTACAACACCAACCTTGTCGGCATCGACCTGGAGTCGGACGGCATCAATCTTGAACAGCTCGAACAGGCGCTCAAAACCGAGAAAAACGTAAAGCTCCTTTACATCATTCCAACCTTCCAGAATCCGTCCGGCATTACCACTTCGCTCGAAAAACGCAAGGCGGTTTATGAACTCTGCAAACGGTATGGCGTCCTCATCCTCGAGGACAACCCCTATGGCATGCTCCGGTTTGACGGGGAGGATATCCCCACCATCAAGTCAATGGACACCGAAGGCATCGTCATCTACGACGGCAGCTTTTCCAAGGTGCTCTCGCCGGGGATGCGCATCGGCTTTATCAGCCTCCCGAAAGAGATCGCCGCCAAAATTACGGTGGCAAAACAGGTCAACGACGTCCACACCAACATTCTCGCCCAGATGATCTGCCACCGCTTCGTCACGAAATACGATTTCGACGCACACGTCGAGCGGCTGTGCGCGCTTTACCGCCAGAAATGCCACCTCATGCTCGAAACGCTTGACCGTTACTTTGACCCCCGTGTCACCTTCACCCGTCCGCAGGGCGGCCTCTTTATCTGGGGCACCCTCCCCGATGAGGTGGATATGATGCAGTTCTGCCGCGACGCAGTCGCCAAAAAGGTGGCCGTAGTCCCGGGCAGCGCCTTTCTGCCGCATGAGGAGACCATGATCTCCCATTCTTTCCGCATGAATTTTTCCATGCCGAGCGACGAACAGATTGAAAAAGGCGTAAAAATTCTGGGCGAAATGACCCGCAGCCTCTAAAATCCCCATAAAGGAAGATGATTCAACCGTGGAACCAACAACCGAACGCAAAAAAGTAATCCTTTCGGGCATACAGCCCACCGGCGTCTTTACGCTGGGCAACTACCTGGGCGCCATCAAAAACTGGGTGACCCTTCAGGAGGAATATGACTGCGCTTATATGATAGCCGACCTGCACTCCATTACGGTGCGTCAGGAGCCGGCAAAGCTCCGCCAGCAGATTCTCTCGGCGTTTGCAACCCTGCTCGCCTGCGGGATCGACCCGGAGAAAAGCCTCATGTTCATCCAGAGCCAGGTGCACCAGCACGCCGAGCTCGCGTGGGTGCTCTCCTGCTACACCCAGTTCGGCGAGCTCTCCCGCATGACCCAGTTCAAGGATAAAAGCGCCAAGCACGCCGATAACGTCAACGCCGGGCTGTTCACCTATCCGTCCCTCATGGCGGCGGACATCTTGCTCTATCAGGCGGATCTGGTCCCGGTCGGCGTCGATCAGAAACAGCATCTTGAGCTCACCCGCGACATTGCCGCGCGGTTCAACGGCCTGTACAGCGAGACCTTTACCTTGCCGGAGCCGTATATCCCCAAGCTCGGCGCCAAAATCATGTCGCTTGCAGATCCCACCAAAAAGATGTCCAAGTCGGATGAAAACCCCAACGGGTTTGTCACCATCCTCGACGAGCCGGACGTCATCATCCGCAAGTTCAAACGCGCCGTGACCGATTCGGACACCGCCGTCCGTTACGCCGAAGGCAAGGATGGCATCAACAACCTCATGACCATCTACTCCATCATCACCGGCAAAACACTGGAGGAGGTCGAACGGGAATTTGACGGCAAGGGCTACGGCGACTTCAAGCTCGCCGTCGGTGAAGCGGTCAGCGATCATTTGAAGCCGGTCCGCGACGAGCACAAACGCCTCCTGGCGGATAAGGCCTACCTGCAAAGCATCTACGCCGCGGGTGCGGAAAAGGCCGGGCGCATTGCCCAGCGCACCCTGAGTAAGGTCTACCGCAAGGTCGGCTTTGTATCGGTGAAATAAACATAGAAAAAAGCGAGGCCGTACGGCCTCGCTTTTTTCTATGCTCCGCAAATTTCCGTATATTCCAGCAAAAGGTATAAGCTGGTGTTGTCCATGTAAAGGCATGAATCTGGATCCGCATAATACGGTTTCTCATTCCAGTACAAAAGGGTTTGCCCGCCGGTCACCGCCATTGACGAAAGCACAAGCCTGTCGCCGTCCGTTTGATTCAGGCACACCGTGACCGGCGTCCCGTAATAAACCGTGCCGGAGGTATCTTCCTCATAGATTGTGAGCTCGTTTACCGCACCCAGCATCAGCTCAATCTGCTCTTTATTCGTAATCGTAACGGATTTTGCATCGTCTGGAACATGATAATTTGTGGTGATAAACAGGCTTTCCACCTGTTCCGCCCTCAAATCTTCAAAAGGCTTCTGCGCTTCCACGCGTTGGTTTGAGCAGGCGGCAATGCTGAAAGCAAATAAACCTCCTAAAAGTATTACGATTAAATGGTGTTGCCGAAATCGCATGCTTTTTACCTCATTTATTCATGCCTTTATGACGAATTTTATAGAAACCATATATTGACGCTATTAATATTACAAACAAAACAGAAGCCGATAAAATTTCTATTTTGTATGACTTTGTCCCTCCTCCACCATTACCGCCATATAACGTCTCACCATTCGCAGATGTAGCAACAGCCTGTTCCTGTAAATTTTCGAGATAAGCTACCACCTCATCTTTAGTATAAATTTCAGCATGATTAAGTTTATCGATATGTATTTCATTATACGGGATAAAAACTTCATTTTTATTTTTTACTACATAAATAAAATCAGTGTACTCTGAAAGGATGCTTATTGGAGCAATAAAATCAGGAGAAGATAAACCGTTTTGTTCTAAAATGGTCATCAGTTGGTCAGGATGAAAAGCATATCCTAAACGATTTGGATTCTCCCTTGGAATAGAAATTCCTTCTGCATAAAATTCACCGTTACTTGCCTTACCAACTATCCCAGCTACATAAGCTGAACTTGTTTCCGCTATCGGAAAAACATAGGAATAAATCCCACTATTCTCAATAGCATATTGAAGACCATTTTGATTTATAAAATCTTTAAGAGAATCTATATCAAAATAATAGCGTTTTACTGCTGTACTAAAATCCATGGAGTAATTCGAGACCTCCCCCAAAGACTCAGCAGTAATTTGCAGAGCTGGCTCTAGTTGAATAATTTGCTCAGTTTCTTCTGGTGTCGGTAAGTCCGTCCTATAATCATATTCATTTGCCGAAAAAACGGTAAAGCTCATACATGCTACTAACGACATAGAAAATAATACACCTACTATTTTTTTCATGATATTCTCCCTCCTTTTCTGTTATAGTGGGGACTTATAAAAATGATCATTATAAGGACGATTATCAGACCATTCACCAGCCACAAAATAGTCCAGCATAACCTGTTTCGTTGTACCTGTCCAAGGATCATTTAATGTTAGATAACCACCATTAATATAGTCATCGTATCCTCTTAACACATAAACATGCCCTGTAACACCTACCGTTAACGGATACCCTTTATTGAGAGAATTTTTAATAAATGTTCCATTAAAGCCACTCGTCGCCCTTGCATATGAATATTGCCGATTCGTAATATAATTAATTGCTAATCTATGTTCCTGCTCATTTCCCCCTTCATTAACATATCTTCCCTTTATATAGATAACAGTATTGCGAATTGTGTTGCCGTTTCCTGGTACAAGATAATCTCCGACCATTTTGGCAGCCGTAACCCAACATAATTTAGTGTCTAACTGCCTCATATTAGACACATTTAAAGTGACTGCACTTGTACCAATATAATTGAACAGTATAACTAAAAAAATACAAAGCGATGAACTAATATATTTTTTTGCACTTCTCATTTCAATCACCTTTCTTATTTTATTTAAAAGGAAGATAAATAAGACATTGGAGCCCCCTCCTCTTAATAATTTGTTAAACTTATTATAATATATTGTATAAAAAAATCAATATTTTGTTAAAAATTTTAATACAATAAAATAACAGCGCTGTTTAAACAGCGCTGTTATTTCTTTTTATGCTTTACTACTTTCCCCCGCTTCGTCTCCGCCACGGTCCACCCCTTCGGTGCTGTCGGATTTAAAAAACACCTTAAAGGTCTGGAACAGCAGCTTGAAATCCATCCAGATGGAGTAATTTTCAATGTATTCCAGGTCCATCATCAGCTTGTCTAACGGCGTGGTGTTGTACTTGCCCATAATCTGCGCAAGGCCGGTCAGCCCTGCCTTGACCTTAAGCCGGTACCGGAACTCCGGGTACTGCTTTTCAAATTCTCGTATCAGTTCCTCGCGTTCCGGACGCGGCCCTACAATGCTCATCTCCCCATGCAACACGTTCAAAAGCTGCGGCAGCTCGTCCAGCCGGAGCTTGCGCAGCACCCGGCCCACCGGCGTAATCCGGTCGTCGTCCTTTGCCGCCCACACGCTGCCGCTCTGTTTTTCCGCATCCACAATCATGGTGCGGAATTTCAGCACCGAAAACTGTGCGCCGTTCTCGGTCACCCGCTCCTGCCGGTAAAAAACCGGGCCTCGGTCGCACAGTTTGACCGCCAGTGCGCAGACAAGCATAAACGGGCTTGCCACCACCAGACCTATGGCCGATATCACCAAATCAAGCAGCCGTTTGACCACCCGCTGTTCGGTCGTCAAACCCGAAACATAGGAAGCATAAACCGTTTTGTCGTCGATGACAACCGCTTTGCTGTTTTTGAGGATGACGTCAAACAGCTTTGGCACCACATAAACATTCTTCGCATATTTGTAGCAGAACTCCAGCGTTTCGCACTGTAGGTCGTTCGGCAGCCCCATGAGGAACACGGTGTGGTAGGGGTACAGGCGTTTAAACAGGTTTTCGGTTTCGTAGGGCAGCGAAAAATCCAAATCCCACTGCTTTTTGTACCGCCCAATTTTGGCGATAAACTCCTTTGCCTGTTCCTCGTCCGCATAGACAAGAATACTTTTCTCCGGGTCATTGAGCTTGAAAAACAGCCAGTTCCCAAAATACACCAGCACAATGATGAGCATAAGCTGGATGAAAAACACAATAAACAGCATATAAAATTCGCCGATGATCTCAAACCGGATCATGACTACGAGCTCAACAAACGCCACCAGGTCGGTAAACAGGGTCGCCAGCGCCACCGACGCAATGATGTCCTTGCTCTTTTTCACCCCCAGCGCCACCCCGCCGTAGATGCGCAGAAACAGCACCGAAGCAAGCAGGTAGGCCGCTATGGTGATAAACATGGTACGGGTTGGCAGCAAAAGCTGTGGCGCTATAATGGAAAACAAGCCGTAGAACGTGGCAAAAAGCAGCACAAACAACACCGTTTTTACGGTGAATATGGTTGACTTTTTAAACATTCTCAGCACTTTCAGCATAGCGACTCCCCTATCAAAAGGATCTCCCGCTCTCTGTACCAGACAGCATGAACATGCTCCCGGCCGCGCTCTGTCCCTCGGGCAGCTGTACACGGTTATCCTCTTGCAGCATATTTTACACAACGCCTTTCCGCTTCGCAACTTCGCGGACCGGCAGCATATTTCCAGTTCCCCGGCAAAACGGGAAACCACTCTTCCGTATCTTGAACTAATCTAAACAAAACGGGCTTCAAACCCGCTCCCTGAATCAAAAAAGGCAAAGCGCGTTTGAATATACAAACATCCGGTGCGAAATCAGGCGCCAAGTTATCGTGATTTTTCCCAAATACTTCTATCTTCTCTCAGCCGCCCGGAGCTCTGCTTCGGCGCGCGGCGTGAGGTTCTTATAACGCATCCGTAAGCATGTTCTTGCGATACGGAGGCGTTACAATGTTCTCGTTGCGGTCAAAATCTTCGATTTTGGGCACCGCAGAGGTTATTATAACACATACAGGCCGCAGGCCTGCACCATAAAGGAAAAACGGTTCCCGTTTTTCGCAAGTGATACAATGTTCTCTCAGCCGCCCGGAGCTTTGCTTCGGCGCGCGGCGTGAGGTTATTATAACGCATCCGTAAGCACGTCCTTGCGATACGGAGGCGTTACAATGTTCTCGTCGCGGTCAAAATCTTCGATTTTGGGCACCGCAGAGGTTATTATACCACAACCAACGCCGCTCTGCAATCCACCTTAAACGAGAGCCGTGTTACTCAGCTCCTCCGGCGGGCTGATCCGGTTCCTTTCCGGCATCCTCCTGCCCGGTGTGCTCCAGCAACGGGCGTTTCAGCTCGGCCCGGGCTTTTTCCGCCACATGATAAAGGTAAGCCTCTGAGGCCAATACCTCTCCCTCTTCCTCGACAAAGAGCCGGTGCCGATGCGGCCGCAGGCGGCAGTCCGGGTGTTTTTTTCGCCAACGCCAGATGAACAGGCAGTAGCCAGCCAATAGCAGCCCGGCAAAAATGGTCACCGTTGTACCGATTTTCAGTCCCGGTGTCTGGTATTCAAACCGGATGCTGTTCTCGCCCGCTGGCGCTTTGACCGCCATAAAGCCCACACTCACCTGCTCTACCTCAACCGGCTCACCGTTAACGGTCGCCGTCCAGCCCTCATCGTATGGAACACTGTAAAAGACCAGGGTTTCCTGCTCCAGTGTAATTTGCGAGGTAAATCCCCCGTTGTCGTAGGTAAAGGAACTCCCGCTTGTTTCCCGCAGCAAGGCGCTGTCACGCGCCAGTTCTTCATCGGTGATGATCGGGTACTGGGACTTCGGCAGCTCTTTCAGCAAACCGCCGTACCGTTCCACCTGCTCCGGAGACAGCACCACCGCTTTGAGCAGTAGCCGGTCGCGCATACTCTCCGGGTAGTCCTCAAAATCCTGTTCGGTTACATAATAACGGTAGGCAAATCCCATCGGGATAAAATTATTGTTGGTGTAAATATCAAATTCATTTTGGCTGTCATAATAGGAAAAGCCGCTCATTGCAGGTGCGCTCTGATTCTGGTGTACAAATACATATTTGACCGAAAACAGGCTCCGCAGGGAGATACGGGAAATATCGGCGCGCGAACCCACACCGCGGTCAATCCCCATTGCACGGTAAAAATTGATGACCGACGCCGGCACAATGCTGTGGAAACAGCGCATCGAAGGCATTTCCCAGAACATACCATAGTTATCCATGGCGGGCTCGTACAGATCAATGCGGTAAAATTCGCCCTCCTCTTTGGGCAGTGAGAGCTTCTCGCCCCCGTTAATGCCCAAATCGGCGATGTTGTGCACCTCGTTTGCACCGCCCTTGCCCAGGCCAAGACACATGGCGCCGTACACCACGCACATAACACAGACGGCGGCCATCAACTTGTTGCCAAAGGTGCGGTCGCGCCGGAACATCCGCCAGAGCAGCCACGCTACAAATATCCCGGCAAACCCAAACAGAATATACGCCCAGAACCGGTCTACATATCCCGGGAGCTGGAAGTATACCGTCTCTCCGTCCACCACCTTGGGCAACAGTCCAATCACCATGAACCCGGCCATAAAGCCCGCTGTCACCTTGACGCCGTAGCCAAAGTCCACCCGGCTGTCCTCCAGCGCCAGCACGCTTGCAAGCGCCATAATGAGGATGGGCATAAAAAACCACCGCGCATAATATTGAGAATTAAAGAGCTGAAACGTGCTGTTGAGGATTGGGATAAACGCAAACACCAGGCAGCAAAGCAGCAGCCGCTTCACCCACTTGGGTTTGCTGCTGCGGAAGTAGGCCACCACCCCCGAAAGGCTGATGAGCGGCAGGTATGCCGAAACCGACGCCCATTTGGAGGCGGAATCCGGGAAAAAGTTGGGCCGGGCCGGCATATCCGGCGGAAAGAAAAGGCTTTCCAGAATCAGCCCATAGCGCTGTACCCGGTCGTAGAGCAGCATGTTAAAGCCGCTTAACCGTTCATCCAGCCGGTAGTTGCCCAAAATGGCCAGCACCGACGGCAGCAGCAGAAACAGCGAGCAGAGAAAGCCCGCCACCGCCTCAAACGCCAGCAGCAGAAAGGTCTTAAGGGTAATGCCCCTCCGGAATTCCGGCGCCATGAGCCGAAACAGGAAGTACAGAATGGTAAAAATAACCTCCGCCACAAAGAAGTAGTAGTTGACCACCGCACAGAGGCAGACCGTAAGCGCAAATACACCGCGCCGCCGGTTAATGACAAATTCCTCCAGCCCAATGAGCAGCAGCGGAAAGAAAACTGCCACCTCCAAAAAGTGGTTGAAGAAAATATTGTAGATGTTAAAGCCCGAAAAAGCGTAGAGCAGTCCGCCTACCATGGCGAACCGCGCCGTTTTGGTAAACCGCCGGATAAATGCATACCCCGTCACCGCTGCACAGGCGAGCTTGAGCATCATGAGAGGGGCCAGCAGATAGGGCACAAAATCGTTTGGGAACGGGATGGTCAGCCAGAAAAAGGGGTTGCCCAGCAGGTAAAAGGAGTAGGACCCCACAAAATTTGCGCCAAGGTCGGTCGTCCAGCTCCATCCCAGGTTGCCGCTGCGCACCGCCTCATGCGCCAGCTTGTAAAACGGAATCTGCTGCACATTGAAATCCCCGTAATAAATGAACAGTCCGCCATCCATAATGAGGTACGGCAAAAAGAACAGCACCGCAATCAGCAACGCTATTCCAAACAGTTTCAGGTAATTCTTGGTCTCTACGCCCAATCCACGCTGCAATGGAATCTCTCCTGTCTCTTAAAATCCGCCCGCCGCAAGAGGCAGGCCGCTTTCTATGCTATCTAATAAGAAGCAGCTTTCAGCAAGGCCGTTCGCCTGCTCTCTGCTCATTTTTTGCTTCTCCTATTGTACCACATTTACCCCCGATTTCAACGCTATTCGGTCGAAAACAGGAAAATCCCCGCACAGAAACGGCTGCCCGCCGGCAGAGAAACCTTCCGGTGGCGGGCACCCATGCCTTCTTCCCGATTCGGCCGCCGTTCCGCTGCGCTACCAAACAGAATACGACCCAACGCCAAAAATTCCTGCAAAAATTAGACGAACCGCTCCGTTTTTGGTATAATAGAAGCATTGCAGGAGGAAATGTCATTCATGAACAGCTTTTTTTCAATGGTCCTGCGGATGAAATACATCAACCGCTGGGGCCTCATGCGCAACACCTGGAGCGAGTCGCTGGCCGAACACAGCCTTGACGTCGCCATCCTCGCACACGCGCTGTGCATCATCCGCAACAAACATTATGGCGGGTCGCTCAATCCCGAGCACGCCGCCGTTATCGCCCTGTTTCACGACGCGGGGGAGATCATCACCGGCGACCTGCCCACCCCCGTCAAGTATAACAACCCCCAAATTAAGGACGCCTACAAGGCGCTGGAAGGGGTCGCACGGGAAAACCTGCTCGCCCACCTGCCGGAGGATCTCCGCGCCGATTACCGCTCCATCCTTGACGATGAAGCCGACCGGGAGCTTTACCAGGTCGTCAAAGCGGCGGATAAGCTCTCCGCCCTCATCAAATGCATTGAGGAGGAAAAAGCGGGCAACAATGAGTTCACCAAAGCCAAAGCCGCGCAGCTTTCTGCTCTCAAAGCCATGCAGCTTCCCGAAGTCGACGAATTCCTGCGCGATTATATTCCCAGCTTCGAACTGACGCTGGACGAACAGTAACATCCACTTCAGTCAAACACAGGAGGAACCCAGTTATGATCATTGAACCCAAAACCCGCGGATTTATCTGCACCACCGCCCACCCGGCCGGCTGCAAAGAAGCTGTCCGCCGCCAGGTTGCCTATGTCAAAGCGCGTCCGGCATTCGGCGGTCCCAAAAAGGTGCTGGTCATCGGCGCATCCACCGGCTACGGCCTTGCGTCCCGCATCACCGCCGCCTTTGGCAGCGGCGCTGCCACCATCGGCATTATCTTTGACAAACCCGCCTCCGGCAGCCGCACCGCTTCAGCCGGCTGGTACAACACCGCCGCCTTTGAGCAGTTCGCCCAAGCAGACGGCCTCTACGCCAAAACCATTAACGGAGACGCCTTTTCCAAAGCGATTAAGGACGAGACCATCGCCCTCATTCAGCGCGATTTAGGCCAGGTTGACGCCGTTGTTTACAGCCTCGCCGCACCGCGCCGCACCATGGCTGACGGCACCACCGTCTCCTCGGTGCTCAAAACGGTGGGCGAGCCGTACACCAATAAATCCATCGACCTGAAAACCAACACCATCTCGGAGGTCACCGTCCCGCCCGCTACCGAACAGGAAATCAAAGACACCGTCACCGTCATGGGCGGCGGCGACTGGTTTGACTGGATCACCGCCCTGCGCGGTGCCGGCGTGCTGGCAGAAAACGCCCTCACCGTCGCTTACTCCTACATCGGGCCGGAGGTCACCCACCCCATGTACCTCAATGGCTCCATCGGCATGGCAAAACAGAACCTGTACGGCACCACCGCCCGCATCCACGGCGTCTTTCCGGATATCCGGGCCTACATCTCGGTCAACAAGGCACTGGTCACCCAGTCGAGCGCAGCCATCCCCATCGTCCCGCTCTACGTCTCCATCCTCTACAAGGTCATGAAAGAAAAGGGCCTGCATGAAGGCTGCATTGAGCAGATGGACCGCCTCTTCCGCGACCGTCTCTGTGCCGATACCCTTTTGACCGACACCGAGGGCCGCATCCGTGTCGATGACTACGAAATGCAGGAGGATGTTCAGTCCGCCGTCACTGCCCTCTGGGCCAAAGTCGCGGATGACAACCTCGACGAAACCTGTGACATCAAAGGTTATTGGGCGGATTTCTTTGAAATGTTCGGCTTTGGCTTTGACAATGTCGATTATTCGGCCGACGTCGATCCCGCTGTCTCCATCCCCAGTCTTCAGGCGTAATCCATCCCCCGGTCTGCTCAAAAGCCGCCCGGGGGAATTTTTTGCCCGCAAACAGGTTTCGTCCGGCTTGTTCTTATACGTTTTCACCATCTGTCAAACAAATATCTGCCCGGCAATGCGCCTTTTTATAGGCTTTTCCTCTGTTTTAACAACCTTCCACAAGCCGGTTTCAACATTTCCACACAGGCGCAAAAGCGGCCGGGCCTTTAAAAGCCCAGCCGCTTTTTTGCAACTTGTTCCAATGCTATTTCTGAAACTCTTTATACATTTCATCCAAGCATTTCTTACAAATAATTTTACCCTTGTAATGAACCGTATCCTGGGTTTCACCGCAGAACATGCAAGCCGGTTCATATTTTTTAAGAATAATGCTGTCGTTTTCTACATAGATTTCAAGTGAATCTTCCGCTGCAATATCCAAATTGCGCCGCAGCTCGATTGGTAAAACGACCCTGCCGAGACTATCCACCGGCCTTACAATTCCTGTTGACTTCATATATAAACCCTCCACATTTTTCAACTTGATTTGCCCCAACCTTTCAACATCGTTATAATACCATTATATGGAAGGCATTGTCAATCGCTTTTTCGTGAGATTTCGTGAAATAAATGTAAATTTAGTAATAACTGTAAAATTATGGTGCCTATTTTTGCTTATTCTGCCTGTTTTTACCGAATTGAATCACCTCTTGTCGATTTTCCTCTTTGAAAGGAGTACCGCCTATGATGAAATGGATTTTTGGCGGCATGGTCATCCTATCTGTGGTGTTTGCCTGCTTCAGCGGCAACATTTCTGCTGTCTCCAACGCCGCTTTGAGCGAATGCCAGAACGCCGTGCAGTTCTTGCTTGTCCTCTTTGGCACCATGTGCCTCTGGGGCGGTTTCCTTAAAATTGCCGAACGCTCCGGCCTTACCGAAGTCATTGCCAAATTCCTTTCCCCCATTACCCGGTTTCTCTTTCCTGGCATCCCGCGCCACTCCAAAGCTATGAGCGCCATTTCCATGAACATTACCGCCAACCTGCTGGGGCTGGGCAACGCCGCAACCCCGCTCGGCATTGCCGCCATGAAGGCGCTTAAAGAGGATGCGCCTCCCGGTTCCCCTCCGGATACCGTTACCCATCCAATGGTGCTCTTTGTCCTGCTCAACACCGCCTCCATCCAGCTGCTGCCCACCACCATCGCCACCCTGCGGCTGCAAAACGGGGCGCAGAACCCGCTCGACGTCCTGCCCGCTATCCTGCTTTCCTCGCTGGTTTCGGTGCTGGTCGGCCTCATGCTGGCCCAATGCTGCAAACAATTCTCCAAAGGGCCCAAACCCATATCAGAACGGATGTGATCGCCCCTTGCTCAGCCAAATCAGCAGCTACGCAATCCCCGTTGTCCTTGCGGGGATTGTCCTCTTTGGCCTCATCAAAAAGGTGGATATCTTTGACGCCTTTCTCGAAGGCGCCAAAGAAGGCGCCGTCACCACCTTCCAGATCATGCCCGCCATCCTTGCCATCCTCACCGCCATCGGCATGTTCAAAGCCTCCGGCGCCATGGATTTGCTGGTGCAGCTTCTCTCTCCCATTTGCGGGGCGGTCGGTTTTCCGGCTGAACTCGCACCGCTTGCCATCATCCGGCCCATTTCGGGCAGCGGCTCCCTCGCCGTGCTGGAGCAAATTCTCACCGATTACGGGCCAGACAGTCCAGTTGGCCGCATTGCAAGCGTCCTGCAAGGCTCCACCGAAACCACCTTTTACACCGTTGCCGTCTATTTCGGCGCTGTGGGAATCACCAAAACCCGCTACACCGTCCCCTGCGCCCTTGCCTCTGACTTCGCTGGCATGATTATGAGCGCCGCTGCCGTCCGCCTGCTGATGCACTAACCCAGGCCCCGCCAATTCAGCCGATCTTCTCTCACCTTGCCGATTTTCCGGTTCTGCCTTTTTCTGCTCTTCCTTTTTTGATTGCTGTATTCCCCAGCCACCAGCTTTCTGAAAGCGCTCAGCTAAACGGCTCAGTTATGCCCGGTACTAGGATGGTACCGGGCATTTTTACGCTCTGTTCCATCTGTAGATCCTTCCATCCCATCTGCCAAATGTCTCTCTCCGCACACAACACATGCGCTCTTCCCGTCCGCAATATTGCATCCTTTCCGAAGTTTCACACAATGCATCTGCCCTCTCCAGCCGATTCCAATCCGCAAACTACTCCCTATAAAAACAGCCGGCAGGAACTCCCGGTTGTAATCTTCCCCAAAATCCGCTATAATAAGGGCTGATTCATTTTATTCAGACAAGTTTTATTCCGCTGTTCGGGTGGATGTAAAACAAAGCAAAGGTGGGAACCGGGATGAAACAAAAACGCCGTGCCGGAAAAATTGTGACAGGCACCTTCTGCGGAATTTGCATTGCATTTGTGCTGGCCGCCGTTTCCTCGGCCCTGCTGCTGCTTTACGCAATGGCAAACACCACCGGCGGCCAGAGTCTCAACCTCTTTGGCTTCGCCGTTTACCTCAACGATGCAAGCGCCCCTATGGACGGCTATGAGCCCGGCGCCGCTGTCATCGTACAGGAAGTTCCGCACAATACCCTTATCCGGGGCGATATCATCGTCTGCCGCGACCTGGATGTGAACAACCAGTATTATCCGGTTACCCGCATCGTCTCCTCTTTCCAGCCCGAATCGCCGCTTACCATCACGGTGGAAACCTTTGGAGACAATGAAATCCAAACCGTCAACCGGGACGACGTTGTCGGCAAATGCGTCTTTTCCTCCAGCACCCTCGGGCATATCCTCGCGCTCCTGGGGCAGGATCGCGGCCTCTCCTCGGTGGTTCTGGTCTCTGGGTGCTGCCTTCTCCTCTTTTTTGTCTTTCTTCTCTGGTTTCTGCTGCTCGGCCGCCGGATGCACAAGGCGGAGCGCTGTAAACTGCCGGAGGATGGCGCCCCGCCCGATCTATCCGCCTTGGTAGAGCCCGAGCACGTCCCATTGGTTCTCGCTTCTCCGGCCCCCACCAGTTCGGAGGCCGCCGCATCCGTCCATGATTCGGAACCTCATGAGCCTGCCGGCGCTGCTACCCAAAGCAATGACGCGCCCGCACCCGCTGTAACCGATATTTCAGGGGGCTCCTCCCCAGAGGTCAGCGTAGCCGCTTCCGCTTCTTTCTCTGATGAGGACCACACTTCCTTATCTCCCAATGCATCATTCCAGCCAGACAGTACTCCGGAACAAGCGGCCTGCGCAGCCGAATCGGTACCGGAATCCCCTGTTGCTCCGGCAAATGGTGTGGATTCCGCCTCTCCAGATGCACTTACCGCATCAAAGTAAATCCTCCGCCTGAACCATTCAACAAAACAAAAGCCCGCCGATTGTTCGACGGGCTTTGCTTTATATAGGCGCAAAAAAGCACCGCGGCAGTACCACGGTGCTTTTGCAGCAAATAAGAAACTTATTTGAGTTCGACTTTCGCGCCGGCATCTTCGAGTTTCTTTTTGATGTCCTCAGCGTCAGCTTTGGAAGCAGCCTCTTTGATGGTCTTCGGAGCGTTGTCAACCATCTCTTTTGCCTCTTTCAGGCCAAGACCGGTGATCTCTTTGACCAGTTTGATAACGCCCATCTTGCTCGCACCAGCTTCAGCAAGAACAACGTCAAACTCGGTTTTCTCCTCAGCAGCAGCAGCGCCAGCAGCCGGAGCAGCAACCGCAACAGCAGCAGCGGAAACACCAAATTCCTCTTCCAGAGCTTTTACAAGCTCGTTGAGCTCTAATACAGAAAGAGCTTTTACCTCTTCAATCATCGCTAAAATTTTCTCAGAAGCCATGATCATTTACCTCCATTAATTTTCATTTTTTCGTTTATGCGGATTTCTGTGCAATCTGGTCAAGCACAACAGCGAGATTTGCAATCGGCGCATTCAGGCTGCTGAGCATCTGAGCGACGAGCGTCTCTCTCGACGGAATTTTTGCAATCGCCTTTACGGTGTCCACATCAATGGCAGCGCCATCCATGAAGCCCGCTTTTACGTTGAGGGCAGCGCCTTTGAGCTCCTCAGAGTATTTCACAAGGATTCTCGCGGCCGCCATCTGGTCTTCGGTGCTGACTGCAAGGGCGGTGGTGCCGTTGAGCACCTCGTCAAAGTCATAACCGACTTCTTTGGTCGCAAAACGGAGCATGGTGTTTTTCACAACAAAGTAGTCAACACCAGCCTCGCGCAGCTCTTTACGCATCTTGGTGTCAGTAGCAACATCAATGCCCTTATAATCCACCAGAACGCCTGCAACTGCATTTTTCAGCTTTTCAGTCAGACCGTTTACCAGCTCTTTCTTGCTCTCTAAAATCTTTTCACTTGGCAAAACAATTCACCTCCCGGTCTTTCAATTCAAATGTATGCTAAAAAGCCCTTCCTCCGCTTTACCGCGAAGAAAGGGCAAACAATCAAGCACACAAAGGCGTCTTTCATTGTCAGCGTTTCCTCTCGGCAGGTCGGCGGCAGCCTTTTATGCACAAAGCACCTGCTGTCTTCGAATCAACAGCTTTTTTTAGTATAGCACAACGCAGAACAGCTGTCAAGCAATTGTTATGCGCCGAACTTGGAAGCGTTTACCTTAACGCCCGGGCCCATGGTGGAAGTGACCACGCAGGACTTAATGTACTGGCCCTTTGCGGCTGCCGGTTTTGCAGCAACAATGGCGTTCATCAGGGTGTTGAAGTTCTCCTCCAGCTTTTCTGCGCCGAAAGAAGCTTTGCCAATCGGGCAGTGGATGATGTTGGTCTTGTCCAGGCGGTATTCAATTTTACCAGCCTTAGCCTCGGTGACCGCACGCGCAACGTCCGGGGTAACCGTACCGGCTTTCGGGTTCGGCATCAAGCCACGGGGGCCGAGCACGCGACCCAGACGGCCGACAAGGCCCATCATGTCCGGGGTGGCAATGACAACGTCAAAGTCCATCCAGCCTTCGCCCTGAATCTTTGCAACCAGTTCTTCTGCACCAACAAATTCTGCACCGGCTTCCTCAGCCGCTTTGGCGTTGTCGCCTTTTGCAAATACACAGACACGAACCGACTTACCGGTTCCGTTCGGCAGAACAACTGCGCCGCGGACCTGCTGGTCCGCATGACGGGAGTCAACGCCCAGGCGGATATGTGCCTCAACGGTCTCGTCAAATTTCGCTTTCGCGGTTTTAATGGTCAAATCCATCGCTTCGGTCGGATCGTACTGTTTGGTACGGTCGACGAGCTTGGAACTCTCGTTGTATTTTTTACCGTGTTTCATTACTCTTTTCCTCCCTCATGAGTGGTTCTTAACGGAAATTTCCTCCCACCAGCGGGTGGTTAATCGACGACTTCAATGCCCATCGAACGCGCGGTGCCTGCAATCATGCTCATTGCAGTGTCAATGTTCGCAGCGTTGAGGTCCGGCATTTTGGTTTCGGCGATTTTCTTCACCTGCTCCTTGGTAATCTTTGCAACCTTGGTCTTGTTCGGAACGCCGGAACCGCTCTCGATTCCGCACGCCTTCTTAATCAAAACCGAAGCCGGCGGCGTCTTGGTCACAAAGGTAAAGGAACGGTCTGCATATACAGTAATTACAACCGGGATAATAAGGCCCGCGTCGTTTTTGGTACGCTCGTTAAATTCCTTTGTAAATGACACGATGTTTACGCCGTGCTGACCTAATGCAGGACCAACCGGCGGCGCAGGAGTCGCTTTCCCTGCGGGGATTTGCAGCTTGATATAGCCTGTAACCTTCTGAGCCATTTTTTGCACCTCCAAAATAATGTGGTCTCTGGCGGAGCAGACCCATTTCTGCCCCTCCCACCAGCAAGTGCGGCACGCCGCCCCTGCTGAAAACCCGGGGTTTCCCCCGGCGGAACACCTTATTCCTTGACCGCAACCACCTGGTTCAGCTCAAGCTCAACCGGGGTCTCACGTCCAAACATAGAGACGGTCAGCTTAACCTTGTTCTGGTCAGGTTCCAACTCGTCCACAATGCCAATAAAGCCTTCCAACGGTCCGGCAACAACCTTAACGCTGTCTCCGGCCGCATAGTCAACGGTCACCTGGTGGCTCTCCACGCCAAGCGCCGCAACCTCCTGTTCGGTCAGCGGAATCGGCTTGGAAGCCGGTCCCACGAAGCCTGTCACGCCGCGGATGTTCCGCACAACGTACCAGGAATCGTCCGTCATAATCATCTTCACCAGCACATAGCCCGGGAAGATTTTGCGCTCCACCTCGCGCGTTTTGTTGTCCTTCACCTCAGTGACGGTTTCAGTGGGGACCCTTACTTCATGAATCAGCTCATGAAGCTGGTGGTTCTCAACAACCTTTTCAATGTTGCGCGCAACCTTGTTCTCATAACCGGAATAGGTGTGCACTACATACCATTTTGCGGTCTCTGACATCGTATCCCTCCACTAACCTGGTGCAGGGCGTTATGCCTGCTGCAGGACGAAATGAACAATCAGGCTCAGAACAGTGTCCAGCCCGGCGACGAATGCGCCTATCACGATGACGACAGCCAGAACGACCAAGGTGTTGTTGATTACCTGTTTCTTACTCGGCCATACAATCTTCTTGTATTCGCTTTTCAGGTCCTTGAAGAAACGGCTCATGCGTTTCAACGCACCGTTTTTCTTCTCCGGCTTTTTGGGTTTCGCAGAAGACTTTTCTGCGACAGCGTCTTTTTTGGCCATCCCATTCACCCTTCCGTTTACTTCGTCTCTCTGTGAAGCGTGTGTTTCCGGCAGAAACGGCAGTACTTGTTCATTTCAAGTCTGTCCGGATCGTTTTTCTTGTTCTTCATGGTGTTGTAGTTTCTCTGTTTGCATTCAGAACAAGCCAGTGTAATTTTTACTCTCATTTTCGGCACCTCCCGGTAACGGTTTTTGTTAGCCTCCCTCGTAAAAGGGTGCGAAAAACCGCAAAAAAATAAACCCTTTTAGAGGTATAAATAATCATAGCATAAGAAAAGCCCCGCGTCAAGCGGTTTTTTCATTTTTTGTCCCGTTTTCTGTGGGACGGTTCTTTTCTGCTTTATTATACCATATATAATATACGGGTACAACTGCAAAGAATTATTTGCATATACACCAAAACTATGCTATCATTTATGGTAAGTATGCACATGCCCAATTTCATGATTTTGGAGGCGTTTCCATGCCTGAAATGACTGTTGCCGTCCTCTTCGGCGGCGTTTCGAGCGAACATGAGGTCTCCCTCATTTCCGCCACCTCGGTTTTAAACAATATCCCGCGGGAAAAATACAACGTCCTTTGTATTGGCATTACCAAAGACGGCCGCTGGCTCTGGTATGACGGCCCGACCGACGCCATCACCTCCCAAGCCTGGGAGCAGGACTCTTCCCTTCCCACCGCCGTCATCAGCCCGGATCGTTCCCACCGCGGCATCCTCAAAATTAAAGACGGCGCTGTCCAGTGCATTCCGGTGGACTGCATCTTCCCCGTCCTCCATGGCAAAAACGGCGAGGACGGCACTGTTCAGGGTCTCTTTGATCTCTCCGGCATTCCCTACGTCGGCTGCGGTGTCATCGCCTCGGCCAACTGCATGGATAAACAGGTCACCCATACCATGCTGGATGCAGCCGGCATCAAAACCGCTGCGTGGCGCGTCCTCACCAAGGAGGAACGTCCCCGCTTTGACAACTTCGTCTCGGAATTCGAGCAGTCTCTTGGCTATCCCATGTTTGTCAAACCGGCAAACGCCGGTTCCTCGGTCGGCATCAGCAAAGCGCATGACCGCGACGAGCTCATGGCCGCTGTTGACCTCGCCCTTACCCATGACCGCAAGGTTATCATCGAGGAGATGATCACCGGAACCGAGGTCGAATGCGCTGTACTCGGCAACCGCAATCCCGCCGCCTCCATGCCGGGTGGAATTACTCCTTGTAATGATTTTTACGATTATGACGCTAAGTATATTTCCGAGGATTCCAAACTGGATATCCCCGCGAAGATCAGCCCGCTCGCCAGTGACCTGGTCAAGGCTACGGCGATCAAGGCTTATAACACGCTGGAGTGCACCGGCCTTTCCCGTGTGGATTTCTTTGTCCAGGAGGACGGCACCGTTATCCTCAACGAGATCAACACCCTGCCCGGCTTCACCAGCATCAGCATGTACCCCAAACTCTGGGATGCGGAGGGGCTCCCCTACCCCGGCTTAATCGACCGCCTCATCCGCCTCGCTCTGGAAAGAAAGGAAGAACAGCTTGGATAACCGTGCCATCGGCGTGTTTGACTCCGGCCTCGGCGGGCTCACCGTGCTCAAAGAGCTGCAGGAACAGCTCCCCCATGAAGATTTTGTCTATTTCGGCGATACCGGAAGAGTCCCCTACGGTACCCGCAGCCATCAGACCATCCTCAAATATGCTGCGCAGGACATCGCGTTCCTGCTTTCCAAAAATGTCAAGATGATTGTCATCGCCTGCGGTACCGTCAGCGCCAACCTCACCCCGGAGCTCACAAACAGCCTCAGCCTGCCTTACATCGGCGTAGTAGTTCCGGCCGCACAGGCGGCCTGCAGCGCCACCAAAACCGGGCACATCGGCGTCATTGCCACCACCGCTTCCATCAAAAGCGGCGCTTACGGGCGCACCATGCGCACCATCCGCCCCAATACCGTGGTGGTCGGCAACCCCTGTCCGCTTTTTGTCCCGCTTGTTGAGAACGGCTACGTTCAGCGTGACAACCCGGTGACCCGCATGGTGGCGGAAAGCTACCTTGCCCCTTTCCGCGGCGGCGAGGTTGACACCCTCATCCTCGGCTGCACCCATTATCCCATGATCCGCGACATTATCGCCGATCTTTTGGAGGAGGACATCACCCTCATCAACCCCGGTACGGAAACCGCACGCCAAGCCAGCGCCCTGCTGGTCCGAAATGAAATTTCAAACGACAACGGTCACACAGGCCACACCGAATTTTATGTCAGTGACAACCCCGAATCCTTCACCGAAATCGCCTCCATGTACCTGCAGTCGGAGGTTTCGGCCGATGTTCAGTTTGTCGATATTGACAGCCTGTGAGCCCGGGAGCGGAGCATTATGAAAAAAGACGTTTACATCCAAATCAAAGGCACCCAGCAAAGTGAGGACGGAACCGATACCACCGAGCTCCTCACCCAGGGTTTGCTCTGCGAACAAAACGGGAAGTACTATTTGGTTTACGAAGAGTCCGAGGCCACCGGCTTTGAAGGCTGCCGCACCACCCTCAAGTTTGAGGATGACCGCAAGGTCACCATGCGGCGCAGCGGCCCCAGCCGGTCCGAACTGGTCCTTGAGAAGGGCGCCCGCAACATTGGGCGTTACGGCACCGCCGTCGGGGATTTGCAAATCGGCGTCTTTGCCGAGCATATTCGCAACGGCCTGACCGAAAACGGCGGCGAAGCCTACTTCAAGTACCAGCTTGACGTCAATTCGGTCTTTCTCAGTGAAAACGAGGTCTCTATCAGCGTAAAAACCGAGTAAAATATACGGAGGGTATTAAATTTTATGAAAGATTTGATCAAAGCCGCAAACGAGCAGCTCTCTGAACTGCTCTTGAACGCGCTCGGACATGCCGTTGGCGAAGGGGAGCTCCCCGCCGAGCCCATCCCCGCCTACAGCATCCAAATCCCGGCGGATAAGTCCCACGGCGATTTCGCCGCCAACATCGCCATGGTTTCGGCGCGCGCCTTTAAAATGCCGCCCCGCAAAATTGCAGAGGCCATTGTCAAACACCTCGTCCTTGACGGCTCCTATTTTGAGCGCGCCGAGATTGCAGGCGCCGGCTTCATCAACCTTTTTCTCTCCCACCGCTGGTTTGAGGACGCTGTCCTCGCCGTCGCGGAAGAGGGCGAAAACTACGGCCGTTCGGATTACGGCAAGGGGCGCAAGGTCATGGTCGAGTTCGTCTCGGCCAACCCAACCGGGCCCATGCACATCGGCAATGCCCGCGGCGGCGTCATCGGGGACAGCCTCGCCGCCGTGCTCGACCATGCCGGCTACGACGTCACCAAGGAATTCTACGTCAACGACGCAGGCAACCAAATCAATAAATTTGCCCTTTCGCTGGAGGTGCGTTATCTCCAGCTTTATAAAGGCGAAGAAGCCGTCCCTCTGCCGGAGGACGCCTACCACGGCGCGGACATTACCGAACACGCCAAAGCCTTTGCCGCCATCCACGGCGATTCCTATCTGGACAAGCCGGAAGAGGAGCGCCGCAAGGCTCTGGTCGATTACGCCCTGCCCCTCAACATTGCTGGGCTCAAGCGGGATTTGTCCCGCTACGGCATTGAATACGACGTCTGGTTCAAAGAGAGTACCCTGCATCAAAGCGGTGCGGTGCAGCAGGCCATCGACAAGCTGACCGAACGCGGCTATACCTATGAAAAGGACGGCGCTGTCTGGTATAAAAACGCCGACATTCTGCGGGAGCAGCTCCTGGCACAGGGCAAGAGCGAAGCTGAAATTGAAAAGCTCGATCTCAAGGACGACGTTTTGGTCCGCGCCAATGGCACGCCGACCTATTTTGCCGCCGATATTGCCTACCATTACAACAAATTTGCGGTCCGCGGTTTTGATAAGGTCATCAACATCTGGGGCGCTGACCACCACGGCCATGTCGCGCGGCTTAAGGGCGCCATGGACGCCATCGGCCTGGACGGCAACAAGCTCGACGTCGTGCTCATGCAGCTCGTCCGCCTCATGCGGGACGGCGAGACCGTCCGGGTCAGCAAACGCACCGGCAAGTCCCTCACCTTGACCGACCTGCTCGACGAAGTCCCGGTGGATGCCGCCCGTTTCTTCTTCAATCTCCGCGAGGCCAGCTCCCACTTTGATTTTGATTTGGGTCTTGCGGTGGAGCAATCCTCCCAAAATCCGGTCTATTATGTGCAGTACGCCCACGCGCGCATCTGCTCCATTCTCTCAAATCTTGCAGCAGAGGGCATCGCGCCGGAAGCGCCTGCCCGCGCACGGCTTGCCCTGCTCACCGCCCCGGAAGAGATTGAACTCATCCGGTTCCTTGCTGGCTATACCAACGAGATCATCGAGGCTGCCAAGAATTACGACCCCTCCCGCATGACCCGTTACGCAATGGATCTGGCCGCGCTGTTCCACAAGTTTTACAACGCCTGCCGCGTCAAGTGCGACCAAGCCGATCTCATGCAGGCGCGCCTTGCGCTCTGCCTTGCGGTCAAAACCGTTTTGTCCAACCTTCTGCACATGCTGCACATTGCCGCTCCGGTCACCATGTAGCACCGGCAATGCCTGCGGCGGCATCGGTGACAGCCTCGCCGCCGTGTCCGGCCATGCCGGCTGTGGCATCACTAGGGAATTTTCTTTCAGCAACGCCGGTGGCCAAAACAATCCGCCCTTTCGCCGGAGGTTCACCACTTCTGCTTTATCGGCGGGCAATCCGCCCCCTTGCAGGACATCTACCGCGGCACCAATATAATCGAGTATGCCAAAGCCTTTGCCGCCATCCACGGCGATTCTTTTCTGGACAAGCCGCTACCACCCAACCTCTTCACCGTTTCACACAATATACCACCATTTCTTCTGGAGGAATTTATGGATTTCCCTTACGGGCAACCCTGGCTCCTGGACGGAGCCTATGGAACCAACCTCAAAGCCGCCGGGCTTTCCTTTTCGGACTGTACCGAGCAGTTCATCCTGAATCACCCGGAGGCTCTCGCCTCTCTGCAAACCGCTTTTCTGCAAGCCGGGGCCGATACCCTCACCATCCCCAGCTTCGGCGCCAACGCCGAACGGCTGGAGCAGTTCGGTCTTGCCGCGGAAACAGCGCGCATCAACGCCAGCCTAACCGCCCTCACCCGCAAGACCGCGGGGCAGCGGCCCATTGGCGGCAACCTCTCCACTGCGGGCATCACCCTCGGGCCGGAGAGCGAGCGCACCTTTTCGGAGCTTATGGGCGCCTACACCGAACAGGCTGCGGCGCTCAAAGCCGCCGGTGCGGATTATTTCCTCATCGAGACCATGACCTCCCTGACCGACATCCGCGCCGCCGTGCTCGCCTGCCGCAAACAGCAGCTTCCTATCCTCGCCTGTGTCACGGTGGATGAGAACGGCATCACCGCCTCCGGTACTTCGGCGCTCACCTGCCTGGTCGTGCTCCAGGAGCTGGGCGCTTCGGCCTTTGGGTTAAACTGCTCCCTCTCCCCGGCGGAGATGGTTCCCATCTTCGAGGAGCTTTCCGCCTTTGCCAAAATTCCGCTCATCGCCCAGCCGGCGGCAAGCATGCCCGCCCTCCGGGAACGCGCGGGGTTTTCCCTCACACCGGAACAATTCGCGGAACAGTTCGTCCCGCTCTTCCAGGCTGGCGTCACCATCGCGGGCGGATGCTGCGGCGCTGCTCCCGCTCACATTGCGGCTCTCCGCCGCGTTATGGATCGTTTTAACTTTTCCAGCGTCACCCGCCCGCGCCACCACCGGGAGCTGGTGCTCACCAGCGTGCATGAGACCTTCTGCTACGAGCTGGATATGCTGGAGTTCTCGCCCACCCTGCACCCCAGCAGCGATATGACCGACGCTTTCATGGAAATTGAACAGGAGAGCTACGACGTCATCTCGGTCGAGGTCGAAACCCCCGAGGAAGCCCTTTCTTTCGCGGAAAACGACCACATGGCCGAACTCCCCGTGAGCTTTCTCTCCAGCGATGAGCTCGCCCTCAAAACCGCCCTGCTCCTCTACAGCGGCCGCGCGATGGTGGACGCACGCAGCGAGCTGGACCGCACCACTCTAGAGCGGATTGCCTACAAATACGGAGCGGTTCTCTACTAACCGCCTCGTTCCCCGCAGACAGGCCCGGCTTGGAACCAAAGCGCCCCGTCCCGCTCAATCGGAATGCGGCCAATGTCATCGCGCTTTCCCGCGGCTTTTCTTTGAAACCAGCGCCGCCCAGCGGCGTAAAAATAAACGCATTAGGAGAATGTAACAATGAAACTTGGTATGGTAGGGCTGCCGAATGTCGGCAAATCCACCCTCTTCAACGCTCTGACCAACGCGGGGGCGGAATCCGCCAACTACCCGTTCTGCACCATTGAACCCAACGTCGGCGTCGTCTCGGTGCCGGACAAGCGGCTTGACGCCCTCGCCGAGATGTACCACCCGGACAAGTTCACCCCCGCTACACTCGAATTCGTAGACATCGCCGGTTTGGTCAAGGGTGCCTCCAAAGGCGAAGGGCTTGGCAACAAGTTCCTCTCCAACATCCGGGAGGTGGACGCCATCGTCCACGTTGTCCGCTGCTTTGAGGATCCGGACATCATCCACGTCGAAGGCGAAATCGGCCCCCGGCGCGATATTGAGACCATCAACCTCGAGCTCGTTTTCTCGGATTTGGAGATTCTCGACCGCCGGATCGACAAGGTGCGCAAAATGGTGAAAGCGGATAAAAAATACCAGTCCGAGCTGGAGTTTCTCGAAGCCCTCCACACCCATCTCGAAGAGGGAAAAAGCGCCCGCTCCTTCGATTATACCGACGAGCAGCGCGAATTGGTCAAACAGGTCGCCCTGCTCTCCAACATGCCGGTCATCTACGCCGCCAATCTCTGTGAGGAGGATTTCAGAGCCGGCATCGAGCAAAATACCTTCTACCAGCAGGTGAAAGAAATTGCCGCCGAGGAGCACGCCGCCGTGCTGCCCATCTGCGCCAAAATTGAGGAGGAAATTGCCGACATGTCCGCCGAGGACAAGGCAATGTTCCTCGAAGACCTCGGCCTGGAGCAGTCGGGCCTCGACCGCATCATCACCGAGGGCTACGCCCTGCTCGGCCTCATCTCCTACCTCACCGCCGGCCAGCCGGAGGTCCGCGCATGGACCATCACCAAAGGCACCAAGGCCCCGCAGGCTGCGGGCAAAATCCACACCGATTTTGAGCGCGGCTTTATCCGGGCAGAGGTCATCTCGTTTGACGATCTCATGGCCTGCGGCAGCATGACCGCCGCCAAAGAAAAGGGCCTTGTCCGTCTGGAGGGCAAGGATTACGTCATGCAGGACGGAGACATCGTCCTTTTCCGGTTCAACGTGTAATCCCAACATTCGTTCAAGCAAGGAGGAACCCCATGCAGCAGCTACCCGATACCTGGAGCAAGGCCACTCTCACCACCACCAGTGCGGGCATTGAAATTGTCAGTGCCTTTCTCATCGAGCAGGGGGTCGGCGGGGTTGAAATCCAGGACGCGCAGGATTTTAACGACTTTCTCTCCGGCACTGAAATTCACTGGGATTATGTGGACGAATCCCTGATGAAGCTCAAAGAGGAACCCACCACCGTCACTTTTTATCTGCCGGATAACGCGCAGGGGGCGGATACCCTCCTCGCCATCCGCAGCGGGATTCAAACCCTTCCTTCCCTCTGCCCCGGCGTCGATTTGGGCACTCTCACCCTCTCCTGCGGCACTGTCCGTGAGGAGGACTGGGCCACCGTCTGGAAACAGTACTACCACCCCACCCCCATTGGGGAGAAACTGCTGGTCGTCCCCTCGTGGGAACGGGACAGTGCCGTGTTAAACGGCCGCGTTCCGCTGGTGCTCGATCCCGGCATGGCCTTCGGCACCGGCACCCACGCCAGCACCCGTCTCTGTCTGGAGCTGCTCCAGAACGCCGTCCGTCCCGGTGACGCCATGCTCGATGTCGGCTGCGGCAGCGGCATCCTCGCCGTCGCTTCCCTTTTGCTCGGCGCAGAGCAGGCCGTCGGGGTGGACATTGACGAGCTGGCCGCCAAAATCGCGCTGGAAAATGCCGCGCTCAACGGCGTGGAGGACCGTCTCACCACCTTTGTCGGGGATTTGACCGACAAGGTCCACGGCTCTTTTGACGTCATCTGCGCCAACATCGTTGCGGATGTCATCATCCGCCTCTGCCCGGATATTCCGCAATTCCTCAAACCCGGCGGGGTGTTCATCACCTCCGGCATTATCGACACCCGCAAGGAGGATGTTGTGGCCGCCCTTAAAGCCGCCGGCATCCGCATCACCGAGCTTAAGGAGGACGAAGGCTGGGTTGCCATCCGCTGTACCGTCTGAATATGGTTTGCATCAAACAGGCTGTGGAATTTATCCACAGCCTGTTTTGTCATTCCGGGTTTTTCCACCGGTTCACGCCCTGCCATTCCAAACGGAAAGCATCTGTTCTGCACCATACTTCCGAATGTTAACTACTAGCCCTGCTCTACACACGCAGAACAATGGCGGCATTATTTTATAAAAGGTGCTTTTCCTGTACCATATCCTGTCAGAAAAAAAAGCGCGGCAGGGAAATTCCCTGCCGCGCCGGTATCTTTTTGCTCAAATGCCGCAATCCTCATAATCACGCCACTTTTCCTCATGAATGCGGTTGTTGTGGCTGCGGTATAACAGGTATGCAAGGGTGGAAGCAATCGCCGCCACACCAAGCAATAAAGATACTATGCTGATTGTTTTCTTGTTGTTTTCTGGTTTCATGACGGCTCCTCCCATCAGGCTGTAAATAGGCTTTTTATATCTCTATTCTACCGAATCTTGCCCGGCTTGTCAACCTGTCCACCTTCATTATATGCGAAGCCGCACCGGATATTCCCCGGGTCAGACCGCCTTGGGCAGAATCTTGTTGGCAAGCGCACCCGCAAAGACCGCAATAAAGAGGCCGGAAATGGTAATCTCCGGAATGACAACGCCGAACAGGTTGAAAGACGGCGTGGTAATTCCATTGCTCAGCCCCAGGCCAAAGACCAGAATCAACGCCACAATCATCAGGTTCCGGCTATGGGTGAAATCAAGCTCCGCTTCAGCAAGGGTCCGCATGCCAATGGCCGCAATCATACCAAACAGTACAATCGACATACCGCCTTTGACCGCGTCCGGAATTGCCTGCAAGACGCCGCCGAATTTTCCGAACAGGCCGAGCGCAATCGCAAAAATCGCCGCAATTTTAATGACAACGGTGTCATACACCTTGGTCACCGCAAGAACGCCGGTATTCTCGGAATAGGTGGTGTTGGCCGGCCCGCCAAGCAGCCCGGCAACCAAGGTTGCCACACCGTCACCCAGCAGGGTACGGTGCAGGCCCGGCTCCTTGAAGAAGTCTCTGCCAACCACCGAACCATTGGTGGTAATGTCGCCAATATGCTCCATAAAGGTGACAAATGCCACCGGAGCCACCAGCAGGATGGCCTGGAAATCAAATTTCGGGAAGAGGAAAAATTCTCCGTTAAAGCTCCAGAAGGGGTTGATCCAGGAGGCATTGGCAATGATGTCAAAATTGACCAACGGGGTGGAGAACAGATGAAATCCGTCGCAGATCATCGAAACTCCATAACCCAGCGCAAGGCCAATGAGGATTGGCACCAGCTTGAAAAAGCCCTTGCAGAAGACCGACACTACAATAATGGTCACCAGCACCACCAGAGCGATGAACCAGTTGCTCGACGCCATTGAAATACCAGTTGGTGCCAGCGTCATACCAATGACCACAATCACCGGCCCGGTGACAACCGCCGGGAAAAACGCCCGGATACGCTCCGGCCCAACCAGACGGCAGATGAAAGACAAAATGACGTAGACCAGTCCGGCGCAGACAATACCGCCCAGCGCGTAGGGCAGCCGCTCATAATAAAGCGGGTCGGCAATGACTGCCGAAATACCCTGCGTTTCCAACTTGTCCAGCAAAGCAGGATTGCCGTTGATGCAAACCGCCTGTATCGCCGGAATGTACGCAAAACTGGAACCAAGGAAGACCGGTACCTTGTGTCCGGTGATGAAATGGAAAATGAGTGTGCCAATGCCGGCGCAGACCAGTGCGACCGAAACATTGAGGCCGGTCAGGGTCGGTACCAGAACCGTTGCGCCAAACATGGCAAACAGGTGCTGAACGCCCAAGACCACCTTTTTGGATGGATTCATTTCAATAACCCCCATAAAATTTGTTTGTTCTGCCCTCCCGCCTGTATCAGCCGGGAATTTATAAAACAAGGCCAGCATCCTGCCGGGACGCATGGCTGTCCCCGCGAACCCAAACGCGCCGCTGTTTTCTTAGATGAAAACACCATCATTTGAGGCTGGCAGTCTTCCGGCAGTTCATTTCAACCGGAAACTTTGTTACAAAACGGGCTGCAAACTCCCAGCCACAGACCATTTCATACTGCCAGAGCCAGCACGAATGCAAGCCGCCGATTTTCGCCTGGATTCGTCAGAAACATATCGTTTTATATTTTACTATACTGTGAACGGATTGTAAATAGAATACCATCGGATTTCTCAATTTTTGTGTAAACACGGCTTGACCGCCTAATGCACCGCCGCCCGGCGCGGCCAAGGCTGGGAATGTTTGGAGCAAACCAAAAGCCCCCGATTTTTAGCGGGGGCTTTTGGTTTGTATAAGACCGGTTGTTCACTCCAAGAAAGGCGCCCGTGGTTTGGAAAATGCGCCGCCCACTCGGCGGCCACCGCGAATAAGACGTTTTACCTCCCCAGTACAAGGAGCGTTTCTCCACTTAAAACAACCGGGTATTTCCACGGAAAAGCGCCTGAAACAAAGAAATTGCCGCGCAAAATGCAGCGGCAATTTCTCTCTGTTCACTTGTTTTTAGCCGTTTTTACGGTCTACATACTGGGTATGCAGAATGTGGTGCGCTTTTACGCTGCCCGGCTCGTCAAAGAACTCGTCGTAAATCTTCTTGATCATCGGGTTCTCATGCGACTTACGGATCGGCAGGTTCTTATCCTCTTCATAGATGGCTTTTGCACGCTCAGCACGCAGGTCTACAAAATTGCGGACGCTTGCAGGCTGGGTCGGCTGGCCACCGCCGTTGACACATCCGCCAGGGCAGGCCATAATCTCGATGAAGTGGTAATTCTTCTCGCCGGATTTCACCTTTTCCAGAAGCTCACGCGCATTGGCAAGACCGGAAGCAACTGCAACATTGACGTCCATGCCGGCAACATTGTAGGTGGCCTCTTTAATGCCTGCGGTGCCGCGGACTTCGGTGAAGTCAAGTTTCTGAAGTTCTTCGCCCGTGAGTTTTTCCACTGCGGTACGGAGAGCAGCCTCCATAACGCCGCCGGTCGCACCAAAGATGACGCCAGCGCCGGTGGACTCACCCAGCGGATTGTCAAACTCTTCATCCGGAAGCTGTTCGAAGATGATGCCCGCGCGTTTGATCATGCGGGAGAGCTCACGGGTGGTGAGTGCAATATCAACGTCCGGAACACCGGCTGCATCCTGGTGATCACGGCCGATTTCAAACTTCTTCGCAGTACAGGGCATAATGCTGACCACGACGATGTCTTTCGGGTCGAGGTTGTTTTTCTCTGCATAGTAGGTCTTAATGACTGCACCGAACATCTGCTGCGGAGATTTGCAGGAGGAGAGGTTGTCAATCATTTCCGGATAATTGTACTCGCAGAATTTCACCCATCCCGGAGAACAGGAGGTGATGAGCGGCAGGGTACCGCCGTTCTGGACACGATGCAGGAACTCGGTCGCCTCTTCCATGATGGTGAGGTCGGCGGAGAAGTCGGTATCGAACACTTTGGCAAAGCCAAGGCGGCGGAGCGCCGCAACCATTTTGCCCTTGACGTTGGATCCAACCGGCATACCGAACGCTTCACCCAGGGTGACGCGGATAGACGGCGCGGTGTTGACAATAACGTGTTTGGTCGGATCATTGAGAGCTGCCCAGACCTTATCGGTGTCATCCTTTTCCGAAAGGGCGCCGGTCGGACATGCGACGATGCACTGACCGCAGGAAACGCAGGAGGTCTCGTTGAGGCCAATATCAAACGGGCTGCCGATGTGGGTCTTGAATCCGCGTTCAATCGGCCCAATGACCGACACGCTCTGCTGTATACCGCAAGCGGCGACGCAGCGGCGGCAGAGAATGCACTTGTTGTTGTCGCGGTACATATGCGGTGCAGAATCGTCAATATCCACCGGATCGTTGACACCTTCGTAGTAGTTAATGTCGTCTACGCCGTAATCCTTACAGAGCTTCTGGAGCTCGCAGTTTTCACTGCGGACACAGGAAAGACATTTTTTGTCATGGGTGGAGAGAATGAGCTCAAGGGTGAGCTTTCTCGCCTTCTGGATTGCCGGAGAGTTGGTGACAACCTCCATGCCTTCATTGACCGGATACACGCAGGCCGCGACCAGGCTTCTTGCACCTTTGACTTCGACTACGCAGATACGGCAGGCACCGATGGCATTGATGTCTTTTAAATAGCAAAGAGTCGGGATATCGAACCCATTTTCGCGTGCAGCTTCAAGAATAGTGTAGTTCTTCGGCACGCTCAATGGAATTCCATTGATTTTGATGTTTACATTTTCCATCTCGGTACTTCTCCCCTTATTTCTTCGAAATTGCTGCGAACTTACATTTCTCCATACAAGCGCCGCACTTGATGCACTTATCCTTGTCGATGACATGCGGCTGTTTTACCGTGCCGCTGATGGCGCCAACCGGACATACTCTGGAGCAGAGGGTGCAGCCTTTGCACTTGGCCGGATCAATCTCGTAGCTGAGCAGGTCTTTACATACGCCCGCCGGACATCTCTTATCCACAACGTGGGCAATATATTCATCTCTGAAATACCGCAGGGTGGAGAGTACCGGGTTCGGAGCAGTCTGTCCCAAACCGCACAGGGAATTGTTTTTAATGTGGTAGCAAAGCTCTTCCATTTTGTCAAGGTCCTCAAGGGTGCCCTGGCCTTTGGTGACTTTATCCAGCATTTCATAAAGGCGCTTGGTGCCGACACGGCACGGGGTGCACTTACCGCAGGATTCGTCAACCGTGAACTCCAAGAAGAACTTCGCAATATCAACCATGCAGTTGTCTTCATCCATGACGATAAGACCGCCGGAGCCCATCATGGAGCCGATGGCGATGAGGTTGTCGTAGTCAATCGGCACGTCGAAATGCTCCGCCGGGATACATCCGCCGGAAGGACCGCCGGTCTGGGCAGCTTTGAACTTTTTGCCGTTCGGAATGCCGCCGCCGATTTCCTCAACAATTTCGCGGAGGGTGGTGCCCATTGGGACTTCAACGAGGCCGGTGTTGTTGATTTTGCCGCCGAGTGCAAAGACTTTGGTGCCCTTGGATTTCTCGGTACCCATAGAGGAGAACCATTCCGGCCCATTGAGGATGATCTGCGGAATGTTTGCATAGGTCTCAACATTGTTGAGGATGGTCGGTTTGCCGAACAGGCCCTTGACCGCCGGGAACGGAGGACGGCAGCGCGGCTCACCGCGTTTGCCTTCAATGGAGGTCATGAGCGCAGTTTCCTCACCACAGACAAACGCACCGGCGCCAAGGCGCAGGCCGATGTCAAAATCAAAGCCGGTGCCGAAAATGTTTTTGCCGAGCAGGCCGTATTCACGCGCCTGGCTGATGGCGATTTCAAGGCGTTTAACCGCAATGGGGTACTCTGCACGGACGTAGATATAACCCTGGGAAGCGCCGATTGCATAACCGGCAATCGCCATTGCTTCGAGGACAGCATGAGGGTCGCCCTCCAGAACCGAACGGTCCATGAACGCGCCCGGGTCGCCTTCGTCGGCGTTGCAGCAGACGTATTTCTGGTCTGCATGATTCATTGCAGCAAGGGACCATTTACGGCCGGTCGGGAAGCCGGCGCCGCCACGGCCGCGGAGGCCAGAATCCAACACAATTTGGATGACCTGCTCCGGGGTGTACTCGGTCAGACATTTGCCGAGAGCCTGGTAGCCGTCAAACGCTATGTATTCATCAATATTTTCCGGGTTGATGACGCCGCAGTTGCGCAGCGCAACGCGGTGCTGTTTTTTGTAGAAGTTGGTCTCGTTGAGGGATTTGATGTTGTCATCCTCAACCGTCTCCTGGTAAAGAAGACGTTTGACGATACGGCCTTTGAGGAGGTGCTCGTCAACAATTTCTTTAATATCTTCCGGTTTTACGCGGGAATAAAAGCTGCCTTCCGGATAAACGACCATAATCGGGCCGAGTGCACAGAGGCCGAAGCAGCCGGTACGGATGACGTTTACCTCGTTTTCGAGGCCGACCGCCTTAATTTCTTTTTCGAGTTCCGCGATAATCTGCTCAGAGCCGGAGGAAGTACAGCCGGTACCACCGCAGACCAGTACGTTAGAACGAAACATTGATTCAATCCTCCTTATGCGTTGGCGCCAATTGTATACTCGGTAACGACGTTACCGTTCACAATATGGTCGTTGATGACTCTTACCATTTTTTCCGCTGTCATTTTGACATAGGTTGTCTTTTTGCCGTCGGCCTCAAAAACCTCGACAACCGGCTCAAATTTGCAGATGCCAATGCAGCCGGTCTGGGTGACCATGGCATTGTGAAGCTGGCGTTTTGCCACTTCTTCACTGGCAGCGTTGAGAACCGGACGGGCGCCGGCCGCAATGCCGCAGGTTGCCATGCCAACAACAATGCGGTAATCCACGTCATTGTTTTCACGGACGACTACACTGCTCTTTACGCGGTCACGGATAGCCTGTAATTCTGCTAAACTTTTCATAAATGCGCACCACCTTAATGAATTTGTTTGGGATTTTCAGGTTGTTGAATTGTCTTCGCCATCAATTTCTCTGGTGTTTTCTGCAATCATATCCCGTAAGAAGGTTAATATCTCATTGGAACAGATGTCGACATCGCCAAGCATTTCCTTCACTTCGCGGGTATCCAGCGTAAAGACACGGCCGTCTGCCTCATAGCGGTAGACAAACGCAATTTGCGGGCTCCCGGAAATTAAGGTTGTAATGGTGGATGGAATATCCCCCAGCGGCAGCATGTCGATGTGATCGTAGCAGTACTCCGCCATGGTCTCGGTTCCTTTGCCAAGGGTGGAATGAATGGCGAACGAGCCGCCGGTCATTTCCGCCGTCATCTTGAAAAAAGGAATTCCAAGCCCGATGCTGCGGGTGGTACGGGTGGTAAAAAACGGGTCAGTCACCCGCTTTACCTGTTCTTCCGTCATACCGCAGCCATTGTCGCGGATAGTAATCCGCAGGCGTTTGTCCGCTGTATTGCGCGCCACCGTAATTTCAACCAGAGACGCTTCGGCGCGGACCGAGTTCTGCGCGATGTCCAGAATGTTCAGTGACAGCTCCTGCATGATGCTTATTCAGCGTACTTTGCAAGGATTTCGTCAACGTCATCCACCGTGAGACGGCCGTAAACGTCGTCGTTGACGGTCAAAACCGGGGCAAGGCCGCAGGCGCCGATGCAACGGCAGGCTTCCAGCGAGAACTTACCGTCCGGGGTACATTCGCCGTTCTGAACGCCGAGACGCTGACAGAGGCGGTTGAACACATCGCCAGAGCCTTTGACGTAGCAGGCCGTACCGAGGCAGACCGACACTTTGTATCTTCCTTTCGGGCTGAGTGAAAACTGTGAATAAAAGGTGATGACGCCGTAAATTTCCGACATGGAGACGCCAAGACCGTCTGCAATCATCTGCTGTACTTCAACCGGCAGATAACCGTAGATGTCCTGTGCCTTCTGGAGCACCGGCATCAATGCGCCGCCCTCACCCTTGAGCTCATCAATGACCTTTTTGAGCTCTGCTTCCTGCTCGGGTGTTCCGGTAAACGGCAGTGTACTTGTTTTAGCCATAAAATATGCCCTCCTCAAAATTTGCGATTGGTCAAAACATTTCTCACCAATCACCAGAACCACTCTGGTTACAATGACTAAGTGGTTCACAGTTATCATTAATTATATCATGTACATTTCACAAATGCTATAAAAAAAGGAAGATAATGTCGAGAATGTAGTTGTAAACTTTTTGTTAATATCGTGAACGCAATAGCAACTCGTTCATATTCTCCGAATTCGTTGAAATCCTTTCCATTCATGCTATAATAAGGGTACAGAAACCGGCGTTGCACACCGCTTCAGGGCGCGGCCGCCAGTCCCGGAGAGCGACAAACCCGAAATGATTTGCCGGAGAAATGGGGAGTTATTATGACGATTGGAGACATTCAAAAAATCCTGGACGCCAAAATCATTTGCGGTGACGAGAACTTTGGTATTGAAATCCACACCGCATGCGGCTCTGACATGATGAGTGACGTGCTTGCCTTTGTAAAGGATCAGTCCTGCCTGCTGACCGGTATGGTTAATCCGCAGGTAATACGCACAGCAGACATGATGGATATGCACTGCATTATTTTTGTGCGCGGTAAAAAGCCGGACGACACCATGATTGAGCTTGCAAACGAGCGCGGCATTACCCTGATGACCACCGCCCACCGGATGTTCAACGCCTGCGGCCTGCTTTGGGAAAACGGCCTGAGGGGAGGCGGCATTTAACCTCATGAGTGAAATGAACGACGCAGTCACCCTCCGTTATGACGTAGACGGCAACGACTTTACCCGCGCAGGGGAAGCCTCTGCAAATGTCAAAAAGACGCTGCGCCAGCTTGGCATTGCGCCGGACGTCATTCGCAAAGTGGCTATCGTGCTGTATGAGGGTGAAATTAACATGGTCATTCACGCAAACGGCGGCGTGATTGACGTCACCATTGCGCCGGAAGCAATTCAAATGGTGCTCAAGGACACCGGCAAAGGTATTGCCGACATTGAGCTCGCCATGAAAGAAGGCTATTCCACCGCGCCGGACGAGGTGCGCTCGCTTGGCTTTGGTGCAGGCATGGGGCTTTCCAACATGAAAAAGTACAGCGATGACATGCACATTGACTCCACCGTTGGGGTGGGCACCACGGTGACCATGACGGTGAAAATTGCATAGCATCAGCGCATAGAAACAATCAACAAGCATCACATCCTTAGAACAAGCAACCACTGCAATACAATTTTTGAAAGGGGTGCTGCCAGGTGGAATTTTTCCATTCCGTTACATTGGATAAAGAAAAGTGCAAGGGGTGTATCAACTGCATTAAGCGCTGCCCAACCGAGGCCATCCGTGTGCGCAACAAAAAAGCGTACATTATCCCGGAGCGGTGCATCGACTGCGGCGAGTGCATCCGTGTCTGCCCGCACCATGCCAAAAAGGCAACCTGCGACTCCCTGGACATTCTGGGGCAGTTCAAATACACCATTGCCCTGCCGGCGCCGGCGCTGTATGGGCAGTTTAACAATATGGACGACATTGACATCCTGCTGCGCGCGCTCATCGACTTCGGCTTTGACGAGGTCTATGAGGTTGCGAAAGCGGCCGAGCTTGTTTCGGCCGCAACCCGCAAGCTGATGCGGGAGGGCAACCTGCCGCGGCCGGTTATCAGCTCGGCCTGCCCTGCGGTGACACGGCTCATCCGGGTGCGGTTCCCCAACCTGATTGATCATGTGCTGCCGCTCAACGCGCCGGTCGAACTGGCGGCAAGGTTGTCCAAAGAAGCAGCGCACGAACGAACCGGCATCCCAATGGAAGAGATCGGCGCCATTTTCATCTCGCCCTGTGCGGCGAAGGTAACGGCCTCCAAGATGCCGCTCGGCACCGAAAAGAGCCAGGTGTCCGGCGTTGTTTCCATTAACGATATTTATCCGAAACTGCTTTCAATTATGCATCTGCCTGTCCAAGAAGATGAATCGCTTGTACAGAGCGGTAAAATCGGCGTGGCGTGGGGCACCAGCTCCGGTGAGGCGGCCGGGCTGCTCAATGACAGCTATCTGGCAGCGGACGGAATTGAAAACGTCATTCGAGTGCTGGATGATTTGGAGGACGAACGGCTCAACAATTTGGAGTTCATTGAGCTAAACGCCTGCAGCGGCGGCTGCGTGGGCGGCGTGCTGACGGTGGAGAACCCGTACATTGCCA
Source organism: Oscillospiraceae bacterium (assembly GCA_050943475.1). GTDB lineage: Bacteria > Bacillota > Clostridia > Oscillospirales > Ruminococcaceae > Metaruminococcus_A. The sequence continues at coordinate 161,931 of JBMNPF010000003.1, forward strand.
AAGCGAAGCTCAAGCGGATTGTCAAATACCTGCCGGTCTCGATGAACCACATTGACCGGGTACCGGAGGAGGCGGTGTGGGATTCCAAGCTGGAGTACGCGCCGGTGCTGACGCTGGATTCGGATATGCGCAAGGCGTTTGAAAAGATGAACGAACTTGAACAGATTGAATCCGGGCTTCCAGGGCTGGACTGTGGCTCCTGCGGCGCTCCTTCCTGCCGGGCGCTGGCGGAGGACGTCGTGCGGGGCGTTGCCTCGCCGGATGACTGCATCTTCAAATACAAGGAAAGCATTGAAAACCTCATTCGGGATATCCACAAGATCGAAGCCTCGATTCCGCCGCCGTTCCGCACCGAGGAGAATGAGGAAGGCTAATCCACTGTTCCAAGCGAATTTTATAATGTTCAAATGCTCATATTTGTTTTAGCGGATGCGCTATGCCTCCCTCGCAAGCGGAAGTCCGCCTCGTAAAGATGAGCACGGAAAACACCGTTTTTTATGGTAACTGGTGCGATGCGCCAAATCGGGTGGTGTGGAACGGCAGGCCATTTGTACAATGAGCGGTGAAATCCCGTTCAATAAAACCCGGCTTCTGGTTTAAATTCGATTTAATCCAAAACACTATTTGTAATATTATCCAAAATTATACAAGGAGGAGCTCTTATGACGCCAATAGAGCTTGCAAGCGCACTCAACCTGAAGGTAGTCAGCGCCGGGAGCGGCAACGAACGGATGGCTGGCGGGGTGTTCTGCTGTGACCTGCTCAGCATTGTCATGGGAAAAACCAAAACCGACGCCGTTTGGATTACGGTGATGAGCAACATCAACACGGTGGCGGTGGCGGTGCTCTCCGACGTGAGCTGTGTGATTGTCTCTGAGGGAATCCCGGTGGATGAGGAAATGGCACGGCGGGCCGAGCAGCAGGACGTCTGCCTGCTGCAAAGCGATCTGCCCTCTTTCGACCTTGGGCTTGCTATCCACAAGCTGTTGAACCCATGAAGTACTCATACGACCTGCACATGCACTCCTGCCTTTCCCCCTGTGGGGATATGGATATGACGCCGAATAACATTGTCAACATGGCCTGCCTGCTCGGCTTGAATATCATTGCCGTGAGCGACCACAACACAGCCCGCAATCTGCCCGGGGTTTTCGCAGTGGCAAAGGAAGCGGGGCTGACGGTGGTGCCCGCGATTGAAGCGTCCAGCGCGGAGGAGGTTCATGTGCTCTGCCTATTTGAACGGCTGGAGGATGCTCTCTCCTGTTCCGACGAATTTTACGAGCACCTGCCGCCGGTCATCAACAAACCGGAAATTTTTGGCGAGCAGGCCATCCTAAACGAAAAGGACGAGCGGATTGGAACCATTGACAAGCTGCTGATTAATGCGCTGGACTTGGGTATGGACGCTCTGCTTGAAACGGTGCGCCGCCACGGCGGCCTGCCTATTCCCGCTCACGCGGACAAAAGCGCTTATTCCATCATGGCAAACCTGGGGTACATTCCGGAGGAATACGGATTTCACTGCATTGAGGTCAAAAATCCGGACAGCGACCTGCCTTTCAAAGGACGGCGTATTACCGACTCGGATGCACATTACCTGCAAGATATTGCCGAGCCGATCCATTTTCTGGAACTGCCGGAAAAAAGCGCGCAGGCTGTGCTGGCGCTGTTGAAAACCAAATAGGCTGGCAGCGTGGTCGCAGCGTAAAACCCCGCCTTACGGCGGGGTTTTTTATAGGCATAAATAAAAACACCCCCGTGCCAAAACGCCTTGTGTGTATGGCGAAACGCTCTGACCGGAACGATATCCGACGGTATGCCGGATGGATAAGGTCTTAAAAACAAGCGCACCGGCCAATACGCTGTCACCAGTGAATCCAAGATGGCACCTGCGCTGCACCCCTGCACCGCGAGACAGCTATCCGCGCCAAACGTCTGCCGGGATTTCACCACCGGATGATTGCTTTTTCTCTTATAAAGGAGTAAAATAAAAGAAAAAAACAGGAGACAAAACAATGGATTATTTTAAGCTACACAACACGGATATCAGCATTCCGAAACTTTCGCTGGGAACCTGGAGTTTTTCGGGCGCAAAAATCTGGGGTTCCAACGAGGAACAGGATTCAATTGATACCATTCACGCGGCGCTGGACGCTGGGGTTACCCTGCTGGACACCGCGGAAAAATATGGAGACGGCAAGAGCGAAGAGGTGCTCGGCAAGGCCATTAAGGGCCGCCGAGACAAGGCGATTATCGCCACCAAGGTCTACACCGACTGCCTGCATTACGACGACGTCATCGCTCATTGTGAGGCGAGCCTCAAGCGGATGGATACCGATTACATTGACATTTACCAAATTCACTGGCCGAGCCGGGAAATCCCGCATGAGGAGACCTTCCGCGCATTTGAAAAGCTCAAGCAGGAGGGAAAAATCCGGTCGGTTGGCGTCTGCAACTATGGTCAAGGCGCACTGGATGAAGTGAAGGATTACGGCGTTGTGACAAACCAGCTCCCCTATTCGCTCATCTGGCGGCTGGTGGAGAAAGGAATCATCCAGAAAAGCGTGGAAAACAACGTGGCTGTCTGGGCGTACTGCCCGCTGGCACAGGGGCTGCTGACCGGCAAGTTCCGTTCGATTGATGATGTGCCGATGGGCCGCCGCGAGACCCGCTTTTACAGCGGCAAATGGCAGCAGGGCCGCCACAATGACACCGGTTTTGAAACCGAAATTTTCACCTTCCTCGACGTGCTAGCAGACGTCTGCGAAGAAACCGGCTTCCCGATGGCAACGCTGGCACTCGCTTTCCTGAAGAAGGCATACGGCGTTGGCAGCATTCTGATGGGGGCGCGCAACATTGGGCAGTTCCAGCAGAATCTCGCTGCGTTTGAGGCCGAGGTGCCGGATGAGGTCGTACAGCAGATCACCGACCTTTCCGAGGGACTGAAGGCTGCCATGGGAGATAACCCGGACTTGTGGGAAAACCGCAACGGCGGACGGATGTATTAATTCCGGTTCTTAAACGTGTTTTCGAATACAACCGCAAAAAATCCCCTGCACCTTGAGGTGCGGGGGATTTTTTGCGTCTTTGCATATTCTGCCGGAAGCTGTGTTTTTATCAGTAAAAAATGGACGTTTCCCACGCAGACAACCCCGCTTTCTGGCAGTGGGCGGGAACTCATGCAGCCCAAAGAGGCAGGCTGCTTGCTACTTTTCTGTCTGTGCAAGGGTATTTGCACGGAGGAAAAACTCGTAAACCGGTTTCAGCTGCCGAAATCCTTCGGCAAGGGTATGGGAGAGTTCCTCCGAAAACAGAAGCCCCCAATCCTTACTGTTGCAGTTGACCGAAAGTCCTTTGCGTTCCAGCCACTCCCGCTCATCCGGCGGGGCGTCCGGAAAATGGGGGCGTTTGTACCGTTCCCCTTCCAATGCAAACTGCGGTTGACGCTGAAGCACCTCCTGCGCGCGCAGAAAGCTGCGGTCATGACTGAGCACAAGAGAACGAACCGCCTCCATATAATCGGTCGGGAGAGAATAGTAACCACAGCCGTAGCGAAACCCCGACGGGGAAAATTCAAAGAAAAATCCCGGCGGGCAGTAGACAATCTTTTTATCCCGCATAAAGGCGAGCCACATGACGTCTCGGTAGAGGGTTTTATCCTTGGAAAAACGGGTATCCCGGTAAATACGGGAGATGGAGCGATCAACCCGCGGTTCAACGACGAGTTTGGAATCCATTTCCCGCAGAGTGGGCGCAAGCTGTTCGACCAGCTCTGCCAACGGGGCGAGGACAAGCTCCTGATACTGCGTCTTGTGCTCCTGGTACCAGACGCGGCTGTTGTTGAGCCGGTTTTCGACTAGAAAATCCAGCGTTTTGGCCGAAATTGGCATAAACATGCCCCACTTTCATAAACGTTGTTTGTTTTATCATAGCACATTGTGATGAAAAAAGGAACGGACAGGATTGCAGCGGTATTCTGTTTTCCGGTATGGTGGGGAGACCGCTCTACCCACCGGATGAAAACTTTTCTGCCGGTATCTATCATTTGCAGACGAATCATTGAATTGGCGTCTCCAATTTATGAAACAAGAGCAAACTACTTTGACTTTTCACCTTTGACGGTGGATTTCCCCACCCCGGCGCTGTATAATGAAGAAAAAACAGAAGAGGCGTATGCTATGATGGAAATTCAAATCCGGCGCTACCGGGAAGCAGATGCAGAACCGCTTGCAGCGCTGATTCGGCAAAACCTGCTGGAGGTGAACATCCGGGACTATCCGGCTGCGGAAATGGAAGCGCTGGCCAACGCATATCATGCTGAGCGGCTCCGGCAGATCGCCGCTTCCACGCATTTTTATGTTGCCTGCGTGGCGGGGCGCCCTGTGGGATGCGGCGCAGTTGCTCCCGGATGGGAACCCGGCGCCTGCTGGGTACAAACGGTATTTGTTCATCCCAAGCATCATGGAGACGGTATTGGGCGGCGCATTATGGAGGCGTTGGAACGGGATCCGCTGGCGGTGAAAGCCGGCCGGATGGAACTGGGGGCGTCAAAATCCGCCCATGGGTTCTATTTGTTCCTAGGCTATACTGATCTGACCGGTGAACCAGACCAACACGGGCTGTACCGGATGGAAAAACAGTTGAAAGGATTGTAAAAACCAGCAGAGGGTTTTGCAGCATTGAAAGGATGCGGCCGGTAAATCCGTAGAAAACTGCGTGGAACACCAAAGACGGAGAGCGGCCTTTCTGCGCCTTAACCAGAAGAAAATTTGAGCGTTTTTCAGAATGAGCGGGAAAGCCGGCGGACATTTGACAAAACGAGGGGGACTCTTTTTTAAAACCAAACCGCCAAACCAAGGCAGTTTTGACGAAACCTACAAAAAAGAAAGCTGTGGTTTGAGCACTTTTAGAATTGTGTTTTTCAAAAGTGTTTGCTATTATAATTGTGAGGAGTTGACGAACCATGCAAACCATTCAAATGAAGATTGATTTCAGCAAAAACCCCATTCCATTCCCCCACTTTTTCAACGCATTCGGCTATGCACACTGTGATTACACCTACACCAAGCCGAGCCGTAAAATGTACCGGCATCTGGCCTCGATTGGCCGCGATTTTTACTATATGCGGCTGCACAGCATCCTGACGGCACACGGCGACGGCGATTTATACATTCTGACCGAAGGGCAGGACTATGGCAACCCCGACGTCAATGCCGGACGCTGGGTAGACAAGGTCTTTTCTATGAAGGACGGCAAGCTGGCCTGCGAGTGGAAGTATGTGGACCAGATTTATGACATCATCCTCGCAAGCGGCGGGCGGCCGATTGTCGAGACCCACTTCATCCCCTCCTGCATTCAGAGTGAGGATTATTTTATCCCGAAGGATTACAACCTCTGGGCAGAGGTGTTGCAGCTTTTTGTCCGGCACTGCATTGAGCGGTACGGATTGGACGAGGTGCGCAAGTGGTACTTTGAAATCTGGAACGAGCCGGATAACCATGAAAAATGGCTGGAGGATTCCAGCACCTTTCTTGCTTTTTACGACTATTTTGAATACGCCATCCACAGTGTGGACGACCAGCTTAAGGTCGGCGGCCCGGCAGTCAAGCAGTGGGAAGGCGCGGAAAAAATCTACCGTGAATTTTTAGAGCACTGTGCGCACGGGCTTAACTACAAACGCGGAACCTTTGGAACCCGCATCGACTTTGTCTCGGTGCACTGCAAGGCGGGCTACCCCAAGGACACCAACCCGAACATCAATGTGATGTTCGACTGGCTCAAGCGGTATACCTCAATTTTGCAGGAGTACCCGGAGTTTCAGGGCATCGAGTTTTTCAACGACGAATCCGATATTGTGTGGGATGGCAACCTCGGCGTATGGATGAAGAGCTGGCTCAACTTCCGTAACACCCATTATCCGGCGGGGATTACCTGTAAGATGATGACCAAATACTGCGACCTTGTGCTGGACGACTGGAAGATCAACCTCAAGGTGGTAGACAGTGACAACTGCCACACCCAGTGGGAACGCTACCTTTACTCCGGCAACCGCTCCCAGTTTACCCCGCTCAACCGGTACGGAAGCGACGACCTCATCAAAAAGCCGCTGTTCAACGCTTACGTGCTGCTCAACCGTTTGGGCGACATTCGTTACAAAGCGGTATGCGGTGACGAGGGCTTTGGGGATAAATTCGGCATCCTGCCGACCTCCTGCAAGGACGGCTACGCCGTAATGGTCTGGAACTTTGAGGACGGTATGGAGGACGACATCAACCCGCGGAAGGTACACCTCAAGCTGGATGGAATGAAATCCGGGCGGTACCAACTCGCTCATTACCGCATTGATAAAGAGCACAGCTCTTCTTATGACATCTGGCAGCGGTTCGGCAAGCCAGAAGCGCCGGATGCGGAACAGATTCGGGAAATGCGCGCCCACGAGGGGCTGGAGCTTTATGAGGACAAGGCCGAGATGTTGGTTGGAAGCGGTTGTGCGTTGGACGTGGAACTGCCGATGCATGCGGTTTCCCTGCTGTTGTTCACCCCGGTGAACCAGACGGCACCGGCGGCGCCGGAAGGCATTTGGGGCGCCGCCGAGGATGGATTTGCCGGCAACCGTCAAATCTTTTTGCAGTGGAAGCCAAACCGCGAATACGATTTCATGCGCTATATCATTCTGCGGCGTGAGGACGGCGGCGTTTATCAGGAGCTCACCTCCGGTGGTGCGCTCAGCGTTTCTGCTTACACCGACATGACGGCGGAACGCGGGAAACGGTACCAGTACATCATCAAGGCGCAGAATTTCTCCGGTGCGGAGAGCGGCGCCTCGGAACCCTTTACCATTGAAGCATAAAAGGAGGAAACGGTTATGGCAACCCATATGACCATGGCAAAACTTGACCTGGTGGACGGGCCGGGCGAAAACATCCAGATGGCGGCGGTGCTGGAAAAGCCCTATCAAATCCGGCCCGCATACGCGAAAATTCCGGAGCCGGGGCCGGATGAGGTGCGGGTTAAAATCAAATACACCGGCATCTGCGGTTCGGACCTGGAGGCTTACCGGGGCACCCGCGCACCGGAGTTCATCAGCATTCCGGCACGTCTGGGGCACGAGGTCGGCGGGATCATTGATAAAATTGGCGAAAACGTGCGCGGCCTGCGGGTGGGTGATAAGGTGACCTGCCGCTATATTTGGGGAGCGTTTGCGCAGTACATTGTCTGCAAGCCGTTTAATGTTAAGGTGCTGCCGGAACACTTCCCGCTGAAAACCATCAGCCCGGTGGAGGTTCTCCCGGGGATACTGCACGCGGTGGATCTGGCCAAAATTGACCAGACCAAAAATGTGTTGATTATGGGACAAGGCGTAAGCGGCCTCTTGATGACCCAGGCAGTGGCGCTCTCCAACCCGAAAAATCTTGTCGTCACCGACCTGTACGACAGCCATCTTGCACTTGCCAAACGCTATGGGGCGACCCACACCTATAAGCTGCCCGCACACGACGCCAAAACGGCGGATGTAGTCAAGCAGGATTTCCCGGACGGATTTGACATCGTCATCCCCTGTCTGCTGGAGGGTGACGGGCTGGTAGACGCCATCGACATGGCGGCGGTCTGCGGAAAGATTATTCTTTACGGCTGCATTGGAGTCTGCAACAAACCCATTGACTTCTTCCGGTTCCACCGCAAACGGCTGGAACTCTACAGCACCGAGCCGCGGCGGGATATTGACATGCGGCATTATTTTCACGACGGGATTGAACTCATCTGTGACGGGCTCATCCAGACCGACGGGATTATTACCCATGTGGTGCCGCTTTCCCGGATTCAGGAGGCGTTTGACATCCGCAACCAGGCGGGTGAGGATACTATCCACGTGCTGGTGGACTGCGAGGCTTGAGCATTCGGTTACAGCACATGTAAATCCTCTGCGAAAAAATAAAGTTTAGAGCCTACGCGGGTAGTCGTAGGCTCTAAACAAAAAGCACCCCGGGATCCCGGGGTGCTTTTTCATTGTGTGAAAGACGAAAAGTGCCGCGCGGGACGCATTTATCCTCCGCTGCACCTTTCATAAACGCTTGGCTTTACCAACTATGGAACCGTTACGGTACATTCAATCTTTTATCAAGCGGGCCGGTTGAAATACGCGTACATTAAAAACCTATGCCCTAAAATCTTTATGGTCAAATCGACTTAAAGGCTATAGCAAGCCACGTTCTTGCATTCATCCTTAGGGCAGGATATAGCGGATGACGCACTCCACCAGCAAAACGCCGCCGCAGGCCGACAGCGCAACGGTGAGCAGGCCCTTTTCGAAGTAAGACAGCACAATGGCGACGAGCAGCCCTGCCGCCGCTGACCAGACGCTTCCGGTAGAGAAAAAAATATCCGGAAAGGTCATGGCGCCGAGGACGGCATACGGCACATAATACAGGAACGACTGCACAAACTCGTTTTCCAGCTTACGTTTGAACGCAGCAAGCGGAAGCATTCGGATAAGATAGGTAACCCCCGCCATGACGGCGAGATTGAGCCAAAAGGTCTCAGGGAGCATCAGGAATCCGCCTCCTTCCTGTGGCTGTGTACCGGGAAGAAGCGGGCGCCGAATGCTGCAGCGGCAACGGCACAGATGATGATGACGAAGCCGGAGGAAATTTGGTTGAGGCCCGGTACAAAGCGGAAGATACAGCTTAATACCACGGCCACGAGAATGACCTTGAGCACCGGCCGGAAATGCTTGGCAGGCGGAATGATGATGGCGAGGAACATACCGTAGATGGCAATGCCGAGCGCGGATTGGACAATCTCTGGGAGGAGGCTGCTGGCCGCTGCGCCAAGAAAGGTGCCAAAGGCCCATCCGAAATAAGGAGTGAGGATCAATCCATAGAGATAACGGCGGCCGACCTCGCCCGGCTTGCTGCTGGCAACGGCAAAGATTTCGTCGGTGTTGCAGAAAGCGATGAGAACCCGATCCAGCAAACGCACCGACTGATGAAGCTTCTGGGAAAGTGAGAGTGACATGAGGGCATAGCGGGCGTTGATAACAAGTTGGGTCAGCGCCATTTCAACCAGAGAGCCGGGTCCGGCGAGCAGAGGCAGACCGGCAAACTGGCCGGCGGAGGTGACGTTGAGCATGGAGATGACGACAGCGGCCCAAACCGGCAGGCCGGCAGCGACCGCCATGATGCCGAAGGTAAAGGAAACCGAAAGATACCCCAAAGCAATGGGGACGCCGTCCCGCAGGCCGGTGCGGAAGCGGTTTTCAAGCGGCAGGCTGTTTTTGGCCGCCGCAGGAACAGTTGGTTGGGTTGCCACGGTAATTGGACGCTCCTTTGCGAAAAGATGGGATTTAACCGTAAAAAAACGCCTCCGCTTTTGCCCGGTGGCGTTTGAAAAATCAACCGTTCATGTTGATGAAGGACATCATAAACGGAATAGCCCAGACCATAAAAAGAATCAAGCCAATGGCACAGGCCGAGGTGATGAGAATCCGCTTGAGCTGGGTGCCGGTGGAACCTTCCTCCTGCTCCGGCTCATAAGGGGGCTGATCGGAAAAATCAAACTGCTTTTCACATTCTTCACAGATACCGTGCTCTGTGAGCTTGTCTACATTTTTACGGCAAAGCATACAACGCATAAATTTGCTCCTACAACATAAGACTGCGGCAACTGCCGCAGGATTTTTTATTTTTGCGTACAAGAGAGAACAATATACGTCTAAGAAGACGGCCTATACCCCGTTGGATGGAAAGCACTTCCTTACGGAAGTGTCACCGAAAGTGGTGCAAAATGCCGCTGTGTTCTTTATGGATAAATTCAAAAGCAGCGGTTTTCTGTTGTCCCATTTGTCCGGACTTATTATACCACGCTTTGCGGTTTTGCGCAAACAAAAAGCACGGCGGAATTCCGCCGTGCTTTACTATGCTCTGTGGTTAGATGAGCTCAATGATTGCCATTTCTGCTGCGTCGCCGCGGCGCGGGCCAATCTTTACAATTCTGGTATAGCCGCCGTTTTTGTCGGCGTATTTCGGAGAAATTTCATCCAGAACCTTTTTGGCGACAGACTCTTTGGTGATATAAGAATAAACCTGACGTTTATTGTGGAGAGAGCTGTCTTTGCCGACTGTAATCATCTTTTCAGCCATAGCACGAACTTCTTTGGCGCGTGTTACGGTTGTTTCAATCTTACCATTCTCAAGCAAGTAGGTAACCATCGCTCTGAGCATTGCTTTTCTGTGGTCAGTGCTTCTGCCCAGCTTTCTGCTTCCTGCCATTTGAATTCACTCCTTACCCTATCGGATTTCCCGGGCAATCATCACCGGGAAACCGGTATTATTCGTCGTTGCCGCTGTTCAAATTAAAGCCGAGGGCCTTGAGTTTTTCAACGACCTCTTCCAGCGACTTTCTGCCGAGGTTTCTGACTTTCATCATATCATCCTCGGATTTATTGATCAAATCCTCAACCGTGTTGATGCCTGCGCGCTTCAAGCAGTTGAAGGAACGCACAGACAGGTCAAGCTCCTCAATGGTCATCTCGAGGGCTTTTTCTTTGCCCTTGTCGTCTTTTTCCACCATAATTTCGGTGTTATATGCTTCCTCAGACAAATCAATAAACAGATTCAGATGCTCGTTGAGAACCTTGGCACCCAGGGAAACGGCCTCTTTCGCAGAAATCGTTCCATCGGTCCAAATTTCCAGGGTCAGTTTATCGTAGTCGGTAATCTGGCCCACACGTGTATTTTCCACGGTATAGTTCACTTTGAGCACAGGGGTGTAAATGCTGTCCACCGGGATAACGCCGATGGTGGACTGGAGATTCTGCTTGTTGCGTTCCGACGGGACATAGCCCCGGCCGCGGTCAATGACAATCTCCATATACAATTTCGCGCCCTGTGAAAGGGTTGCAATATGCATACCCGGGTCGAGAATCTCGACTTCGCTGTCTGCTTTGATATCGCCGGCAGTTACTTCACACTCGCCCTCCGCCTCAATGTAGACGGTTTTGGGAGCTTCGCCGTGAATCTTTGCAATTAAGCCTTTGATGTTCAGAACAATCTCAGTGACGTCTTCTTTCACGCCAGGGATGGTTGAAAACTCGTGTTGTACGCCATCAATTTTAATTGATGTAACAGCAACACCAGGTAGCGAGGAGAGCAGCACACGTCTTAAACTATTACCCAGAGTTGTGCCGTAGCCGCGCTCGAGCGGTTCGAGAACAAACCGGCCGTAGGTACCGTCCGGTTTAATTTCTGCCGTCTCAATTCTTGGCTTTTCGATTTCAATCATTTATAACCCTCCTGTATGCATGCCCAACGCGTACGATGAGCTAAAATGTTTCGACCGGCGAACCGGCAAGCCATAGTTCCGATTCATGATGCAAAGCGCAAGGCCGGAGAAGGCCCTACGCCCGCCCTGCACATGAAACAGTAATCGACGATTACTTGGAATAAAGCTCGACAATGAGATGCTCTTCGACGTCAAGGTCGATGTCCTCACGGTTCGGCAAACGGCTCACTTTGGCAGTGAGGTTTTCCTTGTTGAGGTCAAGCCACATGGGGATTGGACGCGCGCCGGTGGATTCCAGGACTGCTTTGATCTTGTCGCTGGAACGGCTCTTGTCGCAGATGGAAATCTCGTCGCCTTCTTTTACGAGGAAGGAAGGAATGTTGACCTTTTTGCCATTGACGAGGTAGTGGTTGTGAACAACCAACTGTCTGGCCTCTGCTCTGGAAGTTGCGAAGCCCAGGCGGTAAACAACATTGTCAAGGCGGGTCTCAAGGATACGGAGGAGGTTTTCACCGGTCATGCCGGCTTTACGCTCTGCCATATCGAAATATTTTGCGAACTGGCTTTCCAGGACGCCGTAGTAACGTCTGGTTTTCTGTTTCGCTCTCAGCTGAATACCATATTCAGACACTTTTTTGCGGCTTTGACCGTGCTGGCCAGGGGCATAGCCTCTTCTGGCGAAGGCACATTTATCGGAATAGCAGCGTTCGCCTTTGAGGAACAGTTTCTGTCCTTCACGGCGGCACATTCTGCATACCGCGCCGGTATATCTTGCCATTTCGTTACACCTCCAAATTAGACACGTCTTCTTTTCGGCGGACGGCAGCCGTTGTGCGGAATCGGGGTGACGTCTTTAATCATAGTCACCTCAAGGCCTGCGGACTGCAGTGCGCGGATAGCAGCCTCACGTCCAGAGCCAGGGCCCTTGACGAAAACTTCAACCGTTTTAAGGCCGTGCTCCATAGCCGCTTTTGCAGCGGTTTCAGCAGCGGTCTGGGCTGCAAACGGGGTGGATTTTCTGGAACCGCGGAAGCCGAGGCCGCCGGCGGAAGCCCAAGAAATTGCATTGCCCTGCGTGTCGGTAATGGTTACCATTGTATTATTGAAAGTGGACTGGATATGAACGGCGCCACGCTCAATGTTTTTACGTTCACGACGTCTGCGGACAGTCGTCTTCTTAGCATTCTTAACAGCCATGTGTTCTTATCCTTTCCTGTTATTTCTTTTTGTTCGCAACCGTCTTAACCGGGCCTTTGCGGGTACGCGCATTGGTTTTGGTTCTCTGGCCACGGACAGGCAGGCCTTTGCGGTGGCGAACGCCACGGTAGCAGCCAATTTCGATTAACCGTTTGATGTTGAGCGCGGTGCTTCTGCGAAGGTCACCTTCAACCTCAAGGTTTTTGTCGATGTAATCACGAAGCGCGGCCTCGTCGGCGTCGGTCAAATCCTTTACTCTGGTGTCAGGATTGATGCCGGTTGCCTCAAGGATTCTCTTCGCGGTTGCATCACCGATGCCGTAGATATAAGTGATACCAACTTCGATTCTCTTATCTCTCGGCAAGTCAACTCCAGCTATACGAGCCATTTTCTACCTTGCACCTCCAGTGCTTGACGAAAGCCCTTCCCTCCCTGTGTATTACAGGTTTACAGGAACTCATTTTCGTCTGCTTGAAATTTATATGGATTTATTGCGAAACAAAGTAATTAACCCTGGCGCTGTTTATGCTTCGGGTTCTGGCAGATTACCATGATGCGCCCTTTGCGCTTGATAACCTTGCATTTTTCACAAATAGGTTTTACCGAAGGTCTTACTTTCATTTGAAATACCTCCTAACGAGCGCCGGACCGTAGCGTTCCGCTCTGGCCGGACAACATTCGGTTATTTGGAGCGCCAGGTAATGCGCCCCTTTGTTAAATCGTACGGTGACATTTCAACGGTCACCTTATCGCCTGGCAGAATGCGGATAAAATTCATCCGCAGCTTGCCGGATATATGAGCCAGAATCTTATGGCCGTTTGCAAGTTCCACCTGGAACATGGCATTCGGCAGGGATTCTACAACAGTACCTTCAATTTCGATGACATCATCTTTCGCCAAGCAAATACCTCCCTATCGTCAATCTGCTTCCGAGCAGGCGCCATACTGGAAAGGCCAGAGGAGCCGCCGGAGCATTTTATCACTGTGGATTTCGCCTAATACAAGGGTTTGCCGCAGAACGATAAGGTGTTTGGGGTTTTTGCGTTTTGGACGCTCCAGCAGGCGGTATTTTCCGTCTGCCACAAGCGGCCAGCCCTCTGAAAACCCTGTGACCACGCCGTAGCTGCCTGCGTCATGACCTGCCGTGGATTTTACCACTGAGCCCTCCGTCAGCTGCATTAAAACCACCTCACGCCCTTGTCAGGATGACAGGACCGTCGCGTGTAATTGCAATGGTGTGTTCGAAATGTGCCGAAAGACTGCCTGAGGCCGTTTTAACCGTCCAGCCGTCCGCAAGCACGTTCACGTCCTCGCCCTTGATGTTGATCATGGGTTCGATTGCCAGCGTCATACCCGCTGCGAGCCGCACGCCCCGCCCTGCGGGACCATAGTTCGGAACTTCTGGGGATTCGTGAAGCTCATGCCCCACACCGTGGCCAACAAACTGTTTGACAACCGCGTAGCCCCTGCTTGTGACATAGGATTCAATCGCGTGCGACACATCGCCGAGGCGGTTGCCAACGCGCGCCATTTTTATGCCTTCATAAAGGCTCTGCTCGGTGACATTCATGAGCTGCCTTGCTTCCGGCGAAACGTCGCCGACAGCATAGGTAGCTGCGTTGTCGCCGTGGTATCCATCCACATAGGCGCCTACATCCACCTTGACGATGTCCCCGTTCTGGATAATCCGCTTTTTACTCGGAATACCGTGGATAACCTCGTCATTGAGTGAGATGCATGCGCTTCCAGGAAAGCCGCCATACCCTAAAAAGGACGGTTTTGCCCCCTGTGAGAGGATGAATTCCCGGATAATCATGTCAAGCTCGTAGGTGCTCATGCCTGCTTCCAGCCGCTCGCCGGCAAGCTCTAACGCCTGGGCGGAGATGGTGGTTGCCTTGCGCATGCGCTCGAGTTCACGAGCCGTTTTGAGCGAAATCATGTTTAAGCCTCCACAGCTTTAATGGTCAGTGCAGTGGTATCTTTCACTTCTTCCTGACCAACGACGACGACGAGTTTACCGGCTTTTTCATAATAACCCTTCAAAGGCTCGGTCTGCTCATGGTAGACCTGCAAGCGCTCTTTGACGGTATCCGGATGGTCGTCTTTGCGGAGCACGGTCTTGCCGCCGCACTTGTCGCAGACGCCTTCCGTTTTGGAGGGTTTATACTCCAGGTGGTAGGAGGCGCCGCACGTTTCACAGACCCGTCTGCCGGAAAGCCTTGCCATGATTTTTTCATCCGGGACCTCGATATCGACAACGCGGTCGATGACGATACCCATTTGGTCAAGGGCTTCGGCCTGCGGGACGGTACGCGGAAAACCGTCCAGAATAAAGCCGTTTTTGCAGTCGTCCTTCGCGAGGCGCTCTTTGATGATGCCGATGACAATGTCATCCGGCACCAGTTTTCCCTCATCCATATAGGACTTGGCTTTCAGCCCCATTTCGGTGCCGTTTTTGAGTGCTTCACGAATGATGTTGCCGGTGGAAATGGTTGGGATACCGAGGTGTTCGGAAATAACCTCTGCCTGGGTCCCTTTACCAGCGCCCGGCGCACCTAAAAAAATCAGGTTCATAACGTTCCTCCCGTTATTCTAAAAAGCCTTTGTGGTGTCTCATCGTAATCTGGGATTCGAGGGTGCGCATGGTCTCCAGCGCAACGCCGACGACAATCAGGATAGAAGTACCGCCGATGGCAATGTTGATCCCGCTGATGTTGGTGAAGATAATCGGGAAAATGGCAACGATGCCAAGGAAGATTGCCCCGACAAAGGTAATTTTGGAAAGAACCTTGGAAATAAAATCGCTGGTGGGCTTGCCCGGACGGATACCCGGAATTGCACCGCTGTTCTTGCGGAGATTATTGGCAATTTCGACTGGATTATACTGGATAGCGACATAGAAATAGTTAAACGCTATGATCAGCAGGAAGTAGATGATACCGTACCAGATGCTGGTATAGCTGAACACATCCACAAACCCTTTCCAGAACGTGCCGTCCTCCGGTTTGAAGAACGCTGCAATGGTGCCCGGAATGGAAACGAACGAGCTTGCAAAAATGATTGGCATAACGCCGCTCATGCTCACCTTAATTGGAATATGGGAATTCTGGCCGCCGTACATTTTGCGCCCAACCACACGTTTGGCATACTGAACCGGGATTCTGCGTTCGGCGTTGGTCATAACAACGATAAACGCAATCATCGCGATAAAGATGACAACAATCAGCGGGATGAGGACGTAGTAAAGCGGATTGCCCAGCTGCAGGTACTGGATGGCGGTGCTAATCATAGCAGGACCGCGCGAAATAATACCCGCAAACAGGATGATGGAAATGCCGTTTCCAATTCCTTTTTCGTTAATGCGCTCGCCGAGCCAGACGATAACCGCGGTACCGGCTACGAAAGTAACCACGATAATTGCCGCAACAAAGAAGCCGGCAAAACCGGTGCGGTGCTCACTGGTAATTGCGCCGACGTTAACCATTAAGAAATAATACATAATGGCCATAACAAGCGCAAGGGCGAAAGTGACATAACGGGTAATTTTTGCAATTTTCTTGCGCCCGGTGTCGCCCTCTTTGGCCATACGCTCCAGCGGAGGAATGGCAACCGTGAGCAGCTGTATGATAATGGATGCATTGATGTACGGCATAATCGACATGGCAAAAATAGTTGCCTGTGCGAAAGAACCGCCCGTCATAATATCCAAAAAGCCGAGATTGTTGGTATCAATCATGGCTTTTAATGCAGCCGGGTCAAGAAAAGGAACTGGAATTGCTGAGCCAATACGGAAGATGACAATAATCATCAGGGTATAAAGGAGCTTTTTCCTTGTTTCAGGAACAGCCCAGGCATTCCTTATCGTCTGAAACATTGTGACCTCCATTCCGTCTGAAAACGACAATGTACTTTAAGACTGCCGGTCACTTATAAAACCTCTGCCGCGCCGCCTGCTTTTTCAATCTTCTCTTTTGCGCTTGCAGAGAATGCAGCAGCTTTGACGGTGAGCTTTTTGGTGAGCTCGCCATTGCCAAGGATTTTGATGCCGTCCAGCTCTTTGCGGACAACGCCGGCCTTGACAAGCGCCTCGGCGTCAACAACTGCGCCGTCCTCAAACTTATTCAAGTCTGCAACGTTCACAATGGAATACCGGGTCGCAAAAATATTGTTAAAGCCTCTCTTCGGGACACGTCTCTGAAGTGGCATCTGGCCGCCTTCAAAGCCCGGGCGTACGCCGCCGCCCGAACGGGCGTTCTGTCCCTTATGGCCTTTACCGGCTGTTTTGCCGTTTCCGGAACCAGCGCCGCGACCTTTGCGTTTCGCGTCCTGGTTGGAACCAGCCGCCGGAGTCAACTCATGCAGTTTCATACTAAACCTCCGTTCCGCCGCTTTTTGCAAGCGGCAAATGTGTCAGGGGAACTGTTCCTTGCAGGAACCTTAGCCTTCAACGACCTCTACGAGGTGGGAAACCTTGGCAATTTTGCCTTTGGTGGCGTCATTGTCCGGCTGAGCGGAAACATCGCCGATTTTGCGAAGGCCAAGCGATTTAACCGTGGCGATCTGGTCGTCTTTTCTACCGGAAAGCCCTCTCACGAGCTTTACGTGAATCATTTTCTCTGCCATGAGGGTAAGCCTCCCTTATCCTAAAATTTCTTTGACCGATTTGCCTCTGATTTCAGCCATCTGCTCAGCAGTGCGGAGGGAAGCAAGTCCATCAATGGTGGCCCTTACGACGTTGCAGGGATTGTTGGAACGCAGAGCCTTGGTTCTGATGTCCTTAATCCCGGTAACCTCGATAACGGCACGAACCGGGCCGCCAGCGATAACGCCGGTACCTTCCGGAGCGGGGTTCATCAGAACACGGCCAGCGCCGAATTTACCAATGACCTCGTGCGGGATGGTGGTGCCGCGGATGGAAATCTTCTTTAAGTTCTTCTTGGCATCTTCAATCCCCTTGCGGATTGCGTCCGGAACCTCGCCGGATTTACCAAGACCGAAACCCACGATATCATTGCCGTCACCGACAACAACGAGAGCCGCGAACTTGAAGATACGGCCGCCCTTTACCGTTTTGGAAACACGGTTGATGGCAACCACTTTTTCTTTCAAATCGTATGCGTTAGCATCTATAATAGCCAAATGAATACCTCCTCTTAAAACTTGAGGCCGCATTCGCGGGCTCCCTCAGCCAGTTCCATAATACGGCCGTGGTAGATGTAACCGCCGCGGTCAAAAACGACCTCTTCGATACCCTTCTCCAAAGCTTTCTTAGCAACCAACTGGCCTACTTTACGAGCGCCCTCCTTATTGGAGCCGCTGCCTTCAAAATCCTTTTCATTCGACGAAGCTGCAACAAGGGTTACACCGTTGATGTCGTCGATGATCTGGGCATAGATGTGTTTGGAGGAGCGGAAAACATTCAGGCGCGGACGTGCGGGAGTACCACTGATTTTGGCACGCACCCTGCGGTGTCTTTTAATTCTGGAATTGGTTCCAGCAGACTTTTTCACCATTACCTAGTCAACTCCTTTCAATTACTTCTTGCCCTTACCGGCCTTGCCTTCTTTGCGCTGGACGTACTCGTCAACGTACCTAATACCCTTGCCTTTATACGGCTCCGGCGGACGTTTCTCACGGACTTCAGCGGCAAACTGGCCAACTTTCTGTTTGTCAGGACCGGAAATGATAATCTTGTTCGGGGACGGAACTTCGATGGAAATACCATCAATCTCCGGGCAGACAACCTGGTGGGAATAACCGAGGTTCATAACAAGGTCTTTGCCCTGCTTTGCTGCACGGTAGCCGACGCCGTTGATTTCGAGCTCTTTGGAAAAGCCTTTGGTGACGCCCTCAACCATGTTGGAGATGAGGGTACGGGTCAGGCCGTGAAGGCTTTTGTGCTCTTTGTCTTCGCTGGGGCGGGCAACATTGATGATTGCGCCGTCAAGCGAGACCAGCATATCTTCATGGAAATCTCTTTCCAGGGTTCCCTTAGGACCTTTTACAGCGATGTGGTTACCGCTGATTTTGACTTCTACGCCGGAGGGAACATCGATGGGTTTTCTTCCTATACGAGACATACGACGTGAACCTCCTTACCAGATGAATGCGAGGACTTCGCCGCCGACGTTCGCTTTACGCGCCGCCTTATCGGTCATGATGCCCTTGGAAGTGGAAAGAATTGCCACGCCAAGGCCTTTCATAACTTTGGGCATATCCTCAACATTTGTATAAATACGCAGGCCGGGTTTGGAGACCCTGCGCAGGCCTGTGATAACCTGAGATTTATTCTCACCGTATTTCAAAGTGATACGGATGAGACCCTGCTTCCCGTCTTCGACGACCTGGAAGCTTTTAACATAACCCTCGTCAACAAGAATCTGGGCAATTGCCTTTTTCATGTTGGATGCGGGTATATCCACCGTGTCATGTTTTGCTGTATTTGCATTCCGGATACGGGTGAGCATATCAGCAATCGTATCGGTGATTTGCATGCCGTCAACCTCCTTTGCTTCTAGCCTTTACCAGCTTGCTTTTTTCACGCCTGGAATCTGGCCTTTGTAAGCCAGCTCCCTGAAGCAGATACGGCAGATGCCATATTTCCGCAGGTAAGCGTGCGGTCTTCCGCAGATTTTACACCTGTTATAGGCACGGGTGGAAAACTTCGGCTCTCTCTGCTGTTTTACCTTCATGGACGTTTTCGCCATTTGTGTTTCCTCCCTTATCTCTCAAACGGAGCGCCGAACAACGTAAGCAGTTCACGCGCTTCTTCGTCGGTTTTCGCGGTGGTGACGAAGCAGATATCCATACCGCGGACCTTGTCGATTTTATCGTAGTCAATTTCCGGGAAGATAAGCTGTTCTTTGAGGCCCATGTTGTAGTTGCCGCGGCCGTCGAAAGAGTTCGGGTTAATGCCGCGGAAGTCTCTTACACGGGGGAGAGCAACGTTGAACAGACGGTCAACGAACTCATACATACGCTCAGCGCGCAGGGTAACCTTTGCGCCGATGTCCATGCCCTCACGGAGCTTGAAGTTAGCAACGGATTTTTTCGCCTTGCAGACGACGGGTCTCTGGCCGGTGATAGCAGCCAGGTCGCCGACGATGGCGTCAATCATTTTAGAGTTGTCGCGGGCTTCGCCGCAACCAACGTTGATAACAACCTTTTCAAGCTTCGGAATCTGCATGACACTTTTATAGCCAAACTTTTTCATCATTGCAGGTGCGATGTCTTTCACATAAGCATCTTTCAGTCTTGCCATGAAAATCTTTCCTCCTCACTTAAAAGGTTGCGCCGCATTTTTTGCAAAGGCGCTCTTTTTTGCCGTCCTCATTGACCTTATGGCCAACGCGGGTTGGCTTTTTGCACTTCGGGCAGACAAGCTGCACCTTACATGCATAAATTGGGGACTCAGCTTTGACAATACCGCCGGTCTCGCCCATTCTTCTCGGTTTTACGTGTTTGCTGATGATGTTGCAGCCTTCCACGATAACCTTCTGCTCAGACGGGCTGACTTCAAGGACTTTGCCCTGTTTGCCGCGGTCTCTGCCGGTCAGGATCACGACGTTGTCGTCGCGTTTTACGTGTACTTTATTCATTTAAGTGCACCTCCAATCAAAGAACTTCTGGTGCAAGGGAGAGAATCTTGAGGTATTCTTTCTCACGAAGCTCTCTTGCAACAGGCCCAAAAATACGGGTGCCTCTTGGGTTTTTGTCGTCTCTGATAATAACTGCCGCGTTCTCATCGAAGCGGATATAGGTTCCGTCATCACGGCGAACGCCTTTTGCGGAACGGACGATGACAGCTTTGACTACATCGCCTTTTTTAACAACGCCGCCGGGTGTTGCTTTTTTGACCGAAGCAACGACGACATCGCCAATATTAGCATACCTTCTGCGGGAACCGCCCAGCACACGGATGCACATTAATTCTTTCGCACCGGTGTTGTCGGCAACCTTCAGGTAACTCTGCATCTGTATCACAGTGCAAGCCTCCTTTTGGCATCACTTAGTTATTTCGCCTTTTCAATGATTTCTACAACTCTCCATCTCTTGTCCTTGGACAGAGGACGGGTCTCCATAACCGACACCTTATCGCCAATGTTGCAGGCGTTGCCTTCATCATGGGCTTTGAGTTTCACGGTGCGTTTGATAATCTTTTTGTAAAGAGGATGTTTTACATTGTCAACAATGGAAACCACAACGGTTTTATCCATTTTGTTGCTGACAACCATGCCTACCCTCGTTTTTCTGAGGTTTCTTTCACTCACAGCTTAAATCCTCCCTTCCTTACTTACCAGCGTTTTCCTTGAGTTCCTGCTCACGGATGACTGTTTTCAAGCGAGCAATGTCTTTTTTGACAGCCTTGATGCGCTGAGGGTTCTCAAGCTGGTTCACTGCAAGCTGGAAGCGCAGGTTGAAAAGCTCTGCTTTGAGGTCGCTCACCTTGTTGTTCATTTCAGCCAGCGACATATCACGAATTTCCGTAGCCTTCATTATTGCTCACCGCCTGTCTGTTCCTTAGATACGAATTTGCATTTGATGGGCAGCTTATGCATAGCAAGACGCATAGCTTCTCTGGCAGCCTCTTCGGAAACGCCTGCAATTTCAAACAGGACGCGGCCCGGTTTTACAACGGCCACCCAGTACTCCGGAGAACCTTTACCGGAACCCATGCGGGTTTCAGCCGGTTTTTCGGTAACCGGTTTATCCGGGAAAATTTTAATCCAGACCTGACCGCCACGTTTGATGTAACGGGTCATGGCAATACGAGCCGCCTCGATTTGGTTCGAGGTAATCCAAGCCGGCTGCAGCGCCTGCAGGCCATATTCGCCGTGGGACACGGTGGTGCCGCGGGTAGCGGTACCGGTCATGCGTCCCCTGTGGACACGGCGGTATTTCACACGCTTTGGTAACAGCATTACTTGTTACCTCCTTCCCTACGGGGTCTTCTGCGGTTGTCATTCCGGTCGCCACGGTCATTCCTGCGGGAAGACGTGCTGGTGGAAGAAACCTCGCCTTTCAAAACTTCACCTTTATAAATCCAAACCTTAACGCCAATGCGGCCATAGGTGGTAGCAGCCTCTGCAAAACCGTAGTCAATGTCAGCACGGAGGGTCTGGAGAGGGATGGTGCCCTCATGATAGCTTTCAGAACGCGCAATTTCGGCACCGCCGAGACGGCCGGAAACAGCGGTTTTAATTCCTTTTGCACCGAGTTTCATGGTTCTGCCAATGCACTGTTTCATAGCACGGCGGAACGAAATGCGGCGTTCGAGCTGGGAAGCAATGTTCTCAGCGACAAGCTGTGCATTGAGATCCGGCTGTTTCACCTCAACAATGTTGATGAGTACAGTCTTGCCGAGCATTTTCTGGAGTTCTGCGCGGAGCTTCTCGATTTCGGAACCGCCGCGGCCGATGACCAGACCCGGTTTTGCACAGTGGATATGAATACGGACTTTGACTGCGTCGCGCTCAATTTCAATGCGCGGGACGCCTGCCGCGTACAATTTGTTTTTCAGATACTTACGGACCTTGTAATCCTCAACGAGGGTATCGCCGAAAGCAGCGTCGTTCACAAACCAGCGGGAATCCCAGTCTTTGATTACGCCCACTCTGAAACCGTGTGGGTTTACTTTCTGTCCCATAGTTTACCTCCTCTTTCAGCTTATTCCTTTTCCTTTAATACAAGGGTAATGTGCGAAGTTCTCTTTAACACCTTAAAGGCTCTGCCCTGGGCTCTCGGTCTGACGCGTTTCATGGTCGGACCCGGTGTTACAAAGCACTCTGCAACATAGAGGTCGTCTTTGCTCATGCCGTGGTTATTTTCGGCGTTAGCAACTGCTGATGCCAGAAGTTTTACCAGAGGCTCGCACGCAGCTTTCGGCGTGTTTTTCAAAATCGCCATAGCGAGGTCGACCGGCTTGTTGCGGATTAAATCCAGAACAATCTGGACCTTTCTCGGGGCGATGCGGGCATGTCTGAGGTAAGCCCTTGCTTCCATTTAAAATCCTCCTTCCGGCCTATTTCTTACCGTTATTTGAAGTCTTGGAACCGGCATGGCCTTTGTACGTACGGGTCGGGGCAAACTCACCGAGCTTGTGGCCGACCATATCTTCGGTAACGTAAACAGGGACATGCTTGCGTCCGTCGTGAACTGCAAATGTATGACCTACGAAATCAGGGAAAATTGTGGAAGCGCGGCTCCAGGTTTTGAGAACCACTTTTTCGCCTGCTTCGTTCATTTTCTGAACACGCTGTAACAGGACCGGCTGAACGTAAGGTCCTTTTTTAACACTTCTACCCATAGGTTCATCTGTCTCCTTTCAGCATTACTTCGCATTTCTGCGTTTTACGATAAACTTATCGGAGCGATGATGTTTCGCGCGGGTCTTGTAACCGAGGGTCGGTTTACCCCAAGGCGTAACAGGTCCGGGACGTCCGATAGGCGATTTACCTTCACCACCGCCGTGCGGATGGTCATTCGGGTTCATAACAGAACCGCGGACCGACGGACGCCAGCCCAAGTGACGTTTTTTACCCGCTTTACCGATGTTGGTGTTTTCGTGGTCTGTGTTGCCAACCTGGCCAATGGAAGCCATG
Organism: Oscillospiraceae bacterium; assembly: GCA_050943475.1. GTDB lineage: Bacteria > Bacillota > Clostridia > Oscillospirales > Ruminococcaceae > Metaruminococcus_A. The sequence continues at coordinate 185,010 of JBMNPF010000003.1, forward strand.
CAGTTGGCCGGAACATTTCTCTGCTCACCAGAGGGCAGGCGGATGAGGGCATAAACGCCTTCTTTCGCCATAAGCTGCGCCATGTTGCCCGCAGAGCGGACGAGCTGTGCGCCTTTGCCCGGGTAAAGCTCAATGTTGTGGATAACGGTACCAACCGGAATTGCGCTGAGCGGCAGTGCATTACCCGGCTTGATATCTGCGTCTGCACCAGCGCGGACGGTGTCGCCTACTTTGAGGCCAACCGGCGCAATGATGTAGCGCTTTTCGCCATCCTCATATTTGAGCAGGGCGATGTGAGCGGAACGGTTCGGGTCATACTCCAGGGTCATGACCTCTGCGTTCATGCCAACCTTGTCACGCTTGAAGTCGATGACACGGTATTTCTTTCTGTTTCCGCCGCCATGATGGCGAACGGTAATTCTTCCGTAGCTGTTACGACCGGCAGTCTTCTTGAGCGGCTCAAGCAGGCTTTTCTCCGGCGCTACCTTCGACAGCCCCGAATAATCAACGACGGTCATATTACGCCGGGACGGGGTTGTTGGCTTGTAGCTTTTGATTGCCATGTTACTTTCACTCCTTGTTTCGGTTTAGCGAGGACGCTTTTAAAAGTTGGTCCTCATACATCACCGCCCGGGCCTTTTGCCCGGACTGTCACAAAGGCTTATGCGAGGCTTTCGAAGATTTCAATCCCCTTGGAGTCCTCGGTCAGGGTGACAATCGCCTTTTTCCAATCCGACTGGTAGCCGGAGTTCATGCCTACGCGTTTTGCGCGGCCTTTGCAGTTCATGGTGTTGACCTTGAGCACCTTGACGCCGAAAAGCGCTTCAACTGCCTGGGCGATTTCAATCTTGTTGGAATCCTTCGCGACTTTAAAGGTGTATTTCTTATCCGCGACGCCGGTGATGGATTTCTCCGTCATGATCGGGCGGATGATGATATCCTGCGGTGCTTTCATTACGCGTACACCTCCTCAAGTTTGAGTGCGGTATCCTTGAGCAGTACCACCTTGTCACAGTTGAGAATGTCGTACACATTCAGGGTGTTGTACTGGGTGGTTTTGACGCCCGGGATATTCGCAGCGCTCTTGATGACCTTCTGGTCGACGGTCGGCAGAGCGATGAGGACCTTCTTGTCCGCGCCGATGGCGGAGAGAACGCTCATCATCTCTTTGGTTTTGTACTCGGTGATGCCGAAGCTGTCAAGTACAATCATTTCGCCGCCCTGTACCTTTGCAGAGAGAGCGGATTTCAGTGCGAGCGCACGAACTTTTTTGTTAAGCGCAAAGCGGTAATCACGCGGTTTCGGGCCGAGTGCAATGCCGCCGTGCCGCCACTGCGGAGCACGGATGGAGCCCTGTCTTGCATGACCGGTCCCCTTCTGGCGCCACGGTTTGCGGCCGCCGCCGCGAACCTCAGTGCGGGTGAGGGTGGACTGGGTGCCCTGGCGCTGGTTTGCCAGATAATTCACCACAGCCATGTGCATAACCGCCTCGTTCGGGGTTACGCCAAAGATAGCATCAGAAAGCTCCATCGTGGAAACCTCTTTGCCATTGCGATCCAAAACTTTGATGTTTGGCATGTTGCTTCCTCCTTCCGTTAAGCCTTCTTCACAGCACTTTTAATGGTGACGATACCGCCCTTAGGGCCAGGGATCGCGCCTTTGAGTGCAATCAGATTGTTTTCTGCATCCACTTTTACAACTTCGAGGTTCTGGACCGTAACGGTCTCAGCACCGAGATGGCCAGGCATTTTCTTGCCCTTCATGATTCTGGAAGGGTCAGAGCCCGCGCCCATGGAGCCGGCATGCCGACCGACCGGGCCTGTACCATGAGTTGCTTTCAGGGAACGGTTATTGTAACGCTTGATGGTGCCGGCAAAGCCTTTACCTTTGCTGGTGCCGCAGACATCGACGATGTCGCCCGGCTCAAAGGCGTCTGCCTTAATGATGTCGCCGAGGTTGTAAGCGTCCATATCGTCAAAGCCGAACTCTTTCAGGGTTCTCTTTGCAGCGGCGTCCGCTTTTGCGAAATGGCCTTTCTGCGGCTTGTTGACGTTCTTGACGCTGATTTCGCCAAAGCCGAGCTGGACAGCGGAATAGCCGTCGTTTTCAGCGGTCTTTTTCTGGACCACGACGCAAGGGCCTGCTTCTACAACAGTAACAGGGATGACCTTGCCGTTGTCATCGAAAATCTGAGTCATACCGATTTTCTTACCAACGATACCTTTTTTCATTGTCTTTCCTCCTATTCGGTTATTGGTTGACCGGTTGTGGCCAACATGACCTGCGGTGCGGTGCTACTTAGAGTTTAATCTCCAGTTCCACGCCGGCAGGAAGCTCAAGACCCTGTAAAGCCTCAACAGTTTTGTTGGACGGCCTTAAAATGTCAATGAGTCTTTTGTGGGTTCTCATCTCAAACTGCTCACGGCTGTCTTTGTACTTATGAACAGCACGGAGAATGGTTACGACCTCTTTTTCGGTCGGGAGCGGGATTGGCCCCGAAACCCTTGCGCCGGTACGCTTTGCCGTTTCAACAATTTTGGTTGCCGCGGCGTCGACCAGGCTGTGGTCATAACTTTTAAGTCTGATTCTGATTTTTTCCTTGACTGCCACTTTTCATCGCCTCCTAAAATAATGTACGCGGTGAACATCAATTACCCAAACACGGCGCCGTGTGTTTCGTGCAAACCCATTAAAAAACCGAAAAAACACGCAGTTTTTCCGGAAGACGGTGCAGGGACGCAAGAACCCTGTACCCATACGACGCAGGCGTACTTACCCGCGGCAAGCCGCATGGCAGTATACACCGTACTACCTGTTCAGTAATTGTTGTCGCCCGGTTTAAAATCGGACATACTCCACGGAAATTCCCCGCCCGGATGGACGGCCACCTCCCGCTTCATCGCATATCTGTCGCAGTCGTGCTTCATTATTATACAATATGGGCCCTGTAACAGCAAGCAAAATGTTCGTAGAAATTTTAGGATAAAACAGGTCTGTTTCTGTGCAAGTTGCACAGAAACAGACCTGTGATAAATCCACGGGACAAAATGGATCCTAAAACTCGTTTATAGAACGATAAACGAGCAAGATTTTCCGTTTTCCCAGCAAGGCGTTAAGCCAATTCAGACAGGAAAACGCACGTCATCGGCAAAACATTATCCCCAGCGCAGAGGGGCACTGTTAATACTGACGGCCCCAGTAGACCATGTGTTTAGCAGGCTTGCCGCAGCAGACGCAGGTATCGGCAATATGCTCTTCTTCAAACGGGATGCAGCGGGATTTGACACCGCCGGTGATATCCTTGAGCTTGTCTTCGCATTCGGCGTCACCGCACCACATGGCTTTGATAAAGCCCGGATGGTTTTTGGCAATGTCGAGGAACTCATCGTAATTATGCGCGGTAAAGGTTTTCTCCTTGAGGTTTGCGAGTGCCTTTTCGTACAGGCCGTCGTGCACCGCCTGAAGCGCCTTCGGAATTTCGGTCATGAGATCGTCAAGCCCCACGACAATTTTCTCTCGGTTGTCCCGACGGACAAGAACGCACTGGTTCTGTTCAATGTCCTTCGGACCGATTTCAAGGCGGAGGGGTACCCCTTTCATTTCATACTGGCTGAATTTCCAGCCGGGGGTGTTGTCGCTGTCATCGAGTTTGACGCGGAACGTCTCGGCAAGTTTATCCGCAACCTCACGCGCTTTGTCGAGCACGCCTTCTTTGTGCTGGGCAATCGGGATAACGGCAACCTGAACCGGGGCAATTTTCGGCGGGAGAATGAGGCCGCTGTCGTCGCCATGCACCATAATGATAGCGCCAATCATACGGGTGGAAACGCCCCAAGAGGTCTGGTGCGGATACTGAAGGGTGTTGTCCCGCCCGGTGAAGGTAATGCCAAAGCTCTTGGCAAAGCCGTCGCCAAAATAATGGGAAGTACCGCCCTGAAGGGCGACGCCGTTGTGCATCATCGGCTCAATGGTATAGGTGGAAACCGCGCCGGCAAACTTCTCTTTCTCGGTCTTTTTGCCCATAACAACCGGAATTGCGAGAGATTCACGGTAGAAATCCGCATAGACGTTCAGCATGCGGAGGGTTTCTGCCTCTGCCTCCTCAGCGGTCTCGTGCATGGTGTGGCCCTCCTGCCAGAGGAACTCCGAATTGCGGAGAAACGGGCGGGTGGTTTTTTCCCAGCGCATGACCGAGCACCACTGGTTGTAGAGTTTGGGCAGATCGCGGTAAGAGTTGATGACCTTTGCATAATGCTCACAGAAGAGCACCTCCGAGGTCGGACGAACGCAGAGACGTTCGGTCAACTTTTCGCTGCCGCCCTGGGTAACCCACATAACCTCCGGCGCAAAGCCGTTGACGTGATCCTTTTCTTTCTGAAGAAGGCTTTCCGGGATCAGCATGGGCATATAGACGTTTTCGTGCCCGGTTTTTTTAAAGCGGGCGTCCAAATCCTTTTGAATGTTTTCCCAGATGGCATATCCATAGGGGCGGAACACCATGCAGCCTTTTACCGAAGAGTAGTCGATCATCTCGGCTTTTTTGACCACGTCGGTGTACCACTGGGCGAAATCTTCCTCCATTGAGGTGATGGCTTCCACCATCTTTTTTTGCTGTGCCATTTTCTTTTTCTATCCTTTCAAACGGGGCAGAACCCACTTCCTACTGATCAACGGTCCCATAAGCGGCCATTGACACACCGGCAGCAAACCGCCGGTACAGCACACGGACGGTACTGCCGTTTCTTCAAACGCTGCCCCCGCCTGTAAAGCGGGGGCTTTTTGCCTGAACTCTATTTTAGCATGGGGGGCAGAATTTGACAAGGGGTGAAACAGCAGGCGGTTTATCTTCATGGCGGCCAAACGCCGTTCCGCGTTACCGCTGGTATTGGGGTTTAAACGTATGCTTATAGTAAACCGTTGTATAATCAATCCGGTCATTCCAGTCTGAGGAGTAGCGGCTCCACTCCAGTTCATCGTAGGTGTAGGTATCCTCATCAATCAGCACATAGGTAATGCATTCGGTGTAGGTTGCCTCTAGATTTGCTATGTCAAGATACCGGATGAGGTATTTATACTCCTTGATATGCTCGGTACCATCCTCAACGGAGTAAAGACGGTATTGTTCACCATCGTATGCCAAATCCTGCACATAAAGAAGATGTCTTTCTGAAAAATAACTGGCCAACCGGACAAACGCAGGTTCTCCGCGGCTGGTTTTTTCGATGAATGCATCCCAAACCTCCTGGCCGGAAGTAATGTCGATGTCTTCGTGAACAACACAACCGTCCTGCTTCGCCTGTTCGAGCGAGTAGTCTCCTGGGAGTTCGGCGTAAGGCAGTACGTTGTCTGGAAGCGAGACGTTGTCCGGGAGGGAATTGCTGGCGCCGCCGTCCCCGTAGGTTCCTGCGGAACAGGAAGTGAACAAAAGGGCCATCAGCACGAATAGGGCAGCAAACCGTTTCATAGCCAACACTCCCCTTAGCATAAATCCACCTTCATTATAGCATCGGGTCTGGGCGAAGAGAAGCCTGCTGGGGCAGACGCTTGTCAAATTCATCCTTTTGGCCAAACCGCCTGGCCATTTCTTGGGGAGTTTGCCGTACATGTTCGAAAAAAATCAAAAAAGCCTCCACCGAAGCGGAGGCTTTTGGCCTAAAATTTATTCGTGGTGATGTCCGCAGGTGTGGCCATGTTCATGCCCTTCCCCATGGTGATGGGTACACTGCACGTTGGGGTTATGCTGAAGCGCACCGGAGAGGTAATCCGCCACAGCGGTTTCGATATCGCCGGAAGCTCCTGCAACAAGCTCGATGCCAGCCGATTGGAGCGCTGCCTTTGCACCACCGCCAATACCGCCGCAGATTAACAGCGAAACGCCGTTTTGTCTGAGGATGACCGCAAGAGCCTCATGACCGCTCATAGAAGTATCCAGGTCAGAACGGGCGACAACCTTTCCCTCCTCAACGGTAAAGAGTTTAAAAAGTTTTGTGTGGCCGAAATGCTGGAATACCTGGTTCCCTTCGGCTGTGACTGCAATAACCATTTGCTTTTCCTCCCAAAGGCGAGGACCTGTTGAAGTCCCTGCAAATAAAATATTTAAACCTTTTCACGGCAAAAGCCGGAATGCACCAAACTTACAATGTTTCAATCAAGTCGGCCGCACTGTCGAGCCAGTCGCCTTCAAACAGCTCGATAACCCCCTGATCCGCCGCCTGTGCAACTGCCGGGGAAACCGGGAGCTTGGCAAGAACCTTGATGCCATAGCGGGAGGTGATTTCATCGATGTGGCTCTGACCGAACAGTTCAATCTTTTTGCCGCAGTCCGGACATTCCACATAGCTGAGATTCTCAACAACGCCGAGAATCGGGATGTTCATCATATTCGCCATATTGACCGCTTTTTCCACAATCATCGAGACGAGCTCCTGCGGAGAAGCGACGACAATGATGCCGTCGAGCGGGAGGGACTGGAAAACGGTGAGCGGCACGTCGCCGGTTCCCGGAGGCATATCGACAAACATATAATCAACGTCCTGCCAGACCACGTCGGTCCAGAACTGCTGAACCACCCCTGCAAGGATAGGGCCGCGCCAGATGACCGGGTCGGTGTCATTTTCCAGCAGGAGATTGACCGACATAATGTCAATGCCGGTTTTGCTTTTTGCCGGGACAATGCCCCATTCGTTCGAGATGGCTTTTTCCTTGATACCGAACGCTTTCGGAATCGACGGGCCGGTGATGTCTGCGTCAAAGACAGCACTGTGGTGGCCGCGGCGGTTCATCAGAACCGCAAGCATGGAGGTGACCATGGATTTTCCAACGCCGCCCTTGCCGCTGACAATGCCGATGACCTTTTTGACCGAACTCATTTCATTGAGGGAGAGCAGCATGCTCTCCTGTTCCCGCTCGCTGCAGTTCTGGCTGCAGGAGCCGCAATCGTGATTACAGGCTTCGCTCATTTTCATTTCTCCTCTTTGTTTTCAAACCGGCAGTGGACACAGCTTTCTTTCTGCGCGCAGGGACGGTCTGTAATTTCATAATTTCCGCCCTGAATGGCCAGGGCCTTTCCCAATACAATGGCTTCTGCCGTATGCCGGCGGGCCGAATACAGCACCCGCTGCAGCGTTCCGCGCGAAACGTTCATCCGTTCAGCCGCCTCTGCCTGATCCATCCCCTCCAGATCGCAGAGGCGCAGAGCTTCCAGTTCTTCCACGCTCATGACGATGGGCTGCCCTTCCCCGTGCTCCGGAGAAAAGCGGCGGCAGCCCGGCTCGGCGCAGACGCGCCTGCATTTTGCACCTCTTGGCATCTGGCACACATCCTTTCACCCGACTGCCAACGGTTTTTGGCTCCTTTTATTATAATGTGCATATGCACATTTGTCAACTCGTTCACATCACAGTTACGAATACGCAGTAAACCCGAGTTGTTTTAGTCCGAAACCAACATTTGGAAGCAACAGTTTGTCCTGAATTGTATTCATCAATTCGTCAATTTTGCCGAGCATCTCCGCCATAAAAGCCTCTTCGGAACCATTTCCGCTTCTGAGCGAAAAGGAATCCAGCTCTAACTGCATGGAAGATGAAACCGCCGATTTTTTCACCTCAGCCATCCCGGTGGCATACTGATTCGTATAACCCAACTGGCACATGCCATTATTTTCAAACGACACAAATAAATATTCCTCTGCCTGAGCGCCTTCATACCGAAAAGTAATCGAGCTCATATCCTCCCAGCACCATATATAGTACAGCCCTTTTTCATCCCTGTACGGCAGCAGATAATAGCCGTGAATATCCTCCGGCGGAATCTGCGTGACAACCCATGCGCTGAGAGAATAATACGGCTGCGACGGATCTGGATGGCCGCAATAATCGCAGAGATATTTCCCATAATCATGCTGGGGAGCGGTATAAGCATCTGTATAGCGATACCCGCACTTGGAACAGGTATGCACCGTACACCCTTGTTTTGTGCAGGAGGGCCTAACTGTTTCCATAATAAACGTATGAGAGCAATCCTGCGGCTGTGTGCCGGACTGCGGTGAAATCTGCTGTTCCATTTGCTCAGACTGGGAAAAGGTCACTTCGCCCTCTTCGCCGGAAGAGATGCTTTCATTGCCGGATGCTTCCGGAAGCGGTTGCGTTTCCTGTGGTGCGGAAGGCTCCCCCATGATACTTTTTGGCGAAAGGTTCGCAGACCCGCCGATATTTCCATTGACTGCAACGGTTTGATTCTGCGTAAGCACAGCCGCAAGGACAACGCCTGCGAGAAGCAAAACAGCCAGACACCCGAATACAACCGCTATTGTTTTTTTACCGAAAACATGCCTATATCCAGCCGTTTTCCGGGCCGCGTGTGCCTGCAGGACATTTGCCAACGTTTCTGGCGCTACATCTAACGCATCTGCCAAAGGCGTCAACTGACTTTCCGGGATAGTGGCACCGGACTCCCATTCGGAAAGTTCCTTAACGGTTATACCAAGTTTTTCTGCCAGAACAGGCTGTGATAAATGTTTTTTACGACGTAATTTTGCAAGCTGCTTCATCATTGTTTGCCTCCTGTTTCATCCGCACAAGACGCCTGTCCTTTCCGGGCGGCCGTACAAATATAGTATGGCAAAAGCGGCCAAAAGAGCACTCTTTTGGCCGCCTCCGTTGTTATTTCATCTGTAACTGACAAATCTGTGCGTGATTACGCGTTGTCTTCAATGTATTTCACGATATCGCCAACGGTTTTGATGTTCTCAACCTGATCGTCCGGGATTTCAACATCGAACTCTTCTTCAAGGGACATTACCAGATCGACAAAATCGAGGGAATCCGCACCCAAATCTTCGGTGACAGAAGCCTCCATTGTAACCTTTTCCTCTTCGACATCCAACTGGTCAATCAAAATGTCTTTTACTTTTTCGAATACCATGATAATCCTCCTCAAATTGTTTCAAAGCGTACCAAGCGAGCCTACCAACATCATGGCTCTTATTTACTCTGAATATACGCCAATTTTTCTGAATTTATTATAGCGGCTATCCAGTAAAATATCAATATCTATTTTGGACAATTTTTCTAATGTTTCTGACAGATATTGTGAAATGTGTTCGGCGGTCTCCGCTGGGTCGGTATGAGCGTCCCCGTTCGCCTCGGGGATAATCGCCTCGGCAACTCCAAAGCCGACCAAATCCTCCGCGGTTATTTTGAGCACTTCGGCCGCTTCTTTTTCACGGGAAGCGTCTTTCCAGAGAATACTGGCGCAACCGCGCGGCGAAATGACCGAGTACAGCGCGTTTTCCAGCATGGCGAGCTCGTCACAAACGCCGAGCGCCAGCGCGCCGCCGCTCCCGCCCTCACCAAGGACAATGGAAATAATGGGGGTTTTCAAACCGATAAACTCAAACATATTACGGGCAATGGCCTCACCCTGTCCGCGCTCTTCCGCAGCGATGCCGCAGAAGGCGCCGGGGGTGTCGATAAAACAGATGATAGGCCGGTGGAACTTCTCTGCCTGCCGGGCAAGGCGCAGCGCCTTGCGGTACCCTTCCGGGTGCGGCATGGCAAAGTTGCAGTTTTTGTTCTCGTTAATGTTGCGGCCCTTAACCTGGGCGATGACGGTGACCGGGGTGCCGTGGAAGCTCGCCACACCGCCGGTAATGGCAGCGTCGTCACCGAACAGGCGGTCGCCGTGCATTTCAAAATACTCGTCAAACAGGAGCGGGATATAATCGTTGATGGTGGGGCGCTCTTTGTTGCGGATAACCTCCATGCGCTCCCATGCGGTTCTGCTGTTCATCGCGCACCCTCCTTTGTATGAAGCCGGATGAGGTGGGACAGGGTGCGGCGCATCTTATCGCGGCCGACAATCATATCGGCAAAGCCGTGCTGCAGCAGAAATTCGGCGGACTGGAAATCGTCCGGGAGGTGCTGCTTGATGGTGCTTTCAATGACGCGGCGGCCGGCAAAACCGACCAGAACTTTCGGCTCCGCGATGATGACATCCCCGAGCGACGCGAACGAGGCGGTGACGCCGCCGGTGGTCGGATCGGTGAGGACGGTGATATACAGCAGCCCTTTTTTGCTGTGGCGGGCGACTGCAGCGGAGGTTTTTGCCATCTGCATCAGCGAAATGATGCCCTCCTGCATGCGGGCGCCGCCGCTGGCGGCAAAAATAATGACCGGAAGCTTCTTCTCGGTGGCGCGTTCAAAGGCGCGGGTGATTTTTTCGCCGACAACCGAACCCATAGAAGCCATCATAAAACGGGAATCCATAATGGCAATGATCGTGCGGTTTCCGCGAATGGTACATTCCCCGGTGATAACAGCGTCCTTGAGCCCGGTGGATTTGCGCAGAGCCTCAACTTTTTCCGCGTAATCGGCAAACTCCAGCGGGTTTTGACCGATCATATCCGGGTCGTATTCGGTAAAGCTGCCCTTATCCACCGTGATGGCAAGCCGTTCCGGCGCCGTCAGGCGGGCGTGGTAGCCGCAGGCCTCACAGACCTTGTGGGCTTCCTCAAACGCTTCGGCAAAGGCAACCTTACCGCAGCGGGGGCATTTGAACAGCAGGTTGGACGGAATGTTCACCTTGCTGCTGGGCTGCCTGGGTTCCTGGGCGGAACGCGTTTTGACGATTTTAAACAGGTCTTCTAACAAAGCGGTGCCACCTCATTCCTATTTCATCACGTCTTTACGGTTTAAAAAGCCAATGTCATAATTTGCGGATTCAAAATCCGGGTCGCGGATGAGCGAAAGCTGGAAGTCGATGTTGGTGTCAACCCCCTCGACCAGGAATTCCGCGAGCGCCCATTTCATCTTGGCGATGGCCTGCTCCCGATCGGGCGCATAAGCGATGAGCTTTGCAATCATATTATCATAATACGGGGTGATTTCATACCCCTGGTAAACCGCGCTGTCAATCCGCACGCCGGGGCCGCCCGGCAGATGAAGGGCGGTGATCCGGCCCGGAGAGGGGCGGAAATTGAATTTTGGATTTTCTGCGTTGATCCGGCACTCAATGGCGTGGCCGGTGAGTTTGACGTCCTTTTGCTCAAAAGGAAGCTCTTCTCCGCCCGCAATGAGAATTTGCTGTTTGACCAGGTCGATGCCGGTCACCAGCTCGGTGATGGGGTGCTCAACCTGGATGCGGGTGTTCATCTCCATAAAGTAAAAGTTGCGGTCGGCGTCCACCAGGAATTCAACGGTGCCGGCGTTCCAGTAACCGCAGGCTTCCGCCGCTTTGACTGCGGCTTCGCCCATGCGGGCGCGGAGCTCCTCGGTCATAAAGGGGCTTGGCGCTTCCTCCAGCACCTTCTGGTTGCGCCGCTGGAGCGAGCAGTCCCGCTCGCCCAAATGAACAACATTACCGTGCTGATCGGCCAAAATTTGAATTTCAATGTGGCGGGGATTGACGATGAACTTTTCAATGTAGATTTCATCGTTGCCAAAAAACTGGAGCGCCTCCTGCTGCGCGGCAGTGACGGCGTTTTCCAGCTCGGAATCATCCCGGACCATGCGAATGCCGCGTCCGCCGCCGCCCGCTGAGGCTTTGACCATGACGGGGTAACCGATGGCGTCGGCAATATCAAACGCCTCTTTCATGGTTTTAACCACGCCGTCCGAACCGGGGACAACCGGGACACCGGCTTTCTTCATGGTATCCTTGGCGCGGGCCTTATCCCCCATGAGTTCAATGGATTCCGCGTTGGGGCCGATAAAAGCAACGCCGCACCGTTTGCAGGTGTTTGCAAAGGTGGCGTTTTCGGACAGAAAGCCGAAGCCGGGATGAATGGCGTCCGCTCCGGTGATTTCGCAGGCGGCAAGCAGCGCGCCGACATTTAAGTAGCTGTCTTTGGTCGCCGCCGGGCCAATGCAGACGGATTCATCCGCAATTTGGGCGTGGAGGGCGCCGCGGTCTGCCTCGGAAAAAACGGCAACAGTCTGAATGCCGAGCTCCCGGCAGGCCCTGATGATGCGCACCGCAATTTCGCCGCGGTTTGCAATCAATACCTTGGTAAGCATAAGGAACTATCCCTTTCGTCTGTATGGGTTTACGCGGCCTTACGCCGTGTTATCTCTGGAGCGCGCAGGTAATCTCTGCGCTGACAGCGCGTTCCTCGCCGACAAAGGCCTCCGCCTTGCAGACGCCGATGGGGCCGCGCTGCTTAATGATTTCGACCTCCAGCCGGAGGGTCTCGCCCGGCAGAACCTGGCGGCGGAACCGCGCCTTGTCAATGCCGGCGTAAAAAGCAATTTTGCCCTTGTTCTCTGGCACGCTGAGGATGCACACCGCACCCGCCTGCGCAAGCATTTCCATGGTGAGAACACCCGGCTGAACCGGATAGTCCGGGAAATGGCCCTTGAACCAGAACTCATCCTCTTTGAGATGTTTGAGAGCGGTGCAGCGCACGCCCGGTTCCAGTGCAACGACTTCGTCGATGAGGAGGAAGGGATCGCGGTGGGGAATAATCTCCATAATCTGTTCACGGTTTAAAACTGCCATTGCCCGCCCCTCCTATTCAATGCGCATAACCGGCTGGCCGAATTCAACCGGCTGGCCGTTTTCCACGAGGATTTCCGCCACTTTTCCGTCAAAGTCGCTTGCAACCTCATTCATGAGCTTCATGGATTCAATGATAAACAGGGTGTCTCCCTTCCGGACGCTGTCCCCCACCTGAACAAAGGGGTCTTTGTCCGGGCTGGAGGAGCGGTAAAAGGTGCCGACAATCGGCGACTTGACCACCTTTCCGGAAAGCTCCGGAGCAGCGGGAGCGGCAGCCGGAGACGGCTGCGCAGGCGATGCGGCGGCAGAAGCGGCCGGCTGGGGCGCAGCCTGAAGAATTGGCTGCGGCTCCTTCGCCTTGATCTTTACCTTAACGCCGTCCGTCTCAAGCGAAAGCTCGCCGAGACCGGTGGCGGAGAGTTTATCCATTAAAGAATATACATCTTCAAGTGTCAGTTTCATAAGTCCATCCATTCTCCCTGGCTGAGGAACCGCCTCAGCCCTCGTATTTTTTCAAGCAGAGTGTGGCGTTGTGGCCGCCAAAGCCGAGCGAATTGGAAAGCGCAAAACGGAAATTGGCTTTGCGGACACCCTCGGTAACATAATCGAGGTCACATTCCGGATCCGGCTTTTGGTAGCCGATGGTCGGGGGGATGACCCCTTCCTCAAGAGCGAGCGCACAGGCAATGCTCTCCACGGCACCGGCAGCGCCGAGCAGATGCCCGGTCATCGACTTGGTGGAGCTGATGGCGAGTTTCTCTGCCGCCTCCCCAAACGCAATTTTAACCGCTCTGGTTTCGTATTTGTCGTTGAGCCCGGTTGAAGTGCCGTGGGCATTGAGATAACCGACCTCCTCCGGAGCTATGCCGGCTTCTTCCATTGCCAGTTTCATGGCGTGGGCAGCCGCTTCTCCCTCCGGCGAAGGGCTGGTCATGTGGTAAGCGTCACAGGTGGCGCCGTAGCCGACAATTTCCGCATAAATATGCGCGCCGCGGGCCTTAGCGTGTTCCAATTCCTCCAGCACGAGAATGGCACCGCCTTCACCCATGACAAAGCCGTCACGATCCGCATCAAACGGAATGGATGCGCGGTCCGGATCGGTGCTCTTGGAGAGCGCCTTCATGTTGTTGAAGCCCGCCGCCGAAAACTTGGTGATGGTCGCTTCAGATCCGCCGGTGATGCAGGCGTCCAGATAGCCGTGTTTGATGGCACGGAACGCCTCGCCGATGGCGTGGCTTGAGGTGGCGCAGGCCGTAACCGGGCAGTAGTTAAGACCCTTAAAACCGGTTTTCATGGCAATGGTGCCCGCCGCCATGTTGGAGATCATCATGGGGATGAAAAAGACCGAAACGCGGTCTGGGCCTTTCTCCATGAGCTTGGTGTGCTCCGCTTCCAGCGTATGCAGGCCGCCAATGCCGCTGCCGGCGATGACGCCAACGCGGTAAGGATCCAAATCCTTTAAATCCGTGCCGCTGTCCTCCAGCGCATCCAGCGCGGCGACGACGGCAAACTGGCAGAAGCGGTCGGTACGGCGCGCTTCTTTTTTATCAATGTATTTTGACGGGTCAAAGTCCTTGACCTCAGCCGCAATTTTCACATCCATATCCGAGGTGTCAAACGCGGTGATCGGTGCAAATCCGTGGCGGCCCGCCTTGAGGCTTTCCCAAAATTCTGCGGGAGTCTTGCCAATTGGCGTAACCGCGCCCATTCCTGTAATAACGACTCGTTTCATAACTTTCCTCCGTACTGTTGTTACATGGACATTGCGCCGTCAACAACGATGACCTGTCCGCTGATATAAGCGGCGTCATCCGACGCAAGGAACGCAACCGCGGCTGCAACTTCCTCCGGCTTGCCGTAGCGGCCGAGCGGGACGGTTGCAAGCGCCGCTTCCCGCTGTGCTTCGGTGAGGACGGCAGTCATTGGTGTTTCAATAAAGCCCGGGGCAACCGCATTGACGGTGATGTTCCGGGGGCCGAGTTCCTTAGCGGCAGAGAGGGTCATGCCCACAACGCCCGCCTTGGTGGCGGAGTAGTTGAACTGCCCGGGGTTGCCGTAAAGCCCGGCAACCGACGAAATGTTGATGATGCGGCCGTGCTTCTGGCGCATCATAACGCCGCTGACATGGCGGCACATATTGAAAACGCCCTTGAAGTTGACCGACGCAACAGCGTCAAACTGAGCTTCCGACATGCGGGCAAGCAGACCGTCTTTGGTAATGCCTGCGTTGTTGACCAGCACATCAATGGTGGAAAAACGCTCCTTGACGGCTTTTACCATATTGGCGCAGGACTCAAAATCCGACACATCGCCAATGAAGCATTCCGCTTCCACGCCGAGCGCGCGGCATTCCTCCGCCACCTGGTCTCCTCCGTTCTGCTGTTCCTTTTCACTGTAACAGTTGATTGCAAGGTTGAACCCGTCTTTTGCGAGCCGTTTTGCAATGGCGGCGCCAATTCCCTGAGAAGCGCCTGTGATCAATGCTGTCTTTGCCAAATGATACACCCCTTACCTTTTTGAATCCTTTTCTCTATTCTGCATGTGCCTGCTGCACATTACCATTCCAAAACCGCAGCGCCTGCAATGAGGCCTGCGCCGAAGCCGACAAGGCAGATTTTGTCGCCGCGTTTGAGCTTGCCCGCACGGTTCGCCTCATCCATACAAACCGGGATACAGGCGCTGGAGGTATTGCCGTGCTTCTGAATATTCACCAAGAACCGATCCATGGACATTCCAAGGCGCTGGGCCGCGGTTTCAATGATGCGGATGTTTGCCTGGTGCGGGATAATCCAGTCCAGGTCGTCCAGCGTAAGGCCCGCTTTGGCGACGGCGTCCCTGGTACATTCCGCCATAATGCGGGTTGCAAATTTATAGACCTCTTTGCCGTTCATATAAAGGCAGCCCTCGTCATACTCACCGTAGCCGTCGTAATCCATTGCCGGGGAGGGATTGCAGAAGGGATTGCGGGTAACATGATTGCGGCCGAAGATGTATTTTGCGCCGTCGCCGTCCGCTTTGAGCGAGGAGGCGAACAGCCCCTCCGAAGCGGTGACCACCGCGGCGCCCGCACCGTCGCCAAAAATGACGCAGGAAGAGCGGTCTTTGAAATTGGTGACGCGGGAAAGCATTTCTGCACTGACGATGAGGATGTTCTTATATTCGCCCGAAGCGAGGTAGTGCCGCGCCATATCCAGCGCGTAAACAAAGCCCGCGCAGGCACAGCTGATGTCAAACCCAGTGGCATTTACCGCGCCAAGCCGCCCCTGGAGCACACAGGCGGTTGAAGGGGTGGTATAATCCCCCGTAACGGTGGTTACAAGGATAAGGTCAAGCTCCTCCGGGGAAACCTTTGCCATTTCCAGCGCCTGGCGCGCCGCTTTCTCCCCCATCGACCAGGTGGGCTCTCCGTCGGAAAAATGCCGGGTATGAATTCCGGTGCGGGTGCGAATCCATTCATCCGAGGTTTCTAAGAACTCGGTAAACGCCTCGTTATCCACACAAAGGGCGGGCAGGTAACTGCCGGTCCCCTTTATCGTTACGCCAATCATAGGTCATGGCTCCTTTCCATCATCTTGCGCAAGGACGCGCAAACTGGTATAATTATACCATATTCTTCTCCAAAATTTGTTGGTTTTACGCAAATATTCAAAGTTTATTCATAAAACCGGATGAATTTTTTGCCTGGAACGCTGTTTTTTGAGGTGGAAAAAGATTCCACACTTTCAACATTTTGCTGTTGAAACACACCGCAATTATACAAAAAGTTAATGCAACTATACACCGATTCTACAGGAGGCATACATGAAATACTTTGCATTGACCGGGCATCCGCTGGGGCATTCGGTTTCGCCGCAGATTCACGCGCGGCTGTTTGCATTGTCCGGGCGGGAGGAGTGCCGGTATGAATTGCTGGATCTTCCGCCGGAAGAACTTACCGAACGGTTCAGGGAGCTGAAGGCGCTGGACGGCTTCAATGTGACCATCCCGCACAAGCAGGCAATCATTCCCTTGCTGGACAGGCTGGATGAAACGGCGGAACGGTACGGCGCAGTGAATACGGTGCGGCGGGACCAGGAAACCCGAACCGGGTACAACACCGATGTAATTGGCTTTTTGCGCAGCATTCAGGCGCTTGACGTGCCCTTAAAAGGCTCCCGTGTGCTGGTGCTGGGCTACGGCGGCGCCGGCCGGATGATGGCGCTGGAGGCGGCACACCAGGGCGCTCGTACCGTAACGGTGGCGGCGCGACAGAAAAGCTTAACCGGCGCCGGCGCACTCGCAGAGGAAGCCGCAGCCCGGTACCCGGGCTGCAAGACCGTATGTGCAGATCTGGCGTCGGTACAGGGAAGATACGACCTCATCTGCAATTCCACCCCGGTTGGGATGTACCCGCACAGCGAGAACTCTCCGCTGCCCGACGGTGCGTGCTGCGGAAGCACCGCGCTGTTTGACGCCATTTACAATCCCGGCGAGACCCTGTTAATGCGGCAGGCCGGGCGGGCGGGACTGCGGGTAGCAGGCGGCATGGCCATGCTGGTCTGGCAGGCGGCGGCCGCGCATGAAATCTGGTACGGGGCGCAGTTTGCGCCGGAGGCAATCCAGGCGCTCATCCAGGAGATGGAGGCGTTGATCGCGGCTGAATTCCAGCCCAAATAAGACTTCCACGAAACGAGGGAACCAATGGCACAGCACATTTTTTTATGCGGCTTCATGGGCTGCGGCAAAACAACGGTAGGCGCGGAGGCCGCACGGCTTGCCGGGACGGCCTTTTTTGACTTGGACGATGAAATCATCCGGGAGGCAGGAATGCCCATCCCCGAAATTTTTTCCCGGTACGGCGAAGAGCGGTTCCGGGAGTATGAGACCGGTGCGCTCAAGCGGATTGCGGCCTCGTCTGACGCGGCGATTGTAGCGACCGGCGGAGGCGCGCTTGTCAGCGCACGCAACGCGGATATCTGCCGGAGCGGCGGACTGGTTCTGCTGCTGGACGTGCCCTTTGAAACCTGCTATGAACGCATTCAGGGGGATAAAAACCGCCCCAACGCCACCGGCAGAAGCCGGGAAGAACTGCTGGCGCTGTACGAAGCGCGGCTGGGCAGCTACCGTGCGCACAGCGACATTGTTGTGCCGGACAACGGGCTGGAGCAGCGTGCGGCGGCAGTGGCGGCCTATTTCAAATAGCCCGCGGCAATAACTTGTTCCGCCCCTGTTGCAAAGCGGCGAATGGGTTTGGCTGTATCCCGCATAACAACAGAAAGACACCGGCTTATCCCGGACAGACGCTCCATATAAAACACGAAAAATAAAAACTTCCCGTCCATACTGTTTGGCGGGAAGTTTTGCTGCGTTTTAAAGGGTTTTATTCCGCTTCGGAAGCGGCTGCGGTATTTTCCAGTTTCAAAGAGCCTTTTTCGCTGTTCGGCACAACACAAACCCAGGTCTTTCCGGTGTTGAACTGGACCGTGGCGCCGGATTCATCCTTGAGGACGAAGGGCTGGTTGTAACTGCCCTTGCTCCAGGTGAGAGGCTCCGATTTGCCGCCCGAAAGGTAGTAGCCGCTGCCGCTGGTCAAATCGTACCGGGTGAGATATGTACCCTCAATGACCGAGGTGGGCGAAAACAGAATAAGGACATTGTCGACCGCAACCTGTGCATCGTTGTTGGCGTCAATATGGGCTTGGCCATACTGCCCTTTGAGGTATTTGCCGGTGGAAGCGTCATAATCAAAGGTGGCTGTGGTATAGCCGGAGAAACGGACGGTGGCTTTATCGACCGTATCACCGCTCAGGGAAACGGCGGAACCGGGTTCCACAAAGGAAAATGCTGTGGGCGTATTTCCGGACATAGTGTAGCCTTTTTTCTCAGCTCCCGCGGCAATCATGGAAGCGTCGGTATAAAACGTGTGTTCTCGGCCGCGGTTTGCAAGGCGCTGTTTGTCCTGCTGGAAGCAGGTGCCGGACAGCGTCATGCCGTCAATATCCTCAATGTTGTATTCCTTGAGGGCATCGTAACCGGTGGTGCTGCCGCCGAAATGGACAAAAAGTGCATGGAACGGCTCGCTGAACTGCGGGTAATATTCACGCACCGAACGAACCGGGCCGACCTTCGGCACAGCGGATGGATCGGCGTACATACACATCAGGCGGGTGATACCGCCCTCGGTGACCGCTTCGTAAACGAGGTCCGCTTCGCTGATGCCCCATTGGGGAAGCGAATCCTTGATGTTACTCACCATGACGGCAACCGGGCGCTTGCCGACGGCGTCCGCACTGAAACCGTCTTCTCCGGTGAGGGGGTTGATCACCGGTTCCGGCTTGCTGCTCTCGGAAGAGGACGACTGGGAGCTGGAGTCCGACGGTTCTTCGCTGGCCTGGCAGCCCGCAAAGACCGAAAGGCCGAGGGCAGCGCAGAGGCAGACTGCCAAAATTTTTGCTTTTTTCACGTAGAATACCTCTTTTCAAATCAAAGCTGATGAAACAAAAGCGACTGCGGTTCCCTGCCCACCAGGGCGGAAGGCCCCGCTGAAATACAAAACGACGGTGCACCTTTAAGCCAACGGCTTGGTCAGGCTGAGCTTGGGCAGGTTCTGGTCTTCCGCAAAGGTCTCAACATTGTAGACAAACAAAACCTGATCATAAGAAGCCAAATCCACCCGCTCGCTTAAATCCGAATTGATATAGCGCAGGTCAACCATGGTGATCTCGGAATAATGCTGGGTCAGAAACGGCACCAGGCTGTGGGCGTAGGAGTCCTTGATGACCAGCAGCTTTTTACCACCGGCAAGGTCGGTTTTAACATTGACCACCGGCTGATTGCTGCCGAGAAAGGAGGAGTACTGGTCCTTTTGCTCCAGATACTCCCGGAAATACAGACTGTTATAAACCTTTTCATTTTTGCCGGGGTTGACCGTAACCGTTGTCACCTCTACGCCCTTGGGAGAGGGATAATAGTAATAGTCAATGGTATCCGGTCCCATGTCGTCATAAATCACCTTGGAATACAGGGTACCCAGAAAGCTGTGGGAGGCGTGTTCAATGTTAAAGCTGCTGCGGGGGATGCTTTCATACCCCAACGCTTTGGAGGCAGCACTGTACCCAAAATAGGCGCCGAGGCTGGTCCAGTGATGGTCGGTCTTATAATAAATATACTCGTCCTTCGAAGAATATAACATGGTATAGGCGTCTATGACCGAAAGAGAATCCGAAAGGCGGGTATAAACGCTGTCAATGAGCATTTTCTGGTTAAGCACCGGGGCGTTGGGGTCGAGCAGGTCCTTTTGGATTTCACAGGCGGTGGGAACCAGCATCACCGAGGTGGGAATCCCGGTGTTTTCTGCAAACTCTTTCATGGCGGCAACATTTTTGGCGACGTTGGTGCGGTCGTAGTCCTCACACTTTTGAATGAGGCGATCCCCCAGAACAAAAACGCCGTTGACCTCTTTTTTGCCGGCAAGCAGCTCGGTGCGGGTTTTGGCGGAGATCCATTCATCACGGAGAA
The DNA here is from genome assembly GCA_050943475.1 of Oscillospiraceae bacterium. Lineage (GTDB taxonomy): Bacteria > Bacillota > Clostridia > Oscillospirales > Ruminococcaceae > Metaruminococcus_A. The sequence continues at coordinate 205,002 of JBMNPF010000003.1, forward strand.
AGAAGTGATCGGCGACATAGGTTTCAAACCCTTTCATAAATTCGCCGCTGGTAATGCTCTCAAACGAAAGCTCTGGGAAGGTGGCGAGAACCCGGTTTTCATTGTCTGAAAACTCTTTTTTGGGCAGAAAGATGAGAAGCAGCAGGACGCCGGTAATCAGGACAAAAAAGACGAGTGCCGACACTTTCTTGGCAGTTGACATAGGGACGGCACCTCCTTAAAAGCGGAAATAAAGGAACGGGTTGTAGGTGGCATTGACGAGGAAGGCCGTGCAGACAAACAGCAGACCAACCTCAAACACCGGGGAAACACAGCGCACCGCAACCGGGAATTTGGCGGAGATTTTCTCCACCAGCTTCTTGGGGTAATCGGTGGCGGCAATGACGCAGACAATCAGGATCAGCAAATACGACGAGAGCAGATAGCCCGCTTGTCCATCCACAAGGCCCGCGCCAAAGCCGCCGAACATGGCGGAAAAATAGGCGCCAACATTGGAGAGGTTATCAAACTCAAAGAGCACCCAGCCAAAGACAACCAGCAGAAAAGAGTAAGCAACCTGCAAAAAGGCCGGGAGCTTTTTGAGGTACTTTCCAAGAAAAAAGCGTTCAATGATGAGAATAACGCCGAAGTAAAGCCCCCAGAGGATAAAGTTCCAGCTTGCACCGTGCCAAAGCCCGGTGAGCAGCCAGACGACCAAAAGATTGCGCAGCAGCTTGAGGGTGCCGACGCGGTTGCCGCCGAGCGGGATATAAACATAGTCCCGGAACCAGGAACTCAGGGTGATATGCCAGCGGCGCCAGAACTCGCTTACGCTTTTGGAAAGATAAGGGTAGTTGAAGTTCTGCGGGAAGTTAAAGCCCATCATTTTGCCCATGCCGACGGCCATATCCGAATAACCGGAAAAATCAAAATAGATTTGGAAGGTAAAGGCGATGATCCCGAGCCACGCGGTCAGCACCGAAAGCTCATCGAGCGGGGTTCCTTTGACGGTGGTCCAAAGCATGCCGATGTTGTTTGCAAGCAGCACCTTTTTGGCAAGCCCCCGCAGGAAAATACCAACGCCCTCCCCAATTTTGGTCAGGGTGATGGTGCGGTGCTCCAATTCGACCGCAATGTCCTGGTAACGGACAATGGGGCCGGCAACAATCTGCGGGAAAAGGGTGACATAAGCCGCGTAATTGATAAAATTCTTCTGCACACTTACCTTGCGCATATACATATCCAGCGTGTAGGACATGCTCTGGAAGGTGTAGAAAGAAATACCGATGGGGAGCGGAAGCTGCGGATCCGGCAGATTCACCCCGAACAGGGCATTGATGTTGCCAATGACAAAGGAGCTGTACTTGAACACACACAGCAGCGCCAGATTGATGGCTACGGCGGTGATCATAGCCACCGTGCGAACCTTGCGGTTGTCATCAAATTTGTCAATCAAACGGCCCGCGGTGTAATCCACCGCGGTGGTAAACAGCATGAGCAGCACATAGACTGGCTCACCCCACGCATAAAAAAGGATGCCGGAAAGCAGAATCAACACATTCTTGAACTGCTTTGGCACGGCATAGTAAACCAGCAGGACCACTGGCAAAAACACATAGATAAAGGTGACGCTGGAAAAAACCATCTTTACTCTCCCTGGGCGCCCGTCTGTTCAATGAAACGGGCCAGTTCATTTTTCGTCATCGTCCGGTTGAGGACAGCGAGCAAGGCGTTTGCGCTCATGCGTTCCGGCAGGTTCAGCGCCCGCTTGAGCGCATTGCGCGCTGTGGCGCTCTCCGGCCGGCCCGAAAGGCCAAGCTCATACAAATCCGCTTTGGTAAGGCCGGCGTCAAACGGTGTGCCGGCAGTGACGCCGCACTGTTCAAGCGCGTGCTCCAGAATCTCCAGCGAAACGCCCTCCACACCAAGCTTCCCCTCTTTGGAGGGGGCGGACTTGCGCTTTTCTTTTCCGGCAATGTCCGGAATATAGAGGTGATAAATGGTGCAGCCCTTGAGGAGCGACTGCAGAAAAGCGCGGATTTGAAAGCCTGCGGCATCCGGGTCGGTCGCAATAACAGCGCCGTGGACCGCCGCAAGGGTACGGATGAGTTTTTGCTTTTCCTTATCCCGGAAAATGGAAAAACCGTCCGTTTTTATTATAACCGTATTCACCAAAGATTCAAGCTTAATTTTGTCATATTTGCCCTCTAAAATGACAATCGGCTCAATTTTAATGCGTTTATCCCCTGCCATGCTCATTCAATCCCACTATGAATTTTAACCAGAGTTTGCTCCAAACATTCAAAAGCATCCGCCCGGCTGGATTTTAAAGTTAAATCCAGCACGTGTAGGCAGCGAATCCCCTGCCGCAAACGGGAGAGCTCCATGCGGCCGGCGCTGCGGAAAGCGTTGTCCACCCGGAAACGAACCCGCGGGTTGTAACCGAAATCCGCTGTGACCTGTGCGGCGTTCGCGCCGGCTGCGAGGGCGCATTTGGCACGGTAGAGGTCAACAAAGGCGCTGTTGAGCGCCCCAGCGACCATGATGGGTTCGGCGCGCTGGGCCTTGAGCTCGCCTACGATGCCCAGCGCACCGCTTAAATTGCCGCGCAGCAGCGTATTGGCAAGGTCAAAGGCGGTGGCGTCCATCGTCTGGGGGACGAGGGTATCCACCGAGGCAATGGTAATCTCCCCTTCTCCGGTAAAACCAATGAGCTGATCCAGCTCCGAGAGGAGGTTGGTTAAATCCGAGCCGGAGCGGTCGATCATGCGATCAGCCGCCGCGGCAGAGAGAAAGCACTGCCGTTTGGCAGCCTGGTCCATGAGAAATTTGGCGAGATCGGGCTTGGAAAGCGGAGAAAACTCCCCAACCGTGCCCGCCTTTTCCATGAACTTGATGAAGTTCTGGGTTTTACGGCTGGTTTTAAGGTTTACCTCAAACCCTGTTACATAAAAGACGAGGATGACGTTTTCCGAGAGGTTTTCCACCAGCTTTTGAAGGCGTTTGGTATCCTCGGAGGCCAGCTGCTCCGGGTTGAGGTCGTGCACCACCACTGTCTTGGAGCTTGCCATAAAGGGGAGATTGTCTACCGCGTCTTCAAGTGCGGAAAGGTCGAGCGCTCCTTTTTCCCCTTCAAACCGCTCGGGGTTAAACTCATTTGGGGAAGGCACCGCCTTTTGCAGCAGCCGCTCCAGACAGCGGTTGAGCAGGTACAGCTCGCTTCCATAGAGAAAATAGGCTCCCCCAATGTTGTTTTTGCGGATTTCGCCCGTGAGCTTGCGGGCGTCCAGCTTTGCCATACGGCACCTCCTTTATGGGTTCGCTGTCTCCCAGTCCAGGAAGCGGCGAACCGCGGTATTCGACGGATAAACGGCGGCGATGCGCTCGTCGCCGGGATCGTTTTCTTCGGTTGGCGCAAGCAGCAGAACCTCTTCTGCTGCGGACCTGCCGGGATTACAGGTAGCCGTCTGTGCAACGACAAGATCCAAAGCGGAACCATCCTGAACTTCCAGCGTGGAGTTTACATCCAGCGCGACCAAAACGCGCCGCCCGTTCCGGATGACTTCAAGCACCGGATCCTCTGTGCCGGTCACATGGAGTTCGGTGCCGTCCGGATATTCCAGGCTGATATTGGTCAATGGAAGCATATCCTCCTCCGGTACGGAGGCCGTTACCGAACGGGTGATGATGTTCTGCTCCTCCAGGGCAAGACGGCGTACCGGAATGACAGCGTCCAGCCGTTCGGTGACCCGGTTTGGCTTGCGGCCGGTACCGGGCTGGATATAAAAATCGATCGAACGGATGCCTTTGCCCATAAGCAGGCGGCGGAGAGCAGTCCCAGTACTGGTGTCGTCGGTTCCATAAACAATGTTGACACCGCCGGATTGGATGAGAACTGCCGAAGAATCCCCTGCAGAGACGGTGGTTACAGTCAGCGCGTGATCGGTGATATAACGGCTCCCACCCGCTGCGAGTACAACAAGCAGCAAGGAAACCGGCAGCAGCGTCATCATAAGAGTCCTGCGTCTGCGGCGGAAGATCCAGCAAACACCGGCAACTGCCAGCACAACAAGAAACCCTGTTTTCACCAAACGGTTTCCAACCGGAAGGTAGGCAAACGGCAGCTTGACCGCAAGTTCCGCACCACGGACAACGGCGTTGACAGCCCAGCTGCAAATCATTCCACTTGCCGCCGCAAAAGGCGCGAACAGTGGGAACAGCCCAAGAAAAGCTGTTACAAAACCGGAGAGCATGACAATGGTCACAAAAGCGTTGACCACCGGATTGAGCACCAGGCCGATCAGGGAGACCTCCTCAAACGCGAGCACGGTTACTGGGAGAGTTCCCGCAACCGCAGAAACCGAAACGGTAAAAAGCGAGGCAAGCTCTTTGCCCAGCCTGCTTTTGATTTCCAAACGACGGCACAGCCGCCGGTGAAGCGGCCCCTGAACCAGCAGGATTCCCAACGTGGCCGAAACCGAAAGCAGAAATCCAACGTCGTACATGATATAGGGATTCGTAAGCGACAGGAACAGGCAGGCCAGACCAAGGGAATTAAGTCCGCTGCTGTGCCGGCGCACCAACAGCCCGGAAAGGAGCAGAAGCATCATGATACCGGAACGCATCACCGAGGCGGTAAAGCCGGAGAGCGCCATAAACCCCAGCACGGCAACCATGCCGGCGGCCGCAGCTCCGCGCTTTCCAATGCGGAAACAGGACAGCGCCACCATAAAAAGCTGAACGACAACCGAAAGGTGCAGACCGGATACGCTGAACAGATGATTGACTCCGGCCCGGCTGAAGGTGACCTTTTGCGCATCGTCCAGATTGGTGGTCCCGCCGAGCAGCATACCGGAAACAATATCCGCGCGGTCGGTGGGCATAGCGTTGTAAAGCGAGTCCATCAACATGGTGCGGAAACTCCGGATAGCCGATACAAGATTGTATGCAGCGCCCGGCTCCACCACCGCTTGCTCCACAGTGTCAGTTGAAAGAAACAGACCGTGGGATTTGTAATAGTCCCCGAGTACCGTGCCTTCCGCTGACTCATTGAGCGAGAGTGACGCACGAACGGTTATACGGTCGCCATAAGTGATGCTGCCGTCATCGTTCCAGGAGTAAAGCAAAACGCCAAAGGGACGAACCGGCGTGCCGTCGATCTCCGAGACCGAAAGCTCATAGCTTTTGTAGCTGCCCCAGTCGGTGACATCCACTACCGAGGCCCGGAGCTCAGCCGTTGTACCGTCCAGCTCTGCAACCGGCCGGTAGACAAACGACGTATACAGGAAAAACGAAGCGAGCGCAAGCACCGCCGCCGAAAGAACGCACCAATACAGCGTGTGGTTCCGCAGCCTTTTCAGGCAGACGCCCACGGTCAACAACAGCAAAAGCGCCGGAAAACACCAAACCAGATTTCCGGCGCCCACGAGGGAGGCAAACAGCAGGAAGGCGGCATACGCATAACCAAACTTGGCCAATACCTGCATGTCTTCACCTCACCTGCTGTCAGTTTCCTCTTTATTTTTCGAACAGGGGCAGTTCCTCCAGGAAGATGATGTCATCCCGCTTTGCGGCATCCCCCTCGGCGAGGACGGTTGCAATGCCGGCAACCTGCCCGCCCGCCTCTTTGCAGAGTTCGAGCAGCGAGGAGAGGGACTCTCCGGTGCTGATGACGTCGTCGACAACAAGGACGCGCTTGCCTTTGAGGAGGGCAACATCGTACTGATCAATGTAAAGGGTCTGCATGTGCATGGTGGTGATGGATTTGACATCTACCTTGATGGGGTTCTTCATGTAGAGCTTAAGCCCCTTGCGGGCAACGACATAGCGCTCGCCGAGCTGGCGGGCCATTTCATAAGCAAGCGGAATGCCCTTTGCCTCTGCGGTAAGGATGACGTCGTGCTCCGGCACCCGTTTAATGAGTTCTGCCGCGCAGGCGACGGTAAGTTCAACGTCGGTAAACATGACAAACGCCGCAATGTCGAGGTGCTCGTTGACCGGGCAGAGCGGCAGCTCACGGGTCAGCCCCGCAACCTTTAAGGTGTATGTGTCTTTCATGGTAAAACCTCCATCTTCATCATTGGTTTGCCGGGGCTTTTTCCTCCAGCAAAACCTTGTCATTTTTATCTGCTCCCGTTTATCGGCGCCGTCCGGCACCATACGGAACACCAGAAAATCAGAAGGGTTCTCAAAGGGATTTTCTATGGCATGCACCGCGCGGCCAACCTTGAGGATGGCGTCTTTGGGAACGGTACGGGACATTGTCGTGCCGTTTTCCAGCCAATGCACCACAACCGCGCCGGAAAGCACGACCAGGGTTTCATCCACAACGCGGTGGCTGTGCCATTTCTGAACGGAATGCGGCGGGATGGTACAGCGGTGGATTTCAGACTCCTCAAAATATAATAATCTACGGCCGTGCGGTTGGGTTTTACAACCGAAATGGCGTCTGCACGGGTTAAGATCCTGATTTCTGGCATCCGCCTCTCCCTTCACAAAAGAAAAACGCACAGCCGTCTTTTCAATACAAATTGTATTATTGTAAATGTTTATACGTTTAATAATATACAATTTGTATTTTTAATTATATCGATTACAGATTTTTGTGTTTAAGCCATCTGGCCGGAGAGCTTAGCGCCGCCCAGCAGATGGAAATGCAGGTGGGGAACCGACTGCGCGCCGTTTTCTCCGCTGTTGGTGACAATACGGAATCCCTCGCCCAAGCCGAGTTCTTTGGCGAGCTTGGCCGCAACTTCAAAGATGTGCGCAACCACAGCGGAATTTTCCGCCGTGATATCCGCCGCACTTTGAATGTGCTGCTTGGGGACAACGAGCACATGCACCGGCGCCTGGGGGCCAATGTCGTTAAACGCATAGACCAGGGCATCCTCATAGACCTTTGTGCTGGGGATTTTCCCGGCAATAATGTTGCAGAACAGGCAGTCCATAACAAAAATCCTCCCTTACGCGGATTTAAATAGCGGTCAGTTTTTCTACGAGGGACGGCAGGTGCGCAAGCGCCTCGTCCATCTTAAACGGGTCGGAAACGCCAGCCATTGCCATGTTGGGGCGTCCGCCGCCTTTGCCTCCTGCAAGAGCGGCAATTTCCTTAATCACCACCCCGGCGACAACGCCCTTTTCAATGGCGCCCGCGCCGCAGGCGGCAACCAGAGTTCCCTTGCCGTCCCGGATGGTGCCAACAACCACTACGGTATTCGGCATGGCGGAGATCATTTTGTCGGCGATTTTTTTGAGGGCGTCCGGCTGGGCATTCTGGAACAGGAAAGAAACCACCCGCAGGCCGCTTACTTCCACCGCATTGTCGGCAACGCCGCGCGCCTGGAATTCGGCAAATTCGGCGTTGATCTTGTCGAGCAGGCGATCCTTTTCTTTCAGGTCGTTTGCCACAGCGGCAATCTTAACCGGCAGCTCGGCCGGATTGGTGATCTTAAGGGTCTGGCAGCACTGGGCAAGCATTTCATCGGTTTCCCGGATGAGGTTCAGCACCCCGGCGCCGGTGACCGCTTCAATGCGGCGTACGCCTGCGGCAACCGAGCTTTCGCTGATGATTTTGAACAAACCGATTTTGCCGGTGTTGTCCACATGGGTACCACCGCAGAGCTCGATGGAATACTCCCCGATGTCGCAGACGCGGACAATATCGCCGTACTTCTCGCCGAACAGCGCCATTGCCCCTTTGGCTTTGGCGGACTCGATGTCGGTCTCATAGAGCTTAACATCGACGGCGGAAAGGATGGCACGGTTGACGTCGGTCTCAATCTGGTTGAGTTCTTCCGGGGTGAGCGCCTGGAAATGGGAAAAGTCAAAGCGCAGGCGCTGTGCGGTGACAAGCTGCCCCGCTTGATGGACATAATTGCCAAGGGTTTTGCGCAGGGCGGCCTGCAGCAGATGGGCCGAGGTGTGGTTGCGCATGATGGCGCGGCGGTTGTAGGCGTCAATCGCTGCGTCTGCCATCTCGTCAAGGGCAACGGTTCCCTCGGTCACTTCACCAATGTGGAGGAAATGGCCGCCGTCGTCCTTTTGGACGTCGCTGACCTGGAACACGCCGGACGCGGTTTTGATTTCGCCAATATCGGCGACCTGTCCGCCGCTTTCCGCGTAGAACGGGGTCTGATCCAGCACCAGAACGCCCTTGGAGCCGGCGTTGATTTCGCCGACCAGCTCATTCTCCGAAGAAAGTGCAAGGATTTTTGCCTTGCAGGCCGTTTCGGCGTAACCGGTAAATTCGGTCGCAGGCAGGGCGGAGAGGTCAAGTGCATCGTCTTTCCAGGCAACGTCGCCGCCTGCAAAGTGGGCGGTGCGGGCGCGTTCGCGCTGTTCCTTCATCAGTTCGACAAAGCGGGTTTCGTCAACCGAAATGCCGCGTTCCGCAGTGATTTCCATGGTGAGGTCAATGGGGAAACCAAAGGTATCGTAGAGCTTAAAGGCATCGTCGCCGGACAGGGTGGTTTCACTGCTGCCGCCCATCCGATCAAGGATAGAGGTGAGCAGCTCCATGCCCTTGTCCACAGTTTTCTCAAAGTTTTCCTCTTCAACGCGGACAACCTTTTTGATGTAATCCGCCTTCTGGACAAGCTCCGGGTAAGCGGTCTCGTTTTCCTGGATGACGGTGTCTACGACTTCATAGAGGAACGGCTTTTTGATGCCGAGCAGACGGCCGTGGCGCGCAGCACGGCGCAGCAGGCGGCGCAGGACGTAGCCGCGGCCCTCGTTGGAGGGGAGCACGCCGTCCCCCACCATAAAGACGGTGGAACGCACATGGTCGGTGATGACGCGGAGCGATACGTCGGTCTTTTCATCCTCTTTATAGGTGACGCCGGCAATCCGGCTGATGTGTTTCATAATATTCTGGATGGTGTCAACCTCAAAAAGATTATCCACCCCCTGGCAGATGCAGGCAAGGCGTTCGAGGCCCATTCCGGTGTCAATGTTCGGGTGCTCCATACGGGCGTAATTGCCCTCGCCGTCGCCGTTGAACTGGGAGAAGACGAGGTTCCAGAATTCCACATAACGGTCGCAGTCGCAGCCGACGCCGCAGGTGGGCTTGCCGCAGCCGTATTCCTCGCCGCGGTCAAAGTAGATTTCAGAACAGGGGCCGCAGGGGCCGGAACCAATTTCCCAGAAGTTGTCCTCCTTGCCGAGGCGGACAATCCGCTCCGGCGCTACACCAACCTCGTTGACCCAGATGTCAAAGGCCTCGTCATCGTCCTGGTAGATGGAAACCCAGAGGCGGTCCACCGGCATTTTGATGACCTCGGTGATGAACTCCCAGGCCCATTTGGTGACTTCATGCTTGAAGTAATCGCCAAAAGAGAAGTTGCCCAGCATTTCAAAAAAGGTGCCGTGGCGGGAGGTTTTGCCAACGTTTTCAATATCCGGGGTGCGGATGCACTTCTGGCAGGTGGTAACCCGTTTGTTCGGCGGGGTTGCCTGGCCCAAAAAGAACTTTTTCAGCGGGGCCATGCCGGAGTTGATGAGCAGCAGGCTGCTGTCGCCAATTGGGACGAGCGGATAGCTCGGCAGGCGGGTATGGTTTTTGCTTTCAAAGAAGCTTAAAAACTGCTCGCGCAGGTCGTTGAGTGAAGTCCACTCCATAATGTTTTAACATCCTTTCAATACGTCTTATTTGGGCTTTGCTGTGAAAAAATAAAAACAGTCCCCATCCGCAGAAAAATTCTGGGACGAAGACTGACGTTTCCGTGGTACCACCCGGCTTGGATTTCTGTTTTGAAATCCCACTTATAGCTCCTTAACGCGGAGGGACGGTGCGCTTAAAGGGTTTTGCACGCACAGCTCCAAGGCGGCTTTCCTTCTCCCCCGTTTTAAGCCTTGCACCAACCGGCTTTTCTCTGACACACGGAAGCAGGAGGGTTGACCTTTTCACAGCCGTTCCAATATCGATCGTATTGTAGCATCCTTTGAGCCGAATGTCAATGTTTGGCTTGTTCGGCACGGATCTCGTCAAGCAATGTGATTTGGTCGGCAATCTTTGCAAAAACCGGCCCGGCGCTCAGGTTGCCGGTACGGCCATGCTCCACCATGACCGAGACGACGTATTTTGGGTTTTCCGCCGGGAAATAACCGGCGAACCAGACGTCGAGAATTTCCTCACCGTTTTCATCAAAGCTGCCGGTCTGGGCGGTAGCGGTTTTGCCCGCCGCAGTGACCAGAGTTGGTTTTGCCATCATGTTATCCTTTTGCTCTACGGCGGATTCCAAAAATTCCCGCAGGATCCCGGCGGTGGTTTCACTCATCGCGTAGATGGGGGCGGCAGACGGAATTTCGCTGTTGAGCGTGACGCCGTCCGCCGTAGTGCCTTCGACCAGTTGTGGAATCGGCGTTTTCCCGCCGTTGACGACGGCGGCGACCATCTGGCAGAGCTGTACCGGTGTGGCGAGCAGCCTACCCTGCCCAAAGGAGAGGTTGGCGACATCGGCCGGATTTGGCAGTTCGCTTGCTTTTGGGAGCAGGCCTGCGGCCGAAGTAAGCCCCGGAGCAAGCTCGGTCTGCCGCCCGAAACCAAGGTTCTGGGCGTAATCTACAATTTTTTCAGCGCCGAGCTGGCCGCCAAGATTGATAAAATAGGTGTTGCAGGATTCAACCATCGCTTTTTTCATATCTATGACGCCGTGGCCGGAGAGCAGATGGCACTTAAAAGGCTGCCCGCTCACATCAATCCAGCCGGTGCAGTCGTAAGCGGCTCCGGCGTCCATTCCCATATCCAGCGCGGCGGAGGCAAGGGTGACCTTAAAGGTCGAACCGACCGGAAAAGCGGTAAAACAACGGTTTAACAACGGACCACGCTCATCGGTCAGGCTTTTTGCAACATTATCCGGAGCATAGCTTGGAAAGCTGGCACAGGCGAGGAGCTTTCCGGTAGAGGGATCCATAATAACAATTGCCCCTTTGTTGATATACCGTTCACCGACATTTTCGCAAATGGACTGCAGCTCCCGATCCAGCGTGAGAACAACGCCGGAATCTCCATCCCCCGTAGTGGTAACCGCAGAGCTGCCGTCTCCAAGCAGCTGGCCGAGGCCGTCCAGAGAATAGTGTACCTCCACCTGTTCGCCGGCTGAGGACAGCAGCTCGTCATAAGCTTTTTCAATGCCGGTTACACCGGCGCCATCGCTGTTGACATAACCAATGACATGGGCGGCAAGCTGGCCCGCGCTGTACCGCTGCGGAACCTCAACGCTGGTGACGCCGTCCAAATCATAATCTTCCCCCGAAAGAAGATCGGTGAGGAATGGTGTACCGCCCTGTAAAAGCTGGTACAGCTCCTGGCGTCTGCTGTCATCCACCTCTTCCAGCAGTGCTGCCGCAGTTTCGGCCTGCGGCAGCACTGCTGTGAAGGTCTTGGCGGTGTTGCCCACAAGTGGTGTGAATTTATGGTCATAAATCTTTCCGCGGGCCTTACCCGCCGTCAAGGTGTAGCTGCGCTGGTTCTGCGCCGTTTCTTTGAGCTCTGGCGAAGAGGTGAGATCCGCCACACGGATGTTGAGCAGGCACATCAGTACACAGAAAATGGAAAAGACGGTTACAATGCGTTTTGACATGGAAATCCCCCGGAAAACTGAAAATGGTTGTTTTTTGTGCTGTTTGAATGTTATTGTGCCCGGAACCGCCCGAATTATTGGCGGGAATGCGCGCCTGGCTTTTCTTGTAAAAGCAACGGCGTTATGGTAAAATGATGAAAGAAAAACAAGTTCTTTCCGTCTTTACACAAAAGTAAATTCATTTTTGAAGAGATTATAAGAAAGTGGTGTTGTTGTGAACCATCAGACTGTACTGATTCTGGATTTCGGCGGCCAGTACAACCAGCTCATTGCCCGCCGGGTACGCGAGTGCGGCGTTTACTGCGAGGTCAAACCATATAAAATGCCGATGGAGGAAATCAAGGCGATGAAGCCCGCGGGCATCATCTTTACCGGCGGGCCGAACAGTGTTTATTTGGAGGATTCTCCGCGCATTTCAGAGGAGATTTTTGAATTGGGCGTGCCGGTGCTCGGCATTTGTTACGGTATTCAGACCATGGCTTACCTGCTGGGCGGCCATGTAACAACGCCGGATTCCAGCGAATACGGTAAAACCAAAACCTTTTACGACACCGCTTCTCCCCTCTTTGACGGATTGCCGGCGGAAGGGATTTCCTGGATGAGCCACACCGACTACATTGACAAGTTGCCGGAGGGCTTTAAAGCCGTTGCGCATACCGCGGACTGCCCGGTAGCGGCAATGGAAAACGCCGAACGGAAGCTGTACGGCTTCCAGTACCACCCGGAGGTCATGCACACCGAAAACGGCCTGCGAATGCTCCACAACTTTTTATACAACGTCTGCGGCTGCACCGGCGACTGGACGATGGGAAACTATGCTGAAACGTCCATCCGCTCCATCCGGGAAAAGGTTGGAGACGGCAAGGTTTTGCTCGCCCTTTCCGGCGGGGTGGATTCCTCGGTTGCGGCGGCACTGCTTGCCAAAGCGGTCGGCAGTCAGCTCACCTGTATTTTTGTTGACCACGGCCTGATGCGCAAAAATGAAGGCGACGAGGTGGAAGCCGCCTTTGCCCAGTGGGACGTCAATTTTGTACGGGTCAACGCGGGCGAACGCTTTTTGGGCAAGCTGGCGGGCGTGTCGGACCCGGAGACCAAGCGCAAAATCATCGGTGAGGAGTTTATCCGGGTATTCGAGGAAGAAGCGAAGAAGATTGGGACGGTGGATTATCTGGTGCAGGGCACCATTTATCCTGACGTCATTGAATCCGGCGCGGGAGACGCGGCGGTGATCAAGAGCCACCACAACGTAGGCGGCCTGCCGGATTATGTCGATTTCAAGGAGATTATCGAGCCGCTTCGCCCGCTGTTTAAGGACGAGGTGCGCAAGTTGGGGCAAGAACTTGGATTAAAGGAATACCTGGTCTGGCGCCAGCCGTTCCCGGGCCCGGGGCTTGCTATCCGCATCATCGGGGATATCACCCCGGAAAAGGTCGCCATTTTGCAGGACGCGGACTTCATCTTCCGGGAGGAGATTGCCAAAGCGGGGCTGGATAGGGACATCCACCAGTATTTTGCGGTGCTGACCAACATGCGTTCGGTTGGCGTTATGGGCGATTTCCGCACCTACGACTACACCCTTGCACTGCGCGGCGTCACCACCACCGACTTTATGACGGCAGATTTCGCACGGATTCCGTACGACGTGCTGGAAACGGTGAGCAGCCGGATTGTCAACGAAGTGAAAGGGATTAACCGAATTGTGTACGATGTAACAACCAAACCGCCGGCAACGATTGAGTGGGAATAAGGCAAAACCGAGAAAGAACCGCATAAACAGTGGCTTTTTGAGTGGTTAGCGTTAAGAATGATAGCAAAATGATAGCACCCTCAAAAGCGCCTTTATTCTAAGGTTTATTCCGGTTTGCAGGTACAATTATATAATAAAAGTTTAGGCATTACTGACTTGTTGCAGTCGGTAATGCCTTTTTTGCGTTTATTGATTTTTCAGTTTGTCCTCAAATGCTTCCAACATAGCGTTATTCAGGTCATCTGACGGCAGCTTTACATATTCGCTGTCAGTGTCATATTTAGGATAGTTATAGCGCCACTCGTCATACTCTTCCTTGGTTATCTCTCCGGCTTTCAATTTGGCGCTTTGCTCTGCCCACGTCTTTACCGCCCGAAGAACAGAAGCGTTTGAAAAACTCAGCTTGGTTTCTCCATCCTTTTCTTCGGCTTGTAAACCGTAGATATCCTCAAGTGCGAATAAGGTATGCATTAATCCAAGCTCTGAGTCAATTTCGGGAACATCTAACGCAAGGGGTGAAACCTCTAATGCTTTTGCAAGCTCCTTTGTAATATCTGCTTTCGGAGTTCTTGTGCCCGATTCATACTGAGCGATTCTAATGTCAGCAGTTTTTTCGGGAAATCCGATAAGCTGACCGAGATACTTTTGTGTGAAATTCTTTAAATTGCGAATGTATTTTATTCTTTCGCCGATTGCCATTTCAAATCACCTCAAATAATATGATACACCTAGTATAGCATATATGTTTAGTGTTTGTCAACAAAAATTAAACAAAAAAGTTTTATTTTTTCTAACTCAATCCGCTTGATTTAATCATATATGTTTAGTATAATAGAAATAGACTAAGCAATATAGTTTAGTTGTCTGTCGCATATCACAGTAAAGGTATGTCCGCCCGGGCGAATCGGTTGGCGGTCAGAAAGTATTCCGACACGAAATAAATTATAATTTACTATGAAAGGAGGTTTGTCTATGTCAGGAACTATGTTTATGCGAGTGAGTGAAGTTGCGGAGGAATTGGGCGTATCCGAATCTTACGCATATAAACTCATTCAAAAGCTGAATAAAGAACTGAAGGCAACCGGATGCCTTACACTTCCGGGAAGAATTGACCGTAAATTTTTTCACGATCATATTTATGCGACCAGAACAAATAGTGAAAAGGAGTGATGTGTAAATGGGCGCATTTAAAGATAAGAAAAGCGGAAGCTGGTATGTTCAATTCCGCTATACAGATTGGCAGGGTAAACGCCAACAAAAGCTTAAGCGTGGGTTTGCAACAAAGCACGAAGCGCTGGAGTGGGAACGTGAGTTCCTATTGCAGAAGCAAACGGATGTAACAATGTCCTTTGGCAGTTTCTATGAGCTATATAAAAAGGATATAAAGCCTCGGCTTAAAGAAAACACTTGGCAGACAAAGGAAAACATCATCGAGGGTAAAATTATTCCTTATTTCAAGGATAGAAAGCTCTGTGACATATCCGCAACGGACGTGATTGAATGGCAAAACGAGATAAGGACGCTCAAAAATAAGCACGGGAAGCTATATTCCAAGACGTATCTCCGTACCGTTCACAATCAGCTCAGCGCTATGTTCAATCACGCTGTGCGATACTACGGCTTGCGTACCAATCCTGCGTCCATCGCAGGAAATATGGGTGAAAAGGAAAGCAAGGAGATGAAGTTTTGGACGCTTGAAGAATATAAAAGCTTCTCGGAAGCGATGATGGACAAGACTGTTTCATACTATGCGTTTGAGATGCTGTATTGGACAGGTATCCGATTGGGTGAGTTGTTAGCTCTCACACCGGCGGATTTTGATTTCAAAGCTCAAACGGTCACCATCAACAAATCATTTCAGCATTTGGCAGGTAAGGACATTATTACGTCGCCGAAAACCAAAAAGAGCAATCGCACGATAAATATGCCTGATTTCCTTTGTGAAGAAATGCAGGACTATTTATCAATGTTTTACAGCCGTGGCGAAGACGATCGTATATTCCCGATTTCAAAAAGCTATCTTCATCACGAGATGGACAGAGGAGCGAAGCAAGCCGGGGTTAAGCGTATCAGAATACACGACCTCAGACATTCACACGTTTCTTTGTTGATTGAAATGGGCTTTTCAGCTTTAGCCATTGCCGATAGGCTGGGACACGAAAGCATAGATGTTACTTATCGCTATGCACACTTGTTCCCGTCCAAGCAAAAGGATATGGCAGATAGGCTTAATGATCTCGGAAAGGCAGGTTAAAATATGTCAGCAAAAAATTTAGACCGCCACAACCGCTGGCGCAGTAAAACAGTGGCGTTCAGAGTATCGCCGGAAGAATGGGAGCATTTTGAAAAAATTGTCGCTCTGTCAGGTTTAACCAAGCAAGATTACCTCATTGAGCGCACTTTGCAGCGTGATATTATCGTGCAGGGTAATCCGAGAGTGTATAAGGCTCTCAAAAATCAAATGCAAGATATTTACGGGGAGCTGCGGCGTATCAGCAATGGAGGAGCGGTTTCAGATGAAATACTCGATACGCTCAACCTGATTGCCGTTACCCTCGGCGGAATGAAGGAGGAATGTAAATGAGTTATGAAAATGAAATGACCGCTCATAGCACACCTGTTGGCGCAGGTGATGAGCAGTCATCAACAAAATATCTTGATACAAGTATAGCAGATGATTTGTCTGATTTCAATAGTTTGGAGTTAAATTGTTTTGACGAAAATTATCTGCACACCGTTTCTATGACTGAGTTGTACGACACTGTATATGAAAACAGACCGCCGATCGTTGACAGTTTGCTGTACAGCGGACTGTATCTGTTTGTCGGCTCGCCGAAAATCGGCAAGAGCTTTTTGATGGCGCAGCTCGCTTATCATATCAGCACCGGAACGCCGATTTGGAATTACAAGGTCAGCAAGGGTACGGTGCTTTACCTTGCCCTTGAAGATGATTACAGTCGCTTGCAGAAGCGGTTGTATCAGATGTTTGGTACCGACAGCGCCGACAACCTGTACTTATCTGTTTCGGCAAGTCAGCTGAACGACGGCTTGGACAAGCAGTTGGAGAGTTTTATAATGAAACACGCTGACACCAAGCTCATAATCATTGACACCTTGCAAAAGGTGCGTGAGGTAAGCTCTGATTACAGCTACTCGAATGATTATGAGATTATCAGCAGGCTGAAAAGGTTTGCCGACAATAACAAAATCTGTATGATACTCGTTCATCATACACGCAAGCAAAAGTCTGATGACAGCTTTGATATGATTTCGGGAACCAACGGCTTGCTCGGCGCAGCCGACGGAGCGTTTGTTCTGCAAAAAGAAAAGCGAACTGCAAACGCAGCTACGCTTGAAATATCCGGCAGAGACCAACAGGATCAGAAGCTATACCTTAACCGCAATCCCGATAATCTGATATGGGAGCTCGAGAGGACGGAAACCGAATTATGGAAAGAGCCACCGGAGCCGTTGCTCCAAGTTATCTCTCAAAAGTTTTCTGAGAGCAGTCCTGCTTGGCAAGGCTCACCGACAGAGCTGGTCAGTTGGCTCGGCGTAGATATGAAACCAAACGCTTTGTCGCTAAAGCTTAATATCAATGCCGCAAGGCTATTCAATGAATATGGTATCCGTTATTCTAACAGGCATACTCACAGCGGCAGGGTAATCACGCTTCACCGTGAACAGCAAGCGAATGCTTCGTCGGCGTGACGATGTGCGACGACCGTGACGGTCTTTTAGAGATAGCGATGTGTCAAAAACATCGTCACCATCGTCACGGATCGTCACGCACTAAAGTTTAGGCGGGGTGCAGGGAGTCCTTTTCAAAGGGCTGCCCTGCTCCTCGAAGAGCGCAAAACCTGCTCGCAGGTTGCATTTTTGATAGCCCTGCTGTCAAAAGTGCTTTTGAGTTACTCTTGGCAAGAGTAACAGAACCCGAGTAAGCAATTCAGTAAAAAGATAGATGAATATTATTAGAGATTTGAGGTAGATAAATGAAGAGAACGATTAGTGCAATGGTGGGTAAAGGCTCCGTCACACACAACAGCCGAACGTTTACGGCTGAGAATGTGGACAGCGAGCGTACCCACCTCAATATAGATTACTGTAACGAGCCAATCAAGAAAGTGTATCACGAAATGTTTGATGAAGCTCTGAAACAGTACAACGATAAGCAGAAACGCAAGGACAGAATAATTCCAGATTACTACAAGCACATCGAGTCCGGAAAGCAGGAAAAGCTGTTCCACGAGATCATTTTCCAAATCGGTAACAAGGACGATATGTCGGCGACAGGCGAGTATGCCGAGCTTGCGAGAACAATCCTCGACGAATACTATCAGGGCTTCCAAGAGCGTAATCCCTACCTGAGAGTGTTCTCAGCTCACCTTCATATGGACGAAGCGACGCCGCATATCCATATCGACTTTGTACCGTACACAACCGGGAGCAAGCGAGGTTTGGAAACAAGAGTTTCGCTGAAACAGGCTCTGCTCAATATGGGCTTCAAAGGCGAGGGCAAAAGCGACAACGAACTGAATCGCTGGATACTTTCCGAAAAGAAAGTCCTCGCTCAGATTATGGAGCGGCACGGTATCGAGTGGGAACAGAAGGGTACCCACGAGCAGCACCTGTCCGTCCTTGATTACAAAAAGCAGGAGCGAGCCAAAGAGGTCGCCGAGCTCGACCGGGAGATTGAGGAAAAGCAGTTGGAGGTCAAAGGACTGAAAGCGACGGCTGAAAAAATCAAAGAAGCAACGGATTCACTCGACAGTATAGAACATCAGCTTGACAATAATCCCGAACTTCAACTCTCGGAACCGCAGGGCTTGATGACGGCAAAAAGCTATAAGAAAAAGTTTGTAGATCCGTTAATCCAGCGGCTGAAAAATCTTGTTCGATCTGCGGTAACAAAAAGCTATTTAGGTTGGGAAAACTATCACCGCATCAACAATCTGAACGGCAGATTGTACAGCGAAAACAAAAGTCTGAAACACGAGAATTCAAGGTTGAGGGAATTAAATAATCAACTCCGTGAGAAAAATAAAGCCTATCGCTTGTTGGAAAAGGTTTTCGGTAAGCGCAAGCTCAATGAGATTATCGAGCAGGCGAGAGGATACAAAAAGTCAAAACAGCGTGACGCACGCTAATATACTATGAAAGGTTGATGAACAATGGAAAAACGAATTTTTGACAAGAAAACAGGTATTCACTACGAGCTGCAAGGTGATTATTATCTGCCGTGCTTAAAGCTTCCCGAACAGCCGAAGGTAGAAATCGGGATATGGGGCAAGCGGCATTTACGCTACATCAAGCAGCACCAAAAAATCCGCTACACCACTCTGCTGACAAGCTGCAAGCTCACCACCTACCTCGCTGACATCGACCAGCAGGCGGAGGAACTGTTCTTTCGGTTAGTTAAACAACTTGCCGAAAAGGAAGCTGTAACCGAACAGCTCAAGGCAGAAAACCAAATGCTATGGGTGCAGCGAATGAACAATATCCGTAACCGTGCAACAGAGATTGTAAACGCAGAGCTGATTTATACCTAATAAGCACAGCCGCCAAGTGGGATAATCTCCTGCTTGGCGGCGTTTTTTTATTGCCATATTATCGGATTCGTGATAGAATAAAACTGATATGGCAGAGGAGCGTGGTACATTATGATGACTTTTACTGACGCACTTAAAAGTGCGGACTTAAGTGCGATCCGAAGCTTTCCAAAATCTGACTTACATAATCATTTTGTGCTTGGTGGAAACAGAGAATATATATTTGAAAAAACCGGATATGAAATCGACCCGATTTCAAAGACATTAAATTCTATGAATGAGATGGACGCTTGGAGCGCCAAATACATCAGAAACCGTTTTAACAGTACAGAAGGGCGTAAGCTATTAATTGAAGCAACCTTTGCGCAAGCGAAATACGACTGTGTCACAATATTGGAAATCGGTGAAGATGTATGGGGGCTTGGCGAGTTTTTTCACAATGATATCGAGGAACTTATCTATGCTTTTCAAGAGGCAAATGATAGGATTGCTCCCGAGATAGAATTGCGTTTACAAATCGGTTTATCAAGACATTGCCCGATTGATTACTTGGAGGATTGCTTAAAGCACTTCTGGGGACATAAGGACTTTTATTCTATTGATCTATACGGCGACGAGCTGGCACAGCAGGTTGAAAATTTTATCCCTATTTACGAGAAAGCCGCAGAAAACGGTTTGGTTCTGAAAGCGCACGTCGGCGAATGGGGTACCGCTCAAGATATTGTTACAGCTGTCAAAGCATTGCATCTTAATGAAGTGCAGCACGGTATCGCAGCTGTTCAAGATGAAGATGTGATTGACTTTCTTGTGGAAAACAACATCAGATTGAATATCACGCCGTCAAGCAATGTGCTGTTAAGACGTGTCCCAGATATGGCTCATCACCCGATAGCGCAGCTTTACCGCAGAGGGGTAAATGTTACCATCAACTCGGACGATGTGCTGATTTTCGATTCTGATGTATCAAAAGAATATTTGCGTTTATATCAATCCGGCTGCTTGACGGCGGAGGAATTGAACGACATTCGGTTGAATGGATTGGATTAATAATTGATAGGAGAGCAGTTACAATGAAGAGAGAATTAGGCATAGCCCGTTGCGGTCTCGCTTGTTGTCTTTGCAGCGAAAACGAGCATTGCAGCGGTTGTAATTCGGGAGATTGTCCCGATAAGGATTGGTGTGAAAATCGCAAATGTTCGTTTGAAAAGAGCGTAGCGCATTGTTATGAGTGCCCGGAGGATTGTCACAAGGGACTGCTCTCAAAAAATAAACCGTATGGCTTTACGCTGTTTGCAAAGCGCTACGGTGAAGATGTATTATTGAATTGCCTTGAACGCAATGAGCAAAACGGTGTTGTATATCATCGTGAGGGTATCGTAGGTGACTACGACGATTTTGATGATGTTGAAAAGCTAATTGGCTTTATTCTATCAGGAACCAGATAAGATGATACTTGCAAATATAAAATGGATTTTCTTTGATATTGGCTCAACGCTGGTAGATGAAAGCGTTGCTTATCAAAATAGAATAGAAAGAACTATAACAGGCACAAATGTCACTTATGATGATTTTTACAATAAAATGGTGGAAATTTCAAAATACAATCTAAGCGGTTACAACAAGGCGCTTGAAGCATACGGCTTGAAAATGGCTCCTTGGAACAGCGATGATGAGTTTGTTTACCCCGAAGCAAAGAATTGTTTAAGCGAGTTAAGCAAGCATTATAAAATCGGCATTATTGCTAATCAGAACTTGGGTAGCGAGGAACGTTTAGAGAAACTCGGATTACTGAAACACATTGATCTTGTTATTGCTTCTGCCGAGGAAGGTGTCGCAAAGCCCGATTTGCGAATCTTCCAAATTGCTCTCGCTCGTGCGGAATGCAAGCCTGAAGAAGCGGTAATGGCCGGTGACAGGATAGATAACGACATCATTTCTGCCAATAAAATCGGAATGACAACCGTGTGGATCAAACAAGGATTCGGAAGTTACGCAGAGCCGAAAACAGTAGAAGAACAACCCAATTATATAGTCAATAATTTAGCGGAGATAACAGAATTATTTAGGTGAGATTATGAACATTACATACAGAAAACTAACTAAAAATGATCTTGATATATTTATCAAAATGCGCATTCATCAACTGCGTGAGGAAGGTGCAAAGGATGAAATTGACCTTGAGCCTACTTTAAGAGATTATTATCTTCGTCATTTGTCAGACGGTACGTTTATCTCTTGGCTTGCTTTAGATAACGATAGGATTATCGGCACAAGCGGAATGTCTATCGTGGAAAAGCCGCCGTATTTCGGTTGCCCAAGCGGTAAAATCGGACTGTTGTCAAGTATGTTTACAGATAAAGCCTATCGAAGAAAAGGCATCGCAAAGACATTGCTTTCAAAGGTAGTTGACGAAGCCGAAAAACAGGGGTGCGGAACAGTTCAAATCACCGCTTCAGATATGGGTGTTCTTTTGTATTCTGATTTTGGATTTGAAAAGAACAATAACTTTATGCAATACAAATTGTAGAATTGAACACCTGTTATAAAGAAATATTATGATTGAGGAGGAAAGATAGTTGCTGATTAAAATCGGACAATTTGACGTAACGGAATGTTGGGATGGTGTGTTTTACAAAAAGCTGTCCCGATTTCCCGATATTACCGATTGGGAAATGCAGACGGTGCTGGATTTTATTGCATACGAAAAAGCCAACGGCAGGAGCTGTAAAATTGAAGCCGAAAAAGATATAATTGATACAATTAACCGTTACAGACGAATTTATCAAAGCGGTGTTCGTATGGCACCTCCCGATAAGATTGAGGAATGCACCGCCTGCCCGAAATACAAGGGTTGTATGACAGATTTTGTGTGCCACACGACTTCGGTTGATAATGCAATTAAAATTTTGGATTGCGGAAGTCTGCTTTCTCCCGTTTTGGCGCGCAGGATGAGTGCCGACAAACTCAGAACGGAGCGCAGAAATGCTGCGAATGATCCTGCGGATTATTTTGAATACATCATGTTTGCTTGGGGTAACTGTCAGGCTGGCGATCGTCTGGTGATGGAGAGAAAGCTCGGAAGGTTTCCCGACGAGAATGATTTGAGCATAGGCTTTACGCCAGGTGTGCGGTTTTTCTTTCGGTATGATAAGCTCATCAAGCACACCGATGCGGTTTTCGAGGGCGTTCTGCCGTTAAAGGTCAAAAATGAAGTTGTGCTCAAAGATTGGGTTTCTGCGATCATAGCGCCGACGAATCATTATCAGGCTTTGTACCCTCATATTCCCGAAGAATTAAAGTCAAAGGTTCATTTCATCCCGAATAATTGTAAGGATATCTGGGAATGGTCAGAAAAAGTATATGAATATGTAAAACAAAAGAACGGAAAATACGAATAAAGGAAATTGTGTTCGATATTTAAAATGATTGTCCGAAAGGTCATTGCAGATATTACTTGAAAAAAAGATTATATCTATGCTTTAAGATTATCCGTAACGCCTAAACACATTTACCCTTCATAACAGATTTTGCTTCCCAAAAGGCGCATAAACAGTACCTTATTAAGCCTAAAAACGTGACATTTTTTCGATTAGTTGCTTGGTTCATAAAGCATAATTATTTTATCGCTTTAAAGTGTTGATTTTAAAGGGTGATTATGCTATAATAAACCAAAAGCGATCAGAAATAAACCAAGCTATGACTGATAGCAAATGACTGATAGCTTTTTGATAGCACAAGCTGTGATAACTAAACAAAAATGTGTAATTGAAACCATATTTTCCCACGAGAAGCAATATTTATTAAACGAAGTTGTTTAATGATTGCTTTGCACTTAAGAATGGGAATAATCTCAGAGGCCCGAAAAAGCCCAGAATGACTGGGTTTTCTAAGGCTTGATGCCCTCTGTGGCAACGAAATGGCAACATTTTTTCATTATTCATAAAAAGAGAGCTAACTGATTTTGATTAGTCAGTTAGCTCTCTTTTTCTTTTTGTAATTATTCTGTGCAACAAATGGCTCCTCTCATGGCCTACAAGTGAGAGGGTCAAATGAGATCCTGGGGCGGCACCTTCACATAGTTCTGGGCCTTGTCAAACTCCGGATAGTGGTAGCGCCACTTGTCATAGTCCTCTTTGGAGATTTCACCTTCCTCCAACATGACAGCGGCCTGCTTCCAGGAACAGAGCATCTCGTGCAGCTGGGCGGCATCCTTATTCTTCCGCACATTGACCTTCAAGCAGACTTCTCCATCCATCACGCTGATCTTAAGCCCGTAGTTGTCCTCCAGAGTAAACAGGGTGTGCATGAGCCCCACATAGGAGTCTATGTCCGGGACGGAGAGGGCATGGGGTGAGACATCCAGTACCTGAGCCAAGGCAGCAGTCAAGTCCGCCTTAGGGGTTCTTGATCCTGTTTCGTACTGTGCTAAACGAACATCAGCACTTCTTTCGGGAAAGCCGACAGCAGTACCGAGATACTTCTGTGTCATTCCACGCATAAGTCTGAAAAAATGTATTCTTTCGCCGATAGCCATAATGTTTCACTCCTTGTTTATGTATCTGCAAACAGTATAGCAGATATGTTTAGGAAAAGTCAATAGAAAATGAAACAAAAAAGTTTAATATTTTCTTTGCAGCCACTTGACACAAGCAAAATTGCTTAGTATAATTAGAACACAAAATTAAACTATTATGTTTAGTAAAAAGAAAGGAGGATTGTATGGAAAACAGATTTATCCGTGCAGATGATGTGGCACGGGAGCTTGATGTATCAAAGCCTTATGCTTACAAACTTATCCGACAATTAAATGAAGAATTAAAAGCAAAGGGTTTTGTTACGATTGCAGGGCGTGTAAACCGCCAGTATTTTTATGAAAGGCTCTACGGAGCAGGAAAGGAGATGAAATAATGCCAGTATTCAAAAATGAGGACAACGGCACTTGGTATGTGATGGCTCGCTATGTAAATTGGAAAGGCGAACGCAAGCAGAAATGCAAGCGTGGATTTGCCACAAAGAAAGAAGCACAGGAATGGGAGCGAATGTTTCAGTTGCAGACTTCTTCCGACCTTGATATGAGTTTTGAAGCTTTTACAGAACTGTATATCAATGATGTGAAAAACCGTCTGAAAGAAAATACTTGGCTGACAAAGGAGCATATCATTCGCACGAAGATACTGCCTTTTTTCGGCAAGTTGAAAATCAGCGAGATTTCCACAAAGGAGATTATCACTTGGCAGAATGAAATGCTTGCCCACCGTGACGAAAAGAAAAAGCCGTACTCACAGACCTATCTGAAAACGCTTCATAATCAATTATCAGCTATTTTCAATCACGCTGTACGCTATTATGAACTGCGTTCCAATCCTGCGGCAAAGGTGGGAAATATGGGGAGTGAGGAACACAAGGAAATGAAATTCTGGACAAAAGAAGAATACAAAAAGTTTGCCTTTGAGATGATGGATAAGCCTGTTTCCTTTTATGCTTTTGAAATGCTCTATTGGTGCGGTATTCGTGAGGGTGAGTTATTGGCTCTGACTGCCGCCGACTTCAACTTTGATAAGGAAACGGTTACGATTAACAAATCCTATCAGCGTTTGCACGGCGAAGATGTGATTACCACTCCGAAAACGAAGAAAAGCAATCGAACAATTAAAATGCCGAAATTTCTCTGTGAGGAAATGCAGGAATATCTCGGTATGCTCTACGGCTTGAAAAAGAAAGACCGTATCTTTACAGTAACGAAAAGCTATCTTCATCACGAGATGGACAGAGGGGCAAAAGCCGCAGGAGTGAAGCGTATTCGCATTCACGACTTAAGGCATAGTCACATTAGTTTGCTGATTGATATGGGATTTTCTGCGGTGGCGATAGCAGACCGTGTCGGACACGAAAGTATTGAAATCACTTATCAGTATGCTCACTTATTTCCGTCAAAGCAGACGGAAATGGCAAATAAATTAGATGACTTGGGGAAAGGAGATTTTTAAAATGTCAGCGAAAAACAGAGATAACAAAAATAGATGGAGAAATATCACAGTAGGGTTTCGGGTATCGCCTGAAGAAAATGAACTTATTAACAAAGCGGTAGCATTATCAGGACTGCCGAAGCAGGAATACTGTTACCGCCGCTGTTTAAATCAAGATGTGGTAGTACAGGGGAATCCGAGAGTATATAAGGCTCTTAAAACAGAACTTGCGGCTGTTCTTACAGAGTTACAGAGGATTGAAGCAGGAAAAGGTGTGGACGAGGAATTGCTTAATGTGATTGAACTGATTGCCGTTATCCTCGGAGGAATGAAAGGAGATGGGGAGAATGGAGAATAAAAAAGAAATGACCACTCCGAATGTATCTGCGGCAACAGATACGGAGCAGTCACTTTCTAAATGTACTGACAATAGTATATCCGAATACGATGAAAATATCAAGGGTTTTGAAGAAATGCAGAGGGAGATGCTACGGCAGTTATCTCCCTCGTATCTTAAGACAGTATCAATGGCAGCTCTGTATGAAACGGTGTTTGATATTCAGACGCCATTGATTGACGGTTTGCTTCAGAGGGGAACTTATCTTTTTGTAGGTTCTCCGAAAGTGGGAAAAAGCTTTATGATGGCACAGCTTGCCTATCATATCAGTACAGGCACGCCATTGTAGAACTATAAGGTGCGAAAAGCAACGGTGCTTTATTTTGCTCTTGAAGATGATTACCCTCGTTTGCAGAAACGATTATTTCAGATGTATGGTGCAGAAGAAACAGGCAATTTATATTTTGCAACGGAGTGCAAAACGGTCAATGGTGGTTTGGAAGAACAAATCAGAGGATTTATGCAGGAACACCCCGACACAGGTTTAATAATCATAGACACCTTAAAGCGTGTTCGTGAAGCTGGCGGAGCAGATTACAGTTACGCAAGTGATTATGATATTGTAGCAAGACTGAAAGCTTTATCAGACAGTTACAAAGTTACAATGCTTATCGTTCATCATACCCGAAAGCAGAAGTCAGAGGACATTTTTGATATGATTTCAGGCACAAACGGACTATTGTAAACGCCGCTAATGGTGCTTTTTCATTTTAGGTAGTTTCTTATGAGGGGCTGGATCTCTAGGGATCTAGCTCCTTTTTTGTGCTTGCAGGGTAAAAGCCTCCTCTGATGTAAGGTATAATGTGAGCTATGCGGCTTAGCCGTAAATACAATACTTTACAGGAGGTTTTAGATCATGCGTAAGATGTTACGGAGAGGAGCTATGTTGGCACTGGTGCTAATATTGCTCCTCAGTCACACAATGGGAGCCTTAGCTATTAGCCCAAAGGAGCCCTCAGTTATTGTAAATAGCTATGGCTGGCTCTACTCTGAAATTGTGGGGGCTCAAAGCGGGGATGTGATCGGCATAAGGGGAACAATCTTAATTCCCTCAGGGGCTATACTGGATGCTGGATACAGAGATATTGAGTTAAGGCGGATGGATATAGGGGCTAAACTTGTTTTTGCAGGTGATCCAGATCACAGCATAGAAACAAAGATCAATTCCTTTATTTTTAACGGTAATGCTCCTAATGTAGGCGGTGATGATGCGTTTATTGAGGTGAATGGAACTGCTGTATTTGATGGATGCACTTTCTACGATTGCTATAACGGTGAGGGCGGTATTGGAGGGGCTATGTATATTGCCTCTGGTGATATGACAATCCACAACTGCGATTTTAAGAGCTGTAGTGCTAAGTATGGGAGCCATATATATAACGCCTCCTCAGATGTGCTACAGATAGAAAATTGTACCTTTAGTGATGGCTGGGTTGATGAGGAGGGCGGAGCCATTTATCTTAGTAATTCTGTAGGGACTACCTATATACGGGATACCACTATATTCTCAAATCATGCGAGAATAGGCGGAGGGATCTCAAATTATGGCTCTTTGATCCTGTCTAACTCCCTCATATATCAGAATGAGGTTACTATACAAGGTGCAGATATTGCTAATCTTGGGAGCATGAATAACAGCGATACAGCAGAGGTATATGATAAGCTCCTCAGTGATAAGGGATTATATTTTGTCGGCTGGCAAGATGATACAAATTCCTCTGTAGGAGGCTCTGGGGAGTATCTCAAGTTTGGGGTATCCAATGAAAAACCTATTCCCCCTACTGAGCCTGAGGAGGGCGGCAATACTGGCGGCACTGAGGGCGGTGATCCTACTAACCCTGAGGAGGGTGGAGAAACTGGCGGTACTGAGGGCGGAGAGCCCTCTGATCCTGATCCCTCTAACCCCTCTGAGGGCGGTAGTGATACTGGAGATGAGGGAGGCGGCTCTACAGGCGGAGAGGATAACCCTACAGGCGGTGATACAGAGGGCGGCTCTGGAGATGAGCAAGATCCCACTACTCCCCCTGAGGATACTGAGGGCGGTGATTCTCCTACAGAGGGCGGCTCAGGTGATCCAGATCCCTCTACCTCTAGTAACCCTGAGCAAGGCGGCTCTGGAGGGAGTACCGACAATAGCCAAACCGATAACAGCACTACAGATAACTCAGATCACAGCACTACGGATAATAGCTCCTCAACTGTTACCGATAGCTCAGATCATAGCACTACAGACAACAGCGAAAGTACCAGCTCCTCTACGGTGGATAATTCCTCAAGGGTGAGTAATACGGATAACAACTCTGTAGATAATAGCTCCAGCAGGAGCGAAAGCTCTAGGACGGAAAACAGCAATAATACCACTACTTACAATTACTATACGGCGGAGGATGAGGGCTCTCAGGCGGCTCCTGTAGCCACTCAGAGCGGCTCTCAGCCTATTACCGTAAATGTATCTGTACCTCAGGCGGATCAGCCTCAGAGAGCCGCTCAAGAGCCTATAGGGGCTACAGGTACTCAGGATCAGAGAGTAGATCAAAATATCCATATAGATGCAGAGGGAGTAGATGTGATCTATGAGTATACAGCGGATGGAGTGAGTATATCTATCAGCTCAAATAAGGGCTCAGAAAGCCCTACAGAGGCGGTAGAGACTATGGCAGTATCTTCCTCTACTCTCCCCTCAGAAACGCCTACAGAGGCTCCTAGAGGCTCTGAGAGCTGGGTAGACTATGCTACACTAATCCTACTGGCGGTATTGGTATTGGGTGAGCTGAGAGACAAATTTAGCAGAAAGGCATAAGGCAGAGAAAAAGGAGGGGCTTATTGCTCCTCCTTTAGCTTTTCCTCAAGTAGAGTGGTAATGTAGGCGGTAAGGCTTTTAGCTCCGGCTTTCTCAGCTAAAACCTGATATTGTGCCTTTTTACCCTTGGCAACTTTTATAACGATCCTTTCTATATTTTCTTTTTGCCATTTATCTATATATTCTAGCTTTTCCTTAGATGTTGGCATGATCCCACCTCACCATTTTAATATACCCCTATTATAACAATAATCCTTTTTCTTTTCAATTCTTTTACTCAATTTGAGGAAAAGGGCTTGACAAGTAGGTATACCTACCATATAATATTGATGGTAGGTATACCTACCAATGCAAAGTCATGAAACAGGAGGTAAAGGATATGCAGGAAAAATACAGGGCTTTTACAGTAGAATTACATGATTACAGCAATGAGGAGCTTGCTGAGCTTTTCCAGAAAACTCAAGATGAGGAGTGTTTAGTTGAGCTCATGCAGAAAAACAAGGGCGTTATCCACCTCATAGTAAGTAGCTATAAGATCTTAGGCTATGATCTAGAGGATCTCATGGTGATAGGCTATGAAGCTCTCTGGAAAGCGGCTAATTGCTATGATCCCTCCAGAGGGTACACTTTTTCCACTTGCTTAAAAGGTTTTATCCGTAGGGAGCTAAACCGCCTTTACAATGAGACTAAGCGGCTCAAGAGGGGTAAAGGTGTAGAGCCCGTAAGCTATGAGGAGCTGGAAGAGATCAACCGTGAGAGAGCCACTTATGACGATTACAGCGGATTAGAACTGAGAGAATTTATTGAAAGCCTCAGCGGTACGGCTAAAGCGGTAGCTCAAATGTTCTTAGATGGCTACACTAATGGGGGTGTGGCTGAGGCTCTGAGTATTACTCCCGCCTCAGTCAGTTACCATTGTAAGCGGATCAAGGCGGCTTACCTTGCTTACTGTGTGGAGGGCTAAGAGATGGCGGATAGGCTGAGAGAGCTGATAGCAAATTATAAGCGGATGTATATGGGTGAGCTACTAACTGAGGGGGCTGAGCGTATCGCTTACCTTGAGGGCGTGATAGATGGGCTGGAGATAGCTCTGGAGGTAGTCAATGACGATAAAAGAGAGAGCTGAGCTCTATGAGCGGCTCTATAGGAGCTGTAAGGCGGTAGAGCCTGTAGCTACCCTCTTAGAGCGTTTCTCTGGGGCTAGCCCTCTGGATCAGCTTGAGCTCCTGAGAGAAACGCTGAGCCGCTTGGTATCTAAGGATTGCTATGAGTGTTATTGCCCTACTCTTACCCTCTGGGTTAGGTGTTCTAACTATGTAGCTCAAACTTATGAGATCTACTTAGCTGAGCCTGATATTAAGGATTTTCTGGTAATGTTCCGATTTCACCTCCAGCGGATAGCAAGAGATCCTAAGCGTGAGGATGTTCTGATAGAGGGTAATGAGGGCATTACTAAGCGGCTCCTCTTTAGTGAGGCTAAGCATACCTTAGAGGGCTGGGATGATGCTCAGGCATGGGCTGAAATGGTAATTAAAAAGGCTAATAACGGGCGTGAGATGGGCTGATCTATCTCACGCCTCTACTTTTTATTGGGAAATTGAAAGCTGTAAACGGACGCTTAATAATTTTTTTATAGTTTTCTCTAAATCTTTTGAGGCTTTGTGATTATGTTGAGTACATCAAAAAATATGGAGGTATCTAAAATCATGAAACTGAAAGAGGCAAGGAAAAAGCACGGGGGCTACTCTCAGAGAGAGCTAGCTGAGCTGATTGGTGTATCTACTATGACAATATCGAATTGGGAGGTGGGGCGTAGTACTCCTACTTTGACAAAGTGGAAAAAGGCGGCTGAGGTGCTGGGGGTGGCTGTAAGTGAGCTTGAGTTTGAGAGGAATGGGGATAAATAATGGCTAGAACCAAAAAGATAGTTAATCCAGACAGCTTTTATACAGTGTATAGCTGGATGCCTGTAGAGTTAGGGCTAAGTGGTAACGATCTTTTAGTGTATGCCTTTATTTATGCCTATAGCACGAATGAGAGCGGTAAAGGGTGCTACTTTGGAGGTTATGAGGCTCTCAGTCAATCTCTGGGCTGTACTACTAAAAGTGTGGAGAGGATTGTACATAAACTCCATGATGAGAGCTTGATAGAGATAAAACAGGCTGAGCTTGAAAACGGTTTGAAAAGAAACTATTACAGAGTAAATCCTGATCCCCTAAAACTTTTGGCGGATCGGTGCTCTACTGTTCATAAGGGGCTTGCGGCTATTGTACATCTCTCGGAGTTTTGGGAAAATCTCACAAAACTAAACGGCAAAACAAAAAGATCATGCAAACTTAGAGATGAGGCTGATAGGGTGTTTTAAGGCAGAATTACTAGGGACAATTTGTCTGTACTTGAAAATTACTACAGACAAATTGTCCTTAATACTACAGACAATTTGTCCATAGTATTTGGATTACTAGGGACAAAATGTCTATCAATATAACAATATAGAAATAAGAAGATCCACTAAGAGAAAATCCTTTTCTAAAAGAAAAGGGCGGAGCCTGAGATCTAGAGATATTTTACACTAAGGAGGGTTACAGTGATATGCCTATAATTGCAAGGCAAGAGGATGAGGCTGATAGATGGCTTAGAGAGCATGATCCCTATTATACTGATGGCAGGAGAAATAAGAGTAGAAAGGTTACTCATCCATACGATACTCCAGAACAGGAGAAACGAAAAGCACAGATAGAGATCCCTATTAGTAGCCTTAACAGCTCTCAGCGGGTACAGTTTGCCTCCATAGCTGGGGCTTATGATGAGGATGGGAATTTTGAATTATAGAGTAACTTTGTAAGGAGCTCAGCTTAACGGCTGGGCTCTTTCCTTTGTGCATTATGCTGAAAATAATATTTTTGTCTAAGGTTATGCCTTTTTTGTCCAGAATGTGCCTTATCTATTGGGAGATCTTTGAGGAGGTGTGCAAATTGCAGGAAAGGGTGAAAACGGTAAAGGAAACTGTAGAAATGTTAGGAGTAAGTAGGTCTACAATATATAATCTCCTGCGGCGTGGAGAGCTAAAAAGAGCTCCTAGTATCATGAAAGATAGCAGAGGTAGACCTCTTACAAGAATAACCGCAAGTAGTATAGTAACCTATATCAAAAATCATTAAGGAGGTTTTAATCATGAGTGTAGAAACTGAAAACATGAGCGCATTGGAGATGAACATGAGATCTAAGGAGCTTTTATTCAAAGGCTTGAGAGATTATCATGGGGAGCCTGCTGAAAAGCCTAAGCCTAAAGGTATATTTGCCTCTTATGAGGAGGCTAAGCAGGCTGGAAATACCTGTGCTATGATTTCATTCAAACGCCGTGAACATGAAAAACACGCAAAAAAGCTGATAGCTCTTAGTCATGAAGTATATGAAACTAAGAGTATTTTAGAGATCCAGAGTGGAATTAAGGAGCTTGAGGTGTCTATAACAAGCGGCGAGGAAACAGTAGAGCTCTTAAAAGAGGCTCAAGAGCGCAAGTATAGAAAAGAGTTTTCCAAAATTGGAGGCTTATTTGGTATCAATCTTGCGGAGGCTATTGCTGAGGCTATGGATAAATGGGTTAGGCAAGATGAGCGATACTTGTCGGCAATGGCTGAGTTACAGGAAATTAAAAAAACCTATACCGCTTACTGTAATGCTAAGGAAATGTATATAGAAGATCATGCGGATCTTATTGCTGAGGCAAAAGAAAATGCAAGGCGTAAGGAGTTTTCTGCATCGGGTATTTTGGAAGAAATGGGTATTACTCCTGCTAAGGATAATCCAGATGAGTAAGCTATAAACCTACATTAACTTTGATGAGAGAAAGGAGGTGTTTTTGACATGATAGAGTTTGGAGCAAAATTAACCCTTAAGGATAATATGGCGGCAACACTCCAGAAAAACCTTGATCTCCAGCGGCAATTTTCTCAGCAAGTAGAGAGGGTAAACTCAGGTGTAAAAAAACTTGGTAATCAGAAAGCTAATCCTACCATTATGGCTCAGGATGAAGCCTCTGAGGTTATTGATACTATCAGAAGTGGGCTAAAGTCTGTTTCTATGATTATGGCAGATCCTGAGATTACAATAGAGGATGCGGCTAGTGCGGTAGCTGAGCAACTGCGTAGTACCTTAGAGAGCCTTGATGCTATGGGTGTTTCTCCTAAAGTTGAGGTTAAAGATGAGGCTACGGCTCAGGCTGATGAGATCGCTGATAAGATTAGGGAGATCGGAAAGTATGTAGCTAGCCCTGTAATCAAACTCAAGGATCTCATTAGCTCTGAGGCTGGTAAAATCAGCCGAAAACTTAGGGAGATTGCTACTACTTATACTCCTATTGTGAGGCTCAGAGATGCCGCCTCAGTGGGCTTAGCAAAGATCAAAAATACCTTAGGCTGGCTAGGTCGTGCGGCGGTGTACCCTGTACTG
>JBMNPF010000004.1:0-216806 GCA_050943475.1 Oscillospiraceae bacterium
AATCTTTCTCTTTCAGTCCGTTTGCTGCTGCTCCGGGGTCGCTCCCGCCGTGTCCAATTCCTAAAAATACTTTTGCCATAATCATTTATTCCTCCCTCGGTTTGTCATAAAACATGGCCTGCTACTCGCTTTTCCCACTCTGCTTGAGCAGCTGGTTGACATAGGTGCTCGCCCCGGCAAGCAAAATGCCCTGCACAACCGCTGTGAACAGCGCCAGCAGCCAGTCCTGCGGAACCAGCAGGCTGGAAGTTGCGCAGACATAAACGGCGCAAACCAGCACCGAGAAGCCCCCAAGAAACAGCGGGATGTACTTGTCCTTTACCAAAGTCGTCGCTTTCAGCGCCGCACCCAAAATGTAACAGGCCAGCGCCACCGGTATTAACTCCGGCTTAATGTAGTCCATAATGTTCATCTCCTGTCTCTCCTCTCTTACTTCACAAAGTTTGCAAGCAGCGTGACAAGCCCCACCGCCAACGCCCCCGAAATGGTGGAAATAACCGCTGTGAATGCCGTGCGCTTCATGCTGTTCCAACGGTCGCCCGGCTCGCTTTTTAACGCGTCTATGTCTTCCCGCTGCTTTTTTTGCTCATTGAGCATCTGTTCCATGTTGATCGCAAGTTTATTGACCGATATGGTCAACTCTTGAATGGTGTCCACTTTCTTTTCAAGTTCATCAATCCTGCGCTGGTTTGACTTTGCACGCTGCACCGTTTCAATTAAGAGCTTTTCATTTTCTTCCACATTGAAAGTCCTCCTATTGGTAAATCTCCGCGTCAAATGTGGTACGGTTCGCGACATCAAACCACCCGGAAATGGCTTGTCGGTTTCCAACGGCGGCGTCTGCCGTTGCGTTAAGGCTCAGTTCCCGGTCACTGAGATAAACCCCCTCAATGGAAACCAGGTGCACGTCCTTGCCTGCCGCACGGATGGTCACACCGTTTGTCGGCATGGTGACCGTTGGGACAGTACGCATCGCTGCTGGAAGGGCAACGGTTGGGTAAACGGTTTTACTGGTTTCGTTGGTTGCGTTTGTGTAACCGTAAATGCGGTTGTTGCTGCTCACGTAGTAATACCGCTGGCACTTCAAAAGTTCCTCCGCCGGGTTGGGCGGGGCATACGCTCCCGCACAGGTACCGTAGACAAGCTGCGGCTCTGCAATATACAGTGTACCAAGCGCCGCTGAGGAAACCGCCGACTGGAAAAACAGCCCATTCACCGTCCAGGTGGGGTTTGCTTCCGTTGGTTTTAAACGGACGGTGAACCTTTGCCATGCTGTGGTAACGTTTAAAACGGTATCAACATCATTGGCTATTCCCACCCGCATTTGGCCTGCGTTTTGCGCCTTTGCCCAGAATGTGGCGGTCAATTCCTGCCCCAGTACCGAATCCAGGTTCTCCATTAGCTGGGACACGGTGTTCTGCGACGCCTGCTGGCTGATGACCAGCATGTTTTTTGCTGTACC
This sequence comes from Oscillospiraceae bacterium, assembly GCA_050943475.1. Taxonomy (GTDB): domain Bacteria; phylum Bacillota; class Clostridia; order Oscillospirales; family Ruminococcaceae; genus Metaruminococcus_A. The sequence continues at coordinate 1,463 of JBMNPF010000004.1, forward strand.
GTTTGGCAGGGTGCTTGCGGCGATTGTCACCGTTCCGGCGCTGGAGTTATACCACCGGTCGGCGGTATACTGTCCCTTTGAATAGCTTGTTTTACCACGCTGGTTCACACCAAAGTCCGAGTTTAATAGCAGGTTTGGGAGGGCAGCTCCCACCTCTGCGGCGGTTGGCATTTGTTCCAGCCGCCCGGCTGCGTTTAACGTTGCGAGGCCGTTGGGCTGGGCTTTGCTTTCTATGAGGGTGGTGAGTTGGGTCTGGAGGTTTAACATGCTTGCCAACGCTTCAGACAATGCAGAAAATTCATCGCTGCTTTCAATCGCATTGTCATGATTGCTTGGAACGATGTATAGCGGAGGCAGCGTCACCTTTAGGGTATGACTTTCTGCATCGACAATCTGAAGTTCAAATAAATTTGAGACACCGTAAACTGCCGTCATCTGGGCGGTCAGAGGAATCGTAACGATACTGCCAGACACCGCACAGGTATTGTATATTTTTGTTCCGTCCGGTTTTTCCAGGTAGACTGATACCGCCTTCCCAGTAAAATCAATTGGCTGTCCATCTGCCCCGGTGACAGTAACGGCAATTTCCCGGCCGTTTGCTTCCTCCTGGATTACACGCAGCCTACCATATGGAGGCTGCCACGCATTTACCGTAATTGAATATAGAATCATTTCATCACCTTTTTGCCTTTCACAAATGTTTTCCAGAACCCCTTTTCGTTCTCTTTGAAATCTTCGCATCGGGATCCAGTGGTATTCCTTGGTTTTTCTCTACTCCTACGAGCCTTCATTGTCCTCTTTGTTTCTTCGGAGGTTTTGATTTTATGCTCCATCGTCATGTTGTCCATTCAATGAAAGCAGATAAAAAGTTCTGATACGCAAAAGCTTATATCGTTCAAATTGAAAATGGTGTGGCTGAACAAATGCATCTTTTCGTGTTTATCCCCCCTCACGCTCCAGTGCTGAAATCGTTTTGCGATAACACCACCAGCGTACGCTATACATATTGAATTTTGCCAGCAGATTTCTCTATTGAGATGACAATCGCCTCACCGCGATGAGACATCAATTCGGCCTGTCTGCAAAAAGCTTGACTTTTCCGGGGTTTGCTGTTATAGTGGCAATAGAGTAATTATCCCTGCTCCGTTGGAACTTCGGTTCCACGGGGCAATTTTTTTACCTTGAAAACACCGTTTGCAAGCAACGCTCATTGACACCGGTATACAATTCACTGTTTTTTTGCTCAAGTCTAAATTTCATATATTCACGTTTTTTCGCAGTTGAAATATAAATTGTTGCAGTAGTCGGAATATTTTTTACCCAAGCTACGGTGCATCCTGTCCAGACAGCCGTCGTAAATCTGCACATTTCCGAAATCTGCTCGCGTGATTTTGCCCAGCCAGCAACCATTTTCGTAGGTGAGAACGGCGTCACAGCTTGCGGTAGAAACATCGCTCTCCGTAAAGCTGGCCGTAAAATGAAATTCAATTATTTTGCCGCGCTTTGCCATATGTATCACACCTCCTGCTCATTGTATGCAGGTAGGTGTTGTCCATTTGTTTCCCGACGGGTTGAGCGCACAATGACGTCCGGATCTTCAAATTGTTGTATGCCCCATGCTCTACGTTGAAATCGTCTTTAAAGCATTGTTTTCACATTGATCTCTTTTGGCAAAAACCGTCTCCGTGTTTTAGCGCGGAAACCAGTCTTTCATGTTCCTGAATATGCCTCTTCTGCAACACCCTCACCAACGCCGAAAGGCGCTATGAGGGTGTTGTCAGCCTCTGCACAAACTCCGCGCCGGATGCAACGTCTATCCCAGCTCTGTACGACGTTTATCCTGTGGCTCATATGGTGCTCGCCAGAATATTTTCTCATTGCGGCTTTTCCCTCTTTTCACCGGCCGCGCGGGTGATTTCGCGGCGCGTCCAGCCATGGGTGATTGCGGCTGTGGTACAGAAAAGGCGCATGAATTTGTACAAACCATAAGCAACCGGTACATCACACTCCGCGTTATCAGCCGCGGCTCGTAGCGAATCCGTCCTTATTTCGCATGTTAGTGAAAGCCATTTACTTTTTAACCTCCTTTTAAACCGCTGATATATTGGCGGTTTCAGTCGCATTACTATCCGTTTTTTGGGACAATGAATGTGTTAACCTTTTCTTAGCGGAGAAAATCCTGCCCCAATTTCTCCAGCCGTTCCAGCTCTGGTTCCGGAATAAGGTATTGCTTTCCCGGCCGGATGGCACGCAATTTTTTTCTTTTTATCCAGTTCCAAACGGTAAACGCCTTAACGTGGTACCGCTGTGCAACCTCCTCGCAGGTAAACAGACGTTTCATCGTTCCACCCCCTTTCATTGCCAGACACTTACGCCCCTCGTAAAACTTTTTGTTGTGTTTGTGTTGGATTTATGATACGCTTGATTTACCGAGATAGATTATCAAGCAAATCCATGTCAATCGGTTTTCCGAGTTACAAATACAGTATAGCACGGTTTTGCGTGATAGTCAACCAAAGTTGATTCGGTTTTGCGAAATGATTTGATTTTTGGTAAACTTCATAAAACGAGGTGGCTGTTATGTATGAAATTTTTGAACAACTGTTACATCAAAAAAATGTGACTCCCTACCGGGTTTCCAAAGAGACCGGTATTTCCACCGCGACCCTCAGTGATTGGAAGAAGGGCCGCAGCACCCCTAAAATGGATAAAATGCAGAAAATAGCTGACTATTTTGGCGTTTCGGTGGACTATTTGCTCGGCAATACCAACGCCAAAAACACCTCATCCAAAGACGAGGCGTTCATTCAGGATGAACTGGTGGGCTTTTATGGGGACATCAAGAAAAATTTGACCCAGGACGACATTGAAGACATTAAAAAACTTATGGCGCTGCGCGCCGAAATCAACCGCTCAAAAAAGGAGTGACCGCCATGCCCAACCGCCTTGTAGATGTTTACGAGGATATGGAACAGGATGGTATTACCATTCTCCACTGTAAATTAAAGTCAAACCCATCGCTCTGCCTGGCACAGGGCCGAATCGTCGGCATTGACGAAAGTCAATTTCACACCGAGGCCGAACGCTGTACTGCGCTCATCCATGAGGAGGGGCATTTTGAAAGCGGCGCCTTTTACAGCCCGCTTTGCCGGTACGAAGTTAAAGATCGGGCCGAAACCCGTGCCTGGCGCAGCGCCTACCGGCGCCGGATTCCCTTTGAGGAACTCAGAATACTCATTCGGCAGGATACTCCCCTGTGGGAGATTGCCGAGCACTTCAACGTAACCCAAGGATGCATATGGGGTGCATACTTATATTACAAAGAGGACTGTGGGCTGGAGTTTTAATTCCTTCCGTAAGAAGAAGTTTGCCAAATCAGCGCCGTATTGCATCGCAAATCCCAGACATCAGCCATTATGGCCGTTTCACTGTGAAAATTAACGGTTCTATTTAAAGGGAAAAGCAGAGTGCAGGAGAAATCCATATTATCCCAAACAATGCAGAACGCTTTCAAGAAAACGGTGGATAGCATAAAACCCGCATCGGCTTCTCCGACGGCGTAACCCCCCAATCCTTCTTATTTCCTATAGAGGGAGCATACCTATGCAGATCGCTGCAGCGTACATTCGCGTTTCCACCAAAGATCAAACCGAACTTTCACCGGACAGTCAAATCAAACTCATATGGGAATATGCCAAAAATCACGATATGGTACTGCCGGAGGAATTCATCTTTCGGGATGATGGCATTTCCGGCCGCTCCGCTGCCAGACGTCCTGCTTTTTTGCGGATGATTGCCGCAGCAAAAAGCAAGCAGCACCCCTTTAGCGTGTTGCTGCTCTGGAAATTCAGCCGGTTTGCACGCAACCAAGAGGAAAGCATTGTCTATAAATCGCTGCTGCGGCGAGACTGCGGGGTAGAGGTGATTTCCATCTCAGAACCGTTGGCCGACGGCCCCTTTGGGTCGCTCATCGAGCGCATCATCGAATGGATGGATGACTTTTACAGCACCCGGCTTTCGGGTGAGGTGCGCCGCGGCATGGCCGAGAAGGCGAGCCGGGGCGGAGTCGTTGCAGCAGCTCCCTTCGGTTACCGCAATGAGGGTGGTACGCTGGTGCCTCTGCCGGAACAAGCGGAAGGCGTGCGCCAGTTGTTTGCCCATTTCCTGGCTGGGGCGTCCTACCGTGCTCTTGCAAATGAGATGAATCTTTTGGGCTACCGGCTGCGACGGGGTGGAAAATTTGACGCGCGGATCGTCAAATATATTCTGCTCAATCCCGTTTACATTGGAAAAATCCGGTGGAGCCCCTCCAATGGGGGCGGTTACTTCAATAACGGTGCGGAAGACATTATCCTTGCGCAGGGAAACCACAAACCGATTATCGAGCCGGAGGCCTTTGAACGGACACAGGCAAAAATTGCTGAAACCGAAGCAGCGCATCTCTGTTACCGCCGCGAAACCCATCCCGGTGACTACCTGCTCAAGGGGTTGGTTCGGTGTTCTGCCTGTGGAGCCACACTGGTCAAATCCAGCTCCGGCTCCATGCAGTGCAATGCTTATGCCAAAGGCAAATGCAACATTTCCCACAGCATTAAGTCGGAACGGCTGGAAAAAATGGTGGAGACATCGCTCGAAACGCTGCTGCGCGGCAGCGAATTTGAACTGCACCGTCATGAGCCTCCTAAGGAGGTAATCTCAATCGACTTAGAGGCGCGTATCCGTGCGGCAGAAAGAAAACTCATGCGGGTAAAGGAAGCCTACGCGGCGGGAATTGATACACTGGAGGAATACTGTTGTCATAAAGACATCATTCTGAAGGAAATCACAGCGCTCCAAAGACAAAAGCTCGATGGGCGACCGGTTAAACGGCAGCAGGCGACGTTCACCCGGCAGAGTGTGATACAGCAACTGCGCGATCCATTTCTCCCCATAGAGGCAAAAAACGCCATGCTTAAGGCATTTATCGAACGCATTGTGTATGATCGGCGAACGGAAACCCTCCATTTCGTCTTTTTTTATTCCTAAGCATCATATCCTTTTGAAACTCGGACCGCCAAACTGCGTGATGATAATTTTTGCAGCCGTTGGATTTGGTTTGGAGATTTTCACCGGGAACTGCAAGCGTTTTTCATAATTCCACATTGATTAATCCTCCATTTCCCACGGCCACGGGGTTGTTGCCCATGTCCACTCGTTTGTTACGTTGACGTTGTTCGCCGTCAGTGGCCCAAAACGGGTGGTGTATTCCTCCGCAAGGCTGTGACGCAGTTTTTTATAGCGTTCATAATAGTCGAGCGCTTTTTGATCAGTGGGGTTATTATCCAGGAACAGTTTTACCTCATCAATGGCAAAACTCGCTTCGGAAAGGCGTTTCATCAGGTTTTCGCGTTCATTTTCCATCAGTCTGTGTCACCTCTCCTTCCGGTAAACGGCAGGTCAAGTTCCGGGAAGATGGTACCGCGTTCAAGTGCTTCTTCTACCGGGTAGGTTGTTTGCCAGGTTTGCCGCGGTACATAAGCCATTGCAAGCGGCAGTTCACCCAGCGGGGTGGTGTCGCTTATACCGCCGGTATTTCCGGTGCTGCCATTTCCGCTTCCGCAGCGTTCGCCGTTTGGTCCGCACAGGCGGATAAAGGCGTTGTCCGCCGGATCGGAAAACGGCGTTGGAATAAATCTATCCAAAAAGATTCCTCCTCTTTTATCGTTGGTAGGCTTCTGCCTCGTTTTATCTTATGCCATAAAACGACCGGAAGTTCATGCTTTTGCCGAAACGGCGCGAAAAAAAGGCCCGGATGATTGTTCATCCGGGTCTTTTGCAGTTTTTTATTTCTTCTGTGATAATATTTTTGTGTGAAAAAGAATAACATCAATCAAAAAATTGACCTCGGTAAAAGTTTTCATTCCCAAGTTTTTTCGCCGTCATACGGAAGATTACATTGCCGTCCGGGCACACAATATCCTTACTATATTGACTGCTGCCACCAATGTTTTTCAAGTTCCCGCCGCTTCGAACCGCTTCCATTACCGGGAACATGACCGTCATCACTTTGGAACAGATTCCCTGCCCCTGTGCGTTGACTGGACAACCGTAGGTACAGGTATACCGGTCTCCTACTTCTTCTCCGTTGCGACAGTACCGTTCGGTTTGATCACCGCGAAGAAAACCAATCACTTCAATTTCCCACTCATACTCTTCAGCATACCATTTTTTCATTTTTGTCCTCCTAAATCCCGTTTATCGGAAAGCCCGCCGGAGACGATGCCATCCCGAAACATTCTCGCAATACGAATTTAAGTTTTCTCACAAGGTTTTCCAAATCTGCTTTTTAGCCGCAGAAGCCATTTTTGTTCGTCATCATAATCCAGAAGGAACGCAGAACAACTGCGTTTTTTCTGGGTTATGATATAAAAACAGCGGCGGAACATCAAATCCGCCGCCGAAAAAGCATTATATATTGGTTACTACCTTTTTCAGAGACTTTTACAAATCGAAAACGGATTATTCTTCCATTTTCCCATCCGGATTCTCAGCGGATACCCGCTGCGGTTGTATCCGCTCGGCACGCACCAAATCAATATGGCGCTCCTCAACGGCAACCACTGTAAACACGACGTTCCCCACCGTAACCGACGGGGTATCCCCCTCCGCCGGGATATAGCCCAGCTCTTCAACGATGTACCCGCCCAGGGTGTCGTAGTCTCCCTCTTCCGGGAAATGGATGTGAAAAATCTTTTCCACATCTTCGATCTGCATCAAACCATCCAGTTCATAAACGGTGTCTGAAATCTGGGCGTACTCTTCTTTCTCTTCGTCATACTCGTCCTGGATGTTACCCACAATGGACTCCAAAAGATCCTCCATGGTTACCAGACCGGAGGTGCCGCCGTACTCATCCACTACAATCGCCATCTGCACCTTTTTACGCTGAAGTTCACGGAACAGCTCGTCGCAATGGCCGCGTTCCGGCACATAAAGGGCCGGGCGGATGTGAGCCGCCAGTTTAAAGTTAACATCTGGATTTTCCAAAACCATATCAAGCAAATCCTTGATATACAGGATGCCTACAATATCGTCAAGGTCTTCTTCATAGACCGGGATACGCGAATAACCGGTATCCACAGCGGTATGGATGCAGTCTGCAAGCGAGGCGTCAAGCGGCAGAACCGTCATTTCGGTGCGGTGGGTCATAATCTCTTCCGCAGTACGGTCGTCAAACTCAAAGATGTTGTTGATCATCTCCCGGTCCGCCTGTTCTATTGAACCGTTCTCGTTGCCTACATCAATCATCATACGAATTTCTTCTTCGGTCACCTGTTCGCTTTTTTGCTCCGGACTGACGCCAAACAGCCACAGCACACCGTTGGTCGTTACCGAAAGCAGCGAGACGAACGGCCGCTCAAACAGGTAGATGACACGTAGCAGCCGCGCAATGGCAAAAGAGATGCTTTCTGCACTGTTCATCGCCAAGCGCTTTGGAACAAGTTCACCAAAAATGAGGGTGAAAAAAGACAGCACAATGGTAATGACTACAAGCGAAATGCCATGTACCAGCCCCAGATTAATACCGGTGCCTTCAAATGCCGCCACAATGTACTCTGCGAACGTGTCTGCCGCCACTGCCGAAGCGAGCAGGCCGGAAAGAGTAACACCCACCTGAATCGTCGCCAGAAAACGGGAAGGCTGACCTACCATATCGGCAAGGATTTTCGCCTTTTTGTTGCCGGCCTCCGCCATACGCCTAATCTTTGCGTCGTTGAGGGAAATTACTGCAATTTCGCTCATGGCAAAGAAAGCGTTTATCAGAATGAGCACCACCAATAACACAATATAAAACCATATATTACCGCCGTCAGGGTCCATTTCAGTTCTCCTTTTTTCTGTTATTTGGTTTGTTTGTCAAGAGGGTTAATCCCTATCAGTATATAATATATCGTATCGCTCCAGTACGTGTCAAAGGCGATATTGAACCGGTTTTGGGCAATCCGGCCCAGGTTTTCCCTGTCTGCGCATTCATCCGCTTCCCACTTGTCTCCGCGCGTCCAGACAAGCTGTCACCCATTCGCAGACGAAAACAGAACAGAATTTGAGGGGCTTCAAAATCATTTCCGGCAAAATCCGTCCTTTTCAACCTCCCTGGAATATGTTACAATATTAACGTATCTTTACTTTGCCAACTGCCCGGAAAGGATGAATCAGTCTGAAGCTCCCCCTTACCGCCGAAAACCGCAGAACACTGGCACGGCTGCCGGAATTATTGCTCCCATGGTACAATGCAAATGCCCGTTCCATGCCATGGCGTGAACATCACGATCCTTACTGGACTTGGGTCTCGGAAATCATGCTTCAACAGACCCGGGTGGAAGCCGCCACCAGTTATTTTCTGCGGTTTATGGAAGCGCTTCCCACCATTGCGGATTTGGCCGCAGTACCGGACGACGAGCTCATGAAGCTCTGGGAGGGCCTTGGTTACTACAGCCGGGCGCGCAACCTTAAAAGGGCAGCCCAGATCGTTTGTGAACAATATGGCGGCGCACTTCCTGCTGATTACGGTGCACTGCTCTCACTTCCCGGGATTGGAAGCTATACGGCAGGTGCCATTGCTTCAATCGCATTTGGCTTGCCTTACCCAGCGGTGGATGGCAACGTCCTGCGGGTGGTTTCCCGCGTGACAGGCTGCGCGGCCGATATTGCCGAATCCGCCGTTAAACAGGCCTGGGAAACTGAACTCACCGCCATATTGCCTGCCGAGCGGATTGGGGACTTTACCCAGTCGCTCATGGAAACCGGCGCATTGGTCTGCCTGCCCAACGGTGCACCCCAATGCAGTGTCTGTCCGCTCAGCAAAGTGTGCCGTGCGTTTCTTGACGGCAGGACAAATGAGCTCCCAGTCAAAGCTCCTAAAAAAGCACGCCGCATTGAAGAATACACCGTTTTTCTACTGCTGGCAAACGGACGTGCAGCGCTGCACAAACGCCCGGAATCCGGTTTGCTCGCTGGGCTGTGGGAACTTCCTATGCACCCCGGCCATATAGAAGCGGAAATGGTGAGCACGTGGTTTAAACAGCATAGGATTTCAGCAAAAATCAGCAAATGCAAACCGGCAAAGCATATTTTCAGCCACATTGAGTGGCGGATGCAGGGTTACCTTGTCATGTTGGAGGCCCAGCTCAAAACGCCCGAATTAATATGGGCAGCTCGTTCTGAACTGGACTCGCTCTACACCCTGCCTTCCGCTTTCAAGGCTTACCGCAAGCTGTTGGAACAGCTTCTTTAAACGCCTGTTCAGGCAAAGCATTCGTCTTTTTCACATGTACAAAAGGCCGTTGACACTGTTATAGGGCACTTTACCAGGAAGTTCCCATCTGGTTTGTGTAAGTACTGCCCAGGTGCAACTCGCTTTTTTCAATCTTGCTACAACAATTTCATCGAAATGCCTAGAATGTACAGCATACCACAGTACGCAAATGCCAATCTGTACCAAACATTCGGAACAGGTATCTGACGAAGCAAAAGCATTCCTAGTTTCATCATTCAAGGTACTTGTGTTCCCTTTTCCAAAAAATACAAACACAAGGTCGTGACTGTATGGGCAACACCGCATAACAAAGGAGGAAATACCCCCAATGGCAGAACTCACCATCGGCGCCATGATCGCAGGCGCCGTCGTCTTGCTGGTCTGCGTTGCATCCAGCAAATTTTTGTATCGTTTTGGCGTGCCTACCCTGCTTATCTTCCTGGTACTTGGCATGCTCTGTGGTTCGGACGGCCTTATCGGCATCCAATTTGACAGTTTTGAAACCGCCAAGCAGATCTGTTCGGTCGGTCTTATTTTTATTATGTTTTACGGCGGTTTCGGTACCAGCTGGAAAGCGGCAAAACCGGTCGCTGTGCCATCCATTCTCATGTCCACCCTTGGAGTTATCATCACCGCAGGGTTAACCGGGGTGTTCTGTCACTATGTGCTCGGCACTACCTGGCTGGAGGGGCTGCTTATTGGTTCGGTCATTGGTTCCACCGACGCCGCATCGGTCTTTTCGATTCTGCGTTCCCGCAAGCTCAACCTCAAAGGGGGGCTTGCATCACTATTGGAAATAGAAAGCGGAAGCAACGACCCCATTGCCTATATGCTCACCATCGTGGTTCTCACCCTTATGTCTCCGCTTGGTGCCGACCCATGGAGCATTGTCACCATGCTGCTGGCACAGGTCGGGTTCGGCCTCTTTATCGGCTTTGTACTCGCAAAGCTCTCGGTCTTTATCCTGCGCCGGTTTGAATTTGAAATTGTCGGCCTCTATCCCATCTTTGTCACCGCGATTGCCGTGCTCTCTTATGCGTTGGCTGAGTTTTTGGGCGGGAATGGCTACCTGAGCGTCTATATCTGTGGTATTATCCTCGGCAACAGCAAAATTCTGCACAAACGCAGCCTGGTGCATTTTTTCGATGGTATTTCCTGGCTGATGCAGATCATGTTGTTCTTCACCCTCGGTCTGCTCGCATTTCCGTCCCATCTGCCGTCGGTTGCGGTGTTCGGCATTGCGGTGTCTCTGTTCCTGATTTTTGTGGCGCGGCCTGCTGCAACCTTCAGCATTTTAAGCTGGTTCAAAATCCCCTTTAAGAGTCAGCTCCTTGTTTCCTGGGTTGGTCTGCGCGGCGCGGCGTCTATTGTATTCGCCATTTTTGCGGTGACTTACGACGTCTCCATAAAAAATGACATCTTCCATATCGTCTTTTTTGTCGCTCTCTTTTCGGTTGCGGTGCAAGGCACCCTAATTCCGCTCATTGCACGCAGACTCAACCTCGTGGACAGTTCCACCCCGGTTCTCAAAACCTTTACCGACTATGAAGAAGAGCTAAACACCAAGCTTCTTGAATATGCCGTACATGAAAAAAGCGCCTGGGCAAATCAGACACTAATGGACGCCGACATTCCGGAAGAAATTCTGGTTGTCATGATCAAACGTCAGAACGAAGTGCTGATTCCCAAAGGCAACACCATGATTCTGCCAGGCGATATTCTTGTTCTAAGCGGCAACGACATTGAGGAGCAGCTGGAACAACGCCGCCGTGAAAAGGTTCTTGCAGCACAGAAAATAAAAGAGCAGTAAAAGGAGCGTTCCATTTTGGAAAAGATAAGCTGGAAAGGCGGTGCGCTGCTTGCTCCGGTGCCGCCTGTACTGGTCAGCTGCGGCAGTATGGAGCACCCCAACCTACTTACTGTTGGCTGGACCGGCATTACCAATACCATACCGCCTAAAACCTATATTTCCCTGCGCCCGGAGCGGTATTCCTATGGGCTCATCAAGAATTCCGGCGTTTTTGTCATCAATCTCACCACGGTAGATCTGGTACGCGCCGCTGATTTCTGCGGTGTGCGTTCCGGACGCGATTTTGATAAATTCCAGGAGACTGGACTGACGGCTTTGCCTGCCCCAGAAACCGGATGCCCCATGCTCGCAGAAAGCCCGCTCTCACTTGAATGCCGGGTAACGCAGACCATTCCGCTCGGTTCCCATGAAATGTTTCTTGCGGACATTGTTGCAGTACAGGTGGATCCGGCCCTCATCGACCAAGCGGGCAAGCTGCATCTGGAACGGTGCGGTCTTGCTGCTTACGCTCACGGCGAGTATTTTGCACTGGGCAAAAAGCTCGGAACCTTCGGCTTTTCGGTACGCAAAAAGCCGTTGCCCAAAGGACATAAACCCGAAGGTGGAAAAATCGATTCTCCAAAAGAGCAAGCCCTTCAAGCAACCGCTGTAAACCAACAAAAACCTGCTGGCAAAAAGAAGCATTTCTCCGAACCTGAGCATTTTCCTGCGCGGACAGGCGACGCTTCCAAATCCTCTAAACATGGCAATAGCCGAGGAAATTCTTCAAGTAATGATGGCTTTCCAAAAGGTAATACCCATTCACGAGAGGCTCGTACCACCTCCCAGCCGCATAACGATAAAGCCACTTCAAGCCAACAAGCCGTTTTGAAACGAACAAAACCTACAAAACCGCGTGGCCGGGTACCGGACTGGGTTCCCACCAACAACCATCGAAAGAAGAAAACACGATGATACCATTTCTTTGCCCCCTTTGCGGAGAATCTTTGCTGTGTCAGAACAACCGCCTTGTCTGCCCCAAACGTCACAGCTTTGATCTTGCCCGAAGCGGCTATGTCAACCTGCTTCCGGTGCAGAACAAACATTCCAAACTGCCGGGCGACAACAAGCTTATGGCCTCCTCCCGGCGTGATTTCTTGAATAAAGGGTATTACGAACCGCTTTCGGCCGCCCTCAACGCCTGTTGTATCACCCTACTCTCGGAGCGTTCTGCGCCCGCCCTACTCGATGCAGGCTGCGGCGAGGGCTATTATACCACCCGCCTTTATGAGGCGCTTTCTGCCAGCGGTATAGAAGCAGATACTATTGGATTGGATATTTCCAAATTCGCTCTGGACCTGGCCGCTAAGCGATGCAAAAAGGCTCGTTTTGCTGTAGCGAGTGCTTTCCACATGCCCGTCCCCTCTGCTGCATTTGATCTTGTGCTCAACCTCTTTGCCCCCTTTGCCAAAGAGGAGTACCAGCGTATACTCAAACCCGGCGGACTGTTTGTCATGGCAGTACCGGGCAAACACCATCTTTGGGAATTGAAAGAGGCGGTGTATCCGCACCCCTACTCCAATGAGGTCCGCGACCCGGCATTGGAGGGCTTTGCCCTGCTTTCACAGGAACACCTCTCCTATCGCATCTGTCTGCCGGAACGGGAGGATATCCACGCTCTTTTCACCATGACCCCGTATTATTACAAAACATCAGCAGCGGATCAGTCTCGTCTTGAAGCGTTGGATACGCTCGAAACCCAGGTTGAATTCGAGCTGTTTTGCTATAAAGCTGTATAAACCCCTCGTATAATACATTCAGTAAATCAGAATTCGACTTTTTATATCATTCCAATGGTTTCAAAAGTTCAGCAACGAGATTCTTCTAGAACCATCATTCACGTGTTTACATTCTGCATCGGTTCCCTTATAATGGCATTATAACCCCATACCGGCAAACCGCCGCAAGGGTGCTGGGATAACTCTATTTTTTTCACTGTATCAATCAACTACAAAAGGAGAACACTACCATGTATTTACTCGGACGCGTTCAAATGATTGCTCCCCTCCCTTATGAAGAAGGCGTCAAACGCCTGATGGCTCACGGCTTTGACGGAATTGAATTTGGTATTTCCGACCGTCAGTTTAAACCCCGTCCGGAATTTTTTGCTCCCGGCTTTGCCGATAAAATGAAGTCCGTCATCCAACGGTATGGCGTCAAGGCCTACTCGGTGAGCGCTCACATGGATTATACGGCAAACGACGAAAATTTCCAGACGGTCTATGACGCTATTCGAGTTGCAAAAGAAATGGACTCCCCTTTGGTTATCATCAACGGAGCGATAAAAAACGATGACGAGCCTTATGAAGTTCAATGGGCCAAACAGATTGAATTCACCAAACGGCTCTGCGAATACGCACAGTCTCTCGGCATTGAACTTGCAATGGAATATGAACCGGGATTTGTCATTGACAGTACCGCGCTCATGCTCAAGGCGTTCAAAGAAATCGACTCGCCGGTGCTCAAGGTTAACTGTGACGTCGGCCATGTTTTCCTCTGCGATCCCGACCCCATGCAGGCCATTGAGGACTGCAAAGGACTCATCATTCACGCTCATTTGGAAAACATGAAAACAGGCGTACACAATCACCTTGTTCCCTACGAAGGCGATATGGATCTTCCTGGTTACATCGCCAAGCTCCGTGAAATTGGCTTCGACGGCATGGCCGCGTTTGACGCTTATCAGTATGACTACGAGGCTGTTGCCGATGAGTCTGTTAACTACTTCCGCAGCATCCTGTAAAACTGATTATTTTTCAAAAAACGCCCTCGTTTCCTGTACTTCAATGGAAACGGGGGCGTTTTTTATCTGTTTTAATAGCCATACTTATAAAGCTTCGACTCATTTTTTACCATATTTTTTGTAAAAAGCACATCCCTTTCCTCCCCAATATAGCAGCGTCTTACCGATAAAAATACAAATATTCTGCGTTTTCGCTGCATCTATCCTCTGGGCTTTAAAAAGGCGGTCTTATATGGTCTTGCCTGGCTTTACCAAAATTTTTATAATGTAAGCAAATAAAATGTCATATTTTATAGAATTGAAGGGGTTTTGTATTATGACAGTATATGAGCTGATCGGGCATAATCTCAAAGAATTAAGAACAAACCTCGGCTATACACAGGAAAGGCTCGCAAACGAGTTGAACACCAGTGCTTCTCATCTTCGGTCGCTAGAGAAAGGCCGTGGGAACCCAACCGTTAAAACACTGGAATGTCTTGCCGATACGCTGGGCGTCCCACTCCTTCAATTTTTCAACGAAGAAATTAAGTCGGACGAACAATCCGCGAATAGCCCCGCCTCCAAGTCGCAGCAATCCACCTGAGCATTTGTCTCCCTTTCTATGTCTTCTTCCACGATTCAGGGTACTTCACACAAGCCAAATCGCACCCTTTCTTCTACCTTATTCTCGCTCAAAAGCCCACGGCTCACTGCGTGGGCTTTTTTCTGCAATACGCCAATTTACAAAAGAAAGAGGCCGGGGGATGCCCCGGCCCAAAAACGGCAGGAGAGCGGAATGGCAATCCTATTGGCGGAACTTCACAAAGCCTAATGGATGAAATAAAGTTCCTGAGCCTGCCGCTACTCTAATGATAATTCCAAAAATTAACCGTGTCAAGGTAATTAATCGACATGGTAAGGTCTGTATTGCATACGCTCAATTCGTTAAACTAACAATATAAATTGGCTCAGGAGTGATACCATGGAAGATTATTTAAAAGAATATTACCGCAAAATTGGCTTGAACATCACCTACTACCGAAAACGTGCGAACTTAACACAACAACAGTTGGCAGAACGGCTTGGTGTGGACAACAAAACCATTAGCCGTATGGAAACTGCCGCACAACGCACTACCTTGGATTTTATTTTTAAGATTTCCAGAGAACTCGATATCAAGCCAAGCAAATTTTTAGAATTTAAAGACGATTAAGAAAAACCCGCCGGATCTTCCAGCGGGAATTTTTTCGTTTGTTTCAAAAAAACTGCCGACGGCCACTTTCCAAACAATGTTAAGCGTCCCTATAAGACTTTTCCCAATCCTGCTCCAAAAAATGTACAACGCCGTCTTGCGTGTTGGGCGCAATTACACCATCCGCCTGTGCTTTCAATTCTTCCTGCGCATTTCCGACCGCATAGCTGCGGTCGCACGCTTCCAACAGCGGAAGATCGTTTAAATTATCCCCAAATCCTACAAGCTCTTCAGCGCCGAGATACCGCTTCAGCCAAAGCGCAGCATGATATTTGGAAGCACGGATGCTGGAAATTTCAAGACACCAAGAGTCTGGGAAATAATTGTTGGGATAAAACGCCCATCCAACGCTGTGCCGTTCTAACACATCTTTCACCAGGGCAAGCTGTTCATACGGCCCCATAACACAGAAAGTGATCACATCCTGCGGCTCCAAGGTACGAAAATCTGAGATCTGAGTGAAGCGCATGCCATAGCGCTGCTGCCGTACCTTCATAAAATCCTGCATTTCCGGGGAATCCGCGCACTCGTAAAAAGTCTCAAAGACATCCTCATGCAGACAATGGTAAAAACTGTTCAATCCGTTTTCCCGTAGCAAGGCGGCAACCCCCTCCGCCTCTTGAGCCGAAAAGCGTTCCTGATGGATGTATTTCCCCTGTGCCGGATCGTAAATCAGCACCCCGTTGAGCATAATGCAGGGCAGCGCAATGGGTACCTCTTCCATAATTTTAATTGCCGCATCCGGTGTGCGTCCGGAGGCATAAGCAAACGGCAGCCCCCTTTGCAGCATCTGGGTAAGGGAGTCCACTGCATAGGGCGATAACCGCGCGTCCGGATCGAGCAGGGTGCCATCCAAATCAGACAGATACAGTGTCTTCATGTATTCTCCTTTTATCAATCATTCCGCCCCAAAAAACAGGATGGCGGCACCGGGTTCCTCAAATTCCACCGTAATGAGTGCAGTGCCATCCGGCAGCGGCTCAACCAGAGCCGGGACGCTTGCCCAGTAGGTTTTATCCGCCTTACGCCGGGTGATGTATTTGAAGGTATCCCGAACGGTGGAGAAAACCACTACAGCACCCTTTCCGGTTTTGCCCGAGAGCTTTTCGTAACACTCAAAACCAGAACCGGTCATACCGGTTTTAATGGCCGATTCTGCCGTAATATCCTCCCGCACCTGTTTGTATTTGCCGAGCAGTTCAGCAAAGCGGTTCGCCCCCGTCTCTGAAAGGGCGGGCAGATCGCCCCAAATGCCGTTCTGCCCCAGGATAAGTGACGCAATGTTGATGTCCTGCGAACTAATCGGATCATCCGGCAGGTAATGGGTGAGAAACAGCACCGAGGGAATCCATTTGTCAAAGGTGAGCGGGGTGCGGCAGATCCAGGTGCGCGGCGCACCCGGAGCCACAAAAATATTGGTCCAGTCATCCTCACAGGGAAGGTTATAGTTTGCATAGTACGGTCCGTTGTTGATGAGGAAATACTTGCCGGAAGAGAGGAAAGAAAGCCCAACACTGCGCCGCCCCTCGGTAATATCAAAATCGATGATAACCTCCGGGCAGGCCGCACAGACCTTATCCACAATTTTAGACATATATGCACCGAGCTGGAAGGCGTAGGAATCGGCCCGCTCCTCCGGAGAATTGCCCAAATCGCCGTGATAATGATTCGGCGCATTGCAGCCGTACTGCTCAATGGCGTCCCATTTAAAATAGGTGACGCCAAGCTCTTTGGCAAGGGAAATCAGGGTATCTGCAAGCGTCTCCCAATAGGGGCTGACAATGCACATACCGTAGCTCTCCTCGGTCTCCCAAATGGGCTGCGGCTCCGGTACACTTCCATTCCATTCAATTTTACAGTCCGGATTGTGTTTGTGCGCCTCGCTTGAAACTGCGGCAAGGGTAGGCCCAATCCAGAGGCCGAGCCGCATGCCGTATTCGTCCAGCTTGGCCTTGACCTTTTTCATCCCATCGGGGAAGCGTTCACGGTTGACGACCCAGTCGCCGGTTTTTTCGTACCATCCAGTATCGACAACGAACACTTCAATGCCCATTTTGTGTGCGGTTTCAATCTCTTTGAGCATCCGTGCTTCATTCATATCCGCAAGGTAGGCTTTGCGGTTCCACCATTTGTTGCGCTCCTGATAGTTCCAGGTGTTGTAAAAAATATATGGCTTCCGGCTTTCCAAATTTGAAGTTGCATAACCAAGCTGGAACGCCCGGTAATGCGCTGCAAGGCGGTCAATACCACCTTCTGCCGCACCGAACTGAAGCCACAGCCCCTCATAAGGCTGTTCGCCCAACACCGTCCCGGAAGTATAGCTCCCCTTTTTCGCTGCGAGCGCAATGCTGCGATCCGGTGCAAAGCAGAAATGAACAAAGGCGTCCGGATACTGCGAACCGTGCTCATAAGCGGCGAGATAGCTGGTTTTGCCATCCCCTCCTGCGAGCAAGGGCCCCATTACATCAAAGCGGTTTGTAAAAAAGCTCTCCTCCACCGGCACTTCGTTCATACAGAAGCTGTGGGTGAGCTGGTTAAACTCGGAAAAACGCACTTCGGTCATGGAATCACCCGGTGCGGTGTTCCATTTGAGGTATTCCAAAGCATCGGTGCCATTTGTCTTGGTCAGACGGTGGACGCTATCACCAGAGAGCAGATACCGGAACCGAATAACCGGGGTCTGCACCGCCGTGCGCAGTACCAACGTCAGGGTAACGCCCGGCAGAGTACGATAAACTGCTGCAAAGCGGTATTCGGTCACATGATTCAATTTCTGTTCGGCCACAAGCTCTACTGTGGAAAAATCCGGTGTCAGCGGTGCGCCATCCACTTCAAAAACCGGCCCGGCAAATACAAAGGTTCTGTCATTTGCCGTATAGCGGAGCAGGGCGTCCGCCCCACCGACGTTCAGCGTATAAAATGGTGTTTTGATGTTCTGCATAGTTGATGCTCCTTTATTGGTATTTATGAATAGTGGGAAAGCCCGTCGATTCTTTCAAGCTCTGCGAGAGGGCAAATCGAAGGCCGTCAATCCACCGGAACACATAAGAGATACTGGGCAGTCCAAACATTGAAAACGGGTTATACCTGGGAATAAAATATCCAAAGCGATAAAAGACAGTCCAAAGCCGTCAACGATAGAAAGGCTTAACAGCCGCAAACGCCGGAGGTGGAAAACACCGCAGTTAACCGAGGCCCAAAAACGTCAAGGCCAATTTCAACGGCCGAATACGCCAAACCGTTCTCTATCAGCCCAAATTCGGAATTTGCCAGTTCACCGGCTCCTCGCCAGCTGACCGCAGCAGTTCGTTGGCCTTTTTAAAATGGCCGCAGCCGAAAAATCCGCGCGCCGCCGAGAGCGGGCTTGGATGCGGCGCCGTCAAAATAAAATGCTGCGGGTTGGTAATCAGCGCGGTTTTTGCCCGTGCGTTCGCCCCCCAAAGCAGGAAAACAATCGGCTTTTCCCGCTCATTGAGCAGCTCAATGACCCGGTCGGTAAAAATCTCCCAACCACAGCCGCGGTGGGAGTTTGCCTGCCCGGCGCGCACCGTCAACACCGTATTGAGCAGCAATACCCCCTGCTCCGCCCACGGTAGCAGGCAACCGTTGTCTGGAACAAAACACCCCAGCTCGCTCTGCAGTTCCTGGTAAATATTCATAAGCGACGGCGGCGGTTCCACCCCCGGCTGTACCGAAAAGGAGAGGCCATGCGCCTGCCCCGGCCCGTGGTAGGGATCCTGCCCCAGAATAACTACCCTGACTTCATTGTACGGGGTCACCTGCATCGCTTTAAAGATGCTGTACATGTCAGGATAAATCCGTCTTGAACCATATTCCCGCTTTAAAAATGTATGGAGCTTTTTATAATAGGTTTTTTCAAATTCACCCTTCAGAATTTCATCCCAGTCGTTGCCAAACTGAACCATTCGGCCATCCTCCTTGAAACTGATGCTACAATTTTACCATTCACCCTTACAACATGCAAGGCTTTGCGGCGCAAAATCCGGGAAAGCGGTAGGTTTGGCGCATAACACCTTGTTTTGTGTCAAATCAAGGCTTATAATGGAAACAACAGCCGTTGGGGGTACGACACGCGTTCTATTGTTTAATTTCTCCCGGTGATGTGGTCTCTGCCTCATCTGCTGCATGTCCAGGTTGTGTCTGGCAGTCAAGCCTGCCGCCCGCGGAACAGCGGTTGGACTTCGCCTTTCTACAAACCCGTTCTGAAAGGAGCCTTTCTATGAAACTTGGCATTTCCTACTTCCCCAAACACGCTACCCCGGAGGAATGGGGCGCTTTTTTTGAACAGCTCGGCTGTACAGCTGCGGTTTGTCCGATTAAAGGGGATGCAGACAGCGGCACCATTTCTGCCTACCGGGAAGCTGCCGCACGCCACGGCATCACCATTGCAGAGGTTGGAGTCTGGAACAGCCCTATATCGGATGATCCATCTGCACGCGCTGAGGCACTTGCCTATGCCAAACGCCAGCTCCGCCTCGCCGATCAAATCGGTGCCAACTGCTGTGTCAATGTTTCCGGCTCCACCGGGCCAAACTGGTGCTTCGGCTGCAAAAAAGATCGCACGCCGGAGGGCTACCGCCGTATTGTTGAATCCATACAGGAGATCATCGACGACGTGCAGCCTCAAAACACCTACTACACCATCGAGTGCATGCCCATTGTGCCGCCCACCTCGCCGGACGAATATTTACAGCTTCTCAGAGATGTGAATCGTGAACGGTTTTCCGTGCATTTGGATCCCTTTAACATGATATTTACGCCAGACCGTTATTTTTGGAATGTCGAATTCCTGCATGAATGCTTTGAAAAGCTTGGCCCGCAGATCAAAAGCATCCATGCAAAGGACGTCCTGCTGACCCCGGAACTAACCTACTGTGTCCGGGAGGCTTTTATTGGTAAAGGCGGAGTGGATTACACCGCCTTTCTCAACGAAATTGCGAAACTTCCGCCGGAAACTCCGCTTATTATCGAACACCGGGATACGCTGGAAGAATACCAGGAGGAACTGGCGTACATCCGCGCACTGGCAGAACGGCTTGGCATCAAGATTTGCTAGCACCGTTTTCTCTCCGTTTATACTGAACACTGGCTGCAAACAAACAGCAATGACACGCTGAAGCAGAACGGTGACACTATGTAGCCTCCCGTAAATACGGAAATGTCATGTAACTGCTGTATACGCTTTTCCAGCGAAGCGAGCCAAATGCACTACATCCTTTTCAGGGAGGAATTTTTGTGCAGATCGACTTCGAACAGCTTGATGAAATCATTATTCCACAGTTGACCTGCATGCACATCAAACCAGCAGCGAAATGATCTACATTTTAAGCGGCAGCGGAACCGCCCTATATGATGGTGTTACAGAGGCAATGCAGCCCGGTTGCTGCCATTACTGCCCCAAAGGGCATACCCACAGCTTGATGAACACCGGAAGCGAACCGCTTTTCTTTTTGCTGTTGTATCAGAACAGGAATAGCCTAACGTTCGAAAGGAGTCGTATGGAATACCTCGATTTATATGACCACGAGCGCCATCCGCTCGGGCGGGCCATTCCGCGCGGAGAACCTTTTGCAGAGGGTGAGTACCACATCGTCACTGCCGTATGGACGGTGAACAGCCGGGGGCGTATCCTGCTTACGCTGCGTGCTCCTTCCAAGCGCTATTACCCCAACCTGTGGGAAAACACCGGAGGCGCGGTACAATCGGGTGAAACCAGCCGGAGCGCCGCCATCCGTGAGCTGTTTGAGGAAACCGGCATCCGGGCGGAACAGGACGAACTTATTCTCATAAAAACCACCAAAGAAGCCAATTATTTTGCAGACACCTACCTGCTGTGCAAGGATCCACCGCCAAGCGGCGTTGTGCTCCAACCCAGCGAAACAGTGGACGCCAAATGGGTCACATTGGACGAACTTGACGCCATGCTTGCCGCCGGGCAAATTGTTCCGCCCGCAGCCAGTCAGCTTGCACCGGTACGGGACAAGCTGGAGGCGCTTGTCTTCTCATGTGTGTCAAAAGGATAAATTCAGCATAGAAAGTAGGCTGCGGCAGTGTAAAAGAGTGACTGCCGCAGCTTATTTTTCTCGGTTTCATATTCCGAAATGCTTCAAGCACCGCTCTACATCGGCGTTAGATAACCTTTTTGCCAATTCCTTGCACCAGCTTCATCCGGTCAATGCAGGCTCAAAGCTTGCTCCCCAGTTTTCGCAAGAGTTTATCTGTTTGCCAAACCTTGTCAAACCGCACAAATTGATTTTATACTTTTTTGGTATATTTACATGCTCTTCTCTCTTGTTTCCGGCGATTTGTTGTGGTATAATAACTTCACGGACTAGGCGGAAATCGAAGATTTCCGAGTCCTGAGAGAACATTGTATCACTTACGCAAAACGGAAACCGTTTTGCATGTAAGGTGCAGGCCTGCGGCCTGTATGTGATATAATCATGGCAAATCAACCGGTATTCCGAGAACAAAAGTGTCTCAGGTATTTTTCGGAAGCTGATTGGAATCAAAACGGCGGGAACGGCGGCCTTTTCTGCTCTTCCGGCCTATCGTCTATGCAAAATCCTGACAGCCGGGAGTTTCTCCGGGCGGGAGGGTGACGGCAGCGCAGGAAAAAGGGGGATTTCTCCCTCCCTGCACACCCGAACACTTCAGCCGCCCGCGGAGAACTTTCCGCGGGCGGCTTTTTGCGCGACGCCAAAGGAGATGAATGCAAACATGGAAAAACGGCTCGGCGTTGTCGCCATTATTCTTGAAAACCGGGACTATGCCGAACAGGTCAACGACATTCTGCATGTCTATCATCCGCTCATTGTAGGGCGGATGGGCATCCCATACAAGGAGCGGGGCGTCGCGGTCATTTCCCTCATTGTCGATGCAACCGGCGACGAGGTCAGTGCCCTCACCGGCAAGCTGGGCAGAATTGAGGGAGTCACGGTCAAATCCGCACTTGCAAAGGGGAATGCGCCTTGAACAACCGTATTGAATTGATTGAACGCATGGCCAAAGGGTATACCCCCACACCACAGGAACTGGCTCTGCTGACTTCCTGCGCAGACCCCACCGTACTCGCCCGGCTGTACCAAACAGCGGATGAGATACGCAAAACCCACTGCGGTGACGCTGTGCAAGTACGCGCCATCATTGAATTTTCCAACTACTGCCGCTGTGAATGCGCCTATTGCGGCCTCCACGCGGGCAACCGGCAGGTCAAACGCTACCGGATGAGCGGGGAAGAAATTCTCGCGGCGGCAAAAGAAGCGGTGGAGTCCGGGTACCAAACCGTCATCCTCCAAAGCGGGGAGGATTTATCCTATACCGCAGAGGAAATTGGCCGTCTGGTGCGGGAAATTAAGGCAATGGGGAAGGTCGCCGTCACCTTGAGCTGTGGTGAACGCCCGTTTGCAGATTATGCTTTCTGGCGCCGGTGCGGGGCGGATCGTTACCTCATTAAGCACGAGATTTCCGACCCAGAAATCTACAACCGGTACCATCCGCACAGCACCTTTCAGAACCGGATTGCCTGCCAGGCCGAGCTGTACCGGCTGGGCTATGAACTGGGTGGCGGCTTTATGACCGGACTGCCCGGCCAAACTCCGCTGATTTTGGCGAACGATCTGCTTTTGCTCCAGCGAATGAAGGTCGCAATGGCAGGAATCGGCCCCTATATCTGTCATGGGGATACCGCGCTGCGCGGCAATCCGGACGGCGATCCGGCCCTCACCCTACGGGTGGTTGCGCTGGCGCGGCTGCTGCTGCCGAATGCCAACCTCCCCTCCACCACCGCGCTCAACGTCAAAGGCGGGCTGCAAAACGCTCTCCACTGCGGTGCTAACGTCATTATGCAGAAGGCAACACCTTTCCGGTACCGGGCGCTGTACGACATTTATCCCGGACGGAACAGCAAGGATATTCCGTTGCAGGAACAGTTCGCCGCCCTGCGGGAACAGCTCGCGGTGCTCGGTCGCACCATTTATGGCGACAAAACGCCGCTGTCGTCCAAGACCGATGGATAAACCATAAGAAATTCATTCGCGTGTCTTGCAGCGGTTTCGCTGCACAGTATCTGTCTTACAATCCAGCTTTTGCGGGGATTCCCGCACAGCCAAATTTTTGCCGGTGTTTTCCGGCAGCAAACAGGAGAATCAGCAAACAAATTCCGGAAAAGATCCGGCACGTCGGATACAGGCGCACCATATCGATTCAACCTTTATCCAGACGGGCAAAAACATTCCGGTCACTTTAGAAATGGAGATGCAAAAATCATGGCAAATATAAAATACGACCCTAAATCCTCGGTTGCAGAAGAGTTCATCAACGACCAGGAGATTTTAAATACCATTGAATACGCAAAAGCGAACAAATCCAACCGTGAGCTGATTTTTTCGCTCATCGAGCGGGCAAAGGACTGCAAGGGGCTGACCCATCGGGAAGCCGCAGTGCTGCTGGAATGCGACATTCCAGAGGCAAACGAGGCAATGAAAGAGGTTGCTATGAGCATTAAACAACAGCTGTACGGCAACCGCATTGTCATGTTCGCTCCGCTCTATTTGTCAAACTACTGTGTGAACGGCTGTACTTACTGTCCATATCATTATAAAAACAAACACATTCCGCGCAAAAAGCTGACCCAGGAGGAAATCAAAAACGAGGTCATCGCTTTGCAGGATATGGGCCATAAACGCCTCGCCATCGAATCCGGCGAAGATCCGGTCAACAACCCCATCGAGTACATCCTTGAGAGCATCAAGACCATTTACAGCATCAAGCATAAAAATGGCGCCATCCGCCGGGTCAACGTCAACATTGCGGCAACCACAGTGGAAAACTACCGCAAGCTCAAGGAAGCCGGAATTGGCACCTATATTCTTTTCCAGGAAACCTACAACAAGAAAAACTATGAGCTGCTTCATCCTACAGGACCAAAACACAACTACGCTTACCATACCGAAGCGATGGACCGTGCAATGGAAGGCGGAATTGATGACGTCGGCATCGGCGTTTTGTTTGGGCTTGAAATGTACCGTTACGATTTTGTCGGCCTTTTGATGCACGCGGAGCATCTGGAAGCGGCAAAGGGGGTTGGCCCACACACCATCAGCGTGCCGCGCATCTGCCCGGCGGACGACATCGACAAGGCGGACTTCAAAAACGCCGTCCCGGATGAGATGTTCGAAAAAATCGTCGCCGTCATCCGCATTGCGGTGCCCTACACCGGCATGATCATTTCCACCCGTGAATCCAAAGCGACCCGCGAGAAGGTGCTCAAGCTGGGCATTTCCCAAATCAGTGGCGGTTCCCGCACCAGCGTCGGCGGCTATGTTGAGCCGGAACCGGAGGACGAAAACTCCGCCCAGTTCGACATCAGCGACACCCGTACCCTCGATGAAGTAGTGGGTTGGCTCATCGACCTCGGGCACATTCCCAGCTTCTGCACCGCCTGCTACCGCGAAGGCCGCACCGGTGACCGGTTCATGCAGCTCTGCAAATCCGGCCAGATCGCCAACTGCTGCCAGCCCAACGCCCTTATGACCCTGCGCGAATACCTGGATGACTACGCTTCGGAGGACACCCGCAAAAAAGGCCTTGCCCTGATGAATGTCGAGGTTGAGAAAATCCCGAGTGAAAAGGTACGCGCCATTGCAAAACAGCACATCAATGACATTGACGGCGGCATGCGTGATTTCCGCTTCTAAGTAACAGGAGGCTTTCATGGCAACCTTAAATGAAACCCCAACCGCAAACCGGCTGCATATTGCATTCTTTGGCCGCACCAACAGCGGCAAATCCACCCTCATCAATACCCTGACCGGGCAGAACATTTCTCTGGTCTCGCCGATTTCCGGCACTACTACCGACCCGGTGAGCAAGGCAATGGAGCTGCTTCCCATCGGTCCGGTCGTCCTCATTGATACTGCCGGGCTGGACGACACCAGTGAACTCGGCCCCATGCGTATCCAGAAGTCGATGGAGGTCATCGGCAAGACCGATCTCGCGGTGCTGGTCATTCCCTCCACGCAGAAAGAGCTTGCTTTGGAACAAAAGCTCATTGTCCGGTTCCGTGAGACCAAAACTCCAGTGATTGCGGTCTGCAATCTCATCAACAACGAGCCGCCGCAGTGGCAGCCGGAGGTTCTCGGCATACCGTTTCTCACCCTTGACGCCCGGCAGTCGGATCAAATAGCTGCACTCAAAGGGCTTATCATTGAGCATGCGGATTTTGATTTTGAATCCCCATCCCTGTGCGGGGATTTGGTCAAGGCGGGCGATACCGTTGTCCTCGTCATGCCGCAGGACATTCAGGCGCCTAAGGGGCGGCTTATTCTGCCACAGGTGCAGGTCACGCGGGACCTGCTCGACCTTAAATGCCGGGTGGTAAGCGTGCTCACAAACGACCTCGCCCCAATGCTCAAGCTGCTGACCACACCTCCCGCCCTCGTAATTACCGACTCGCAGGTGTTCTCCATTGTCAACAAGGTGGTGCCGCCGGAAATCCCGCTCACATCGTTTTCCATCCTCATGGCGAAATTCAAGGGGGATATCCATGAAATGGTGCGCGGTGCACGCGCCATCGCTTCTCTCCACTCTGGGGATAAGGTGCTCATTATGGAAGCCTGCACCCACCACGCCCTCAAAGGAGACATCGCGCGCGAAAAACTACCGAGCTGGTTAAACAACTATGCCGGCGGCGGACTGCAAATCGACGCTTTTTCCGGCACGGGTTTTCCGGAGAATATCGGGGACTACAAGCTGGTGATCCACTGCGGCGGCTGTATGCTCAACCGCAAAGGGATGCTCACCAAAATTGGTATGGCGGAACGTGCAGGTGTCCCGATGACCAATTTTGGCACTGCCATCGCCTTCATGAACGGCATACTCGACCGAGTTGTTTATTAAACCGGCCCATGCACCGTTTTTCATCCAGCCCTAGAATCAATACAATAAAAAGGAAGCTGTAAAATAAATACAGCTTCCTTTTTTAGCCTGCTTTTGTAAGAGCTTTCGTCCTTTTCTCTGAATTTCAATGGGAGCGATCTCAAAAAAGCTCTTGTACTCATATATTGTTCATTTTCTGAATCTTTACTTATTCCTTCAGAATTATCTATAATATTCAAACAAACTCTTCCGCATTTCTTTTTTTATCAAAAATTCAGATCGTAGCCTTACAAAAAGAAAGCGCATTTCAACCAAACCGGAAACTTCAAAAAACAAAAATACCTTTTTATACTTGCCCGAAAATGGTACGAATGGTATAATAAAAAGAGTTGGAATAGAAAAAAGCAGGCCCTGTTCCCCGAGGCCTGCTTTTTCTTGAAAATAGCGGTTGTGTTTGGTGTATTTTTTGTTGAAATGTTGCAGTAAATAGTGGATTGTGTCCTGAGTTCATTCAATGTTCGCTACAGATTGTGGTTTGTGAATATGGAAAAGGATGATGAAGGATATGTTGCGCAAAGCAAAAAATATGTAGCGGGATCGTTACCGGAGGCGCACAACCAGTTTGCTATTCTCAGCCAATAAACTCGTATCTTTACTTACTCATTTATTATGCTATAATAATAACAGATTGATTCTATAATTTCTTATATTATTATAGAAAAATATAATACGATTCTGTCAATCTGGGAGGTCAGGCATGAAAAACATTCGTAGAAGGTTTGAACAGCCACATGGCACACCGGATTTTCCCGTCCGCGTATTCTCACTCAACAGCATCGGTGTGGAAGGCGTCACCTTTTGCAATTGGCACAGCGACCATGAAATTATTTACGTGGAAAAAGGCGAGATTGAATTTCACGTTGATTCCTTGCACACCACCCTGTATGAAGGCCAGTGCGCCATTGTTGACGGCGAGCGCATTCATCACCTGCGGTATAAAAACCGCAGCATTGGATTGGGATATATTATCTGGTTTGATCCGGGCATCGTCAGCCTCAGCGGAAGTGAACGGTGCCAAAAACAATACATTAGCCCGCTGCTCGGCGGAAAGTACCAAATCCAAGAGGTATTTACCGGTGCGAGCGAAGCCGAACAGCGCATCATCAACAGTGTAACTTCTATTCACGATCTCTTTGCAGAACAAACGCCCGGTTTTGAACTAAAGGTGATTGCAGAGCTGCTCTCTATTCTTTATGAGGCGGTTGCCAATCATTACTATCATCCCAGCCTCGGTATGCCGGCTACTCCGGCCTATGAGCAAAGTGAGCGCCTTAAACGGGTTTTCACCTATATCGACGAGCATTACAGCGAGCGCATTTATGTTTCCGATCTTGCCAACGTCCTCAGCATGAGCACTGACAACTTCTTTAAATATTTTAAAGAATTTACCCAGATGACCCCTACCGAATACATCAACCATTACCGTATTGGGCAGGCGGAAAATCTGCTCAAAACCACCGATCTACCGGTTACCGATATTTCGCTTTCCACCGGTTTTGATAATGTCAGTTACTTTATTAAAACCTTTAAAAAACTAATGGGAATTACGCCAAACCGTTATCGTAAAGCAAACGAAATGGCGGAACCGTTGGAAGAAGAACTCCCATAACCCATATATTTTATATTTTGTGGCGCACACAGGTACAGAATCAAGCCTGTGTGCGCTTTCTTTTCACATTTAATGTAAATACAAGCCAACATTTTAATTTCAAACAACTATTTGGCAAAATTTGCCTGAATGCAACCGAATATAGACATAAAATTCATGTTTTTTCTACAAAATTCCTTGCTTTTATGACCCAAACAGAGTATAAATATAAATGTATACTTTTTTCTCGACAAATACCGTTCAAAAAGAATTGGTTCTTGGTTTTTTCATCATTTTTGGAGTCGTAAAGGATGTGTGATCCAGTGCCCGACACGGCAAATAATCTTTTTCCGCTGTCGTTTAGCCAGCAGAATATCTGGAACCTGGAACAGGCATACCCGGGAACCTCAATTAACCATATCAGTACGACGATACGCGTAGAAGGCCGCGTGGATTTTCTGCTCTTGCAGCAAAGCATTCAACTGGTTTTAAAAGCGGACGCTACCCTGCGCACCCGGATTGTTCTTAAAGGGCAGAGTCCGTTTCAATATATCGTGCCATTTTCGGAGGAATCCTTCCCGGTTTACGATTTTTCCAACACCAGCGAACAAGGATTTCACAGTTTTGAAGCCGCAATAACCCGTGAAAGTTTGCCCATTTTGGAGGGGCCGCTTTATCGATTCGCACTGTTTCGCATCGGAGAAAATTCCGGCGGTATTGTTGTCAAGCTGCACCATATTATTTCGGACGGCTGGTCCCAAATGTTGCTGTGTAACCGCATTGGGCAGGCGTACCTGAAGCTTCTTTCGGGAGAGGAAGCTACTGTGGAGCCAGTACCAAGCTATCAACTCCATGTCGAGGAGGAACAGCAGTACCTTGCTTCCCGTAGCTATGAAAAGGATCGTATTTACTGGGAAAAAATTTTGCAGTCATCTGGGGAATCTTCGGTCATCAAAACAGTCAACAGTGCCGCTGTCAGTCCAGTGGGGTGCCGCAGCAGTTTCCAACTGCCTCAGACCCTCAATCATGCAATTTACTCCTTTTGCGCCAAACACCGCGTAGCACCTTTTGCCGTGTTGTATATGGCTCTCGCCATTTATTTTAAGCGCATTGGCGGGACGGATCGTTTTACCATCGGCGTTCCCATTGTAAACCGAACCAATTTTACCATGAAGCAGTGTACCGGCATGTTTGTCAGCACCCTGCCTTTTTTGAGTGAAATAAACGACGAATGGAGTCTGGAACAGCTCAATCTCAAGCTAATGGAGACCTGGTACGAGCTGCTGCGGCACCAGCGTTTTCCGTTGGCGCACATTACAGCAATGACCGAGCGGCAGGACAGCCGCATGTTTCATATTGCGCTTTCTTACCAGGACAGTGTTGTTTTTGAAAACCGGGATACCTCTGTTCTTTTTTCGGGCCGGTGGCACTACAGCGGTTATCAGGCCGAACAGCTTTGCATCCACTTAAGCAATATGGAAAACCGGCGATGCTATTCGGTGGATTACGATTACCTCACCCAGTTTTTCTCAGAGGAGGAGATTGGCCAGCTCCATTTCCGGTTGATGAACATCCTCAAAGAAGCCCTAAGCGAGCCGGAACGCCCTATCCACCGGCTTTCGGTGCTCAGCGCCGAAGAACATGAACAGGTGCTGTATACCTTTAACCACCACCCTGCTCAGTTGGAGGAGACCGGAGTTTACCCTGTTTTTGCAGATGTCGTACGGGAGCATCCCAACCGGGTTGCCGCTATCTGCGGCGGAATACGTCTGACCTATCAGACTCTGGAACAGCAGGCCGCCGGCCTTGCCAGCCAAATGGAAACAAATGGAGAAGAAACGGTGGCGGCCATTTTGCTGCCGCGCGGCTTTTCCCTGTTCCGGGCGCTGATTGGCGCGCTCCACGCCGGATGCGCCTACCTTTTCATTTCCCCCGATCTCCCGCTGCGCCGCATTGAGGAGATCCTTTCCCAAAGCGGGGCGCGGTATCTCATCTCCTGCGGAAGTATACTGGAAAAAGTCCGGGAGCTTTCCTATGACGGTACTATTCTTGACATTGATACCGCTCCCACACAGTCTGGTACGCCCGCCGCCGTGGCCGGCCCGGAGGATCTTGCATACCTGGTTTACACCTCTGGCAGCACCGGAAAACCCAAAGGGGTAGAAATTACCCAGCGTTCCCTGCTCAACTTCGCGCAGGCTATGCGGCCCTATTACGGCAAGGGAGCTGTGCTCTCGGTTTGCAGCACTGGGTTTGACGCCTTTGTGATTGAGAGCATTGCCGCACTGCTCAACGGGCGTACTGTCATCCTGCCGACTGAGGAGGAACTGGAGTCCCCGCGTCAGCTTGCAAGGCTTATCACCGGTTTTGCCGCCGGATTTCTCTCGGTAACGCCATCTCGGCTTGCAGCCTTTTTAAAAGAGCCGGCTTTCCGCCACGCAATGCGTGGAATGGAGAGCATTGTCTGCGGTGGAGAGGATTTTCCCGCCAGCCTGTTAAAACAGTTGGAGCGCTGTACACCAGCTCAAATTTACAACCAATACGGCCCCTCTGAAGCAACCGTCGGTGTTTCGATAAAACAGCTTAATCATTGCACCCGGATAACCGCGGGGGCGCCGCTGCCCAACTGCAAGCTCTACGTGCTTGACCGCTGGATGAACCCTCTTCCCATTGGTGTATATGGTAAACTTTACATTGGCGGGGCCTGTGTGGCGCGGGGTTACCGTGCTGCGCCGGATTTAACTGCGCAAAGTTTTTTGGAAAATCCTTTCGAAACCGGGGAACGCCTCTACGATACCGGCGACATCGCCTGCTGGACCCCGGAGGGGGAAATCCGGCTGGCCGGCCGATCGGACAGCCAGGTCAAGCTGCGTGGCCTGCGAATTGAGCTGCAGGAAGTTTCGGCCTGCCTGCTTTCCCATCCGAAGGTCAAAGCGGCGGCGGCAAAGGTTTGCAGCGTCGGCGGGCAGGAACTCCTTGCCGCCTATTACTGTTCGGATACTTCCCTCCCCGACACCGAACTGCTGGCCTTTGCCGCCGACTACCTGCCGCGGTATATGATTCCTGCCTGTCTCGTGCAACTGCCTGAGCTTCCCATGACCAGCAGCGGCAAGGTCGACGAAGCGCGTTTGCCGCCTCCAAATGTCAAAGACAGCGGCAGTTCCCAGCCGGAGACGGCGCTGGAACAAGACATTCTGGCTATTTTCCGTCAGGTGCTGGAACAGCCTTCCCTTTCAGCAACCAGCGACTATTTTATGAATGGGGGCAATTCCCTCAACGCAATGGAATCGCTGAGCATTTTGCAGGATGAAACCGGTATACCGGTCCGTGTTTCACAGCTTTATGCCTGCCGCACAGCACGCCGCCTGGCGGAACTGCTTGCTCAAAACGAAACTTCTACAGGCCATGCCAAACGAATGGCGTTGAAGCCTGCCCCGGTGCGCGCCCGTTATCCTCTTTCACCAGTTCAGCAGGGCATTTATGTAGAGCATTGTATGGATCCCTCCGGCTTTCTCTATCACATGCCAGGGGCCTTTGCCCTTTCTCAAATGCCGGACCTGATCCGATTGGAACAAGCATTCCGGCAGCTGATTGCAGATGATGTCATCTTCCGCACTGCCTTCCTTTCGGATTCCGAAGGGGTCTATTCCGCTGTGCTGGAACAGGTGCCATTTTCGGTCACAGTGCTGAACGCGGATACCTTTGCGCAAGCATGCGCTGCCTTTTTAACCCCGTTTGAACTCATGGCTCCCCCGCTGCTGCATGCTGCTGTATGGGAAGATCCAAGCGGGAAAGCCTTTTTGTTTTTGGATACCCACCACATTATCAGCGACGGACTGAGCACCCCGCTCCTGCTCAAGCGTCTTAACTGTTATTACAATGGTACGGCGGCAGAGGTTCCTTTTTCTTTCTTGGATTATCTCTGCTCGCTTCCTACGACGGATGACGGACGGGACCAGCAATACTGGAAGGAACACCTGAATCCGCTTCCAGAACCGCTTACCCTCCCGACCGATTTTCCGCGTTCACGCCAGTTTGACCATCGCGGCGCCCATCTTGACGTTTCTCTCTCCGAAAATGTGAGCCGTCAAATGGAGGAATACTGTCAAACAACAGGTTCTTCGCCTTACACCTTATTACTTGCCGCTTTTGGAGTGCTGCTCTCCGCCGTATCCGGAAAGGAACGGCTGACCGTCGGCACGCCGGTTTCGGTGCGCACAGAGCCGGATTTGCAGGATATTTGCGGCCCGTTTATCCATACTTTGCCGGCTTGTCTGGCACCGGAACGCAGTCTTTCCGTTAAAGAGTATCTGCAGCGCGTACACGACGAAGTCACCGGTCTGCTCGACCACCGGGAAAGCGCACTGGAAGACATTGTTTCTGCGTTGTCTCTGCCGCGCAGCTTTTTCCAGAATCCATTGTTTCAGGTATCCCTTTCCATGCGACCCTTTGCGGTGGACACGCTCACCCTGCTCGGTGAAAGACTTGATTACCGTCCCATCGAAACAGGGCAGACCAAAACAGAGATGCACATTGAGGCTTACTTTGAAAACGGTATCTGCCATCTGGGCTTTGAGTACGCGGCAAGCCTGTTTTCCAAAGAAACCATTGCCTTTTACGGGCGTTGTATGCAGACGATTTTAAAAGAACTGCTTACCAATGATGCCAAAACACTGGAGCAGCTTTCCCTGCTGTCCCCACAAGATGAATTTACCCTGCTGCGTCAGCCCAATCATTTGACGGCTCCTTACCTCAACCTGCCCATCCACCAAATGATACAGCAGCAGGCACTCCTTGAACCAGATACGCCTGCCGTTATTTGGCATAACCAAACCACCACACGAGGCGCTCTTGAAGAACTTGCCTGCCGCTATGCCGGGCAGCTTATAGCCGCTGGAATTCAGCCGGGGGAACGCATTGGCCTTGCCGTGCGCCGTACACCTGACCTTTTTGCCGCCATGCTCGGCATTCTCAAGGCGGGATGTGCGTACATCCCACTGCTCTCCTCCTATCCAGAGCAGCGGATAGACTACATGCTGGAGGCGGGCAGCGCACGTTTGGTCTACTGCGACCAGGTCTCACGCAGCGAATTACCTGACAGCATTCCCGCTCTGGTCATGGACCCCACGGCACTGCCTCTGCAAAAGGATATACCGGTCGGCAGCAACGATCTCATCCACATCATCTTCACCTCAGGATCCACAGGGCGCCCCAAAGGCGCCATGATACCCCACAGCGCCGTTTCCAACCTATTTTGTAGCATGCGGTCGCTTTTGGGCGATACAGACGGTCCTATTCTCTCCGCAGCTAACCAGGTGTTTGATATTTTTACCGCAGAAGGGCTCATTCCTCTTGGAATGGGCAAACCCATTATTCTGTGTGATGAAGAGGAAATGCTGCTTCCCCGCCAAATAGCCGCTCTCATACAGCGTCACAAGGCTGCATGCATGCAGCTTACCGCTTCGCGCCTGCAAATGTGTCTGAGCAACAATGAATTCCGCTCCGCCGTTTCCGGACTCCAAATGATGATCATCGGCGGTGAATCAGCCTCTCCGCAGCTCATCAAAGCCTTTGCACAAGCCTGCAACGGGCGGCTGATTAATATGTATGGACCAACAGAAACAACGGTCAGCGCCACCATGAGCGAGCTGCGTCCTGACAAACCTGTCACCATTGGACGCCCTATGCACAATACGCGGGTCTATATTTTAGATGAACACCAACGTCCTGTTCTGCCGACCGCCTGCGGTGAGCTCTATATTGCGGGCGAAGGGGTGGCAAAGGGCTATTCCGGGCGGCCTGACCTGACCGAAGCGGCTTTTCTGCCCGACCTTTACAGTCTCGGCCAGAAAATGTACCGGACAGGCGACCTTGGCCGCCTTCGGATTGACGGCTCCATTGATTTTCTGGGCCGCAGGGACGGGCAGCTTAAAATGAACGGGCAGCGGGTTGAAACCGGGGAGATTGAAAACGTCATGCTCGCCTCTGGCCTTGCGCTGCAGGCGGTTGTACTCCAGGAGAAGCATCCGGACGGCAGCAGCGGGCTTGTCGCTGTTTACATCCCGAAAAACAGCGCTGATCCTCAATCAATGGAAAATCATCTGCGCCGCCTGCTCCCAGCCTATATGATTCCAGGACGTATCATCCCGGTAGACTCCATGTCGGAAACTCCCAGCGGTAAAATTGACCGTCGTGCGCTGGAGTCACAATTTATCCGCGCCCATTCCCTTAACCTTTCTGGTGATGATTTGTCAGAACCTATATCTACTGTACAGATTACGCAGCAGCCGACATCTGCTGTGGCAATCACATCGGAGCCAAAGCCTGACGAGCCAATTATCTCGGAAGCCATTGTCTCTTCTGCTCCAATCGAAAATCCTACATGGAAAAAGGCAGTTACACCGAAAAAGTCTGAATTAGCTTCTACCAAGGAAGCGCATGCTTCTGTAACACCGGAACGGTTGCTTTCGGTTTGGCGCGAGGTGCTCCGCCAAGATAACATTTCCGCCGATCGCTCTTTCTTTGATGCAGGCGGAACCTCTCTGGGCGTGCTCAATGTGCTCAGCCGGTACGACAATATTGGTCTCACCATGACAATGGCAGAGTTTTATGAACACCCTACCGCCAAAGAACAGGCGGCACTGTTGTCATCCGGATCGGAAGCAGTCCTGTCTGTCCCACAGACGGAGAATTTCCCCCGCATAGTACCAGCTGCGCAGCCATTGCCCACCACGCCTCCTACCCATGTCTTTTTAACCGGGGCCACTGGATTTTTCGGCGCTCATTTGCTGCGGGCATTGCTGGAGCAAGGCGTCCAGCGTATTTATTGTTTGGTGCGCGGGGACACAGAACGGCTGACGCAAACATTAGACTGGTATTTTGGCGCTGCCTACACCGCTTATGCCCTCTCTAAGACAACGGTTATAACCGGGGATGTTTCCAAACCAAGCTTCGGCCTTTCCGATGCTGATTTTTCTACCCTTTCCCAGCGGATCGACGCTGTATACCATTGTGCCGCCGACGTACGGCACTATGCCGCAGACCGGGAATCGCTATGCGCGGTCAACCAAATCGGCGTCAAAAACGCCATTGCACTGGCGAAAGCCGGGAATATCCCGCTACATCACATTTCCACCGCAAGCATTGCCGGTGAGCGGCTTACGGCATCTCCAAATCAACCGGCACAGTTTACCGAGGACGATTTTGACATCGGCCAAAACTGGAAGGCCAACGCTTATGTAGAAAGCAAGTTTCTGGCAGAAGCGGAAATATACCAAGCCATGCAGCACGGCCTGAATGCACGGGTCTACCGTCTTGGCCGTCTTGTTGGGCGGGCAAGCGATGGCGTTTTTCAAAAAAGGCCGGAAACCAATGCCGCTTACCTGCTGTTGCGTGCAATTTACGTCCTTGGCGCACTGCCCCAGACCCTCTTGGAAACACCGGTGGATCTCACTCCGGTTGACTGGTGTGCCGACGCAGTTACCGCCCTGCACAACTGTACCCAAACGGCAAATCACCTGTTTCATCCGGCGCCCCCTTCTCTGTTTCAGGTTGCAAAAAGTGTCTGCCCTCATCTTCAAGTATTGACAGACAACGCTTTTTCCGCCTTGCTGCACCAGCAGTTACAGAGTGAGGCTAAGCAGCTCCTGGCCCCGCTGCTCGACCACTGGAACCGTCAAAAAGACGGTCCCGCCACCATTTCCCTGCTCTGTGAAAAGACACAGCGGCAACTTGATCAGGCCGGATTTCACACACCAATTCCACCTCCGGCACAGCTTCTGCGAGGGATTTCCGTTACATTGACAAATTTTAATGAAGGATGAGAAAGATTGTATGGTTTCTGATTTATCCGCCATGTTGTTCACCTCTTTAATTCTGGCAATTATACTGTTTTTTATCTGGAGTTTCTGGCTGAAACGCAGGTCGCTCATCCACAAATTTTATCTGCTGTTTGCAGGTGGATACGCGTTGCTGGTACTCGCACTGCTCGCTATGAAATTCTCCCCGCACGACAGTATTGCCTGGCAGTTTGTCTGGGATGCCTGCACCAACTCCTTCGGTGCTTTCCTGCCGGTGCTTTATCTGTGCATCTCCCTTGCTTTTGCCAGAGGATGGGCCCACATGCCCCGCTGGGGATACGCTTTATTCATGATACCGGTGATCTCCAATCTTGTCGTTTGGACCAATCCGCTTCATCATCTGCAATACCAGGTCTTTTCGGTGGTAAAAAGCGAGCTTGTCTTTGGCCCGTATGCCATGGTGTCCGGCATTTATTCCTATCTCTGCTTAATTGCCGGTATTGCAGTTGTGGTTCGTTTTGCCATCCGCAGCCACCGCAATCATAGTCGGCTGTATTTAAAACAGTGCCTGCTCATTATTACAGGGGGGCTCTGCCCGCTTGTTGTCAGCCTAGTCGCCACATTGGGTACCGACATGCCTATTACCGCAACGCCGCTGAGTTTTATCCCCACCATTGTCTGCAACGGCGTGGCCATCTACCTGCTCCATTTGCTGGATATCCAGCCCATTGCAACACAGCGGGTTTTGGACTGGATTACCGACTGCTATCTCGTCCTCACTGACAAATGTCTGGTTGTCAGCTACAATCATCCCTTTGCGGACATGTTTGCCTCTCGCTACGGCATTGCCGAAAACCACTATTTGCAGGAATGCGTCAAAGAAGAGGATATCGCCAACAAGACCGCGGTGTATAACCTGATGAGCGCCATTGAATCCTGCCGGGAAAGCCGTTCTACCATTTCTTATGAGCAGGCCGTCACGGTGGAGATAGCTGGCAGTGCCCAAAAAAATTACTACATTACCGACGTTTCCCCTTTGATCTCCCACCAGAAACTCTCCGGATTTGTCGTTATTTTCAAGGACGTCACCCTGCTCAAAAAAAGCATGCAGCAGTTGCAGGACAGCCAGACCCGCATGATGGAACAGGAACGCCTTGCATTTCTCGGGCAGATGATGGGCGGCCTTGCCCACAACCTTAAAACTCCAATTATGAGCATTTCCGGCTGCCTTTCCGCTGCAGAAGCACTGGTGGATGAAGCCGAAGAGAGCCTGGAAGACCCTCAGGTCGTTTTAGACGATTATCGTGAAATTTATCAGGAAATCCGAGAATGGTTCCAGAAGGCACGCGATGCTTCCGCCTATATGTCCGACATTATCTCGGCCATTAAAGGGCAGGCGGCCAATGTTTCAGCCAGCCTGGACGCCACCTTTACCATAGATGAGCTCATGAAACGCACCATGCTTCTAATGCGCCATGAACTGCACAGCAGCGGGTGCACCCTTGCGCTGGATTATGACAAAAACAAAGACATTTCCCTGCAAGGCGACGTCAACAACCTTGTTCAGGTGCTGGTAAACCTGCTCTCCAACGCGATTGATGCCCAGCGTCAGACAGGAGGCGGAGAAATTACCGTCGGCGTCCGCGAGGAGCACGAAAATCTGGACATTTATGTGTGTGATACCGGCCCTGGTGTCAGTGAAAACGTGCGTTCCCGTCTGTTCAAAGAAATGGTCACCAGCAAAGGGCTGCACGGAAGCGGACTGGGGCTTTACATCTCAAATGTTGTTGTCAAAGGCAAGTTTGGCGGCAGCATGTGGCAGAAAAACAACCCGGGCGGCGGTTCTGTCTTTGGCATTTCCATTCCAATTGACAGTACGGTCGTTACCCAAACAATAAACCGAAAGGAGGTTGGGTCCCATGAGAAGAAGTAAGGCGGTTTCTGTACAGAACAGCTTTTCCATTCTAGCGCTGGATGATGATCCAATTATGATTTCCACCCTGCAGGCCTATTTTCAGCGCTCCGGTTACCACGTCGATATTGAAAATGACCCTTACCGTGCAATTGAGCGGGTACGCAAAAACCACTACGATATCCTGCTTCTGGATTTTCTGATGACGCCCATCTGCGGCGATCAAGTAGTAGAGGAGATCCGCAAGTTCAACAAGGAGCTTTTTATCATCCTGCTGACTGGCCACAAAAGTATGGCCCCGCCTATCCGTACCATCCGCGAGCTGGACATTCAGGGATATTACGAAAAAAGTGACCGGTTCGATCAACTGGAACTTTTGGTGGAATCCTGCGCAAAATCCATTCGGCAAATGCGTACTATCCATAGCTATCAAAACGGCCTTTCTGCTATTGTGGATGCGCTGCCGACTGTTTATCAGCTCCAGTCGCTGGAACAGCTCGGCGGCACACTGCTTGAAACGGCAGCCGGTTTACTGCATGCTTCTTCCGGATACCTGTTCCTGGAACAAAGCGATGAAATATCGGCGACGCATCCACAAAAAGATCCGGAGTTGTTTTGTGCTTTCGAGTGCACTGTCACAAAAGAGCAGGCACACGCTCAGTATACAGCAACTGTTTTTCCGGAGCAAAAAACCATTGTACAGCAAAATGAAATGTCCGCCCCGCTGTTTGATACCAGGCACAGCATGATCGGTATGCTGCATCTTGTACTTCCACA
This sequence comes from Oscillospiraceae bacterium, assembly GCA_050943475.1. Classification (GTDB taxonomy): domain Bacteria; phylum Bacillota; class Clostridia; order Oscillospirales; family Ruminococcaceae; genus Metaruminococcus_A. The sequence goes on from JBMNPF010000004.1 coordinate 39,616, forward strand.
CGCTCCGCAGTACGAACAGGTACAACTTTTGGATATTTTCTCCCATCAGGCAGTGGTGGCCGTTCACAACATTCAGCTCCACGGTCTGGTCCGCTCCAAAAACGACGAACTGACTCATGTGCTTAGGGATCTCAGAAACAGCTATGTTGACATTGTCAGCGTAGTTCGCCTCATGGTCGACGCAAGGGATATTTATACCCGCGGCCATTCCGACCGGGTTTCCAAGCTTTCCCGCCAGATTGCAGAAACAATGAAACTGGACCGCGAGACCTGCGAACGGGTCAGCCTTGGAGGATTGTTCCACGACATTGGAAAAATTGGTGTGCCGGACTATATCCTTCTCAAACCGGATAAGCTGACATTTGAGGAGTACAATGTTATCAAACGGCATCCAGATGAAGGAGCAGATATTTTAGCAGCAACCTCATTTTTCCGTGATATTGTTGAGATTGTCCGTCAGCATCACGAGTGGGTTGACGGGAAGGGCTATCCACGGGGATTAACCGGAGACAAAATTTTGGTAGAGGCCAAAATTATCACCGTGGCGGACTGCTTTGACGCCATGGTGTCCGATCGGCAGTACCGCAAAGGGCTCGGGGTTCCGGTAGCCGTCCATCAGCTTCAGCAGGGACGCGGCACCCAGTTTATGCCAGAGGCTGTTGAGGCTTTTCTCTCCTTGCTGGACAAAGAGCACGGCAAAGAAGTTTTAAGTTTGTACGACACTTTGCCATCTACCATTTAAAAAGGAGGCCTACCGGATGAAGCAAATCCCTCTTAATTCAGTTGATTATTATACGACTTTCGCCGACTTTCTAAGTGGAATCTCTCATAAATATTCGGCTAAACCGGCCATATCTTACTTTACAAGGCGGAAAGAAGAGCGGTGTTATACCTATGGAGAATTGACCGCACAGGTATTTGCCCTGCGTGCAGCATTGACAGCACGCGGTCTTGCCGGGAAACACATTGCTCTTGTAGGAGAAAACAGCTACCGTTGGATTCTCACCTATCTCGCCGTTGCGGCAAGCGGCGGCGTTGTTGTCTGCATCGACATTGAGCAGCCGGTCGATGCCATCCGCGAAATGATCCTTGCAGCGGATGCTGCCGCCATCTTTGCCAGTTCCAGCTGCCTTTCCATCTGCGCACCACTCGTAGGTGAGGATTCCTCTGTTCGACTCCTGGCTGCATTGGAAGACGAGCCATCCGAACCGAATGTTGCCGGCTTTGCCGCACTTTGTGAAGAGGGGCGCGCCCTTCTTGACGAAAAAGGCGATCCTTGCCAAGGGTTAAGGATTAACCCTACCCAGACTGCGGCAATTGTATACACTTCAGGAACAACCAGCACCTCCAAACCGGTTATGCTCAGCCAGCAGGGGATTCTGCACAATGCAAGCGATGCGATGGCGTATGTATCCCTCGGCGGACGGGTCTTTACCTCTCTGCCCTTTTATCACACCTACGGCATGACCTGTTCCGTGCTGACTGGGCTGATTGTTGGCGCGCATGTGTTCATCAATGGAGACCTAAAAACGGTTATGCGCGACCTGCATCTATCCAATCCTGTTACCATGATGTCGGTTCCACTGTTAATTGAAGCCATTCACAATCAAATTTGGCTGTCCGCCGAGAAAGAGGGGAAAGCCGCCGGGCTGCAAAAGCTGTTCAAAATTCAGCGAATTGCTTCCAAACTCCACCTTTCCTGGCGCAGTAAGGTGCTGGATGACATTCGAAAAAAAGCAGTTGGTTCGCTTCGCATCATGATTTCAGGCGGCGCCCATCTGAGCCCGGATATTGAGGAGGAATTTGAACTGCTGGGTATTCTGGTTCTACAGGGCTACGGCATCACCGAATGTGCACCGCTCATTTCAGTTAATCGGAACGAGCTTCATAAAACCGGCACCGTGGGCATGGCCTTGCATGGCTGTGCGGCAAAAACGGTAGACGGCGAAATTTGGTTCAAGGGTATCAACGTTATGAACGGTTATTATAAAAGCCCGGAACTGACCGCAGAAGTTATGGAGGATGGGTGGTTTAAAACCGGCGATCTCGGCAGCATTGACAAAGACGGTTTTATTACCATTACAGGGCGAAAAAAGAGTCTCATCGTCTTTAAAAACGGCAAAAAAATTTCGCCGGAAAAGCTGGAAGAACAGCTTCGGAAAATCCCGTTGGTCAAAGACGTTTTGGTCTACGGCGCCCCAACCGGCGTTTCAGCGGACGATGTTAAGCTCTCTGCAAGCATTTATCCGGATCCTGAACGTGCCGCCGGGCTTTCCTCCTATGAAATTTTGGAGCATCTCCAGCAAGAGGTCAACAAAATAAATTCCGACCTGCCTCTATACCAGCAGGTACAGATGATCCATATTCGGGAACAGGAGTTTTCCAAAACCGCGTCCAAGAAAATCAAACGAAATCAGGTACCACAGGAGGAAGGAGAAAACATCTATGCTTGAGTTGATACAGAACATTATTTATGAAGTGACAGGGAAAAGCGGCATTACCTACGATACCGACTTTGTGCAGGATTTAGCTTTAAATTCCTTTGATGTCATGAACATTGTCAGCGCGTTTGAAGAACATTTTGACACTTCTATCCCCACGCGGGATGTCTGGCAGCTCCGGCAGGTGCAGGATGTCATCGACTATATGTACGAGCACGGAATTACCGAACCATGAGCCTTCTCCAAGATCAGATTCTTATATTTGTCTGCGATCGCCGCACCGTTTCTTCCACTAAGGAACAGCTTGTGCAGCTGGCGGCCGGACTGCTGGAAAACTCACCGGACAACGATTTTGAAATTGGCCATGACCAGAATAAAAAGCCTTATTTTCTCCGTCATCCAGAACTTTGCTTTTCGGTGACTCACAGCGGTGATTATTGGATGTGCGCTTTCTCCGGTTCCCCTGTCGGCCTCGATTTACAGCGTCATCAAAAGGGGGATTTTCAAAACATATCCCGGCGCTTTTTTCACCCGGAGGAAGACGTCTATCTCAAACTCAGCGGCTACCGGAATTTCTTCGATATCTGGGCGGCCAAAGAGAGCTATGTCAAATACACCGGAAAGGGAATTGACGACCAATTTGATCGATTTTCCGCTGTTGCCAACGGCAAACTCGGGCCGTACATCAATGGAGCGGAAATCCGAATTCTCCCCTTTGCACCCGACTATACCTTGTGCCTCTGCGCCGCAAAAATTGATGCTGTTGAACTTCATTATGAAAACATTGCCCCTTCCCGCCCTTAAGCAAAAGGCAAGGAACGAGTGTCTCAAACTACCCTTGCCCATAAACCCGAGCTGACAATTCGTTTCTGTATGAAACATACAGAAATTTCTTAGTATTCTATTTTGGGGTAACAAAATTGAAGTTACCTCGTACCGCCTTTAAAAAGCATTGATGTTCCCATTCAAAAAGCCATAGAGGCCGAATCCATTATGGATTCGGCCTCTATGGCTTTTTTGGCCGTTTGACATACTCCTGAAACGCCTCCTCCTGCTCTCTCAAAAATTCGTTGAGCAAGGCGAGGCGTTCCATTGTTGCGCGGGAGAAATCATGTTCCAGCAGTTCCGCCTCGGTAAGGGAATCTTGTTCTGTCCCGCCGGACAAAAGGCTGAGAAATTGACGCACCGTATCATGCCGCCACAGCAGGTATTTTCCAATTTCTTTCCCCTGCTCGGTCAGTGAAATGACTCCGTATTTTTCATACTCCACCAGTCCCAGCTGTGCCAGTTTGCCAAGCATTTTGGAAACCGACGACGGTTTGACGTTGAGCCATTCTGCCAGAGCGTTTACCCGCACATACCCATCCAGCAGCATGCGGCGATAGATCATTTCAAGGTAATCCTCAAGCGAGGAGGTTAAATGTGCGCCATGCTGTTCCAGAAGTTGATATCCCCGCACTGTATAAAAGCCTTCGCAGGCCTGCCGTTCCATTGTTCCACCCCATTTCCTTACAGTATATGTCACGCTTCGCGCCCGCAGTACATATATTAGCTTAGGGAAACAAAGTTACCCCCGAATGACAAATACGAAAAAGGAGTTACCCGCAATGCTTCACGACGAATCCCGTCCTTTAAATACATTGCCAATAGGCTCTGTCGGCACCGTTTCAGACCTCATCTCCCACGCCTCCGAGCGGCGGAGGATGCTCGACCTTGGCCTTGTTAAGGGCACCCCGGTCACAGCACTTCAAAAAAGCCCCTCCGGCGACCCGGTTGCCTATTTTATCCGCGGAGCGGTCATTGCACTGCGCACCGAAGACGCCAGCAAAATTCTAGTGCGCTGCACCGTCTGAAACCATCCATAAAACAAACGGCGGGAGCCGGTACCCCGGCCCCGCCAAAATTCTGTCAACAGAGGTGGTAAAACCTATGGGCTTAACCAGAACATCAACCGGCGCTTCGGTAGCAGAAACCGAGCTTATCATCCGCAAATCTTCTCCGGAAGATCGGGTCATCGCCCTTGCAGGCAACCCAAACGTGGGCAAGAGCACCGTTTTTAACGCCCTCACCGGCATGAAACAGCACACCGGCAACTGGCCGGGCAAAACGGTCACCAATGCGCAGGGCCAGTACGATCACCATGGCACGCGTTTTATTATGGTGGATATTCCCGGTACATACTCCCTTATGGCAAACTCCGCAGAAGAGGAAGTCGCACGTGATTTTATCTGCTTCGGGGAACCGGACACCACTGTCGTCGTCACCGACGCCACCTGCCTGGAACGAAACCTGAACCTTGCTCTTCAAACGCTTGAGATTACCGACCACGTGGTGGTCTGCGTCAATCTGCTCGACGAGGCAAAAAAGAAAAAAATCCAAATCGACCTCGACGAGCTCTCACTCCAACTCGGCATCCCGGTAGTTGGCGCGAGCGCCCGCGCAGGCATTGGGCTGACAGAGCTGATGGACGAGGTGGAAAAGGTCGCGTTCAACCGCCAGAAAACCTATCCGCCCCGCCTGGATTACGGCCCGGAGGTCGAACAGGCGATTGCCCGGCTGCTACCCGTCGTAGAACCACATACAACGGGGAAGTTAAACGCCCGCTGGACCTGCCTCAAACTGCTCGATCCAGACGACAGCCTGCGCCGGTCCATAACAGATTACCTCGGTATCGACCTGACTGTGGATCCGGAGGTTCAGTCTGTCCTTACGTCCATCTGGCAGGAACTGGAGGCAAAAGGGCTGATTCGTGACAGCTTCCGTGACCATATCGTCTCCAAAATTGTGGAGCGTGCCGAACAGGTCTACCGTCTCTGTGTCGCCCTACCAGAGGGTGGCTATAATAGGCGGGACCGCAAAATTGATCGTCTGCTCACCTCCAAGCTGACCGGTATTCCCATTATGATTCTGCTGCTCGGCGTCATTTTCTGGATTACCATCACCGGGGCGAACTACCCTTCTGAGCTGCTCTCCACCGGGCTGTTCTGGATTGAGGATCGTCTCACCGAATTTTGTCTCTATTTTGGCGCGCCGGGATGGGTACAGGGGCTTTTTGTGGAGGGGATGTATCGCACCCTTGCATGGGTGGTTTCGGTTATGCTGCCGCCAATGGCCATCTTTTTCCCGCTTTTCACCCTGCTGGAGGATTCCGGCTACCTGCCGCGTATTGCTTTCAACATGGATCGATATTTCAAAAAAGCCGGAGCGCATGGCAAACAGTCCCTGACTATGGCCATGGGTTTTGGATGCAACGCCTGCGGTGTGGTCGGCTGCCGTATCATCGATTCCCCGCGTGAGCGGCTCATCGCTACCGTCACCAACAACTTTGTTCCCTGCAACGGCCGTTTTGCGCCGTTTGGCTTAAGGGAAACATCGCCGCATGAAAAAACGCATCCACACGCAGCCCCATAGGCACACGAACAAGAATTGATACAAATATTGATCGACTCAGCCACATACGGGGCACTGCACTTGTTCGGAGAAACGGTACGGCCCCCCATCGCAGAAAAGAACGCATGTCACCCCATCAATAAAGCTGGTGAGTCGGCCGTAACGTAAAGTTAAAGATAGACAGGCAGAATGCACCAATACTTTATCCCGTATTTCAAAAAGGAGATTTGTACCGAAAACACCAAAACCTCAGTATAAAGAAGCCTTATAAACTCTTAAGATTTGTTTAACATTTCCAAAAAGTGCCAACATAATGGTTGTTTCTTTTGCTTTTTTCCTTTATAATGGCATTATTATAAGGAAGCAAAAGGAGTTGGGGCTGTTCATGGAATATCAAGAAACCGCCAAAACAATTGTCAAAAACATCAATAAAGCCCTCATTGGCAAGGAAGATGTCGTTGAGCTCGCCGTCGTTACGCTGCTCTCCCAGGGACATCTGCTGCTGGAGGATGTGCCCGGCGTCGGCAAAACCACTCTGGCAAATGCACTTGCCAAATCCATCAACTGCGGGTTCAGCCGTATCCAGTTCACGCCGGATACCCTGCCCGGTGACGTCACCGGCCTCACCGTATACAATATGAAAACCGGTACTTTTGAATTTTCAAAGGGCGCTGTGATGAGCAACATCATCCTCGCAGATGAAATCAACCGCACCTCACCCAAGACACAGGCCGCCCTGTTGGAGGCCATGCAGGAACGCCAGGTGACGGTAGACGGCAAAACCTACCCGCTCGAGCCTCCTTTTATGGTCATTGCCACCCAGAACCCGGTGGATTTTCTCGGAACCTACAATCTGCCGGAGGCGCAGCTTGACCGTTTTCTCATGAAACTCTCGGTGGGTTACCCCTCTGCCGTTGATGAAAACATCATGGCACAGCGTTATCTGACTGGGGAACGCTTCCTGGAGGTCGAAACCGTGGCAGACAAGCAGGAAGTAATTGCCATGCAGGCCGAAGTGGAGCAAATTTATGTAGCGGAACCGCTTGTTTCCTACATTGTATCAATCACCGCGGCCACCCGCGAGCATGTCTCGCTGACGCTGGGGGCAAGCCCCCGCGCTACCCTTGCGCTTACACGAACCGCACAGGCCGCCGCTTACATGGCAGGGCGGGACTATGTCGTCCCGGACGACATTCAGCGCTTGATCCCCCATGTGCTCGGTCACCGGCTGGTACCGTCGGTTGATGCAAGGATTCAAAAACTCTCCCCGCAGAAAATTCTTGCGGAAATTGTCCGCAGCATCTCTGTTCCCATCCTGCCCAGCCGTTCCGCTAATTCCTAATCGAAGAAACGAGATGGTATCGTGCTCAAAAACCGAATTATCATGGCCGCCGTCATTATAGCCGCCTTTGTTTTTGCCAGCTTTTATGGTGGAAGCGCCAGCTACGCAATTCTATACATGACCATTACCCTCCCCATCGTTTCATTTTTTTATCTCATATACGTATTAAACCGGTTTAAAATATACCAGTCCTCTCAGACACAGCTTGCCTATAAAGGGGAGCGTATCCCCTACCAGTTCACACTGGCCAACGAGGACTTCATTTCTTATTCCGGTGTACGGGTGACCTTTTTCAGAGGAATAACCGCGGTTGAAAATGTGGATCCTGACCGCGAATACAGTCTTCTCCCCGGCGAACAGGTCAAGCATAAGACGTTCATCCACTGCCTGTACCGCGGCAGTTACCAGGTTGGAGTCAACCAGGTATTGATCTCAGATTTTCTCGGTCTGTTTCGAATGAAACGTAAACCGCCTGCCATCCTGAGCATTCAGGTGCTCCCGCGTGTATTGCGGATTGAGCGGCTGGCCGCCCTCCCCACCGACGAAGATGTAAAACGCTCGGCTTTTTCTCTGCTTCCGGCCCACGACCAGCCGGATTCCGATCTGCGCCGTTACTCCGAAGGGGACAGCCTGAAGCTGGTACATTGGAAAGCGACTGCCCGCCAACAGGAATTATTAGTGCGCCGCTATACCGAAACACCTAAAAATGAGGTTTTGCTCCTGATTGATCTTTCGGAAGTGCAGGGAGACACTCTTACCCGCATCATTGTGGAGGATAAAATCGTTGAGTGCGCACTCGCCGTTGCGGATTACCTGCTGCGCAACCGCATTCCTTCCGAAGTGCTCTACACCGCAAAAACATGGAGTTGTACGCCGCTGCGCCATCAAGGGGATTTTGACGCTCTTTACAACAAATTTTCCACCATTCCGTTTGACAGCCCGGTTTCGGTCTCGGAATTGTTAAACCGTGAAATCAGGCTGCTCACCACCAAGGATCACTGCATCATCATTACCCATACCCTCTCCGACAAATTGTTCCAAAAATGTTATCAAGCGTTGGAGCTCGACGTTGGAGTTTGTGTCATCTACATTGGCAACGATGGGGATGAAGAACGCCTGCGCAGATTTGATAACCGCATCACCGTCCTGCGCATCCTCAAGGAACAGGAAATTACCGACGTCCTTGAGGCAGGGAGAGGGGGACGGCTATGAAATACCAGGCATTGTTTGAACGCCATATTTATCCGCTCTACCTTACCCTGCTGCTGGCATGGGGAAGCGTTCTGCTCTTCAACGACCGTTTCTGGATGTATCTTGACGCCTTTCCGCTGCTTTTAACCGTCTTTATTTTGGTGCTGATCGCCCATGCAGTTGACTGCTACAAGCGCCATATATGGTTAAGTGTTCTCACGGTATTGGTCTTAGCGGGTGGACTTATTGCATTTCTTTCTGCCGCACTTCCTGCTTCCGGCGCCTCCATTGGCCTGTACGACTGGTGGATGGATTACGGCGGCAGTATCAGCACCTACAATCTGGAATTTGCCCTTATCACCATAAGCGGAGTCGTTGGTGCGGCCGTGGTCGTCGCCACAATCCTGCAAAAATGGCTTTGGACCCGATTATTCGGTGCCGCCGTCGCTCTTGCCGCACTCTGCGTATTGAGCGGAACCGGTTACAGTCCGGCGCCGAATGTGCTGTTTTTGCTTATTGCCTACATCTCCTCGGTGTTGGCAGAAGGGCTGTATCAACTTGCCAGCCGGCGCAAAGGGAAAAAATCCGGTTCGATAACAGCGGTGTTCCTTATCCCGGCGTTTCTGCTCACCTCGTTTGTATCGGTTGCTGTTCCTCCGAGCAAGGAGCCATTAAACTGGCAGTTTGTGGTGGATGTTTATCAAAGCATTGTGGACTATATTACCCACAAAATTGATGACATGGATTTTCAACAGAATCCCGGTGCGGGTGAATTCAGTCTTGGTATGCTTGGTTATTCCGAAAGCGGAGAGCTCGGCGGCGACCTCCAAGAGTCCGACCGGGTTGCACTCCGTGTGAAGCTCCCTACCCGTCCGCAGGGCGGTCTATACCTTGCCGGCTCCATTCAAAATCTTTATACCGGACGAAATTGGGAACGAAGTGAAGCTCTTTCCGATTCTACTCAGTATGAAATTGAACGCATGGAACTGGGAATGGCGCTCAACCGTATTGGCCTAAACACCACTACGGCTTCGGATATTCTCGCTTACCGTCTAGCAACCGTAACCTACGAGGACCTCTACACCCGTTCGGTGCTTTATCCTACCAAGCTCGGCGACATTGACCTGAGCACGCCGTTGGATTTGAATAAACTGATGGAAAAGTACTACGCCGGCGCTTTTGAAACCGGCATTTATCCAGACGAACCGTTCACCCCGCCTTGGACGCAGAAGTCCGGCCACATTGTTCTGGATAAAGCACAGGGCCGCAATTTCACCTATGAGCTCAGCTACTTTGATCTCAACTATGCGGGAGCTGCCTGTCGGCAATTTCTGCGGGAACAGAGCTCTTACCGCTATGCGGAGCATGGCCTGCTGCAAATATCCGCTCATCCAACTGACGCCGAACGCGCTCAGGCCAGTTTCGCAGACAGCATGGTGCCGATTGTAGAGGCAATCCACAAGGACTACCTAGGACTTCCGGAGGATCTGCCTCAGCGTGTGCGGGATCTCGCAGATGAAATCACCCAGGGCCATGACAATGATTATGACAAACTCAAGGCCATTGAAGCCTATCTGCAGGAAAATTATGAATACACCCTTTCCCCGGGCAGCGCGCCGGAGGAACAGGATTTTGTCGACTATTTCCTGTTTGAAAGCAAGAAAGGTTACTGTACATATTTTGCCACCGCTATGGCCGTATTGGCGCGGTGCGAGGGCATTCCGACCCGGTATGTACAGGGATTTGCCGCCCGGTTGGAACGCAAGGGGGAAGACGGAACCTACGCGGTGCGGAACAATGAGGCGCATTCCTGGCCGGAAGCCTATCTGGAGGGGATTGGCTGGATTCAGTTTGAACCAACTCCAGCCCGCAGCGATCTCCTGTACGCCGACTGGACCGTTAAATTTGGCGAAGGCAACATTGAACAGCAGCCCGGAGGATCTTCATCTGAGGAAGAAAATACCTCACCGGAAGAAACGGAACCGCTTCTTCCCTCCGAAACCCGTACCGAGGAGCAGGACTACGCTGTAACCATTTCGGTCATTGCAGCGGCGGCGCTGTTGCTCATTGCTGTTTTTTGCTTTATCGGCAGCCGCATTGGGCGCCTGAAGCGGTATCGCCGCCAATATGTAAAATCCGATTACCAGGAAAAGACCTACATGGATTTTTACGAGCTCATGTTTATGCTGAAACGTTATGGCCTTGGCATCATGCCGGGCGAAACCCTCAGAGCATATAACCGCCGGGTTGGCCGTATTCTGGAGCAGGAAAACAACATATCTCTTTCTGCTGCAATAGAGGCTTACTCCCGCATGTATTACAGCGGCAAGCAGCCATCCGGCGACGATTACAGCTATGTACGCAGTGTACGCGTATCGGTCGATGAACTTGTCCGTAAACGAGTCGGCCGTCTGCGTTATCTCTTCTATCGGCTGCGGCTTTCCAAAAAACAGCGACGAACGAATGACAAAAAGCGACTGAAACCCTAAAAAAACGAGCTGCCTTTCATTAAGGCAGCTCGTTTTTACTTCATTCTATGCACGAAACAAAAGCAATATTGCAGGTGTTTTACTCCACTTTTTCAAATTTCAGCTGTTCATACACAGCACGCGCTTGTTCAAGCGGGCTCAGAGTTACCAGCAACACGCCGGTTTCGGCCCCATCAACCTTTAACAGGAAAGTGGTTTCCATTCCAGCTTCCCCCTCCAGTTGATAAAGATAATAATCCGGCTTTTCTTCCAGCACCGTCACATTGCCAGCCGGTAACACCTGATCTACATACTGGTCAAACCCGGCGCTTGTTAAAAACTTTCCAACCAGGATGGTTTCGCCATCCTTTTCAACTGAAATTCTACCATTCTCCTGTTGCAGATCATAACCACCAGCCGTATCCAATGTCACTTTAATCTGTTCGCCATTATCAATATGAAAGGTGAATGACTTACGAAAGGTAGGATTGCAAGCGGTCAAAACAACAATCAGCAATGCAACACACAGCAACAGCACAGGTGTTACGCGTTTTAACCTCGTCATAATCTTCTCCATCCATTTTTTATTTAATCTGGAGACATAAATTCAAAGGGTTCCTTTACGCCATTTTGGTGTTTTTTGCATCCTGCAAGCCAAGCATTTCTACGGCAAGTTCACGCATTTTATATTTGAGAATTTTGCCCGCAGCATTCATCGGGAACTCCTCCACAAAGGTGACATAGCGCGGAGTTTTGTGTTTCGCCATGTGATCCCGCACATAGGCTTTGATTTCCTCCTCTGAGGATTCTTCACCCTCCTTAAGGATGACCCACGCCATAATCTCCTCACCGTACTGTTTATCCGGCACGCCGATGACCTGTACGTCACTGACCTTCGGATGGGTGTAAATAAAGTCCTCAATCTCTTTCGGATAAATATTTTCACCGCCGCGGATGATCATATCCTTGATACGTCCGGTAATCTTATAATTTCCGTCCGGCAGGCGGCGGGCAAGGTCGCCGGTGTGGAGCCAGCCCTCTTCATCAATTGCCGCAGCGGTTGCGGTCGGCATCTTGTAGTAACCCTTCATGATGTTGTAACCACGCGCCACAAACTCGCCGTCTACATTATCCGGCAGATCTTCACCCGTCTCCGGATCCACAATTTTACATTCGACTCCCGGCAGCGCACGCCCAACCGTATTAACGCGGACATCAAGCGGATCGTCTACACGGCTTTGGGTGCAACCTGGGGATGCCTCGGTTTGACCGTAAACAATCGAAATCTGGGTCATATGCATTTTATCAACAACATCCTGCATCACCTTGACCGGGCAGGGACTTCCTGCCATAATACCAGTGCGCATATGTGAAAAATCAGTCTTGTCAAAATCTTCATGCCCCAACATGGCAATAAACATAGTCGGCACGCCATGGAAGCAGGTAATTTTTTCTTTGTTGATGCACTCCAGCGCCAGCCGCGGCGAAAATGCCGGCAGCGGCGACATAGTACCACCATGGGTCATACAAGCGGTCATGGCGAGCACCATGCCAAAGCAGTGGAACATCGGCACCTGAATCATCATGCGATCTGCGGTGGATAAATCCATACAGTCACCAATGTTTTTGCCGTTGTTGACCACGTTGTAGTGGGTGAGCATAACACCTTTCGGGAAACCAGTGGTACCGGAGGTGTACTGCATATTGCAAACATCATGACGGTTAACCATTGCTGCACGGCTGAGCACCGCTTCCACGGGCACGCTCTCGGCGCGTTCCAACGCCTCCTCCCAGGTCATGCAACCAGACTGCTTGGAATCCACCGTAATAACATTGCGCAGAAACGGAAGCTTTTTGGAATGAAGCGGCTGGCCCGCTTCCAATTCCGCAAGTTCCGGGCACAGTTCTTTAATGATGCCCACATAGTCAGAATCCTTATAGCCGTCAACCATGACAAGGGTATGGGTGTCCGACTGACGGAGTAAATACTCCGCCTCGTGAATTTTATAGGCCGTGTTCACAGTAACCAGCACCGCGCCGATTTTCACCGCCGCCCAGAAAGTGATGTACCATTGGGGTACATTAGTGGCCCAAACAGCAACCTTATCCCCCTTCTTGACGCCCATGGCAATCAGGGCGCGGGCAAAGGTATCCACATCGTCGCGGAATTCGGAATAGGTACGGGTATAATCATGGGTGGTAAAACGGAACGCGTACTGATCCGGAAACTCCTCTACCATCTGATCGAGTACCTGGGAGAAGGTGAGATCAATCAGGGTATATTTTTCCCAGACGTATTTACCAGTCTTTTCGTTGTTGTCAAACAGCGGGCGACGGCTCACCTGTTTATTCAGGTAACGTTCCATGTAATTGATGAAGTGCGGGAAAACAATACCAGCATCGCTCAAATCCGGCGCCCAACGCTTGACCCATTCCAGCGAGATATAACCGTCATAGTTGATGGAGCGCAGGGCAAAAACCATTTCATCCACCGGGAGGTCGCCCTCCCCCATCATGCGGTATTCCACACCATTTTCGGTCATAACCGAATCCTTAACGTGGATATACTTGATGTAGGCACCAAGGTTCTGCACCGTTGTTTCCGGCGCCTCTCCCATAATGCGGTAAGGATGATGCATGTCCCACAGCGCGCCGACTGCATCGCTTGCCACATGTTCCAAAAGGCTGCGCAAACGGGCGGTATCTGCATAAACACCGTTGGTTTCTACCAACAGAGTCACCCCAGCGGCCTCGGCAACCGGCGCCAGCGCCTGAAGCTGCTCCACAATAAGCGCATCGTCCACTTCGCCCTCCGGTTCCTTATGCAAATCGGCAAGCACCCGGATATACGGGGTACCAAGCTTCTGGGCGAGTTCAATATACTGGCCGATTTCCCGGCGGTTTTCCTCTTTGCGGTCTGCAAATTTCAGCGCGCAGTTGGAAGAAAGGCACGGTATTTCAAGGTGAAGAGATTTGAGTTTCTGAACGGTTTTCGGCAGCTGATCCCCGGTAAACGGCGGCGCGTTAACTGCAAAAATATCGTCTCCTAAGCCGCGAATTTCAATTCCGTCAAAACCCAGATCCTTTGCCATTGAGTAAATATCCTGCCATGAAAAATCCGGGCAACCCAAAGTGGAAAATGCAATCTTCATAGAACTTCCTCGTATTCCTGGTTAAATTTTGGGAAAGTAAAAAAGCATTTATCCCCTGCTTCCCCACAGAAGATAAAACGCCCCGCCTAACCCTGCATAAATCTTATGCAGACTTTTTACGCACCTGTAAAGCAACACCTTTCCGGGACGTATCGAATAGTTGTGCAGTCCGTATCAGTGCGCGACAATCATAAAAATAATGATACTCGAAAAACCCCGTTTCGTCAAGTTTCCCCGCCCTTTTTCAGTTCCTGTAATTAAAAAAGGAAAGGCGCTTGCCTTTCCTTTTATCGGGGCAATTTTTCACGGCAGACGGTAATAAAACGCTCTAGCTCTATAAGCTGCGCCGCGGTGTCAAGCCCGCTCTCATCCAGTATATGTTCCACCTGATCCGCCAAAGCAACCGCGGCTGTTCTGCGGCAGGCCGCAGCATCCGAGGTACTGCCGCCATCCGGCGCGACCGAGACACAGAAAGATTTCGTGTTCATTTTCATTCCTCCATTTATCCACAATTATTCAAAGCGCCGGAGGAATAGAACCCATTCCAATGGGCAAATTACCTTTCATAAAGCAATGAGCTTTACGAAAGGTAATTCGATTGTATTATATCGAAATTTATTGCAAAAGTCAAATTATGAATGTTTTTTATCGAAATGTATCCGCTGTTATTTCAGCGCCGTTACAATGGTAATATCCGGGATATAAAACCATATTTAGGAGGAAAGCTATGAAATCGAATAAGGACCGAAAAAACTTGAGTGATATGATGTTTGAGCAAATTGCAGCGTTATGGCTGGAAACCATTTGTTTTACGGTAAAACGTTCCACCTATTTCCAGTATATGCGTATCATCAACCAGCACTTGAATCCTGCCTTCTCTGGTCGGACGGTTGCTGTGGTTGATGATAATCTCATCCTGCAATTCATCCGCAGTAAAATGGTCAATGGACGGCTGGACGGACGGGGCGGCCTATCTCCCAAAAGTTTGCGGGATATTCTGGTGGTTTTAAAATCGATCCTGCGTTTTGCCAAAAAGCGCGGGTATTATACACCGGAACTGCCGGATATTCCTCTGCCTAAAATGGAGCAGGAGGAAATTTCGATTCTGTCGGATACTGCACAACGGCATTTGGAAGGATACCTCAACCAATCCAACGACTTGTGCAAACTGGGTATTCTGGTCTGCTTGTATACCGGTCTTCGAATTGGTGAAATTTGTGCGTTGAAATGGGGCGATATTCGGTTTGATGCAGCTTCCATTTATGTGCGGCGCACAGTGCTGCGTATCCCAGGGGATTTGGAAAACAAGCAAAAAACACGAGTGGTGTTCAATACGCCAAAAACACGCAGTTCATTGCGAGAGGTTCCATTACCTGTTTTCCTGCTCCGTAAACTGCATCCTTACCGGGGGCTTTTTTCAGCCGATTCTTTTTTTCTGACCGGTGACACGACCAAATTTATCGAGCCGCGCACATATCAATATCGCTTTAAACGGTATTTGCAGCAGGCTGGCCTGCCTGAAATGAAGTTTCATGTTTTACGGCATACCTTTGCAACCCGCTGTATTTCGTTGGGGTTTGACCCCAAAACACTCAGTGAAATTTTGGGGCATGCCGATGTTAACACCACGTTGAAGCGTTATGTGCATTCTTCACTGGAAATGAAACGCGTACAAATGGAACGCCTTCTTCCATTGGCACAGTAAAAACAGACATCGCTTTCAATATTATTTGTGTAAACGGCTTTCCTTTTCAGAAGAGCAGAAGAAAAATAAAAGTTAATTTTTGAAGCAGGGAAACAGTGTTTTTTCGTAAAGCTCATTGCTTTATGAAAATTTGTTGTAGATTGGAGGAACCATTGTGCAAAATACAGCATCGAAACGCGGTTTGTTTGAAGACTTGACGGAACAGGTGCAGGCCGCTTACCTTTCCGACCTGGTTTCTCCTGACTTCCGCCTCAAATTGGTAGAGGCCCTGAAGGCAATCGACTGTACATGTTACTCCCTTCAGGAATGGGAGGATTTGCTCTCCTATCTGCTGTATAAAAAATGTTCGGCCGCCTCCCCTGAAGAAGCAAAACGAATTTTACTGGAACAACTAAACCCGAAAGCCTGAACAGGTTTCCGGGTTTTATTTTTTATGAAAGAAATTGTTTCCATCGTCTTTTCTAAAATCCATGCGAGAACAAAGAAGGGATGCCCTGGCAAAAACGTCCCTCCTCGAAAAGTCTTTGGAATACGCCGGAACCATTCCGTGGTATACCCTTTCCCTCTCCTCCCATATAGTAGGAACAGGAAAGGGGCTGCATACCATGTCCATTGCCATATACAGCCGGAAATCAAAATACACCGGCAAAGGAGAATCCATTGAAAACCAGGTAGAAATGTGCAGGGCTTATGCACTCGCCCATCTAGGCTCCGCTGAATCGGACTTTCTCTATTATGAGGATGAAGGCTTCTCTGGAAAAAGCATGGAACGCCCTCAATTTCAGAAACTACTGCGGGATGCCCGCGCCCACCGTTTTTCCACCCTTGTCTGCTACCGGCTTGATCGCATCAGCCGCAGCGTTGTGGATTTTTCCGCACTGGTCGAACTGTTCCGCTCACTGGGAATTGGGCTTGTCTGCATCCGGGAACAATTTGACACCTCCACCCCAATGGGGCGTGCCATGATGTATATTGCAAGCGTTTTTGCCCAGTTGGAACGTGAAACGATTGCCGAACGCGTGCGGGATAACATGATGCTCCTCGCACGGGATGGCCGCTGGCTTGGCGGCACCCCGCCCACCGGTTATCAGTGTGCGGAACGCTCCGAAATGATTGTAGAGGGGCGGCGAAAAACCGCCTTTCTTCTCAAAGACCATCCTGCGGAACTGAAAACCGTCCGAACAATCTACCAAGCATTTTTACATCAGCGTTCCATCGCTGAAATCTGCACAACGTTGTGTGCACAAGGCCTGTCTACCCGCCGGGGAAATCCCTACTCGGCGGCGACTGTACGCGCTATTCTAACCAATCCGGTCTACGCAGCCTCCGATCTGTCTATATGGAACTATTTTACCGCATTAGGCGCCGACGTCTGCTTTACTCCAAACACCGAGAACGCCCCTGGCCTGCTCTGTTACCACAAGCGCAGCGGGATTTCCGGTGCAGAACAGCGGTGCGAGCCCTCTGAGTGGATTGTCGCAAAAGGGAAGCATACTCCCGCCGTTTCCGGTGCAGAATGGGTACAGGTGCAGAAGCAGCTTTTCAAGACACACACCGAAACGCAACGTCGTATTCCCCAAAACAATTATGCTCTGCTGTCCGGCCTGATTATCTGCGGCAAATGCGGCGCTCCTCTTTATGCCAAATCTCGGTCCGGACGGAAGGGATACGACTACATCTGCCGCACCAAACTGCGTAAAGGTTCATCCTCTTGTTCCATCGCCAACCTGGGCGGCGAATTGGCCGACCGCGCCGTAGCAGCCGCTTTCACGATTCTCCCTCTCCTGCCGGAACTCCTTGAGCGGCTGGAATCCTACCGGAACGAGCTGCTTCAGCAACTGCCTCAAAAAGCAATGCTCGACCTTGGTTCCATCGACGCGGAAATTGCGCGGTTAATCGACTGCATTGCCGAAACACCGCCGGGAGACCGCAGTATCCCGCATTTGCAGCGCCGCATTGCGGAACTGGATCGACGGCGCAGCATTCGCCTGACAGAACTATCTCCCAGCGCCGCAAACCAAACCACTGTGCCTGCTCCCGAAGATGAGAAAAAATCGGGAATTGCTCTTACTCTTGCCATGCCATATTGTCCGAGCCCCGAAAGCACTTTCCCAAACGATCCTTTCGGCCAAGCAAAAAACAGCATTGGGGAGCAAAATCACCCTGCTGTTTCAAAACCATTTTCCTCCTCCCCTGCTGCTTCTCCCAACGATTCAATCCACGTGTTTCCCAAAATTTCACATCTGCCGGATTCTCCGGAAGCCTTGTGGGATTCCATGCCGGGAATTCTCCAGCGAGAACTGCTCGGACAATTACTGGAGTGTGTTGAACGCCGTCCGGAAGGTCTGCTGTTACACTGCAAGCCCGGGGCCTCCTGCCTGTTCCAGGAACTTCCGTCTTGTTCTCAAATGGATTAATATCCGGGTTCCCTCTTAAATGGCAGTTCTGCAATGCAGCCTATAACCATTGCACAGAAGCCGTTTTCCTACTGCATACATATTTTTCACCGTCTGTCACCACCGTCTTTGTACGAATCTGCCAGCCTTCCTGTTTCCCCTAAACAAAACGGCGCATTCCCGACGTTGATTGCAATCATCACCATGTTCTTTGCCGGGAGCGTTGCTCTTCCATTTCAATCGGCAGTTTCCACCCTGTGGCTTATCGCTGTCATCGTCCTGGGCGTTTTTATGACGCTGAGCGTTTCACGCATCCTCTCCAAAACAATTCTCAAAGGGGTACCCTCTTCCTTTGCCCTGGAACTGCCGCCCTACCGTCGCCCACAGATTGGCAAGGTTCTGGTTCGTTCTATCTTTGACCGAACCCTCTTTGTGCTGGGTCGTGCTGTCACCGTTGCAGCACCCGCCGGACTTATCATTTGGCTGCTTGCCAACATCCATGCCGGGGATATGAGCTTACTCGCCCACTGTGCAAATTTCCTTGACCCCTTCGCCCATCTCATTGGGCTGGACGGCGTCATTCTCATGGCGTTTATCCTCGGCTTTCCCGCGAACGAGATTGTCATCCCGCTCATCATCATGGCCTATCTTGCAAATGGCAGCATGATTGACATGTCAAATCTGGAAACCCTGCGGGAACTCCTCGTCTCCAACGGCTGGACACCGGTGACCGCACTTTGTACCATGCTCTTTTCACTCATGCACTTTCCCTGTGCCACCACCTGCCTGACCATCCGCAAGGAAACCGGGAGCTTCAAGTGGACGGCACTGTCCATTCTCATCCCCACCGCAACCGGAATTTTACTCTGTTTTCTCGTTGCAAATACAGCTCGCCTGTTTGGCCTCTGATCTGCCTAAAAACCCCCTGAAAAATTCTATGTTTTTGACATTGACAGTTTATTCACAACGCGTTATAATGGCGTTGTGAATAAACTGTCAATGTTGTTTAAGGGGGAGTATTTTTTGACTGTTACCATCTGTATCGGCAGCTCTTGCCACCTGAAGGGTTCGCGGGATGTCATCCGCATTTTGGAACGGCTGGTTTCGCTGCACCATTTGGAGAATCAGGTGACCTTACAGGGCTCATTCTGCATGGGCGAGTGCACCAAAAACGGCGTCTGCGTCAAGGTGGACGACAACATGTTCTCGGTCACACCTACATCCGTTGAAGAATTTTTTGAGAATCAGATTTTGAAGAAGGTGAATCAATGAGCGTCATCGGTTTAAAACGTGCAAACTGTAAAAACTGTTACAAATGTCTGCGTGTATGTCCGGTCAAATCCATTACC
The DNA here is from genome assembly GCA_050943475.1 of Oscillospiraceae bacterium. Taxonomy (GTDB): domain Bacteria; phylum Bacillota; class Clostridia; order Oscillospirales; family Ruminococcaceae; genus Metaruminococcus_A. Next base: position 59,050 of record JBMNPF010000004.1, read on the forward strand.
TTTAAGGATGACCGCGCAGAAATCATGCCGCAGGAATGCATTCTCTGCGGTCATTGTCTGGAGGCATGTCCCCAGAACGCCAAAACCCTCCAGAGCGATATGGAAAAGGTTCTGAAATACATAAATTCCGACGCAAAGGTCGTCGTTTCACTGGCTCCGTCCTTTATTGGTTCTTTTCCGCTCAAAAAACCGGCACAGATTGTCACCGCCCTCAAAAAGCTGGGCTTTGACGCGGTTGCCGAAACCGCAGAAGGCGCTTCGATGGTTACCGACGAATACTGCCGCCTGTTGGCAGAAAGCGGCCAGCAGACCGCCATTACCACCTGCTGCCCTACCGTAAACAACCTGATTGAGAAATACTATCCGGAGCTTATCCCGTACATGCTCCCCTCCATTACTCCAATGATCGCCCACGGCCGTCTGCTCAAATCCCGGTTTGGCCAGACCACCCGCACCGTTTTCATTGGGCCTTGCATCGCCAAAATTGAGGAAGCGGACGACGTGATGCACGCAAACGATATTGATGCCGTTCTTACCTTTGACGAAGTCGCAAACTGGCTTGAAAAAGAAGGCATTGACGTCTCCTCGTTAGAGGAATCCCCCTTTGAGGACGCCGAGCCCGGCATCAACCGCATGTATCCCATCACCGACGGTATCATCGCCTCGATGAGCGAACGCGGCGCACTTGAAGACCGCAAGGTGATGAGCATTGACGGTATCGACCGTTGCATTGACCTGTTTAAGGCGCTCAAAAACGGTGAACTGGAGCCGTGTCTCATTGAGGCCAACGCCTGCAAGGGCGGCTGTGTTTACGGACCGGCCGTACATGGCAACCGCACCAAACGGTTCCAGGCCATGCTGGATATTAAGGATTATGTAGCAGACAAAGGCCGCGAGTTCCCGAAAATTGACGCGGGCATTGAAATGCACAAAGCCTTTATCGATAAGACCAAGACCAACGATATTCCGGATGAAGCAACCATCCGCTCCATCCTTGCGAGCATTGGCAAGGATACGCCGGACAAGGAGCAGAACTGCGGTTTCTGCGGTTATCCCTCCTGTCGGGACAAAGCCATTGCGGTTTACCAGAAAAAGGCCAAACTCTACATGTGTCTGCCTTATATGAGTGAGATGACCCAGTCTCTTTCCAACGTCATCCTCGCCGAAACCCCGAACATCATTATTGCAGTGGACAACGACATGGTCATCCGCGAAATGAACCTTGCCGCTGAAAAGGCGTTCAAAACCAAACGTTATCTCGGCATTGGGCGTTACCTTTATGAGTTCATTGACTCCTCCTATTTTGAACTGGTCGCCCAGACCCATGAAAACATCACCGACAAACGGGTGGAATATCCGCAGTACGGCATTGTCACCCAGCAGAGCATTACCTATGTGCCGGACCAGAACATCATTATCGGTATTTTCAACGATGTGACTGAAGAGGTCGAGCAGCAGGACAAAATGTACCAGCTGCGCGTGGATACCGTTGATATGGCGCAGAAGGTCATTGACAACCAAATGCGCGTTGCCCAGCAGATTGCAAACCTCTTGGGCGAAACCACGGCTGAAACCAAGGTGACGCTCACCAAGCTCAAAGATATGATAGTCTACAACGATGATGAGATGGGGAATTGACCGTGAACTTTTACATTGATACGGCATACAGAAGCCTCAACAAAAAAGGCGAGGAGCTCTGCGGTGACCGGGTCGAGATCATCCGCACCGATGAATTCGTCATCCTCGTCCTGGCGGACGGGCTTGGCAGCGGCGTCAAGGCGAATATTCTCTCCACTCTGACCTCTAAAATCATTGCAACCATGCTCTCAAACGGTGCAAAGATTGAGGACTGTGTGGATACCATTGCCAATACCCTGCCTATCTGCAACGTGCGCCACCTTGCTTATTCAACCTTCAGCATTCTTCAGCTGTTCTACACGGGAGAAGCTTATCTTGTTGAGTTTGACAACCCAACCTGTGTTTTCCTGCGTGGCGGTAAGCTTATGGATATCCCGTTTGAAAACCGAATGGTTAGCTCCAAAAACATTCGAGAAGCGCGGTTCCAGACCGCTGTGGGGGATAGTTTTGCGTTGTTTTCAGACGGCGTTATTCACGCCGGCGTCGGCGCAGTACTGAATTTTGGCTTCCAGTGGGAGAACGCCGCAGCACATTTACAGAGCGTCGTAGACAAGGAAAAAACGGCTGCACGGCTTGCCCTTTCCCTTTCCCAGGTCTGCGAAAGCCTTTATGCCGGCAAACCGGGCGACGACACCACCGTGGCTGTCGCCAAAATCCTGCCGGAGCGGGTGGTCAACCTCTTTACCGGCCCGCCGAGCGATAAGGAACAGGACCCGGTTCTGCTGCACGATTTTATGGCAGAACGCGGCAAGCGGGTGGTTTGCGGCGGCAGCAGCGCGCAGATTATCAGCCGACTGCTCAACCGCCCTGTAACAACCAGCATCAGCTATACCGATCCGGATATTCCGCCAATTGGCTACATTGATGGCATGGATCTGGTCACCGAAGGCGTGCTCACCCTCTCAAAAACCAATGAGATTTTAGAGGAATTCCGCAAAAACAACTATGAGTACGACCACATCAAGGAACTGGAAAAGGACAACGGTGCCTCCAAGCTCGCCAAACTGCTGCTGGAGGATTGCACCCGCCTGAACCTTTTTGTCGGGCGTGCCATCAACTCCGCCCACCAGAACCCCAACCTGCCGGTGGATTTGAACATCCGCCAGCGGATTGTCAACCACTTGATCGACAATCTCCGCGCTTTGGGCAAGACCGTAACCGTAAAGTATTATTGATAGAAAGATGGTATCATGGCTAAGATTACAAATTTCACCAGTGATGCAGTACAGATTAAATACGACGTCCTGAAACGTGTTGCAGAACTCGCGTTCGAGGGTACGCTGGAACAGAACCTCGACCAAATTCCGTTTGACCTCATTCCGGGGAACGTCGCAAAGTTCCGCTGCTGTGTCTACAAGGAGCGGGAAATCATCCGGGGGCGTGTCCGCCTGACCCAGGGCAAATCCGCCCAGCCAGGTGAAGAAGCCCATGTGGTTAACGTCATTAAAGCAGCCTGTGAAGGCTGCCCGATCAACCGCTTCCGTGTGACCGAAAACTGCCAGCGCTGCATGGCAAAGCACTGCATTGCAGCCTGCCCGTTTAACGCCATCACCATTTCCGGTAAAGGCGCTTATATTGATCCGGACAAATGCCGTGAGTGCGGGCGCTGCGCCAAAGCCTGCCCGTACAACGCCATTGCTGACCTGACACGGCCCTGCAAAAAGAGCTGTCCGGTCGACGCCATTACAATGGATCAAAAGAGCAAAATTGCCGAAATTCAGCCGGAAAAATGCATTGGCTGTGGCAACTGCGCTCGTTCCTGCCCGTTTGGAGCCATTTCAGACATCTCCTATTTGGTGGATGTTATCAATCTTCTGCAGGAAAATCAGCATGTTTATGCTATCTTTGCACCGGCAATTGAGGGGCAGTTTGGCCCTACCGTTACCGTGCCAATGATCAAAGCGGTCATTGAAAAGCTGGGCTTCAAGCAGGCTTACGAGGTTGCCCTCGGTGCAGACGCCGTTGCCAAACATGAAGGCGAAGAACTCCGCCACGCCTTTTTAAACGGTCAGAAAATGACCACCTCCTGCTGCCCGGCCTTTGTCGCCATGATTGAGAAGCATTTCCCGGATCTTGTTCCCAACATGTCCACGACCGTTTCTCCAATGGTTGCAACCGCCCGCTGGATCAAACACGTTGACCACGCAGCAAAGATCGTCTTTATCGGGCCCTGCATTGCCAAAAAATCCGAGGGGATGACCCCCGGAAACGATGTGGACTTTGTTCTTACCTTTGAAGAACTGGCCGCTATGATTGAAAGCCAGAACCTGAGCTTTGAGGACGCAGATATCCCAAACACCGGCAGCATTTACGGCCGTAAATTCGGCCAGAGCGGCGGCGTGTTTGACGCAGTGGCCGAATCCTTACAGGAGGACGACGTTGAGCTTTCGGTCGCCTGCGTGAAATGCAATGGTGCAGAAGAATGCAAAAAAGCATTGCTGCTGCTCAAAAATGGGCGGCTTACCGAGGATTTCATCGAAGGTATGGCCTGTGAAGGCGGTTGTATTGCCGGTCCGGCAGCCATTGCACCTGTCAATCAGGTTCGCGCTGCACGCACCAAACTGCTTCAGCTTGACACAATCGACGAAATCAACACGGTTTTGGAGGAACATGACTTCTCCAAAATTAAAATGGCGCGATAACCTGCCTCTGGATGGGGGAAAACACGATGAACAAAACCGCTCTTCCGCGTGAAATGCTCGTTCGATTGCCGAAATACCTGCGTTACCTGCGGGAGTTTGCGCTGCATAACAAAACAAAGGTATCTTCCGGCGAGCTCGCCGAAAAACTGGGTATTACTGCATCCCAGGTCCGGCGTGACCTGGGGCAGATTGGGGTAAACGGCCACAACGGATTTGGGTATATTGTCAGCGATGTGCACCGCCACATTGCTGAGCAGCTCGGGCTTTACAGTGTCCAGCGGGTTGCAATTCTCGGCGCCGGCAACATCGGTCATGCGCTCACCGGTCACCGGATGTTCCAAAGCCGCGGATTTGAATTGGTCGGCGTTTACGACCACGATCCTTCTCTGGTAGGCACGGTCATTGGCGGTTTTACCGTACAGGACATTTCTTCCCTCGCAGCATTGCCGCCGGAGAAACGCCCCACCATTGCTATTCTCGCAGTTTCAAGCGAAAGTGCCAATGAGGTGGCGCGGTATGTTGCGTCGCTCGGTATTCGTGGTATTTTAAATTTTTGCTATACCGACATTGACATGACTGAGCAGATCCTTGTGGAAAATATCCACATTGATGACAGTTTGATGATGTTGTCGTACCAACTCAACCAACTTTAGTTCTATACGGCAGCAGTTGAAAAAATTAATTTTATCAATGCCTGCTTCAAACAGGGCTATTCAACAAAAAAGACGGAACGCAAGCCGGTAAAATGCAAAAACATTGCATCTTTCCGGCTTTTGTGTTATACTAGCTACAGTTTGTGCAAGGAAAGGCAAAAGGAGCTTTCAACAATGGAATTTAAAAACAAAGTCGATGTTGCAATTATTGGGGGAGGTATTGGCGGGATTATGGCCGCTTACCGCCTCATCGAAAAAAATCCAGGGCTTTCCATCTGCATTTTTGAAAAAGGTCATGATATTTTAAAACGGGTTTGTCCCATCATTACCAAACAGGTCAAGGCCTGTATCAAATGCAAATCCTGTGCCATTATGGAAGGTATGGCAGGCGCAGGCGCTTTTTCGGACGGTAAATACGTCATCTCCACCGAATACGGCGGCTGGCTGACCGAATTTATGGAGCCGGGCACTGTGCTTGACTATATTGAGCAGGCCGACCAGATTATGATGGCTTATGGTGCCACCTCAGAGCGCTATCTGCCAAGCAACGAGCTTAAAAAGCTCTGCCTTCAACATGATCTGCACATGAGCCAGGCTCAGCTCAAGCATCTCGGTACCGATGCAAACTTTGACACCATGCGCAAGCTCATTGATTCGCTGCGCGATAAAGTTCGTATTTACCCGGACACTGCTGTCACTGACGTGGATAAAGAGTCTCATACCATTACTTTTGTGCATGATGATACAGAACGCACCCTTTCCGCGGATTGCATCATCTTTGCCGTCGGCCGCGCCGGTAGCAACTTCTTCTCCAAGTGGTGCAAACAAAACGGTATTCCGCTCACCAACAATCAGGTGGATATCGGGGTTCGCGTTGAACTGCCCGCCATGATTTGGGAGGATTTCTCCAAAAAGATTTATGAGCCGAAAATCTGGTATCGCTCTGAACGGTACGGCGACACCACCCGGATGTTTTGCTTCAACGAAGGCGGCCTTGTGGTCACCGAGAACACCGCAGGGGTTCTCACCGTCAACGGACACGCTTATAAGGACAAAGGGCGCAAGACCCAAAACTCCAACTTTGCACTGCTTTCAACCAGCCGGTTCACCGAGCCGTTCCGTGAGCCGATTGAATACGCCCGCCATGTGGCGAGCCTCGCGAATCTCATCAGCGGCGGTTCGGTTCTCGTTCAGCGTTTAGGCGATCTGGAACATGGACGCCGCACCGATGAAAAACGTCTGGCTCAATCCACGACCCGCCCTACCCTCAACGCCGTTGCAGGTGACTTAAGCCTCTGCCTGCCCAAACGCCAGCTTGACAATATTGTCGAAACGCTGCACGCGTTGGATAAGGTCGCACCTGGTACCGCAAATTACGACACCCTGCTCTATGGTATTGAGTGCAAATATTATTCGGCGCGCCCGGAATCAGAGGAGTTTATGCTCGCCGGGACCAATAATATTTATGCCGTGGGAGACGGCGCGGGCTTTACCCGCTCTCTTTCTCAGGCAGCCGCCAATGGCCTTTATGTGGCGGATCACATCTCTGCAAAGTAAAACCTTAGTGATAAACAAAGGAGTATGCATATGAGTGAAAAAATTAAAATTGGTATTGTTGGCTATGGCAACCTTGGTAAAGGTGTGGAACTGGCTGTCCGCCAGAATCCGGATTTTGAACTGGTTGCAATCTTCACCCGCCGGACGCCTGCCCCGGATTCCGGACTAATCTCCATGGATAAGATTCTGGATTATAAGGGGAAAATTGACGTCATGGTGATGTGCGGAGGCTCTGCTACCGACCTGCCGGTTCAGGTACCGGAAATTGCAGCACATTTCAACACCATTGACAGTTTTGACACCCACGCAAAAATCCCGGAATACTTTGCAAAGGTGGACGCAGTTGCCAAAACAAACGGCCATCTTGCCATGATTTCTTCCGGCTGGGATCCGGGTCTTTTTTCGCTCAACCGTGTGCTGATGGCCTCAGTTCTGCCAGAAGGCAAAACCTACACCTTCTGGGGTACCGGTATTAGTCAGGGGCATTCGGACGCCATTCGCCGCGTACAGGGTGTGGCAGACGCCAAACAGTACACCGTTCCCGTACCGGAAGCGCTCGAAAGTGTGCGCAAAGGGGAAAACAAAGAGTTTGCCACCCGCGAAAAACACCGTCGGGTTTGTTACGTTGTTCCCAAAGAGGGTGCAGACCTCAAGCAGATTGAGCACGACATTGTTACCATGCCAAACTACTTTTCGGATTATGACACCGAGGTTCATTTCATCTCTCAGGAGGAGCTTAACCGTGAACATGCCGGTTTGCCGCATGGCGGTTTTGTCATTCGCAATGGCAAAAGTGCGGCCGGCACCAGCCAGAAGATGGAATTTAATCTCGAACTTGGCAGCAATCCGGAATTTACCTCCAGTGCCATTGTCTGTTGTGCCCGCGCCGTTGCCAAAATGGCAAAACGCGGCGACACCGGCGCTATTACTATTTTTGATATCCCGGTCGGTATGCTTTCTTCTCTCCCAGCAGATGAGCTTCGTAAAGAATACCTTTAATTTATCCAATAAAAAGGCCGTCCATCATTGTACAATGATGGACGGCCTTTTTTGTTTTCGTAAGCTTGACCTAAAAACAAACTATTTTAAAAGTGCCCGATACCACTGTTGAAAATAATACGGTACCACAATCAACCAACTGCTGTTCTAAAAGCCAATAAAAATACCAGTTTTTCAACATTTTATGACAGATTATCTGGATTTTTTCATAAAGTATGTGTACAATCATTACTTTTGGTCGTTTTCTTGCCCTTTTTATTCTAGCATAGCCTAATAGACTAATTATTTAGTCCTTATGGATGATTATAAAGCCTGATAGGTTAGCCTAGAATAATACCAAGAGGTGATGTTCATGTACAAACCAATTAACATGGAAATGGGTGGGAGAATTCGAGCCATTCGCAAGAAAGTTGGATTAACCTCCGAACAGCTTGCGAATATGATGGATATCTCGATCCAATTTCTCAGCGACGTTGAGCGCGGTAAAAAGTCGTTTTCTTACGAAAACCTGATCAAACTCTGCCGGATCTTACGTGTCTCATCCGATTACATTCTCCTCGGCGCCGAAAAATCAGATGAACGCGCTCGTCTGCACGATGTTGTTGACAGCATTGAAGAGGCGTATCTTCCTATGATGGAAGTGGCAATTTCCAACACAATCCGTGTTATTCTCATGGCGCGCGAGCAGACTCTCGCGGAACAGAATGCTGAGGAACAACCATCAAAGTAATTGCTTTTCCCCATTTCATTCAGTCCATGAAAGAAAAGCCGCAGGATTTTTCCTGCGGCTTTTTCCTTTTACAGTACAGTCCAACAATTTTTTGATCAGAGCCAAGCCATGTACAGCCAAGAAAGGCTCTGATTAATCAAACAGATGAACGCCCATTTCATTCTGTAAAACATCCTGTACCTGTTTTACCTCAAGGTCACGCGGGCGTACCCCCTGTTTCACACACAAAGCGGCCGCAACACCGGCTGCCTGTCCCATGTCCATCATGTTGCCCATAGACTTACCGGAGGCCTGGCCCAGCTGGGTTGCAGAAGCACAGCGCCCTGCCACCAAAAGGCCGTCCATCTTTACCGGCACCAGCGAACGGTACGGAACGCCAACGCCCGCTTTCATAATATACTGCTTCTGATCCCGGTCAAGCGCTAGACCGCCGGCATCCACTGCTCCATATTTCCGGCTGATGACATCCGAGAACTCGGTACCATTTGCCGCGTCGTCAAAGGTAAAGGTATATTCACCGACAATCCGGCGGGTCTCCCGCACGCCAACACCCGCACCGGTACGCGCCAGCACGCATTCCTCCATGCCGGGAATTTTGTAATCGTGGGCTATTTTTATGAAATCTGCCGCAACTTCAATTCCCGCGCGTTCGCTAATGTTAATCTGCGCCGGGTCAGAAGCATCAATAACGCCAATTCCGCGCAGGCCACCATTGTTGATGGAGACCAGCCCCGGAACCGTGGTAGGATCAAACGAATAAAAGACCGCTACCGCATATTTCCCGGTTTTCTCCGCTTCTACCCAAAGGTCGGCAAAGCTGCCGTCCTTGGACTCACTGCAGGCTTTGAAAAAGCGCTGAGTATCCACATTTCCAACAGCAAACACCAGAGAAACCGGCATAAAACGGCCGTCCAGCTCACTGCCTTTGACCATTTCAGCTCCGGAAAAATAAGCAATATCGCCATCGCCGGTACAGTCTATAAAAACGTCGGCATAAAAAATTTCCTCACCGGATTTGTTGTTGGAAATAACAGCCGTTACCTTTCCATTTTCCACCTTTGTCCCGGTAATCGGGGTGTGGAGGCGGTAATGGCAGCCAACCGATTCCAACAGCCGGTAAGCGGCAAGCTGAAGATACTCCGGCTGGATATGCGCGTTGTCGCCGTTAAACCAGTCGGTACGGCCTTTCAGATAAGCGTTCGGGCCGCATTCGTCCAGCTTTTCCAAAAGCATTTCATGCACCCCGCCACGGCTTCCGCCGCGGAGATACATCCGGTTCAGGGGCATCCAAAGCGCCTGTGCGGCAATTCCGCCAAACGAAGCCCTGCCTTCCAAAAGCAGGGTTTTGGCGCCGTTTTTAGCCGCTGCCACAGCAGCGCCCAAACCCGCCGGCCCGCCGCCGGCAACAATTACATCGTAGTGCGCCCCGCTTTGCGGGATAAAAGGTTCAATGTCTGAACGGTGAATCATAAATTATTCCCTCCTGAAAAATTGAATGTTTGCTGGATTGTTTCGCTCAGTCAAACAGCCCGCCTAGCACAAGCGAGCCGTTACTATCAGTATAATCGGTTTAAACAGGAAAAGCAAGATCTTACCGTGAGTTCGCAGTGCAAAACAGATGAATTGGCTTGCCAATTTGCTTGGCATAGTTCACCGTGTAAGCAGTACCGCGTGAGACGCCGTCCCAGAATGCAATGACAACGTCACAGGCGTCGACCATTTGCTGGTCGCGCACCAGCGGCGCCCGGCGGCCGTAGCGGGCATAATCCGGTAAAAAGAGCTGCACCGGAATGCCCATTTTCCGTGCATATTGCTCTGCAAGGGTGTCCACCCCTTTGGCGCCGCCGGTAATGACCTGACAAATTCCATTCGGCAGATAGAGGGAAAAATCCACCGCCTGTATTCCACGCGACCCAATAATTGCCGCTTTCATTGGAATCACCTCTTAAACCACAAATTTTATGTACTTAAAACAAGTATATTTACTCCACAACGGCCTCAGCTTTGTTTAGAATTAATAGGTAGTGACATTCGTGATACCATAGGAAAATACGTTATGTAAGACACAATACTCACGCAGTACCGTTTAATTGACAGAAATCCATTTATATCCACAAAAGGTTAACCTGTTTTTCAACCAATATTCGACCGGGGAGGAAAGAACATGTGCGCCTATCAAATTCCACACCTATTGCCTACCACAACAAAAAGCATTCGTTTTCCCAACGATATAATTGAGCAGGTGGAAAAAGAGCTCCAGGGGCAAAACTGTACCTTCTCGGCTTTTGTCATTGAAGCAGTACGGTTTGCGCTGAACAGCCTTGAGGAGAACAGAAAATAGGCAGCCAGCCAATTTCTGCTCCCAAAACCGTATGAAGCGTATTCCCTGTCCCCAAAGCCATACGGAACTGTATTCTCTGCTAATGTTTTCCCTAAGCCAAACACCAAACTCCAATATTTACCATATATTTCTATTTTATAACATGTTTTGCAAAAAGAATGTAGAATTTTGGCGAATTTATTTGTTTGTGGCTCCAAGAACAAAATACATCTCCTTATTGGAGCCCTGCCAAATTGCAACCCCACCTTAAGCTGTGTACCATAAGTCCTCCGCATTCCCAAAATAGATGCTTCGCATAGAAAAAAGGCCCGGAGAATTCATTCTCCGGGCCTTTTTGAATCCCTTTTCTTTTCACGCGGAACATAAAACAAAATTCTGTGAGAACAGTGTTGCGGTTTATCCCTGTGAGGAAAAACGGATAAAGTTGAGGGTATTCCTAAAAGTCGCAAAACCGGATAGAGAGTTACCCTATCGGATAGAACGTGCATAAAAGGGCCGCAATTAACATCAGTATGCTGCCCACCATGCACATTGTTGTAACAAACCGAAGTGACCAATTTGTCAAAAATTTTATTTTTCCTGTTCCAACATGGTACGGTATTGCTCCAGCATTCGCCGCTGCTCCTCCGAAATTTGGGGATAGCTTAGCTTCAGTCGGCTGAGTTCATGCAGCATAATTTCGGAAATAACCAGCCGTGCATACCATTTTTTATTGGCCGGAACAATATACCACGGCGCTTGATCCGTTGCGGTCTCCGCAAACGCAGCCTCATAGGCGGCAACGTAATCGTTCCAGTAGGCGCGCTCCCGAATATCGCTGGCGTCAAATTTCCAATTTTTCTCCGGATTATCAATGCGTTTCAACAGGCGTTTTGCCTGTTCTTCTTTGGAGATGTGCAGAAAAAGCTTAACCGGGACAATCTTGTTTTCCAGCAGATAGCGTTCTTTGTCCCGAATTTGCCGGTACCGCATCTTCCAAAAATCCTTATCCTCCGGGCCGTGCCCCGGCACCATACCGTGTACCCGTACAACCAAAACATCCTCATAATAGGAACGGTTAAAAACACCAATGGTTCCTTTGGGCGGGAGCTGTTTGTCGGTGCGCCACATATAATCGTGGGAAAGCTCTTCCGCATTGGGCGCTTTAAAGCTCACCGCCTGCACCCCCTGCGGGTTTAACCCGGTCATAACGTGCTTAATCGCACTGTCTTTTCCAGAGGTGTCCATCCCCTGTAAAATGGCCAGCACGGCATATTCTCCCTGTGCGTACAGAATATCCTGCAGCGTTGCCATCCGCGCTTTGTTTTCCTCCAGCCGGATGAGCGCCTCCTCTTTGCCGCGGCATCCGCTGGTGTCAGCCGGATCATAATCTTCGAGCTGTTTCCCCGGCCGATAGCGCAATTTTTCCAGATTCATGCGTCGTTCCCCCATTCAAAGCGGCACACGGCCGCTATTTTCTGCTTTCATTATAGATCAACCGCCCGTCCTTGCCAAGCAAATGATAGCCATACAGCAACCGTAAACAGCCTGAGCAATCGCTCAATCGCAATTCAAAAATCAGGGCGGAATTCGTCCCCATTTTTCTTCATGAACCCCGTTTTTTGGTTGAATTAACGGCATGAAAAAGGTATAATAAAACTACTAAGTTGTTTTTATAGACTGGAAACGAGGGATTTTCCGTGGATTTTAATGAATATTTTGCCGGTATCGAGCCTGGCGGCTTAAAGGATACCTATGATATCAAACTGCTCATTTGTTACCTGCTCTCCACCATTACCGAACCGCTTTCGCCGGATCAGCTCAACTACATCTTCCAAAGCGAGGGATTGGTCAACTACTTTTCTTATACCGTCGCTTTAAAAGAACTGCTGGAATCCGGTCATATCAAGGAAACAAAAAGCGAGTCGGACACCAAATATGCCATTACCCCACTGGGCTTGGACAGCGCTCACAAGCTTCAGTCCAGTTTGCCGCGTTCGCTGCGGGATAAAGTCGTTTCGGTTGCTCTTTCGCTGCTTACTCGGCTGGAGCGTCAGAAAAATGTGGAGGTCAGCCTCAAAAAAGCAGAGGATGGCTACCTTGTTCAGTGCCGTATTGCCGACGTCGGCAGCGACCTGCTGAACTTTACCATGTACGCCAACAATGAAACGCAAGCCAATATTATGAAACTACACTTTGAACAGCATACCGATCTACTCTACCGCACCATTCTCGCCATTGGAATCGGAGACAAAAAGGCGTTTTCCGAACTGCTCGGCACTTTTGAACAGAAATTATCCGAGTAGTCATTCAAAACCACAAACAACAAGAATTACCTGTGTGAGTAGCCGCCAAAGCAATGCCATCTGCACAGGTAATTTGTTTTTCATTAGACTTTTCTATTTTGCTGCAAAACCAGTAGCTCATACCATTTCTACCACAAAAATAAAATCAGCGGATAAACCAGAGGCTTTTCACAAAAATTACCACAAAAAAGGTACAAAGGATATTCCTTTGTACCTTTTTTCATTTAACTGGATTTCTTTTTCGGCTCTTTTCGGCTCTCCGGAAGTGCCTTGGCGGGATTCCGAAGAAGATTGCGCTTCTCCCCATGGATAAGCTCCGGCGGTTCCTCGCCCTCAATGCATTTCTCACGGATGATAACCTTTTGCAGGGTCTCATCACTCGGGGCGTCAAACATCAGCTTGGAGAGTGCCTGCTCCATAATACCACGCAGACCACGGGCACCGGTTTTACGCTCCAGCGTCTTCTTGGCAATCGCGACAAGTGCGTCACTCGTAAACTCCAGGTCTACGCCGTCCATGTTGAACAGCGTCTGGTACTGCTTCACCATCGCATTTTTCGGCTCGGTCAGAATACGCACCAGCGCCTCCTCGTCCAATTCCTTCAAGGTCGTGATAACCGGCAAACGGCCTACGAGCTCCGGAATCAGCCCGAACTTCACCAAATCGTGCGGCGTAACATGTTTTAAGAGCTGAGAGGTTTCCTCATCCGCCTTGTCGCGAATTTTCGCTCCAAAGCCCAGCGAAGAAGATCCCAACCGATTCTGGATGATTTTCTCCACCCCGTCAAACGCGCCGCCGCAGATAAACAGGATATTCTTTGTATCAATTTGAATAAACTCCTGCTGCGGATGTTTCCGCCCGCCCTGCGGCGGAACATTGGAAACAGTACCTTCCACAATTTTCAGCAGTGCCTGCTGAACGCCCTCGCCGCTGACGTCGCGGGTAATGGAGGTGTTCTCACTTTTCCGGGTGATTTTATCAATTTCATCAATATAAATAATACCGCGCTCTGCCGCCTCAATGTCATAATCCGCTGCCTGAATCAGCCGGAGCAGAACGTTTTCCACATCCTCGCCCACATAGCCCGCCTCGGTCAGGGTGGTGGCGTCGGCAATGGCAAACGGCACGTTGAGCAAAGTGGCGAGGGTCTGGGCAAGCAGCGTCTTGCCAACGCCGGTTGGCCCCAGCAGCAATACATTGCTCTTTTGCAGCTCCACATCGTCGTCTTTTCCAAAGAAGATGCGTTTGTAGTGGTTGTAAACCGCAACCGAAAGCGCCACTTTGGCCTCATCCTGCCCAATGACATATTCATCCAATACGGCTTTAATTTCATGCGGCCGCAGGAAATTCATTTCATCCAGCGGTATACTCCCGGCAGACGGCGCTTTTACCAGCCCATCCTCCACCAGCATTTGATAACAGAGTGAAACACATTCATCACAGATGAACGCACCGTTTCCGTACAGCAGCCGGTTGACTTTATATTCCGGCTTACCGCAGAAACTGCAGCGCGGCACTTTGGATTCATCAAATCCAGCCATGTTCTACCTCCCTCTAATGGCAACAGTACCTCCCCCGGACCTGCCAGGGGAGGCGCTGCAGCAAAACAAATTCTTATCTTGTCACAATGACCTTATCCACAAGGCCATACTCTTTTGCTTCTTCCGCATACATAAAGTTGTCGCGTTCGGTATCCCGCTGGATTACTTCAAGCGGTTTTCCGGTATTCTCCGCAAGGATGCGGTTGAGCTTTTCCTTAATGCGGATAATACGCTGTGCGTGAATCTGCATATCGGTCGCCTGACCCTGCATGCCGCCAAGCGGCTGGTGAATCATAATCTCGGCATTCGGCAGTGCAAGGCGTTTGCCCTTGGCGCCGGAGGAGAGCAGAAACGCCCCCATTGAAGCCGCCATACCAATGCAGATGGTTGAAACATCGCACTTAATGTAGTTCATTGTGTCATAAATTGCCATGCCGGCTGTAATGGAACCGCCGGGGCTGTTGATATACAGGCTGATGTCCTTATCCGGGTCCTGCCCCTCCAAATAAAGGAGCTGTGCAACCACAAGGCTTGCCGTAGCGTCGTTCACTTCGTCGGACAGCATAATAATACGGTCGTTGAGGAGCCGCGAAAAAATATCGTAGCTGCGCTCGCCGCGGTTTGTCTGTTCAACAACGTAAGGGACTAAACTCATTTGTATACGCCTCCCAAAATGCCCGGACGCCAATTTTGCTTACTCAGCGTCTTCGGCCTTCTCTGCCTTTTTGGCAGTGGATTTCTTTGCAGCAGTTTTCTTTGCCGGAGCTTTTTCACCGTCGTCAGCCGCTTTGTCCGCATCCGCTTTCTTTGCAGTGGACTTTTTGGCGGTGGATTTCTTTGCAGCCGGTTTCTTCTCGGAGATAACCGCGGTTTCTTTGATCAGGTCAATCGCTTTATTGACAGCAATATCTTTCACCAGGTCATCGGCCGGAACAATTTCCTTGAGCTTGTCGGCTTCCATGCCATAGCTCTCCGCCATCTTTTTGTACTGCTCGTCAATATCTTCCTCGCTCGGAACAATATTTTCAAGCTCAACAATTTTCTCAAGCGCAAGACGGACTTTCACCTGTTTCTCCGACTGTGCACGGAAGGTGCCCTTCAGAGCGTCCGCATCCATACCGGTGTACTGCAGGTAAAGGTCAAGGCTCATGCCCTGGGACTGCAGACGGTACGCAAACTCGTTGACCGCTTCCTGGGTGCGGTTTTCAAACATGACTTCCGGAATTTCGCCTTTCATGTCGGCAACAACAGCATCTACGAGGTCGTTTTCAACCTGCTCGTCGGCATCTTTCGCATTTTTCTCTTCCATTTTCTTTTTGATGTCTGCTTTCAGATCATCAAGGGTGTCAAACTCGCTGACGTCTTTCGCAAACTCATCATCCAGCTCAGGAAGCTCTTTTGCTTTCAGCTCGTGCAGCTTAATTTTGAAAACAGCCGGTTTGCCTTTGAGCTCTTCGACATGGTAGTTATCCGGGAACGGTACGTTGACATCAAATTCCTCACCGGCTTTGTGGCCGATCATCTGATCCTCAAACCCCGGGATAAACTGGCCGGAACCAAGTTCCAGGCTAAAATCCTCCGCTTTACCGCCGTCAAACGGCTTGTCGTCGACAAAGCCTTCAAAATCAAACACAGCGGTGTCGCCTTTTTCAGCCGCACGATCTTCCACCGTAATGGTGCGCGCACCTCTGTCCTGCATACGGGCAAGCTCTTCATTGATCGCCGCATCATCCACAGGATTGACGGTTTTGGTAACTTTTATACCTTTGTAATCGGATACTTCAACGTCCGGCTTTACAATGCAGGTTGCTTTAAAGGTATAACCGTCCTCTTTGCTGACCGCAGTCACTTCCACTTCCGGGCGATCAACCAGTTCCAGCTCTGCCTCTTTGACCGCAGCCTGAAGAACATCCGGGTAAGAGTTGTTGATAGCGTCTTCATAGAAAACCTCAGCGCCATAGAGCTTCTCAATCAATTTACGGGGCGCTTTGCCCTTGCGGAAGCCCGGGACCTGAATTTTATTTTTATTCTGTAAGTAAGCTTTCTGGAGCGCGCTCTCAAAATCAGCAGCGTCTACCTTGATTTCCAGTTCATATTTGTTTGTCTCAACCGGATTTTTTGCAACTAACATGTTGTTTCCTCCTGAAATTTATACTTTGCTAACTTAAATATTATAACACACCGCACGCAAACTGCATAGCTATTTTTTGCGAAAAATCAGGCTTTTGCAGGGCGCGCCGCCGTTCCAATATCCCCCTCAAAAGGCGTAGCACTGGGACATATTATAGCATATTGGCAGAATCTTGACCAGTGAAAATCCCATCTTTTCAAATATTGTTCAATTCTGCCACTTTTATCGGATGAAATTTGGTGAAATCACAAGAAATAAGGGTGTAAAAAACGCCATTATAGTCGCCTGTTACGGCGTTTTGGTGGGATTTGTCATGCAGGTGCCCGTAGTACACCCGCTTTATGTGGTATCGTTTCAAAACCTCTACAATTTCGTCGCAATCGCCCCGGCGGGATACCGGCGGGTAATGAAGAAACACCAGCGGTTCTTTTCCTGCCTCCATCGCCTGTTGGATCGACCGCTCCAAACGTCCCGCTTCCCGCAGGACAATCTTCTGGTTCTGCGGATCCGGCTCGCCGGTTTCGTTGATCCAGCCGCGTGTTCCGCATATTCCAAATGTCCCGAAAGGATAATAATTATTAAACAGAATTTGAATACTGTCAAAACCATTTTCCGCCAGAAAGCGATCCACCTTTGTCTTGGTGGAAAACCAAAGGTCGTGATTGCCTTTTAGAATAATCTTGGTTCCGTTGAGGCGGTGCAGAAAAGCAAAATCCAGCTTCGCTTCCTCCAAATCAATGCCCCATGAAATGTCTCCCGCTACAACGACTGTATCTTCCGGTTGGACAACAGCCTGCCAGTTCTCTTCCAGCCGTTCTACATAGTTGTCCCAGCCGCGGAAAACATCCATTGGTTTATCCACTCCAAACGACAAATGCGGATCCGCAATTGTATATAAATTCACCGCACTCCTCCTTTTTCCAGTTTTCCACCCACCAGTGAATAACATATTGCCCCCACCCATGGAGATACTAAACAGTGAAATACAACTGTATTTCACAACTTAAAGGGAGGGTTTTGCAATGTCTGATTACGGTAAAAACAAACACCCGATTAACCATGTCAAGTGCAATGTGGAAAATTGTATCCACAACAACCACGATTGCTGCTGTACAGCAAATGAAATCAAGGTAGGCCCTCACGAGGCCTCCTGCTGTTCGGATACCGTCTGCCAGAGCTTTGCGAAGCAGAAATAACCGAATATGAGGCTCCGCCCGTTCTGCCGCACGGTGTGCGCTGAACAAGGCAATTCACCACACGGGTTTCGTGTGGTGAATTACATACAACAACGTTGCTTTGCCCATACAGTACAACTTCAAAGAGATGAAACTGCACGCCAGTTTTCCGTGTTATCCTGCATTTCATCAAATTCTTCCCAGTTGTTTTTCAGCACAAATACATGCGCATCTATGCCCTCTTATGAAGCTGAATCGACGCGGCCTTCAAACCGCAGGCAGCGGTTAAAGGCTCAGCAGTTCACGCACCACCTGAGGCATAGCATCCACCGCAACGCTTTGATTAAAACGAACCGGCTTCCCGTTGAGTTCCAGAATTTCCTTCGGCGGCTGCATACCGGTGAGTACAGTCAGCAGTCCAATGTCGTCAAAGTCGCTGTCCGGGTTGACGTCAGTTGAAACCGCCTGGATGACAGCGTCGGTAAACTTATACGGGTTTGCGGTTGAAGCGATCACCGTTTTGGTGGTATCGCCGGTTTTGGCCTTATAATCCTCATACACCTTCACCGCTACCGCCGTATGCGGATCACAGACATAAGAGTAATCGTCAAATACCTGCTTAATAGTATTCAGCGTTCCCTCTTCATCGCAGTAACCTGCGCAGAACTCCGCCTGAATCTTTGCTTTCACCTCATCCGAAACGGTGAATTTTCCGGCGGTTTTCAGTTCCTCATACCAACCGCGCACCTGCGCATCATCATTTCCGCTGAGGATATAAAGCAGCCGCTCCAGATTGCTGGAAATAAGGATATCCATCGACGGCGAAGTCGTGGTATAAAATGCACGGTTTCTGTCATAAACGCCGGTCTCAATAAAATCGGTGAGGATATTATTTTTGTTGGACGCACAGATGAGTTTGTTGACCGGCAGGCCCATTTGTTTGGCGTAATAGGCCGCGAGGATATTGCCGAAGTTCCCGGTCGGCACCACAATGTTGATCTTCTCCCCAAGCGCAATGTCATGATTGACCAAAAGCTCGCAATAAGCCGAAATGTAGTAGACAATCTGCGGTACCAACCGGCCCCAGTTGATGGAGTTGGCGCTCGAGAACATCATGCCGCGGGAGGCAAGCTGCTCTGCCATCTTCGGGTCGGTGAAAATCGCCTTGACGGCAGTCTGCGCATCGTCAAAATTGCCTTTAATGGCGCATACGCCCACATTATCACCCTCCTGAGTGATCATCTGGAGCTTCTGCATCGGGCTGACGCCGTCCTCCGGGTAAAACACCAGAATCTTGGTGCCTGGTACATCTTTAAAGCCTTCCAGCGCCGCCTTGCCGGTATCGCCGGAAGTGGCGACCAGTATGACAACTTCCTTTTCAATGCCGGTTTTCTGCACCGAAGCGGTGAGCAGATGCGGCAGGAGCTGAAGCGCCATATCCTTAAACGCACAGGTCGGGCCGTGCCAGAGCTCCAGCATATAGGTACCCTCGCCCAGCTTGGCGAGTTCGGCAATCTCTTCGCTGTCAAACTTCTCCGCGGTATAGGCGCTGCGCACACAGTAACCCAGCTCTTCCATGCTGAAATCGGTCAAATATTTTGCAAGGATGTACTCCGCCCGCTGGACGTAGCTTTCCTCAATCAGGCTGCCGATTTCTTCCAGAGATATCTGCGGGATGTTCTCCGGCACAAACAGCCCTCCGTCTTTGGAAATACCGGCGGCGATTGCCTCTGCCGATGAAACCGAAATGGCGCTGTTGCGCGTACTTCTATAATTCATAAAACCGCTCCTATTCATTTTGTAGTGACTGTTTCTATTTTACCATATTCCGTTTACAGGATACAAGTGGCATGCAGGAAATTACAGGAGAATCCCCATACCGTCCACAGTAAAGGCGTTTTCAATGACGTTGATGCTCCGCACCATGCCGCCCTCAAGCAACACTTCGGCCACGTCAAACCGCGGCTGCTTTTCCATGCCGTGTTCCGCAAGGTAGCCCAGCGCTGTCTGAATAATCTTTTTCTGCTTCCGGGCGTCCACCGAAGCGGCAGGCGTTGCAGGCGAACCCGTTTTACGGGTTTTTACCTCGCAGAATACAAGGTAATCTCCGTTTTCCACAATCAGGTCGATTTCCCCGTATGTACTGTGTACATTTCGCGCCGTCACTTCATACCCGTGTTCCAGGTACCACTCCGCAGCGGCACGCTCTCCAATAACCCCGCGCAGATGTGCATTGGGCTCAGACGCCCCAGCCATCTTTTTAAGAAAGCTCCTGCGGTGGATGTCCAGCACGCCATACTCCGCAATCGCGGCATAATGATCTTTGGTCGGGTAACCCTTGTGTTTTGCAAACCCGTATTCCGGGTACTGCTCCGCAATCTGTTTCATGTAGCGGTCCCGCGATACTTTGGCAAGGATGGATGCCGCCGCAATCGAAGCGGAGGTTGCATCCCCCTTGACCACGCAGCTGCACGGCTGGATAATGGTCGCAGGGCGGCGGTTACCGTCAATTAACACATAATCCGGCGGCACCGAAAGCCCATCAATAGCCCGCTGCATGGCGACAAAGGTGGCATTTAAAATGTTCAGCCGGTCAATCTCCTCCGGCGTCGCTGTAGCAACGCAATAGCTCACAGCCTGCGTGCAAATCAAATCGTACAGAGCTTCCCGCTTTTTTTCACTGAGCTTTTTGCTGTCGTTGAGGCCGGGCAATTCCGCGTCCGGCGGCAGAATAACCGCTGCGGCGTAAACATCCCCCGCCAGCGGGCCGCGGCCCGCCTCATCCACGCCGCAGAGCAGCGGGACACTCAAGCTCCTGTCGTACTCAAACAAATCCATTTATGACTCCTTCGGCGGTTTTTCCAGCGAGATCCGCCCCAGCTTCCCGCCCCGAAACTCGTCCAACACCGCAATAGCGGCGCGCTCGGTGTTGACTTCACCGCCGGAAATGAGCATTCCACGTTTTTTGCCCACAGCGCAGAGCAGCTCATAACCGTCAATCTCTTGCGAAATTTCAATCTTATATCGTTCTTTCAGCGCTTCCGGGTATTCAGCAGCCAGTAATTGCAGCAACCGCATAGCGAGCAGCTCAATATCCACAACATCGTCCTTGACCGCTCCGGTGAATGCAAGGTGTTCACCCACCGTTTTGTCCTCAAACTTTGGCCAAAGTACCCCTGGCATATCCATTAATTCCATATTCCCGCCAAACGAAATCCACTGTTTGGTACGGGTCACGCCAGGGCGATCCTCGACCTTCGCGTGCTTTCCGCCCGCAATCTTGTTAATAAAGGAGGATTTTCCCACATTGGGAATCCCCACAATCATCAGCCGAATGGGAAGCCCGGTCATTCCTTTCGCAGCACGGCGTTCGAGCAATGGTTTCAATACCTCGCGCACCAGGGGTTCCACCTGCTTGATTCCCCTGCCGCTGGTCGAGTCGGTCATCCATGCAGGAATCCCCCGCGCTTTCAAATAGCTTACCCAGCTCTGGGTAATGCGTTCATCCGCCACATCGCATTTGTTCAGCAATACAATGCGCGGCTTTTTCTCAATCCAGCGGTCAAGCTCCGGGTTGCGGCTGCTCACCGGGATGCGCGCATCCGCCAGCTCCACCACGAGATCCACCAGCTTCAGGTTCTGCTGGATAAGGCGCCTCGTCTTTGCCATATGCCCCGGAAACCACTGAATGGACGGTGCTTCTATCATAATCTAAATTCCCTCCACATGATCGGTCCATTGCCCCTGCGGGCAAATTTTTATAACCCAGCCATAACCGCAAAATCCTTTACCATATCATTGCGGTTTTAAGCCGTTTTTCCGCTCAAGCCGCCTAAAGTTCCGCAACAAAACCCAAGCTGCTCTTTGTCAGGACAACAAGCCAAAGGTATTAAACGGGAAGATGCGAAAAATCGCTTTGCCGAGTATGTACCGGGTATCAATAAAGCCAACCATTTCGCTGCGGCTGTCGGTGGAACTTTGCCGGTTATCCCCCATGACAAACACTGTGCCCTCCGGTACCGTGACCGGAAAATCCACCCCTTCATAAACCGTTGTCGGCGTTGAGATATAAGGTTCATCCAGCACCTGTCCATCTACCGTGACCACACCGGTTTCAAAGTCAATATCCACTGTCTGTCCTTCCAGCGCAATAATGCGCTTGATGAGCGGTTTGCCGAATTCATTGGGCTGGTTGACCACTACAATGTCTCCCGCTGCCGGCGTGTAAAACATTGAGGTGATGATCAACCGGTCGCCGTCGGCCAGCGTTTTATCCATTGAACGGCCGTCTACCCCGACAATCCGGAACACAAAGACAAAGATAAAAATTAAGGTCGTGACCGAAATCGCAATCGATTCCACCCATTCCCAGATATCCCGCTTCACGTCATAACCCCGGCCGTTTTTACTATCCTGTTCCAGAAGATCTTTTTCTTCCTCGTACACATTGATCACCGTCCGTATCGCTCCTGTCCGGCTTGCCGGAGTCTCTCATTTATATATACTAGTATTTTACCCTATAACATACCCGGATGCAAGGAAAAACACAATCCGTCGGGTTTCAAGCCCATTTCAATTTGGCATGGGCACGCGGAAGCGCCGGGAAACGGGTAAGTTTTAAAACAATCATTCACTTCGTTTTAGCAGCCTGCAAACTTCTCTTAAAACACGCTTTTTATACCCGGTTGCCATTCAAAGCGGACAAAAAGACCGGCCCCACAAGAGCCGGTCTTTTTGAAGTTCCAAACGGAACCGTTTATCTGATTTTCTCTTTGACCTTAGCCGCTTTACCAACGCGATCACGCAGGTAGTACAGTTTGGCACGGCGAACGCGGCCGCTGCGGATAATCTCAACCTTCTCCACATGCGGGGAATGCACCGGGAACACTCTCTCAATGCCAACGCCATGTGCAACACGGCGAACGGTAAAGGTCTCGTTGATGCCAGCATGTTTCTTAGCAATGATGGTGCCTTCAAACATCTGGATTCTCTCTTTGTCGCCCTCTTTGATCTTAACCGAAACACGCACGGTATCACCAATGTTGAGTACCGGCAGCTCTGTTTTCATGCTGGGCTGGCTGATTAGCTTTAATGCGTCCATTTTCTTCCTCCTGATTTTCAGATGTTCATGCCCCAAGCGCAGCCTTGCGCCGCGCGCTGGCAGAGGACTATCCGCTTTAATGACTCGATTGTAGTTTGATCGGGCATTAACCCCCATCATCCCGCCGAGCAGGACAACGGATTCTCAAATGCTTATCTATGATACCACAATGCGGGGCAAAATGCAAGCAAAAATTACAGTTTTTTCAGAGCAGCCACCATAGCCGCACCTCATCTTTATACTGCATCAGCCGGACGGCGGCAGTATAGAAAAAGGCCGCCGTCCGTAAAATACTGATAAAAACATCAATTGGGGTCAGTGCGTAAAAACCGACCTGCAAAATAACCGAGTAAAGCAGTACGACGTCTTATCACCAAAGGATCCAGAACAAATCCATGTCCCGGTGTATCCAACGCAGAAGGAAAAGGCATACCGCAAAGGTTGTCACCACAGCCGTCAGAAGCGGAAAAGCATTTCCACCGTCACAGGCTAGGCAATCGACATACGAACAATAACCTATGCCATCCATAAAACGTAGAACAATGCCCTCGGTAGAAATCATCCGCGCCAAAGCCGCCAGCGCACAGACAAAGGAGAACCCCAAGAGAAATCTGCGCATTTCTTCTCCTGCCAAAACAGTTCTGTGGATTTACAGGCCCAAAAGTCCTTTTTCTGCCATCGACTGAGCCGCCAGCAGTACGCCAACCTTTCCGGTATCGTAAGTAAGCCCACCCTGCAGCCAAACGGCGTATGGCTCGCGGAGCGGCGCATCAGCCGAAAGTTCAATGGAAGCCCCGCCAGTAAAAGCGCCTGCCGCCATGATGACCTTGCTGTCGTAGCCGGGCATGTCCCACGGCTCCGGGGAGACAAAAGCGTCCACCGGAGAACCGGCTTGGATGCCCTGGCAAAAGGCCACCAGCCGTTCCGCATCGCCCAGCCGCAGTGCCGCAATGATGTCGGTACGCGGCTCGTTGTAGCGCGGATATGTACCAAAACCGAGCAATTCAAACAGGCAGGTTGCAAACACCGAGGTTTTCACCGCGTTTGCCGCCACCCCCGGCGCCCAGAAAAAGCCCATGAACATCGGGCGGCTCTGGTTGAGGGTACAGCCGACCTCCTTGCCCATCCCGACACAGGTAAGGCGGTAGGAGCACTGCTCCACCAAATCCCTGCGGCCCGCAATATATCCGCCGGTCTGTGCAATGCCGCCGCCCGGATTTTTAATAAGCGACCCAATGATCAGGTCGGCTCCTACATCGGTTGGTTCCTGCCGTTCCACAAACTCGCCGTAACAGTTGTCTACCATAATAACAGCGTCCGGATTGGCGCGGCGCACCATCCGTACCAGTTCTCCAATGGTACCAATGTCAAACGACGGACGCAGTGAATACCCGCGGGAGCGCTGCAGGTAAACCACCTTCGCGCCCTTGACTGCCTCCGGCACTGCCGCAAAGTCGATTTCTCCGCCCCCGGTCAGTGCCACTTCCCGGTACTGCACGCCAAAATCCCGGAGCGAGCCGTTGCCCTCGCCCCGCAGGCCGATGACCTCTTCCAGTGTGTCATATGGCTTCCCCGTGACCGAAACCATCGTATCGCCCGCACGCAGAACACCGAACAGCGCCACCGAAAGGGCGTGGGTGCCCGAGACAAAGTTGTGGCGCACCAGCGCGTCCTCCGCGCCAAACGCCTGCGCATAGACCGCGTCGAGCACCTCGCGCCCAAGGTCACCGTAGCCGTAGCCAGTACTCCCGTTGAAGTGGATATCACTCACCCGGTTGTCCATAAAAGCCTTTAGCACCTTTTGCTCATTGTATGCGCGGATTTCCTCAATCCGTGCATACGCCTCTTTGCACATATCCTCGGCGGTGTCCGCCAGAACTGCAAGCTTTGGGTCAATGAAAAAAAATTCAGATGTCATTACAATTCCTCCGCACCGGCAAATTCCGCCGTAAGCAGGCGGGTCAGCGCCGCCATATCCGTCAAATCCCGCTGGTTTACCACACAGACCGGCGAATGGATGTACCGGCATGGGGCCGATACCGCCAAGGTACGCACACCGCTGCGCGCCACATGGATGGCGCCCGCGTCGTTGCCCCCGGCAATCATGGTTTTGGTCTGGCAGGGGATCCCCTTTTCTTTTGCAAGCGCAAATGCCCGCTGATAAAGCGCGCTGTCGTAAACGGTGGAGCGGTCCATAAAGGAGACCACTGGGCCTTTTCCCAGTGCGCACACCTGCTTGCCGCCCTCCACGCCGGGCAAGTCGGCGGCGGTGGTCGCTTCCAGTACAATCGAAATCTCCGGATTGACCGTATAGCTGGCCGCCCGCGCACCTCGCAGGCCAACCTCCTCCTGCACCACAAAGGTAAAGGTGGTGTCGTATTCCAGCTCACTCTGGATAAGGTCAATCATCAGCGCACAGCCAATGCGATCGTCCAGCGCCTTACCGCGGAGCATCCCGCTCCCGAACGGTTGATAGAGCGGTTGGAAGCTAGCCCGGTCACCCAGCGAAACTTTGGAGAGTGCATCCTCCTTATCCTTTGCGCCGATGTCGATATACAGGCTATCCATCGGCACGGCCGTCTCCCGCTCCTCGGCAGACTGCATGTGCACCGCTTTGGTGCCGATAACCCCCACCAGTGCCTCCGGGCCGACCAGCACCGAACGGCCCAGCACCACCCGTGCGTCAATGCCTCCTACCTCGGAAAAAAGCAGCAGACCGGCATCGTTTACGCTGGTGATAATAAACCCGACCTCATCCATGTGCGCTGAGACGAGCAGCTTGCGTTTGGGGCGCCTCCTACCCTTTTTCTCCGCAATAATGCTGCCGAGCGGGTCGACACAGTAATCACAGTATCCCTCAATCTGCCCAATGATAAAATCCCGTACCGCATCCTCCGCGCCGGAGACGCCAGTGAGCCGGCAAAGCTGTTCCAACCTGTTAAGCATCCCTGCCACCTGCCTTTTTTACGAATTCCGCCATCAGGCGGGCCGTACTTTCCACATCCTCAACCGCAATGGTTTCAATCGGGGTATGCATATACCGCAGCGGGATGGAAAGCAGGCCGCATTTGACCCCGCCGCGCGAAACGGTGATGCTGTCCGCGTTGGTGGAGGTTAAACCGCCCATCACCTCAAGCTGGTACGGGATTTCCTTTTCCCTTGCGAGAGCGGTTAATGCATCGCTTATACCCTTGTCCAGCGTCGGGGAGATGCCGATCATTGTCCCTTTTCCAAACTTACCGCACTTGTGCTCCGGAGCATCCGGCGTGTGGGCAAAGCTCACATCCACCGTCAGCGCCAAATCCGGCGCTGTACTGTAAGAAGCAGTCTTGGCGCCCAGACAACCAAGTTCTTCCTGACAGGTAAAGGTCACCGCCAGGCCGCAGGAGAGCGTCTCATCCTTTAGCAGCTCCAGCGCTCGGAATACCGCCGCCACCCCGGCGCGGTCGTCCAGCGATTTGGAGCAGACCCGCCCGTTCATCAGGCGGTGGAAGCCTGCCTTGAACCGGATGCGGTCGCCAGGCGCCACCCTCCGTTCCAGCTCATCGGTGGTAAGTCCAGTGTCAATCCAAAGGTCGTCCACCTTCGGCACCTTTTTGCTTTCCTCTGCCGAGAGCAGGTGCGGCGGCTTAGACGCAACAACCCCCTCCACCGGCTCTTTTGAAAGGATGACAACCTCCTGCGCAATGAGCAGCCGGCGATCCACGCCGCCGACCGCCGCCGCCTTGAGGAAACCGTTTTCGCCGAGGCTCGTCACAATCAGCCCGATTTCATCCATGTGGGCATCGAGCAGGACAAGCGGACTGCCCTGTTTGACAACCGCCGTCACGCTGCCCATCGCGTCGATGGAAATATCATCGGTATACTGCCTGAGTTCGGCGCAGGCCACCTCCGCCGCGGGCAGTTCCCCACCCGAAACACCGGTGCTCTGTGCGAGCCGTTCCAACAATGCTGTAAGTTCCATTTGCTTCTCCTATTTTAATGTGTTGACCAGTTCTTTGTAATGGCGCCCGCGCGCCTCAAAATTCGGGTACATATCAAAGCTCGCACAGGCGGGCGACAGGGTGACGACATCCCCTTCCTTTGCCACCCGGCGCGCAGCGGCTACCGCTTCTTCCATTGAGGGGACCTCGATAATTTCAAGCTCGTTGGGGTCATACCCCTCGCATCCGGTGACCGCCGCCTTGATTTTAAGTGCTGTCACACCCATCAATATCAGCACCTTGGCCCGCTCAATGAGCACCGGCGCCAGCGGTTCAAACGGAATTTTCTTGTCATATCCACCCGCGAGCACAATCAATTTCTGCTGAAAAGAATTCAGCCCCGCAATGGTACGGGTCGGGCTGGTGGCAATCGAGTCGTTATAATATTTGACACCGTCGAGCATCCGCACAAATTCAATACGGTGTTCCACCCCGCCGAAGCTCTCAGCAACCTTAACAATGGTCTGGATGGAAACCTCCCCTGCCGTCGCACTGATGGCCGCAAGATAATTCTCCACATTGTGAATTCCCGGCAGCCGGATTTGATCCTTGTGCATAATCCGTGTCACCTGGCCGTTGCGTACAAGATTAACACTGCCGTCCTCGCCCAGAAAAGCGCCGTTCTGCGGCGTAATTTTCCGGCTGAACCAGTTTAAGGCACCGCGGACCAGCCTGCCCATGTCGTGGGTAATGTCGTTGTCCGCATTGAGCACCGTTTTGGAAAAGGCGTTCTGGTGGAGAATGAGGTTTTTCTTGGCGTCAATGTATTCCTGCATATCCTTGTGGACGTCAAGGTGGTTCGGCGCTACGTTGGTAATGACCGCCACATCCGGGGAACGGCGCATCGAAATGAGCTGGAAGCTTGAAAGCTCCACCACCGCAACATCCTCCTCGCGGATCCGTTCAATCTGCGGAAGCAGCGCCTTGCCAATGTTTCCTCCGAGATAGACCGTCTTTCCCCCCGCTTTCAGCAGCTCGCTGATAAGGGTCGTCGTGGTAGTCTTGCCGTCGGAGCCGGTCACCGCATAGATCGGGCAGGGGCAGAGGTCAAAGAAAACCTCCATTTCCGAGGTGACCACCTTTTGCAGCTCGCGCGCCTTGGCAAGCGCCGGAGAATAATAATACATCCCCGGGGTGCGGAAGATGACATCCCCTTCAAAAATGCCGTCAAGATAACCCTCCCCCAGGCAAAACTTCACGCCAGCATTTTTAAGCTCGTCATAGACCTCACCGAGCGCGGCGGGTTCCCGCTTGTCACAGAGCGTTACATCAATGCCTTTGCTGCAAAAAAGCTGGATGAGTTCGCGGTGGCTTACACCCGCACCAATAAAGACCACTTTTTTGGCCTTCATCTCCTGAAAAAAGGATTCCACTTTTGTCATAACCATGCCCCCACTTATGTTAAGCGCCGCTCTTTCAGCGCTTCTGCTTAAAATCCACCAGGCGCAAATACGTTTTCTGCAAAGCGCTCTGTTCCCATGCGTATGGTTTATCCTATGAACCAACCGCAGAGCTTAGCACGCCTAAAATTTTACCACATACCGCCCTACGGTTCAAGCGCTGTCCATCAAACGCGGTTTGTGCTCTTGCGCGCATCCAATCGCGTTCCGCGCCTTTGACCATCTTGCCCGCTGTTTCCATAATCTGCCTCTAACCGCAGCCATAAGCCAACCGCATTTTATAAAGGTCAGAATACAGTGCAGCTCTTTGCCCAGTAGCGTTGCGTCACTTTATTTTAAACCGGCAGCCCTGCATGCTGTCCCGGCGTACAAACTCCTTATCAATCGCTGCGAGCACCGCCCGCTTGCGCAGAGTCCAAAGCGGCGCAAGCACTGAGTCACGCGGACCGTCCCCGGTCACCCGCTCAATTACCGTTTCCGGCGGCATTTGCTCAATCTGGCTGCATACAAGCGCGGCATATTCCTCCATAGTCAGAAGCGGGAAAGCCGCCCTTCCATATTCTTCCGCAAGGGCCGTCCCTTTTAATATGTGCAGCATGTGAATCTTTATGCCGTTCGGACACAGCGCAGCAACTGCACGCGCCGTTTCCAGCATCATTTCCGGCGTTTCCCCCGAAAGGCCGTTGATGAGGTGAACACATACCGCAATGCCGCGCTCCCGCAGAGCGTAATAGCCCTGTAGAAACTCCGCCGTACTGTGCCCGCGGTTGATACGCACCGCCGTTTGGTCATGGATGGTCTGCAAACCAAGCTCGATCGTGAGAAAAGTACGCTGGTTGAGTGCCTCCAAAAGCTCCAGAACATCACCGGGCAGGGCATCGGCACGGGTGGCAATGCACAGCCCCTCCACACCCGGCAGGCTCAATGCCTCCTCAAAAAGAGGGCGCAGACGCGAAACAGGCGCATACGTATTGCTATGCGCCTGAAAATATGCAAAATATCCGGCCTTTGGCCATTTACGGGAAAGGAGCTCCTTTCCCTGCGCAAACTGCTCTGCCAGCGTTCCGGCAGCAATAAAATCCCCGGCGCCTGCATTTCCACAGTAGGTGCAGCCGCCAATCCCTTTGGTTCCGTCAATATTCGGGCAGGTAAAACCGGCATCCAGCGGGATTTTCACCATTTTCCGGCCAAAGCGCCGCTTCATTTCATAATCAAAGGTGTGATAACGCTTGTTGTCCCCTGAATATGGGAACGGGCTTGCTGAACCGGCCATCAATAAACGCTGTGCAGGAACTCTGCGGTACGCGGGTACTTCGGATAATTAAAAATTTCTTCCGGGGTTCCTTCTTCCAAAATCTTGCCGTCATCCATAAAGATCACCTTGTTTGCCACATCCTTGGCAAATCCCATTTCGTGGGTAACTACAATCATGGTCATGCGTTCTTCAGCGAGCTTTTTCATAACGCCTAACACCTCTCCGGTCAGTTCCGGATCCAGCGCCGAAGTCGGCTCGTCAAACAGCATAATGTCCGGATTGAGCATCAGGGCGCGGGCAATCGCTACGCGTTGTTTCTGCCCGCCGGAAAGCTGGGAGGGATAAGCGTCTATTTTGTCGAGCAGACCGACCTTGCGGAGCATTTCCTCACACTCCGCCTCCACTGCTTTTTTGTCGCCTTTTTTGGCGAGCAGCACCGGCATCTCCAAATTTTTACGCACACTCAGGTGTGGGAACAGGTTGAACTGCTGGAATACCATTCCCATTTTCCCGGTGATTTCTTTCACCTTTTTGTGGGAAGAATATTCCCCGCTTTTTACAAGCGGTTCCCCTTCAATAATGATATCCCCGCCGTTCACCGTCTCCAAATTGATGATGCAGCGCAGCATGGTGCTCTTACCGGATCCGGACGACCCAATAACCGCCACGACATCACCTTTTTCCACGGTAAAGGAAACATCGGAAAGCACTTCAAGCTTACCGAAGGATTTTTTCAGGTTTTTAATTTCAATTAACGGCATGGGCTACATCTCCCGGTCAAAGTTGAATTTCTTTTCAATGTATTTAAACAGCAAAGTCAATATGGTGTTCATAATAAGGTAAATCACCGCTGCAACCGCAAACGGAACAATGGAAACATCGCGGTTGACTGCCGTTTTGGCCGCGTGCAGAATCTCCGGCACCGAAACTGCATAAAGCAGCGAGGTATCCTTGACCAGCGTAACCGACTCGTTGGAGAGCGACGGCAGCGCAACACGGAGCATCTGCGGGATGATCACCCGGAAGAAGGTCTGGATCCGGGAAATTCCCAACACCTGGGCCGCCTCGTACTGTCCCTTGTCAATCGAAAGCAGGCCGCCGCGGAATATCTCTGCGAAATAAGCGGCGTAATTGAGCACAAACCCAATGCAGGCCGCTGTAAACCGGTCAAACACCAAATAACTGCCAATGCCCGGAATATACGGTAATCCAAAATAGATAAACAAAAGCTGTAACAAAAGCGGCGTTCCACGAATGACATAAATGAATCCCCGCGCAATCCAGGCCAGCGGCTTCAACCGGCAGCGCGCCACCAGCGTGATACAGAATCCAAACGGCAACGCCAGAACAATGACAATGGCAAACAATGAGGTCGTTACCAGCGCCCCTTCCAGCATTGGTCCCAGCAACGTCATAATATAGTCCATGCGGAATACCTCCCACGTATTTTTCCAAACTGCCAATTTACCGCGCTAAACTGCCGCGGGCAAAAAACGCCGCCAGCGGCAGATACCATACAAAAAACAAGGTATCGCGGCACAAACGACCACGATACCCTATTTTATCATCAATTACCGCTGTTTGTCCAGCGCAATTTTTACTTGGCAAGCGAAACGTCTTTACCGAACCATTTTTCCGAAATTTCTTTAAATTTTCCTTCAGCAATGAGTTCATCCAACGCGGCCTCTACCTTGTCTTTCAGCTCCTCATTGCCTTTTTTGAACGCAATGGCGTACTCTTCTTCGGTCAAAGCGTCTCCGAGGACAACATATTTGCCTTCCTCTTCCTTGATCATATAGTTCGCAACAACTTCATCCAGTACAATGGCGTCAATACGGCCAGTCGGCAGGTCATTGAGCGCAAGAACGTTGGTGTCGTATTCCACAAGCTCCTGTGCCTGGCTGACAAATTCATCGGCATTCGCCGCTTTCAGCGCAGTGGATTCCTTCTGCACGCCAACCATTTTGCCAATCAGGTCTTTACGCTCTTTAATCTCCGAGTCAGCATTGACCACCACAACCATGTGGTTTTCCATATACGGTTTGCTCAGCAGCATTTTTTCCTGACGCTCTGCATCAATACTGAGGCCATTCCAAATGCAGTCAATGTTGCCGTTGTTGAGTTCCATTTCTTTGGACTCCCATGCAATCGGCTGGGTAACGAGTTCTGCGCCCATCTTGTCGCAAACGGCCTGTGCAAGGTCAATGTCAAACCCAACAATGTTGTTGTTTTCGTCGCGGAAACCCATCGGCGGGAAGCTGTCATCCAAACCCATCACAAATTTGGTCTTTTCTCCATCCGCGCTGCCGGAACCACCGTTATCGCACGCCGTGAACATGCTCAGCGCCATAACGCCGGCCAGCACTGCAAGTAAAACTTTTTTCATTTTTTTCAACTGGATTCACCCTCACTTTATTCAGTAAAATACCAGTATAGTTTACACTTTAATATAGTAAAAAGCTAACATGTTATAATGTTAGCTTTTTACAAATTTCGTATTTAATTAAATTTATCTGCTGTTTTCTTCCTTTTTCAAACAAATACGCTGTTTTTTACCTATTTGGTTTCACAGCGCACCCAAACCAGCATTTCGCCTTTACCGCGGTTGTTCCAACAGCAATACGGCACAAATTTAAGCTGTGCCGCTTCCTTTTTCGGTGGTTCATTGCTGTAAAGAGCGCCGCTGCCGCCGTCTACCAGCTTCACTGCATCCGCTTTGATGGTAAGCGTTCCGCCAAACAGGTCTGCATCATACGCCTCAACCAGCTTTACATCCTTGGCGAGCTCAAACGCGCCAAGATTTTCACCGTTGTCAATTTCCTCCAAGCAGTAAACCACTGGGCCCTTGACAACCGCTGCCTTGCCAATATCCGCCTGCACCTTGGGATTTGCATAAACAAGCTGCGCCGGCATATCCAGTTCCAGTACAATTTCCGCGCCGCCCTTCCAGTTCCGGGTCAGTTTAAGGTAGCCGTTTTCAACCGGGGCATCCACCGCGGCATCGTCCACCGTAACTGCTTTCAAACGGCTGAACTGCGGAATGCGAAGCGCCACCGTAAACGGCGAATCGGAATCGGTCTGCACCGTCACCGCCGCGGTGGATTCAAACGGGTACCGGGTATTCAGCGAAACCGTAACCGCACGGCCGCCAAGGTCACAGCAAGTCTCGTTGTTGATGTAGAGATTGACGTACAGGTTTTCATCATCTGCGCCATAGATGTACTGTCCCATCGAAGCAAGGGTGCGGATGATATTCGGCGGGCAGCAGGCACAGCCGAACCATTTTTGCCGCTCGGTCTTGACGTGGTAAAGGCTGGTGTTGTTTTCTGCTGCCTCCGGGATGACCTCCAGCGGATTGACATAGAAGAACTTGTTGCCCTCCAGCGAAATGCCGCCCAGCACCGTGTTGTAAAGGGCGCGCTCCATGACGTCCGCATACTTGGAATCACGGGTGATTTCAAGCATCCGTTTTGCAAACATCGCAAGGCCGACCGACGCGCAGGATTCCGAATAAGCCGAATCATTGGGCAGGTCGTAATCCCAGGTAAAGCGTTCGCCCCGCGCCGAGGAACCAATGCTCCCGGTAATATACATCCGTTTTTCTGCAATATCATCAAACAGCACTTCGCAGGCTTTGAGCAGAGACTCGTCGCTGTATTCGTAGGCTAAATCCGCCACACCGGAGAACAGGTACACATTGCGCACCGCATGGCCTTCCGCAGTATTTTGCTCCCGGATAGGCGCATGCACCTGGTAATACCGGTCGTCAAATATATTTTCATCAATGAACTCCAGTTCAAAATCCGGGCCTTTTTTCTCAATGTTGAAGTAATTTGGCTCGGTGCCGCGGCGCTCTACAAAAAATTTGGAGAGATCAAGGTAGCGTTTCTCCCCGGTTGCATGGTAGAGCTTGACCAACGCCAACTCAATTTCCGGATGGCCCGGATAAGCCGAAATTTTGCCTTCGCCCTCCCCGAACACCTCACAAATTAAATCCACATACCGGCAAATAATCTTTAACAGCTTGTCCTTGCCGGTGGCGTTGTAGTAGGCGACAGCCGCCTCAATAAAATGCCCGCAGCAATACAGCTCATGCCGGTCACGCAGGCTGGTCCAGCGTTTTCCAGGGCGTGCCAAGGTGAAAAAGGTATTAAGGTAACCGTCCGGCTGCTGTGCCTTGCCAATAATGTCAATGGCCTCATCCGCAATTTTTTCCAGTTCCGGGTCGGGGTTAATTTCCAGCGAATAGGCAACGCCCTCCAGCCATTTGGCCGCGTCACTGTCCTGGAAGCAGCGCCCGCCGAACTCGCCTTCTTCCATTCCTGCAACCACCTTGAAGTTGTGCATGCAGTAACTCTTTTCCGCATCCAGAATGCGGTCGTTGAGCGCCTCCCACTGATAGTAGAGGCTGTCTGGCACAGCTTTAATATAGCGCGACCAGTAAGAATCGTTGATTTTTACGTTTTTGAGCGGTAATGATTGTAACCGTTTTTGCATGATCATTCTCCTTTTTCTTGTTCAGGCGGCGGCATAACCTTCAAACTGCCTTATTGATTGCATTATAGCATCCGCTTTATCCGATTGCAACGAAATCCAACTTAAAAACTGGCATAATTGCATACATTTGCCGGGTGGATTATGTTTAAGTTTTTCTAAAGTTTTTGTTTACCCTCCCATTTGTCTATGTTATAATATGTATATGTGTAAAGGGCTGTATTCGATGGTCTCTTGCGGTAATCATTATTTGCTGTGGCTGTAGCAAGAAAGCGCGGTTACACAAATTGTGTAACCGTTAAACCTTCTGAATCGTCCTTCTTCATTTGAATCGTTTTTCGAACTACCATCAGCAGCGCCGCTCAAACGGCCGTCCCTGTCAAAAAAGGGGCAAACCGCGGCACGCAATCCACCCAAGTGCAGCCTTACCCGGCGGCTGTCCATCCATCCTGACAAAAGCGGTGATTCCAATGAGAGAAATTAACAACCTCAACGAAACTTATCTATTCTGCAAGGCACTCGGTTCTGAAATCCGAATTAAAATCATCAAGCTGCTGCATGAAAACAAGTCCATGAACCTGAACGAGCTTTCCGATGTGCTCGGCGTCACAAACGGCGCTATGACGGCGCATATCAAACTGCTGGTCGATGCGGGGATTATTGAAATTACCCATTCCTCCGGCAAACGCGGTTCTCAAAAAATTTGCTCGCTCAAAGAGACAAAGGTGCTGGTTAACCCGTTCCACTGCGGCGCCTGTGCCACCAATATGTATGCGGCCGATATTCCCATCGGCAGTTTCTGCAACTGTGACGTCAGCCCCGCCTGCGGGCTTGCCACCTCCGGCAGCATTGTTGGGGAAATTGACGACCCGCGTTATTTTTGCGCGCCGGAACGTGTAAGCGCTGGAATTTTGTGGTTCTCCAACGGCTTTTTGGAATTTCGTATTCCCAACTACCTCAAGCAGGGCCAAACGCTCAAAGCGCTTAAATTCTCTTTTGAAATATCCTCTCAGGTTCCAACTGGGCGGGAAGAATACCCCAGCAACATCAGCTTTACCATCAATGACCTCCCTCTCGGCTTCTGGAGCAGTCCCGGCAACTTTGGCGGCGGCCGTGGCCGGTACAATCCAGCCTGGTGGCCGGACGGATGGGCGCAGTCAGGCCTATTAAAGGTTCTCACCATCAACCAGGAAGGTGTTTTTATTGACGGCACCAAAATCAGCGATACCACGGTAAACGACCTTGCCATTGACTTTAAAAGCAGCATCCTGCTCCGGCTTTCGGTCAGCCGAACCCGCAGCATCAACAGCGGTGGTATTACGCTGTTTGGCAAGGATTACGGAAACTACAATCAGGACATTCATTTTGAAGCGCTCTACAAAGAGGCCGGTGCAAAATAAAACAGAGACATATAAAAACCGAGGCAGAAAAACCGCCTCGGTTTTTTTGTTCTGCCCCCCATGCCACATATCACTGGATTGATTCGCTGCCCGGCGCATCGTTCCGGAGTGCGCCCATACCGTAAACCATGATGTTTTCTGCCATTGCGGCAACCTCATCCGCGCTGGTCGCCATGCCTTCCTGCAGCCACTTTTGCAGCAGCCCAATGCACCCAGCACTCACAAACGCATAAAAGAATTCAATCTGCTTTGGAGTGGCTCCGGCAAAATACCGCGAATATGCTTCTACACAAAGCTCCCGTCCCAAATTAATCAGCCTCCAGGCAAACTGCTTGTCACCGTAGTCGCCGAGCGTTACAGTACAAAGATCTGCATTGTCCTTCAGGCACTGGAAAATCCCCGCAGTGATTTTAACCGGCGTCAAATCACCGCGTTCGGTGGAGAGCAGCGGCGCCAGCGTTTTCTGAAAATCCTCAAACATCTCCTCCTCAATCTTTGCAAGGAGATCATAAATATCGGTATAATGTGCGTAAAAGGTTCCGCGGTTAATACCGGCAGCCGCGCACAATTCTTTTATCGTGATGTTCTGCAGCGGCTTCTGTTTCAGCAGATCGGTGAACGCCCTGCGGATAAGCATTTTGGTCACACGCACCCGGTGGTCGTTTGCAGGCGTTTTCATAAAGCGCATTCCCCTTTCCGAAAAACAGCGGTATTTTCCACCGCAGTTGAGGTAAACTTTTTATGAAGCAGCAACGTAAACCAACACCCTATGTTTATTTTGTTGGGTAAGATACGGTAAATTCACAATTTGCCGGTTGCTGCGTTCCTTTGTTCCAACTATAATACAATTAGGAACAAGAGTCAACACGGTGTTTGTTTTTTAGCAGAGGTGTCCTTTATGAATCGATTGTTTTTAGTCACAGGGGCAAACGGCCACCTGGGAAATACCATTATACGCATGTTAAAAAAGAGCGGTGCGGCTGTGCGCGGCCTCATTCTTCCCAACGAACAAGGCGTTGATGGGGACGGTGTACGTTACTTTCACGGCGACGTCCGCAAGGTCGAGAGCCTGCGCCCACTCTTTGAACAGACCGGAGACGCCGAAGTGTATGTCATCCACACAGCAGGAATCATTGATATTTCGGAGCAAGTTTCCCCGCTGATGTACGACGTTAACGTAAACGGTACGAAAAATATCCTTGCTCTCTGCATGGAATACAAGGTCAAACGCTTGCTCTACGTCAGTTCCGTACACGCTATTCCGGAGCAGGATCAGCTCGCGGTTTTACATGAAGTCAAACGCTTTTCACCGGATTGGGTTGTCGGCGGTTATGCCAAAACCAAAGCGGAAGCCACCCAGGCAGTTCTTGACGCGGCAGAACAGGGGCTGGACGCCGTCGTCGTTCATCCGTCCGGTATTCTCGGCCCGTATGACAGCTCCGGCAACCATCTAGTCCAACTGGTGCGGGATTACATCAACGGAAAACTCCCCGCCTGCGTACATGGCGGCTACGATTTTGTTGACGTCCGCGACGTAGCCTCCGGCTGCCTGACCGCAATGGAAAAAGGAAAAACTGGAGAATGCTACATTTTGTCCAACCGTCATTACGAGGTAAAAGACGTGCTGCGCATTGCCAAAAACGTGACCGGTGGACGAAAGCTTCCGGTTCTCCCCATGTGGATGGCAAAAACTGCCGCGCCATTGATGGGTTTATATTCCAAGCTCCGCAAAGAGCGGCCTCTTTACACCAAATACTCACTTTATACCCTTTCGAGCAACGATCGTTTTTCCCATGACAAGGCCACGGTGGATTTAAATTACCGTCCGCGCGATCTACGCCAAACCATTGCAGACACCGTCACCTGGCTGCGGGAAATAACGCCGCCGAAAAAGAAAACCCGTCAGGAGCACCGGGCTCACAAGCCCCTTCGGATAAAAAAAGCGGGGCAGGCCATTTAATACTCTCCATGCGTAAATCCTGCGGCATTTCATCCGGCTTTGCCAGCTACCCGGTTTCGGTAAAACCAATTTTATTCATCCAAAAAGCAGCTGTGGCAAGCCACAGCTGCTTTTTTACAGAAATATAGATCAGTGCCGCTCCTCAAAACAATCATAGGTTTCGCAGAACCGCGCGGCAAATGCGGGGGGCTCGCCGCCCGCATAAAGGTGAGATACATCTCCAAACATCTGGCAGCGAAAACTCGCAATCCCCTGCTCCCGCTCTTCGGTATACAACTGTGTCACCGAAGTCGGCGCCGCTACAAATCCATGCCACAGCACCGCAGGAGAAATCCCGAGCAAATGCCCCAGCATCACACAGGTCACGCCAAAATGGCAGAACAGCACAAGGGTATCCCGGTTTGGCGATTCCGCCCGGTAAAAATTCCCTTCCCGCACATACCCATGGCGTGCGAGAACGCTGTCTAATCCTTCCGCAACCTCACGGTAACGCTCCTTAGCCCGTCCGGATTTCATAAAATCCGTCTCCAGCCAACCCTCCCGGTCGTAAAATGCCGGGATATTTGTCCAGTAGGAGGGCATTAAATCCCATACATTGCGTTTTTCTTCCCCTGTTACCGGATGAACCGCACCCGCGTCAAATTCCCGGAGCCAATCGAAAATCTCTGCCGTTCGCCCCATTTTTTGCAGGGTTCGGCTTGCAGTATCCTTCGCACGGCCGAGCGGGGAGCAATAAAAGCTCTTGACGTCGAGCTTCGCTATCCGTTCGGCCAGCAGCGTGGCCTCCCGCCATCCTTTTTCAGTCAAGCTGTCGATGCTGTAATCCGGGTCCCCGTGCCGTATGATTAAGAGTCTCATTCTCTGCCCTCTTTCCTTTTTTCTATGCTTTCATTATACCAAAAATACATAAAAAATGCGATGGTTTTCATGGGAGGTTCTGTGATTCACAACTTTCGTTTGCATATACACTACCTTAATCCATCACAGGTTGTGGTACATGCCTTTTCACACCCGGCCTGTTTTGCAGAACGGTGTTCCAGCATTTGCATTGTTCCTCCCGTAAAAGCAAAAAGCATTCTCCTCTCACTCCACCCCACTTATATGCGGGACTGAAACGCTTTTTCAACAAACAACTTGGTAAAACCACTCTGATCATACCTCTTTCCATCAAAATCAACCCTCAAAAATCCACTGCATTTATAACGCAAAAGAAAAAGAGACCATTTTTTTGCAGGATTCCTAAAAAGCTGTGAATCCTGGCCATAAAACCTTGCTGTTTCTCCTACTGTTCAACCGGGTGTAATTGTGTTACAATAAAATTAATTTTGGATACAGTCCTTTCCGGAGGTGCTTATGTCACAACAACCCTACGATGTACTCGTCATTGGCGCCGGCATTGTCGGCGGCGCCGTTCTGTATGAATTAGCCAAATACCAGCTCCGCATTGCCATTATTGACAAAGAAAACGATGTTGCCGAAGGCACCACCAAGGCAAACAGCGCCATTGTCCACGCCGGATACGATCCCCGTCCCGGCTCCAAAATGGCTTTTCACAATGTGCGCGGCTGTGCCATGGTAAAGGAGCTGTGTGAACGTTTTGACGTTCATTACAGCAACTGCGGCTCCCTGGTCATTGCCACCGATGAACAGGAAAACGACACTCTCCGCACACTGTATCAGCGCGGTTTGCAAAACGGCGTTCCGGGGCTGCAGCTGCTTTCCCGCGAAGAAACTCTCGCAATGGAACCAAACCTCAACCCCGCACTCATCGGAGCTCTTTATGCTCCCAGCGCCGGTATTGTCAGCCCATGGGAGCTCTGCATTGCCCTTGTGGAAAATGCCGTACGAAATGGTACAGACTTCTATTTGGAGCAGGAAGTTACCGCCATTGCCCCTTCTGCTGCTGGATGGCGGGTGACCACCAAGCAGGGGCTTACCATTGAAACCCGCACCCTGGTCAGCGCGGCCGGGGTTTACGCCGACCGTATTCACGACATGGCAGCACCGCACGCCTTTACGGTGGGCGCAGCAAAGGGTGAATATTATCTGCTCGATAAAAATCAGGGCGGTCTGGTAAACCGCGTCATTTTTCAGTGCCCCAGCAAAGCAGGCAAGGGGGTACTAGTCGCCCCAACGGTACACGGCAATCTGATTGTCGGCCCCGACCGAACCGACGGCTGCGAAAAAGAGGACTACTCCACCACTAAAGCCGGGCTGGATTTTGTCAAAGAGACCATCCAGAAAAGCTGCAGCAAGGTGGATTTCCGCCAGTCCATCCGCAATTTTGCAGGGCTGCGCGCCATTTCCGACTGTGATGATTTCATTATTCGTGAGGTGCCCGGCTGCAAAGGATTCATTGAGTTGGCCGGAATCCAGTCACCCGGGCTTACCTCAGCCCCCTCCATTGCACTGGAGGCGGTGGAGCTGCTGAAGCAGGCCGGACTTGAGCTTCAAAAAAAGGAGCATCATATCAATCGCCGCACCGTCACCCGGATGAAAGAGCTTTCGCCGGAGGAACAGCAGCAAAAAATTAAGGAAAATCCACTTTACGGCCGGGTAATCTGCCGGTGTGAGACCATCACCGAGGGTGAAATCATAGACGCTCTCCGAAGCCCCGTTGCCCCGCCGACCATTGACGCTGTCAAACGGCGTGCCGGCGCAGGAATGGGCCGCTGCCAGGGCGGGTTCTGTTCGCCGCGTGTGCTGGAAATCATTGCGCGGGAACGCGGTATTGCACCGTCAGAGGTCCTGCAGGACAAACCGGGCAGTTACCTCCTGCTGTCCAAATCGCCAAAGGAGGAGTGCTGAAATGGTTTATGACGTCATTATCATCGGAGGCGGCCCAGCCGGGCTTGCCGCCGCGGTCAGCGCCCACGAGCACGGCGCCGGAAGCGTCCTTATTCTCGAACGCGACAAGGAACTCGGCGGTATCTTAAACCAGTGCATCCACAACGGGTTCGGTCTGCATTACTTTAAAGAAGAACTGACCGGTCCGGAATATG
Source organism: Oscillospiraceae bacterium (assembly GCA_050943475.1). Lineage (GTDB taxonomy): Bacteria > Bacillota > Clostridia > Oscillospirales > Ruminococcaceae > Metaruminococcus_A. Next base: position 99,337 of record JBMNPF010000004.1, read on the forward strand.
CCGGGCGGTTCATTGACATGCTGAAATCAACCGGCACAGAGGTCAAGCTCGACACTATGGTCCTGCATATCACCAAAGACCGGAAAGTGCACGCGATCAATACCGCAGACGGCTATATGGTGCTGGAGGCCAAAGCCATTGTCCTTGCAATGGGCTGCCGGGAACGCACCCGCGGCGCTATCGCCATTCCAGGCGATCGTCCAGCCGGAATTTTCACCGCCGGCACCGCCCAGCGTTACATCAATATGGAAGGCTATCTCTGCGGAAAGCGGGTGGTTATTCTCGGTTCGGGGGATATCGGCCTCATTATGGCCCGCCGCATGACGCTGGAAGGTGCCAAAGTGCTCGCCTGCGTCGAACTCATGCCCTACTCCAATGGATTGACCCGCAACATCGTCCAATGCCTGAACGACTATCATATACCGCTCTACCTGTCCCATACAATCACCAATATCAAAGGGAAGGCACGGGTGGAACAGGTCACGGTTTCCAAAGTGGATGAAAACCGCCGCCCCATTCCCGGCACCGAAATGGTGTTTGACTGCGACACCGTTCTGCTTTCGGTCGGGCTGATCCCAGAAAACGAACTCAGCCGTGAAGCGGAAATCGTCATCGATCCGCGCACCAACGGCGCCATTGTCTGCGAGAACATGGAAACCTCCATCCCCGGCGTGTTTGCCTGCGGCAATGTTGTCCACGTTCATGATCTGGTGGATTTTGTGTCCGCTGAAAGCGCCAAAGCAGGGGCAGCAGCCGCTTCTTATGCAAAAAATGGCCGTGTTTCCGCGGAGTCCTGCATCCTTCTCCAAAACGGTGCCGAAGTCAGCTACACCGTGCCTCAGAAGATTCGCCCTGCGCAGGTAGAAAAGATGGTCGAGGTCTATTTCCGGGTACGGAGCGTGCTCAGAAACTGCGATGTCGTTGTTTCTTCAGGCGGTATAGAATTAATGCGCCTGCACCGCGATCACATGGCGCCGGGCGAGATGGAAAAAATCGTTCTGCCCGCTGCAAAGCTCGCACAGGTGCAGGGGAATCAACTCACGATTGCGATTGGAGGCGGCAACAAATGAAAGAACTCATCTGCATTGTCTGTCCAAAGGGCTGTCATCTCAAGGTAGATGAACAAAATGGTTATACGGTAACCGGGGCCTCCTGTCCGCGCGGAGAGGCTTATGGTAAAAAAGAGCTGACCGCGCCCACCCGCACCGTCACCTCCACCGTCAGAATTACCGGCGCCTTGCATGAGCGCCTGCCGGTGAAAACCAATGCAGAACTGCCCAAACAGCTGATCTTTGACGCAGTTCAAGCGTTAAAGGCAGTGCAGGTCGCCGCACCTGTCAAGCGGGGAGATATTGTTTTACAAGACGTTCTCGGCACCGGAATTCACTTCATTGCCATCAAAGATATGGAACCGATTGCAGAATAAACACTATATTCATTCCGCTTTTAAACAGTGAGTCCTACCGGATGACACAGAAATCCTCATCATACAAAAAGCAGCCCCGGAAGTTTTCCGGGGCTGCTTTTTCGTGTCTAATCCAGGTAACCTGGACGCTTCAACCGCAAAGTGCACTTTGCTTTCGGCAATGCTACCAAAAACGTTTTTTCTGCTCTTTTTATGTTTCGTGTTTCAGCTTCCGCAGGATTGCCCCTGCTTTGACCGGCGCTTCTACCGGAAAAGAGCATTTCATCAGAGGATGCGGCGCGCTTTCAATCGCTTCGCCCGCTTCGTTGTAAAGTGCGGAAACAACCACCTGCCGCACGCCGGCGCGCGGCTCCAGCAGCTCCAACACATCGCCTGCATTAAATTTGTTCTTTTGGGTACAGTACAGCATGCCGTCCCGGTATTCGTCCACCAGCGCTACCACATCATATCCGCGGATATAACCGCCGTTTTCGTAATACTGCCCCTGTTCCGGCCGGCCAAAATAAAAGCCGGTGGAATACTGCCGGTGGCTGACCTTGCGTACTTCTTCATACAGCCATTTCGGGCACTGGTAATGAGCCGGATCGGTGCGGTACAAATCCACTGCATTGCGGTAGGCATTGGTGACGACCGAAACGTAGTAGGAGGATTTCGCCCGCCCTTCAATTTTAAAACTACTAATCCCCGCTGCGGCAAGCTTGTCAACATGCTCAATCATACACAGATCTTTGGCATTGAGGATATAGCTTCCGCGTTCATCCTCTTCAATGGGGAAGTATAGCCCAGGGCGTTTTTCCTCTACCAAATGGTATCCCCAGCGGCAGGGCTGAGCGCACTCGCCGCGGTTTGCATCCCGCCCGGTCAGGTACTGCGAAAGCAGGCACCGCCCTGAAAACGAAACGCACATTGCACCGTGCACAAAGGTTTCAATTTCCAGCTCCGGCGGCGTTTTGTCCCGAATACGCGCAATGTCGTCAAGCGACAGTTCTCTGGCCAGCACTACCCGCCGGGCTCCCATTCGGTGCAGCTCCGCCGCCGTCAGGTAATTGACAACCCCTGTCTGGGTAGAGATATGCACCTCCATCTCCGGAATGATGCGTTTCACCAAAGAGAGCACGCCAATATCGGTTACGATTACCGCATCAACACCCGCACGCTCCACACCCTTTAAAAATTCCGGCAGCGCTTCTATTTCCTCATTGGTCGGCAGGGTGTTGCAGGTCAGATAAACGCGCACACCATTCTGGTGTGCAAGCGCCACACCTTTTTGCAGTTCTTCTTCTGAAAAATTCGCAGAGGCCGCCCGCATCCCAAAGCGGGAACCGCCTAAATAAACCGCATCCGCGCCAAAACGAACAGCCGCCTGCAGGCATTCAAAATCCCCTGCCGGAGCAAGCACTTCGGGGCAATTTCTCATTTTCATCTCCATCATGCGTTCGGAATCCCCAGCTTCTTACAGTTGGCCTGGTGTTCTGCATAGGTGCTGGCGTAGTAAATTTCGCCGGTCTTGGTATCGTGAACAAAATAGAAATAATTGGTGTTTTCCGGCTTCAGCGCCGCTTTAATAGCAGCCTCGCCCGGATTGCAAATCGGCCCAACCGGCAGCCCATTGCAAACGTTGGTGTTGTACGCGTCGTACATCTCCTGGTTTGCCACCGTACTATTTGGCTTGATGACCTCCTCCACATACAGGATGGTCGGGTCGGTCTGCAGATGTGGGAACTGGTTCGGCGCATTCAAACGGTTGTAAAAGACCGAAGCAATACCCGCCATTTGATCGTCGTTGGCGGCCTCCGCCTGAATGAGCGACGCCATAATGATAATCTCTTCCATTGTTTTGCCGCTCTGTTCAATCTGAGCACGGTACGGCGCAATCTTTTCCTCAAAGTTTGCAAAGATCTTCTTCGCCACATTGGCCGGTTCATCATCTTTGTAGAAGATGTATTTGTCCGGGAAAACATAACCCTCCATGCGGTAGAAACGCAGCGGATTGGTCGTAACATCTTCCTCAAACGAAAAACCAAAGCTGTTGCGGTTTACTTCCTGAATAAATTCCTCCGCGCTGCACACACCGTTCTGCTCAAGGTTTTGGGCAATCTCATACAGGTTGTCGCCCTCCTTGATGAGAACTTCCGCCACGTCATCGCTTTCCGGTACCTCCTGCAGCTTGGCCACAATTTCCGAGTAGGAGGCCCTTGCATACAAATCATGCTTGCCAGCCTGGAAGGTATCCCCAACACCGTCAAGCTTGACTACAATCTTGAACAGCCACGGATAACGGATTACCCCGGCATCTCCAAGCAAATTAGCAACCTCGTCCGCCGTTACACCACGATCGACTTCAACGGTGATGACCTGGTTTTCGTTTTTTTCCATCCCAAGGATGTCGGTTACGCCCATCATCAGAGTCGCAGCAAGGGTTACCGAAATGGCAATAATGCACAGCGTAAACAGCAGCACCCGCAGCCAGCGGGTTTTGTTTTTACGCTTTACCTTCTCCAGGTGCCGTTCCTCCGCTTTGGCTTCCTCCCGCACCTTCAGAATTTTTTCCCGTGTCTCGGTATCCGGGCCAATCTCTGCTTTCAGTTCTTCGTATGCTTTGTCAAAATCAATTTCATCAAGCTGGAAGGTGCTGCCCGGCTCCTGTCCGGAAGGCTTTCCGCCCAGGTCAGCGCCCGGCGCCGTTTTTTCCTCCGGCTGTTCCGGATTTTGGTTTTCCTGCTCCTGATCCCGGTTTTTGTCTTCCGCCACGTCTTCTCATCCTCTCATTTTTGGGTATCCGCCGTACACCGGTTTCATGGACAAGCCAGTGTACCGGCCTGTCATAATACCCGTGCGGCAATAATTTCACCGTCATTTCTTCATAACAAATACCAATTTTTACCCCATGGTATCGCTGCAAAAAGCGATCATAATAACCTTTCCCGTATCCAAGCCGAAAGCCCTCTGCATCAAAAACCAGCCCTGGCACAATGCAGACGGCGCTGCGTGGAAAAAAAGTCACCTTTCTCGACCGTTTCGGGTCTGGCTCCAACACACCATAGGTGCCGGGAACAAGCTCTTCCAGCGAACGGATTTCATAAAAATCCACGGTATAGGTTTCCGGAAGCGAAATGGGCACACAGACCCGCTTTCCCGCAGCCAAAGCGTCCTCGATCAGGCGTTTGGTATCCACCTCGTCAGCAAGCGATACATAACACAGCAACCACGGCGCCTTTTGGTATACCGGCATTGCCTCCAACGCCAGCCGAATGGCCTCATCCCGCTTTTCCTTCACATCCGGCGGGATCGCGCGCCGTTTTTGTTTGTATTCCGCGCGTATCTCCTGTTTAAGGGCTTTCATTGTAGAAGCCACAGCATCCAATCCTTTCCGCCAGCGCCTTATTGGTCGACAACCGACGCCTTTAACAGGTCAATCCGCGCCGCGCCCAGCAGGGCTTCTCCGAGCTTATAGGCAAATTGGTCGGCAAAATGCACCGATGTTGCCGTAATGAATTTCCCGTCCATATAAACACCCGGCTTCTGGATAAGTGCCGTACCCATCTGAGATTCGTATCCCGGGAAACAGGTGGCACGCCGGCCGTCCAGAAGGCCCTTGTGACCGAGAATGGACGGCGCCGCACAGATAGCTCCCACCCATTTTTCATGCTTCACGCAATAATCAATGGAGTCCTGTACCACCTGGGATTGCTCCAGGTTCAGGGTACCCGGCAGGCCGCCCGGCAGCATAATCATCTCCGCAGACGGAAGATCTATTTGTCCCGGCAGGACATCCGCAATCACCCGGATACCGTGCGAACCGCGCACCGCAATCCCGGTTACACCCACCGTCTTGACTTCCAGCTCACACCGGCGCAGGTAATCCACCGGAGTCAGCGCCTCAATTTCTTCAAAACCATCGGCCAAAAATACATAAATCATCTGAAATCCTCCTTTAGTCGAGAACCAGGTTCATATAGCCGTCCGAACGCCCCAACACAGCCTCACGGCAGGCTTCATCCAGCACACAGGCCATACCGTGCCGCACCGCTGTTTCCCCGGAAACAGCCGGAAATTTAGCCCGGATGTTTGCCACGCCAAAGTTCACTGCCAATGCGCCGCTGCATCGGTTTAGTTCAGCTTCGGCCAAACTCGTTTCCTTGACGACCAGTGTTGTCTCTATTTTAGTACAAACCGCATAGCCTTGTAAAGACCGGTCTTGCAACAAAACAACCTTTCCACCGGAAAATTCTGCCTCTTCATACAAATAAGCAGTCGCCTGGGGGGTAAAATGCAACACCCGCGGCATATCAGCTAAAAAGCCTTCCCGCAAGCTTAAAAATTCTTCTTTTCCACAGGGTTTTATCGCCTGCCCGCCATTTATTCCCGGGTTTACCTTAATCTCCCGCACCCCAAAAGCGGTCCGGTACCCAAAGCGTCCATAATAGTCATACAGGCTGTCCGACGCTGGGAACAGCGCCGCCACCTTTATTCCCTGCCCGCGCATCCGCTCATGCGCCGCATTTAACAACGCGGACGCAAGCCCTCTGCCCTGCATAGCCGGATCGGTCGCTACCGCATAGATATACCGCGCCGGAAGCTCTTCGCTTTCCAGCGCGTATTCCGCCGGAATTAAGGTGAGCATGGAGCCGATTCTCCCATTTTCCCGCATCACCATTGTTTCAAACAACGGAAAACCATGGGTAAAATAAAAGTCCATATACCAGTCCGGATCGCCAAAACAGCGTTTCCAAATCTCTTTGAGCCGTGGAAGATCACCCGGCCCCGCCATTCCCGCCGTCATTTCAGCGTTGCGCGGTAGCGCTCGGTAAACATAACCGGATTGTAAGACATCTTCGCACGCCGCAGACCTTCAACCCCCAAATCCTCCTCACGGTTGACATAGAGGCAGTTTGAGGCAAACATTGTCGCGCACTCCCGGTTGATCATCGGGTAAGCGCCCGGTACATCGGCATTTGCCTTTTCAATGTGCGCGCCAAAGGTATCTGAATTAATCTGCTCTCCAACCGAATAGGCGACGACCTTGCCCTCCTGTTTGAGAATGCAGCCTTTAAAATCCAGCTCAAAGAAATATTTGAGCGCCTTGCGGGCTGCACACATCTCCTCGCGCTTGCTCGGGTCGTTTCCGCAGTCGTTCTGAGCGCACCAGAAGTCGTTAAACTCGTTGCAGAGCGCAATGTTCTCTGCCGTAATCGGCTCTACGCTCCACTCCTTTTCCACGAACCGGTTGATAAAGTTGCGCTTGGAATGCAGTTTTTTTCCTTTCAAGGTGATAAGGCTTTCCGCCGAATAGATGTAGTCGAAGTAATCCCGGCGCTCTTCGAACTCAAAGCGCCCCGGCATCAATTCCTCTAGCTTTTGTTTGTTCTGCTCATGGCTCACATGCATCACAAAGGGGAATCCATGCGAATCCGCATAGTCCATCATCACGTCAACAACTTCCCGCAAGTCCCCTTCCCCAGCCGGAAAGGCAAAATGTTTGGCCTGTTCGTTGAACTGAAGGTAAAAATCCTTGTACCGCGCAATGCGGGAACTATAAGCGTTCGCCCAAATAAAGTTGTTGCCAAAGCAGTATTCGCTGCCCCGGAAATCACTTTTTTTCAGCAGCTCGTCAATCCAAGGCTTGTCCGAAAGTTCAATCATTCTGAAATCCAGTTTTGTTTCTACCATGCTGTATTACATCCCATCTGTTAAGTTTACCAAGTCTTTCTGAATCTCGCCAATGCTGCGCGGCGCACCGTTTTCACTGCACGGAAGCACCGTCCATCCCTGCCGTTTGGCCGCATAAAGCGCCGCTTCCCGGCAGGACAGCAAATACGTGCGGTTGCTCTCATGAATATCCTTTTTGGCTTCGTCCCCGCCATACCGGCCCGACAGCAGCTTCTGGGAAACCTCCGGCGGCATATCCAAAAAGATCACCAAATCCGGTCTGGGCAATCCCAACAAACGGTATTCGTAATCCATTAGCCAGTCAAGGTAGGCGTCCCACTCGTTTCTGGGGAGTTTTCCCATCTGATGAATGGCATTCGAAGTGGTATATCGCGCCGCAAGCACCAACGCGCCCGCCTCATAATCCTTTTGCCAGAACTTTTTGTAACTCGCATAGCGGTCCACCGCATAAAAGGAGGACGCCGCATAAGCATTGACGCTGTTTGCGTCGCCGCCGAATTCCCCCGCAAGGTACATCTTGACCAGCGCTGACGAGGGTTCATCGTAATCTGGAAAGGAAATAGGGCAAACCTCCCGTCCGTTTTGCTGCATCGCCTTTTGGAGCAGCTCAAACTGGGTGGATTTCCCGCTTCCGTCAAGCCCATCCAAAACAACCAGTTTTCCACTCATTTAGCGTTCCCCCGCAGCGATTCATAATACGCCCGCATCTCCGCCGGTTTGCCGCAGGACATCTTGCCCTCTGGGCAGGCACCGTTTACGCAGGGCGGCCCAGCGTGTGCAAACAACGCAGGGGCCACTTCCAGCACCAGACGGAGCATCTCGTCCGCCAGCGCTTTAATTTCCCACTGGGCGCGGTTACAGCAGCGGTGCCGGAAAAAGTTAAGCAAACTCCGCGCATTGAAAGTGGCAACCATTTTGGTGTCGCAGGCATTGGGCAGGACAAACCGTGCGTCTTCAATCGCCTTTTTCCCGGCGCGCCGCCGGGCTTCCTTTTCCTCAAGGCCTGCCTCAAGGAAAGCTTTGGTGTGCTTGTCCGTCAAAAGAGCGGTCAATTCCTGGTACTCCGCCATACTGCGCTCCATTGAACGCTGAAAAATTTCATTCGCCTCAGGGCAGTCCGCAATCTCCGGCGGTGTAATGAATTCAAACCCGTCGCCTTTCACATACCGCTGACTCTGCACACTGTATGAGGCAATGCGGTGCCGGGTAATCTGGGCGAGCAGAGAACGCGAAACGCCCTCAATTGCAAAGGTAAAACTCGCATGCTCAATGGGGCTTTCATGCCCGATTTCTGCAAGCATGTTGACAAAACCGGTGGTCTTTTCCTCGGTCAGCCCCTCGTAAAGGGTGTCTACCGAACTTGCACTGTAACAGAGCTTTGCCGCACAGGCAACCACCTTTTCCGGTTCTGGTGTATGGGCAATCAACGTCACTTTCATTGTTCCATCTCCTTTTTTGCTGGATAGCATCCCAATATGCCATATATCGCATCTATATTCAGGTTGTTTCGCACCAGTTCCGCCACTGCATTGAACTGGGTTTCCCGGTAACTTTCATACGCCTGACCGGCCGGCAGATTTGCCAAAAGGTGCTCGCGCGTTTTCAATGGTTTCCCAAATTCCGGGAGGTTCTCATCCTCAAACGGAATACCGTGCTGCGGGATTATCCCCGGCACCGGCAGGGTATACACCCGCTCCGAAAGATTCTGTATTTTAAACGGGGCTGTCCGCAGCCCATCCTGGGTAAATATTCTGCAAAGGGCCAGCGCATGCATGGATTTACCAACGCCGGACATCGTTCCCTGTATCATCAGGGTTGCCATCGGGTTCTCTGTCTTTCCGGAATGGGACGTATATTGACAGCCTGTCCATATTTTCCATCGCACAATCACCGGGAGGGCTGTGCCTCCCGGTGAAAGGCGTTTTTATTTTATCTTGTTCAGCATTCACAGTCGCACGGCGGCGTATCGTCGTCACGACACATCTTCGGCGGGAAGAACTCCTCAACCGGAAACTTGATGCTGCGGAAAATTTCACACGGATCCTCAGTGTTGCAGCAGCACTCTTTTTCCGGAACGCAGTAATCATAAGCCGGAACAAGGAGCTGCACTCTGCGCTGAAGGTTGACAATGGAAAACAGTCCCAGCGTAACATAAACATTCTTGGTTGGGGTCACGGTGCAGAAATTGCCTTCAAATTCCGCGGCAACAGCCGGCGGGATGCTAATGCACGGCTCGTAGCACAACTCGTTGCGGTCGCACATCTTGACCGCAAGGAAAATCGGCTCCACCACCTGGATGCTCGCCGTCGGCAAGTTGTTGCCGCAGTAATCATACCGGTTGATAACGGTAGAATCGGTCGAATAGGTGGCTACGTTGCCCTCGCTCCCATACAGAATCACCTTCTTGGTAAAGACTGCAAGGCCGGTGACCTCGGTCGGCGCGCTGATTGGAGAGGTAAACGCCTCTACAACCACCTTGAAGAAAAAGGTGACGTCTACGGAATAGAAGCCTTTGTTGAACGCAACCGGTTCAACATCCATGAACACATTAAGTACCGATGCTTTCTTGCTTTTTACACTCATCGCCGCATCAATGATACCCTGCGCAGCATCGGTGAAATACACCTGAAGGTCTTCAAAACAGTCCTTCGCGCTGCAGGAATCATAGATTCTGGCTGTTTCTATGCAGACAGCCTCTTTAAAGCCGTTGTCACAGCAGCCGTCCGGCATAATGTTATTTTCAGCCATAATAATCCTCCTTATGTCTTATTAAAGCAAACGCCTTATTACATAATATGAGGAAAACTACGCTTGGTGAATAACTTTGTCAGACCTTTTTGAGCTTCGCGAAATTTGCCATAATTTTCTTGGTGCCAACCTTGTCAAAAACGGCTTCTACCAGTACGTCGCCTGCCATTGGTGTCATGGAAACCACCATGCCGTTTCCAAAAACACGGTGATTGACCATGTCGCCCACCTTAAAATCAATCACCGCTTTTTTCGCCTGTACCGCTTTACCCACGTTATCCACCGTAAAGGCAGAGGGCTTTTTCGGCGCCGGCTGGTATGCGTAAGAGGTCACCGAAGTGTCTTTGAAATCAATAAGGCTATCCGGAATTTCATCCACAAAACGGGACTGGCGGTTGCGGTTGGTCGAACCAAACAACATGCGGGAAGAAGCGCCCAGCAGGTAAAGCTGCTCTTTTGCACGGGTGATGCCCACATAGGCAAGCCGCCGTTCTTCTTCAATCTCCTCCGGAAAATTTAAGATGTTCCGTGAGGGAAAAATCCCCTCCTCCATCCCAACGATGTAAACGAACGGGAATTCCAGCCCTTTGGCTGAGTGCAGCGTCATCATAACAACACAGTCGTCCGACTGATTGAGATTATCGAGATCGGTGTAAAGCGCCACCTCCTCCAGAAAACCGGAGAGAGAAGCGTCGTCGCCGTTTTCATCCTCGTAATTCTTCATGTTGGATTTGAGCTCTTCAATGTTTTCCATCCGCACCTCGCCCTCCGGCCCATCGGCCTTGAGCATGGCGAGGTAACCGGTTTTGTCGAGCAGTTCATCCAATAGCCATTCGAGCGATTCCTGCTCTGCCGTAAAGGCGAGGTCCATCATCATCGAGGTAAAGCCCCGCAGAGAAGAGGCTTTACGGGCCAGCGCCGGGTAGGTATCCGCCTCTCGGAGCACATCAAACAGCGGAACTCCCGCCTGTTCGGCAATCTGCTCCGCCGCCACAACGGTGGCGTTGCCAATACCGCGCTTGGGTTCATTGATGATACGCCGCAACCGCACACTGTCACTCGGATTGTTGATGACATTCAAATACGCAAGCATATCGCGGATTTCCTTGCGCTCAAAAAACTTATGTCCGCCAATGATCCGGTACGGAATGTTGCTGCGGATAAAATAACGCTCAATGCTGTTGGATTGGGCGTTCATCCGGTAAAGCACCGCATGGTCGGAGTATTTCCGCCCCTGCTTGACATTTTCCACAATGCTGGTGGCCACAAATTCGGCTTCTGCGCTTTCGTCCGCCGTGCGGCGCACCGTAATCTTTTCGCCGCCGCCGTTTTCGGTCCAGAGGTTTTTGCCTTTCCGCTCCCGGTTGTTTGCAATAACGGCATTGGCCGCATCAAGAATGTTTTGGGTGGAACGGTAGTTCTGCTCCAGCCGGATCACCGTAGCATGTTCAAACTGCTGTTCAAAGCTTAAAATATTTTCAATCGTCGCCCCGCGGAACTTATAAATACTCTGGTCGTCGTCACCAACCACACAAAGATTGTGGTGTTTCTGCGCCAGCAGGCTCACCAGCCGGTACTGGGCATGGTTGGTGTCCTGGTACTCATCCACCAATATGTAACGGAACCGATTCTGATAGTACTCCAATACATCATCGTATGTTTCAAGGAGCCGAACGGTGAGTACAATCAAATCGTCAAAATCACAGGCATTGGCCGCTTTGAGCCGCGCCTGATACCGTTCATACACCTTGCCAATGGTCGACAGGCGGTAATCATTCCCCGCCGCATTGATGTAATCCTTCGGCGGCAGCATTTTATCCTTGCTGTGGCTGATTTCGTTGAGAATCATCTTCGGCGGGAACATCTTATCGCTGATACCGAGATCCCCCATGCTGTCCTTGACTACCCGCAGGCTGTCGTCCGCATCGTAAATGGTAAAACTGCTGGTATAACCCAGCCGGTCAATGTTGCGCCGCAGGATGCGCACGCAGATGGAATGAAATGTCCCGGCGTTAACCTCATCGCCCATTTCACCGAGCATGGCGTTCAGGCGCTCTTTCAGCTCTCCTGCCGCTTTGTTGGTAAAGGTAATGGCGAGAATATTCCACGGTCTTGGCGGATGCACTGCCAAAACTCCATGCACCGCTTCCAAATCCTGCTCGTTTGGATGATCCCGGTATTGTTTTAGAAACGCTATTTCGCGCTCCCCAATGTATTCCGGCGCTGTTCTGTCAAGATAAGCGTTGCCGTAACTTAACATATAGGCAATGCGGTTGACCAGCACAGTGGTTTTACCGCTCCCAGCGCCCGCCAAAATCAGCAGCGGGCCATTTACTGTAAATACCGCCTTACGCTGCATGTCGTTCATCCGTTTAAATTCGTTTTCAATTATCTCTTGTTTGAGTACAGCATAATCTGCGCTGAAATCTGCCATTCGGGTACCTCAATCTTTCTTTATCACATACGGTTTTGGGCACCGCCCACTCAACGCCGCATATTTTTTATATTATAGCATAATTTGTCGTCAAAAGGAAGCCGGTGCCTCCCCAAATAAGAAAAACGGCCCCATATCAATGGGAACCGTTTAAGAGTGCCTTTGCAATTTTTGAACCACCGCATTGCGTATGACGGCCGAGCGCTTTCCGTTCCAATCCACCTCAATCAAAAGGTAATTGGCCGCCTCCAGGTAATCCCCGCGCGGAAACCGGCTGACCGGCACGGCAAGCAAATCTTCTGCCTGCTCCGGTACGATGGAAATATAGTGCAAATCCGAAAGGCAGTTGATGCCAAGCGTTTTCGCCAGATAATCAAGATACGTCATATCTGCCCTCCCTATTTCTTTCTGTCTCTCATACTAACACACCTTTCGACAAAAATCAACAACTACAGATTTAATTAAAGTTATTAATATCTGTATATTTAAAGCTATTGTTACTACACTAGCAGTGGGTGATGCAAATGAGTGTCGACTACGGTATGATAGGAAAACGAATCAAACAAAAACGGAAACAGATGCACCGAACACAAGATTATCTCGCGGAGGCGCTCGGTGTTTCTGTTGGATACGTCAGCCAAATTGAGCGTGGCGTAACCAAAATTAGCCTGGATACCCTTTCAGCGATTTCCTCTTTTCTGCAATGCGATATTACCGAACTCATTACTGGTGTAACACCTGCTCAAAACGATTACCTGAATGACGAACTACATGCTATCTGCACCGAAATGAATCATCATCAAAAACGTCTTTTGCTGGAAATTGCAGAAGTCCTCTTACGGCAGCAGGAGAAATAAACAGAGAGCGAAATAAAAAAACGGAGACTGCTTTTGCAGTCTCCGTTTTCTAAAACAAGTTGCTTTTTAGTGAATGTAATCTTTAAACACGCTCAACAGTACACCAGCCGCAACCGCAGAACCAATAACGCCTGCAACGTTCGGGCCCATTGCATGCATGAGCAGGAAGTTTTTCGGGTTTGCCTTCTGGCCAACCTTCTGAGAAACACGGGCAGCCATCGGAACCGCCGAAACACCGGCAGAACCAATGAGCGGGTTAACCTGGCCTTTGGTAAGCACATACATCAAATCGCCAAACAGAACGCCGCCAGCCGTACCAAGGGCAAATGCCGCCAGACCAAGAGCAATAATGCCAAGAGTCTGAACACTAAGGAAGTTCTCACCAATTGCCGTTGCACCAACCGATACACCGAGGAAGATGGTGACAATGTTCATCAGCTCATTCTGAGCGGTTTTGCTCAAGCGTTCCACCACACCGCTCTCACGCATGAGGTTGCCGAGCATCAGCATACCAACCAGCGGAGCCGCATCCGGTACGAGGAGAGAAACGACAAGGGTAACAATAATCGGGAAAACAACCTTTTCGAGCTTGGAAACCGGGCGCAGCTGTTTCATCACAACTGCACGCTGTTTTTTGGTGGTCAGCAGCTTCATAATCGGCGGCTGGATAATCGGCACCAACGCCATGTAAGAGTAAGCTGCAACTGCAATCGAACCCAGGAGATCCGGGGCCAGCTTGCTTGTGACGAAGATCGCTGTCGGGCCGTCCGCACCGCCGATGATGGCGATGGAAGCCGCCTCATTCGGGGCAAAGATGCCAAGCGCCATTGCGCCGCAGAAGGTGGCGAAAATGCCAAGCTGTGCAGCCGCGCCGAGCAGGAAGCTCTTCGGGTTTGCAATCAGCGGACCAAAGTCGGTCATTGCGCCAACGCCCAGGAAGATAAGCGGCGGGTAAATACCGAGCTTAACGCCCTGATAAAGGTAGCTAATCAATCCGCCCTCCGCATAGGAGTTGAGGTTTGCAACCGGGATATTGGCAAGCAGCATGCCAAACGCGATCGGCAGCAACAGAAGCGGTTCGTACTGCTTTTTAATCGCGAGATAGATCAACACAAAGGATACCAAAATCATTACGCCTTGCTGCCACGTAAAAGACAGGAAGCCGGAACTTGCAAAGATACCCTGTATGGTTTGTACAAATACGTCCACGATTCCACTTTCCTTTCAATCTTAGTTTTACAGAAAGACAGGCCTTATTACTTCTCCGAGCGTTTAATGCTCTTGACGACGTAAGAACCCTGGCCCTCCAGCGTGACAGCAACCGCAGCAGAAATTGCAGCAACGGTTTTGCCTGGAATACCGTCTTCAACGGCAGCCTCAGCAACCGGCCCCGGTCCCACCGGCGGTACAAATTCTGCTTTCACAGGCGCAGCCGCAGCTGGCGCCGCTTTCTGCGCCGGCTCCTCCGGCTGTTTTTTCTGTCCGACTTTTGTGATCTTCGGAACAATAAAACCGGTGATGTAGAGAATAAGGACCAAGCCAACGAGCGCCAAAAACACGACGACAAGGCCTGTTATAACAACAGCAACAATTGAGCCCCAATCCATCTTCGCTTCTCCTTTTTCTATGAATTTTCGTGCGTTAAAAATCTAACGATACGAATCATTATAACCGATCCGCAAAAAAATTTCAATGAATATCTTTAACTTTTTCATAATTCCATCACACTTTTTTCATTCCCCGTCCATTCCCTTTTTCAGCCACCGCATTTGCGTGAATGGAACCCTTTGTATTATAATAAAGGTACTCTCCATTTATCCTTGCACAGCCGGCTGTTTTTATGCCATGCATCTTCAGCGGAATTTGCGCCGGTGGTAATCTGTTTCACCCGGCAGCCGGAAAACCATAGACCCAGAAAGAAGGAACCCCCTTATGGAATTTTTGAATGAACTGTATTCAACTCTGGTAAAAAGCGCACCGCTTATTATTACCGCTGTCATTGTCTTTGCGGTTGGAATGGGCGTTGCCTACCTGCTCAACAAGGCCATCCGTAAAGCACTGGAGCGCAGCCGCATTGATCGCGCGCTTGTGACCTTTCTGCTGCCCATTATCAAAATAACACTGTATGTGATCGTCGGTATTATTGCGCTTTCCACAGCAGGGGTTCCAACTGCCACCCTGCTCGCCGCCTTCGGCGCGGTCGGTCTTGCGGTCAGCCTTGCCGTTAAGGATTCCCTCGCCAACATGGCGGGCGGTATTCTGCTGCTCGCCTCCAAGCCGTTTACCATTGGAGACGCCGTGGAGGTGGACGGTGCTACCGGTGTGGTGCAGAGCATCAGCATCCTCTATACCCAAATCAACACCTTTGACAACCGCGCCATCATGGTGCCAAACGGCCAGATTTCCTCCGACCGGATCATCAATATGTCCCGTGAGGACAAACGCCGTCTCGATCTCGTCTTTGATATTTCTTACCGGGACGACCCGGAACAGGCCAAAAAAATCATTTGGGAATTGGTGGAGCATCACAAATTTGCGCTTAAGGACCCGCTGCCCATCATCCGGGTCTGTGAACTGGCCGACAGTTCAGTCAAAATTGCCTGCAACGTCTGGGTGGAGGGTGCAAATCTGCTCACCCTTAAGTTTGATCTACTGGAATCGGTCAAGCAAGCCTTTGACCAAGCCGGGATCCGCATTCCGTTCCCGCAGCTTGACGTTCATTTTGATCCTGCCGCCCCGACGGGCCTGCCGCTTCGGGCAGAATCAGCGTCAACCCGCCCTGAACGGCCCAATGCGTAAAACAGCGGATGCACCGGGCTTGAAGCCCTAAAAATCCTGATGTCGAATCCCCAAAAAGGCCGCGGAAAAATCCGCGGCCTTTTTGGGCTGTTTGACAGAGGTCATGATTGTAATACCGGCACAACATAGAACAAAATACAAAAATAATGCAGGATACTCCCCGCCAATACAAAAAAGTGCCAGATGGAATGCACATATTTCACCTTTTTGCCCACACCGTAGAGCACAGCGCCTGCGGTATAAAACAGACCGCCTACAATCAGCAGGATCATTCCGCCCGTCTGCATGGCGTTCATCAACGGCTGAAATGCAAAGACAATTACCCAGCCCATTGCAATGTAACAAATCATTGAGAACACCTTGAACCGCGTGAGGCTGACCGCATTGAGGACAATGCCGAGAACCGCCGCGCCCCAGACAACGCCGAACAGCACCCAGCCAACGGTCCCTCGCAGTGAAACCAGGGTAAGCGGCGTATAAGTTCCCGCAATCAGCAAAAAAACCGAGCAGTGGTCAAGAATACGCAGCACATTCTTGCCCCGGTTGGGCCTTAAGCCGTGATAGATGGTTGACATGCTATAAAGGATCACCAGCGTTGTACCATAAATCGCCATACTCACAATGCACCATGCATCAGAGTAAAGAGCAGCCATTACAACGCCTACAACCAGTGCGGCAACAGCGAGTAGGGTACCAACCCCATGTGAAATGGAACTAATCAGCTCCTCTGCAAGGCTGTAAACCGGCCCCGTATATTTTCGTTCCGCCATTCGACGATCACCCCTTTCAAGCTTCTTCTTTTCTACCAGTGTAACACAAAGCAAAGGCCGAAATAAAGCGAAACCGTGAACAATTTGACGGTAAAAAAAGAATCGGCATTGCCACCGCAAAAAAACAGCTGTTTTTGCTGCCCGGGTAGCAGAAACTGCTTTGCAACTACTTTTCATAATTTTCTTATCCGATTCAGTTCCATCCAATCCAAAACACAGCACTTTCTTAACACGGTTTTCCCGGATCAACGCACTTCTCCTGCCGCCCTCACAAATAAAAAGCCAGCCGACTTTTCGGCTGACTTTTGACTTTGATGAAAGGATTACTTCTCCACCGAGAAACGGTACTCCGTTGTAAAGGAGTAAAGGCTTCCCGCTTTGAGCACCGGAGAAGGGAAATTTTTGTACTTCATTGCATTCGGGAAGTACTGGGTCTCCAAACAGAAGCCAGCATGCGGCTGGTATTTCACTCCGCCCTTGCCGACGGTCTTTTCACTCAGGCCGTTGCCGCAATAGAACTGTACGCCCGGTTTATTGGTGTAAACATCCATTTTAACGCCGGTAGCGGGGCAAACCGCTTCCGCAGCAATCGACAATCCCGCTTCATCGCCATCCTCAGCGCCGTTGAGCACCCAGTTGTGATCGTAGCCATGTGCGCTGACAAGGCCCGGTTCATCGTCGTGAATCCGGTCGCCGATGACATGGAAATCCAGGAAATCATACGGAGTGCCGACCACATCCGCAATAATGCCGTTCGGCAGAGTTTCATCGTTGCCAACGGTATATTTATCCGCATAAAGTTTCAGTTTATGGTCGAGAACATTTTTGCCACTGTCCTGTCCCGCAAGATTAAAGTAGGTGTGGTTGGTCAGGTTGCAGACCGTATCACGGTCGCTGACTGCTTTATAATCAATGATAAGGCCATTCTCTTCGGTCAGCTTGTAGGTAACGGTTACATTCAGGTTGCCGGGGTAGTTTTCGTCACCGTCCGGGCTAAGCAGGGTGAGTTTGAGTTCGTCGCCGGTTGCACCGGAAACAACTTCCGCGTTCCAAACCTTTTTGTCAAAGCCAATTTTACCGCCGTGCAGATGGTTTTTACCGTCGTTGCAATAGAGCTGGTATTCTTTGCCGTTGAGTTCAAATACGCCGCGCTCAATGCGGTTGCCGCAGCGGCCAATCAATGCGCCGAGGAAGCCGCCGTGGGTCTGGTATTCGCCAACCGTATCATAACCAAGGGCCACATCTTTGGTGTTCCCATCCCGATCCGGTACCAAAATGGAAACAATGGTACCGCCATAATTTGTGATATCGACCTTCATGGTTTGATTGTCTAAAGTAAAGAGTTCGACGTTGGTGCCGTCAGCAAGAGAGCCAAACGGTTTTCTGGTAATTTTGGTCATGATAACACTCCTTTTTCAGTTGAAAGGTTCCTGGAACTCCCGGTAATTCCGGGCACGAATAAGCATCGGCTTTCACCAGAGCCTCATCCAAAGGCGGGCAGCTGCTTTTCAGGCTGCCGCCGGGCGTTCCCCGCGTTGCGGTATCCGCACAGCGAATCCATACGGAATATTACAATTATAACACCCTGTGAACAGAAAAACAACCGGAATTTTTACATTTTACCCGCTTGCTGTTTGACAAAACGCCAGCTGTCCTCACACATTTCCACAATGCCTTTTTCCGCTTTCCAGCCGAATACCCGTTCCGCTTTGGAGGTATCCGCATAAGCAGACGCAATATCTCCAACGCGGCGCGGCGCAATGACATACGGTACCCGCTCGCCGGTTGCCGCTTCAAACGCCTTGACAATTTCCAGCACGCTTGTCCCCCGGCCGGTGCCGAGGTTGACCGCTTCCGCACCCTTGTGCTTCATGGCGTACTCCAGCGCGGCAAGGTGCCCTTTGGCCAAATCCACCACATGGATATAATCCCGTACGCCGGTGCCGTCCACCGTATCGTAGTCGTTCCCATAGACGTTGAGATGCGGCAGCTTTCCAAGCGCCACCTGAGTGACATACGGCAGGAGGTTATTGGGGATGCCGTTGGGGTTTTCACCAATCAAGCCGCTTTTATGGGCGCCAATGGGGTTGAAATAACGAAGATGAACCATACTCCACTGTGGATCCGCCGCGCAGAGGTCATTTAAAATCTGTTCGATCATCACCTTGGTGTACCCATAGGGATTGGTAGCCGAAATGGGATACTCCTCCCGGAACGGAACCAGATTGTTCATTCCGTAAACCGTTGCCGAGGAGGAAAAGACCATCCGCTTGCAACCCTCGCTCAGCATAGCTTCCAGCAGGACAAGGGTACCGGTGATGTTGTTCTTATAGTAGGCAAGCGGCTTTTCCACCGATTCACCAACTGCTTTTAATCCCGCAAAATGGATAACCGCATCCACCGCAGAATGCTTAAAAATACTCTGAATGGTGCGGCGGTCGGCAATATCCGCTTTGTAAAATTTTACAGGCTTACCGCCGAGCTGTTCAATCACACCCACAACTTCCTGTTTGGAGTTGCAGAGGTTATCCACAATAATGACCTCGTGCCCCGCCTGTAAAAGCTCAACGCAGGTGTGACTGCCAATGAACCCCGTACCGCCCGTTACCAGAATTGTCATTGTAATCTCTCCCTTTTCTGAATCGTCATTCTGCCTTTATTTGAATTCCGCCGCAGGGACGTATCTTCAGTACATAACAGCTCCCCTGCCCGAAAATGCGTTCCATTGCTTCCTGGTACGCTTCCACCCGTTCCAGCGGGACATAGGCCTGCAAGGTGCCGGCAAAACCGCCGCCGTGTACCCGGCAGGCACCTTTGCCCTGCAAAAACTGCTCACTGACCGCAACGCCCAGCGCCACGCCCTGTTCCCTGCTGGAAACCGCGCTTGCTACGTTTTGGAGACGTGCCGCCGAAGAATGGCCGGATGCCTTGACCAACGCAAAAAAGCCTTCCAAATCATCCGCGCGCAGGGCGGCAGACTGCTCCGGCACCCGGCTGTCCTCTTCAAAAAAGTGGAGCGCCCGCAGCAGAGCGCGGTCTCCCACCTGCTGCCGCAGTTCTCCAATCCGGCCGAAGAAATCCTCTTCCGGCACCTCGGACAGCACCTCCGCCCCAAACGCTTGGGCAACAGCCTTCATCTCCGCCGGAATTGCAGCGTATTCCCCAGTGAGGTCGGCATGGCTTCCGCCGGTGTTGACCACACACAGGGCATATCCACGGGTGGAAAAATCATAAGGAAGCTGTTCCACAGCTGGATGTTCCGCGTCACGGAAATCAATTTGAACCAATCCGCCAACCGAACAGGCGGTCTGATCCATTAAACCACAGGGCTTGCCAAAATAGCGGTTCTCCGCATACTGCCCAATCTGTGCGATCGTAACCGGATCCACCGCGCCGCCGTTGAACAGCCCGTTGAGGATGGTTCCAACCAGCACCTCAAACGCCGCCGAAGAAGAAAGGCCCGAGCCGCGTAGCACATCAGACACCGTGTAAGCGTTGAAGCCGCCGATACGAAAACCCAGTTCATGGAACCGAGCGGCAATGCCGCGCACCAGTGCGGTTGAGGTATTTTCCTCACCACCCACCGGTTCGAGCTGATCCAACCGAACAATGTTTTCATCGTGCCCGGCAGATTTAATATGAATAACGCCGCTGTCATTCGGCACTGCAACCGCAGCCGCATCCAGGTTGATTGCCGCTGCAAGCACCCTGCCGCGCTGGTGGTCGGTATGATTGCCTCCAATTTCGGTACGGCCCGGCGCGCTGAATAAAAACGCCTCTCCGTCGCCGCCGAACCGTGCGCTGTATTCCTTCACCAGCTCCTGATACCGGTTCCTTTGGTGCAAAACCGCCTGTTTACCATAAAGGTCTGCCAGCGGCGCATCCCACCGGCCGTCTGCAATCTGCTCTTTGAGTTGTGCTGGAGCCGCCATTTTCTTCTCCTCCTCAAACCATATAGTACACCGTATCCCATGCCGGGATATACGGGTGGTGCCTGAGATAAATACGGTAGTCTGCGCGCATGGCGCTTATCTGGAGCGGAAGCGCAAACAAATCCTCGTTGCGATGGTAGGCGCTGATCGCCAATTTGGGCTTGTACGTAAGGATCTGCCGGCGGCAACCCTCCAGCGCTTCCCGTTCAGCGCCCTCTACATCCAGTTTGATGTAGCTCAGCGGTTCCTCGACCAGATCATCCACCGGCGCCGCCTCAATGCTCTGCGCCGCACCCGGCAGGATGGCGGAGCTCCGCCCCGCTTTCGCATGGAACGCAAGCGTCTCCTCCCGGTTCCAAGCGCCCTTCTGGATGGAAACCACCTCCGGCAGCCCGGCACAGCCGCGCACCAGACGGCTAAAATTTTTCGGGTTGGGTTCCAGTGCGTAAATGCGCCGGTACGCTCCGTTCACTACGCGGACAAATTCCACCACCGTGTCTCCGTCATAAGCGCCAAGATCGGCGTAACACTCCTCCGGCCCAAACCGCAGAATTTGGTCAAACGCCTCCTGTTTTGGCGTTTCACACGCAAAGAGGTAATCAATACATCCTGTTATTTTATACGCCAGCACCGATTCAAAAACCTGCCGCGACCGGGCGTCCGCCAACAGAGCATAGACCTGTTCCAGTTCTGCACGGTGCTCTTTTATGTATCTGCGCTCAAAAAGGCCGCCGCCAAACAGCGGCACATCCGGCGCATACAGCTCGTTTTCCGCGGCAATCCGCTTGATTTTTGAAACCAGCCCCGGTTCAAACGCCGCAAAAGCCAACAGGACAATCATGCCGCCAAACGTTTGCTTCGCTTCATCATACCGCAGAACCGGGTAGCCCAAAAAGCTGTGACCGCGCACATATTCGTCGCTTGCAAAAATACCTGCCACCGGAATGCGGTATTCCCCGCATACCCGCATGATCTTTTCGCAGCCGTCCCCCATGCCGTAAATCACGACTGGTTTTTCAGACCGCTGCAACCGCTCCCATAAAAAAAGGAGTTGCTTCCAATCCATTCAAAAACCCCTCGGAAACAGGGAATCCCCGT
This sequence comes from Oscillospiraceae bacterium, assembly GCA_050943475.1. Classification (GTDB taxonomy): domain Bacteria; phylum Bacillota; class Clostridia; order Oscillospirales; family Ruminococcaceae; genus Metaruminococcus_A. The sequence goes on from JBMNPF010000004.1 coordinate 121,071, forward strand.
GCTTTCGCACAGGGATTATCCATTATTCGTTCGTTTCGCCGTCTGCTTCGTTCGTTTCGTGCTCTTCCGAACCCATTTCCGGCTCGCCAACCACTTTCGGGGTGGATTCCTCCTCCGCCTCTTCGTGTTTCGGATGAAGCACTGCCTCTACTTCAGCAGGCTCCGCTTTCAGCGCGCCGGTCATCAGTTTTTTGAACTCCTCGCCGTCAATCTTTTCATGGACGAGCAGATATTCCGCCACCGTGGTGAGCTGATCGCGGTGCGCATTTAAAATTTCCGCACACTGCTCATAAGCACTGTCAATAATATCGCGAATTTCTGCGTCAATTTCTGCCGCCACGTTTTCGGAGTAGTTCCGGGACTGATTAAAGTCGCGGCCAAGGAAAACCTCGTGATCCGCCTGGCCATACACAATGGTACCGAGCTTCTCGCTGAAACCATAACGGGTGACCATATCACGCGCAAGCTTGGTGGCGCGCTCAATGTCGTTGGAAGCGCCGGTCGAAATGTCGTCCAGCGTCAGGCTTTCAGCCACACGGCCGCCCAGCAGGACGATGAGTTCCTCCTGCATCTCCTTTTTGCGCATATAGCTCTTATCCTGCTCCGGCAGGGACATGGTGAAACCGCCCGCCATACCGCGCGGGATGATGGAAACCTGATGCACCGGGCTTTGGGTTTTGCAGTGATAAGTACACACCGCATGGCCCGCCTCGTGGAAAGCGGTGAGTTTACGCTCTGCCGGGGTAATTACTCTGGAGCGTTTCTCCGGCCCGGCCACCACCTTAATGGTCGCCTCTTCAATATCCTTTTCAATGATAGCTTTGCGGTTGTTGCGCGCCGCGAGCAGTGCCGCCTCATTGAGCAGGTTCTCCAAATCTGCGCCGGTAAAGCCCGCCGTGGATTTTGCAATCACTGAAAGGTCAACGTCGAAGCCCAACGGCTTGTTACGCGCATGGACCTTCAAAATTGCTTCACGGCCCTTAACGTCCGGATAACCGACCATGATTTCACGGTCGAACCGGCCGGGGCGCAGCAGCGCCGGGTCGAGAATATCGCGGCGGTTGGTTGCCGCAATGATGATAATACCTTCGTTCGAACCGAAGCCGTCCATTTCAACCAGCAACTGGTTGAGGGTCTGCTCACGCTCGTCATGCCCGCCGCCGAGTCCGGCGCCGCGATGCCGGCCAACCGCGTCAATTTCATCAATGAAGATGATGGCCGGCGCGTTTTTCTTGGCCTGTTCAAACAGGTCGCGCACACGGGACGCACCAACGCCGACGAACATCTCAACAAAGTCGGAACCGGAAATGGAGAAGAACGGCACGCCCGCCTCACCAGCGACCGCCCGCGCAAGCAGGGTTTTACCGGTACCGGGAGGGCCCATCAGCAAAACACCTTTCGGGATGCGCGCGCCGAGCTCGTTGAATTTTTTGGGGTTCTTGAGGAACTCAACAATTTCAACCAGCTCTGCTTTTTCCTCATCGGCGCCCGCCACATCGGCAAAGGTCGCCTTTTTTCCCTGCGTCAGCCCATTCTTGGCGTTCATCTTACCAAACTGGTTGATCTTTCCCCCGCCCTGCTGGCGCAGAATGATCACCCAAAAGACCACCATGACGCCGATGAGCAGCAGCGTCGGCAGGAAGTTCAAGAGCCAGGAGTTATCCTGAATCGGCAAATAGTTAAACTCTATTTTGTCGCTGGGGTTTTCCTTGTTGTACTCGACCACCATCGGTTCGACCAGTTCAATGAACAACCCCACATTCGGCACTTTGTAGATAAGCTGTTTGTCACGCCCTTCTACTTCTGCCTGCAGCTCACCGCTGCCAAGGTCAATGACAAACTTCTTCACCTTGTTCTGCTGGAAATAGTCCACAACCTCGGAATAATTAATGGTTTCGCCGGTTGGTTTAATCATGTTCATCATGAACATAAAGCCAATCAGCAATGCGCCGAGAACGAGGACATAAATTAATATGCTCTTCCCTTTTTTGTTCAAAATCTCAACTCCAATTCATTGGGTGCCGCATACCGGCTTTTATTTGGAATACACTTCCGGTTTCAAAACGCCGACATACGGCAGGTTGCGGTACTTTTCCGCGTAATCAAGCCCGTAGCCAACCACGAATTCATCCGGCACCACAAAACCAAAATAGTCCGCAGCAACATCCGCCTGACGGCGTTCCGGCTTGTCAAGCAGGGTGCACAGCCGAATCGAGCTCGGCCCGCGCTGCCGCAGCATTTCGGTGATGTAGCTCAATGTCATGCCGCTGTCCAGTATATCCTCCACAATCAGCAAATCCTTGCCTTCAAGCTGCTGGTCCAAATCCTTGATGATTTTGACTACACCGGAGGTTTTAACGTCTTTTCCATAGCTGGATACCGACATAAAATCAATTTCGCAGGGGATGGTAATGGCGCGCATTAAGTCCGCCATAAACACGACCGAACCCTTGAGCACGCTTACCATCATAAGATTTTTGCCTGCGTAATCGGCGCTGATTTTGGCGCCGAGTTCTTCCACCTTGGCCTTCAGCTCCTGTTCGCTGATTAAGACCTTTAAAATATCGTTTGTCATTGTCCGTTTCCTTTCAAACAGTCATTCCGCCGGAGCACAAGGCAACGCGTTGTACTGCCGCCGCACTGAACGCGTTTGTCCACGCCAAAGCCTTCAACCCAAACCGGACCCGCCTCGTCGCACAGCACCGCAAGCCTGCTACGCTGTTCCAGCGGGACACCCGCTTCATTGAACAATTTTTTCAGGGTTTTGGTTACGCTGCGCTGCGGCAGTGAGAGGGCATCTCCCCCTCTCCGCTGACGGAACATCAGTTTGCCTTTTATTTTATCATAGTCCAAAATTGCAAATGAGAAATTTTTATTAACAATTTCCACCAATTCCGTGTGCGGCACAATAGTTATATTATAGGCGACTCCGCTCGGTAATGTCAACAATCCTGTCCGAAATGGCAATTCAAAAAAAGGAAACGGCGCCTGGTTCCCGGAAAAACGCAAAACATCTTTTCGCACTTCAGCCCAAAGGCCGGCGGCCATACTTATTTTCCCGTGTTTGGCCAAAATTATTTGGCAGAGCCCCTCAATTTTTTCACGTTCGGCTGCAACGCCGTTTTCCCGGCAGGCAAGCATCAGCGCACGGTCGCGGATAGCAGGCGGCTGCACGGCAAGCGCCCGTACATCATAGCCACCGTCTGCGTCCGCGTCGCAAAGAGCCTGCACTGCTGTCTGCGTCAGGTACTCCTCATCCGCACGCAGGGTTGCAAGGGTTCGCGCCAGCGACTGCTCAGCGGAGGGATTGAGCGTTTTCAGCTGAGGCAGGATATACTTCCGTACCCGGTTGCGTGCGTATTCATCCGAAGTATTGGTGCTGTCGGTGACATACTGGAGGCCATTTGCCGCACAGTAGTCCTCTACCTGTTTCCGCGTGATCTCCAAAAAAGGCCGGATAATCCGCCCGCGCACCAGCGGGATACCGCACAGCCCTTTGAGCCCGGTACCGCGCGCCATGCGGAACAGCACCGTCTCTGCATTGTCGGAAAGGGTGTGCGCCGTCGCAATTTTTGCAGCTTCTCCGTATTTCGCCGCAGTCTCCCGGAAAAAGCGGTAACGCAGCGCGCGGCCGCACTCCTCCTCTCCCAGCCCCTGCTCCCGGGCGAGCGCCCGTACATTGCGGGATAAAACATGACAGGGCACAGAAAGCTCTGCGCACAGCGTTTGCACAAAACGCATATCGCGGTCGCTCTCTGCGCCCCTTAACTGATGATTGACATGGCAGACCGCCAGCTTCAAGCCGAGTTCCGGCAGGCCGCTGTTTAAAAAATGAAGCAGTGCGACCGAATCTGCTCCGCCGGAAACCCCGACGACAACGGTGTCACCCTTACACAGCATTCCATTTTGCTCAATTGTCCGCCGTACCTGTTCCATCATTCCCGGTAATTCTCCAACGAGGTAAACAGGGTATGAGCACCGTCCCAGTGCAGCCGCACTGTATCGGTCTCACCATGGCGGTTCTTTGCAACAATGCACTCCGCCACGTTCTGTTCCTCAGATTCTTCGTTGTAATAAGCGTCACGATATAAAAACATGACAATGTCCGCATCCTGCTCAATCGAGCCGGATTCACGCAGGTCGGACAACATGGGCCGGTGATCGGTCCTGGAGTCCGGCGAACGGGAAAGCTGGCTCAGCGTAATGACCGGAACATTCATTTCCTTCGCCATAATTTTCAGGTTTCGGGTGATTTCAGAAACCTCCTGCACACGGTTGCCGTCCCGGCGGCCGGTGCTCATGAGCTGGAGGTAGTCAATGACGACCAGCCCCAAATCCGGCAGACGGCGCAGCTTGGCCTTCATATCCGCCACCGTCGCACTCGGAATATCATCAAGGTAAATCTCGGTTTGAGAAAGGATTTCTGCCGCCGAGGCGAGCCGCACCCATTCCTCCGCCGAAAGAGTACCCATACGTAGGTTGTGGCCGGAAATCCGCGCCTCACTGGAGAGCATACGGCTGACCAGCTGCTCTTTGGACATTTCCAGCGAGAAAATGGCCACCTGCTTCTTCGAGATTTTGGCCACGTTGGAGGCGAGATTGAGCACAAACGCCGTTTTGCCCATTGCAGGGCGGGCAGCGATTAAAATCAGGTCGGATTTATTCAACCCGGTGGTAATGCGGTCCAGCGCCGAAAAGCCGGTCTTCAGGCCCAGGTACTGGTTGCGGTCCTCTGAACTCAGCTTTTGGAGCTGATCATAGGTCTGGATGATAACGTCATTGATTTTGGTCAGACCGGTTGCATCGCGCCCCTGCCGGATTTCATAAATACGCTGTTCCGCCAGATCCAGCATGTTTTTTGCATTGCCCTGGGATTCATTCACATTGTCAATGATTTCATGCGCCACCTGGATGAGCGAACGCAGGTAATGACGTTCCTGCACAATACGGCAGTAGCTCTCCACATTGGCGGTGGTCGGCACCATTTCCATGAGCTGGGCCAGGTAGACCTTTGCCGCCTGCTCGGAGTCAAAAACCTGGGCCGAGACCGCTTCGTCCAGCACTGTGATGTAGTCAATCGACTTGGCGGTGGAGAACATGGAAATCATCAGCGAAAAAAGCTGCTGGTGCTGCCTTAAATAAAAAGAATCGCTCTTGATGTACTCAAGCGCGGTTGAAATACAGCCCGGATCCAGCAGGATAGCCCCCAGCACCGACTGCTCTGCTTCGATGCTGTGCGGGAGCTGCCCGGTTGTTTCCAGGGTAAGGGGTTCGCCAACTGCCATGAGGTTCCTCCAATGTTATGCTTCCACAACTTCTACGCTAATTTTTGCAGACACGCCGGTGTGCAGCTTAATTTCGGCCGAAAAAACGCCGTAGCCCTTAATATCCTGCGCAAGTACAATTTTCCGTTTGTCCACATCGGCCTGGTACTGTTGTTTGAGCGCCGCTGAAACTTCTTTCGGCGTAACCGCACCGAACAACTTGCCGTTGGCACCCGCCTTGGCGGAAACCTTAACCGTTTTGCCCTCCAGTTTTGCCGCCATATCCTTGGCATTTTGGAGTTCAACGTCCGCACGGTGCTGTTTCGCCGCGTCCTTCGCATTTTTTTCGTTGATGTTCTGCGCGTTTGCCTCCATTGCAAGACCGCGTTTGATCAGGAAGTTCTGGGCGTAGCCATCCGCCACGTTGACGAGGTCGCCGGCCTTGCCGGTGCCTTTGACGTCCTGTTTCAAAATTACTTTCATAGGTAGTTCCTCCTTTATGCAATCCATTTGGATTCAATCGTTTATCGGTCTGCCTCGCTCGCAAGGCTTTCATAATAACGGTCAACCGCACGCATCAGCTGTTCTTTGGCTTCCTCCGGCGTCACACCTTTGAGCTGACAGCCCGCCATGGTATGATGGCCGCCGCCGCCCAGGTATTCCATGACAACCTGCACATTGATATCCCCCATAGAACGCGCGGAAATGCTGATGTCGCTCCCCGTGTTGTAAATGACAAACGAAGCATCTACTTCGGTGATGCCAAGCAGTTCATCTGCCGCCTGCGGGGCGACAATGCGGATATCCTCAAAATTCTGCCCGCTTACTGCGATGGCACAGTTGCGGTAAATTTCAGCGTTCTGCACCAGGCCGGAACGCCGCTGGTAGTCGTCCATTGTGCTCGCAAACAGCTTGCGCACCGCAACGGTATCTGCACCGATGCGCCGCAGATAAGCCGCTGCCTCAAAGGTGCGCACCCCGGTGCGAATGACAAAGTTGCGGGTATCCAGCATAATACCAGAAAGCAGCGCCTCCGCGTCCTCTTTGGTCGGGCGGCATTTGTCGCCGAAATACTGGAGCAGCTCGGTCACCATCTCCGACGTAGAAGAAGCAAACGGCTCGTGGTGGAACACCACCGCATTGTCAATGTGGTTGACCATCTTGCGGTGGTGATCGATGACCACCACATTTTTGCACATCCGGTACAGTTCAGGCGACTCGACAAAAACCGGATTGTGGGTATCCACAATAATCATCAGCGTCCGGCGGGTGACATAGTCCTTGGCAATCTCCGGGTGGACAAACAAATTGGCACTGCCATTGTCGCTTACCTTGTTGACCAGCGAAGACGCAAGGGTGGTGTCCCGGTCAATCGCAACGATGGCGGAACGGCCCATCCGGCGGATAGCCTGCGCCAGTGCAATCGAACTGCCGACAGCGTCCAAATCCGAGGCGCGGTGCCCCATGACAATGACATTTTCGCTGGTATCAATGAGCTCCAGCAGCGCAGTTGCTATAATGCGGCTCTTCACACGGGTGTGCTTTTCAATTCCTTTGGAGATACCGCCGTAAAAATCGTAACCGTTGACGGTTTTGACAACCGCCTGGTCGCCGCCGCGGCCCAGCGCCATATCCAGCGACTGACGGGCGGCCGCCTCGTTTTCGCCCATGGTTTTGCCTTCACAGCCCACACCGATGGACAGGGTGGCCGGCACCCGTTCGTTTGCAATGATTTTGCGAGTGCGGTCGAGCAGGGCAAAACGGGTTTCAATAATTTTATCGAGATGCCGCTTTTCAACCATAGCGATGTAGCGATCCTGTGAGAACCGGCGGACAAAGCCGTTGGTCTCGGCGAAATACTGCTCAATCACCGTGTCAATCTCACCCAAAATCTGGGATTTCTCGCTTTCCTTGGCGTTTTGCACCAGCTCATCGTAGTTGTCAATGACCAGAATCATCACCGCAGGACGGGAAAGCCGGTATTCCATCGCGATGTTCTTGAGCATGGTGTTATCCACAAAATACAGGATGTCCAACGAATCCCGGTGGGTTTCAGAATGGAACCCATAAACGGTATAATGCTTCATCGCATAGCTCAAATCCACCCCATTGGGCAGGTAAAAGCTCTCAACCGGCGTTTTGGTAATGTCGTCCAGGCTGCCGCCGTAGAGGTCATAATCCCCAAGTACGTTGGCCCGGAAGGGATCGTTGTACCACAGCACTTCGCGCTTGGGACCAACCATGAGCACCGGCAGCGGGAAACGGTTTAAAACCTCCCGGTCATCGGTATCCAAAGACTGGGCGACCTCGCCCAGAAAACGGTGAGCGTCGCTGCGCAGAAAACGGAAACGGACCACAGTGACCAGCACCATAATGATAAATAGCGCCGCAAACAGCCAGGTGAGCTTGTCGTTGAGTAAAAAAGAGGCGACCAGCAATGCCCCGCAAATCAGCAGCAAAACAACCAGACAGGCTTTGATTTGCCACAGTTTTTTCGGTTTCATGCCAGCCACCCCTGTTCCATAGATGTAGTACAACTATTTTACATCATCTGGACCGCGGATTCAACCTCAATCCACATTAAATTTTTGCCACACCGGTTAAATCTCCATGATAATCGGGAGGATCATCGGCGCGCGTTTGGTCTTTTTATAAATAAAGTTGGACAGGTCGTCCTTAATTGCCGTCTTGATGGTGCCCCATTCCCGCACCGAACGGGAGGCGCAGTCGTCAAGCACCTCAACAATGCGCTGACGGGCGTTATCCATCAATTCTTCAGACTCCCGCACATAGACAAACCCGCGGGAAACAATATCCGGCCCGGCGACCACCGCGCCAGAGGTACTCTCCATGGTCACAACAACAATGATGAGCCCGTCCTGCGCCAGATGCTTGCGGTCCCGCAGGACAATGGAACCGACGTCGCCCACGCCGTAGCCGTCCACAAAGACACGCCCGGCCGGCACCGTTCCGGTCACCTTCATTTCCACGCCGTCAAGCTCAATGACCTGCCCAATGTCCCCAATGAGGATATTGGACGGCGGAATTCCCACCGCCTGGGCAAGCTGGCTGTGCTTTTTCAGGTGTTTGTACTCACCGTGCACCGGCAGGAAGAACTTGGGCTTTACCAATGAAAGCATGAGCTTGAGTTCATCCTGGCAGGCGTGGCCGGAAACGTGGACGTCATACATCTTCTCAAAGACGACTTCGGCGCCCAGCTTCATCAATTCGTTGATGACCCGGTTGACGTGCTTTTCGTTGCCCGGAATCGGGGTTGCGGAAATGATGATGAAATCATCCGACGAAACCGAGACCTTGCGGTGCTCGCCCGCCGCCATGCGGGAGAGGGCGGACATCGGCTCGCCCTGGCTGCCGGTGGTGATGATGATGAGCTTGTCATCCGGGTAACGGCCAATGGCGTCAATATCGATCATAACCCCGTCCGGGATATGCAGGTAGCCGAGCTCAAGCGCCACATTGACAACGTTGACCATGCTGCGACCGGAGACCGCAACCTTGCGCCCGGAGCGCACCGCGTTGTCCACAATCTGCTGGACGCGGTGGATGTTGGAAGAGAAGGTCGCAATGATGATGCGGCGGCTTTCCGCCTGCTTAAAGAGCCGTTCAAAGGATTCGCCCACCTTGCGCTCGCTCATGGTGGAACCGGGGCGCTCGGCGTTGGTGGAATCCGCGAGCAGGCAGAGCACGCCGCGGTTGCCGAGTTCGGCAAAGCGTGCAAGGTCAATAATTTCGCTTTGGATAGGCGAATAGTCCACCTTAAAGTCGCCGGTCTGCACAATGATGCCCGCCGGAGTGTAAATGGCAAACGCCACTGCATCCGGAATTGAGTGGTTGACGCGGATAACCTCAACCGACATGCAGCCCATTTTAATCATATCATGCGGCTTAATGACGTTCAGGGTCGCCTGACGCAGCAGACCGTGTTCGCGGAGTTTCCCCTCCACCAGGCCAAGGGTAAGACGGGTGCCGTAGATGGGCACGTTCACCTTTTTGAGCAGGTAAGCGAGCCCGCCAATGTGATCCTCATGCCCGTGGGTGAGGATGACGCCGCGTAGGCGGTCAATGTTCTTTTCCACATAGGTGAAATCCGGGATGACAAGGTCAACGCCAAGCATATCGGCATCCGGAAAGGCAAGGCCGCAGTCAACAATAAACATGTCCTGCCCACATTCGTAGCAGGTCATATTTTTGCCGATTTCATTGAGGCCGCCCAGCGGGATAATCCGCACCGGGGTTTTACGGCGTTCCTTCGCGCTTCTGCCCATGCGTTTGCGGCCGCCGGTTTTGGCCGAAGTTGTTTCAGTGCTTTCCGCATTCTGCGTATTTTTTGCTGTTTTGCTTCCGTTTGCAGCAGCCTTTTTGGCGCCCCCATTTTTGGGCTGAGTGGTCTTTTTGCGCCGCGGCGCTTTTGGCTTTTCCACTGCTTCTTTTTTGTTCTGTTGGCCGGCGGTTTCGGTCATACCGGTCTTTTCTTTCAATTCTGCCATAAATACCTCTTTCTTTTCTTGAACTTGTATAGTTTCAGCCTGATTTTTCCGATCAAAGCCGGTTAAAACGCACAAAAGCATACAACAACGAAAGCCGGACAGACAGACTCCGCCCCGCAGTTGTGCCTTTTGGCAGCCGAACTTTGATTATGTAACGCAGCAATACTGAAAAAAGGGCACCTACAGACCAGTACCCCTCCGCTTCCGAGCCGTTGCAGCGCTTCCTGCTTTTCATGAGAGAAATGAAATGGTGTGATAAAAAGCAGATAAAAACAAAAATCTCAACCGAACAAATAGATACACCTTTAGTGTAGCGTTTTGTGACAGAAATGTCAAGCGCCGCCCCATCCAGCCGGAAAACAAAAGGGAATACCCGCATGGAGCGGATATTCCCAAGTATTAACTGACTGGGCCGTTCTTAATCATGTCGGCGTAAAAATTGCAGAGTTCTGCTGCTGTTTCGGTGTCACGGCTCTCTGCATAAATAAAGACGCTTCTCCCGGATTTGGCCGGGCGGATGAGCAGGTCTCCCCGGCGGTCTTTTAGCCGGACGCCCTCGCCAATCCCGCTCGACGCCGCACCGATCTTCCGGAACACCTCAGCCGGATTCTCCCGGATTTCCACCTGCTTGGATACCGTTGAAAACCGAGGAACCCGGGCAAGCGCCTGCTGCAGACTCTGTCCGCTTGTTTTCAGGTAGGAAAGCAGCTCCACTGCGAGCAAAATCCCGTCCCGGGCGAAGGGCTGAGCGTGGGCAAGCTCCCTTGCCGCGGCGTCCGAACCGTCGCAGGGGCAGGAGGCATAGTGGTACGCCCGGTGATGGTACCGCTCCGCCAGCTTGTCAATGGCAGCGAGCAGGCTGTTAGGAAGTGAGACATCCTCCCCGCGCTCAAACCGGGCGGCACACATCAGGGCAATCAGACGGTTGTGCGGCACAAAGCCGACACCCTCTTCAAAGAGGGACAGCCGTGCGCCGTCCTGCGAAATACCCAAATACGGTCCGTTGTCCAACCCGCACCCCAGGCGGCGCAGCACCCGTTCCAGAACCCTGCCCGTTTTGGAAAGCGGCAATTTGAGCCGCACCGAAATCCCATCCAGCCTGGTACCACAGCGCAGGAGATGCGCTTCATACAGCCGATCCATTCCGCCAAAGGATACCACCTTGCCAAAGTGGCCTTTCCCGGCGCGTTTGTATTCCCCGCGGTTGATGTACCCTTCCAGTTTGCGCTCAGAGGCACGGGACATCGGCAAACAGCCGTCCTGCACAAATGACAGACAGGCTTTTTCCTCCGCCGTAAGGTAAACCCCGAAATCGCAGCGGGTTTCGTCCATACAAAAATCAAATTGGGGGCGGATACCTCCGCCAAAATCCCATGCTTCACTGCCGGAGGCGGCCACCCCGGACACCAGTGCACTGCGGAGCGCGTCCGCTTCAGCGCTGCCGTCGCTTCCCACGCCGATGATCGCATCCTTTTTGAGGCTGCCGAGCGCATATCCTACCGTTGCGCAGAAGTGAGGGGACACCATACCGCCGAGCGCGCCGGAGATGCCGTCCTCTTCGCAGATTGCTTCGCAGACATCGCCGTATTGCAGGTTTTCTTTGAGATTGGTTCCCCGCGGTACCGTCTTGTAGTCCCAAACCTTGACCCGCGGATGGATGAACGAGTGCCCCTGGATGGCCGCGTGCCGTCCGATGACCGCATACTCATACACTCCGCAGCCGTTTTCCAGTGTGGAGTCCTCGCAGATCACCGCCTGGTTGACGCCGCAGCGCTCCCCGATCGAAACGCCATTGGCCAGCACTGCGCCGCGGATTTTGCTTCCCCGCCCGATGGTTACATTGTCCCCGATAACGCTGCCCCGCCCGATGATAACATCCGGTTCCAGCGTCACATTTTTGCCGATGGCCACCGGCGGGTCGACGACACAGCCCTGCGGCAGGGTGAGGATATCCTTGACATCCCGCACAACACCGCTCAATTCACAGCATACCTTTCCCTCCAGCATGTCACGCTGGCAATCCAGATAGCTTTTAATATCCCCAATGTCTTTCCAGTACCCTTTGGCCTGATAAGCGCAGAGCTTCATGCCGCGTTTTAACATCTCCGGGAAGATGTCAAAGGAAAAATCGGATGATTTGCCATCCGGAATCAATTCCAGCACCTCCGGCGAAAGGATGTAAATGCCGGTATTTGCAAGGCCGGAAACACAATTCATCCGGGAGGGCTTTTCCAAAAATCCGGTGATGCAGCCATCCTCCCCGGCCTGTACCAGCCCGTATTCGCGCGGGTCTTCCACCGCCGTCACCACTAGCGTTGCCGCCGCCTGGTGCTCCCGGTGAAAAGCAAAAGCTGCCGTCAGGTCAAAGTCACACATGGCGTCCCCGCTGATCACCAGGAAATCCTCTTTGGTTTTTGCTGCGTTTTTTACACTTCCCGCCGTGCCAAGCGGCACATCCTCAAAGGTAAAATCCAGAGGGATACCGCCGTATTCCGCATCCGGGAAATGCTTGACAAGCTCATTGCCAAGGTACATTAAGGTGAGGGTTGCGCGGGAGCATCCGTGCTTCTTGAGCAGGTCCAGAATATACTCCACCACCGGTTTCCCGCAAAGCGGCGCCAATGGCTTTGGAATTTCACAGGTAAGCGGGCGCAGCCGGCTGCCTTCGCCGCCCGCCATAATGACTGCATACATAACACATTTCCTTTCAAACCGGCGTAAAAACGCCGTATCATCCGTTTTTATTAGTATGAGCCGTTTGAAAGGGGATTATAAGAAAAATTAAAGGATCATTTTTGAAAATAACAGGTGCGGCCGCGTGCAATTTATGCTATACTGAAATAAGTTTAAGCTCTTTTCGTTCTTCAAGCGAAGCGAACCATTACACCAAAAACACGCGGCTTACGCCGCGCAAAAAATTCTGAGGGTGAACACTGTGTATCAAAACTATGACGTGATTGTTGTTGGAACCGGCGTTGCAGGCCTTTACTGCGCGCTCAATCTAAAACCGGACGCAAAGGTGCTGCTGCTGTGCAAGCGCCAGCTTACCTTAAGCAACTCCTCTCTGGCACAGGGCGGCGTTGCTGCGGTGATAGACGAAACCGACGACAGCATCGCATCCCATCTCAACGATTCTCTCATCGCCGGAGGATTTAAAAACAACCCCGATTCGCTCAAACTGCTTGTCACCAAAGGCCCGGAGGAGGTCCGCAACCTCTTAAACTACGACGTGGACTTTGACCGCGATGAAGCGGGCAAAATTCACCTCACGCTGGAGGGCGGGCATTCCAAGCCGCGTATCCTGCACCACAAGGACTGCACCGGGCGCGAAATTGTGGAGAAACTGCTTGCCGCTGTGCAGAAGCTGCCGAATGTCACCATAATGGAAAACGCCATGGTATGCGACTTAAAGCAGACCACCCACGGCTTTTCACTGGATGTGCTCAACGTAAAGGAGAACCGGCATGAATATTTTGCCTCCCACTACTGCCTTCTGGCAACCGGTGGGATCGGGCGGGTGTATAAGTACACCACAAACTCCAAAATTGCCACCGGTGACGGCATTACGCTCGCGTATCGGCTCGGCGCCAAAATCAAGAACCTGCATCTGGTGCAGTTCCATCCTACCGCGTTTGCAAACGCCCACACCCGCGAGTGCTTCCTCATCTCGGAATCGGTCCGCGGCGAAGGCGCCTACCTGCTCAACTGCCACAAGGAGCGGTTCATGCACCGGTATGACGAGCGCCTTGAGCTCGCCCCGCGCGACGTGGTCTCCCACGCCATCATCGAGGAAGAAAAGCGCACCGGCAGCGGGGACTTTTACCTGGATATTACCTACAAACCTGCGGATTTCATTCGGAACCGTTTTCCCATGATCTACAAAAACCTTATGGATCAGGGCTACGATATGACCAAAGACCTCATCCCCGTCTACCCCTGCCAGCATTATCTGATGGGCGGCATCGACGTGGATTTGAACAGCGAAACCACCATTGACGGCCTTTATGCCGCCGGGGAATGTTCCCATACCGGCGTGCACGGCAACAACCGCCTCGCGAGCAACTCACTGCTGGAGGCGCTGGTCTTCTCCAAACAGGCGGCACTGGATATGAACAAACGCCTTTCCGGCGATCTGCCGGAGGTTGTGCCTTACGACTTTGCGCCGGATGAGAGTACCACCGAAATCCCGGCAGGGATCCGTACCGAGGTGCGCAGCATTATGCAGCGGGCGCATTTTGTGGTGCCGAACCCGGCAGAAGCCCTGCACGGCTTTGAGCGGCTGCGGGAGCTCAAACATTTCCTGGACGACGGCGGTTTTAAGGTCACGCCGGACTTCATTGAAGCCCGTTCCCTGACCACAGTCGGCTACCTGATGCTCAAAGAAGTCATTTAACGGAGGGGTTTTCGTGAAATTACCGCAGTTTTATATTGACGATTTAATCAAACGCGCCATTTCGGAGGATATCAATTACATAGATGTCACCACCGACTATCTTGTGCCGGCGGACAGCATTTCCACTGCGCGGCTCATCTCCAAGGATGAGGGGGTTGTCGCCGGGATCGAAATCGGCATGCGGGTTTTCGAGCTGCTGGACGACAGCGTTGCATACAGCATTTACAAGCCGGACGGCTCCGCCGTCTCCAAAGGTGACGTCATTGCGGAAATCAAAGGGAGTACCGCCACCCTGCTCAAGGGAGAGCGCACCGCTTTGAACCTGATGCAGCACATGTCCGGCATTGCAACCGCAACCAACCGGTGTGTCAGGCTCATTGAGGGAACCCGCGCCACCATTGCAGAAACCCGCAAAACCCTGCCGGGCCTGCGCCCGCTCCAAAAATATGCCGTCGTGGTCGGCGGAGGCGTTAATCATCGCTACAACCTGAGCGACGCCGCCATGCTCAAGGATAACCACATCGACGCTTACGGCTCGCTCACCAAAGCGGTCGAAGCGCTTCGCTCCAAGGTTGGCCACATGGTCAAAATTGAGGTGGAAACCCGCAGCCTGGAAGAGTTGGAAGAGGCACTCGCTGTTGGGGCAGACGTCATCATGCTCGACAATATGGACTGCCCGACCATGAAAAAGGCGGTTGAAATCACCGGCGGACGCGCCAAATTGGAGGCGTCCGGCAATATTACCCACGACAACATCCGTGAAGTCGCTGAAACCGGGGTGGACATCATCTCGCTCGGCGCGCTGACCCATTCGGTCACATGTTTTGACATCTCCATGCGGATTCAAAGCGAAGTGTAACGAATTTGCAGACCTTTGCCCGGACAGCCAAGCTGCAAGAAATCCGGGCTTTACAGCACTTAGGCCCCATCACCGGCGGAAAACACCTTTTTCCGGTGATTTTTTGAAACAAGCCGGAGTAAAAACAACAAGGAGGTGTAAACATGACACTCAAAGAATTCAAAGCCAAAAGCAGGCAGGAGAAAACGCAGGGCTACCATTACAACCTTATTGGAACGATTATTGCTTGCATTGCCCTTGTTCTTGTCGTCGTCACCCTTTTGGTAGACAGCAATACCCAAACGTTTCTCTATTTGTACCCGCTCCAGATTGTAATTTACGGCATCGGCGCGTGCCTGGCCATTATTGGAATGGTTTTGGGGCTCATTGGCGACTCCAAAATCAAAAAAGATTACAGAGAATTTCAAAACTCCCAGCAGTAATTGCCGCTTCCGGCTTGTTTCAACCGCAAAAAATAAAGTGCTGACCGAATCGGTCAGCACTTTATTTTTGGTTTGCTTTGCACCGGTTCGGCAGCATCGGCCGACGTGTTCAAATTGGACGCTGCATCAAAATGAGCCTGTATCTGCGTAAGAGCCTGTTCCGGCTCCTGGTACCCTCCGTTTACCGCAATGCGGTAGTGCTCCAGCGCCTCCTGCTGTTTTCCAAGCGCTGCAAGGCTGAGCGCGTAATTCATGTGCATCACCGGCTGATCCGGGAGTTCGGCGACAGCGCGCGCAGAAAGGGAACACGCTTTTTCATAGTCTCCGCTTCGATAAGCGTAATCCGCCATTTTATTATAGGCAAACCCGTTTCTTGGGTTGTACGCCAATGCATTCTGACAACAGGCAAGGGCCTCATCTGGGCGGTTGAGCGCAAAGTATACCGTTGCCAGGTTGGACCACGCCTGATCAAACGAGGAGTCCGAATCCACCGCTTTTTGAAAATACTCCAGCGCCTTTCCAAGCCGCTGCTCATCCAGAGAAGAACGGCCTATGTAAAACTGAATGCGCGCCTTTGCAGCCGGGAGCTTGGCCGCTTTTTCCGCTTTGGTTAAATAATGGTTGGCGTTGGAAAATTGGTCGGTTGCCCATGCGCAGTAGCCTCTGTAAAACAAACGCTTCGCCCGCGGTTCTTCGTCAAAATAATAACCGGACGCCTGCTGAAACCCCTGCCTGACCCGGTCTTTTGCCGCACGATCCACCGAACTGTAAAAGGTGCTTACCAGCCCAACGGCGCCGGCGGAAAACGGAAGCAGGGCCTTGAGAAAAATTGAGGGATCGCCCCGCTCAAAATATCCCGCTACGGCTATACCCACGCTCAGTAACAGGATGACGGAAAACAGGATCCGGCGGAATAACAGACGCTTGTCCATTTTATCATGCTCCTTTGCCGCTTTCTTCTATGAATCTCATTGTAACAAAAGTACGCCGTAGACGCAACCCATCGGCCATGCGGGCAAATGGTCAGCCGGTGTTTCTTCTTTTTCCAGCCGCAAATAAAAAGCCCTCTCTTTACCGGAGGGCTTTTTAAATGAGCATATAAAAAACCGCCATAATCAGGGTGGTATCCGCACCTTCGTTGATAAGCAGCAGCAAAAGGCCAACGAGGATGAGCTGGTCGCTTTCCAACCCCAGTCGGCTGATGATACCCTCCAACGCGCCGGAGGTAAACGGCAGCTCCAACCCTCCGCTCTGCCCCTGCGGCGCTGGAGGATGCTGCACCGGGTGCTGATTTTGCGGCGAATGGGCCTGCCCGCCGGAATTCGGCCGTTGTGGCGCCTGCTGCGGATGCTGCGTTCCCTGTCCTGAATGCTGCCCGCCGCGGCCACTGTTTGACCGGCTTTGTGTTCCCTGTGCAGGGCGGTTCCCGCCGGAGTTGGCGCCGCCGCTGCGGTGCAGCCGTTCATTGGCCCGCCGCTGCATCTCCATTACACGGCGGATGGCATCCTGCTGCATGGAGCGCATCTCCGAATAGGTGTATCCTTGTTCCGGCACCGTTAATCACCACCAAACAAATTGCCAAGAATCCCGCTCTCCTTCAGCGCCGGCAGCATAGAAACCAGCTGCATCAGCCGCAGAGCTTCATCTGCACGGTGCTGGCGCTCCGGCTTGAGATGCGGCTTAATGGCGCGCACAAGCGCGGTGTTTTTGTCGTCTTTTTTCATGGACTGCATAACCTGCCCCATCTTCATCAGCGCGCCGATGTCCAACCCGCCGAGGTCGAAGCCGCCGGACTGCGGCTCCTCCTGCTTCGGCTGATTCTGGGTGCTTTGGCCCAACAGTGCGCTGAGCGCGCCTAAGTTCAAACCGCTCAGGTCAAGCCCAGCCGGCTTCGGTTCCTCTTTGGGAGGCGGGGAGGCACTCTGGCCAAGCAATGAACCAATGGCGCCGAGGTCGAGCTTCTGGTCCTGTCCGCCCAACATCCCTGCAAGATTTTTCAGGTTATCCTGCCCTTCGCTGCTGCTTAAAACATCCTGCAGTTTCGCCATCAGGTCATCCATGCCCTCACCCCTTCATCAGTTTTTTTATAAGCTCCTGTGCGTCGGGAGAGCGCATCAGTTTTTCAGCCATTTCCTGGTTGCTGAGCGCTTTTTTTAGTGTATCGTTATTGGTGGAAGCCTTTTTCAGCAATTCCTCACCTTTACCGCTTTCCAATGTTTTGCGCAGGGTCTCTGGGTCGGTCCCTAGCTTTTTGCCTGCCATTTTAAGCAGCATGCCAAGCTGCGCTTCTGAAAGTTCCTTTGCCATTGGGGCATCCCTCATTTCATAAAGCTATTCCCTATATTCTATTTCTATGATACAATAAATGTGAATAGTACCGGGGAGGTTTTTGCATGAGGATTGTCGTATTGTCGGACACCCACCGCGATTTTACCGCTGCACATGAAATTGTAAAGCGGCACCTGCACCAAGCGGATGCGTTTATCCATTTGGGCGACGGGGAGGACGAATGGGATGACATCCGCAGCCTTTATCCCGGCCACGCATTCTACTACGCCCGCGGCAACTGCGACTTTCATTCTGGCGCCAAACCCTTTGGCGTGTTAAGCTGCGAGAACGGCCATAAAATCTTTTTCACCCACGGGCACCTGTACCACGTCAAAGCCTCGCTGGACGGCCTTGAGCGCGCCGCGCGGGACAACGGCTGCGACATTGCCCTGTTCGGCCACACCCATATGGCAGACAATTTTTATGACGACGGGCTTTATGTCATGAACCCCGGAAGCCCTTCCCAGCCACGCGGATCAGAACCGGGCTACGGGATTGTGGATATCACCACAGCTGGTGTTGTCTGCAACAATGTTGTCTGGCATCGCTGAACCGCTGCTCAATCGTCAGGAACAAGGTTGTTGTCCTTGGCGCTCATCCGAATCTTTTTCAAAGGCCGGACAAATCTCCAAAGCGGCTTTGGAAAGGCCGTTGCCATGCAGTTCTTCCAGCATTATCCTTATGCGCCAAAACAGGACCCCATGCATTG
Source organism: Oscillospiraceae bacterium (assembly GCA_050943475.1). Lineage (GTDB taxonomy): Bacteria > Bacillota > Clostridia > Oscillospirales > Ruminococcaceae > Metaruminococcus_A. The sequence goes on from JBMNPF010000004.1 coordinate 139,554, forward strand.
GAGACATGCTGGAGCACCAACTTTATTCACTGAAAGCCCCATACCGGAGCATCCTTATGTGGATGACGGCAGTTATTTCCGGCAGCACGTTCTGACACAGCAGGCGTACACCGACAAATATTAACCGGCGTTCTGCCGGTGCGATAAGGAGAATGAATATGGAAGCATACAAACAAGAATTTATTGAGTTTATGGTGCAGAGCGATGTGCTCCGCTTTGGGGATTTTACCCTGAAAAGCGGTCGCAAATCCCCGTTTTTCATGAATGCGGGCGGCTATGTCACCGGCACCCAGCTCCGCAAGCTGGGCGAGTACTACGCCAAGGCCATCCATGACAATTTTGGGCTGGACTTTGACGTCCTCTTTGGGCCTGCCTATAAAGGCATTCCGCTCGCAGTTGCCACCACAATGGCCATCAGCGAGCTGTACGGCAAGGACATTAAATACTGCTCCAACCGCAAGGAGGCCAAGGATCACGGCGACGCCGGTATCCTGCTCGGCAGCCCCATCAAGGATGGCGACCGGGTTGTCATCATTGAGGACGTCACCACCTCCGGCAAATCCATTGAGGAAACCTTCCCCATCATCAAGGCACAGGGGAAAGTTGAAATCAAAGGCCTCATGGTTTCCCTCAACCGGATGGAGCGCGGCAAGGGTGACAAAGGTGCGCTGGATGAAATCAAGGAGCTGTACGGCTTCCCAACAGCGGCCATCGTCAGCATGGCGGATGTTGTGGAACACCTTTACAACCGGGAATGCCAGGGCAAAATCGTCATTGACGACGCCATTAAAACTGCGATTGACGCTTACTACGCGCAATACGGAGTTAAATAAACCCGCTGCAGCAACGCGGTACCGGTTTATCTGCGTCTCGTTGCTCTACACCCTCTCAACTAAGGAGATGCATTGTGAAAAGGTGGATTACCACTGCCCTAGCGGTTGTTTTGCTGTTTGTTTTGTGCTCCTGCCGGAGTACGGAAGAAGAATGGCAAAACAAAATCACGTTTGCCATTCAGAACCAATGTGATACCGTCATTTACGGCCTTCACTGCGAATATTCCTTTGACGGAAAACCGTATGGCGGGCAAATGCTCTCCAAGAATCCGGAAATGGACGCCCCGCTTCCGCAGGGAGAAACGCTGAGTCTGAGCTTTACCGCGCCTGATCTCTCCGGCGTTGCCGACCTTTCTACCGCTCAGTTTGAATTCTATGTGGTGCTGGAAGACCAGAGTGAGATACCGGTCGGTGAAACTGTTTCGCTTGCTGTTGAGTATGGGCATACATACGCCTATACTTTGGACGGGGGTGAACAAAACGGCTTTACTCTTACTCAGGTGTTTTAGCTCGGTTTCACCTGCGGCTTCAGGCCAGCGCCCAAGATGTGAACTCCCTAAGGATGGAGCAAATTGGGATCTATGTTCGATATAATCTTTGTAGTAAGGCTCGGCTCTGTCGGTTGTTTATGGTTCCTCCCGCGAAAATGAGGGGGGACAGCCAAGCAAACCTGCCCGGCAATCCGTTTGTCCGGACATGCAGGAAGCAATCCCATTGACAGGTTCAAACGCCAATTACAATGGTAAAGCTTTTTCATATCAGGCCCGGTTGGTTCCCGTTTTTCAATCCAATTTCATCCGTTATGAAACACATATGCTGAAAAAAGCAGGCTGTCATAAGATGACAGCCTGCTTTTGGCTTCGAACTTATTTTTTGGAAATTTTGGTGCCCTGCCGGGTTTCTTCCACAACATAGCCCATCGCCGTAATCTGGTCGCGGATAGCATCCGCTTTGGCAAAATCCTTTGCCTTTCGGGCCGCCTTGCGCTGTTCCACCAAATCGAGAACCTCCTGCGGGATTTCATCATCCTTTTTCTGATACAGCAGGCCCAGCACACCGCACAGTTCATCAAAGATGCCTTTCGCAAAGGCAATATGCTCCTTGCTCCCCAGGGTGCTGCCGGAGGTGATGGTGTTGCAGTCGCGCACCAGCTCGAACAGCGCCGAGATGGCGTCCGCCGTATTCAGGTCGTTCTCCATTGCATCAATAAACTGCTGTTTCCGGGCGAGCAGTGCGTTTTTCTGCTCCTCGTCAAATGCGCCGCTTTGGGCGTTGCCCAGAGCGTATTCCAGATTGTTCCGGCAGTTGTAAAGCCGTTCCAGCGCCGCGATACACTGTTCGATGATTTCCACGTTGTAGTTAATCTGGCTGCGGTAATGCGCTTGCAGCATGAGGAAACGGATAGGCTCGTACCCAAATTTTTCAGCCACCTCGCGGACGGTAAAGAAATTGCCGAGGGACTTGGACATTTTGCGGTTATCCACATTAATATACCCATTGTGCATCCAGTAATGGGCAAACGGCACACCGTTGCCGCATTCGCTCTGGGCGATTTCATTTTCATGGTGCGGGAAGATCAAATCCTGCCCGCCGCAGTGGATGTCAATGGTATCGGCAAGGTAATGTTTCGCCATAGCGGAACACTCAATGTGCCAGCCCGGGCGCCCTTCGCCCCACGGGGAATCCCAGGCGGGCTCGCCCGGTTTAGCCGCTTTCCAGAGGGCGAAATCCATGGGGTTTTGTTTTTGCTCGTGCGCGTCGATCCGCGCGCCGGCCTGCAAATCCTCCAGCGGCATGTGGGAGAGCTTACCGTATTCGTCAAAGGTGTCCACCTTGAAGTAAACGTCGCCGTTGGATTCATACGCGTGGCCGCTCTCCACGAGATCCTTTACCAGCGCGATGATCATATCCATGCTCTTGGTAACCTGCGGGTGAATGGTCGCCTCCCGCACGTTAAGCCCGGCGGCGTCCTTTTTGTACTCCGCAATGAATTTCTCCGAAATTTCAGAGGCGGGCACCCCTTCTTCGTTCGCTTTTTTGATGATCTTGTCATCCACGTCGGTAAAATTCTGCACATAGGTCACATCATAGCCGCGGTACTCCAGGTACCGGCGCAGAACGTCGAATACGCAGATGGGCCGCGCATTGCCAATGTGGATGTAGTTGTAAACCGTCGGCCCGCAGGCGTAAATCTTGGCCTTGCCCGGCTCAATCGGCTGAAACTCCTCCAGTTCCCGTGTCAGGGTATTATAAATCTTCATACTGTCCGTCTCCTTTTTGCTTTTTCAATTCATTAAGTTCCTGTTCCATTCGCTCAATCATACCGCGCATTCGGCACAATTCCTGCGAAACCGGGTCCGGAATGTGCACCTGATCCATATCATTACAGACCCGCTGCCCGTTGACCTTGACAATCCGCGCCGGTACGCCGACTGCCGTTGCATTGGGCGGAACCTCCTCCAGCACCACGGCGCCTGCCGCAATACGGGAATTGTCGCCTACCTTAAACGGCCCCAGCACCTTGGCTCCGCTGCCAACCAGCACATTGTTCCCCAGCGTCGGGTGGCGCTTGCCGTGTTCCTTGCCGGTACCGCCCAGCGTCACGTTTTGATAGATGGTGCAGTTGTCGCCAACAATGGCAGTCTCTCCAATGACCACACCGCTGCCATGGTCAATGAACAATCCTTTCCCAATGGTTGCACCGGGGTGGATCTCCACCCCGGTCATAAACCGCGCAAACTGGCTGACCATCCGCGCCAGAAACAGGCAGCGGTGCTTGTAAAGCCAGTGCGAAAAACGGTAGTAAATGAGTGCGTGCAGCCCGGAATACAGCAGGAAAACCTCTGCGGAGTTCCGTGCTGCGGGGTCGCGCTCTTTAATTGCATTTATATCATACCTGAGCCGTTTGAACATATACCCATCCTTTCTGCCAAATCGATGAATCATCGTATGAAAAAAGCCCCCACAGCATTTCTGCTGCGAAGGCGGCATTCCGCGGTTCCACTCCGGTTTCTCACTTTGGCCCCTTAACGCGGGAAAACGAAACCGCTCTCCACAACGCACTTCATCCCACAGCCTGCCACCCACGCTCTCAGCCTACGCCGGGCTCTCTGTTGCCTGCCACCAAAGGGATTACTCTTTTGCGGGTCTTCACGGTTTAAAAATATACCATTTATGTATATAATATAGCATATTCTTCCAAACGGTGCAAGTGTTATTTTTTTGTATTGATAGAGGATTTATTCTTGACCAAATAATCCACGCCAGACACAATGGTCAGTACCACCGCAATCCAAAGCAAGACTTCGCTCACAGCAAACAACGGGAACACAGCCGGAAGGACGCCGAACTCCTGCAAAATGCACAGCAGCATTACCCCAACCATTGCCACCATGGTAAAAGCGGTTTTGAGCTTTCCAAGGCTGCTCGCCGCAATGACGTTGCCGTTATCTACTGCAACCAGCCGCAACGAGGTCACCAAAAACTCCCGCGCCACAATGACAATGACAACCACCGCATCTGAAATTCCCATCTGCACAAAGCAGATCAGCCCAGAAATGACCAGCACCTTGTCGGCCAGCGGGTCAAGAAACTTGCCAAAATTGGTGACAAGGTTTTGTTTGCGGGCAATTTTGCCGTCGAGCAGATCGGTAAACGAAGCCGTCGCAAAAACAATGAGCGCCCAGAGGGTGTGGTAGGGTATTTGCTCCACCAGCAGGAACAATATAAAAAACGGAACCAGAACAATACGCAGCAGCGTCAGCTTATTCGGTGTATTCACAGGTCTTTCCCCCAATACGGCAGCCAGCCGGTTTTAGTCAAGCGCATGGCCAATCAGGTCATAATCCATAGTCTCATCAATTTCCACTTCCACAAAGTCACCCATTGTGCGCTTTTTCTCCGAGGAGAAAAACACTTTTCCGTCAATGTCCGGCGCGTCTGCTTCGGTGCGTCCAAAATAGACCTCTCCATAACGGTCGTACCCCTCGGTAATAACCTTTACCGTCATACCGACCTTTTGCTCATTGTACGTGTCGTGGATGCGCATTTGTTCCAGCATGACAAGTTCTGCACGCCGTTCTTTAACCTCTTCTGGCAGTTGGCCGTCCATCCGGCCCGCCGGAGTGTTTTCTTCCTGCGAATAGGCAAAACAGCCCAACCGCTCAAACTTTGCCTCTTTGACAAAATCCACCAGTGTTTCAAACTGCGCCTCGGTTTCGCCGGGGAAGCCCGCAATCAAGGTGGTACGCAGGGTAATGCCCGGCACCTTTTGGCGGATTTTCCCCATCAGGCCAAGCAACCACTCTGCGTTCCCAGTGCGGTTCATCGCCTTTAAAACATCCGCGTCCGCGTGCTGGATGGGAATATCCAAATATTTGACCACCTTTGGCTCGGAGGCAATTACATCGAGCAGCTCGTCGGTAATGCGCTCCGGGTAGCAGTAAAGCAGGCGGATCCACGCCAGCCCCTCAATTTCACAGAGCTTCCGCAGCAGTTCCGGCAGCATCGGTTTGCCATATAGATCCTCCCCATACCGGGTGGTGTCCTGCGCGACTACAACCAGCTCCTTGATACCGTCCCGCGCAAGCGAAGCCGCTTCTTCTAAAATGGCCTCCATCGCACGGCTGCGGAACCGCCCGCGGATCATCGGGATTGCACAATAGCTGCAGCAGTTGTCACATCCCTCTGCAATCTTTAAATAAGCATAATATGGCAACGTGGTTAAAACGCGTTCGCCCTCAAGCGGCAGATCCTGTTTGGGGCCAATGCAAACCGGCTGTTCCCCCTGCATGATCCGGTCGATGATGCCGCAGATATCGGCATTGCAGCCAATACCAACCACCGCGTCCGCTTCCGGAATTTCTTTTAACACCTCGTCACGGTAACGCTCTGCCAGGCAGCCGGTGATAATGACGTGCTTAATCCGCCCTTCCCCTTTCAGGGTGCAGAAATTCAAAATCTCATCAATGGATTCCTGCTTTGCGCTCTCAATGAACCCACAGGTGTTGATAATGGCGACGTCGGCCAGCGCCGCATCCCCCACAAGCTCATAACCGCCCTGCTGTAAGCGGCCGAACAGCAGTTCGGCATCCACCTGGTTTTTCGGGCATCCGAGCGAAACAATTCCAACTTTTACTGCCATATAGCCTTTCATTCCTCTTTCGATACTATCTTTATGAAACGCACGGGGCAAACATTACTCATAAAATCCGTCGTCCTCTTCCTCCGGAAGCGGGTAATCCTCCAGCACCGCACGAATGTCGCCGTAACTGTGCCCCAGACGCATCAGGGCGGCCGTCACTTTTTTGCGGCCCTGCAGGGTGGAAAGGTTCCGCAGGTATTTGCGTTCAATGAGTTCGCGCACCGCTTCCTGCGGGTCATGCTCCGTCAGCGTTTCTTCTATGGCGTCCTCAATGAGATCATCCGCCAGCTTTTTCCGCCGCATTTCCTGTTTCGTCCGGTAAACGCCAAAGCGTTTGACCGTCAGCAGGTAAGCCGCGAGCTTTTTGGCGTACTCCGCGTCGTTGATAAAGCCCAGCTCCTGCATCCGAACAACCGTCTCCAGAGCGATGTCCTCATCCACATTTTTCGCGAGTTTTTCCAGCAGTTCCCCCGCCGAATGGTCACGGTTTGTCAGCAAATACAGCGCCCGTTCCCGCGCACGGCGGCGGTCGGCGCGCTGCAAAGCCTGCTGCATCCGCTCCGGGGTTAGCACGACTCCCGGCTGAAAACCAAATTCTGCAAGGATTTCCGCATCGAGAATCGCCCAATATTCTCCGTCCACCTCAACGCGGTACCGCGTTCCCTTAGCGTGGGAGATTTCTGTAATGCGCATCAGGAGTCAAAATCCGCCTCATCGGCCTCTACCTGCACCGATTTCGCCACAACCTCTGCCGCTTTTACAGGTGCCGCCGGAGCGGTCGGAGCAGGAGTCGGGGCCGGTTCTTTTTTATCCGCGGCAAGGGCCGCCTTTTGTGCAGCTTCTTTTTTGGCTTTGCGCGAGCTCATCACAAGCTGGTCCTTGTTCTCCATAATTTTATCATACAGCTCTTTTTTCAGTTCCGGGTTGTTGCGGATGACTTCCTTAACATTATCCCGGCCCTGTCCAAGGCGTTCTCCATTGTAGGAAAACCATGCGCCGCTGCGGTTGATGATATCCAGCGACGCGCCGAGGTCGACAATTTCGCCCTCCAGCGAACAGCCTTCCCCGTACATGATGTCAAACTCTGCCTCTTTAAAGGGCGGCGCCACCTTGTTCTTGACAATTTTGCACCGGGTGCGGTTGCCAACAATCTCACTCCCGCTCTTGAGCGCCTCGCCTTTGCGGACCTCAATACGAACCGAGGAGTAGAATTTCAACGCGCGGCCGCCCGGGGTTGTCTCCGGATTGCCGTAAACCACACCGATTTTTTCACGCACCTGGTTGATAAAAATCGCTACACAGTTGGATTTGCCGATGACACTGGTCAGCTTGCGCATTGCCTGGGACATCAGGCGGGCCAGCAAACCGACATGGGTATCCCCCATTTCGCCGTCAATTTCGGCTTTGGTAACCATTGCAGCGACCGAGTCCACAACCAGCACGTCAATCGCACCGGAGCGCACCAGCGCCTCTGCAATTTCAAGCGCCTGCTCGCCGCTGTCCGGCTGAGAAACCAGCAGGGAGTCAATATCGACCCCCAACGCTTTTGCATACACCGGATCAAGCGCGTGTTCAACGTCAATAAACGCCGCTTCACCGCCCAGCTTCTGGGCCTGCGCCACAACCTGGAGGGCGACCGTTGTTTTACCGGAGGATTCCGGGCCGTAGACCTCCACAATACGTCCGCGCGGAAGCCCGCCAATGCCAAGTGCAATGTCCAGCCCCAGCGAACCGGTCGGGATGCTTTCCACATTCAGGGTGGAACTCTGCCCAAGTTTCATTACCGCACCCTGTCCAAATTGTTTTTCTATCTGTGCAATCGCTGTTTGCAGCGCTTTCTGCTTTTCGGTCATGCCGGATTCATCCGCCGGCTTTGCAACTTTTGCCGCTTTTGCTGCCATGATAACTCCCCTTTCGCTTCACGGTCACGGCTTGTCCGCCGTAAGTACCCTTATTATACCACATCCATCCTTGCGGGTGCAAACATTTTGGAAACCGTTTGCCCGCAGGAACGTTTCTACATCCCGCTCCTGCCCTTTGCCAATTTCAAACGCCAGCATTCCGCCGGGCTTCAATGCTTTCCGCCACTGTCTCGTTATCTCCCGGTAGAACAGCAGGCCGTCGTCATCGCCGTACAAAGCGGTTTCCGGTTCATACGATACCTCTTTCTGGAGCTGTTCCATATCCGCCTGGGTCAAATAAGGCGGGTTGCAGGTAATGACGTCGGCCATCCCGGTAAACTCCAGCGGGACGCCGCAAAGGACATCCGCCTGCATAACCCGCACCGGGGCATTGTTAAGCGCCGCATTCCGGCGCAGATACCCGAGCGCCGCCTCGTATTTTTCCACCGCATAAACGGCAGCCTCCGGGCACTCCAGCGCCATTGTGACGGCAAGGCAGCCGCTCCCGCTGCACAGGTCGATCACAACCGGGTGCTCCAGCTTTTCTAACCGTTCCAGTGCGGCTTCGCAGAGGGTTTCGGTATCAGCACGGGGAATGAGTACCCCTTCGCCCACCTCAAACGGATAGCCGTAAAACTCCCAGCGCCCAAGCAGGTATTGCAGCGGGTAGCCTTTCAGCCTGCGCTCCAATGCCCGTTCAAAGTGTTCCCGCTCCGGCGGCTTCACCGGCCGTTCCCCGTCAAGCAGCAGTTTTTGGTAAGACACACCGAGCACCCCTTCCACAAGGAAGCGTGCTTCGGTTCCATAAGCCTCAATCCCACCCGCTTTCAGGCGTTCTTTTGCTTCCCGGTAAAGGGCGGAGACGGTTAAGCCGCTCACCAGCGGCCCTCCTCACGGTTCTCCGGCAGCACCGGCTTAATGGCCGCAATCGCCACCACGAGCTGTTCCTCATCCGGCTCATTGGTGGTGATGCGCTGGAGCCACATTCCCGGCGCGGAGACAATGCGGGTCACAATGTTGTCATACCGGCCCGCCAGCCGGATGATCTCATACGCCACCCCGACGACAACCGGCAGCAGCGCGATTTTAAGCACCGTGCGAATGAGCAGATTATCCCACGAGACCACCGAAAAAACGATGATTCCTAAAATCAGCACAATCAGCAGAAAGCTCGTCCCACAGCGGGGATGAAACCGCCGGAATTTTTTGGCGTTTTCGGGGGTGAGCTCCTCGCCCGCCTCATAGCAGGCAATGGTCTTATGTTCCGCGCCGTGGAACTCAAAAACACGGCGGATTTCCTTCATCCGGGAGATGAGGAATAAGTAAAGCACAAAAATGACAATTTTAAGCATTCCTTCAATAACGCCCTGTAAATACCCAGCCTGCATCAGGCCGCCCAAAAACCGTGCAATGAGCGCCGGCAGGTAGATAAACAGCCCAATGGCGAGCAGCACCCCAATCACCGAGGCCACCGCCGTCGTCACCCGGAAAAGACGGTTCATGGCCATTTCGCCGAAGTGCTTTAGCAAAAACTGCTCAAAGCGGCTCTCACCCTGCTCTTCATCCTCCTCGGCCATACCGCTCTTTTCGGCCGATTTCATCAGGCACTTATACCCCATGATAAGCGACTCAATCAAATTGACTACCCCCCGCACAAACGGGAAGCGGAAAAAGAGGCTGCGCTTTTTCGGCGCTTTGACCTTCCAGGTCTCCACATCAATGCTTTTATCCGGCAGCAGCACCGCCATTGCCGCTTTGTCAATGCCGCGCATCATAACGCCTTCAATGAGCGCCTGGCCGCCCACCCTTGTTTTAAAACTGCTTTTGCTTTCTTGCTTCATGAATTCCTCCGTCACTGCGCCTGGCTTGCCGGCGGATTCGCCGGCGCCGTTGTATCCTCCATTGCAGGCAGGGTGATAATGACCGCCGTGCCTACACCGTATTCGCTTTGAATGGTCAGGGTGCCGCCGTGCAGCCCAACAATTTCATTTGCCACCGCTAGCCCAATGCCGGAACCGCGGCGGGTCATATTGGCCTTGTAGAATTTTTGCATGACATGCGGCAGATCCTCCGCAGCAATGCCAAGCCCGGTGTCGCTCACCGTAATGACCACCCATTCCGCCTCCGCCATTGCGGAAACGCGGATGGCGTCCCCTTTGTCGGTGTATTTGAGCGCATTGTCAATAATATTGACAAACACCTGCCGCAGGCGGCTGCGGTCGCCAAACACAAACGGCAGGGTAGCCGGTTCGTGGTAGACAAATTCTTTTTCCTCACGTTTGGCGCGGGCCTGGTACATGAGCACCGCATCGTCCAGTTCGGCCAGCAGGTCCATGCGGGTTTTTACCAAGGTTAAACGCCCGCTCTCCATACGCGAAAAGTCAAGCAGCTCCTCCACCATGGAGGAAAGCCGGTCGGTTTCGCTTAAAATAACGTGAATGCCCTTACCGAACATCTCACGGTCCTCGGGCGGGGTGGTCATCAGGGTTTCGCCCCAGCCCTTAATGGCAGTGAGCGGCGTGCGCAGTTCATGTGAAACCGAGGAAATAAAGTCGTTTTTAATCTGGTTTGAGGTTTGAAGCTCATCCGCCATGTCGTTGATAATATCGGTGAGTTCACCCAGTTCGTCATCGTGTTTTTTCTCAATTCGCACCTCAAGGTCGCCGGAGGCAATCCGGCGCGCCGCACCGCCAACCTCCCGGATTGGGATGACAATCGACTTGATGAAATAAGAGCCCGAAATAATGACAAAGAGCAGAATTAAAATGCAGAACGCCGTAAACAACAGCACCGCCATGATGAGCTGGGTATCAATTTTCTGCATGCTCACCATAAGGCGCATCGCGTTGAACTCGCTGTTGATAACCGGCACCAGCACCGTAACCGCCATGACCTTTTCGCCGCTTTCCAGCGTTCCCACGTAATAGCCCTTGCCGCTTTGCGAAGAAACCGCCTCTTTGTAATCCGGCATCTCCAGGCTGTCAATGTAACTGAAGCCGCTTGAGGTCAAAATGACTTTCCCCTCGTGGTTGAGCGCCATCAGCTCCATCTCGTCGCGGTCGGAAAAGGTTTCAACAATGTTGCGGATTTCGGATGAAATATCCACGTTCTTGTCATCCATCAGCCGCACGACAAGGCCGGAAACAAGGTTCGCCTTGGTGTCCAGCGCCTGCCGCACGCTCTGGTAATAATAGCTGCTGATGGTCAGCGCAAAGCCCACATCGAGCACAATGAGAATAACCACAATAATGCTCAGGCTGTTGACCAGCCACCGGTGCGTAATGCTTTTCAAACAGGGGTTCCTCCTTCAGCCGGTCTGGTTCAGGCATTCCACTTATACCCATAGCCCCACACCGTTTGGATGTACGCCGGGTTGGACGGTTCGTCTTCAATCTTCATCCGCAGCCGCCGGATGTTCACATCCACAATTTTGTCGTCGCCGTCATAGCTGTCTCCCCACACCTCGTTGAGGATGCGGGCGCGCTCCAACGCCACCTTTTGGTTGCGCAGGAAGAAGTCCACAATCTGGTACTCCACCTGGGTCAGGTCAACCGGATCGCCGTTTTTGGTGAGCAGGCGGCTTTTGCGGTTGAGTACAAACGGCCCAGACTGCACCGTTTCATTTTGCGTTCCGCTCATCATCTGAACCCTCCGGTAAACAGCGTCTACCCGTGCCACCAGCTCGGATGGACTGAACGGCTTGGTCACATAGTCGTCGGCACCGAGCATCAGCCCGCGTACCTTGTCCATTTCCTGCGTTTTCGCGGTCAGCATAATAATGCCCACCGTACTGCTCCTCTCCCGAATGCGCTTACAGGTGGTGAAACCGTCAATTCCCTCCATCATAATATCCAAAAGTACAACGTCAAAGCCGCCCTCTGCCTCAAAACATGCAAGTGCATCTTCCCCGCTGGAAACATCGGTTACATCGTAACCGGAACGCTGGAGGTTGATCACCACAAAATCGCGGATAGCGTCTTCATCTTCACACACTAAAATTCGTTTCATCTTCGGCAGTCCTTTCTCAGGTTACAACAGGGTAGAAAATCTCGCATACACATCTTCTTTGGTCAGCCGGTAGCGTTCGTCCGCATCCGGGTTGATTCTGGCCCAGTAGCTGATCTGCCCAATGGAGGCAATTTTAAAATATCCCTCCAGGTTCTTTTGGGCCGTGTCCGAACGCTGGAGTGTACGAATGCGCAGAATCTCCTGCGCCTCGTCCTTTAAATCACCGGTATAACAGAAAAACTTGACCTCGTTCTGGTCAGCCAGAACGCTGGCGCTTACCTCTTCCTTCCAGTTGTCCGGCACCTGAAAACGGAATCCGTTTGCCGTGTCAACATAGCCGGTCTCCTTTATCAAAAAGCGCCCGTCTTCATAGGCCATCCATTCGGTGTAGGAGAGCCCGGACGTGTTGTTATAACCGGGCATCAGGGTCAAATGAGGCACCTTGTAGTACCGGTCATGGCTGATGTCGCTGCTGTACAGCGCCTGATCGCGCAGGGTTGTCGTTACAAGGTTGGTCTCCGCATTCTCCTGGTAGGTACAGTTATACAGCGCACCGTTATACACCGTGAGAATTTCGGTGCAGAGCTCGTTGCCGACCTTTCCGTCCATAAACAGAGCTGGCTGTTGCCCGGAACCGTTGCCTGCAATATAACCGGACACCAGATTGACGTATTCCTCGACTGGCTCGTACATGGCCACTTCATCTTTTACCACAAACCCCTTTTGAGGCTCATAGCACAAGAGCTTGGCTGTTTTCCGAGCCGAATTTCCTTTGTTGCTCACATAAACCAGACGGTCAAGGGGCGTATCCGGCGTACGCAGCAGCGAAAACGCTTCGTATTCACGGCTGTCCACCGCACGAAGCATCCCCTCCGTATAGCGGTAGATGGTCAGGGTGCGGGATTTTTTGCCATCGCCACGGTAACCAATCACCAAATTTACCGGATCACCGGAACCAAAACTCCCGAACACCACCCGATCGACATCGGCGGCTTCCCCAGCAATATCGCACATGGAAACCCAGGAACCATCCTCGGTCTGATCAAGCACATTGACCCGCACCGCAGTTCCCGAGTTGGCTTGCAGGCTGTTCTGGTAAAAGACAATCGCCTCATTGGCTGGCTCACTGTCGATATTTTTAAAAACAAAAGCCGAACGGTATTCCCCGGTCTGCGGGTACTTGAGCTGGATATTGCTTCCCACCTGCGCCTTGAGCGCCTCATAAATGGCGTTCTGCTGTTCGGTCAGGCGCGGCGGCTGCATGGCCCCCTCTACGGTCAGCAGGTTGCCGTTGCATCCGCTGAGCGGGAGCAGTATCAACAATAAAACCAGTGCGGCAAATCGCTTCATGGAACCTCCTGTTGCAAGGTAACCCGTCTTTATGAAAAGGCAGGCCTTTTATTTTTCATGGGAATCAAACGAAAACAGCTTAAGATTCTTGTTTTTATGCCAACGGCGGTAAATGCACTCTGCCAGACAGCAAATCAGCATACCCAACAGCCCGCCGAGGAAATTCAGAATGACGTCGTCCACATCGCTGGCGCCGGTTTTGAATACGTATTGAAGCACCTCCACCAGCGCCGGAACCGCCAGCAGGATAAGCACCCGGAGCACCAGATGGATGCGGTGGGAAAACACCGAAAGGTAAAACCCAAGCGGCACAAAGATGAGCACATTGCCCGCCAGATTTAGAATTTTGTTGCCGTCGCTGAGGGCATGGGTGCTCAAGTACATCCAAATCGTCTTAAACGGGATGAGATTGACACAACGGTACTCCACCCCCCGGTTGACCGAGCCAAAAAAGAGCAGTGCCACCAGCGAAAGCAGATAGATGACAAAAAACACAATGCTGACCGTTTTAAAAAAATCCTCAAAGCCCTGCAGCTTCTTTTTTCGGTCGCAAAGCCTTGCAGCCGAACAGACAAACGTCGGCGCAATCCAGTTCACCGCCAGCAGGATAAAGGACTTGTTTTCAATTCCCACCCGCATATCCATCAAAAAGTCCAGCAAAACCACAATGCTTGCAACGCCGCATATCGTGGTTACATAAACGCTGCACCGGTCATAGCTTTTGTTGACAAACAGCAACACGGCTGCTGCGGCCGCGCACAGCACAAAGGAAATACACAGGCTTACAATGGTATCGACAAACGACATGAGCACAATCTCAATTAAAACATAGCCCATGCCGACAACGCAAGGGAAGGTCGCGCTTTTCAACCACAGTTTCATTGCGGCTATCTCCCACCAATCATTTTCCAGAAATCCCTTTCGCCGCAATGCTCCCGTTTCGGCCGGGAAGCGGCGTCCTTTTTAAACCAAGTAAATTTATTTTACCATAGAAGCGGCGGAAATACCACCGGTTTTTGAAGTTTCACATTCACCGGACCACCCCCAAAAAGGATTGACACTTTTCCCCCGCAATGATACGATTAATACAACATTTTATTCTCTGCCGGGTTGTGAAAGGGGCTGCTGCTGTGAAAAAGTATATCATTGCGCTGGATCAGGGCACCACAAGTTCCCGCGCCATCCTGTTTGACAACGAACAGAACATTGTAGAGATTGCCCAGAAAGAACTGGAGCAGTATTATCCTCAGCCCGGATGGGTGGAGCACGACCCCATGGAAATTTACTCCTCCCAGTCCGCCGTGATGACCGAGGTGCTGCTTCAGGCGGGAATCGACATCAAAGACGTTGCCGGCATCGGCATTACCAACCAGCGGGAAACCGCCATTGTTTGGGATAAAAAAACCGGCCGCCCCATCCACAACGCCATTGTCTGGCAGTGCCGCCGCACGGCGGAAATTTGCGAACAGCTCAGGGCGGACGGGCACGAACCGTATATTACCGAAACAACCGGGTTAATTGCAGACGCCTATTTTTCCGGCACCAAAATCCGCTGGATTCTCGACCATGTCCCCGGCGCCCAGCAACGCGCTGAAAACGGCGAACTGCTGTTCGGTACGGTGGACAGCTGGCTGGTCTGGAAGATGACCGGCGGGCAGGTTCACATCACCGACTATACAAATGCCTCCCGCACCATGCTGTTTGACATCCGGAAGCTCTGTTGGGACGATCGTATGCTCCAAATTCTGAACATCCCCAAATGCATGCTGCCGGAGGTGCACAGCAGCAGCGAGGTGTATGGCACCGTCAACCTCTACGGGCAGGAGGTGCCGATTGCCGGCATTGCCGGGGATCAGCACGCCGCGCTGTTCGGCCAGACCTGCTTTGCGCCGGGCGACGCCAAAAACACCTACGGCACCGGCTGCTTTCTGCTGATGAACACCGGAAAAGAGCTCTGCCGTTCCAAAAACGGCATGCTCACCACCATCGGCATTGGGCTTAAAGGAGATGTTCAGTATGCCATTGAGGGCAGCATCTTTGTTGGCGGTGCTGTGGTGCAATGGCTGAGGGATGAACTCGGCTTTATCTCGGAGTCGCGCGACAGCGAGTATTTTGCCCGCAAGGTTCCGGACAACGGCGGTGTGTTTGTTGTTCCCGCTTTTGCCGGGCTCGGCGCACCCCATTGGGATATGTACGCCCGCGGCGCCATTTTCGGACTGACCCGCGGAAGCGGAAGCAACCATATCATCCGGGCGGCGCTGGAATCCATCGCCTACCAGAGCCGCGAAGTGCTGGACGCCATTGTTGCGGATACCGGCATTGACATCGCCGAGCTCCGGGCGGACGGCGGGGCGAGCGCCAACAGCTTTCTCATGCAGTTCCAGGCGGATATTTTAAACCGCCCGGTTCGCCGCCCCATGATTCGCGAGACCACCGCGCTCGGCGCAGCCTACCTTGCCGGCCTCGCCACCGGGGTTTGGAACAGCACCGACGAAATCAAGCGCCAATGGACGCTCGACAAACTGTTCACCCCCAGTATGGAAGAACCAGTCCGCGCCGCAAACTGGGCGGGATGGAAAAAAGCCGTTGCACGCAGCAAAGGCTGGGCAGAAGGCTAAACCACACTTACGGTACATAAGCATGGCGCAGACGGCTGGATCTTGTCTGGCCAAAACCGGTTTTCACCTCGTCTGTCCGCGTCATGGCAGCACGCTTTACAAGTCTGTACCGGCTGCTTGGCCACACCGCAACGACAAACACGCCGCCGGTTTTGTGTTCCGCTTTTCCCGGGCCGGACGGCCCTAAATTATAAAAGGATGTGTCGCTATTTGAAACGTTTTGAATCCATTGGCTTTGGCCCCGCAAATATCCTGCTTCCCCGCAACGCCGACTTGAACAAATGGTGTGTGGTCGCCTGCGACCAGTACACCTCTGAACCGGATTACTGGGAAAAGGCCGCCGTCATCGTCGGCGATGCGCCGAGTACGCTGAACCTCGTTTTCCCGGAAATCTACCTGGAGCAGCCGGGGTTTGATCAGCGCATTTCCTCTATCCAGTGCGCCATGAACCGCTATCTTGATTCCGGCGTATTTGTAACCCACCCGCAGGCGTTCATCCTCACCCGCCGCACCCAGGCGGACGGCAAGGTGCGCACCGGCCTGATGGGCGCGGTCGATCTGGAACAGTACGATTACAACAAAGGCTCCACCACCCGCATCCGCGCAACCGAAGGCACTGTGCTGGAACGCATTCCGCCGCGGGTGCGGGTACGGGAAAACGCCCCCCTTGAGCTGCCGCATATCATGCTGCTGATTGACGATCCAGAGCACACCGTCATTGAACCGCTCGCTGAAAAGCGCGGCAGTTACCGCAAGGTATACGAAACCGAACTGATGTTAAACGGCGGCTCGATTGAGGGCTATCTCGTTGACCAGTCTGATTACGAATCCCTTGCCGGCGCCTTTGAAGCGCTTGCCAATCCGGAGGCATTTGCGCAAAAATATGGCAAACCGGCCTCAGAAAACCTGGTCTTTGCCGTTGGAGACGGCAACCATTCCCTCGCCACCGCCAAAGCCTGTTACGAAAACCTCAAACAACAGGTGGGCGAGACGGCGGCAAAAGCCTCTCCTGCCCGGTATGCGCTGGTGGAGCTTGTCAACCTGCACGATCCTTCACTGGAGTTTGAAGCCATTCACCGCATTGTATTTGATGTTGATCCGGAGGACCTGCTGGCCTCCCTGCACAGCGAATGCGGTGCTGTGGACGGCAAGGCGGAAGGCCACGCCTTTGACTACATTTATCAGGGCAAACGCGGTACTCTCACGGTGCCGCATCCGCAGGCCAATCTCGCCGTCGGCACCCTGCAGCATTTCCTGGACGGCTATCTCGCCGCCAAAGGCGGGCGCGTCGATTACATCCATGGCGCAGAGGTCGTGGAAAAGCTTGCGGCAGAACCAGGGAGCATCGGCTTCTTTCTGCCGGATATGCAAAAAAGCGAGCTTTACCCCACTGTGATTCTCGATTCCGCCCTCCCCCGCAAAACCTTCTCGATGGGGCATGCCTGGGATAAACGGTATTATCTGGAAGCGCGCAAAATTAAATAATGCCGGGCAAATCACCCGGAGCCTCACAAATTCCCTGCGGAAATTTCTGCAGGGAATTTGTATTGGATTTTGTAAAATCGGTACAACCATTTCTGCGCAGCAAGGCGTAACGCGCATCTTTGAAATCCAAGCATTCATCTGGTTCCCGGCTGTGGGAGCCATGCAAGCAAAATGAACCTCTAATCGCATCCAAGCGCGTCTTTTGCACTGTTTCGCCCATCTGCAAAACAGCAGGTCCGTGCACCACTATCACCGCATTATTGGCAGATGATGCGCGCTGTTCTTACAAAAATAACGATGAAAATCTTTTGAAACCCGGTTGACATTTCCAAAAAGTTTGCTATCATAGAAACAAGAAGCAAAGTGTTGAAAAGGACATGGCAATGCCCGCCGTCTGTCAGAGAACGCCGCCTTGCGCTGTGAGCGGTGTCAGAACGAAAGGCCTTGTTACCACCTTGGAGCGTGCGGCAACCGGTTTCCGGCAGAACCGCAACGGAGTTTCGGCTCTCCGTTATCAAAAACCGCGAGCTGGCAGGGTTTCCTGCAAGTTGGGTGGAACCGTGGAGCAATTTGTGCCTCATCCCAATGGTTTTGGGATGAGGCTTGTTTTTTATCCGCCGTTCCCCGCAGGATATGCGCCGCCGGCCCGATTTTGTCCCCGTCAACACAGCTGTCCCGCCGCATTCCGCAGCGGGCTCTTCTGGATAGAAAGGATTGTGAAAACGTATGATTCATGTCACACTCAAAGGCGGAACCGTCAAGGAATATGAAGCCGGCATTACGGCCGCCGATGTCGCAAAAGACCTTGGAATGGGCCTTTACAAAGCCGCTTGCTGCTGTAAAATAAACGGCAGGGTGTGCGACCTGCGCACCCCGCTTCACGAGGACTGCGAGCTTGCCATCTGCACCTTTGACGATGAAGACGGCAAAAAAACCTTCTGGCACACCTCTTCTCACCTGCTCGCGCAGGCGGTTAAGCAACTGTTCCCGGAGGCAAAACTTGCCATCGGCCCGGCCATTGACAACGGCTTTTATTATGATTTTGACGTTAAAGAGCCGTTTTCCGCCGAAGATCTTGAAAAAATCGAGGCTCTGATGAAGAAAAACGCCAAATCCAACCCAGATTTGGTCCGCTTTGAACTTCCCCCAGAGCAGGCTACCCAAAAGATGGAGTCCGAAGGCGAGCCCTACAAAGTGGAACTCATTGCCGAGCACGCCGCTTCAGGCGAGCCGATTAGCTTCTACACGCTGGGTGATTTCACCGACCTCTGCGCCGGCCCGCACCTCATCAACACCGCGCCCATCAAGGCCATTAAGCTCACCAGTTCAACCGGCGCTTACTGGCGCGGCGATGCGAACAAGCAGCAGCTCTGCCGTATTTACGGCATCACCTTCCCCAAAGCGAGCGAGCTGGAAGCCTACCTCACCATGCTGGAGGAGGCCAAAAAGCGCGACCACCGCAAACTCGGCAAAGAACTGGAGCTTTTCACCATTATGGATGAAGGCCCTGGTTTCCCCTTCTTCCTCCCCAAAGGCATGGTGCTGAAAAACCGTCTGATTGACTACTGGCGCCAGATCCACCGCGAAGCAGGCTATCAGGAAATTAGCACCCCGATGATCCTCTCCCGTTCTCTCTGGGAGCAGAGCGGCCACTGGGGCCATTACGAAAAGAATATGTACACCACCGTCATTGACGACCAGGACTTCGCCATTAAGCCAATGAACTGCCCCGGCGGTATTCTCGTCTACAAGACCAAAATGCACTCCTACCGCGATCTGCCGCTGCGGATGGGTGAGCTCGGCGTTGTTCACCGTCACGAACTGTCCGGCGCTCTGCACGGGCTGATGCGGGTACGCTGCTTCACCCAGGACGACGCGCATATCTTTATGATGCCGGAACAGATTAAGGATGAAATCAAAGGCGTTGTACAGTTGATTGACAAGGTCTACCAGAGCTTCGGCTTTGAATACCACATTGAGCTTTCGACCATGCCGGAGGATCACATGGGGGACGACGCACAATGGGAGCTTGCAACCGAAGCCCTGCGCGACGCCATCACCGAGCTCGGCTACGACTACGAGGTCAACGAGGGCGACGGCGCCTTCTACGGGCCGAAGCTCGACTTCCACCTGACCGACTGCATTGGCCGCACCTGGCAGTGCGGAACCATCCAGCTTGACTTCCAGCTTCCCGAACGGTTCCAGCTTGAGTACACCGGCGCGGACGGCGAACGCCACCGCCCCATCATGATTCACCGTGTGGTATTTGGCAGCATTGAACGGTTTATCGGCATCCTGACCGAGCATTACGCAGGCGCATTCCCGCTCTGGCTGGCTCCGGTTCAGGTCAAGGTCATCCCCATCAGCGAAAAGCACCTGGATTACGCAAAATCGGTTGCCGCTAAGCTCTTTGATGCTGGCGTAAGGGTTGAGACCGACGAGCGCAACGAAAAAGTTGGATACAAAATCCGCGAAGCACAGCTCGAAAAGGTACCGCTTATGCTGGTTGTCGGCGACAAAGAGGCCGGTGAAGGCACCGTCTCGGTGCGTGACCGCGACGCGGGCGATCTCGGCTCCATGTCCCTTGATGCTTTCCTTGCAAAATACCAAGAGCCTTTCCAAGCGTAAACAAAAACCGTATGGGTTAATCCCCATACGGCTCAAACCAGCTTTGCATCACCTCTTTGCCTTCGGGCGAAGGGGTGAATCTTTTTTCGTCCTTTGTCCCGGTATAGCTTCCGTCAATCAGTCGATACACCGCCTTATCCTGTTCCGACTGCGCAATATAGCCAGTTGCTTCCTTGCGGACGGTGTAGTCGTAGTTTGTAATGTTGGTCTGCACAAGGTCTACAAAGGAGGCAAACAGCGCGTCTGCACGGCTCGCAATGCTGTCCACCAACCGCTGCTCAATACCCGAAGCAAGCAGCTCCGCACGGCGTTTCAACGCCTCATTTTCCTCAAGCCCTGCAACCAACGGACTACTCAGATATTCCAGCAGCTTTTTGCCGTTCAATAGTTGCAGCCCCTCCACAAGGCGGACGGTGCTTCCCTTTTCCGATGTATATTCCGTTGTCTGCTCCACATTGGTTTCTACGCCGCCAAACAGATCCACCAGGTCAATGAACTCTTCGCTGTTGTATTTGACATAGCGGTCCACCTTGATGGAAAACACATTGCGTACGGCGTCACAGACCATTTGCACGCCGCCGTAATCGTATAGCTCCGGCAGCGTGCCGGTCTTAATATTCACCGTCGCCTCAAGCTCTCGCGGAATTGGTACCAGCCGCAGCACCCGTTCGGCAGGATAAAACCGCATTAGCATGTACCGATCCGGCGGAACGGTATCATCCCGGCTTCCCATAAACAGTATGGTCATGCTGTCCTCCGCTCGCGGCTGGTACCCCGGCGGTCCCACCACCGATTGCTGGGATTCCTCCGCTGGCGACGTGAGGCTGATCGCCGCCATAATGCCCGCACTCAGCAGACCAAGCGCTGCAAGAGACACCATAAACGCAAATGCAAACGCTTTGAAACCAATGTGTTTTTTTGCCATACTGTTTCCTCCCGGTCACTCGTATTCCGTCAGAACCAGTATTGGCAGCAAGCAATCAAAACATACACAAAGGAAACACACAAAAACATTCCGGCGGTTTTCCTCTGTTTTCCGGGTACGCTTCACATACCTTCAAAAAATTACCTAGCAAGGCTCCCCATACTCTGCACTATGCTCCAAGGCTGCAAAAAACAGCGGCGTTTCCAAAAGGAAACGCCGCTGTTTTTTGTTTCTGGCTTGTCCTACTTAATAACCTGCTTCGCCTTGTTGACCAGCTGTTTGTCATTATCATAGGTCAAAATGGTGTGCGCCCGGTTGATTTCCACCCACTTAATCTGCGCAATCTCCTCTTCCTGGGGGGTGTAATCGTAATTCTGTGCCCGTGCAACGAAGTAGATAACATCCTTTTGGGTGTCTTTTTTCGGCGAATAGGAAATCACTTCCCGGAAGCTCGGGTCAATGATCACGTCAATTCCCGTTTCCTCCTTGATTTCCCGAAGCGCCGTTTCCACCTCGGTCTCCCCGGGTTCCACATGCCCTTTCGGAAAGGACCAATGCCCCCCGTTTGCATGCTTGATGAGGAGAAGCTCGGTGTTGCCGTGAAAACGGCGGAACACCAGCGCACCGCATGATTTTTCCATAGTCATATCGGTTCCTCGCATTCAATGTAATAATCATTTTTATTATAACACACAATGCGAAAAATGTCAGGATGTTAAAAATATTTTAACATCCTTTGCCTCAAAAAAAAGGAAGCCGCCTGTTAAGCAGCTCCCTTTTTTGCAGTGTCGCAGGCACAGCCGTTGTGAACATGATCTTGCGCAGAATGCTATTCCGCTATTTGCTCATCTTATCAGCCGCATTTGCTGTAGCCGCAGTTGCGGCAGACAACACAACCGCCCTCATGTTCCACCGCCGCGCCACACTCCGGGCAGAACTTAAAGCCCTTATCCGCATTTCCGTTCGGCAGGCCCGCTGCAGGCGCCGCATTCGGGATAATCGGCGGCATGGCCGGGGAACCGCCGTTTTTAATCAAATCATCCACCTTTTTAATGACCTTCGCAATGCCGTCCGGGCAGGAGGTGCATTTCATCCCCTGCTGACGCACGGTAGATGGGCAGCGGATGCCCTTGAGCTGGTCAAGAATCTCCTCCACCGAAATGCCGGAACGCAGGGCAATCGATGCAAGCCGCGCCGTCGCTTCGGACTGGGACGGGCAGCCGCCCGCCTTGCCGGTGCTGGTGAACACTTCACAAATGCCATTTTCGTCGTAATTGACGGTAACATACAGGTTGCCGCAGCCAATTTTGACCCGCTCGGTAAAACCGCTGGTGACCTCCGGGCGTGGGCGCGGGGTGATATTCGTCGGGTAAACCGGCGTTTCCTCTGCCGCTTCGCCCTCGCCGCGTTTCACCTTGCCGATGTTGAGCACCTGACTATCCCGCGAGCCGTCGCGGTAAATGGTCACACCCTTGCAGCCGAGCTTATAGGCGAGGTCGTAAACCTCCTGCACCTCTTCCACCGTTGCACTGTTCTGGAAGTTAACCGTTTTGGATACCGCGTTGTCGGTGTAATGCTGGAAGCCCGCCTGCATCTTAATATGATATGCCGGACTGACGTCGTGTGAGCAGACAAACACCTGTTTGATATCCTCCGGCAGCTCTGCAATATGCGCAAGGGTTCCCTCCGACGCAATTTTACGCATCAACTCCTCGGTATAAAGGCCGCGCTTCTGAAGGGTATCCTTCAAAATGGGGTTAACCTCCACCATTTCGGTGTTGTCCATGACGTTGCGGATAAACGCGTAGGCAAATACCGGTTCAACGCCGGAACTCACCCCCGCTATAATGGAAAGGGTTCCGGTCGGCGCAATGGTGGTCACCGTTGCGTTGCGCACCGGCTCGCCGTCCTTGAGGGTGCTTTTTTCAAAGAGCGGGAAAGAACCACGGGTCTTGGCAAGTTCCCGGCTTTCTGCCCAACCGTTTTCATGGATAAACTGCATCACCTTTTCGCCGAGCGCAACGCCTTGGTCAGAATTGTACGGGATACCCAGACGCAGCAGCATGTCCGCAAAGCCCATGACGCCCAATCCAATTTTGCGGAGCTGCTTGGTGGTTTCCTCGATTTTGTCAATCGGGTACCGGTTGACCTCAATGACATTGTCAAGGAAATGCACTGCTTTGCGTGCAGTTTTCGCAAGGCGGTCATAGTTAAGGGTGTAGGTGCCGTCTGCATTCTCGTCGAGCATGGCGACCAGGTTGATCGAACCAAGGTTGCAGCTCTCGTACGGCAGCAGCGGCTGTTCACCGCAGGGATTGGTGCTTTCAATTTCCGCAATCTCCGGCACAACATTATCGCGGTTGAGCCGGTCCAAAAAGATGATGCCCGGCTCGCCGTT
Source organism: Oscillospiraceae bacterium (assembly GCA_050943475.1). Classification (GTDB taxonomy): domain Bacteria; phylum Bacillota; class Clostridia; order Oscillospirales; family Ruminococcaceae; genus Metaruminococcus_A. The sequence goes on from JBMNPF010000004.1 coordinate 162,843, forward strand.
ACGCCACGCGGCTTCGACAATTTTCTCATAGACCTCGCGGGCGTTGAGCTGTTTGACCACCTCTTTGGTGGAAGGATCCACCAAATCGTACGGCTGGTTGTTTTCCACCGCCTGCATGAATTTTTCGGTGATACCCACCGAAATGTTGAAGTTGGTGATATCTGCGTTGTCTTTTTTGCAGTCGATAAAGGCGAGGATGTCCGGATGGTCGATCCGCAGGATGCCCATATTGGCTCCACGCCGGGTGCCGCCCTGTTTCACCGCCTCGGTCGCCATGTTGAAAACCCGCATAAAGCTGATGGGCCCGCTGGCAACGCCGCCGGTGGAGTTGACGGTCGCGCCCGCCGGACGCAGGCGGGAGAAGGAAAAGCCGGTGCCGCCGCCGCTTTTATGAATGAGCGCCGCCTGCTTGATGGCCTCAAAAATCCCCTCCATGCTGTCCTCCACCGGCAGAACAAAACAGGCCGAAAGCTGCCCGAGCGGGCGGCCAGCATTCATCAGGGTTGGAGAGTTCGGCAAAAACTCCAGATTGGTCATCATGTCATAAAATTCCTGTTTGACTGCCGCTACATCGGCGGCCTTGTCAAAATGAAGGTCAGCTTCTGCAATCGCCCCGGCTACACGCTCAAACAGGCCTTCAACGGTTTCTATTGTTTGGCCGTGCTCGTCCTTTTTTAAGTACCTGCGGCTGAGTACGAGCTCGGCATTCTGGTTGATTTTCATGGTTATCCCCCTTATATTGTATTCATTTTCAAATATCATTACTATATATTGTATCATAAATTTCAAATGAATACAATCAAAAATTTTAATATCTTCTTTTAAAACCAGTAGTCTCTTTTTTACAGTCCGGCATTTTCCGCAAAGCTATTTCCCCAAACGGTCTTTCCAGGCGTTTTAAAAATCAACCAATTCCATTTTCTATTTAAATATATCCTGTGTACTTTCTCGTATCGGACTTTTTGTTGATATCTCTGCAACATAATGGACCCTTGTGAGCCATCCTGGCCCATTTCAGGCGGCAACCTTTCAACCAATTTTTATGAGTGACAGGTTCCGGCAATTATTTTGACCCAAACGGCAAATAATAGAAAAAGGCATGGGCGCAGGGCCGCGCCCGCCATCCGGGCCATGCAACGTTCCGGAGAATCCAGACTGGGAGGGCTCAAAATGAAAGGAATTGCAAAAGCGGCTGTCTTTACCGTAGCCGCAGGGGCGCTTGTCGCAGCAAGCGTCGCCGTTACCCATTACATGGACACAAAGCAGTTGCAGGACGCTACAGGCAGCAATATTTCTGCCTCCAGTTCAGAATCCTCTGCTTCTGCACAGGTGGGCGGACAGCCTGCCACATCATCAAGTGAGGTGAGCACCACGGAAAGCAGTATTGACAAAAATGACTGGCGGCTGCTTCTGGTCAATCCCAGCCATTCCATTCCGGACGGTTACCAACCGGAGCTGGAATATGTACAGGGAAAATACCAGATGGACGCACGCGCAGCCGGCGACATGAAGCAAATGATCGCCGATGCCAAAAAAGACGGCATCAACCTCTGGGTTTTGTCCTCTTATCGCACTCAGGAATACCAAGAGGGGCTGTTCAACGACAACGTCAGACAGCTCAAGGCACAGGGGATGACCGAACAGGAAGCCATTACCGAAACTGCCGCCAACGTCGCTGTTCCCGGCACCAGCGAACATCAGACCGGTCTTGCCGCGGATATCATGTGTGCCGAATGGACCGGCGGCATCACCGAGGATTTCGCCGAAACCGAAGCTTATGCATGGCTCAAGGCACACTGTGCGGAATACGGATTTATCGAGCGGTTCCCCAAAGGGAAAAGCGACATCACCAAGATTGTTTACGAGCCCTGGCACTACCGTTATGTTGGTGTGGAGCACGCAACCGCTATTATGGAGCAGGGTATCACGCTGGAGGAGTACCTCGGTGTGCGGTAAACGGCTGTACCGACGCACCAAATCTGCAAAAGGAACCGGCGCTGCGGTGAATTCCGCCGTTCCAAAGGAACCTTTAATTTTCCCCGCAGTATGCAGAACCGGCATGGCAGAACAATCTGCCATGCCGGTTCTTTGTGTTATGTGTAGGTCGGGAACAGCTTATTTTGCACGGAGACGGAATACATTCCAGGAATGCTTTTTGAGCACAGCGGTGAGTTTGCCATCTACCGGGGAAACCACCGGCAGGCTGGTCGCCTGAATGACGTCCGGCGTTTCAAAGGTATTGCGGACAAACGGATCTTCGTTGTAAAGCTCAATGCGCTCTACGCCCTCCAAATCGCCAAAGGAACGCAGGTCAAAGGTCGTCTCAATATCGTCCTCCATCGAGCAGTTAACGGCAAAAACCGTGAACTCTTTGGTTTCCGGATTGTAGACCGCAGCGTTGGTAATGGCAGGCTCCTGCCCATAATGCGCCGTCTCCACCATCGGGCTGTGAACCACTGTCTGAACAGCAATACCGCGGCCGTATTTCGCTACATGCATAAAGGGATAGAAAGTACCCTGCTTGATGACCCCGCCGCCTGCTTGGGTGGAGATCATACCGCCGTTGTTGACCAACAGCGATTGGTTTGCAATTTTAACACGGTCGGAATTATTGATCAGGGTGCAGAGCATACCGCCGTAAATCATGGCGTCAATCTGGGTAAAGGCGGAATAGCCGCGCTTTTTGTTGCTGCCGTCGCCGCGGTCGCTGGTAATAACGCCCCACTCATCAAACGAGAGATTGACGGTTTTGTTCGAATGCTTGTAGCCCTTGACATAATCCGCAGCAGAAACTACCGTGTCAATGAACTCCTGCATTTCAGCAAAGAAGTGCGGAATATCCTCAAAGGTATCCACCAGCGGATAGAACATGTTTGCCGCCGGCGTATAGTTGTAGTAACGGTGGATAGAGATGTAATCGATGTTCTCATAAGCGCGCTCCAGCACCTCACGGTCCCAGACGCCGTAGGTTTTATGCTCCGGCTCGGTCGCACAGCTTCCGCAGAAGACAAATTCGGCGTTGGGATCGGTCCAGCGCATAATTTTAGCCGCTTCATTTGCTTTTTTGGCGTATTCGTCGGCATCCATTGCACAAATCTGCCACGGGCCGTCCATCTCATTGCCAATACACCAGGTTTTGAAGCCGTGAGGCTCCTCCACGCCGTGCTGTTTGCGCAGGTCGCTCCAATAGGTGCCGCCCTTGCCGTTGCAGTAGTCAATGATTTCGCCCGCATCCTTCGGGGTACCAGTGCCCATGTTAACTGCCATCATAACGTCAACGCCAATATCTTTGGCAAATTTTGCGAATTCGTTGGTACCAACCTCGTTGGTTTCAATGACCTTCCAAGCCGGATCAAACTTTTTCGGACGCTGATCCTTGGGGCCAATGCCGTCCTTCCAGTCATAGCCCGAGACGAAGTTGCCGCCCGGATAACGCAGAATGGTTACTCCCAGCTCTTTAAGCAGTTCCTTTACGTCGCCGCGGAAGCCGTTTTCATCCGCAGTCGGATGTCCCGGCTCATAAATACCGCCGTACACCGTGCGGCCCAAATGTTCCACAAACGAACCATACAAGCGTTTATCCACTTCACTGATCTGGTAATCCTTGTCGATAATGACCTTTGCCTGCTTCATACATTGCCTCCCATATTGCTGTAACGAAAATGGTCGATTCTACGGTTGTGTTGTCAAATGCTTGGCATAGGCGCACCCACACCAATATTGTTTTCATTATAGCACTCCTCCGGCCAAAAGCCTATGCGAGGAACGCTCAAACTTTGCCCACAATTCTTGTGCAATGCCTACAGGAATTGAAAGCTGTTCAAGCTCGGGTTACCACTCAGCAATGCTGGGGCGGTGCTTGTACCACCACAGCTCATTGTCGTCGGTATAGCGCGTTAATACCTCGGAATAATCCGCCGGCGGCTGGAATGCCAGCGCCCTCAAAACCTGCTGTTCAAAACGGGTTTTATTTTCTTCGGTTGAACTCTGCAAAAAACGCACGGCATCGTCCACAAGCCGTTCCGGCCGGTTTTTTAATGCGGCAACGGTCTGCAGCAGCGCTTTGTGGCAGGGGTACAACACCTCGTTCTCCTCCAACAAAAGCCGGAGGCCGAACAGCACCATATCGACGGTTACCCGCGCCCGCAGGTAGGGGTTATCCCCTGAAACCCGCCAGAAATATCCGCTGTTCAGCCGAAATGCTGCATAAAAAGAGAGCATCTTCTCCTGCTGCTCTGCCTTTTGAAACACCGGGATACTGGAAATCAGTTCTTCAATTTCCGGATCTTTGGAAAACAAGCATTTCGCGGATAAGAAAGCGTTTCGCGAAGGCTCGCTCCCCTCCCGCGCCAATGCCTTTAAATAGGCTTTGGTGCAGTATTTCAGGTCAAAATATCCCTTTTCATAGGTGCAGTGCCCATAAACGCATTCCGTCAGCCGATTTTCCCGTTCCAGGCAGGCATACCGGGATTCCGGCACGACAAGGATGGCGTCGATATCGGAATCCTCCCTGGCGCACCCTTTGGCGACCGAACCGCCCAAAATGATCGCTGTGATCTGCTGGTCGTCCTTAAAATAATCCAGCAGGTTTTCGATTGACTGCCGATGGTGTTCGTACATTGTCTCATTTCCCCCTTGTGTGTCACTCATTGTAAAACCAGTATAGCACAAACAAACCGAATATCCATCCATTGGGAACCCATGGGCCCTCATAGGCGGTAAATTTTAGCTATGGCTATGAACGCGGCTTGCAATTTGCCATTGCGGCGCTATAATGAAAACAAAAAGCCAAAACGCTTTTTAATTGGTGCAGGAGGTTACGGTATGGATCGGTTATTGGAACATTTCATCAAACGGGTGGAACAGGATCGGCTCGCCATTGAGGGCATTGCCATTGAAACAGAGGATGGTTATTTCATAGAGCACCGGTGGGTTCCCGACCGTCCCCGCAACATCTACTCCCACACCAAAAGCTTTATGGCGACCGCCGCCGGCATTGCCATTTCAGAGGGGAAACTCACGCTCGACGACCCGCTTGTCGGCTTTTTCCCGGAAGCGGTACCAAAAAACGCTTCTCCGCGGCTTTCCCGTATCACCCTGCGCAGCCTGCTCACCATGTCCTCCGGTTTTGGGGAACCATTGCTCATGGGGGTGGACCGCCGTGCCGGAACCGGCGCACCGGATTACATCGCCTATATGCTTTCCCAGCCGGTCAAGGAGGAGCCGGGCAGCCGTTTTCTCTACTCGACGGCGGACAGCATTCTCGCCGGACGAATGGTGGAGAAAGCGGTCGGAATGAACCTCTCTGAATACCTCTACTGCAAGATTTTTCAGCCGCTTGGCATTGGCCTCCCCATTTGGGAATGCTGCCCCAAAGGGCACCCGGTAGGCGGCGGGGGAATGCACCTGAAACTCACCGACATGATGAAACTCGGCCGTCTTTATCTGAACCAAGGCAAATGGGACGGCGCCCCCCTTGTCGATCCTGCCTGGGTGCGGGAAGCAACTAAAAAGCAGATTGACACACCGCCTGACAGCATTTGGCACTGCGGTTACGGCTACCAGTTCTGGTGCTCTCCTTATCCGCAGGCATACCGGGCCGACGGCGCGTTCGGGCAGATCACAACCGTGCTGCCAACCGCCGGAGCCATTGTGGCGGTGCAGTGCCCGGAAGAAGGCGACTTCAGCAAGGTTCGCAGCGCCCTGCACGAGGAGATTCTGTCGAAGCTCACCCCATCAGGCCAGAGCTGAATCCGGTTTTCGGTACAGGATATGCCGGCAGTCGTTTCAGTACCAGCCATTTCCTTTCCGTACGGCCTGTCCCACAGGGAGAAAATATGCGGTGGCCCGTCCCGACCGTTCCGCTGAAAAGAAAAAAGGACCGCGCTGCGGTCCTTTTTTCTTTTAACCAGCCTCGCTTGTTTCAAACTGGCTGTTGTAAAGCTGTGCGTAGAAGCCGTTTTGAGCGATCAATTCATCGTGATTCCCTTGCTCCACAATGTCTCCGTCACGCATGACCAGAATCATGTCCGCATCGCGGATGGTCGAAAGCCTGTGGGCAATGATGAAGCTGGTACGCCCTTTCATGAGGTTCTGCATGGCGCGCTGAATGCGCACCTCGGTACGGGTGTCCACCGAGCTGGTCGCCTCGTCGAGAATCAATACCGCTGGATTTGAAAGAATAGCGCGCGCAATGGTAATGAGCTGTTTCTGCCCCTGCGACACATTGCTGGATTCCTCGTTGAGTTCAAACTGGTAGCCCTCTGGCAGAGTATGGATGAAATGATCCGCATGCGCCGCCTTGGCCGCCTTCATAACCTCCTCGTCAGTGGCGTCCAGCCGTCCATAGCGAATGTTCTCCATGATGGTGCCCTTGAACAGCCAGGTGTCCTGCAATACCATACCGAAGGCATCACGCAGATCGGTGCGGGTGTATTCCCGAATATCGTGCCCGTCAAGCAGGATAGCGCCGTCGCTGACGTCGTAATAGCGCAGCAGCAGCTTCACCATGGTGGTCTTGCCGGCGCCTGTCGGCCCGACAATGGCAACCTTTCGGCCCGGTTCCACCTTGGCGGAAAAGTCGTTGATGATGATTTTATCGGCAAGATAGCCGAATTTGACATCTTTAAACTCAACGCGTCCTTCAATCTTCTCCGGTTTCACTGGCTGGCTGCTGTCCGCAGTTTCTTCCGGTTCCGCAAGAAACTCAAAAACCCGCTCCGCCGCCGCAGCTGTGGACTGAAAGACGTTTGCGATGTTCATGGTCTGGGTAATCGGCTGGTTAAAAAGGCGTACATATTGTATAAATGCCTGAATATCACCGACTGCAATCCTGCCGACGGTCACCGCGCCGCCGAACCAGACGATGTCGGACACCGCAAGAAAGCCGCCGAGTACACAGACCGCCACATAGCCAAGGTTGCCGACAAACTGCATGATCGGCATCATCAGCCCAGAGAGGAATTGGGATTTCCACGCCGAACCATAGAGCTTTTGATTGAGCCCGTCAAACTTTTCAATGCTTTTTTCTTCGCCATTGAAAGCACGCATGACGTTGTGGCCGGCGTACATTTCTTCAATGTGCCCATTGACCTCGCCCAGATAGCGCTGCTGGTTGATAAAGTGTTTTTGGCTTCGTTTGACAATGACCATGACCAGCAGCAGCGCAACCGGGATGATGATAAGAGTGACGACGGTCAACAACCAGCTGATGGAGAACATCATAATCAACACGCCTACTATGGTGGTGATTGCCGTGATAAGCTGGGTTAAGCTCTGGTTGAGCGAGTTGCTGACGGTATCGATGTCGTTGGTCACACGGGAGAGTACCTCGCCATGGGTACGGGTGTCAAAGTAGCTTAACGGCAGGCGGTTGATTTTTTCTGAAATCTCCTTGCGCAGCCGGTAGGTCAGCTTCATGGAAACGCCGGTCATTAAAAAGTTTTGCAGGTAGGAAAACGCCGCGCTGACCAGGTAAATTCCAAGCAGGGTCAGCAGGATTTCTCCGACCTTTCCGAAATCAATGCCGTTTGAAATACCGGCCATTTTCCCCATAACGCCGTTGAAAATCTCGGTGGTCGCATTGCCGAGGATTTTTGGCCCCACAATGGCAAACACCGTACTCGCAATGGCAAAGACAAACACAATAATAATGGAAGGCAGAAACGGTTTCAGGTAACGGGCAAGGGTACCCATGGTGCCCTTAAAATTTTTGGCCTTTTCGCCGGGAATTCCCGGGCCGTGCCCATGTCCGCCCATCGGGCCGCGGCGTTTGGGCTGGAAGTTTGCTTTTTCACTCATAATTCAAGCTCCTCCTCTGACAGCTGCGACTGGGCAATTTCACGGTAAACCGCGCAGTTCTGCAACAGTTCCCGGTGGGTCCCTTTGCCGACAATACGGCCTTCATCCAGCACAATAATCTGTTCGGCGCCCATAATGGTGCTGATGCGCTGCGCAACGATAAGCACGGTGGACTCCCCTGTCTCCTGCTTGAGCGCGCGCCGGAGCGCCGCGTCGGTCTTAAAATCAAGTGCGGAAAAGCTGTCGTCAAAAATGTAGATCGGTGCCTGCTTGACCAGCGCGCGCGCAATGGAAAGGCGCTGTTTCTGTCCGCCTGAGACGTTGCCGCCCCCCTGTGCAATGTCCGAATCGTACCTATTTTCCTTTTCGTCAATAAATTCAGCGGCCTGCGCAATACGGGAAGCTGCAATCAGTTCTTGCTCTGCCGCATCTTCTTTTCCATACCGGAGGTTGGACGCAATGGTTCCGGAAAAGAGCACGCCCTTCTGCGGCACAAAGCCAATTTTTTCACGCAGCTCGTGCTGGGTGACGTCGCGGATATCCACCCCGTCAATCGAAATATGCCCCGCCGATACATCGTAGAAGCGGTCGATCAGGTTGACAAGGGTGGATTTCCCGGACCCGGTACTACCAATAAAAGCCGTTGTCTCGCCCGGTTTTGCAACAAAGTTGATGTCGTTGAGCACCGGCTCCGACGCGCCGGGATAGGTAAAGGTTACGTCGTGGAATTCCACAACGCCTTTAAAATCAGACGGAAAGTGTTTGGGTGCATCCTTGTCCTGGATCACCGGCTCGGTGTCGAGCACCTCGTTGATGCGTTCCGCAGAGACCGAGGCACGCGGCAGCATGATAAACATGACCGAAATCATCAGGAAGGACATAATGATCTGCATGGCGTATTGCATAAACGCCATCATATCCCCCACCTGAATCGCCCCGGCGTCCACCTGCCCCGCTCCAATCCAGATAATGGTGATCTGCACGGCATTCATGACGAACATCATCACCGGCATCATAAAGACCATCAGGCGGTTGACAAAGAGGTTGGTTTTGGTCAGGTCGCGGTTGACCTCGTCAAAACGCTCTTCTTCCCGCTTCTGGGTGTTGAAAGCACGGATGACCATCATGCCGGTCAGACTTTCACGAGTGACAAGGTTTAAACGGTCGACCAGCTTCTGAACCAGCTTAAACTTCGGCACCGAAAGGGAGAACAGCACCAGCACCAGCCCAATCACCACCAACACCGCCACTGCGATGATCCAGCTCAGGTTCGGGCTTTTGGTCACCGCCTTGACCACCCCGCCAACGCCCATAATTGGCGCATAAAACACAAAGCGCAGTGCCATGACCGAAAGCATCTGAATCTGCTGGATGTCGTTGGTTGTCCTAGTAATGAGGGACGCTGTCGAAAAGCGGTCAAACTCTGCGTTTGAAAAACGCTCTACCTTGCGGAATACATCATGGCGCAGGTTGCGCGCCGTCCCCGCGGCAAGGCGCGCGGAAAGGAAGCCGACCAAAATGGTGCAAACCGCGCCCAGCAGCGCGACAAGCAGCATTTTTCCGCCCTCTTGCAGGATATAACCAGTATCTCCTGTGGTTATCCCGTTATTGACGATGTTTGACATGTAGTCCGGCAGCGCCAAATCCGTCATGGCCTGCACAAACAACAGGGCAAAAATCACCAGCACCCAAAGAGCGTACGGCTTGTAGATTTTGATAAGCTTCATCATACCGATTTCAAGCCCCCAAGTTTTCATGTTCTGTTTCTTTATCGCATCTTAATATTATCTGCAATCTTCCGGGGAAAAGCTTGAACAAATTGAGAATATACTGCAAACAAAGCATTATTTATGAAAAGTGACGGAAATCATAAAATTTCAAACGACTCTTTTCTGGTAAATCGCCTCATACAAATCACATTGATAAAACCAAATTCATGGACGACCCCGCCAACCAGCGGGCCAAACCGCGGTTTAAACTGCTCCGCGGCAAGTCCAGTTGTTTCCCGGAGCCAGCCGAAAAACGGCATGTCTTCTATTCCATCGGTCGGCTAATCATCGCCAGACCGGCCGAACATCCAATATCCCCTGCCGCCCACAGGCAGAAAAACCGCCCTGCCCACAAGGGCAGAGCGGTTTTTGTTTCATGTTCTATTCAATTCCCCACGGACATCTGTTTGCACAACGCAAGGCCGTTTTGGCGCAATACAGGGATACAAACGGGTATTTGTACCAATCGGTGCGGTCATAGCCCCGGGAAAAGCGTCATCAGAGCGGAAATAATCATGGGGTAAAACGCAATGACGCTCACCGAACGCAACAGTTGAAAAATGGTGACCTTGGCAACGTCGGCGCCAAGGTCACCTGCAATCAGCGTCAGGTCGGAAAGCCCACCCGGCGCACAGCAGAAAAACGCCGTGCCAATATCAAGGTCGGTAAAGCGGTACAGCACCAGGCTCATCACCATACTAATGAGCAGATACCCCACCAAAAACGCCAGCGCCGGAAGCACAGCATATTGCAGACTCAGTACCGCCGCAAAAGTAATTCCTACGCCAATGAGAGCGCCGGAACAAATCTGTGCGCCGGTTTTGACCGGCACCGGCATATAGGCGTTGTCAAAAAAGATGTTCTGAATTGCAACGCCCACCATTGCAAAGACAATGGTACCCGCCGGAATCCCCGTAAGGTAGCCAATCAAACCGCTTACCCCGCCGACCACCAGCGTAATAAACAGTTCTCTCATCCCACGTTTTTTCGCCGGCTTGGGTTCGGGCGTCTGCTCTTCAGCAGACGCTGTGTTCCCTCTGGTTTCAAGCCGTGCTTTGTTTTCCAAACAAGAATCTGTTTTTTCTACAGCCGCATGGAAAGCAGCCGGTACCGCACCGCTATATGGAACCGTTTCCAGGTTTTCGAACGCCGTTTCTGCCGCAGCCACGGGTTCCAGCAGTGCCCTATTTTCGGTCAGGGCCAATTTCGCTTCTTTCAATCCCCCACCGGCAGCTTCCCGTTCTTCTCCCTGCACGGCATCCATGTCAGCGTGTAAAACCGCAGCCGCTTTCAGATGCCGTCTGGTGTGATGCTTTACAATCTGGGAAATCACCGGCGGGAACAGCGCCATGACCGATATCAGACGGACAAGCTGGAGTACCGAAACCACCGAGGTATCCGCCCCCATATCATAGCTGATGAGGGTCATATCCACTAATCCCCCCGGCGCGCAGGAAAACAGCGAGGTAACGAGGTCATAATCGGTAAACCGGCAGAGGAGAAGGCCCATTCCCAGTGTAAGGGCAATGACCGAAACCACCGCAAGCACTGCCGGGACAATAACTCGCCGCAGCGCAAGGACATCCTTCTTACGGATGCCTACCCCGATGAACAGCCCCGCAATGATCTGCACCGCCACCTTGACCTCGGTTGGCAGATAGGCCTGTCCGGTCGCAATATTCAGGGCCGCAACCGCAACCATGGCCCCGATCATGGCGCCGGCGGGCACCTTGATTTTCTGGGCGAGCAGCCCACCGGCCACCGCCACCAGGAGTGTAAACAGCAACTGTACCAGCTGCAACGAAACCACCTGCTTTTTCTATGTTGTCTGCTGTGTTGTATTGGATCGATTCTGCATGGTATCCACCGCTTTGAACCAATGAGCTGGATCAAACGCCACAAGGCTCTCCTTCGGGGCAGATCGCAAAAGTGTTCTTTTCTCCCTTGTGGCGTTATCAAATGCAAAAGCGGCAGTGTCTTTAAAATGGGCAGGTTTGGCGTACATTTCCATCTCCAAAACAAAAGCCCGGCACGTTCCCGGCCGGGCTCATATTGTTTTTCACCCATCCGCTTACTGCTCTGGGGCCATTACGTTCGTTTCAGAGCAGCTTCTTGAGTCCTATTATAATATAAAATAGCAGACAGGTCAAACCGCACCAAAAATTAAAGGTCGGAGAGGGTAATTCCGGTGTAATAGTGGGTGAGGATTTCCTCATAGCTTTTTCCGGAAGCCGCCATCTGGTTTGCACCGTATTGGCTCATGCCAACGCCATGCCCCAGACCGCGTGTGGTAAAGGTGTAGCTGTCGTCCTCCGCCTTGTACTGCACCGTAAAATTCGCCGAGGACAGCCCAAGCGCCGCACGAATCTGAACGCCGGACAAGGTCAGGTTGCCCACCTGCGCCTCGGTAATGGTTCCGGAGTCGCTGGTGGATTGAATTTGAAACAGCGCTACTTTATCGCCGTCCAAAACAAAATCCGGGTAGGATTGTTTCAGCGCATCCGAGAGTTCCTGAAAGGTCAGTTTTTTCTCCGAAAGGTAAGAGGGTGCGTTCTGGTCGGCGGCACTGTCCACCGGTACCAGGTAGGCGTAGTCGCCTCCCCACACCACCTTTGCCGATTCGGTCTTACCGGATGAAGTAGAATGGAACGCGGCGGCAATCGGTTCGTCTTCATACAGCATCACCTTGCCAATCACCGCATCGACCGCGTCGCTGCACTTTTTCCAGTATTCGTCCGCTTTATCGCCGTACATTTTGCTAAATTCTTCCCGGCTGACATAAGCCTGGTATTTGGAGGGATCGTCGCTGAAATCCGCGCCTTTTAAATCGGCGTTGGTTCCTGTATTGGCCTCTTTCATCCGGAGAGCATAGGTATGCGCCGCCACCGCCTGTGCTTTAATGGCCTCGGTTTCATAATCCATTGGGATTTCGGCGCTGACCACCCCCTTGATGTAATCCGCAGCCGAAAGCTCCAGCACTTCGCCCGTACTGGTCCGCAACAATTTAAAGGTTTCTGTGGATCCGCCCCCGCCGCTTTCGCCCGCTGTCCCTGAGTCCGAACTTCCGTCCTGCACGGCGGCAGGCGTTGGGACCAAAAACGCCGTCAGTGGAATGCACAGCACCACCAAAAACAGCAGAAGAAGGTTCAGCAATCCTTTTTTCATCACACAAGACCTCCAAAGATGAATTTTTATTTATAATTTCCTGCATTTTTCAAAAACTATAGGTCACATTTCAGTTAATACTCCCTCCATTTTGAATAACAAGAACGAACCCCATTCAAAAATTACCGTTTCATCCAAACCGCTCGCTTGACTTCCACCGGCAAATCCCTTAAAATAAAAATAATCTGTACGTCGCCGGGTTCCCGGGCGTACAGCTTGGACACTGGGGAGGTCTCACAAATGAATTTGTCCGATACAGAATATAAATCCATTGAAACATTATGCGAGCGCTTTAAGGAATATAACTCCATTGACCCTGGTTATTATAAAAAGTACGACATCAAACGCGGCCTGCGCAACTCAGACGGCACCGGCGTTGTGGCAGGGCTTACCAAAATCTGCAACGTCCATGGCTATGTCCTCAACGAGCATGAACGCGAGCCCATTGACGGCAAGCTCATCTACCGCGGAATTGATATTGAAGACCTTATTGCAGGCTTTACAAAAGGCGGACGCTATGGGTTTGAAGAAACCATTTATCTGCTGCTGTTTGGAGTTCTTCCCAACAAAGTTGAGCTGGAGGACTTCACGACCATCCTCAGCTTTTACCGCGAACTGCCGGAAGGGTTCGCCGAGGATATGATTTTCAAGGCTCCGTCCCGCAATATCATGAACAAAATGGCACGCTCGGTGCTGGCGCTGTATTCCTACGACGACAACGCGGAGGACAACTCCTTGGTCGCAGAGATGAACAAGGCCATTAAGCTCATTGCGCGGATTCCAACTATTATGGTCAACGCTTATCAGGTCAAACGCCGCCATTATGACCATGAAAGCATGTACTTCCACCCTTCCAATTTGGAAGAGGGTTTTGCACAGAGCATCCTCTCCTCCCTGCGGATGGACCGTACCTATACCAAAGAGGAAGCGCGGCTGCTCGACCTCTGTCTGGTCCTCCACGCGGAGCACGGCGGCGGCAACAACTCCACCTTTACCTGCCGCTCCCTCACCTCAACGGGGACCGACGCTTACGCCGCTTATGCGGGGGCCATCAGCGCCCTCAAGGGGCCGCGTCACGGGGGCGCCAACATCAAAGTAGCGGAAATGCTGGAATGTTTTAAAGACAACATCCAAAACGTACATGACGAAACCGAAATTGCCTCTTTCATTGAAAAGGTTATCGACCGGGAAGCGGGCGACGGCAGCGGTCTCATTTACGGAATGGGTCATGCCGTTTATACAAAATCCGACCCGCGCGCCGTCATTTTAAAACAGCGTGCCGAGGCCATAGCCGCCGGAACCGAATTTGAGGACGATCTCTGCCTGCTGGAGGCAATTGAAAAACTTACTCCAACCATTTTTGAGCGCAAAAAGGGTGCTTCAAAGGTCATCAGTGCCAATGTGGATATGTACTCCGGGCTTGTATACCGCATGCTGGGTATCCCGTCTGATCTGTTCACCCCGCTCTTTGCGGTTTCCCGTATGGCGGGATGGGCCGCTCACCGGATGGAAGAGCTTATAAACGGCAAGCGTATTGTCCGCCCGGCCTATAAAGCCATTGTGCAAAAACAAAATTACGTTGAACTGGAAAGCAGATGATATCCATGAAGCCGTTTGCATCCGTGCTACAGGTCCTTCTTGGCGTTATACTGGCGCTTGCTGTCCCTCTTGGGGTTTTATTCCGCATTATGCAGCTGCTCTACGCCATTGACTATTCCACCGGCTTTTACAAAGAGTGGCATTTTTCACTTCCCATGCTGGATGTTACGTTGGCGGTCACAGCGGTGCTGGTGCTTCTTTCTGCCGTTTTTCTGCGCAAAATGGAACTTTCGGTTCCGCATATGAAAACGTTGGGCGTTTCGCTCTTTTCCTTTTTGTGTGCGGCCGGCATTGCGCTTCAACTGGTGCTGCAAATGGTTCAGGCCAAAGAGTGGGGCGTTTTGTTTTTCCTTTCGTTTTTGCTTTCAGCGGTCAGTGTAGGCTGTTTTGTGGCTTTGGGGATTAAAACCAGGCAGCACATGGCGTCTTCTCCGGCATTTCTGTTCCGCAACATTGTGCTGACTCTTTGGTGTTGTGTAGAAATATTAATGGTCTTTTTTGACCATTCAACCGAATCCAACACCTCAGAATACGTCTTTATCATTCTGTTTTTATATTTTGCCACCCTGTTCTTTGTAAAATATGGCAAGCTCGCTTTCTACAGCGGCCCTACCAATGCCTGCTCGTTCAGTTTGCTGGTCTCTTCTTCTCTGATGGGGTTGTTTGGCTGCATTCTTTCCATCCCGAATTTCTTTGTTGCGCTCAGCGGTGCCGGTTCCTGGCTGGAGCTTTCTCCTTTCTCCTGTGTTGCCCTGCCTTTAGGAGCCTATGGTTTGGTCTTTTTCTATTCCAACTGTTTTCACTCTGTATTTAAGAAAGGCCTGCGGGTCTAAACATTTTCAATAAATCCAAACGCCCGGCTGTAAAAACAGCCGGGCGTTTAAAACCGGAAAGGAGCCTTTTGCAATGAGAATTCTTACAGCCACTGAAATGCGCCAGGCAGAAGCGCGTGCTGTGCAAAACGGAACAAGCTATGAACAGCTCATGGAAAACGCAGGAATTCAAGCGGCTCAGCAGCTTACCCGCACACATGCCGGGGCGCCGCGCATCCTGTTTTTGTGCGGGAAAGGAAACAATGGCGGGGACGCCCTTGTCATGGCCCGTTTGCTCGCCCCAAAAGGGTGGACGGTATCGATTTCATTTCTTTGCGGGGAACAGCTTTCGGAGCTTGCCACCCTCAACCGTAGCCGCCTACCGGAGCAGGTTCGGATCCTCCCACTGGATAGCAGCCTGTACAGCGAAATTACCCGGGCGGATTTTCTGGTGGACGCAGTATTCGGCATTGGGTTCCACGGCGAACTTCCGGAACCGGTGCGCGCTGTTTTCCGCAAAGCCAATGCAGCCAACGCAGAACGTATTGCACTGGATATCCCAAGCGGGCTCAACTGCGATACCGGCGAACAAAGCCCCGATTCTTTCTGCGCCGACCAAACTTTCACCTTTGGCGCCTACAAACCCGCCCTGCTGCTGGATTCCTGCCAGCCCTTCTGCGGCAAAACCATCTGTCTGGATATCGGACTGTAAAACAGCAAATTTTTATTCATAAGGGACTTCACGCCGCCTGGTGCAATCGAGCAATAAGGCGGCATTCATCATTCCCCTGTTCCAAGCTGACGTTTTCTCTATTCATTTCAAGGTGCATCGTGCAGAAAATTTCCAGCGTCGGCCCACCAAACAAACCGCTCTGGTTTCATACCGCTTGCTTCACACGAGTGGCATAAAGTCCGGCATGCTTCAAAGGCTGATTTGCCGCGTCCATCAAAAACAGACGCCGGATCCATGACCCGGCGTCTGTTTTGCATTATAGAAATATGGCCTCCTGTGTATAATCCCGCCCGTACGGCAAAACCTTCGGTGTGCCAAGCGCCCAAAGCTCTGCAGCACAGCATTCGATCTCCGCAATCCGCCCACCGTATGACGCCAGCTTGGCGAAACTGGTTCCATACGGCAGAGAGGAGGTTTGTTTCATCCGGGCGGCGACTTCCCGGCCGCGCTGGTTCATACCAAGAATCCGCAGGTAAGCAGGCTGCAGCTTCACATCCTCTTGCACTACACCAAGCGCCGCGTACAGGGCAATCCGTCGCAAACGCGCATGCGCGTACCGCTTGGTTTTTGCAAGCGTATAAAACTCCTCCAATGTTGCAGCCGATCTTGCCGCGCGTACAAGCCGCTCGGCAAGCCCCTCAGATACATCCGGAAGGCGGTCAAAGTCCGCGGCCTCCATGGTCCGGAGCCGATATAAAATTCCCCGCTCCAGCGCCTCCAAACGGCAGGGCGCACCGCCGGCCTCCAGCTCACACTGGTAAAGCTCCCACGCCGCCGCTGGAAGGTAAGACTCCGCCTGCACCGGAGCCAAACCAGTCAGCATTCTGCGCAGGGCCGACGCACTGGCAAACTGCCCGGACGGTTCTTTCCCGTCGTGGGCAATCCCCTGCCGCCCTATCGTCAGCGGCTGGATTGCGGAATTTCTCTGAAGCAGCGCTTTCAGATATTCCACACCGAGGATGTTGTTCGGTTCTGCCAGCACCGCGGCGACTTCCGGACCAGCCAGCCGCTCCACCGCCTTTTGGCGTGCCGCCGCATAAGGTACTCCCTGTTTCAGCTCTCGCCGGATGGTTTCGTCCGCCGCTTCCTCCAGGCAGGCACGCGCCGCTTCCCACAGCGGCGCAATCCGCCCACACTCACTCCCAAATCCCAGCCAATCGGTACAGCCTGTCGCCTCAAGCAGGCTCACCGCCGCGTCGGCAAACTTTTCGGCGGAACAGGCTGCAAACAGCGAAGGCAGCTCCAGCACCAAATCGACTCCACAGCGGAGCGCCGCTTCGGTCCGCGTCCACTTTGAAAAGAGCGCAGGTTCCCCCCGCTGAACGAGATGCCCGCTCATCACCGCCACAATATGGGTCGCCCCCTGCTCCCGCAGCCAGGATGCCAACCAGGCGTGCCCGTTGTGATATGGGTTGTATTCTGCTATAATACCGGCTATTTTCACACTTTTTTCCTCATTTACGCCCAAATGGCTTGAATTTTATCCCTATTTGTAATAATATAATTGATGTGTTGTCTCTGTCAAGGAGGTTTTCTCCTACGGCTGTTCCGCCGGCGGCAGGCAGACAGAAAATATCGTACAAAGGAGTCAGGATACATGAAGGTATTGGTAATCAACGCAGGCAGTTCCTCCCTCAAATACCAGCTCATTGACATGACCGACGAGTCGGTCCTCGCAAAAGGGAGCTGTGAACGCATTGGTATTGACGGTGGTGTGTTCAAACAGAAAACCGACAAGGATGAGTACAAGTTCAACGCCGACATCCCGAACCACAGCGCAGCCATTAAATTGGTGGTAGATGCACTGACCAGCAAAGAGCATGGCGTCATTGCGTCCATGTCTGAAATTGCGGCAGTGGGGCACCGCGTACTGCACGGCGGTGAGAAATTCTCCGCTTCGGTGCTCATCGACGAAAAGGTCATTGAGGCCATTGAAGAATGCTGCGAACTTGGGCCGCTCCACAATCCGCACAACCTGACCGGCATCCGCGCTTGCGAATCTCTGATGCCGAATGTCCCGCAGATTGCGGTCTTTGACACCGGTTTCCACCAGACCATGCCGCCGAAAGCCTACATGTTCGGTCTGCCTTACCGTTATTATGAGAAATACCGTCTGCGCAAATACGGCTTCCACGGCACTTCTCACCGCTTTGTCAGCAAAAAGCTGGGTGAGCTCAACGGCTGGGATATTTCCACCAAAAAAATTGTCACCTGCCACCTTGGCAACGGTTCCTCCATTGCGGCGGTAGACGGCGGCAAATGTGTAGACACTACCATGGGCTTTACCCCGTTGGACGGCCTTATCATGGGCACCCGCTCCGGCGCTGTCGACCCGTCGGTTGTCCTCTACATCATGAAGCATGAAAACCTCTCTCCGGACGAGATGAACGACATTCTCAACAAAAAATCCGGCTTCCTTGGCATGTCTGACGGCGTTACCAGTGACTCCCGCGATCTGATCGCTGCATCTGAAAGTGGAAACAAAAAAGCAGAGGTTGCCATTCGCACCTTCCGTTACCAGATCAAACGCTACATCGGCGCCTATGCCGCTGCAATGGGCGGTCTGGATGCTATCATCTTCACCGGCGGCATCGGCGAAAATTCCGACGA
Organism: Oscillospiraceae bacterium; assembly: GCA_050943475.1. Lineage (GTDB taxonomy): Bacteria > Bacillota > Clostridia > Oscillospirales > Ruminococcaceae > Metaruminococcus_A. Next base: position 181,331 of record JBMNPF010000004.1, read on the forward strand.
ACTCCGTGAAGAATGCTGCGAAGGGCTTGAATTCCTCGGCGTCAAGCTCGACCTCGCCAAAAACACCGAACTTAACCGCCATCAGGGCAAGATTTCCACACCGGACTCCAAAGTTGAGGTTTGGATCGTCCCAACCAACGAGGAGCTCCTCATTGCACGTGACACCCTTGAAATCGTCAACGGCCTGAAAAAATAACCTTATTGCGGCAAAAGAACCGCAGTCCGAATGGACTGCGGTTCTTTTTGATTGTTGTCTTTGCAAGCATATTCCAAACCGTTCCACTTGTAAAACGATGCAGCATTGCCCGCTTTTGGTTAAAATGTTTTGGTATACACCTGGAACCCAAACGGCGCAAGAGTGTTGGTCTGGCCGTCAAAATAGCTCATCCAATCCGCTGGGCGGTCAAGGACCTTTTCTTCTCCGGTATGGTTCAGAACAAAGATGTACTCCTTTTCATCGCTGCGGCGCGCCATCACCTCCACACCTTCGACCGCTTTACAAAGGCTGGAGACACCTGCCTTTTTCACCAGTTCCTGCGCAAGGCGATCCATCAACTCGGTGCCGGGCTCATTGCCCACATAATAGGCCAAACCGTCTCCATAAGCGTTGACTGTGACCGCCGGGGAACCCGCGTAAAATTCGGACGCGCAGTCCGCAAGCGAAACGGCGCCGTTCAAGGTAATCATATCGCTCCACTTCTCAGCGGTAAAGAGGTCATTACCCCAACGCACCTTCAAATCGGTTCCCCACAGACAGTCGTAATCCAGAACTTCAAGGCCGACCAGCTCGCTCAGGGCACCGGGCAGCTCGCGGTCGCTCATGCAGATGTTGCTGCGATCCTTAACACCGGTGCGCATGGTGAGCACCAGGTGCCCGCCGGCTTTGACATAAGCCTTGTATTTTTCCTCCAGTGCCGGATCCATCAGGTACTGAAGCGGCGCAATCAGCAGCTTGTAACGGCTGAAATCCGACTGGTCGCTCACAAAATCCACTGGGATGTTTTGTTTATAAAAAGCGCCGTAATATTTTACGACCTGCTCAACATAATCAAGCGCAGGATGATGCGGCTGAATTTGGAGAGCATATTCCTGGTCATAGGAAAAAACTATGCCGACCTCTGGCCGGGGTTTTACCCCCTGGATTTCGGCCATAAGCGGGCGCACCTTGTGGATAAGCCCTTTTAATTCCTCATACCGCCGGCCCGGATTGCCGCTGTGCGGCAGGATACCATGCCAATACTGCTCGGTGCCAACGGTGCAGACACGCCAGCGGAAATAAACAACGGTATCCGCACCATGCGCAATCGACTGCATGGTCCACATGGAAAGCTGACCCGGATTCGGAGCACGGCCCATGGTCTCCCAGCCGGTAATGCCCGACTGCTGCTCCATAATCCAGAAATTCTGTTCCTTGGTGCCGCGCACAAAGTCGAGCGACGCTGCCAGCTTTTCGTTGGGCTGATGGGGCGGGTTGGCAAAATAACCGCCGGGGTACTGGTCATGGCTTACAAAATCCAGTGGCTTTGCCAGGTCAAAATAGCTCACCTTATCTGCAAAGCCCATAAAATTGTGGGTGATAAACTGCCGCTCGGGGCAAATGCTGCGGAGAATATCAATTTGGAACTGCTGGAACTCCACAATCAAGTCGGAACAAAAGCGTTTCCAATCCAGCATAGCGGATGGATTGTGCCCCGCAACGGTAATTTTCGGCGGATTCACCTGCGCAAAGGCGCTGTACCCCTGGCTCCAGAAGCCGGTACCCCAAGCGGCGTTGAGCGCCTCTACCGTCTGATACTTGGCTTGCAGCCATTCGCGGAAGCGGGCGGCACAGGAGGGACAGTAGCAGAGATCGCCGTGGCTGTTGCCAAGCTCGTTGTCGATCTGCCAGCCAATGACGTTCGGGTTATCCTTAAACCGGTTCGCCATTTCGGTGACAAAGCGTTTGATGTGCGCACGGTAGGTCTGGTTGGACTGGCAATCGTGGTGCCGTCCGCCGAAAAAGTGCTGAACCCCTTTTGAGTCAATCGGCTGGATTTCCGGGTTGCGCTCAATAATCCACACCGGCGGCGCTGCGGTGGGGGTGCCCAAAACCGTTTGAATGCCGTGCTCTGCCAGCAGTGCAACCGCTTCCTCAAGCCATTCAAAATGGAATTCTCCCTCCTGTGGCTCCATCTTCTCCCAGGAAAATTCCGCCATGCGGACAACGTCAATCCCCATTTTCTCCATCAGTACGGCGTCGGTTTCCCAGCGCTCGCGGGGCCAATGTTCCGGATAATAGTCCACTCCAAAGTAAACTGCCATGTGTACTTCCTCCTGAATTGTTTCTTACTTGCTGCGTTGAAAATCTACCTGTATTTTCCAGTTAGCACCCATACAAAAAGGGTGGATGATGGTTTGAGGCTATTATACCACATACAGGCCGCAGGCCTGCACCTTAAATGAAAAACGGTTCCCGTTTTTCATAAGTGATACAATGTTCTCTCAGGACTCGGAAATCTTCGATTTCCGCCCAGTCCGTGAGGTTATTATACCACCTTTCCCCCATCGGGCAAAGAGGGGCGGACAAAATTTTCCCTGACTGCCCCCAAACGGTCGCGCCACACTTAAATCACCATAGGCTCCAAGGAGAAGCAATCAAAATAAGGGCCGGCAAATCTGCCGGCCCTTATTTTGATTGCTTCCATATTCACAGTGGATACCACCTATTTTGAATCCACCAAGGTAAACCGCCACGAACAGCAGCAGGAGGGATCCTGAACATTTTGATAAACAGTCTTAAGATTAAACGAATTAGATAATTAAAATGTATAATACATAAAATTGCCATTTTTCTTAAAACCATAATCCGTATACAACAACACTCCCATGTCAGACGCCGTTATCTGTATAGTAGCACAACCAAAATTTTTCGCTTCATTTACTACCTTATCAAGCAGAAACTTAGCTATTCCTTTTCTTCTGTATTCCTTAATAACATACATACTTGATAGCAAACCAATCTTTCCGGAAGGACAGCCATAATAAGGCGGCTTTTCAACAAAAGACATACCGCTTGTTCCCACAATTTTATTATCATCAATGGCCAACCATGAAACAAAAGTATCGTCTTGTAAATGCCTTGTATAATAATCTTGTAAATACGGTTTTAAATCAAATGTTGCTTCGGCTCCTTCTTCCTGCAATTGCAATATACGCATTTCTATAAATATATCTAAGTCATTATTTATCAATTTTCTGTATTCAACTGCCATACCATCAACTCATTAATTTTAGATTCATCAAAATTACAAAGTTCTGTCAAATTATTAACAACAAAATCAGTTTTTTCAATTTTAGTAAACCCCACCGACTTGCATGGGTGGCAATCCATTTATTTACGCGCCCGCGCCTTTTTAAAATAGGCCAAACGACGGTATTTCAAAAAAGGAAGGCCAAAGGCCGTTTTACTCCATAAAGGATTCCATGCGGTCCTGAATCTTTTTGTTGTAGTTGATGACCTGATGATCATACTCCTCATTCATATAGCAGGAATGGAGCATAAAATCCGCCGTTGCCCGGTTGTTGGCAATGGGGATGTCATACACCACCGCAATGCGAAGCAGCGCGCGGACATCCGGATCATGCGGCTGAGCCTCCAGCGGATCCCAGAAAAAGATGACCATATCAATGGCGCCTTCCACAATTTTGGCGCCTACCTGCTGGTCGCCGCCAAGCGGGCCGCTGTTGTATGCGCGCACCGGAAGTTCCGTTTCCTCGGCAATCAAACGCGCCGTTGTCCCCGTTCCGCACAAAAAATGTTTTTTCAGTTCACCGCTGTTCTCTTTTGCCCACTCCACCAGCTCTTTTTTCTTGCTGTCGTGCGCAATAAGCGCAATGCGCTTCTGCCTGCCAATGGTCAGGGTCAGGTAATCGTCCGTTAACATAGACATATCCGTTTCCTCCTGCTTTTTATGGTTTGCCCGGCAGCGGCTCTTTGACCGCCACCAGGAATTTTATGGTTTTGCCAAGCTGCTGAAACATTGTCTCATGCTCGGTCGGCGGGCCTGCATACAGGTGGCTTTCCGCCAAATCACGAGTCATACAGCGCATCCGGAAGCCGCTTTGTTCAAAATAGCCGAGCGAGTCTTCAAACAGACCGTCATCATCGGTGCGGAACCAAATTTCCCCGCCGTCCTTTAAAATCTCCCGGTACTGCAAGAGCTGCCGCGTGTGGGTCAACCGGTGTTTTTGATCATGCGCCTTTGGCCACGGATTGCAAAAATTAATGTAAATCCGCTCCACCTCATCTGGAAGAGCCATCATCAAGTGGATGCGCTCAATATCCTGCGACATCAGCCGGACATGTGCAGCGGGATTGGGATCCAGCGCCGAAAGATTACGCCGGGCAAGGGCAAGCATTTCACTTTTAATATCCAGCACCAAAAAGTTGATCTCCGGATGCTCTGCCGCAAGCCGGGCTATAAAGCCGCCCTTGCCGCAGCCAAGCTCCATCCAGATAGACTGCCGCTTTGGGAACGCTTTCTCCCAACACCCTCTATAATCTGCGGGATTTTCCACAAAAAAGCCGCAGGCTGCAAGCTCCGGGCGCGCCCAGGGTTTGTGCCGGATGCGCATTACTCTTTCCCCTCCAGAAAATAGGTTGCTTCCATGTCGGCCGTTGCAAGGGCAAAAGCCAGCGGGAACTTTTCAAACGACGCTCCCACACTGCGCGGATCTTCCGGGCCGGAAAAGCCCATGTGGTAACGAATGGCAAACGCTTCCTCCCGGGTCAGCCGCATAAAGCCGGAGATGATGTAGACCGATTTCTCTCCATGCCCATACGGGAGCTGGTCGTCGAACTCATAACAGGGCACCTTTTGCCACACACCGTTGTCATCCTTGACGTTGCGGGTGCTCCGCTTGTAAATGTTGATTTTGCAGATGTCATGCAACAGTGCAACAATCGCTGCACTTTCCGGACTGACATCTAAACTATAGATCTCTTTTACCCGCGGACGCGCCAGATAATCCACCAGGCACTCGTAGACGTTAACGCTGTGCTCCACCAGTCCCCCGTCATAAGAGCCGTGGTACCGTGCGCTTGCCGGAGCGATGAAAAAGTCACTCGCCTTTGAATCCAGGTATTCCAGCAACTTGTCTGCTCCCTCACGGGTGATGTTGTTTTTATAAATTTCAAGAAATTTTTCTTTCATCCAGTTCACCAGTTACATTCATCTTTTGCTTACGTCGCGTACAGTTTTCATTATAGCATGTTTGCCAAAGGCCGAAAAGAAGTTTTTGTAATATTTCTTAAAGAGAAATTACATTTTGTATTATAATGTCGATTTATACAATTATAGAGCAATTTCATTTGCCTATAGAGGTGAACTTTCAACCAAAAGGACGGTCTTTTTATGTGAAAAATAGCTCTCTCTGCGCTGTGTGCATACCCAAACAGACTCGCCCCACACCGTTTATCCCCGAATCATCAAAGCATTCCGACAGTTCTCCAACCCTGCAATGGGCAAACAAAATCATCCACTTTGGTATCACCACGCGGTATACCATTGGATAAGCTCAACTAAAGCCTGGCTGGGCGTTGCAAATCCAAACGCAATTTTGATAAAAAGCATTGTTCTATACATTTTGTATTTTAACGACAAAATTCTACAAATTTACTGATTTATCCAGTGAATTTGCGCCGAAAGCTCTCGCTCCGCCGCCCGTAGCTTGTCCCGCAGTTCAGATACATTCGGCAGAACGGATTCCATCAGCCGCCAAAACCGCACCGAATGGTTGTGCTCAACGGTGTGGCACAATTCATGCAGAAGAACATAATCAGCACAGTCTACCGGCAGGAACATCAGGTAACAGGACAGACGAATGTCATTCCGCCCGGTGCAGCTTCCCCAGCGGGTCGCAGCATGGCCAACCTTTGCCGACCGGTACCGCAGCCCCGTGCGATCCGAAAGCTGCCGCAGCCGGTTGGGCAGGTACCGTTCCGCCTCGTCCCGGACATACGCCTTGAGGCACCGGCGGCGCTGCTCTTCCTCTTCCGGCAGGATACACCGGTTCCCCCAAAAGGCGGTGGTATTGGTATTGGCAAGTTCTATCTGGCAGGGTATACCCTTCCAATACACGATTTGTTTTTTCCCGGCATGGTAGCTTTCCCGCAGTTCCTGCTTTAAGCGCACTGTTTCCAGATGTGTGAGAATCCAGTGCTGTTTTGCACGAACAAACGCCGCAATGTCCCGGACGGGCATCCGCAGCGGCGCGCGTACCTCAACCACCCCATCCGGCAGGATGTAGATTGCCGCCGTCCTGCGCTTGGAACGCACCAGGCGGCAGGGAATCTGCTCCGGGAGAACATCACAGAAAAGCCCCACATCGTGGGGCTTTTTCTCCTGTAAAGGCTGTTGACTTTTCATAATAGAACGCCTTATTTCACCCGGAACCGCAGGACATTCCAGGAGACCTTGGGCATCCGCACAGCGGCAGTGCCGTTTTCCATCTTCGGCGGTTCACAGTTGGAAGGAACAATCTGACGGGCGGCGCTGTTGGTGGCCTTAATATCATCGTTTGCGTAGCAGATCTGCTCAATGCACTCCGCCTCGGCAAAAGCACGCAGATCAATTTTGACCTCAACGTCATCCTCCATATTGCGGTTGACTGCAAACACCGTTACAACGCCTTCCTCCTCATTGTGGACGGCGACCGAGTCAATGTGGGTAACCTCAGAGCGTTCCACACAGGAATAAACCGGGGAGTCAATTTCGGTGTGCAGCGCCGTACCGCGCCCATAGTTGGAGGCATGCATAAACGGGTAGTAAATGGTCTGGCACCAGGCCGGGCCGTCGCCGTCCTCGGTCATAATCGGCGCGATGACATTGACAAGCTGCGCCAGGCAGGCCGCCTTGACACGGTCGGCGTTTTTGAGCAGGGTGATGAGCATGGAACCGACCAGAACGGCATCCTCAAAGAAATAAATATCCTCGAGCTGGTGCGGCGCCTGTACCCATTTGGGCAGCAGCTTATCCTGCTCTTTGGAATGGTACCAGACGTTCCATTCGTCGAACGAGAGGTTGATTTTCTTCTTCCCGTGTTTTCTGGCCTGAACCATGTCGCAGACCGCGACTATCTCCCGGATGAACTCGCCCATCTCATCCCCTTTGGAGAGAAAGGACTGCGCGTCGTCCGAGCTTCTCTCGTAGCTGTAATACTGGTGAAGCGAAAGCAGATCCACATATTCATAGGTGTGATCAAGCACCGTGCGCTCCCAATCAATGTAGGTCGGCATGGTTTTATGAGAGCTGCCGCAGGCGACCAGCTCAATGGTCGGATCGACCCATTTCATAACCTTTGCGGTCTCACAGGCAATGCGGCCATACTCATCAGCGGTTTTGTGGCCAATCTGCCACGGGCCATCCATCTCATTGCCGAGGCACCAGGTCTTGATGTTGTGCGGCTCCTTGTAGCCATGCTTTACACGCAGGTCGGAAAGCGCGGTGCCGGACGAATGGTTGCAGTACTCAATAAGCTCTTTGGCCTCCATTGGGCCACGGGTGCCGAGGTTGACCGCCATCATGACGTCGGTATCCGCCTTTTTCGCCCAGTCGCAGAACTCGTTGAGTCCGAACTGGTTGCTCTCCACCACAAACCAAGCAAGCTCCAGCCGGGACGGGCGCTGCTCCTTCGGGCCAACGCTGTCCTCCCACTTAAAGCCGGAAACAAAGTTGCCGCCCGGGTAGCGCACAATCGGCACATTGAGTTTTTTCACCAGCTCCAGTACATCCTTGCGGAAGCCCTGTTCATCCGCCGTAGGGTGCCCCGGCTGGTAGATGCCGTTGTACACCGCACGCCCCAGATGCTCGATAAACGAACCGTAAATGCGCTTGTCCACCGGAGCAATCCGCTCCCGGTGATCCACTGTAATTTTTGCCTGTTTCATATTGGTTCCTCACTTTCTGTTTTTCTGCCAAATTATTTGCATCGACTTATGACTTATGCTGCACAGTCGAACGATGTACCTGTCACACTTCACGACGACTTACCGGCTATCACAGCCGCTTTATCGCATTGTTCCAAGTCCCTGCCAAAACCTTGCGGAATCCGGTCATCGCCGTGCCAAGAATCGGGTAATCTCCTCTTCCTCCGGAATTGCCGGAATGCCGCCGTACCGGGTAGCGCAGAGCGAGCCTGCCGTGCAGGCGAACTGCATCAGCTCCGGAAGCCCATCCGGGTGCAAATCGAATCCGTTTCGGATAAGCCGGGATAGCAGCGCCCCGGTAAATACATCGCCGGAGCCAGTCGTATCCACCACCTGGACATTTGGCGCGGAAACATAACCGGACGTCTCTGCCGTTTTGTAGTAGCAACCCTTCGGCCCCATGGTTACGACGACCAGCTTCATTCCCCGACGCAGGAGCCAGTCCGCTCCTTGCACTTCGTCGGGATACGGGGTCAGCAGCTCCACCTCGTTGTCCGAGAGTTTCATAAAATCCACCTGGTTCAAGGGGAGCGCCATCATCTGTTTGGCATGCTCCACATCGTCCCAGAGCGCCGGGCGCCAGTTGGGGTCGTAGGAAATAAACGCGCCCGCTCCCTTTGCAATCCGGATGGCCTCCAGCGTTGCACTGCGCGCCGGTTCATCGGTCAGCGAAAGCGAGCCGACATGCAGCACCCTGCAGCTCTGAAGCAGTGCAGCATCCAACTCACCCGGTTCCAGCAGGGTATCCGCTGAATGATTGCGGCAGAAGGTAAAGCTGCGGTCACCGCTTGGTGTCAGATGCACAAACGCAAGGGTGGTATGTACCCGGCTGCGCAGAACTGCACCCGTTTCCACGCCATTTTGCCGCAGGGTATCCACCAGCAGGGCGCCAAACTGATCTTCCCCTACCTTGCCGATGAATGCTGTTTTGCAGCCGGCCTTTGCCGCCATCACCAGCACATTGGCGGGCGCGCCGCCTGGATGCGCGGTAAAGGTGTTTTCCGCGCCCGATGGGGTAAAGTCGATGAGCAGCTCGCCGAGCGCTGCCAGGTCGATTTGCTTCATTCCGCATCCGCCCCCATCATAGTATAATCATTGCCGCAGTGGTTGATCACACGGCATTCGGTCACCTTGCCGTTGTCCCATGCAAAATCGAGCTCAAAACCGCCGCGCGCCCGCACCCCCTTGAGGCGGCCCTTTGGCCACGCTTTGGGCAGGTTCGGCAGCAGCTCAATTTCATAGGAGACAATTTTTCCTTCTTCATTGGTGATCTGCCGGGATTCCACCAGTGCCTCCAACATCAAAGCCGGGAATCCGCCGCTGATGTCGGTGTTGAAGATGCTCGGCCCCATGTCGTGGGAGGAGGAGAAGGTGTTGAAATAATTGTTCTGCGCCATGACGCAGAGCAAATCCCAGACGGTGGCGGTGTCCCGCAGGTGTGCGGCGGCAAACGCCATTTGAATGTTGCCAAAGGCCATTGCCCCGCGCTCTTTATCCTTATACTTCATACGGTATTCATACGCCTTTTCACAGGCGTCATACAGCGCTTTGTTTTCCCGTATTTCCTTTGGGATGCCGTAGTACAGCATATAAAGGTGAGAGGAATGCCGGTGGTCATACCGATCCTTGAGCAGCGGGGTCGCCCATTCCTTGAGCGCGCCGTCCTCGTTGATGAGATAAGGCGGCATTTTATCGAGCATCCGCTGCCATTTCGGAATGCTTTCCGCTTCCAGCCCCAGTGTTTTGCAGCCTTCAATGAGGTTCGAGAACAGCTCGGTCGCCACGGCGATATCCATCGTCGCGTTGATGCAAGCCTGCGCCTCGCTCCCCTCCGGATTGTTCTCCGGCGAGTAGGAGGGGCTGAACAGCCAGCGGCCGTTTTCATCCTCAATGAGAAAGTCCTCGTAGAACAGGGCGCATTCTTTCATATAAGGCAGCGCATGGTTGACAAAGAAGTCCCGGTCACCGCTGTAAAGGTAATAATCGTAGAAAAAGTGGGCGTTCCAAGCGGCACCCGCCGTCCAGAAGGTCATACACCAGCGCGGCCCAAAGTGGTTGAGCAGACCGTGCTTGCCGCCGCGTGCCGCAAGCATCTGCCCGCGGCAGCCGTAAAGACGTTCCGCATTGATCCGGTTATCCGGGACAAGCTCCTCCTCAAAGCCTACAAAGCTGTCCATCGCCTCAAACATGTTGCCGGGCAATGCGGCAAGCACAGCCGTCTGTATGTTGCCGTTCTGGGTATAGTCGGACGACCAGTAAACATGATCGGTTCCGGTCCAGATTCCCTGCAAATTCGGCGGCGTTTCCCCGCTTGCGCAGAGGATCTCATACCGCCCCGCATCAAAAATGCGTTTGAAAAAACCGTTGGGCGGCGTGCCCTCATTCCGGGAACGCGCCCACAGTTCTTCCGCAAGCTGCTCATCGCTTTCCGGGTCGTCCAAATCCAATTCAATGCGGTTGTAAATCGCCCCGTGCACCTCCGCATGGCGGCGGAGCAGTTCATCAAAATCCGGTTCAAGTCCTGCAAAAGCGGATGCAGCGCAAACCTCCGGCTCCTTCATATTTTCACAGGTCACAACGTTGAAATACAACACCGCTTCGGTGACGCCAGTTATCCGGATTCCCTCCGCCGTCGGTTCCATCACACCGTCGGTTTTGGCAACTTTGGCAGCGCAGCGGTAGCCGTAGTCCACCGTTTGAAAGCGGCCATCGTAAAAGATGGTATCCCCTTTGACCGCAACAACCGGCTCCGCGTGGTTTTTGGTATAGCCGGTTTCCCACCACATATTCGGTTCATCGGTTTCAACGAGCTTGTGCAGGCGCACCAAAACATCCACAGGATGTTCCACACGGAGCCGCATTACCGCAACACGATCCGGCCGTGAGACGAATATTTCCCGTGTGACACACCCGCTCCCCAGCGTAAACGCCGTGGTGGAAAGGCCATTTTCAAAGCTGAGGGATTTGCGGTAATCCTCCGGTTCTCCCTCTGCTTCCAAATCCACAGCCAGGGTACAGGCCGCCATAAACGGGTCGGTCCAATACATGGTGCTTTTAAAGCCCTCGTCAAACCCTTGCTGCACCACAAAATCCGCCGCTTCCTGGTACCGGCCTTCGGCCAGTAGCGCACGAATTTGCCCAAGTGTTTTTGCCGTATGCACCGGGAGGTGCGGCTTGTGCAGCGGCGCAAATAACCGCTCATGGGTAAAAATCACCCGCTCGCAAAGGGGTTCTCCCATCACCAGCGCGCCAATGGTGCCGTTGCCGCAGAGCATTCCCTCTTCCCAGCGGGCCGCACGCAGTCTGCTTTCATAACCTTTGTTCATATTCTTTTTCTCCTATGTTGAAACAGCCGTCGTTTCATTCAAATCTAAAATTATCTTAGCCGTTTCAAAAAGTACCGTCAAGGGGATTTTCAAAAATGCTCTGTTTTTTCCGTTTGCTCTAAATTACCGGCAAAACTTTGTGAAAAACGCCTAAGATTGAAGTTCCCGGCCGGATGTGCTATGATACCTGTATCTTATTCTCAGGAAAGAGATGAATAAAATGTCGATTAAACTGGTGCGCGACTATTTTTCCCGCATGGGAATTGCAGAACGAATTATGGAATTTCCGGTTTCCAGCGCCACCGTAGAGCTGGCCGCGCAGGCCCTGCACTGCGAACCCGCCCGGATTGCCAAAACCCTTTCTTTTTATGGTGAGGAGGGCTGTTTTCTTATTGTCACAGCAGGCGACGCCAAGGTGGATAACCCCAAATTTAAACAGAAATTTGGCTTCAAGGCCAAAATGTGTTCTCCAGAGGATGTACTCGCCATGACCGGTCATGCGGTCGGCGGGGTTTGTCCGTTCGGTATTCCGGAAAATCTGCCCGTTTATACCGACGTTTCCCTGAAACGCTTTGAAACCGTTTTTCCAGCCTGTGGCAGCAGCAACAGCGCCATTGAGCTTACCTGTGACGAACTGTATCGCCTTGCCGCAAGCCGGGAATGGATTGACGTCTGCAAAGGCTGGCGGCCGGCAGACGAATGAAAGGAGTCTGTTTATGAAACCAAAAGGACTTGCTCTGGCCACAGCGCTCCTTCTGCTGCTGCCTTCCTGCATGTTCGGCCCAGGGACGCAGGATTGGAAACTGCCGCTTTCCAACCAATACGAAATGTGGCGCATTAACAGCGAAGAAATTGTCATCGGCCGCGCAGACGGTAACGGCGGCCTTGAAACGGTTATTGAACCCAAGGTTACCCAATATTTTACAAGCGGTTCCTATGTTGCCGCCGTTCAGCAAGACAGTGGTGCAGAAACAGGCCAACCGTCCTACTATCTTCTCAACACGGCGGACGGCGCCCTGGCCGGCCCGTTTTCTTCGGAGCAAGAGCTAATCGACTACGGCCGTACGCTTGGCCTTTCTCCTCAGGAGTGGATCGCCACAACGCCCGCTCCCGACGGCGCTGTTTACGAGTAAACAGACGTTTGCGTTCCCGTGCGGCGCGTTTTTATGCTCCGTTGTTTCAATAAGCCTTCGCCGCACGCGATCAGGCCATTTAAAACGCCGAAGTTCGACCTGGTATCAATCAAACCATTTTACCATAACAAGCAAAACAGGAGCAGGCGATTTTCCGCCTGCTCCTGTTTTCACTTTTATTCTTAATCTGCCGCGGCAAAAAGTGTTCCTTTCACAGCTGGCACATCAATTTTTCCACGCTCCGCCGTCAATAACATTTGGTCTGGCACGCTTTTTACGGTTATGCCTCCCCTTCCGGCTCTGTTCCACGCACCGCCTTTTTAAGCAGCGGAATGACAAAGGCCCCTGCCGCATTGCCAAGTGACATGACAACCAAATAGCCTGCTGTTTTCGGTCCCCACGCCTGCCCGGCCGTAAAGTAGAACATATTGGCCACACAGTGTTCAAATCCGCAGAGGATGAACACCATCACCGGTAAAAAGATGGCAAGGTGCTTCTGCAAACTACTCTTCCTGTTTTTGTAGTTGTCTGCGGCGACGAACATCAGCATACCGCAGAACATGGACAAAATAAAAATGCTGAGCAAATGATCCCCCAGCTTTGCGGCACAGAGTTCCGCCGCCTTTTCGGATATAGGGGCAATTCGGGTTGCAAGCACCCCAAACCCGGTCAACAGCGCCCCGGCAAGGTTCCCCAGCCAGATGACGCCCAAATCCGCCCAATACCGCGGGCCATTTTCCACCGCATACCCCACTTTTCCAGTGAACAGAAAAAATTGATATGAGAAAATGAGAAACAGGCCGATGCCAAATAAAAACGAACCAATATACTTGTTGTCCACACTGAGGTACAACACTCCGCCAACCGCAATCAGCATTCCAGCGGGAACCGCCTTGAGAAACACGTTCAAAATTCTGCGCATACAATCCCATCCCATCTGCCGGCAAGATAAAAACGCTCGTCCCGGCGCTGCATAAGCAGCCGGACGGGCGTTTTCTTTTTCGACTTTATTCTACCACATTGAAGCCGGGTTGAAAAGGCCTATTTCCCGCTGGAGTTTTCTTCCAAATCCAAGTGAATGAGCGAACTGTCCCAACGGTAACATTTCAGGTCAACAAAACCCTCCTCCACCACAACCCCCTCGCCCTCCAGCAGCCGCTGCTGGGCATCGGTGCCGCCAAAGGCAAAGGCAGGGGCCAAACGGCCCTCCCGGTTGACCACCCGGTGGCAGGGGATCACGCCCGGCATGGGGTTGACATGCAGCGCGTAGCCCACCACGCGGGAGGCGCGCGGGCTCCCCGCCAGCAGAGCGATCTGCCCATAAGTCGCGACTTTCCCTTTCGGGATCAGCGCAACGGCCTTGTAAACCCGTTCGTAAAAGGTCACTCCACATCCTCCTTGTTTCGCAGCAGGGTTGTAAGCAGATTATCGCGCGCTTTGCAGATGTGTTCCACCATCAGCGCGGCCGCCCGCTGCGCCTCCTGCGCCGCAAGCGCTTCCACAATTTCGCGGTGCTCCGCCACCGCCTTAAGCGCCCGTCCGGAGCACTTGAACGAAACCGAACGCGCATGCCGGATGTAATGATGAAATCCCGTGAGCATGTGTTCCAGCGGCCGGCTGCCGCTCGCACGGTAAATGGCTTCATGAAAGGCGCCGTCCAGTTCACAGAGCTTTTCCAAATCCCCGCGGGTGGCATAAAACTCCTGCAATGCAACCAGTTCCCGGAGTTCCGCAAGCGCCGCATCGGTTATGGATTCCGCCGCCCAGCGCACCGCCAAATCCTCAATACGAGTACGGATTACATAAATGTCCTCAATGTCCTTTTCGGTAACGCCCACAACAACAGCGCCCTTGTTCGGCACCGTGCGCACCAGCCCCTCCAGTTCAAGCTGGCGCAGCGCCTCCCGCACCGGAGTACGGCTGACGCCCAGCTCTTTGGAAAGCCGGCTTTCGGTCAGGCTTTCCCCGCTTTTTAATTCGCCGCCAAGGATAGCGCGCTCAATTTCTTCAAACACCCGAATGTGTAGCGTACTTCCGGATGTATTTTCCAACGGTTTCATTGGCAGCCCTCACGATTCGGAGCGGCGTCCCCGCCGGTATTGTTCATGAAGCTCCGGAGCAAACCGTTTGACCAGTCCGACCAGCTCTTCGTCACTGATGACGGTCTGGCGTTCCGCCGCGTACTCCGCATCCACCCATTCCTTGATTTTGCCCACCAGCTCAGAGCGTTTGTCCACCTTCATTTCATCGGGCAGGCGGTAAAACTGGTTGATCCAGAACGCAATGCCCGCCAGACCGGAAACATTGCTCACCGAAACAATCGCCGGACGGTTCAGCAGCTTGCCGGTGTTAAAAATGTTGTAGATTTCTTCGTCTTTGAGCAGACCGTCCGCGTGAATACCCGCCCGGGTGACGTTGAAATTCTGCCCGACAAACGGAGTCATCGGCGGAATGTCGTAACCAATTTCACTTTGATAATAATCCGCAAGGTCGGTAATGGCAGAGAGGTCCATGCCGTCGGTCGTCCCTTTAAGGGATGCATACTGAACCGCCATTGCCTCCAACGGCACGTTGCCGGTGCGCTCCCCAATGCCGAAGAGCGAACAGTTGACGGCACAGGCGCCGAAAATCCATGCGGTTGCAGCGTTGGCAACCCCCATATAAAAGTCGTTGTGCCCATGCCACTCCAGCATCTCCGGCGGCACCTCGGAATAATGCTGCAAACCATATATAATCCCCGGCACGCTGCGCGGCAGCGAAACACCGGTGTAAGGCACGCCGTAGCCCATCGTATCACAGGCGCGGATCTTAATCGGGATATTCGCACTCTGAGACATCTCCATCAGCGCATTGGTAAACGGCACCACAAAACCGTAAAAATCGGCGCGGGTAATGTCCTCAAAGTGGCAGCGCGGGCGCAGACCAGCCTCAATGGCATCCGACACCACCGAAAGGTAGTGTTCCAGCGCCTGCCTGCGGGTCATTTTAAGCTTGTTGAAAATGTGGTAATCCGAACAGCTCACCAGAATGCCAGTTTCTTTGATGCCGATGTCCTTAACCAGCTTAAAGTCTTCTTTGCTGGCACGGATCCAGGTGGTAATCTCCGGGAACTCATAACCCAAATCCATGCATTGTTTGAGCGCCTCGCGGTCCTTTTCACTGTAGACAAAAAATTCTGTCTGCCGGATAATCCCTTTTGGCCCGCCCAGGCGGTGCAGCATTTTATAAATTTCTACCATCTGCTCCACGGTGTACGGCGCACGGGACTGCTGACCGTCGCGGAAGGTGGTGTCGGTAATCCAAATATCCTCCTGCATGTTCATCGGCACACGGCGGTTGTTGAAAGGAGTCTTTGGAATTTCGTCATAAGGGAACATATCGCGGAACAGACGCGGTTCCCCAATATCCTGTAAGGTATAACGGTAGGTTTTTTCTTCAAGCAGGTTTGATTTTGGATTGATTTCAATCATGGCAGGCACCCTCTATTCCATTCATTTCTTTTGTATGATTGTATACAATTATACGATTTATAGTGTTATTATATTCTTTTGCAGGATTATTGTCAACAAAATTGCAGGATTGTTTTTAATTTTCTTTTTAAAAACATCTTATGAGAACAAAACGAATTTTTATCATTCTTTAAAATTCACCTCTTAAAATCTTTTTACAGTATAGGGCCATTTTCTTGAACCCTCATACCCTGTCAAATTTGTGAACCCGTTGATTACGTGATTCATCATAAAACAAAATTACATCGGGCGATATGCAGCAAAAGGCGGCAGGGCAAACTGCCCTGCCGCCTTTAAACCGAAAAATAGTGGAATCCTCCCGTTTGACGCTGGATTACACTCCGCCGTCGGTCTTTTCAAACACCAAAAAGCCACACGCACTGGGGTGATCCAGGAACCACCCTTTCCGGTGCCGCAGCGCCAGAAATGAAATGGTAATATCCCCGCCCGCCGCAAGAATGTTTACCACACCCAAATAAGCCAGCAGCGGACTCCCAACAAGCAGTGCAGCCAGAAAAAATCCCACACCAAGCACCAGCAACGGCATGAGACAGCCAAGCAGGTAATGCCCGAAACGGAGTGGTTCCCGGCAGGTACAGTACGGCGTCAGAGATTTCCCCATCATCCCAAAATTGATACCGCTCCACCCATCCTTGCAAAACAGGCTCCAGGTCAGTCCGTGAAGCAGCTCATGCACTGGGACCAACGCCAAAAACAGCACGAAAAACACAAGAGGCTCCCAGGAACGTTCAAATCCCAAAAGGATTCCCCGAACCATCCCATACAGCACAAGGCAGACAATGGCAATGGGACCGGCCGTTAAAAACGCCATGACGTTTGCCTTTAACACCGAAATCACGCAGTTTATCTCCCGGTAGCCCTCCGCCCGCATCCGGGCGCGTTGCTGCTCAAATACCGCGGTGCGTTGCTGCAACGCTTTATCGCTCCTTTTCAAAGCAGCCTCCGCTAAAGCGACTCATAAATCGCCTTTAAATCCGCTCCAATGTTCCGAATATCCTTTTGTTTTGCCACCTCATAGCCAGCCTCGGTCAGGTCGGGCAGCTTTCCTTCCAGAATATCCCGAATTTTCTCTTCAAATTCATCCACACCGGTGGCTTTGTAGACGTTTACGCCATCGGCAAACCAACCTTCATAGATGGGAATGTCGCGGATAAGCACCTTTTGCTTTGCCGCAAGGGCCTCCAGAAGCACAATTCCCTCGGTCTCCTCAAAGGTGGGGAACAAAAACAGATCCGCGCCGTAATAGGCGGTGCGGAGCACCTCCGGCTCCACATAGCCCGCAAAGCAGAGGTTTGGGAGCTTTACCTTGAGCGCTTCCCGTATTTTCTGCGGAATGAGCTTGGGGTCGGTGTAGCCAAACCAAATAAATTTATATTCCGGCATCCGTTTGGCGAGCTCAACAAAATCAAGAATTCCTTTGCGCTCGATGTATAACCCGACCGCCATAACAATCCGATCTTCTTTGGAATACCCAAATTTTTCGCGGAAGGCACTGCCATCCTCCCCCTCCGGCCGCTCATAAAAGGAGAGCTCAATCCCATTGGAGACCGCTGTAATCGGCTTTTGAATGCCATATCCCTCCAGCAGCGCTTTGGAGTACGGTGTCGGCGTGACAATGTGATCACCGAGGGAATAGGAACTCACCAGCCATTTTTTAAAAAGCGGAGCAATCTGGTTGGAGAGCAGAAAGGAATTGCGAAAATCCTCTTCGGTGGAATGCGCATGGTAAACCACCTTTTTGCCCTGCCGGTGCGCTTTGCGCGCCAGACGGCGGGATTTTAAGCCATAGGTGTTGATGTGCACAATGTCATAATCATCTTTTTGATCCAGCGTATACGGTACGCCGGCGTACTCCAGCGCCTTCATCTGGTGCCGGATAGCTCGTCCAAGCCCGGATTTGGATACATATTTTAATCCTTCGGTATACAGTAGAACCTTCAAATCCATCACCCTTTTATTTGTTGTTTCCATTATAACGGTTCATCGCCCCAAAAGCAACTGCCCGGGTGGCAGCGCCCATTTCTCAATGTATACGGAAGGCTTTCCCGGTTTGTTTTTGCATAAAGAGGTTGAATTTTTCATAGCATGGGTGTATAATTTAAACCAATCGTAGATATTATGTCAGTTTTTTGTTCTATTTTATGACCCTTGTTTGTGTGATTTCTCCATAAAAGTAGTAGATTTTCTATTTTCCTTGTGGTACAATGGGGTTATCTCTTTGGGTAAACCCTGTTAAAAATAATGAAAATAAACAAGAAAGGACTACTAACATGATCCAGAACCCCGTATTGACCGGATTTCACGCAGACCCTTCCATGATCTGCGTTGACGGCACTTTCTATGTTGCAAACTCTACCTTTGAGTACTTCCCCGGTGTGCGCATCAGCGCCTCCAAAGACCTCGCGAACTGGGAGTGTGTTGCCACCCCGCTTGACCGTACCGATTTTCTTGACATGCAGGGCAATGTCGAGTCCGCAGGCATCTGGGCGCCGTGCTTAACCTATCACAACGATATGTTCTACCTGGTTTTCACCGATGTGAAAGCCTGGAAACACCTTCCGTTCAAGGATACCCACAACTACATCACCACAGCGCGGGACATCAAAGGCCCGTGGAGCGAGCCGGTCTACATCAACAGCAGCGGCTTTGACCCGTCTCTCTTCCACGATGATGACGGCCGTAAGTATTTCGTCAACATGGAGTGGGATTTCCGCAAGCCGAACCCGGATACCTTCTCTGGCATTCTGGTCACCGAGCTTGATCCGATCACTTTGGAGCCGATTTCGGAACCGCGCAAGGTCTTTAAGGGTTCGGATCACAAATGGGTAGAAGGCCCGCACATTTATAAAAAAGACGGCTGGTATTATATGATTGTTGCGGAGGGCGGTACTTTCTACGGCCATGCCGCTACCGTTGCCCGTTCCAAAAACATCTACGGTCCGTATGAAATGCATCCGAACACCTTCCTGCTCACAACCAAGGACGCGCCGGATTCTCCCATTCAGAAATGTGGCCACGCCAGCTGGTGCCAGGGCCCGGACGGCCGTTGGTTTACTGCTTTCCTTTGCTCCCGCCCCTATTACAACAAACGCTGCGTCTTAGGGCGCGAGACCTCCATTAACGAGATGGTCTGGGTCAACGACTGGCCGTATCTGAAAAACATGACCGTTGTTCCGGACGCTGAATTTGAAGGTTACGGAGAGAAGCACGAACAGAAATTCTTTGACTACACCTTTGGTACCGATGAATTCTACCGGGAATTCAACTCCCTGCGTGTTCCCTGTGCACATCAGGTCGGCCCGGACAACACGCTGCGCATCTACGGCGGCGAGTCGCTTTACTCCAATCAGCGCCAGAACATGTTGGTCCGCCGCCAGATGCATATGGATTTCCAGGCGACCACCTGTCTGACCAATCCGAACCGCCACTTTAAAAAATTCGGCGGGTTGCTCTACCGTTATGACGAGCTCAGCCAGTACCTCCTCAAGGTCGCTTACGACGAAGTGAAGGACTGCCAGACCATCAGCATCATGAGCTTTAAGCAGCGTGCTTTTGAGATGCCGCTCGGCGAAAACGAAATTGAAATCCCCAAGGATGTTAAGAAGGTTTGGCTGCGTGTCACCGCGCACAAAGAAACCGCTCGCTTCTCCTACTCCTTTGACGGTGAAAACTTTACCGAAATTGACTACGACATTGATACCACCGTCCTCTCTGATGACTTCAACACCGGCTTTACCGGCGCGTTCATCGGTATGTATGCGGCGGATTTGGAGTACAATGAATCCTCCTACGTCGATTTCCACAGCTTTACCTATGAAGTTCTCTAATTCTGAAGCAGGCGCGTTTTAATGCCGCCGCTTGGAAAGGCAGGTGATAAAATGACTACGTTGGTAATCGCAGATGATGAACACTTGATCCGGCAAGGCTTGAATTCCCTCAACTGGGAATCGGTCGACGTCAAGGTTGTCGGCACAGCCTCCCATGGCGTGGAATGCTGGAACATGGTTGAAGAGCTTAAACCGGATATTCTGCTGACAGACATTCACATGCAGGGTTATAAGGGCACCGAAATTGCCCACATGATTAAGGAAAAGGGCCTTTTGACCAAGGTCATTTTTCTCACCGGCTACAAGGATTTTGAATACGCCAGAGAAGCCGTTGAACTAGGTGTGGTCGCATTTGTACTCAAGCCTTCCGACCCGAATGAGATTTTTGAAGCGGTAAATAAGGCGAAAATTCAAATTGAACAAACCAACCTGATTATGAGCGAGCAAAGCTCGCTCATGCGTCAGGTCAAAGAAAATCAGATGGCGTTGTTTGACAAACTGCTTCCCAATGAGGAAATGTTGAAAAACGAGACGGTCAAGCAGCTCATCCAGTACTTAAAAAGCCATTATTCTGAGGAGATCACCCTCGGTTCGGCGAGTGAAATTGTACATCTTTGTCCGGTTTACCTGAGCCGGCTGGTCAAAAAGGAGACCGGAAATACATTTCTTGAAATTCTCACCCGTGTACGGATGGAACAGGCGTGTAATATGCTCCGGGACCCGAACAACAAGATTTACGAAATTGCACTTGCTGTTGGCATTAAGGACTCCAAATATTTCAGCCAGATCTTCAAACGTTATTATGGCATGACGCCGGTTGAATTCCGGCAAAATTTGCTCAACAACATCAATCCTCTGGAAGTTGGTGTCAGCGAACGATGATTCGATCATTCATTCGCCGTGTGAAACAGTCATTTTTGGACCTGCAAATCCGCAAAAAACTTCTGCTTTCGTTTGCCGTGTTGATTGCGCTGCCGGTTACATTAATGGCTGTTTTTTACTTGACGAATTCCAAAGTCATTTTGGAGCGAAAGTCGTCCAATTATACGGCAGATATCCTCACGGAACTGTGTAAAAACATTGAGAACACCTCCAGCGCGCTGGACTCCGCCTATGTTCAGCTCACCAACAATGAAGGTGTCCAGCGTATGCTGACTGCTATTGCACAAAATGAACATTTCTCGCTGGATGACAACAGCATTGACGCCGCTCTGCGCGACGTTATGTATGGCCATTCCAGTGTAAATTCCATTTACCTGCTCACTTATGATGACCCCTCGCTCTGCTTTTCGGTTCCACAGGGTACCAGCCCGGAAATTACCGAGGAATCCCTTGCCATTATTGATAACAATCCTTACAATGCCTCCTGGCTCAATTTAAAGCCGGGCATGGTCACCTATGGAAGGGTTATTTACTCTACCAAAAGCCTTACGCCGCTTGGGTACCTCATAGTGAATATGCCTGAGGAAAGCCTATTCAAAATATACAGTGACATTTCTCTCTACAAAGACGGTGGTATCTTTATCACCGATCACTCTGGCATCATCCTCAGCCACGAGGATAAGTCGCTGCTGTATTCCCAGGTAGGGCCGGATTATCTCACTTTTATTCACGATCCCAGTGACACGCCTTTTTCTCTGCGGAGCATTGATGGAGAAAACTATTATATCGCCTGTAAATCCCTGAACCAAGGGCAATGGTATTTGTTTTATCAAATCAGCGCTTACGACTTTGAAAAGGACTTCTTTACCCTGACTCAGGTCTTTTTTGTAATTACGCTGGTTATTTTAATTTTAACGCTGACTGTTTCGGTATTCCTTGCAAAATCCATTTCTGACCCCATTAGTAAGCTCACTGTAAGTGTACAGAAGGTCCAAAACGGCGATTTTAACATTCACAACGATTACTCTTCAAAGGACGAAGTCGGCCTTTTGAGCGATAGCTTCAACGCCATGATTGACAACACCAACGAGCTTATTCAGACTATTTATCAAAAGGAATTGCTCAAGCAGCAGGCCGAGCTCAAATATCTGCAATTTCAAATTAATCCGCATTTTCTCTACAATACTTTGGAAACCATCAACTGGATTTCCCGTATCCGCGGTGTTCCCGAAGCTGGAGAAATTGCAAAAGCGCTTGGCGATCTGATGCGTGAAGGACTGCGCGACGATGATTTTGTCACCATTGAACGCGAAATCAAAAACGTACAAAACTACCTTTTGATTCAAAAGTACCGTTATGGTGATAAAATTGATGTAACCATCAACATTGAACCGAGCATTACCCAAGTTAAAACCCCAAAATTCATTCTACAACCCATCATTGAAAACGCCATCAGCCATGGTGTGGACCCCAAAATTGAGGGCGGAAAAATCAGCATTTTTGGAGGCTGCGATGGCAGGGACATTCTTATCACCATCGAAGATGACGGTGTTGGTATACCGCCGGATAAACTGCGTAATCTGCTCAATGAAAACCTGCGAAAAAACCAGGAGAACAGCAGGCATACCCATATTGGGCTTTTAAATGTCCATAAACGGCTTCAGCTCTCCTTTGGCCCGCAGTATGGGCTTGTTATCCATAGTGAGGTCGGTGTTGGTACAGTCGTTACCATACGACTTCCACACGACGTACCAGAACCTCCCCCGCAAAATTAGTTTGGCCTCCCTGCACACAGCAGGGAGGATTTTTTTTATTCCATTAAATACAAAAAAGAAAAAAGAAGCACCTGTGCTTCCACAGGTGCAAAAATAAATTATAGTGTTATTAATCCCAAGCCGGAAAAGGAGGTTATAACTTTACCGGTGGTGGATAAACAAGAAATAATATAAGCCAAGCTGCTGAAATCTTTGCATTTCTTAGGCATTCATTCGGTTTCCAAACACATAAAACTGCATACGAGGAAATAGAAGTCAAGCCCCAAATGCAGCTTATACTGTTTTTACCGCACTGCTTTCAATGAGAACTTCCATAAAACAGCGCCTTAATTCCTTAACCAATTACTCTTTGAATCAAATAAAGCATAGAAACAGGAGATTTACCACACTTTTTACTGCAATTTTTAGAATTCAGACAAATCCAATGAGAACAATTTCACACATTGAACTCATTTACTTTTTATAAGAATTCCGATACAAAGCAGCATTAAGATGAAGCATATAAATCTCCTGTTCATAATGCATATTATATTGTCATTTGAAACCGATTAGCCCTTAACAGCACCAGCTGTCAGACCACCAACAATCTTGTTCGAGAAGCAGCAGTAAACGATAATTGTCGGAGTAACCGCAATAACGATAGCTGCGAGCATCGGAGCATAGTTAGTGGAATACTGACCAACGAATGCAGTCAGTCCAGGAGGCAGGGTTCTAACAGATTCACCCGTGGTGAAGATAAGAGCAACAAGCAGTTCGTTCCAGGTGCCATTGAAGGTGAACAAACCAATGGTAAAGATACCAGCGGTAGAAATCGGCAGAATAATGCGCCAATAAGCACCCCAAATGGAACAACCATCAATAACAGCTGCTTCTTCCATCTCTTTTGGCAGGTTTGTAAAGAAACCACGCATGATGTAAATTGACTGACCGAAAGAGAATACCGTATACGGCAGGATCAAGCCAATGTAAGAGTCAAGCAGGCCAAGATTCGTGAACATAACGAACAACGGAATCAAGGTAGCATGAATCGGAACCATCATACCAGTGAGGAACAACATCATGGTTGCGCCAGACAGTTTCCATTTCAATCTGGAAAGACCATATGCTGCCATACAGTCAAGCAGAATGGAGCAAACAAGCGTGATACCAACAACAATAACCGAGTTCAGGAAGTAACGACCAATTTTGCCGCCAACCCAAGCCGTTTCGTAGTTTACCCACTGCGGCGGATTCGGCCAACCAAACGGATCAGTAAACAGGACTGTATTGCTCTTCAAAGAAGATATTACAACCCAGATCAACGGAGCAACGTAAATAACAGCCATGATGATCAGGATAATGTAAATAATAATCTTGCTGGGTTTTAATTTAGTTTTATTCTTTTCATAACTAGCCATTCATCGCACCCCCTTAATCTGCATAACTTTCAACTTTGATGAGCTTATTCAATACAAAAGTAAAGAGCAAGCACAGGATGACCAGGATAACCGACAGCGCACTACCGTAGCTGTAATCCCAGAACAGGAACGACTGCTGGTACAGGTGCGACGCCAAAACCTCTGTCAAGTGGGAAGGACCACCATTGGTCATCGTGAAAATCAAGTCGAAGAATTTCAAGGAACCAACACAGGAAAGAACCGTGCTGATCTTAATCATAGAACGAATCATCGGCAAGGTGATGTACCAGATACATTTAATTCTGGAAGCACCATCTATGTAAGCCGCTTCGTACATCTCTTCCGGAATACCCTGAATAGCAGCCATGTAAAGCATCATGGTAGAACCCATGTACTGCCACATAGCAACAATACCAATCATCCAGAGCGGGAGCGGGAAGAGGCCGCTCGATTCAACCAGCCACATATGCTGCCAGCTTTCAAGACCAATAGCCTTCAGGAGCTGGTTCAGCGCACCAACGGTCGGGTTGAAGATGAACATCCACAACAGACCAACAGCAGCACTGGAAAGTACAACCGGCAGGTAGTAAATATTTTTGAAAAGGTTTTTGAACTTGATATTATTCGTCAGAATAATAGCAATGAGCAAACCTAAAAGTTGCTGAGAAATAAGTGAGAATACAACAAAGAACAAAGAGTTCTTTAACGCAATTGGGAATACAGCATCCCTTGTGAACATAAAAATAAAGTTCTGGAAGCCATACCAGGTCGGAGCGGAAATACCGTTCCATTTAAACAAGCTTAAAGCAAGGCCATAAATCATAGGCCCTAACATAACGCACAGGAACAACAATAGTGCCGGACCAACGAAGACGAGTATCATCTTCTTGTCGCGCAATAATCTCTCCATACTAACCTCCACATAACACCACAATTTACTTGATTCAATGATGGGTCTAGTATAAGTTCTGCATTTATCACTTGAAAAGGGATTAGGATAGGAATCCTAATCCCTTTCACAGTGACTTTGTTTAGTTATTAAACTCTACCAGTTTGAACGATTTAGCTAGCAGCTTCGTCTTTTTCAAGCTGGGTAGTAGCATAGGTCTGGAGGTCTTTGAAAGCCTGCTCAGAGGTCTTGGTACCAGACATGATGTTCTGGAGAGCGTTGTTCCACTCATTACCAAGAGCATTACCGAACTGCTCATCGAAGAAGCCGAAAGTCTCAGCACCCATGGAAGCCATAGCGTCGTTTACATACTGCAGTTCTTTCGGAGCAACGTCAGCATCAAACTCAACCTTGGTGATCGGAACTTTACCAGCAACTTCAGCGGTAGCTTTCTGAGCTTTGTCAGCAGTCATCCATTTCGGCCACTCAATAGCGAGTTCCGGATGTTCACCGTTGATGCCCAGAGCGATGTTATCGGTCTTAGCAATCCACTGGTTCTGTGCGCCTTTGCCGCCTTCAACAGTCGGGAACGGGAATACGCCAACTTTGTCTACAACCTTGGAGTCTTTACGATGGAAACCACCGATTGCCCAAGAACCCATGCAGAACATAGCAGCTTCGCCGTTACGGAAGTAAGCGCCAGCCTGGTCGTTGGAATCACCAACAGTAGAAGGCTGAATGTAGCCTTTGTCAAGCAGCTCTTTGGTCATTTCGCCAGCTTTAACGAAGCAATCCTGCTCGAAGGTGAAGCCTTCTTCACGGTTTGCAATCGCGGTTACCGGATCAAGACCGCCGATTCTCTGTACCAGATAAGAGGTGAACAGAGCGATGCACCAAGCGTCTTTCGAAGCCATGGTAATCGGCTGGATACCTGCGCCTTTCAGGGTCTCACAAGCAGCGAGGAAATCTTCCCAATCTTTGATGTCTTCTGCTTTAACGCCAGCCTGATCAAACAACTCAGTGTTGTAGAAAACGCAAGCAAAAGCAAAGTTCATCGGGATAGCCCAAATCTTATCCTCAAAAGTAACGGAAACGAATGCGCCATCCTGGAAAGAATCTTTCCATTCCTGGTCTGCATCAAGGTACGGAGTCAGGTCAACGAATTTACCCGCCAGAGCGTACTCTTTACATTTTGCACCAGGAGCCTGCCAGAGGGTATCCGGCATCTGGTTTGCGGAAGCAAGAGCATTGATCTTAGCAGGATACTGCTGATCCGGATAAATCTCAACGTTCATCGTAATGCCCTTGTCGTTGTTTTCGTTGAAGTCATCCAACGCTTTGTAGATTTCCTCAACCATCAGGTCCTCGTTGGTGGAACGCTCGGTGTTGAACACAAATTTGAGCTCTACGTTCTCAGGTGTGTCAGAGCTTCCACCGTTGCTACTACCGTCGCCACTGCCACCATTGTTACATGCTGTAAAGACAGACAGCATCATGGCAGCGGAAGCAGCAATAGCAAGAAGTTTCTTGACTTTCATTAAAATGCCTCCTTGATAGATTTTTTTGAGTAACTATCACAGTTTTTATTATAAACAGCATGCTCAGTTGTGTAAATTGGATAAAATTAACCTTATGGTTTAAATTTATAACATTTGGGTCATGAAATAATCACTAAATACCACAAAAAAAGTCGCAGAAAATTCACAATCATCGGTGTTTTTCTACAAATTGG
Organism: Oscillospiraceae bacterium; assembly: GCA_050943475.1. GTDB lineage: Bacteria > Bacillota > Clostridia > Oscillospirales > Ruminococcaceae > Metaruminococcus_A. The sequence continues at coordinate 207,788 of JBMNPF010000004.1, forward strand.
GACCAATAGGACTGTGTTTCATACCACAATCGTTTTCCCAGCACCCCGGATTATGTTCATTTTTTAAACCTCCGCCTGGTTGGATTTGGTTCATTTTGCCCTGTCCGTTCCGCAATTTTCCCTTTGAAAGGTATGCTTTATAGATGCTGTTTACTTTTCTTGTGTAATCTGCACAAATCCACGATGAAACAAAAAGCCGGCACAGCGTGTGATAGCAAAAACGCTGTGCCGGCTCCATTCAGTGGTTCAACTCAGGCAGTTTAACCGCAGTTAGGATGCGACCTCGCTCTGGCGGTTCACCACATATTCCTGAAGATCAGCAAACGCTACCTCAGGGGTCTTGGTTTCACTCATGATGGCGTTAAGCGCGCTGTTCCACTCCGCGCCAACCGCTGCGCCAAACCATTCATCAAAGAACATAAAGGTTCCTGCGGAGCTCTTCAACGCAGTGGATACGCTCATATAGCCGTCCGGCACCTTTGTTTCATCAACTGTGATGTTAGTGGTTGGGAATTTACCGGACTGATACGCAATCGACTCGGTCTGGAACTTTTCACCCGTTGCATATTTCATCCATTCCAGAACAGCATCTTTGTGCTCGCTGGTCGCGGACATGGAGATGTTGTCGGTCTTGCCCATCCAAACGCTTGGGTCGCCCTTACCGCTGTCAACACCCGGGAACGGGAATACGCCAATTTTACCAACGACCTGAGAGCCTTCTGCATTCAGAGCGCCGACTACCCAGGAACCCTGGCAGAGCATAGCGGCTTCGCCCCCAGTGAAGTATGCAGTTGCTTTATCCGCAGAATCGCCAATTGCAGAATTCTGAATATAACCTTTTTTCAACAGATCGAGGGTCATTTCACCCGCCTGGATGAAGCAATCTTGATTAAAAGTATACCCTTCGTCACGGTTTGCAATCGCTTCCATTGGCTCCAGGCCACCATTGCGCTGTGCAAGATAAGCCGTGAAGAGAGCGATACACCATGCGGATTTTGGTTCGCAAGCCATTGTCAGCGGGGTGGTACCATGCTGCTTCAACGTCTCACAAGCATCCAGGAAATCATTCCAGGTTTTAATGCTGTCCGCATTGACGCCAGCGTCGCTGAAAATGTCTTTGTTATAGAAGACGCAGCTTGCCGCAAAACTAATCGGCACAGCGTAAATCTTATCGCCAGACGATACCTGGCTGAACATACCATCCGCAAAAGAGTTTTTCCAGTCTTCGTCTTCGTCCAAGTACTTATTCAGTTCTTCCAGTTTGCCAAGCTCGCCATAGGTGGTGCACTTTTGGCCTGGCTGCTGCATCATTGCGTCAGGGAGTGTGTTTGCTGAAGCCATTGCATTGATTTTGGTCTGATACTCACTGCCGTAATTTTGAATTTCAATGGTAATGTTTTTGTCATTTTCTTCGGTAAATTTCTCGGCTGCACGGTAAACCTCCGCCATCATAACGTCGTCAGACGTATCTGGCGTGGCCCAGGTGGACCAGGTAATGGTTACCGGTTCATTGCTGTCGCCGCCCGAGGCAGACGTACCGCCGGATGACGAACCGCCATTGTCGCTACAGGATGTAAAAACCGACAGTGCCATTAAAGATGATAGTGTTAGCGCGAGTGTTTTTCTGAACTTCATGGATTCCCCTCCCTCAATAAATTAAAAATTGTGGAAAAACTTGGTACTATCACAAACTTATTATAACCCGCGAGCCGGTAGAGTAAATCCGGTATTTTTAACTTTTGGGTTTGTGTTTTTAATTTTTTATATAAAATTTATTCACTAATAAGTAAAATATTTTATAATTTCTATAATTATCATTCAACAATACTCTTTTTCCGTATTAAAAATAATAAAAAACATCATTTTTATAAATGATTATGTAAGCGTATTACCGAACGCTACTGGACCGGATCGAGCGCAACCTTCACGATATTGCTTTCTCCATTGTTTTTGTCAAAGCCGTTCCGTACCTTGTAATTCTCTTCCACCGTCAAGTTCTCGTTGGCGGAACGCACTGTACGAAACGTAAAGGTTTGTTCTACCTCTTCCGGCGCATTCGAACTGCCGCTCGAAGAGCTCTTTCATCTGTATTGCTGCTGCAGGCTGTAAAGGCCGGTAACGTCATAGAATCAGAAGCTAAAATTCCCCCACAGCCTTTGGTTTTTATAGCTGTACTCCCCTATTCTATATATGAGTCGCCCATCCGAACGACTTCCCATTTTCCTTTTGTTTTGGATTTTACAGCACGTTTGTAACCGTCATCATAATAAAACACACCACCCAACAAACAGAAAAATTTTGAGAAAACCATTTTGGTTCATAGTCATTCCTATTCTGCCGCCAAAAGCAATATGCTTTCACCCGCCAAAAAAGCGGCACAGAAAGCCCTGCTTTCTGTGCCGCTTGGCCATATTGCTTACTCCATGTATTCTTCCGCAAGTTCCAGTGCCAAATGCTCCTCTGCCTGTGCTTGCAGATTTTGAAACGCCTCGGAAGAGTCGGTCCCAATCAAAATTCTCCGCAGGGTTTCCTGGTAGGCCTTTCCCATCGCCTCATCGAGAACATAGTCAAAAAACCCGCTGGCGGTCATACCGTCCCGCTCCAGAATTTCCCAGACAAATGTATATTCCTTCGGCGCCAGATCGGCTTGGAACGCCGCATTGGTGGCCGGGAACTGGTATCCCTCCTCCGCCATCATTGCCTGCACCGAATCCGAGGTCAGATATTTTAACCACTGAACCGCCTGTCCAGCGTGCTCACTCTGCGCCGAAACCGCAATGTTGGCATTCGTCTCAACAAACCAATGGTTGGCTTTGCCTTTTCCGCCTTCGACCAGAGGGAAAGGAATCACCCCCACCTTGTCAACAATCTGAGAGTCGTCACGATGAAAGCCGCCGACTGCCCAGGAACCTATACAGAACATAGCAGCTTCACCATTCCGAAAATAAGCACCTGCCTCATCGAGCTTTATGAAAGCGGTATCCGGAGGAAGGTACCCTTTCTGCAAGAGTTCGTAGGTCATCTGACCCGCCTGAATAAAACAATCCTGATCAAAACGGAATCCATCCGCACCATCGACAATTTGCTGCATTGGTTCCACGCCGCCAAGCCGCTGTACCAGATAGTCGGTAAAATACGAAATGCTTTCGGGTTCCATACCGCCCATTGCAAGCGGCTGCACGCCAGTGCCTTTCAAAACTTGACAAGCATTGAGGAAGTCTTCCCAGGTTTGTATCCCCTCTGCCTTTACGCCGGCCTTTGCAAACAATTCGGTGTTGTAAAAAAGGCAGTTCAGCCTCAGGCACAGCGGCACTGCAAAAATCCCGCCATCGTGCGCTGTCGAAACAAAAGCGCCATCCCAAAAGGATTCCCGCCACGCATCGTCCTCTTCCAAATAAGAGGTTAAATCAACCAAACGCCCCGCATCGGCATATTCTTTCATCACTGCGCCGTCCGGCATCCAAACCAAATCCGGAAGCTGGTTGGAGGCAGCCAGTTTGTTGAGCTCGTCAAAGTAAGGGGCTATTTCATCAAAACGGGTCGTAATCGCTTCCATTTCAATCCGAAAAGTCTGGCTGTTATCCCGATTAAAATCATCCAGCGCTTTCTCTATCGTCTCTCGTAACAAATCGCTGCTGGAAGCCGCATCGTACGTATACGCAAAGGTAAGTGTAGTCTTCTCTTTTTCCGGCGGCTGTTCTTCGCAGGCCGTAAAGGCCGGCAGCAGCATAATTGCCGCCGCGGCGAACGCCAAAAAATGTTTCACCTTCATTGTTCTTTCCCCCTCGCCATAGTTCCGGCCGGCCATTTTCTGTTTATGAAAGCCTAACTACTGCTTTACCGTCTTTTCGGAGCGCCGCACCGTTACCTACAAAACCCCAAACGCTTACTACGGCTCGAAGCCCTATGCCTCCCGTCCCATTTGCTCTCGAGCAGCCAACTGCTCCTGCAATTCTGCAAACGACTGTTCCGGAGCTTTGCCAAGTGCAACTTGTTCCCAAGCATACATATAAAAGTCCACCGTATCTTCATCCGGCAATATACCGTCACAGGAAAAGAACCGGGATGTTTGTTCGAGCAATTCAGCTGCGATGTGTAGCTCTGAAAGATATTTTCCAATATCCTCCTCGGGTTGGGCCGCCGGAATCTGGCCGATCCAATCAGCTGCCTCCTGCTGCGCGTTGGCCGAGGTCATCCACCGAAAAAAATCCAGCACAACATCCGGGTGCTCGCATGCCGCGCTCATTACAAGGCTGTTGGTATGCACCCAAAGTTCTTCCTGTCCTTCTCCGCCCTCTACCTGTGGAAACGGCAACATCCCCACCTTGCCTCGTACAACGGAATCATCCCGGTAAATGCTGCCAAGAAAGGTTGTATCCGCAACCAACATAGCCGCTTTTCCTTGGACAAAACGCGCCTTTTCCATCCCCTCGGCAGTCCTCCTGAAATTATCATTGACATAACCCTGATCGACAAGCTCATTGAACATTGCACCGGCTACCAAAAAATCCTCCTGCGTAAAGTCAAATTGTGCGCCCTGTTCCAGCATAGACGACATCTGCTGGGCGCCGCCAAGCCGCTGTACTAAAGAATGGGCCATCGGCATTAGACCGGAACCGTCTTCTGCCGCTATAGCCAGCGGCGTAATATTGTTCTGCCGCAGGGATTCACAGGCGCTTAAAAAATCCTCCCAGGTTGTCATCATTTCCGCGCTAATTCCGGCGCGTTCAAACAGTTCAGTGTTATAAAAAAGGCAGCAAAAATTCATCAGGACGGGAATGGACCAGATACGCCCATCTACTTCGGATGCAGCAAATGCCCCTGGCCGAAAAGACGCCTTCCACGCGGTGTCTTCCTCCAGGTATGAGGTTAGGTTGGCAAGCAAGCCATCCCGCGCCATTTGGTTTATTGGGACGCCGGGAATGGTCCAGAACAAATCCGGGAGCTGATTGGACGCTGCCAGCACATTGAGTTTATCCGCATACTGATGATCGGAATAAGTGACCGCACGAATCCAGATATTATCTTCACTCAGTTCATTAAAATGATCTATTTTTTTGTAAAGGAATTCCCCGATCATATCCTCACTGGACCATCGCTCATAACACATAGCAAATTGGAGTTCAACCTCCGGCATCTTCTCGGATTCGTTTACCGTACCACTTCCGCATGCCTGTGTAAAAATTACCGCCAGCAAAATTGCCGTCACAAACACGGCGGTCACCGAAACAACTACTTTCCGGCTTTTCATCCAATTCCCCCTGCTTTTCAGTGCCCTCTGCAAATGGAACCCGTCTTTTCTTCACAGCCCCGATCCGGCAAACGGCACCCCGTTTCTCTACTCCTGCAAAGAATGGTCCGGCATATCTGCAAACGCTGCGGCATCCTCCTGTAATTGTGCCAGCATTTTCGCCGGGTCCTGCCCCAACAAGGTTCCGCGCCAGGCGTTTTCATACGCCGTTTCCAGCTCGTCGCCCAGATATGTTCGATCAAAATTCAGAACATGCAGCGGCCCACTCAGCAATTGATCCGCCTGAACCAGTTCATCTTTACCGTCGAATTGGGCCGTTTCAAGCGACACTTTTGTAGCAGGCAGCCGGTACAGTTCACCGGCAAGATCAAGCTGTACTTCATCCGAGGTCATCCACTTGAGCCATTCAACAGCAGCCTGCTGATTTGCACTGTCCGCGTTCACCGCTATGCTGTGCGTCTGGGCAAACCATACGTCCTGTACTCCGCTGCCGCCTTCCAGCTGCGGAAACGGCATAATCCCAACCAGCCCTTTTACAACGGAATCCTCCCGTTGAAAACCGCCGATATAGCTCAGGCCGCCAAGCATCATGGCAACTTCTCCCTCAAAAAAGTTAATATTCCTTCCATATTCACGGTAGCGTTCATGCGAATATCCCGAATAAACCGGAAGGTAATCCTGCTCCATCAGGTCATTCAGCATTCCGCCGACCTCCGCGTAGGGTTCCGGCGCAAGATCAAACGAACCGTCCAGCATTGTTTCAAACGGCTTGGTCCCAGCCTTTCGCTGCAGCAGGTAATCTGCAAACCGGGCGACCCGGTTATCGTCCCCATCCAGCAACAGCGGCGGGATACCTGCCGCCTTCAGCGCCTCGCAGGCTTCCAGAAAATCATCCCATGTCCGAATCTCCTCCGCCCGGATATTTGCCTGCTCAAAAAAACGGGTGTTGTAAAAAATACAATTTGCCTGAAAGGTGATAGGAACCGACCAGATTTTCCCCTCATATTCGGAAGAAACAAAGGCACCCTCCCGGAAAGAGGCGTACCACTCACCGTCCGCCTCCAGGCAAGGGGTCAATTCGGCAAGCGCGCCCTCCTTTGCAAATTTCTGAACACGAGCCTCTAACTCCGGGCCAAACAAAATCAAATCCGGCATCTGGTTGGAGGAGGCAAGCGCATTGAGCTTATCCAAATATTGCTGTTCCGGATAGACCTCGGTTTTAAGAACGGTTTCCGTATTGCCAAAGTTAAATTCCCCCACCGCCGTATAAATAGACTCCATAAGCGCGTCGGAACTGGACGCACGATCGGTATATACCATCATTCGCAGCTCCACTTTTTCCCGCTGCTGGCCACAGGACGTTGCTCCCACCGGCAACAGCAGCAAAGCGGCAAGCAACACACAAATACGTTTAAAGCGCATGGTTCTCCCTCCATTTCATACAGCGGTGCTGTCCATAATAGGAAGCACTTCTCTACTATAACTATACCTTAATTTCGTCGCACAGTAAACAAAAACAGCTTTATTTTTCATATTTTATTCACTTTTATATTTATTTTTATAGATATTATACATCAACTACATTAAAAAACTCTCCCCGGTGGTTTCAGGTATTCAAGCTGCGTTCTGTGCAGTTTTTCACATCTCCGCTCTCCCATATTTCTCCTCCTAAAAAATGACGCGAATCCTTACGGAACAGATTGGTAAGTCAGAGCCGATTCCGCAGCCGTCAGTCTCGTATTTCACAAAAAATGAGCCGCAGCCAGCCGAAACATCCTTGAACCAGCCGCAACATGTCCGCCCGGGCAAATCGCTCCTTCAGCCTGTCCAAAATCGAGCTCGGTTTCTCGCACAAAATAATCCTCATAAAACCCGCAAACAAAAAACCAGCCGCGGGAGGTTTCCCGCAGCTGGTTTGCCGAATATTAATCACGGCCGGTGTATTCAAAATAATCAAAGTCAGCATGATTTTCGCTCGGCATGCCATTGCTGCTGGTGAACATACCAATGGTATTGCCCACAAAACCGCCCGCCACATCGGTTGAGAGGATGCGCGCATCCACATCGCCAATGAGAAGCTGGGTTTTTGCAAAGGTTTTCCCGTAATAGAACCGAAGCGCCTGGCCATCCTGCTGGACATGCAGGTAGACACGCGCCGCATGGAACGGCGCCCTGGCGAGCACGGTTTCTTCACCCGCTTCACACCGCACCAGGCGGACGACGGTTTCGCCGTCTTCCAGCGCATATTCAAACCGGTACTGATAGGTGTCGCTCTGTACCAGAGCAATTCCTGCCGTCTCATGCTCGTTTGCCGGTTCAAACTCAAACGCCGTATTGACCGAGAAGTTGATGTGCTGCTGCCGCAGGCAGACATAGGCGGGTGCGCAGGGTTCGGTCAGCTTTTCCGGGATGGTGGAAAGCTGCAGATATCCCTCACGGGCGTCCATGGAAACGACCCCATCCGCGACGTTGCGCAGGGTGAGCCATTTTTGATCCAGCTCAAGATCGTCAAAATGGTCACAGGCCGGCTTGCTTTCATAAATCACTTCCGGCAGGTCCGGCGCCTTGTGGATGGTCTCCACCAGACCGACGCCGCGGTTGACAATCAGCCAGCCGTTTTCCCATTCCACCGGGACGAGAAAGGTCTCGCGCCCAAGGTTGCGGTAATAGCCGCCGTAGGTACGGGAACCGAGCAGCACCATGTACCACTGGCCGTCCGGCGTATCGACAAGGTCACCGTGGCCGACGTTGACAATCGGGTAATCCAGCCCCAAATGACGGTGGGTCAGCACCGGATTCGCCGGGTTGCCCTCATACGGCCCGGTAAGGGTTTTGCTGCGTGCCATGGTCACCGAATGGTTGTGTTCGGTGCCGCCTTCGGCGATCATCAGGTAATAATAACCGTCCTTTTTATAAAGGTGGGGACCCTCCGGCCAGACGGCATTTTTAAGTGCCCCTTCCCAGAGGACATAGGTCTCGCCCACCAGCTTCATGGTTGTAAGATCCAGCTCCTGCATCCAGATCTGGTTGTCGCCAAAGTAGCGGGATTCCGCCCCGCGTTTCTGCCGGGTGCCGATGTAGTAGGCCTTGCCGTCGTCGTCAAAGAAAAGGGACGGGTCAATATCCGGCGCGCCCTCAAAGAAATACGGCTCGCTCCACGGGCCGGCCGGGTCCTTGGCGGTGACCACAAAGTTGCCGCCCGCACCCACATTGGTGGTAATCATATAAAAAGTACCATTGTGGTAGCGGATGGTCGGCGCGTAAATGCCGCCGGAATGATGCTGGGTGCCGAACTGCGCCTGGGACGGGCGGTCGAGCACATTGCCAATCTGCTCCCAGTGGACCAGATCCTTGCTGTGGAAAATCGGCACGCCGGGGAAATACACAAAGCTGGAGTTGACCAGGTAGAAGTCATCCCCCACCCTGCATACCGACGGATCCGGATAAAAGCCCGGAAGAACCGGGTTTTGATAGGTTCGCTCGTTTGACATACAATCCCTCCAAATTCATCGCTGTTAGCATCATCATAACACTTTCACGCTGCCGCCGTCAACGGATTGTTTTTTGTTGCCGTATTCAGTCGAACCGTGGTATAATAACCTCTGCGGTGCCCAAAATCGAAGATTTTGACCGCGACGAGAACATTGTTCCATGCAAAACCGCGGCAACGCACGGTTTTGTTGTGGGCGTCTGCACGCCGTTCATGGTATAATAACCTCTGCGGTGCCCAAAATCGAAGATTTTGACCGCAACGAGAACATTGTTCCA
>JBMNPF010000005.1:0-213883 GCA_050943475.1 Oscillospiraceae bacterium
CACAGGGTACGCCGATTTCGGCTGACACCATGAATCCAATCGTGGATACCGTCAATGAACATACGGAGGACAATACTATCCATATTACAGCAGAAGAACGAGAAAAATGGAATGGTTATGCCCTCCCAAACCTGTTATTAAACCCGGACTTTGGTGTGAACCAGCGTGGCAAAACAAGCTACTCGGCAAACTCAACTGTCTATACCTACGACCGGTGGCTGACCGCATACGCAACCGTCACCCGCGAGGCCAATACCTCGCCCGCCCCCGTCCCGTATATGGCAAAATGCGTGTTTCAAAACTTAAACTGGCCAAACTTTGGCCAGACACTTGAACATTACAGCCAGTATGTCGGCAAAGCCCTTACCGTTCGTTTCTGGATAAAAGGGCTGCCCGGGACAAGCTCGGTTACGCTGTTTATGGGAGACTCCCTTTACAACATCCCCCTCACCGGGGACTGGCAGGAGGTCACCCGCACCTTTGACCCGGTGACTGAGGGCACGGTCAGTTTTTCCAGAAAGGGACTTTTGCTCCAATCTTCTGTTGTAAGTCCAGTTGCCGGAACTGGCTTTTACCTCGCCGCGCCGCAGCTGGTGTATGGTTCTTTTGCGGGCGTCTACATTCCGCCCAACCCGGCAGAGGAGCTTTTGAAGTGCCAGCGGTATTACTACGTGAGCAGCAACAACCGCATTTACGGTTACACAAACGCAACCAACGAAATCAGTAAAACCGTTTACCCAACCGTTGCCCTTCCAGCAGCGATGCGTACTGTCCCAACGGTCACCATGCCGACAAACGGTGTGACCATCCGTGCGGCAGGCAAGGACGTGCACCTGGTTTCCATTGAGGGGGTTTATCTCAGTGACCGGGAACTGAGCCTTGACGCAACGGCAGACGCCGCCATTGGAAACCGGCAGACCATTTCCGGCTGGTTTGACACGACGAATCCAACTACATTTGACGCGGAGATTTACCAATAGGAGGACTTTCAATGTGGAAGAAAATGAAAAGCTCTTAATTGAAACGGTGCAGCGTGCAAAGTCAAACCAGCGCAGGATTGAAGAGCTGGAAAGCCGGGTGGAAGAACATCATGCGCTGGGAGTACCGGTCAAGCTGGAATCGGTTGAGGAAAAGGTAAACAGGCTGGAAAGAAGCGTTTCTGAAATCCACACCCTGAGCCTGTCCGTGTCCAAGCTGGCAAACAACATGGAACAGATGCTGGAAGAACAGCGGGAGCAGCGGAAAGATATTGATGTTCTGAAAAATGAGCCTTCGGAGCGTTGGAACAGCATGAAGCGCACGGCATTCACAGCGGTTATTTCCACCATTTCGGGGGCGTTGGCGGTGGGGCTTGTCACGCTGCTTGCAAACTTTGTGAAGTAAGAGAGGAGAGACAAAAGATGAGCATTATGGACTACATTAAGCCGGAGTTAATACCGGTGGCGCTGGCCTGTTACATTTTGGGTGCGGCGCTGAAAGCGACGACTTTGGTAAAGGACAAGTACATCCCGCTGCTTCTAGGGGGCTTCTCGGTGGTGGTTTGCGCCGTCTATGTCTGTGCAACGTCCAGCCTGCTGGTTCCGCAGGACTGGCTGCTGGCGCTGTTCACAGCGGTTGTGCAGGGGATTTTGCTTGCTGGGGCGAGCACCTATGTCAACCAGCTGCTCAAGCAGAGTGGGAAAGAGGAGTAGCAGGCCATGTTTTATGACAAACCGAGGGAGGATAAATGATTATGGCATACAAAGGGATAGACGTATCAAAATACCAAGGGGAAATTGACTGGGAAAAGGTGAAAGCAGACGGCGTTGAGTTCGCTATCATTCGTGCCGGATATGGGCGTGAGTTGAGCCAAAAAGACCTGTATTTTGAATCAAACTACGAGGGCGCGAAAGCTGCCGGTTTACAGGTCGGCACCTACTGGTACTCCTACGCGGAAAGCGCAGAGGACGCAAAGCAGGAAGCATCCGCCTTTTTAACATCGGTTTCCGGCAAAGCCTTTGACCTGCCGGTTTACTACGACGTGGAGGAAAATACACAGGCACAGAAAGGCCGGGGATTTGTCACCAGCTGTATTCTAGCCTTTACCAATGAGGTGAAAAAAGCCGGTTATGCGGCGGGGGTTTACGCCAACACAAACTGGCTCAAAAACTACATTGATTTGGACAAGCTGGGTGGCATGAGTATCTGGAAAGCCGACTGGAGCCAAGAGCCGGATGAGGCCATTGCCTGTGACATCCACCAATACACTTCAAACGGAAGTGTAAACGGTATTTCCGGCCGGTGTGATATGAATACCGGATATGCAGATTTTTGCAAAATTCCGAACGAACCGGCTTTTTCCTACGACGTATTTTACCGGGTGCGGACCAAAGCCCACGGCTGGCTTTCTCAGGTAAAAAACCTCGATGATTACGCCGGATGGAAGGACAGCCCGATAACGGATATTGCGGTGAAGGCTTCGGCGGGCTCGGTGAAATACCGGGTGCATGTCAAAGGCGGGGACTGGCTGCCGTATGTGACGGGGTACGACGTAAACGAGGGCAAAAACGGCTACGCGGGCAATGGCAAACCGATTGACGCGGTGGAAATCTACTACTACACGCCGGAGGGGGTAAAACCCGCGAAAAAGGCGAAGTACCGTGTTGCGCCGGTTGGAAAGGACTATTACAGCTGGCAGGTTGACAATGAGAAAACGAACGGCCAGGACGGGTATGCCGGGGTGTTTGGCAGAGAGATTGCGAAGTTGCAGATTATAGTGGAGTAAAAAGGATCAGCGGCTTGTTTGATAAAAAATCATTTTAGGGAATCTGCCGTAGAAACCTGAGAGGGCCGCAGCCTGGAGAGGCTCCTGCGGGATTCTCGCGATAACGTGCTGTTAAGCGGCATGAACTATCCGTGATAGTGTTGTATCTGTTGGCTATGTACTGGGAATACAACCCCGGCAGATTCTCATAGAGGGCCTGCTATTCAATTAAAGCCTTCGGTGCTTGAAAAAGGCGTTGACCTTTTACTTGCATGAAAGTTATTTGCACTTGTAAATTAACTCTACGGATGAAAAAGAAAATTGTAATCGGATGGTATCATCTCTTTTTAGAATTTGGCGGTCCGGATGGTGAGCTCGCAGCATCTATGCGTTACCTTTCCCAGCGTTATTCCATGCCCTACAAAAAAGTGGCTGGGATATTAACCGATATTGGCACGGAAGAACTGGCTCATATGGAAATGGTGTCAGCTATTGTGGCACAGCTCACGAAAAATTTGACAATTAAACAGATTAAAGAATCGGGTTTTGACACCTATTTTGTTGATCATACAGTTGGGTTATGGCCGCAGGCAGCGTCTGGCGCTGCATTTACAGCAAATTATTTCCAATCCAAAGGGGATGCGATTACGGATCTGTCGGAGGATATGGCAGCAGAGCAAAAAGCCCGCACGACCTATGACAACATTATTCGGTTGGTAGATGATCCGGACGTATTAAAGCCCATTAAGTTCCTGCGCGAGCGGGAAATTGTGCATTACCAGCGCTTTGGTGAAGCGCTCCGGAATGTGCAGGATGAACTTAATTCCAAAAACTTTTACGCGTTTAATCCGGAGTTTGATCGGAAGACAAAATAGTTGTCGGTTCCCGTAGCATACGTAAAAATCTTGTTAAACGCTGCAATTCCAATGCTTTTCAAAATTAAGAATGGCTTATAAAGACAAACAGTCTGTTCTACCTTTTCGGCAGAACAGACTGTTTTTTATGAGATGCCGCTATGCCCGAATGAAATGGTTTGTTTAAGTACAGCTTAAAAGCAGCCCCCCTAGCTTTCACCGGGAGCTGTTTTGAACGACGTATTGCATTTACTGGCAGGTTGGACAAGCGGTATAACCCTCATGTTGCGCGTATGCAATATTGAAAGCGCGGAAAGTATCCATATCCGCCAGTTCAGGGCAGTCATAATTGTGGTAATTTGTATCGCCACTGGGGATAATGACAATAAAGTCATTCAAAAAGTCGGCTTTTTCAATGGAATTGGGATCAATGTCTTCATAATCCTCCAACTGCGTCTCATAATCGTTGATGAGAATAGTTTGATCTGAAATGGTTTGCTCTTTATCTACCAACTCAGCTTTTAATCCCTTGATGGACAGCAGTTCAACAACACTGACACCAATTAATAGAACAACGACTGCGCAGGCGGCAATAAACAGAACTAAAAACTTGTTTAGAGGCTTTTTGGCCCTTGGCGGCTGTGCAGCGGCAGGATTCGGCGGAGCAACTGGCATGTTGTGCAGAGCCGGGCCTGGTACAGGTTGCTGTATAGAGGGCTGATAAGATTGAACGGGGGAAGGGGAAACAGGTGTAGACACGGCGGGCTGTGCCGCTGGCTCCGACGGAGCAGAGACAGACGTGGATTTCTGTACTGGTTCGGACATAGGCTGCGACTGCGGCGCGACACGGCTGCCGCACTGTTCACAGAAAATACTTCCGTCGGGAAGCTGTTTACCGCATGCTGGACAAATTAACATAAAAAACTCCTCCTTCGATTCAATAGAAATCGTTATGGTTAAATAAAATTATTTAGAAAAGATAAAACCGATATGCCGGTACATTTTCACCGAACCACAGTGAGAAAAAATACACGCCATGGGCGTTTTAAACGTTATGATTTAAAAAGAGCGCCATTGTGTGACGGTTTGCAAACTGGAAAGCGTTTATAGAGCTGAAAAAGAGATTGTGCAGGGAATGCCATTGTTGATGGTGAATTCTGGGCTGAAATATGGAATTTTACCTGGTGATAGGGATTGCCGTGCATACAGGGTGCCAACTCCGCTCTGCGCATGCAACTAAACTTTACCATATTTGTATTTGATGTACTCAACAAACTGCTTTACTTCTTGAAAAGCGTCGTCGTTGATCTCGCCCCCGAAAAGTGCAAGCCGAAGGTCCCTCTCTGAAAGAAGACGGCCATTATCTGGCGCAAGTCTTTCATTTGAGTAACCCAACAAATAGTCTGTTGAGACGCTGAAGTATTGGGCGAGCTTTACCAGATTGTGATTATCTATTTTGTATTTTCCGGTTTCCCAGCCGGACAACGCCGCTTGGGTGACACCCAAATAGCGCGCAACGTCCTGCTGGCTGTCGCCGTGCTCCTTGCGCAATTCCCGCAAACGCTTCACAATGATTCCCCCCTTTCAATAACTAATATAAGTTATACTGATGGAAAAGTAAAGGGGATTTGTCAACTTTTTTGGTAAATCTGTCAGAAAGTGACAGATGATGTCCCGGATATAATAAGTAATACTTATATTTTTCTCAAAGCTTATATTCTGCTAGAAAACAGCGGGCATTTGGATTGAGCAAACGGCTATAAGATGTGCCATCAAATACAATATCATTATATATCGTATCGACGCTTTTTCGTTTCTGGTTCTTCTTGCGAGGAAACAATAGTTATGTTATGTTTCTAAATGCGTTCACCTGTTATTTCTGCTTGTTCTTTATGAGGAATGCAGTCTGGTTTTAGGAGCATGCTAATAAGGGAAGGTAGTGCTGGTGAAAGCAATGTGCGGGTGCTGTAAACACGCTGGCAAGGTTGTTGGGTACCATAAAGAAAAACGCGGTAGGCGCTTCCTGCTTCTGAGATGTACAAAATACGATCGTGTTGTACAGCATGATGAAATTTGCCGGAACTTTGAAACCGAAAGCGGGCGGCAGTTGAAAGCGCGTTCAATGGGGTTCGGTGAGCATAAGGAATAAACAGATCAACATAAGAAATATTCGCATTGGAACAATATGTGCTATCGGCGTATCAATATTGATTCAGCAGGCTTTGCTGTCAAGCAGAATTTGCTGAATTTTTTATGAGTTGCCGTTCGGCATACAACCAATACGGAGTTTAGCCCGGTTTATGTAAGAACTGTCCTGAGCGAGTGGCCTGCCGGTGTAGCTTTGGGTGGGACACGAGCCGGGCAGACAAAACGAAGAGTGGAATGAGGGACAAAACCGCATTTTTGAAAGGAAGACAGCGTAGGCAGCAGAGCTTTCATTACGAAAAAGGCAGGCGTTATAAAAGCGCCTGCCTTTTTCTGATGTTCATTTTTGCTATTGCATCTTGGAAATTTATCTTTCCAAAACTCGGCCGTCGGTGGAAATAACAATGACCTGCCACGGCAAAAATTTACCGCTCGCCTGAAGAGCGCGTTTTACCGCGTTTTCCAGTCCCCCGCAGCATGGTACCTCCATCCGCACAATGGTAACGCTTTTAATTTCATTCTGCCGGATAATTTCTGTGAGCTTTTCCGCGTAGTCGCCTTCATCGAGCTTGGGGCATCCGATCAAGGTCACATGGTTCTTGATGAACCGTTTGTGGAAATCTCCGCAGGCGAAGGCCGTGCAATCCGCCGCAACCAGAAGATTTGCCCCGTTAAAGTAAGGCGCATTGATTGGAACCAATTTGATCTGCACCGGCCATTGGGTCAATTCACTCTGGACAAAAGTGCTTGGTGAACTTTCTTCGGCCTGTGGGCGAAAAATCTGCTTGGATTGGGTGCCGGGGCAGCCGCAGGGAAGTGAACCGTCTGCCTTGGCCGCTTGCGCCGCCTTCACTGCTTCCGCGTCATAAGCGGGCGCTTCCCGTTCTTCAAAGGTAATGGCTTCGGTCGGGCAGGCTGGCAAACAATCACCAAGGCCGTCACAGTAATCTTCGCGCAGCAGTTTTGCCTTGCCGTCTACCATCCCAATGGCGCCCTCGTGACACGCTTCAGCACAGAGGCCGCAGCCAATGCATTTTTCTTGGTCTATTTTAATAATTTTTCGTTTCATTTCAAAAATCCTCCCTTGCTTTTGTGTATTCATTATAGTATGCTGGAGAAAATAAATCTGTTGGAAATCAAACAAATGGAGCAAGCTATGAAAAAAGAGGAACAAGCTGCCTGCCTGCACGCGCCCTTGTTTAACGGTTTTACGTTACCGGAACTGGAACAGGCCTTGGCTTGTCTTGCACCGCGCCGCCAGCAGGCGGAAAAAGAGGAAATTCTTGTGCGCGCGGACGCCCCAGTGCCGGGAATCGGCGTTCTGCTGTCCGGAAGCGCGCGGGTATTTCGGGAGGATTATGCCGGCAATCGGGAAATTGTGGCGGCACTAATGCCTGGCGATCTGTTTGCAGAGGTGTTTGTATTTGCCGGACTTGATGTCATGCCGGTCAGTGTAGAAGCATCTGAAGGCTGTGCGGTTCTCTGGTTTGACGGGGGGAGGATTGCCCACCCCTGTGAGCGTGCCTGCCAATTTCATGGCCGCTTGCTGGAGAATGTGCTCGGCATTCTGGCGCAAAAAAATTTGATGCAAAACCGCAAGCTGGAGCATTTATCCAAACGCACAACACGGGAAAAGCTGCTCTCTTACCTGGGGGAACAGGCGCAGCTTGCCGGCTCTGGCACCTTTACCATTCCCTTTAACCGTCAGCAGCTGGCCGATTATCTTTGCGTGGAGCGCAGTGCTATGTCTGCCGAACTCAGCCGTCTGCGGGAGGAAGGAATTTTGGAAACTCATCGCAGTGCATTTAAACTTCTTGGCTTTGACAGCGGCTGGATGGAGTGACAGCTTCAGTCGGATTTGGTCTGCGTTTGAATTGGTGTAGAGCTTCTGCTCCGGCCGCATATCCAAATCGAGCGAAGTGAACACTATGGGTATGTGAAATTTGCTGCGCATGGTATACTGTAACAAAAAAACAACATTCCTATAAATGGAGGATGCTTATGACAACTTTTGAATCGCTTTACCAGGAGCTGCTGCAGCGCAGCTTTCATCCGGAAGAAAAACGTCCGCTGCAAGAGTACGATCCGCATCATCTGGACTGTTTGCTCAATCCTCAGAAATATCCTCCGGTTCTCCGCACAGCGGTCTGCACCGGGGAAGAGTGTGACCGCGCCTGCCAGAACAGCTGCATTTTTGACGCCATTGTCACCGGGGCGGATGGCAAAATGACCATTGACCCGGCAAAGTGTGTTGGCTGTTCGGCCTGTATTGAAGCCTGCGATATGGGCATTCTCACGGCAAGCAAGGATATTTTGCCCGCTATGAAAGCGGTGCGGGAAAGCGGAAGACCTGCTTACGTATTGGTAGCCCCGGCTTTTCTTGGCCAGTTCAGCGAGGAGGTTACCCCCGGAAAGCTGCGTTCTGCCTTTAATGCGCTCGGCTTTGCGGGGATGCTGGAGGTTGCATTGTTTGCGGATATCCTCACCCTGAAGGAGGCGCTGGAATTTGACCGGAACATTCTGCACGACGGCGATTACCAGCTGACAAGCTGCTGCTGCCCTATGTGGATTGCCATGATCCGCAAAATATATCATGAGCTGATGCCCCACGTCCCCGGTGCCGTCTCTCCAATGATTGCCTGCGGCCGCGTGGTGAAAAAAATTCATCCGGACGCTATAACTGTTTTTGTAGGCCCCTGCATCGCTAAAAAGAGCGAGGCCCGGGAACCGGATCTTGCAGGCGCGGTTGATTTTGTTCTTACGTTTGAAGAGGTGCGGGATATTTTTGAGGCCGCTTCCATCGATCCGGCAAAATTACCGGAAAATGAGCGGGATCATTCCTCTCGTGCAGGCCGTATTTACGCGCGTACCGGCGGCGTCAGCGAAGCGGTTCGTTCAACCGTTGAACAGTTGAACCCCCACCGTGAAATTACTGTCAAAACCCGGCAGGCGGATGGAGTTCCTGCTTGCCGCGCCATGATTGAGGAGCTCAAAAGCGGTAAGGCTGCGGCAAACTTTTACGAGGGAATGGGCTGTGTCGGCGGCTGCGTTGGCGGGCCGAAGGCCATTATCAACCGGGAGTTTGGCCGGGAGCAGGTCAACGCTTACGGTGATGACGCGGTTTATTCCACCCCTCTGGAAAATCCGTACGTCATTGAGCTGCTTCACCGCCTGGGCTTTGACACCGTCGAGGAGCTTTTGGAATACAGCGACATTTTTACCCGTAAATTCTAACAGTGCCGTTGTCGTTTTCTTGTCTTGGGTTTTCCGCAAGGAGGCTGAAAATCACAGCTTCATGGATGAGAGCAGTTGTATAATAAGTGGCCGTTTGGCAGACCGGTCTTGCCCTTTTGCTGGCGTTTAGGGGATCATATGGCATCCGACTATCCGGGAATCTCTGTAACGTCAAACGTGATGGACTTCCGATTGGCTATACCGCTGTCTGCTGTTTAAATGATGAAAAGGAATCGAGGGTGTTCGGCTGCCCCAAAAAGGCAGGCGGAACATCGGTTTGGAACAGTAATGCTGAAATTGCCATTCCAGATCCTTCAAAAAGGGCGCATTTTATGCGCCCTTTTCCGTTGTAGGACTTTCGTGATGCCCTTGTTTTTTCAGGTGGAATTACGCTTTATATGACGCCGGATTCAATGCTGAACCCTTCGTTTTTTCGAGCAAAGGGCTGAAAAGTAAAAATGAATCTCTGCCTTTTGAACTTTACCGCTATTTTGGAATAATAAAAATCCGAACCCATCGCCAACTGGCAAGGGTTCGGATTTATTCGTTGTGGTGGAGACGATCGGGATCGAACCGACTACCTCTTGAATGCCATTCAAGCGCTCTCCCAGGTGAGCTACGCCCCCATATATCATGCACTATCCAAAAAATCTTAAATAACGCAAGATATATTATACGGGATTCCACCAGGCTTGTCAAGGAGTTTAACGCAGTTTTTTTGCATATTCCAACAAAAGATCTGCTTGGTTCCGTGCCGGATCAAGCATCACCCAGTCAAGAAGCTGTTCCAGAATTCGGCCGATCTCTTTTCCCGGAGTGAACCCGGCTTCGCAAAGGCGCTTTCCGTCTACCGTCAGCGCCGAAAGAGAAAAGGGCTCCCCGCGTTCCAGTACGCCGTTTACCAATGCTTCCATCTGCCTGTTTTTCTTATTTCGAGCATCATGAAAAATGGCTGCATCCTGGCAGTGCTCTGAAAAATCGTGGCAGAGCCGGCGTGCGCCGGCTTCGGTCAGAGGGTATTGATTGTGTTTTAGTTGCAGCAGCGCCGCTGCTTCATGCGCTAACCGTTTGGAAAAGCGCAGAGAAGTAAGCATTGCCGCTGCGTCCGGCGTGCCGGAAAGGAAAGCTGCAAGCCGCAGCGATGTTACGGCGGGAACATACGCCAGCATTGAATCGGCAGTTTCGTCCGGCAGCAGGCATCCGGGGAAGATATTCTGCCCCAATAGGCAGAGCAGGCGTCTTGCTCCCGAAACGGGATGCGGAGAAAGCAGAATTTGTATCAGTTCCTCCCGGATACGCTCCCGTGAAACCTGCCGGATCCATCCGGCGTTTTCACGGATGGCGTCAATCACTTCTGGGTCCAATGAAAAGCCGAGCTGCGCCTCAAATCGAATGGCGCGGAGCATCCGCAGAGCATCCTCCCGGAATCGTAGATTTGCCTGCCCCACACAGCGAATGATCCCGCACTCAAGGTCGCTTCGGCCGCCAAAAGGATCGGCGAATCCGTACAGCGGATGGTAGGCAATGGCGTTCATGGTGAAATCGCGCCGGGCGAGGTCGGCGGTGAGATCAGCAGTGAAGGCAACCGAATCCGGATGCCGTCCGTCCGCATAGTCACCGTCCAGCCGATAGGTGGTAATTTCAAGCGGCATCCCATCGAAAATAACGGTGACGGTACCGTGTTTGACGCCGGTGAGTACGGTGCGGCAGTCTGAAAACACTGCTGTAATCTGCTCCGGCAGGGCACTGGTACAAATATCATAGTCGTGTGGGGTTACGCCGCGCAGGAAGTCACGGACACATCCGCCCACCAAATACGCCTCAAACCCCGCGGCGTTGAGCCGCTCCAATGCACAGCAGGGCTGAACGGCTAATTGGAACTGCATGTTACTTCTCCTTTTCCGGTCATTGACTTTTTGCCCCGAATGGTGTATTATAATAAAGCTTTTTATAAGCCGCTGTGGCGGAACAGGCAGACGCAAGGGACTTAAAATCCCTCGGTAGCAATACCGTACCGGTTCAAGTCCGGTCAGCGGCACCAAGGGTAAGTCCTTATGAGACTTACCCATTTTCTTTTTTTAAAATCGGTTATAATATAATTAAATAGCTGTTGATGGAAAGCGGATGATAAGATGGAATTTTCCAATGAAAATTTTCGTATCGTTATAAGCACCGAAACAAGCCCCCATCTGCGTCGTTTCAGCATTGTACATAATCCAGAAAATATCAACACCGAAGATTTATACATGGCTCGTGTGCTTGAGATCAAAAATTGCCATGGCGATGTCATGACTGTTGCATTGTTGGATACTCTCTGTTCTGATTATGAACACTGCGCAGTTTTAGAGCCGCACCATATTACCCTAATTCTTTTCAGCTCTATTCTACGACTTGATCTGGAGACAGGTAGGATCGTGCAGTTTGTAACGTGCGACAATATGGGTGGGCTGTTTGAACTCCTGCCAATAGCGGGCGGATACATCATTTGGGGTGAGAGTGATATTTTTAGATATGATCTTCAGCTAAACAGGATTTGGCATTTTATGGGCAGAGATATTCTGGTTTCACGGACAAAGGATAAGCATTTTTGGATTCATGATGGATTGATCCACTGCCGCGACTTTAAAGGCTGGCATTATGTACTTGATTTCAACGGAAAATTAATTGATGATTTCCGAGAAGTGGACGATAGTGAAACCCTATGATTCCGCATCGACCAGTCTAGAGCCTCGACACGCAACTTGCGTGCGTGGTTTTTCTATACTCAAATTTATGTGCTCACATCAAAGCGGCATCTTTTTTATACCCGGCAGACAGCGGCAAGTTGCCGCACCCAAGTCGCACATCTCACTTTGTGGGGTGTGTTTTCTTTTGGGCCTGCGCCGAAATAGGCATCTTTTTTGTCAACGCTTCCCACGTCGGAACGAGTTACACTCGTTCCTCCTTTTCCGCAAAAGGTCATACTCGACTCGCCTGCTCGGTTGTAAACGCTGTATCGTGTTTTGCCAGCCTGTCCTCAGTAGACTTAAATTCGCGGCGGCACCGCAAGGGGAAATGCCGCAACAATGCAAAGAGTTGGAAAAAATATTTGAATTCTCCTTTATTTTATCCATCAGGTTCTGTTTTTGCAACTGTTTGCTGTGAAATTTGTTTTCGCATTCTGCTTTATTGCTTAGGTAATTATAGAGATACGCGAAATAAAAAACAAAAAACCCGCCTAGAGGCGGGTTTTTGTTTTACTGCTTATTCGGCACTCATCATTTCGCCCATTATAGAAGAACTTGCTTCAGCAATGTCCTTCAAAGTAATGGTGCTGCTTGCTGCGAATGCGGTATCAAAGCTATCCAGCAAGGTGTCCAGCTGTGGCTCAATTGCGCTGGCAAGCAGTTCGTCCGTCATGGAAATTCCGTTGTCTTCCATCATGAACTTCATTACTGCTGTTGCCGCAGCTTTTTTGTCTGCTGCAGAAGCGGTTTCCCACTCTTTTGCGGTCCAGGACAGGTAGTCGGTGTTAGAAGTGCTTTCAGAGGAATTGGATTCAGAAGAACTCGAATCCGATTTGCTGGAGTCCGAATTACTGCTGGAGTCCGAAACAGAACTGCCATCGGAACCGGATGTACCGCTGCCGCTGTTGGAGCAGCCTGCGAAAACACAGACCATCATCAGGGAAGCAAGCAGTACGCACAGAGCTTTTTTTTGGAACGGGAGGCCAAATTGCTCCCGGTTTCCACATGTTCCTTATTTCGCACCCATTTTTACATTAATGGGTTTGCCATCCATCCAGGCGGTGATGTTATCAACCACCATACCGCAGCGGCGTACCATTGACTCTTCGGTGGCAAAAGCAACGTGCGGGGTAAGGACAACATTTTTCGCATTCAAAAGCGGATGATCTGTCGCAACCGGCGGTTCCGTCTCGAATACGTCAATGCCGGCGCCTGCAATTTTGCCGGAGTTGAGCGCTTCCGCAAGAGCGGCAGAATCTACAACGCCGCCGCGCGCTACGTTGACAAGCACCGCATTCGGCTTCATCATAGCAATGCGCTCTTTGCTGATAAGCCCCTTGGTCTCCGCGGTAAGCGGAGTGTGCAGGGTAATGATGTCCGCGTTTTTCATCAGGTCGTCAAGCGAACAATACTGAATGCCAATTTTTTTGGATTCCTCGTGTTCGGTGCGGCTGTAGCCAAGTAGCTTGCAGCCAAACGCCTTGCCGATTTCTGCAACCCGGTTACCGATAGCGCCGGTGCCGACAATACCAATGGTCTTTCCGGCAACTTCGTTGCCGACTAGGCCGTCCTTGGTGCTGCCCGCTTTGGTGCGGTCATGGCAGGGGAGAATGTTGCGGTAAACGGCCAGGATGAGGCCGAAGGTGAGTTCTGCTACGGCGTCGGTGCAATAGCCCTGCGCGTTGGAAACGATGATACCTTTTTCATCGCAGACGCTGGGAATGTGGTCTACACCGGTGAACGCAACTGAAATCATTTTAAGGTTGGGCGCCGACAAGACAACCTCTTCGCTGAGAGGGGAATTGGCAACGATCAGAACGTCCGCGTCCTTCGCTTTTTCAATCTTTTCCGCGTCGGTCGCAATTTTGCTGCCACAGAAAACAAATTCGTGGCCTGCGTCGGTCAGCGGTTTTGCCAGTTCCATTACCGTCTTTTCAGATACGCCAAGTGGTTCGAGCATTACAATACGCATCAGAGTACCTCCTTGATAATTATACAATCGTTATTATACGCCGCCCGGCGGATTAACGCAAGTTTGTTTTTTGCATTTTATTACCCATTAGCGGAAGCTTTTACAATTTGTTGTTGATTCGGCGCCAAATTTAATATAATATAGGTATATTAACGAATTTGGAATGATAAAGGAACCAAAATATGAAAAGATTGACACTGATTGCCACCGCGCTTTTACTCTGCCTTTCTTTCACCGCTTGTAATGTGGTGGAGGACGTTGAGGATTTATCCACGAGCTCCAGCAGTTCTTCCGATCTGCCGGCTTATACCTATACCTATGACCGGTATGCGGTTCCCGCAGCTGTCCAGACAAGCCTTGGCAGTTCGTACGAAACTTATAAAGCGGCGGTCGACGCCATTGACGGCGCGGCAGAATCCTTTGTGGTCGCCGATGAAGCCGAGTACGAGGCAGTCTGTGAAGCATTGGAGGCCTGCTATCCGCCGTATGGGCTGGTGACCGGGGCGAGTTACGATGCAGCCTCCAAGGAGGTGCGTCTCAGCTACCGTTACAATGCAAACGTCATGCAGCAGCAGATCGAAAAAATGGATCAGCTTTCCGGCATGATTATGGCGCTTGCTCTGCGGGAAGGGGATGACGAGCTCAACCGTGCCCTGGCGCTTTATCATTATGTTATTACCTCCATCCACATGGATGGCAGTGACAGCAGCCTCTGGGTTGGCTTTATGGATGGCACCGGCGGAAGCTACGCCGCCGCCGCGATGTACAGTTTTTTGCTCACCCAGGTGGATGTGGAATCGGTTCTTGCCGTGACAACCGATCATGAGAATAAAGACCACTATTTGGTTATTGTCACATTGGACGGCAAGCCGTATATCATGGATCCTGCCTATGAATTGGAGTTCAGCAAGGGCGGCCTGGTTTGTTTTGGTACGACCGAGCAGGAAATTACCGCAAACCGCCTTGCTATTCCGGTAAAAGCGCTGTTTGGACAAACGCCCGCCTGTACGGATGCGCGGTTTGCCGATATGCGCCAATGCGCCAAATGGAGCTTTAATGAGGACCGCACTCGTGTCAGCATGACGGTGGACGGCAGCACACAAATTTTTGATTTGACAGAAGAAAGCAACTAAAAATATAGGCGGCTGAATGGCGCCCTAAAATAGGTGTAGGCTTGCTCAATGCCAAAAACAGCCGGTGCTTTTGCAACCACGGCTGCTTCTGCCGTTTTCGGCTTGACAGGTATTGCAGCGTTGGGTGCTTTGTCCTTTCAGCTTTACCAAAATCATAATTGATAAATCACAAAAGCCCCCGCTTTAAGCGGGGGCTTTTGCTTTGTCTGCGCCTTTGCCAATGAAGAATATTCTATTAACCGAATTTGGATTTTGTTCTGTTTTTTTAAATCGTCAGGCGGTACTGAGTTTCGGCGAATAGCTGCGTATTATCATAAAACAGCACAATATAGCTGCAGAGCGCATCCCTGGCAGAAGTCAATTGCTGCTGGAGATGCGCTTGTTTTGCGTTGTATCAAATAAGGCTCCGCGGCGTTGCCTCAAGTGTGCAGGAAATAGGTTTGTGGAGGTGCAGTGGAACATATGATTTGACAATCGGTTCCGGCTGCTGCTTGAATACGTCTCATATCCAACGCTCCATAAGGCCGTAGCCGAACAACAGGTATTTTACCGGTTGCAACAAATCGGCTTTGGAATTTCGGGATATATATTCGGTTTCTGTCATACA
Source organism: Oscillospiraceae bacterium (assembly GCA_050943475.1). Taxonomy (GTDB): domain Bacteria; phylum Bacillota; class Clostridia; order Oscillospirales; family Ruminococcaceae; genus Metaruminococcus_A. The sequence goes on from JBMNPF010000005.1 coordinate 15,415, forward strand.
GTTTCGTCAAGGGGATTTTTGCAAAGGCATTTACAGTGCGCTTTCGCTTCGTTCGGTTGTCAGGCGCTTTTCGCTTGATTGCTGCCCGGAGATTCCGCGCGGGAATCCTTTTGCGCCCTCCGGTATATGAGCAAGGAAACGCTTTTCCGCTGGCTCATGAGAAATCAAACGGGCGGTCTGGTAGAAGCACTTGCCTATGACAGGCTTTTTTGAAAGAACTGCTTTTTTTAGCGCCGTCATTTGATGCAAAAAGTGCGGAAAAGGTGCATTCCCTGTGCATAACACGGACAGCTTTCGAATAGTATTGAGTAGAAATTCATAGAAGGAGTAGAAGCAGATATGGAATGTAAGCTTACCCATGATACCATAGAGGTCAATGAGGTAGTTTTTGACGCAATGGTAGAACAGTCTGTTGAGCTGGACTGCCTGCTGCCGGATTACTGCCCAAATGTGTTTAGAGTGCTGAAGTGTAAAATGGTCCCCAAAATGACCGGGAGCAGGGTCGCGGGCAATGAAGCGGTCATCGACGGTGTGGCCACAGTCTTTATTGTCTATATCTGCGAGGAGACGAACCAAATCCGCTCCTTTGTGCAGAAGGTGCCGTTTACCAAGACGGTGTCGCTTAAATCCGCCTGCGAAAACCCCACCATCGAGGTCGGCATGCAGTGTGAGTACCTAAACTGCCGTGGGGTGAATTCCCGTCGTTTTGACATCCGTGGGGCGATTGGAATCAGCCTGAAGGTTTGCGACCAGCGTGCGGAAACGGTGGTTAGCGACGCGGAAGGTGCCGGCATTCAGAAGCAGCAGTCCGGTGTTGCTGCAGACGGCGAATGCCGCCAGCTCTGCAAATCCTTTACGGTACGCGAAGAGTTGGAACTTCCGGGAAGCAACGAGCCCATTGCTTCCATCCTTTATCACAACGAAACGCCAAATGTCACCGATGTCAGACTCATTGCAAACAAGGTCATCGTCAAGGGGGATATCCAGCTCCATGTGGTCTACTGTCCGCTGGGAGAGAACCCCTGCCCGCAGACCGCCGATTATTCCATTCCGATTAGCCAGATCATTGACCTGCCCGGCGTGGATGACCGCTTTACCTGCAATGTGATGTTTGATGTCTGCACCGCCGATATTGAACCCAAATCGACGCTGGACGGCGATTCTCGCCTGCTCTCTGCTGAGCTTTGCATTGTTTGCACGGCCACCTGCATTTTGGAAGCAGAAAAGGAACTCATTCGTGACATGTATTCCACCGGCTATGAGTGCAATTTGGAGTATAAACGGCTCAATCTCCGTAAAACCACCCCGCTGCCGATGATGACCTCAATGATTCAAACCTCCATTGACACTCCGAACGACGAGCTCTCCAGCGTCTATGATATCTGGTGCGATCTTGCGCGGCTGTCGGTCAAACGCAGCGCAGGCGGCCTTGCAGTGGATGGCGAATTTGACGTCTGTGCCTTCTGCCAATCTGAATCCGGAATGCCGCTTTCGGTGGATAAACGGGTGGAATTCCACGATGACATCGACCGGGAAATGGATCTCCCGGATTGCAGCTTTGAGGTGGTCGGTATCATCCGCAGTACCTCTTATCATTTGACAGGCGACCATAAAATTGATCTCCGTATTGAGATTATGCTGATGATCCGCGCAGTCGTATCGATTGACCAGCCGGTCGTAGTCGGGGTCAACGTGGATGAAACAAAGGCAACCCAACGGGACGGCCTTGCAGCGGTAACCCTGTATTTTGCCGACGAGGGCGAAGCCATTTGGGAAATTGCGAAACGCTACCACACCTCGGTCAGCGCTATCGTTGAAGAAAATGATCTGGATTCCGAGGTGATGAGACAAGGCGGAATGATTTTAATCCCGCTGGTAGACTGAATTAAAAATTATACAGGAGGGCAGGCGCGCTTATGGAAAGCAGAAGCATATACAGCGACATTGCGAAACGTACCGACGGCAACATCTATCTCGGCATCGTCGGTCCGGTTCGCACAGGAAAATCAACCTTTATCAAACGGTTCATGGAGACACTGGTTATCCCGAACATTGACAGTGAGTTCCGCCGGGAGCGGGCCATTGACGAATTGCCGCAATCGTCTGCGGGCCGTACCATTATGACCACCGAGCCAAAGTTTATCCCCGAAGAGGCGGTCAAGGTAACCCTTGACGGCGCTGCAACCATGAATGTCCGCCTCATCGACTGCGTTGGTTACATCGTGCCGAGCTCGCTTGGCTATTTTGAGAACGAGGCGCCCCGCATGGTGGTCACTCCGTGGTTTGATGAGGAAGTGCCGTTCATTATGGCGGCTGAGGTTGGCACCCAAAAGGTTATCACCGAGCATTCGACCATCGGTCTTGTGATTACCACCGACGGAAGCATCGGCGAAATTCCCCGTGAAGAGTATGAAGAGGCGGAAGAGCGGGTCATCAGCGAACTCAAAGAGATCAACAAACCGTTCAGCGTACTTCTCAACTGCCAGTACCCCAGCAGTGAAAGCGCCAGGCAGCTCGCCGCTGAACTGACCGAGAAGTACGGCGTTCCGGTTATGGCGCTCAACTGTCTGGATATGACCGAATCGGATATCAAAGAGGTTCTCTCTCAGGTACTGCTCCAGTTCCCGGTCAAAGAGGTTTCGGTGGATTTACCCAAGTGGGTATCCAGCCTTGCAAAGGATCACTGGCTGAAATCGACCGTGTTCGGCGCCATCAAGGAATCGGCTTCTTCGCTTACCCATATGAGTGGTGTCAGCAGCGTGGCTTCGGGGATCAGCGCCTGTGAACATGTGGCAAAATGCAGCGTTGCTACCCTGGATATGGGCAGCGGTACCGCTAAAATTGAGGTGCTGCTCAAAAACGACCTGTTCTATAAAATTTTGGGAGAGGTCACCGGGCTGGAAATCGACGACGAAAGCAAGCTCATGCCTTGTATGATTGAACTTGCCGCTATGAAAAAGCAGTTTGATAAAATTAAAGCGGCTCTTGAAGAGGTCAATGCCACTGGCTATGGCATTGTCATGCCGTCAATGGATGAGCTGAGCCTGGAAGAGCCGGAAATTGTCAAACAGGGCGGCCGTTATGGCGTCAAGCTGCGCGCCAGCGCGCCCTCCCTACATCTGTTGCGGGCAGACATCACCACCGAAGTCAGTCCCATTGTCGGCAATGAGAAACAGTCAGAGGAACTCATGCAGTACCTGCTCAAAGAATTTGAGGAAACCCCCCAGCAGATTTGGGATTCCAACATCTTTGGAAAGTCCCTCCACGAGCTGGTCAACGACGGTTTGCACAACAAACTTTACCGCATGCCGCCGGATGCGCGCCTGAAACTTCAGGAAACCATTGAACGCATCATCAATGAAGGGTGCAGCGGATTAATTTGCATCATTCTGTAGCCAAAGGGCACATGAGAATTCATGTGCCCTTTTTGTGTAAATTGCATAAAGATATAGACGGAATTTGTCTCTGAAAAGTGCGATATGACTTGACTTTGCCTGGATGCGATCATAAAATGAAAGATAAGTATTACAAAATTACGTCGTTATAACAGGAGTGAAACCATGCATCGAAACACAAAACACAGAATGAGACAAGGAATTGCGTTGGGCTGTGCATTGCTGGTCCTCAGCGGCTGCTCAATGTTCCCGCAGGAAGAAGAGACGCTTGCTCCGCCGCTGAAACAGCCGGTTGAGGTGGAGTATACCACTGAGGAAGCCGTTGTCGGCACAATTTCGGAAGAAGTGTCTGACACCTGCACTGCGGTTGCAACACAGGAGTATTCCCTTTCGTTTGGGGAACGCAGCGGCGTTCTCCGCTCCAAAGAGGTTGTAGTCGGGGATACTGTGACTAAAGGGCAGGTCATTGCCCGGTTGGACGGCGGCAATGCCGAAGCACAGCTTGAAAAGGAAAAGATCAATCTGCAAATGTTGAAAATCAATCTGGAGCGGGCGCGCGCCAAAGGCCTGCCGGATACCGACACCAAAGGCAATAAGGTCAATTTTGACGCTCAGCTTGTCGAACTTCAGATCAAGCAGTCAGAGCTCAACATTCAATCGTTGGAAAAAGAAATATCCGAAACCACGGTATATGCTCCCATTGACGGGGTGATCACCTATTTGACCGACGCCAATGTCGGCGATAATATTCCCATGCGCAACATTGTCTGCAAGGTGGCAGATGTCTCCAGCCTGAGCTTTGAGTACACCGGTTCCAAATCGGATAAGCTGGTATTTGGCATGGACGTCACCCTTACCATTGACGGGCAGGAATATGCAGGTAAAGTCAGCGCAACCCGGGCCAGTGTGCCGGATGATCTGAAAAGTGAATTTGACGGCAAGGTCCGGTTTTCGACAGAGGGCTCTCCTGCGTTGGAAATTGGCGAAAAGGCGCAGTATAAGGTGGTTACTGCCACACGGGAAAATGTTGTCCTTGTGCCGCGCAGCGCAGTGACCGGAAGCAACGGCTCCTATTATGTCAGCATTTTTAAAGACGGCGTGAAAAGCGAACGTGCGGTGGACGTTGGCATCCTTACCTCGACCCAGGCGGAAATTGTAAAAGGGGTGGATGTGGGCGAACAGGTCATCACCAACTAAGGAGGAAACCACTTGTTTTTACTTGTAATGCGGAAGATGCTCCGGAACAAGTGGATGGTCATCTGTCTGACCATAGGCTGCCTCCTTGCGGTCGCCACTATCAGCTGTATGCCCATTTATTCCAACAGCATCTACCAGCGTATGCTTATTAAGGATCTGGAGAATTATCAGCTTGAAAACAACCAGTATCCTGGCCGGTACGTCATTAACCAGTACGTGGCCCAAAATGCCTCCGGCGAAGAATTTTTGGCGAACTATCACCAGTCGGAGAGCATCATCCAGGACGGTTTTATCGAACAGTTGGGCCTGCCGGTGCTGGCAGAGTCCAAACGTTTGACGGCCAAGCCCATGCGGGTTCTGCCGGATATTTACGCAGGGGACGAAACCAAATCCCGCAAGGTGCAGTTTACGGCAATGGAAGGCATTGGTGACCATGTTACCATGATTTCCGGTACCCTTCCGTCGTCCCAGCCGGATCCGGACGGCGTCATTGAGGTTATGGTGGACGAAAACGCTATGGGTACCCTGAGCCTGTCTACAGGGGATACTGCGGTCGTTACATACAGCCAGACGGGCGTCATGGAACCGGTTAAAATCCGCGTCACCGGCGTTTTCCGGTATGCCGATGGGAGCGATCTTTACTGGAGCCAGCCCCAAACCGCTTTTAAAGAGGTTGTTGTCATGGACAGCGCCCTGTTTGAACAGCGGTTTTTAGAGGAGGATGGAGAACTGTTTTACTCTTCCTCCTGGAATTTTGCTTTGGACTATACCCAAATGAAGGTGCAGCAGTCCGGACGCTACCAGTCGGTGATTGCGAGCCAGCAACGTCAGTTTACTGACGACGTGCGGATCGGTACGGCAATGGGGGACATCTTAGCAAGCTATTCTTCGCGGCTTGGTTCCCTTTCCATGACCCTCTGGATTTTGCAGATACCGGTGATCCTCATGCTGCTTCTCTATGTGTTCATGGTCTCCAAGCTCATAGTGGATTATGACAGCAATGACATTGCGGTGCAGAAAAGCCGCGGCGCCAGCAATCTGCAAATTTTTGACAGTTACCTGGTCGAAGGGGCGCTCATCGGTCTGGTCGCTTTGCTTGCCGGACCGCTCATTGGCTATGCCGTCTGCGGCGTCCTCGGCCTGTCGGACGGATTTCTTGAATTTGTATCCCGCAAGGGGATACAGGTGGAAATGGTGCCGGATGCTTATTTTTATGCGCTGCTCGCCATTGCCGCTTTTCTCGTTACCATGCTGGTGCCGGTGCTCATGCAGGCGCGCGGCAACATTGTCAAACATAAGCGTGCCAAAAGCCGCAACACCGACAAACCGTTCTGGAAAAAGTTTTACCTGGATGTTGTTCTTATGGGGATTGCGCTTTATGGCTATTTTTCCTACCGCAACAGCATGAAAATGCTCACCGATGTCGGCGTCTCTGGTACCGATGTGCCGATGGATCCCTTGCTCTTCCTCATTAGCACCCTGTTCATTTTGGCCGCCGCGCTGCTGTTTCTGCGGCTTTATCCGCTGCTCATCCGGCTGGTGTTCCGCATCGGACGCAAACATTGGGCTCCGGCAGCCTATGCGTCGCTCATCAATGTTTCCCGCACCCGCAGCAGCCATTTTCTCATGGTGTTTTTAATGATGACGGTCTCGCTTGGAATCTTTAATACCGTCTCAGCCCGGACCGTCAATACCTTTATTGAGGACCGGGTGATGTATGCAGACGGCGCCGATCTCGTTATCACGAACACCTGGAAGTATGATACCGTCAAGGTGATGTACGACGAAAATGGAAATACGGTTCCTTACGATGAAAATGCGGCAGATTTTGATTCCTCCAAGGTGAGCAATGTGTATGTCTACACCGAACCAGATTTTGTTCCTTATACCCAGCTTGACACCATTGAGCGGGCGACAAAGGTGTACCGGGACAATAAGGCTTCACTGAGCCAGGACGGTTCTGGCGCACGTTCGCTCCAAAACCTGCAGCTTATGGGGATTGTTCCTCATGAGTTCGGTGAAGTGGCCTGGAGCCGCAGCGATCTGCTGCCGGTTCATATCAACGAATATTTAAACATCCTTACCGAGGATCCCAGCGCTGTTTTTATCTCCCGCAGCATTGCGGAAAGCGCCGGAATCCGTCCGGGGGATAAAGTCAGTCTTTCCTGGACCGGGCAGGTCAAGTCAAAAGAGGTCACGGTCTGCGGTGTTATCGATTATTGGCCAACCATCAATCCCAATCAGGATGCGGACGGTGAAACCCCGCGGTTTATTATTGCAAATCTTGGTTGCCTTAATGAAGGTGGGAACATCCGCCCCTATGAGATTTGGATGAAGCGGGCGCCGGACGTCACATCAGAGCAGATTTACCAGGAGTTTGAGGAGAAAGACATCAAGTTCGACACCATTCAGAACCGTCAGCAGGATTTGGTCGCCGCCAAAAATGACCCCATGCTTCAGGGAACCAATGGCATGCTGACCCTCGGTTTCATCATTATTATGACGGTTACCTTTATCGGTTTCCTAATTTACTGGATTTTCAACATTCGGGAACGTACCCTCCAGTTCGGCATCCTGCGCGCTATGGGCCTTTCCAAGCGCAAGCTCGTTGGAATGATTGTATGGGAGCAGGTGCTCATTTCTGGGGTTGCCATCCTCGTTGGGGTGCTCGTCGGCACCCTGTCCTCCAATCTGTTCGTGCCGCTGCTGCAAATGGTTTACAGTCCGTCAGAGCAGGTACCGCCGTTCCTGGTGGTCGCTTATTTGGAGGATTACCTGCGTATTTTCGCCGTTTTAGGCGTTATGCTGGTAGTCGGCGGTGTGGTGCTTGGAGTCATTATCTCGCGCATCAAAATGGATCAAGCACTCAAACTGGGGGAGGATTAAGCAATGGACGCACCAATTCTATACACCAAAAATGTCTGCCGGGACTACCGTTCCGGACATGAAACGATCCATGCCCTGAACAACGTCTCGGTGGAAATACCAAAAGGCAAGCTCACCATTTTGCGCGGGCGCTCCGGTTCCGGCAAAACGACGCTGCTAAATTCCCTCGGTGCGCTGGATTTCCCAACATCGGGTGAAATCTGGTTTGAGGGAACCGATATTACCAAGCTCAGTGAAACCGAGCGGGATGAATTTCGCCGCCTGAATACCGGCTTTGTGTTCCAGTCAGTCGCTTTGATGGCCAACATGTCCGCCTATGAAAACGTTGAGTTCGGCATGCGGATTGCCGGCACCCCGGCGGCGGAACGCCAGCAGCGTGCAATGGAAAGTTTGGATTTGGTCGGCTTGTCCAAACGCACCAGCCACCGCCCGCAGGAAATGTCGGGCGGCGAACAGCAGCGTGTCGCCATCGCGCGCGCCATCTCACATCGGCCCAAGATCATCTTTGCAGATGAGCCAACTGCCGAGCTTGATACGGCAATGGGGCTTTATGTTATGAAAACCTTTAAGGATTTAATTGAAAAGGAGGGGGTCACCATTGTCATGACCACCCATGATCCGAATATGATGGAAATTGCAGATGTGGTGTACTCCTTGCAGGACGGGGTGATTGTGGATGGCTGATCAGAAAGAAATCGTCCTGTGCGAAAACCTTGTCAAAATTTATAAAACCGATGAAACCGAGGTTGTTGCCCTGCAAGGGCTTGATTTGAGCGTAGAGTATGGCGAAATCACCGCCATCATCGGCAACAGCGGCAGCGGAAAATCCACCCTGCTCAATATGCTCGGCGGTTTGGACAAACCCTCTGCCGGCACCATTTTGGTGGATGGACTCAACCTCGGTAAGTTCACCGACCATGATCTCATCCGCTACAAGCGCAATACGGTTGGATTCGTTTGGCAGAACAACGCCCGCAATCTGATTCCGTACCTGTCTGCCACCGAAAATATTGAACTGCCCATGCGGTTAAACGGCAAGGTGGATCGCGGCCGGGCACTGGAGCTGCTCGATGCAGTGGGCCTCTCCCACCGCAGGAACAACAAGCTGCACGAAATGTCGGGTGGCGAACAGCAGCGGGTTGCCATTGCCATTGCGCTTGCGAACAACCCGAAACTGCTCCTCGCCGATGAACCGACCGGCGCGGTAGACAGCCGCACCTCGGATCAAATCCTCAACGTCTTTCGGGAGGTCAACCGCGCGACCGGTGTTACCATCATCATCGTCACCCATGATATGGCGCTTTCCCGCAAGGTGGATCGTGTTGTCGCCATCCGCGACGGGCGCACCAGCAGTGAAATTTTGCGCAAGACCTCTTATGCCGATGAGCTTGGTCATATCGGTTCTCTTCGCGAGGAGGAAACCCATGTTGAGCTCGCTGTACTCGACCGTTCCGGGCGGCTTCAAATCCCGCGCGAGTATCTCGAACAAATTGGAGCCGGGAATGGAAATAAGCTGCTTGTCGAACTGGAGGATGGGAAAATTGTCATCCAGGCGCCGCACCAGCAGGCAGCGGATTCTGAAGAGTAGAGGTGCTGGTCGGTTTCGGTGCCGACAACAATATTTATATCATTTTGTTAAGAAAAACACCTGTTTGAGCATTTCGGAAAGTTTTCGAAACACTCTACAGGTGTTTTATTTGTTATAACAGGACTTTGTGATTTGTGTTTTATAGGCCAATGTATGGTGTGCTTTATTTGTGTCGTCAATCTCCAAACCCGATGTGCAGAATGTCTGTGACGATTTATCATAATGGCGATGCTGTATTTTATCATCTCTTCTTTTTACTTGTGCTGTTGGCTTGACGGTTCTGTGAGAAAAGGTAAAAAACGCACCAAAGTGCGTTTTTTACTTTACAGACTGCAAAATCTTTTCGGCTCTTTAAATTAGTATTCAATAGTTGCACTTTGGCATAATTGATGTGAATCACGTTTATACAGCTGCTTGTTTTCATTTAAAAGTTTCGATAATAAAATGTCATAAACTTCATCTTTTTAGTTGCTTTTATACAATTTGCATAGAAATAAACAACTTTTATAATTATCTTAGGGAATTATTGTTTATTTTGAAGATGCGATTAGCAAAAAAATGAAATGCTTCAAACATTTTGAAGACTTGAAACGGAGGATATCTGCTGTTCTGTTACGGAGTGGCTTTTATACGAAACAAATTTTGGGGGTGAAAGAATCAGGCATTTGTAAAATGGAACATTAAAAAACGGCTCATGGGCCGGATGACACCTGAAGAGATGAAAGGAAGAGTTATCGTATGAAAGCAAAGCAAATACTGGCAGGAATCGCTGCATTGTTGCTGCTTGCGTCCTGCTCACCAGCTCCACAGGAAGTCAACGAAAAAACGGTGTTGAAATTTTGTTATATTTATGAACGCTGGTCAGAAGAGACCACGTCGTTGGAAATTTATCGTGCAATCGATCGATTTTGCGAAGAAAATTCTAATTTCAGGGTGGAAATCGTTGCACTGAGTGAAAAGGAGCTTGATGCCGGAAAATTACCCGAGGCGGACCTGTACTGGGATTGCCACAGGATGAAACAAAATATTCGAGAGGAGCGATATCTTAACCTCAAGCCCTACCTTGATCAGGATACTGAATGGAAAGATGGCTTTCGAAATGGGGCGTTTCAGCAGGCGAGTTTAGATGGTGGAATTTACGGTGTGCCGGTGTTTACGGTGTATGACACCTTATTTTATAATGTTGAGCTGTTTGAAAAAAACGGTATAAACGCTGCTTCTATTCAAACCTGGGAGGATTTTCTTGCTGTCTGTGAGATGTTGAAACAGGCAGATATTCTCCCGCTTGCATTGATGGATCATGTTGATGGGCGCACGAACCTTTTATTTGATTATTTGGTTCAGAGACTGGGTGGCTTAGAAGCGGTCTATGCCCTTGCGGAGGATCGGGAAGGGGCCACATTTGAGAAAGAGTGTTTTGTGCACGCTGCTGAAATGGTCAGAGAGCTGTTTGAAAAAGAATATGCTCTCAGCAATGTAGAAGCAAATGCAGATCAGGATCCGGAAATAGCGCTTTTTAAAAGTGGAGAAGCGGCGATGTGTCTTGTTGAAAACGAGGCAATTACCGGAAATTGGAGCGATAACGTTTATGAATATGCAGAAGTAATCTCGTTTCCCATCTTGAATGCGGATAAAGGTGATTGGTGGATGGAAGAATCCAATAGCTATATTGCTGTTTCCAGTCAAACTGCTTACCCGGATGCAGCGGTGGAGATGCTGAAATATATGACTGGGAAACAGGTCCAGGAAGGCCTTCTTTCATGGGAACACGTTGTGCCCGCGGCAAAATATGTGGAGTATGATCCGAGTGTTTCTTATCTTTCACGGGGAATGCAAACTTTGGTAAATAGCACAAAACGGAAAGAAGTGCAGACCTTTTCTCGTTTTAACCTGCTTTGGGGAGCGGATGTTGATGAAATTTGCAATAGGGGGCTCGTTCGGGTCGTCCGCGGTGAACAAACCCCGCAGGAAGCTATGCGCAGCGCACAGGAGGAATACGAACAACTCCGGAATAGCGTTGAATAAAACCGCTGTATCCTCCAATAGGACATCTGCAAAAGCCGCGATTAAAGGCTAAAGTCACTTGTTCATTTATTGTAGGAAACGAAATAGTGTGTAAAAAGTCTCGGACAGTAAAATAGCTGGAGAGGGGGAGGCAAAATGAAGCACAAACGGTTTCTGTCAATGGTTTTATCGGTATTCCTGTTTACGTCCTGCACGGGAGGAGAACCATCTTCTTCCTCCAGCACGCTACCGCTGGATCAGCGCACAAACCTGACTTTTAGCTATCCCTATGACCGTACAAGCAATGATCCGCTGGTGTGGGAAATTTACAAATCTGTTGATCAGTATGTAGAATACGTCGATCCAACAACTTTTCTGCAGGTTGTCAATCAACCCGTTGACGCCTCTACCGGCGACAAAAGCAGTTTTTTGGGCCCTCGCGTAAAGACCGACCTGGACTGGAGACCAGTGTTGGAACAACGAAAAGCCGCTGCGGGCGAGTACCTGGACCTAACGCCTTATCTCAATGCCGATCCGGCATGGCGGGATTCTTTCCGTTCCGGTGCATTCCATCAATTAACCGTAGAAGGCAAAATTTATGCCGTTCCAGCCAGTATGTCCTACAACTGCCTTTATTATAATACCGAATTATTTGAGCAGGCTGGGATTGAGCCTTCCTCCATCCGAACTTGGACAGATTTTCTTGCCGCATGTGAAACTTTGAAACAGGCGGGTATTACGCCGCTTGCTCTCTCCGGCAAGGATGCCTGGTGCATTGCACTCCTGACAAACTACCTGGTTCAGCGGCTTGGTGGGCTGGAGGCGGTCAACGCCCTTGCCGAGAGTGCGGATGGCGCTACCTTTGAACAGGAATGCTTCTTTCGCGCAGCCGAGCTGACAAAAGAATTGTTTGATAAAGGGTATATTCAGCAAACTGCGTTGGAGGATACGCACGACCAAGCGGCGGATCTGTTCTGTCAGGAACAAGCGGCTATGTACTGCATGGGAAGCTGGATGCTACCCCGTTTTTGCTGGGAAAGCGCTCCGGCAGACGGCAGGATCCGTGTACTACCGTTCCCGTTGATGGAGGAATATCCGGATACAGCAGGCCAGTGGATGGCAAAAAGTGATAACAACCTGGTGGTTCTCAGCTCGTCGGAGCATCCGGACCAAGCGGTTGCCTTTCTGAAGTACCTGACCGGGGACGAACGGCAACAGGCGGTTGCCGGGGCAGCGGCTGTACCGGCTATTACCATACAATCCGATGATCCGAATTGTCCGGAGGAGGTCGGGGCACTTATTGCGTTGGTTGAACAGGAGAACGCCGGTGTGTTCCCCTTTTTTGACAGCGTTTTGTCAAATGAGATTTACACCTGTTACACCGCCGCATTACAAAATGTCCTAAGCGGAGAACAAACGCCGCAGGAGGCCATGCGCAGCGTGCAGGCGGAATACCTGGCAAATGGTACATCCGCGGCCATGACATGAAGTGCTGTTGGAAAAAAAGGGGGGCGTCATGAGGACCAGAAAAGCAGGTCGGTCAAAGGCATTTTGTGTTGCGATGGCGGTTATCTTTCTGAGCGTGTCAGTCTCCTGTTCGGATGGAGAGAAACCATCGCCGTATGAAAATACAGAACCGGATCATCCGCTTGACCTGTCATTTGTATTTTCCGGCGCTGAAATTAACAGTGAACCATTGGAGGAATTGTTTTACCAGGTAATTGCCGGTTACAATGACAGTAATCCATATCAGGACGCTGTGCACATGGCAATTTATCCGGAGCACTTGATCAGTAAATTTGGCACTCCGCCGTCTCTTGAAGCGCCTCCGGATCTCGAATGTATGCGTGTTTTCATACGGGATTATCTCGAAACCGAACGATATATCCCGTTAAACTCCTATTTGGAGCAGGATGCGGAGTGGTCTTCTTCGTTCCGTGACGGTGTGTTTGACTTTGCCATTTATGATGGCGATATTCTTCAAATTCCATTGCTCAATGCGTATGACTGCGTTTTCTACAATACCGAATTGTTTGAGCGGGCGGGCATCCATGCGGATAAAATCCACAGCTGGGACGATTTTCTTGCCGCCTGCGAAGCGCTGAAGCAGGCGGGCGTCATCCCCATTGCAGTTTCCTGCCAGAATCCAGAAGAAATGTCTTCGTTCTTTTCGTACCTGGTTCTGCGTCTCGGCGGGGCGGAGCCGGTTCGGGAACTTGCCTTTTGTAATGAAGGCGCAACCTTTGAACAGGAATGCTTTCTCCGGTCGGGGCGTATTATCCGGGAAATGGTAGAAAAGGGTTATGTTCAACCGCAACTGCTGGAAGACGCCCGCTTCAATGCACGCCAGCGTTTTCAAAGCGGGGAGGCGGCTATGTACTGCGGCAGTACCAGTGAAATTCCCGCGTTTTACGGGGAACAGTCCGTTGTCGCTGGTAAGGTCGGTGTGCTGCCATTCCCGGCAGTGCAAACCGGTAATGCGGTAAGCGGCCAGTGGATTGGCGGCGTGCAGGCGCTTTCCATCGGAAAGCGAAATGCTTACCCCGAACGTACCGTTGAATTAATCCAGCACCTAACATCAGAAGAGGTACAGCGTGCCATTATGGAGGATTATGGGTATATCCCCGCTGTCAATATTACGGGGGATACTTCTAAAATCAAACCGGAGCTGCTTCAGGTCGATGCGCTCTCCAACCGGGGGCAGTCGGGCACTTTCCCCGCTTTGGAAGCGCAGTTTGGCGAGGCGCTGGCTTTTAAATGGTGGAAAGCTGTGCGCAATATCATCGGCGGATGGCAATCCCCGGAAGAGGCGTTTCATGAGGCGCAAAAGGGTTACTGCGCTTTGAAAGAGCAGGGGGAAATTGGCTCCTTTGAAACCACTTAACAGGAGGTGAGCTTGTTGCGTGCCGGAAAAATTGGTTTGACCCTGTTTTTTACAGCATTAGTGGGTGGATTGATTGCGCTGAGCGTTGCATTAACCGATTCAGGCAATCAGGATGTGGTTGTCCCGGTCAGCTCCAGTTCCCCGGAATATACGCTGAGCGTTCCGGAGAAACGGACTAGCGGTAAGCAGAATGACTTGTTGAGCAGCCAGTTTTATGCCATATTGAACCGGTACAACAACAACCAGCAGGATGTTATGCTGGAGGTAATGTATCCGTCTGAGGAACATTGGTATTCGCCAGTGGACGTCACCCCCAAAATAGAGGAGGAGCTTGACTTCAACTGGCGCACATTTCTTCTCCCGGAGGAGCGCGATGGGCAGTTTGTGGAACTGAACAGCTACCTTACGGAGGATGAGGCGTGGAGCGAATCTTTCCGGGAGGGTGTTTTTGCACCGTTTATCTATGGCGAACATTGTTACCAGATTCCTGTCGCCTCCAATTATTGCTGTGTGTTCTACAATACCGAGCTGTTTGAACGTACCGGAATCGATCCGGCTGCAATTCAGACCTGGGAGGATTTACTTGCCGCCTGTGAAACGCTGAAACAGGCGGGAATTCTACCAGTTTCACTTGCCTGCCAAAGCCCGGACGGTGTTTCACCGCTCTATTCCTACCTTGTTTTGCGTCTGGGCGGTGCAGATGCAGTTACCGCTCTTGCAGAACGCCGGGAAGAAGCTACCTTTGAGCAGGACTGCTTTATCCGCGCAGGTGAAATGCTTCGTGAAATGGCTGAAATGGGCTATTTCCCGGAGGATACCAACCATCTCCCGGAAATTACCGCTCGCCAGAAAATGGCAGATGGTGACGCCGCCATTTATTTTGGTTCAACCGAATTGGTGTCGTTTTTTCATAAAAATGCAGCAAAAGGTAAAATTGGCGTGCTTCCTTTTCCAACCGTTCAAGGCGGCGCCGGGGACGGAGGGCAGTGGCTGGGGCAGGTCGAAACGCTTGCCGTTCGATCCGGCTGTGCACACAGGGAACAGGCGGTGAATGTTTTAAAGTATATGACCAGCGAAGCTGTTCAAAGAGAACTCATTGAATCCGGTGCGGGGCTGCCCAGTGTGCAGGTGGATTACGGAGAAAAGAAGGTGCATTCCGAATTGCAGACGGTAGAGAGGCTTACAAATCAAAGCGGTTCCAGTGTCTGTCTGCAGTTTGAGCGGCAGTTTGGCGAAAAATTGGAGCGCTATTGGCGTTTGACCCTCAGCACCATGGCAACCGGACTGAAACCGCCGCAGCAGGCGTTTCATGAACTTCAGGCAGACTATGAAGCAATGGAATAATTTTTTTCTTTTAAGCGCTGTTGGGTACTGTGACGTTGCAGTTTTTACGGCTGTTTTGCTTTTGCATATGAGGATGAACTGTTTTAGAACCTTATAGCAGCATTGTAGTGCTCGGCTATTTGCCTTAATAATCTGCCAACCAGAAAACCGAGAATATCCGCGTAAGGCGTTGTACCAGGAAATGGTTAATATCAGGTTCTAAAAGAGGAGAATTGCTATGAAGGTGCGTTATGCGGTCATCGGCCTGCTAGCAATGGTGTTGTCTGTTATAGGTATTATAGCATGGGATGCAGTGCCTGGTAACAATCATGGGGCGGAACCGGAAGAAGTAATGTTTCAATATGACGCTGAACAGAGTACAAGCTCTGACCCTTTTGCTGCACAGGAAAATCCGCCGTACAGCGCTTATTATTGGTGATAAAAAACACACCTGCTGGTGTCTGGGAAATCCCCCAATAACCTCAACAGGTGTGTTTTTTATGGATTCAATTCGTGTTTACCGGTTCATTTCGCTCTGTGGGCCGGTGCTGTGGTGCGCCTTGATAATACCGTCGATCTCCCGCAGACTGGTGCAGGGCAGGTCGCCCGCCACGGTCTCTTTGACCGCCGCCATAGCGTTGCCGTACTCCACCGCCTGCTGCATGGTGAGGCCCGAAAGGATGGCGTACAGCACGCCGGAAACATAGGCGTCGCCGCTGCCAATGCGGTCCACCACCTCAATGTTCCGGTACGGTTCCTCGGTGTAGAAAACGCCGCTCTTTGCGTCGTATAGCTCCGAGGTAAAGTCGTGGCTCGAGGGGCTGTTGATCTTCCGCTTAGTCGTCGCCACAACCTGAAGGTTGTAGGTCTCCGCAAATTCTTTCATGATGTCGTGCAGCTCGCCGGTGCGGCCGAACATCCTGCGGCAGCTCTCCTCTGAAATAAAGAGGATATCAATGTACGGCAGCACCGCCTCAATAGCGGCTTTCGCCTTTTCTTCTCCCCAGAGGTTGGCCCGGTAGTTGACGTCGAACGAAATAAGCGCCCCGCTTTCCTTGAACCGCTTTATAACGGCGGTTGCAGCGGTGCAGACCTCGTCCGAAAGCGCGAGGGTAATGCCGCTGGTGTGGAACAGTCTGGTGTCGGTGTAAATTTGCTCCGGAAGCTCCTCTGCCCGGAAACGGGAGGGGGAGGAATTCTTGCGGTCGTACACCACACTGGGCTTGCGCGGGGTTGCGCCGCTTTCCATGTAATAGGTGCCAACCCGCGCGCCGTCTGCCGTGTCGTCCACAACATAACAATCGTCCACGCCCAAAATACGCATCTGACCGGTAATGTAATCCCGGACAGCGTTGACAGGGAGCTTGGTCGCAAAGGCTGTCTTCAGCCCCAGCGCCGCCGCGCCCGCCATGACGTTGAGCTCCGAGCCGCCGGGGCGGCTGTCCAGCACGGCCGCGCGGCAAAGCCGCTCTTTGCCAACCGGGGTCAGGCGGAGCATGACCTCGCCCAGGCTGATGGCATCAAATCGTCTTTCCATGGTTCCCCTCCGTTGTTATGCTTTTTGTTTGAGGTGAATGGCAAATCCGCCGATTTCCCCCTCCAGGTAAACAAGGTTCAGCTTGCCGTTTGCATCGTAGGTCTTGGAATCCTCAATAAACGAAATTCCCTTGCCCGCGAGGTAATACATTGCGCGGTGAATATCATTGGTCTGGATGGCGATGTGTCCATTGGTGCCGCGCCCGTCAAACTTCATAATTTCGATGACGTCGTCCATGAAGATGGACTTTTCCCCATCGTTAATCGCCATGCCGAACAGCGCGGCAAACTGCTTCGCCTGTGCCATTGCGGCATCTCCGGTCCCCGCGTTGATGCCAATATGCACCAGCTTGAAACCAAGCATGGTCATAACCGCCTGCTGTGCCAGCGCCGTGATTTCGTCATAGCGCTCCTCTTTTAACAGTGCGTCGGTGACCATCCAGCTTCCGCCGCAGGCCACAATCTTGGAGAAAGAGAGGTACTCGTTCAGGTTTTTGGGGGAAATACCGCCGGTCGGCATGAATTTCACATTACCGTAGGGTGCGCTCATTGCCTTGATCATTGCAAGGCCGCCCGCCGCTTCCGCCGGGAAAAATTTGACAGTGTCAAGCCCAAGCTCCAGCGCCGCCTCAATATCGGTCGGAGAGGAACAACCCGGAATCATCGGAACGCCTTTCTCCTGGCAGTATTTTACAATAGACGGGTTAAAACCCGGCGCCACAATAAACTTTGCACCCGCTTTTACGGCGCTGTCCACCTGAGCGGTGGTGAGAACAGTTCCTGCGCCCACCAGCATCTCCGGGTATTTTTCCGCAATGCGGGAAATGGCCTCCGCCGCCTCGTCGGTGCGGAAAGTCACCTCAGCCACCGGCAGGCCGCCCTTAATGAGCGCACCCGCGAGCGGAAGGGCCTTGTCCGCGTCGTCTATCTTGATGACCGGCACAATGCCGATTTTGCTGATCTGCTCAAATATTTCGCACATGTTTTTTCGTTCCTTTCACATATCTGCGGTTGCTTGACCCGGGTCTGTACGGATTACTTGCCGGATTTCTCAAGCGCCTCAATGATGCCCACCATGTAAGCGGCGCCCAGTGCGCGGTCGTACAGGCCATAGCCCGGGCGGCCCTGTTCGTCCCAGATCATGCGGCCGTGGTCGGGGCGGATAAGACCCTTATATCCGTTTTTGTGCAGGGTTTCCAGCACTTTGTAGATGTTGATGTCGCCTTCCTCGGTGAGGTGTGCGCCTTCGTAGAACATGCCCGGCTTGACAAATTTGATGTTGCGGATGTGCATGAACGCAATGCGGTCCATCTTAGAGAAGTGATCCACAATATCCACAATGTCATTGTTCGGGTTGGAGCCAAGCGAGCCGGTGCAGACGGTCAGGCAGTTGGAGGGGGAATCCACCATGTCTACAATTTTCTGGAGATTCTCCTTGCTGCTGACAATGCGAGGCAGGCCAAACAGGTTCCACGGCGGGTCGTCGGAATGGACCGCCATTTTGATGTTCTGCTCCTCGGCCACCGGAATGACCTGCTGGAGGAAGTACTTGTAGTTTTCCCGCAGGTCGTCGTCGGTTACGCCCTTATATTTTTCCAGGGATTCCTTAATATACGGTACGCGGCTCGGTTCCCAGCCGGGGAGGACAAAGCCGTTTGCACCGGATTCCACCATTTTAAACATGTCGTCCGGTGTGGAGGCGTCAATCACGCTTTGGTCAAACGCCATGGTGTTGGAGCCGTCCGGCAGAACATACGCCATCTCGGTCTTGGTGAAGTCAAACACCGGCATGAAATTGTAGCAAACCATGTGGATGCCCGCTTTGCCAAGATTCACCAACGTCTTTTTGTAATTCTCAATATACTTTTCACGGGTCGGCAGGCCGAGCTTGATGTCCTCATGGACGTTGACGCTCTCAATGCCGTCCAGCGTCAGGCCGGCTTTTTCCACCTGCGCTTTGACCTTCATAATGTCGTCGTATTCCCATAGCTCGCCCGCCGGAACGTCAAGCAGGGAGGTGATGATGCCCTTAATATACGGCACCTGTTTGATGGACTGGAGCGAGATGTTGTCGTTGTTCTCGCCGTACCAGCGGAATGTCATTCTCATGGATGGATTCCTCCTAAAATGATATGTAGCGGATCATCCCTGCGGATGATCCAAAAGAAACAGACCTTTCAGCGGTCAGGCGCACCGGCTGCAAAAGCCGGCGCATCAGGCCGCAGAAAAAAGCATTTCCAGGAGCACAGGCGGCAATCAGACGCCGGAGTATGCCCAGAAGCCGCCGTCAATCGGCACCTCAATGCCGGAAACAAAGGCCGCGGCATCGTCATCGATGAGATAACGAACGGTTCCGATGAGATCCTCCACAACGCCAAAGCGTTTCATCGGGGTATGGGTCAGGATTTTGTGGGAGCGCTCGGTCAGCGAGCCGTCCGGATTGCGCAGCAGGGTTGCGTTCTGAATGGTTTCAAAGAAGCCGGGGGCGATTGCATTGACACGGATGCCGCACTCGGCAAAATAAACGCAGAGATATTTGGTAAAGTTGGTAATGCCCGCTTTTGCCGCCGCATAAGCCGGTACCTTGGTCATCGGGGAAGCGGAGGCCATCGAAGAAATGTTGAGGATGGAGCCTTTGCCCGCCTCCACCATATCTGGGGCAAACTCCTGGGTGACAATGAGGGTGCCCATGAAGTTAATGGAAAAGACCTTCATAAACGCGTTCGCGTCAATGTCGAGAAGGGTGCGCTCGTTCGGGTTTTTCCAGTCCTCAATCGTGAAGAGCTCCTGGGTAGTGGTTGCCATCGGGTTGTTGCCGCCCGCACCGTTGATGAGAATGTTGCAGGGGCCAAACGCCGCTTTTACCGCCTCATGCGCAGCTTTCACCTTTTCCGGCTCCAGCACATTGCATTCCACCGCAATCGCTTTGCCGCCGTCTTTGGTAATTTCGTCCGCGTATTTCTGAGCGGCCTCCAGGTTCAAGTCGAGCAGCGCGACCTTTGCGCCGTCTTTCGCCAGCTCCTTGGCGAAAAAGCTGCACAGTACGCCGCCTGCACCAGTGATTACAATAACCTTGTCTTTTAAGTTTGCCATAAGAGTAACATCCTTTCTGTTATAAACTGGGTCTGTCCTGCAATGGCATCCCCGCCCGACCAAGCCGGACGGGAAATGTCATAAAACGCCGTGTGTTGTCCGGCAGAAATACCGGCGAAAAGCCGTCTGCCGGAAGGCCTTCCTGTGGATTTATATCGCAGCCGCCTTGAGCATTTTTGCTCAGGGGTGCCGAAAGGCCGGACTGAAACAGAGCTCCTTTTCAAAGAGGCCGCCGCTTACGGGTAAATTTTGCGTCCTTTTTCGTCCGGAACGCCGGTGTGGCGGTAGAAGTAGGTGTTGACGATATCGCGCCATTCACGGCAGTCATGTTTCTGAATCGCAAACCGCTCCTGTACCAGCTTAAAGATATCCGGCTGGATTTTGCCCTCCAGCGTATCCCATGCCTTCACATATTCATCCACCGTTTCAACGCCTTCAAAGTGGGTGTCATAAATGTGCTGCAACAGCGTTTTGCCGGATTTGAGCTTGTAGGTGTAGTCCACATGATGGAAGAAAAGCAGCAGCTCCTCCGGGCAGGTCTCTGTATGCTCGTACATCGAAGCGTTTGGCTCAAAGTACTGGCCTGCAAAGCCGGTGCCGGTGGCAACGGTGCGGTCTACACCAATGCCCTTCCAGTCGGCAAAGTGATAGGTGCCCCACGGGGTGTATTCGTAGCCGTCAATACTCGGCCCATAGTGATGGTGCGGGTAAACCATCCAGCCCACGCCGAGCGGGGAGGTGTAATTCTCATAGGTCACACGGGAACCAAGCAGCATTGGCAGAACCACGTCTATAACCTCTTTGCCGGTGCCCAGCGTGAGAGAAATCCACTCGCGGGCAATTCCCTCAGCCGTCAAATCCGCGTTCCAGCAGAGCCGGCCATAACCGTAGAGGTTTGCCTGTGCCAGCGGGTGACCGGTCCAGCACGCATCATCACCGATATTGGAGACCGCCGCAATCCCGGCGTATTTCGGGTTGTGCAGGCTGCCGTCGCACATTTTTTTGATATACGAGCCTTCTCCTTTGGCATAGGTGTCAAAATCCAGCACCTCTTTCCACATCGGGACGAGATAGCAGAGGTGTTTCTGCTGACCGGTGTATTCCTGCGTAATTTCAAACTCAAGAAACTGGTTGGTGTGCGGCATGGCGCCCAGCAGCGGGGAGAAGCCCTCCCGGATCTGGAAGTCCATCGGCCCGTTCTTAATTTGCAGGATGACGTTGTCCGCAAATTTGCCGTCGAGCGGCATGAAGTGGTCGTAGGCCGCACGGGCGCGGTCGGTGGAGCGGTCGCGCCAGTCCTGCTGGCAGTTGTAGACAAAGCAGCGCCAAATGACAAGACCGCCGTAGGGAGCTACCGCCTCAGCCAGCATGTTGGAACCGTCTGCGTGGTTGCGTCCGTAGGTGAAAGGGCCGGGACGACCCTCGGAATCTGCTTTGACAAGGAAACCGCCAAAATACGGAATTGCCTCATAAATGGTTTTGGCTGCTTCTTTCCACCAGGCGCGAACCCGCTCGTCCAGCGGGTCGGAAACCTCCAGCCCGGCGAGCTGCATCGGCGCGGCAAAGTTGACACACATAAACATCTTAATGCCGTAGCGGCGGAAAACGTCGGCGTACTTTGCCACCATCGGCAGGTATTCCGGTGTGATAAACTTGGTTTCGTTAAAATGGACGTTGACGTTGTTAATGGAAATCGCATTGAGTCCGACCGAAGCCAGCATCCGTGCGTAATCTTTAATACGGCTCGTATCCTCCATGAATTTGTAATCTTTAAAGAAGATAGAGCGTCCGGCATAACCGCGCTCAATGTCCCCGTCGCCGTTGTCCCACTGGTTGATCATGCGGAACTGGTTGCGGGGGTAGTCCATTTTGCAGCATTCCTCCGGGGTTTTGCCCATTGCAAGCCCCTGAAGCAGGCTGAATACGCCATAAAGCAGGCCAACCGAATTTTCGCCGGCAATCATAAAGCCGTGACTGCTTTTTTCAATGAGGAATCCATCCTTGTGACCGATAGCGGGCAGCTCTGCAACCAGGCGGAGGGCAGCGCCGGAATCCACCATTTTAGGCTCGTCCAGTCCAACTGCCTTGCAGAACCGGGCAATTTCCTCAACCGCAGAGGCGGTGATGTCGTCTCCCTTTTCCACGCTGATGGTGGAGAGATTTGCTTTGAGCATCTCCCTGTCCAGTTTGTCAAGGTTGGTGTCATAGCGGAGCCAGCAATCGTAAAGTGCGCTCATAACATTCTTCCTTTCGCTTTTTTATATCCCTTTCCAGGAATACCGCGCCGTTTCCGGCAGCGGATTTTTTTGTTTCGATTCCGCAGCTTACTACCGCAGAGCCTGTTTCAGCCGGAGCAGCGCCTGCTCCAAAACATGGGTCGGGCAGGCAATGTTCATCCGCAGGAAACCCTCGCCGCCTGCCCCAAAGGTAGAACCCTGGTTCGCAAACAGCAAGGCCTTGCTGCAGAAAAAATCGTCCAGGGCTTCATGGTTCATTCCAAGCCCACGGCAATCCCACCACTGAAGGTAGGTGCCCTGCATAGGGCAGACCTTAATTTCCGGAATATGCGCCGCCATAAATTCTTCACAGAGCCGCCGGTTGCGGTCAATGAGACCGATGAATTGTTCCGGCCAATCGCCGCATTGGGTATAGGCAATTTCACATGCCTTCATCCCCAAAATATTGACGTCAGAATGCCCTGCTTTTCCCATCGCCTTCCGGAACGCGGCCCGCACCTCCGGGTTTTGGATGATGATATTGGAGCATTGCAGCCCCGCCAGATTAAAGGTTTTGCTGGGCGCGGTACAGGTCACAAAACGCTCGGCAAATTCTTTCCGCAGGCTTGTCAGCGGAATGTGGCGGAAGCCGGGCAGTACCAGATCGGAGTGGATTTCATCCGAAACCACCATAACGCCGTTTTGCAGGCAGATGTCCCCAATCTTGAGCAACTCCTTCTCGGTCCAGACCCGCCCAACCGGATTGTGCGGGCTGCACAGGATGAGCATGGTGTTGGCCGGATCCTTGGCTTTGCGCTCCAAATCCGCAAAATCAATAGCGTAGCAGTCGTCTTTCCAAAGCAGTGGGGTTTCCACCACATGCCGCCCGTTTTCGGTGACAGCGTTATAAAACGGCGGATAAACCGGCGTCATGATAAGTACGCCGTCCTGCGGTTTGGTGTAAGCGCGTACGCAGTTGTAAAGTGCGTATACCACGCCGCTGCAGGGGACAATCCACTCCGGCCGGACGTCCCAGCCGTGCTGCCCTTTCATCCAGCCGCAGACCGCTTCCCGGTAGGCGTCCGAAGCGGCGGAATAACCGAGGACGGTGGTGCCAAGCGCCTCTTTTAGTCCGTCCACGATGGGCGGCAGGGTGGGAAGGTCGTTGTCTGCAACCGAAAAGGGGAATATCTTCTCCGGTGAATCCCCACAGACCTCCTCCAGCCTGGACCATTTGTATGCACCGGTACCCCGGCGGTCTACCGCCGTTTCAACATCGTATTCCATTGGATTCCTTCTCCTTCCAGTGTAGCGTTTGCCGCAGCCAGTTGCTGGCAGGCGGGAACCTGCCGGACAAACTAGCCGCTAACATGGAGCGGTTACCGTGTAAACCGTTTCTGGTTGATGTCCTCCGTCAGCGGTTTGCCAAAATAGTAGAAGTTGAGGTAGGTAAGCAGGGCCTGCCAGTCCGCTTCGTTGTGCGCATGCCCACCCTCCCGGTAATGGATGCCGTTGCGCTCCGGAATGCCCAAAGCGTCGAACAAAGGCTGAGCGTCCTCCCAGGCATACTGGGTGCCGCAGGGGTTGGACCAGTTGTCCGAAAGCCCTTCGGTAGAAAAGCAGGCGCGCGGCGCAATCGAAGCACGCAGGGTGTTTGCATCAAATGGGAGATGTTCCTCGCGTTTGGGGAAGATGGCGTTGTCGCCGAAATTTGCGAATTCCGGGCACCACCATTCCGGTGCAAATCCCATAATGCCACCAATCGCTTCGCACTTGGTCGGATCCTGCTGCAAGCCGTCATGCCCGCCGAGAAAACGGAAGGACCCCACACCGCCACAGCCGGAGCCGTTGGGGGTGACAACCGCTGCACGGTCATCGTAAATACCGGCGCAGAGAGCGGCTTTGCCCAGCCGTGAATGCCCGGTAAAGCAAATTTTCTGCCGGTCAATAAACAGGAGGGTTTCCAGGTAGTCGGTCACAATGCTGTACCCAAAGCCCCACTGTGCCGTCTGCCCCCAGTCGTAACCGGGGTAAGCCTCGGTAACAGCGCTGGAGATGTGTTCCAGATCCTCATCCGCCGGGGTGAGGACATCCATTTTTTTCATGGCTTCCATGGTGGAGGGTGCGCCGTCGGTAAGCTCGCCGCGGCGGTATTGGGCCAGCATTTCCCGCATAGTGCGGTCGGCGCAGAGGTCGCAGCGGTTAAACGCGGCAAGGGCAAAGCCGTATTCGGTCAGTGCCTTTTCCTCCAGCGGAATTTCCTCCCAGATGTTGTCGCAGGAACGGATGATAACCGGAAAGCGCTTTTGCGGCTGGTTCGGGTAAATAAACCGTACATGCAGCGGTATCTTTTTGGCGTCACCAAAGGTCAGGATAATGTGTTCGTTCACTGCTTTGCCTTGAAATTTCAGGCGTTTTTCGGCGACATTCGCCGTTACTTTTCCGCGCTCCTGTGGAATGTGCCCATACATGTAATGAGCGAACATTTCTTTGAGATAAGCGCGCTGCGTTTCCCATTGATCCAAGTTGGTAATGGGCTTGCCGTCCTTGTCAATAGTGACGTCCGGCATTGCTTTTATGGCGGGAAGCTCCTCCCATGTGGGCCAGTGCTGGGGTGTGTTCATTGGTAATCCCTCATTTCTGCTGCAGTGTTGTGGCGTGTTGTTTGTCTTTATTATAGTGCTTTTTGGGCGGGAAGTCCAAAGAATTTTGCCGCGTTGCGGAAGCAAATGTCCTCCACAATCCCACCGAGCCAATCAAGGTCGGCCGGTAGCTCGCCCGCGTCCACCCATCCGGCGATCAGGTTGCAGAGAATACGACGGAAATACTCATGCCGGGTGTAGGAGACAAAGCTGCGGGAGTCGGTCAGCATGCCGATAAAATTTGCCAGCAGACCGGTGTTCGCAAGGGCGCGGAGCTGGTTCACCATGCCGTCGCGGTGGTCGTTGAACCACCAGGCAGCGCCAAACTGGATCTTGCTGGCGGCCGGCCCCTCCTGGAAACACCCGGCTGCAACCGCCAGTTTGTCGTTGTCGTTGGGGTTGAGACTGTACAGAATGGTTTTTGGCAGCACATTTTTCTGCGCCATGTAATCAAGCAGCCGGATAACTGATTCCACCGAAAGATCGTCGCCAATGGCGTCAAAGCCGGTGTCCGGCCCCACAAGGCGGAACATGGGGGTATTCACGCTGCGCACTACACCGAGATGAAGCTGCATGGCAAAGCCAAGTTCCTCATAAATCCCGCCAAGGTAAACCATGATGTCGGTGTGGTAAGCGTTGACGTCTTTTTCGGTCAGCCGTCCGCCGCGCATTGCTTTGATAAAAGCGCCTTCGGCGTCGGTTTTTCCGTATTCCACAAACTGCGGAGCGCCGAACGCCTGGTCGGCGAGCAGACAGCCGTGATCCTTGAAAAATTCTGCTCGTTTGCGCAGGGCAGTTTTCATATCATTCAGGGTTTTAATCGGCATACCGGCTGCTTCGCCGAGCGTTTTTACATAATCTGCAAAGCCTTCGTTTTCCAGGTGGATGGCCTTGTCCGGACGGAAGGTCGGCAAAACCTGTACGCCGAAGGTCGGGTCCTCTGCCAAGGCAATGTGGTCGGCGAGGCTGTCCGCCGGATCGTCGGTGGTACAGAGCGCTACAACGCCGTACTGCTCAATCAAGCCGCGGGCCCTATGGCTGTCCTGCTGGAGAAGGGCGTTGCAGGCGTCGTAAACCGCCCGGGCATTATCCTTGCAGAGCGGCTCGTCCACGTCAAAATAACGTTTGAGCTCTAAATGTGTCCAGTGGTAGAGCGGGTTGCCAATGCTGCGGGAAACGGTTTCCGCCCATTTTTCAAATTTCTCGTAAGGATCCGCATCCCCGGTGATGAAGCGTTCCTCTACACCGTTTGCGCGCATCAGGCGCCACTTGTAATGGTCCCCGGCAAGCCAAAGCTCGGTGATGTTTTCAAACTGTTTGTTTTCCAGCACCTCTTTGGCGCTTAAATGGCAGTGATAATCGAAAATTGGCATTTTTTCCGCGTAGTTGTGGTACAGAAGCCGTGCGGTGTCGCTTTGCAGCATAAAAGAATCGTTGATAAATGACATAGCTATGCCCCTTTCCATTTGATTGCTTTCAGTATACATCATTTTTTGCATAATAAATAGCGATTGTTGCTTGAAAAATTGCAAATCTTGCTGTACTATAAAAACAGAGAACAGAAAAGCGCTTTTCGCTTATAGAAAGCGGAAAAAATACGGCGTTTCTTCACGTAAGGACGGCGCTTTCGCCGTCTTAAAAACGGTACGGCCCAATCCGGCTGTAAACAGAAAAGGGGAAATCTGCATGAGCGTCCATGCGCAGGAGTTTAACCCGCGTCAGGTTATGAACCGCCCAAACTTTGAGCTGTTTCATTTTACCGATCACCGGCTCCTTTCGGTTGATTACCATAATCACGATTTTTATGAGATCTACTATTTCATTTCCGGCAAGGTGAGCTGCGTCATTGAGGGGCGTACCTACTACCTCAAGCCGGGGGATATTTTGCTCATCAACAACAAAGAGGTTCATCGTCCGCTCATTGAGCTCGGCCAAACCTATGAACGGGTGGTGATCTGGGTGCGCCCCAGCTACATCCGGCACATTGAGGAAAACGAGATCAACCTCACCGCCTGCTTTGATGAATCCGCCCGCCACCACAACAATCTCCTGCGCCCGCAAAGCGAGCTGTTCCGCATGATCAAAAAGCTCTACGCGCAGCTGGAAGCAGCCTACGGAAGCGATGCTTACGGCAGCTCGACCTTGTGCCGCGCCTACCTGACCGAACTGCTGGTGTTGCTCAACCGCGCTTATTTTGATATGCTCGCCGGTGAGATGCCGGAGGTCGGCTACAACGAAAAAATAGGGAACATCATCCGTTATATCAACGAAAATCTTGCGGGCGACCTCTCGTTGGATACCCTTGCCGGGCGGTTTTATATCAGCAAATACCACCTCAGCCGTCAGTTTAAGCAAAACGTCGGGTTTACCCTGCACCAATACGTTCTCAAGAAACGGCTGATGTCCGCCCGTTTTCTGCTGGAAGAGGGGGAAACGGTCAATACCGCCTTTATCAAGAGCGGGTTTAACGATTATTCGAATTTCTCCCGCAGTTTTAAGGAGGAGTTTGGTTACTCGCCCAAACAATTTGCCAGCCTGGTTCCCGACTTGTGGAGCAGTTGATACCTTTCCCTGCGTGCCGAAGCTCAAAAGGCGTCCTCTGATTTCAGAGGGCGCCTTTTGAGCTTGGAAATGTTGAAAGCCTGGTTTTTATAAAGTCTCATACCACTTAGGGTAGAGCATCATTATACGGTTTTCGCGTTAAGAAAACAAAACAGGATTCATCTGTTTCGGGGTTAGAATATGGACAAACCAGCGGCGTGAAATGTCCGGTTGCGTGAATCCAGGAAATCCCTATGACTTCAAGGCAAATGTTCCGCTGATAAAATGGGAACGGAAAGCACTATTTTACCGTGATGATAGGCTTCCCGTTGTATACGCGTGCAACGGTGTCTGCAAACGCCTGATTTGCAGCAGTAATGCCAAAGGGCATCCGCACAGCGGTTTGCAGGGTTTTGACTAGTTCAGTGCCCTGTTGAGCGCTTACATTCGGGAGATGGGTAAAATCAATGTTCATATACTCGGCGTCCGCATCGTAGAGTTTGTCGAGCGCAAGATCCAGCACACTATCAAAATCACCGGAGGTGATGTATTCGCTGATTTCTTTGGCGTTTTCCGGCGTCACCAATTCAAAAGCCGGGGTGTTTGTATCAACGGTAATGCAGGCGGTCGCTGTGCAGGCGGTGCTGCGCGGCTCAAGGGTGCGTTTGACCGGCTGCGTTCCGAACAGAATACCAGAAAGCTGCCGGATATATTCGTAGTTGGTGCCGCAGCAGCCGCCAAGGATGTTGACACCGCATGCGGCAAGCTCGCCCATTACACCGGCATATTCCTCCGGAGTCACATCAAAGGTGGTCACGCCGTCGCGCTCCTGCGGAAGTCCTGCGTTCGGCTGAACCAGAACTGGCAGTGAAGTAATTGCCGTCAGTTGTTTTGCATATGGCAGCAGATCTTTCGGTCCAACGCTGCAATTAATGCCCACAGCGTCCGCGCCCACACTTTCCATCATGGCGGCAACGCTTTCCAGGCAGCCACCCGTGTAGGTACGCCCATTTTGCTCCAGCGTAATCGAACAGAAAAGCGGCAGCTTGGTATTTTCCTTTACAGCCAGCGCGCCGATTTTTAATTCGTACGGATCGGCCATTGTTTCAATGAGCATGGCGTCTGCGCCGAGTTTTTCGGCGAGCAGGGCCTGTTCTTTATAAATTTCATAGGCTTCATTGAAAGAAACTTCGCCCATTGGCTCCAGCAGCTTGCCGCATGGGCCGATATCATAAATAATGTAGGCGGATTTACCGGCCTCCTCCACCGCCCGTGCGGCACATTCAAAGGCGGCGTGCGCCAGATCCTCTACCGCATAGGGGAGACCTTCCACCTTAAACCGGCTGTTGCTGAAGGTGTTCAGGGTAATAACCATCGCGCCGCTCTCTAAGTATTTTCTGTGAATTTCGGTGACGGCCTCCGGCTTGGTGATGTTGAGCACCGAAGGGTTTTCCCCCGGCTGCAGCACACCGTCCATCAAAACGGTTCCAAACGCACCGTCAAAAATCAAAAACTGGTTTTGAATATGGGAAAGGATATCCATGTTGCATCTCCTTTTTTGTTAAAGGTAAAAAATAACGTATGTTTTATTATACAACACCGCCCGCCCTGCTGTAAAGAACAGTGCCGTTTTCTTGGCATATCGGATTAAGAAATGGTGTCCTCTTGTATCTGTCTGAGATTCTTGTTACAATAAATAAAACGAAATGAATGGCATAGGACAGCGCTTTTTGACTTGGGGCGACTATGAAATACATGAGGGCAAGAGGAGTTTAATATGGTATCCGCGATTGTGGTAGCGGCGGGTCGCAGCACCCGCATGGGCATGAATAAGCTGTTTTTAAAAATCGGCGGCGTTCCGGCGGTGGTGCGGAGCATGCTCGCATTTGAAGCTGCGCCTTCGGTTGAAGAAATTGTCGTGGTTACCCGCGCGGAGTACCAGGAACAGTTTGCCGCTTGGAAAGAGGAGTATGGCATTGGCAAATTGGCGGCGGTTACACTGGGCGGGGATACCCGCCAGCAATCGGTGCTTGCCGGGGTGCGCGCCGCTTCTGAACAGGCCTGCTATTTTGCGGTTCATGACGGCGCGCGGCCTTTTGTGGACCCACATGATATTGAGCAGGTCATTGCCGATGCAAAGGAACATGGCGCGGCAACCCTTGGTGTACCGGTCAAGGACACCATTAAGGTGGTGGCGGGAGACGGCTTCATTGAACAAACGCCAGATCGCAGCCGGCTGTTTATCACCCAGACGCCGCAGGTGTTTCGCCGTGCGGTTTACCTGGAGGGAATCCGCGCTGCCGAGCGGGACAGCATGGATTTTACCGATGACTGCCAGCTTGTGGAATATGCAGGCAACCGTGTTTATATGACCAAAGGGAGCTACCGGAACATCAAACTCACAACCAGCGATGATCTTGCGGTGGCACAGGCGTTTGCTGAAAGGAAGGATGGCTGATATGGTACGGATTGGACATGGATATGACGTGCACCGCCTGACCGAGGGCAGGCAGCTGATTTTAGGCGGGGTGGATATCCCCCACACGGTTGGGTTGCTCGGTCATTCTGACGCCGATGTGCTTACCCATGCCGTGATGGACGCTCTGCTCGGCGCCGCTGCGCTGGGCGACATTGGCGCCCAGTTCCCGGACACCGATATGGCCTATGCCGATGCGGACAGCATTGTTTTGCTGGAGCGGGTAACGGCGCTTTTACGGCAGCAGGGCTACCGGATAGGGAATATTGACAGCACTGTAATTGCCCAGTCCCCCAAGCTTAAGGACTATATTCCTGCCATGCGGCAGCGGATTGCCGCCGCCTGTGGAATTGCGGTCCCTATGGTCAGCGTCAAGGCGACCACCGAAGAGGGGCTCGGTTTTTCCGGGCGGAAAGAGGGTGTTGCCGCCCACGCGGTTGCGCTGATTGAATCGCTGTAAAAAGTATTGTCAGAATCCATGGCTGTTTCATATCATGACATTAGGAGCTGTGTGCGCCAAATCTTCCGCGCCGGTTTCTCAAATGTAAAGTTTGAAAAGCATAGTGGTGATGATACATGAAAAACAATCTGATACTGCTTCGTTCGATCACCTACGCATATAAAGCGCGGGATTATTTATCCCGCAGAGGCGTTAATGTCAGTGTTATGCGCACTCCTGCCGCCTTTACAAAATGTGGCTGCGGGTACAGTATCCGGGTCAGGCAGGATGCTGAAATGGTTGCGGAGATGTTGGAACGGATTGGTATAAAAGTTGTAGGAATTGAAAGAGTTGATTAACACCGGCGCGCCGGTTCAGAAGTGTAAAGATGACTTTATTTCTGAATGGGGGTACCGGTGTTGATTTATTTGGACAATGCCGCCACGACCTACCCTAAGCCGTATACGGTGGTGCAGGGGGTTGTGTCCGCGGTAAAGAATTATGGCGGGAATCCCGGGAGAAGTGGTCATGCAATGTCCCTGCACGCCGCAGCGCTTGTGTATGATACCCGGAAAAAAGCGGCGGCTCTCTTTCGTGTAGAACCAGAAAACGTCATTTTTACAAGCAACTGCACCCATGCGCTCAATATGGCTATTAAAGGGGCGGTGCCTCCGGGCGGGCATGTAATTCTGTCGGCGCTGGAACACAATGCGGTTCTGCGCCCGGTTTATGCCATGAGCCAAACCGCCGGGGTTACCTACAGCTTTGCCCTTCCGGCGGCGACAGAACGGGGTACCGTGCAGGCTTTTGAACGGCAGATTACCCCCAAAACGGCGGCAATTATCTGCACCCATGCCTCCAACCTGACAGGACGCATCATGCCTATTGAAGCGCTTGCAGCGCTTTGCGCAGCAAGGAAAATCCCCCTAATTGTAGATGCTGCTCAGTCAGCCGGAGTTCTTCCCATCGATGTAAGCCGCCTCGGGCGCTGTGTGGTTTGTATGGCCGGTCATAAGGGGTTGTATGGCATTACCGGAACCGGCATGATGATTCTGGGCGGCGGCATGGAACTTTCGACCATTCTAGAGGGTGGAACCGGAAGTGTATCCGGCCAGTTGGAACAACCGGATTTTACCCCGGACCGCTTTGAAAGCGGAACCGTCAACACGGTGGGCATTATGTCGCTGAAAAAGGGAATGGAATTTATCATCCGCCTTGGAATCGACAAAATTTACCGGCACGAAATGTCCCTTTGCATGCCGGTGTTTGAGGCGCTGAAACGCAACCCTGCAACGGTTCCAGTGGATCCTTCCTTTGGATTTGGAACCCATGCGCCGGTACTGAGTTTTACGCACAACAACCTGGATTCCGCTGAGGTCGGAGAGCGTCTGAACCGCGCCGGTATAGCCGTGCGCAGCGGGCTGCATTGCGCGCCGCTCGCCCACGAGTTTTACCATACCAAAAACGGCGGTGCGGTACGCCTTGCCCCAAGCGCCTTTACCAGCAGAAAAGAAGTGGAATATCTCATCCGGCAAATAAAAAAGCTGTAAAAACCGACCGGCTTCGGTTGCATTCTCCCGCTTTTATGGTACAATATAAATATAGTTGGCCCGTGTGGGCGGCTGTAGGCAAAACTGTAAGGGGGAGACGCGTTATGGACCAGTTTGTGGAACAGGTTATGCTTTTTTGGAGCACGCTTGTCGGCGTCATTAAAACCTTTACCATCTTTGATTTTATTGATATTGTCCTTGTGTCTTACCTTGTTTATAAAGGCATTAAGCTGGTGCGTGAAACCCGTGCGGAACAGTTGGTTAAAGGCATTGTTATTCTTGCGGTTTCCTATGCGATAGCGAGCTTTATCCATTTGGAAATGCTCTCGTTTGTTCTGACCAATATTTTCACCTTTGGGTTGCTTGCCATTATAGTGGTCTTTCAGCCGGAACTGCGGCGCGCTTTGGAAAAGGTGGG
The DNA here is from genome assembly GCA_050943475.1 of Oscillospiraceae bacterium. GTDB lineage: Bacteria > Bacillota > Clostridia > Oscillospirales > Ruminococcaceae > Metaruminococcus_A. The sequence goes on from JBMNPF010000005.1 coordinate 47,603, forward strand.
CCGCACCAAAATCACTGAAATTGGCGGCTTTGGCAACAGCGAAAGCCAGCTTGAAAAAGGGCAGACCTGGTCAAGGCCAATTCCGCAAATTGTAGAAGCGTGCGAGCGCCTTTCCAACACCAAAACAGGCGCGTTAATTGTCATTGAACGCCAGACCAAGCTCGGCGATCTGCTTCCGGCGGGTACGGTTATTGACGCCCGTGTAAGCACGCAGCTTCTATGCAACATCTTTTACCCCAATTCTCCTATGCATGACGGCGCTGTTATCCTGCGTGAAGGCCGTGTGCTTGCTGCCGGGTGCTTTTTGCCCAGCACCCAAAAAGGGGAGTATATGGATAAACAGCTCGGCTCCAGACATCGTGCCGCCGTTGGTATGAGTGAGAATTCCGACGCGCTCATCCTGGTTGTTTCGGAAGAAACCGGGATGATTTCAGTCGCGGAAAACGGCAGGCTGGAACGGGGCTTTAATTCCTATTCTCTGACACAGCTTCTTCAGGACAAGCTCGTTCCCAAGGTGCCTGAGAAAGAGAAAAAAGCCCGGTGGTTTGGGAGGTTGAAGCGATGAAATGGTTTCGTAGCAACTGGATTTCCAAACTGTTTGACAATGAGGTGTTTATCCGCGTCCTTTCAATTGTGATTGCGGTGGTGGGATGGTTCCTTGTCGCCCTTATCGTCAAGCCGGATTCAATCGGCAACATTAGCAATGTTCCGGTTACAATTGAAATGGATAATACCGACGCACAGATGCTGGGGCTGGAGGTCGTGGAAGGCGGCGACCAGAAAATCACCGTTACCGTAAACGGCAAGCGTTACCGTGTTGGCTCTCTGACCGCAGATAATTTTGAAGCGGTTGCCCGGCCGGATAAGGTAACCTCCCCGGGCACCTATGAGCTTGACGTTGTTATTAAAAAACGTACAACGATTACCGACAGCGGCAGCGATTACGAAATTGAATCCACCAATCCGGCTAAAATTACGGTTAAATTTGATCGCATTGTTTCCCGCGAATTTTCGGCCAGCGAATCCAATTTGGAGGTGTTGGCGGATGGTATAACACCTGCGGAGGAATTTATCAAAGGTACGCCGACCATTTCGCCGGACACCATTACCGTAACCGGACCGGAAGGGGATATGGAGCGCATTGCCAAATGTGTGGTGCGCACCGACGCGGTGGAGGAGCGTTCCGAAACCTACACGACCAATGGAACGGTTGAGTTTTATGACACGGACGGGCAGATCATTGATTTTTCAAACAATCCGAATGTGAAGCTCTCTTCGGACAAATACACCATCGCGGTGCCGATTCTCAAGCAGAAAACACTGCCCCTCACCTTTGATTACATCAATGTGCCGGACGGTTTTGACGTCAGCACCTTAAAGTACACCATGGACAATCCGTTTTTGGAAATTGCCGCCCCTGCAAGCGTTATCGATAACATTTCGAGCCTGCGCATTGGTTATGTGGACTTCCGCAAGCTGTCGCTCAGTGCAAGCTTTGACTTTAATATTAATCTGAGAAGTTCCATGAAGAATATCAATAATGTCGAGTCGGTTAATGTGACCTTTGATATGTCGGCCTACACGTCAAAGACGGTGCGAATTCCATATGCAAACCTGCGGATTATCAATAAACCGGAAAGCGTTGACGCACGTGTAACCACCCAGTATATTTCGGTCAAGCTGATTGGAACGCCGGAAGATCTTGCTGCGGTGACAGCGAACGACGTCATTGGCGAAATTGATATGATCGACCAGAAGGTCACCGATGCGAGCAGCGTTACTTTTCCGGTTACGGTGACAATTCCTTCCAAAACGTCGGTTTGGGCGGTGGACGAATATTCTGCCATTGTCCGGGTAACCCCGCAATAATTGTATCGTCCTGCGGCGGCTGGCTTCAGCCGCCGTTTCTTTGTTAAAAGGAGCTTGATTTATGTCCATTGTTGTATCCGGTATTCGAACCGGGATTGAACAGCCGGCAAAGGAAATTCTTGCACAGGCGGTAAAACGAGTTGGAGTTCCGCGCGGACAGGTCAAATCGGCCGCGGTTTCCAAAACCTCGGTGGATGCCCGCCGGGGCAAAGTCTGCTTTGTCAGTTCGGCGGTGGTGGAATTGTTTTCCGGAGAGGCGGAAGCAGTCCGGCGGTGCGGCAGGGCCGATGTCTCCCTGCGGGAACAGCAGTCCTTGGAACTTCCCCGGGGGACCGAACCAATGGAGGCTCCGGTTGTCATTGCCGGGTTTGGCCCGGCCGGGATGTTTGCGGCCCTGTTGCTGTCCGAGCAGGGCTACCCGGTTGTGGTGCTGGAACGCGGGCAGGATGTGGATACCCGCACCCAGCAGGTGACCGGTTTCTGGCACAGCGGCCTGCTCAGTCCGGAATGCAATGTCCAGTTTGGGGAAGGCGGCGCCGGAACCTTTTCGGACGGAAAACTCACCACCCGCATTGGCGATGCACGGTGCGGATATGTGCTGGAGCAGTTTGTCACCTTTGGAGCCCCGCCGGAAATTCGAACCAAAGCAAAACCGCATGTTGGAACCGACCATTTGAAACAGGTGGTGAAAGCCATGCGGGAACACATCCGGCAAAATGGCGGAGATATTCGTTTTGGATGCCGGCTGGACAGCCTGAAAATGGGGAAGAGCGGGCTCTGTTCCGTTACGGCAGACGGCGAGGAATTGCAAGCGTCCGCTCTGGTGCTTGCGATTGGTCATAGCGCACGGGATACCTTCGAATTGCTTTATCAGGAGGGTTTTGTTCTTTCTCCCAAGCCGTTTTCAGTCGGCGTTCGGATTGAGCACCTGCAAAGCGAGGTGGATAAGGCGCTTTATCACGATCTTGCAGGACATCCGGCATTGCCGCAGGGGGAGTATCAGCTTTCCTATCGCAGGGGCGAAGAAGCGGTCTATACGTTTTGTATGTGTCCGGGGGGATTTGTGGTTCCGGCAGCCTCTGAGCAGGGTGGCGTTGTGGTCAATGGTATGAGCGAATTTGCACGTGATCAGAAAAATGCCAACTCTGCACTGGTTGTTTCGGTCGGCCCAGACGATTACGGCCGTGCGCCGCTTGACGGCGTGGCTTTCCAGCGGGAATTGGAACGCAGGGCGTTTGCGATGGGCGGAAACGGTTGGAAAGCCCCTGCCATGACGGTGGGGAACTATTTGGAGGGAAAACCTGGGTATCGTTTTGGACGTATTTTTCCCTCTTACCAGCTTGGGGTCGCATCGGGTGATTTTTCCGCCCTGTTTCCCAAGCGTGTGGATGATATGCTCAAAACCGGACTGCGGAAATTTGGAGGCAGACAGCCGGGATTTGATGCGCCGGATGCGGTGCTTACCGGCGTAGAAACCCGTACGTCATCGCCGCTTCGTATTGAGCGGGATGAAACATTGCAGGCGCTTCGCCATCCGGGGGTGTACCCCTGCGGGGAGGGCGCCGGCTATGCAGGCGGCATTATGAGCGCGGCGGTGGATGGCATTCGGGTTGCACAGGCGATCATGGCACGGTTTGCCCCGCCCAACCGGTAACGGATTTTCGCATAAATTGAGTCGTTTTAACAATGCTTCAAAAACAGTTGGACAGCCAGAAAAAACTGCACAAATTACAAATAAAAAAGGCACGGCGTTGAACGCCGTGCCTTTTTGAGAGCCTATTTTGTGTGATTCAGCCAACCGGCTTGTCTATGCAACAATATATACTGGGAACAGAGTGTGAAAATTCAAGTGCTTTACCGTGTACCAACAGGAACGGCCCTTGCTCTTGTATCTGCCTGCCGGGGCAAACAGCCTTTGGGAACCGAAAGGGTAAATGCCTTGGGCAGCAGTTCAACCGTTACGTCGTCTGAAAGATAGGACTCCCCATCGAGAATGTAGCGGTAAGGCTTGGCGCTTTGAATCCGGATAGATTTGCACTTATCATAGTGGATGACGTCTCTGATGCCGGGGGTTTGCAAATGCTCCCCTCGTTTGTAAAAACGGACAAAACCTGCAATGCGGAACCGCGAGAGCTTGTCTACCCGGCAAACGTCAATAATACTGTCATCCATCCGGGCGAGCGGTGCGGCCTGATACCCGCCGCCGTAAAATCGGCCGTTTGCCGCAGCAACCAGCAACGTGTTGACAGCGACCGGGAAATGGTTGTCAAGCTGGACCGAAACCCGTTTGCCAAGCGGTTTGAGCAGGTTGTAAACCAGTGCAAGGTTATAGGCCATGGAACCGCTGATAAAGGGAAGCCTTTTAAATTTGTTCATGTCGTAGGCTATGTCGGCGTCAAACCCAATGTTGCAAAGGTTGACAGCATAGCGGTCGTTGACCTTGAGTAGGTCGCAGGGGTAGGGCACGCCATCCAACTGGCATTCAATGCTGTTAAACTGTTCTGGGTTTGCAAAGCTGCGGACAAGGTCGTTGCCGCTACCACAGGGAATGACGGTAACTTCTGTATGCGGAGCGCCCAATGCGCCAACAACTGTTTCCTGCAAGGTTCCGTCTCCGCCACAGGCGTAAAAGCGTACTGGCATACCATCCGCACAAACACGGCGGACATATAAAGTCGCTTCACCGGTGCCTGTGGTGCGGTGAATTTCATAATCCAATCCTTTGGCTTCGGCGGCCTGCCGGATTTTATGTTCGAGCGCGTTTTGCAGTGTGCCTTTGCCGGCAGCAGGGTTGATGAGAAAACAGTGCTTCATAAAACCTCCTCAGGTCAATGAAATCTGCATTTATGATAACATGTTTTATCGGGAGTGTAAACCTGCATCCTGCGGAACTGCCGTCGGAACCGTTGGAACGGTTGTGCATATACGAAACGGAAAATGCGATCTGGCTGCCGGGTATCCGCCTGTCCTTTTTGTAAATCATGCCTAAAATGGCACATTCGTATGGGGATTCGAAGTGTTCTTTTGCTATATGCACTCCTTTATAAAGCTGTACCCTGAAATATACTTGTTTTGCGTATGAAGGCACTGTGCCGCCGCATACTAACAATGTTGTGTTCGGTGATTTATTGATAGCATTTTTGCAATTCTAGGCCAATGATTTTTGCAACATGATTATAATAATCTTGCAAAAACAGAAAGAAAGACGGATTAAAATATTGGAACAACTTGTTTCTATATTGTTTGTTAAGTGAAAATAATCATTTGAAAATTTGCTTGATTCAAGCGTTTGGTGCTGGCTTTGCTTGATTTGATAAATACTTGGCAAGGTGCAGGATGAAATATGTATAACATTCGCACTTGAAACGATACAGGAAATGTAGTATAATTCTGTCATGATAAAAACTAGGAAAAAGTGTGTTAGGCGGTGAAAGAATGGGCGACGTTAAATTGATAGAACACCTCTGTAATTTAAGCAAACTTTCCCTCACAGACGCTGAACTTGAACATTTCACCTCCGACATGGAAGTGATCATCGGCATTATGGATTCAATTAAAGAAGTTACCGTTGAGGGAGATATCCACCGTGACCCCGGCGTATACTTTACCGATATTCGAAAGGATGAATCCGCACCTTCTTATGAGACGGAAAAAATCCTTCAAAATGCAAAGGAAAAAGAGGACAATTACTTTGCAGTCCCGAAACTCTTTTAAAGGAAGGTAACAGAATGGATTTTGAACATCTTACGGTAAAAGAGCTGCGGGAAAAGCTGGATGGCAAAGAGGTTTCGGCAGCCGAGCTGACCCAAGCCTATTTGAGCCGGATTGCGGAAAAAGACCCGGAAATTAAGAGCTTTCTTACTGTTTGTGAGGATTCCGCATTGAAACAGGCGGAAGCGGCACAAAAGAAAATTGATGCGGGAGAGGCAACCGCCCTCACTGGTATTCCGTTTGGTATAAAAGACAATATCTGCACCGAGGGTGTGAAGACAACCTGCGCTTCTAAAATGCTGGGGGATTTTGTCCCGCCGTACAACGCAACGGTTATGCGCAAACTGGAAGAACAAGGGATTGTCACGCTGGGTAAACTCAATATGGATGAGTTTGCCATGGGCGGCTCCACGGCGACGTCTTATTTTAAAAAGACGGTAAACCCTTACGATTTTAATAAAGTACCGGGCGGTTCGTCCGGCGGTTCCGCTGCCTGTGTTGCGGCGGAACTTGCGCCGGTCGCTCTCGGTTCGGACACCGGAGGTTCCATCCGCCAGCCGTCGTCTTTCTGCGGCGTAACGGGGTTAAAACCTACCTATGGGGCGGTTTCCCGTTTTGGGCTGGTTGCATTTGCAAGTTCGCTCGATCAGATTGGACCGATTGCGAAATCCGCCGTGGACTGCGGCGCTGTGTTCAACAGTATCTGCGGGTTTGATCCACACGATGGCACCACCTCCAAACATACCCATGCCGATGCGCTTTCTCTGGTTGGACAGAGCGTGAAGGGCTTAAAGATTGCTGTGCCAAAAGAGTTCTTTGACGCCGGCATTGATGACGAGGTCAAACAGAGCGTTATGGCGGCGGTAAAGGCCTATGAAGCGATGGGGGCGCAGGCGGTTGAAGTTTCAATGCCGACCCTGAAGTACGCCATTCCGGCATACTATCTCATTTCTTCGGCAGAAGCCAGCTCCAATCTCTCCCGCTACGACGGTATCAAATACGGTTACCGTGCGGAGGGCGGCGGGGATTACAACGAACTCATCCGCCGGACGCGCGATGAAGGCTTTGGTACTGAGGTTAAGCGCCGCATCCTGTTGGGAACCTATGCGCTGGCGAGCGGTTATTACGATGCTTACTACAAAAAAGCGCTGTACCTCAAAGGTAAAATCCGCGAGGAATACAATGCGATTTTTGATGTTTGTGACGTTATGATTACCCCAACCGCGCCGAGCACGGCGTTTGGGTTTGACGAAGGCATTACCGATCCGGCCAAGATGTATCTGGCAGATATTTGCACCGTCACGGTGAACATTGCGGGGCTGCCCGCCATCTCTACTCCGTGCGGCTATGATAAAAATGGGATGCCAATTGGTATGTCCATTGTCGGCAGAGCGTTCGATGAAGCGAGAATTATCCAGGTGGCCGATGCGTTTGAACAGACGTTTGAGCGCATTGCACCAAAACTTTAGAATGAGGCGGTGAACCAGATGCAGTATATCCCAGTCATTGGGCTTGAAATCCATGCAGAACTGTTGACGGATTCCAAGGTCTTCTGCACGTGCAGCGCCGAATTCGGCGGCGACCAAAACTCCCGTTGCTGCCCAGTGTGCAGCGGCTTTCCGGGAACCTTACCGGTTATCAACCAGCGGGCAGTGGAATACGCGGTGAAAGCCGGGTTTGCCATGAACTGCTCCATTAATAAATATTCCAAGTTTGACCGTAAAAACTACTTTTATCCGGATTTGCCGAAGGCTTACCAGATTTCTCAGCTCGATTTACCGCTCTGCATCAACGGCAAGGTGAAAATTGAGACCGAAAACGGCGAGAAGTGGATCCGTATCAACCGTATCCACCTCGAAGAAGATGCAGGTAAGCTGGTGCATGATGAAATCAACGTCATGAGCCTTGCAGATTACAACCGCTGCGGCGTGCCGCTGATTGAGATTGTCACCGAGCCGGACATCGGCTCAGCAGAAGAGGCTAGAGCTTTTGTGGAGCAGGTGAGCCTGTTGTTGCAGTATGCGGGCGTCTGTGACTGTAAAATGGAGCAGGGTTCCATCCGTGCTGACGTCAATATTTCCATTATGCCGCCGGATGCGAAAGAGCTTGGTACCCGTGCGGAAATCAAAAACCTCAATTCGCTCAAGTCCATAACCCGCGCGATTGAGTATGAAATTAAACGTCAGGCACAGCTTTTGGACAATGGCGAAAAGGTTGTGCAGGAAACCCGGCGGTTTAACGACAACCACGGCGTTACAAAATCCATGCGCAGCAAGGAAGACGCACAGGATTACCGCTATTTCCCGGAGCCGGACATCCAGCCGGTTAATTTCACCGACAAGGATTTGAAGGCCATCCGCGATTCTCTTCCCAAGCTGCCGGATGAACGCCTCAAGCAGTATACCGAAGAATACGGCCTTTCGGAGACCGATGCGAAAATTATTGTCAATGACGTGAAACTTTCGGATTTCTTTGACGCTGCGGTTGGCATCTACCCCAACTATAAGAACATTTGTAACTTTGTCCTGACCGAGTTGCTCCGTCGTCTGAAAGAGACCGAGACCGACGAGATCCCCTTTTCAGCGGAGCATTTTGCCACCCTTGTCAAGATGGTGGATGACGGCAAGGTCAGCCGTAACGACGGCAAAACCATCCTGCGGTATATGCTGGAAAACCCGGCGCATCCGGAAGAAATTGCCAAAGCAAACGGATTCTTTGTGGCAAACGATATGAATGCGGTTGCCCAGACCATTGATGCGGTGTTGGCAGAACGCCCGGATTTGGCCGAGCAGTACCGCGCCGGTGAGAAAAAAGTGTTTGGCTTCTTAATGGGTCAGTGCACCTCTCGCCTGAAAGGTGTTGCCAATCCGAAAGATATTAAAGCTGCACTTGAGAAAAAACTGTCAGAATAACAATGAGGTGAATGACTTGAACCAAATTTGTGGCGACAAGGTAAAAGCTGCAAAAACCATTGATGAATTAAAAACCATGCTGGGTGAAACCGTTACCATTGAAGGGTGCGTTCATCGTGTGCGGGATATGGGCTCCATCCGCTTTTTCGTCCTCCGCACCGGACGCTACCTTATTCAGACGGTGTATGCTGCGGATGAATGCAGCTGCAGTGTGGATGATTTAAAGGTTGGCTGCTATGTTCGGGTGACCGGTCTGCTTCGGGAAGAACCCCGTGCGGTATACGGTCTTGAACTCTCCATCCGTTCGGCGGAACTGCTTTCCGCCCCGCAGGAGGAGTATCCGCTTAAGGTCGGCAACCGCCGTCTTGGCTGCTCTTTGGATGCAAACCTGGATAATCGTTCGGTTGCACTCCGTAATCCGTATGAACGTGCCGTTTTCAAACTCACCGAAGGGGTCGTTTCTGGGTTCCGCGAGTTTATGCTGCAAAATGGTTTTACCGAAATCCATTCGCCCAAAATTGTTGCAGCAGGGGCTGAGGGCGGCGCAAACCTGTTTGAACTGGATTATTTTGAGCAGAAAGCCTACCTTTCCCAGAGCCCTCAGTTTTATAAGCAAACCGCCGTCGCCTTTTTTGACCGCGTGTTTGAGGTCGGCCCGGTGTTCCGTGCCGAGCGTCACAGCACGTCCCGTCATCTGAACGAATATATGGGCCTTGACTTTGAAATGGGCTTTATTGACAGCATGGTTGACGTCATGGAGACCGAGACGGCAATGCTCAAATATGTCTGCCAATACCTGAAAGATCATTACCAGAACGAGCTTATGATCCTGAACCCGGATATTCCGGACATCAAAACCATTCCGTCCATCACCTTTATGGAGGCGGTTGAACTGCTTGGCGGACGCCAGCGGTATGATTTGAGCCCGGATGATGAAGTCGCCCTTTGTGAATATGCCAAAAAGGAATTTGACAGCGAGTTTATCTTCGTCACCCATTTCCCGGCGGCCAAACGCCCGTTCTATGCAATGAACGACCGGGAGGACAGCCGTTTTGCCCTGAGCTTTGACCTGCTGTTCCGCGGCCTTGAAATTACAACCGGCGGCCAGCGCATTCATGATTACAACGAGCAGGTTGAGAAAATCAAAGCGATGAACATGGATCCAGATGATTTGGAAGTCTATTTGAAAATCCATAAATATGGGATGCCGCCGCACGGCGGACTCGGTATTGGTCTGGAGCGCCTTGTCATGAAGCTGCTCGACCGTGCAAATATCCGCGAAACCAGCATGTTCCCGCGCGATATTAACCGTCTGGACCCGTAAAATCACGAAACAAAGGCGTTTCGGTATCAGTCGAAAAACGATTCGATTACATACTGAACGCCTTTTCACGTTTCCTGTTGACCCGGTTTTGCCGGATTTGGATAGAACCTCACCTGATTGCTACGAGGATGTGGCAGGGGAATATTGATCAGTTGTGCACGAGCACGCAGAAAGAAGGTTGCGTTTATGAGCGAGAAATTCAATGTCATTGAGAATTTCGGTTGCCAGGTCTTTAACGACGCGATTATGCGCGAAAGACTGCCGAAACATATTTACCAGTCTTTGAAAAAGACCATGAACGAAGGTTTGAGCCTGGAAGCCAACGTCGCTGAGGTTGTGGCTACCGTTATGAAAGACTGGGCCATAGAGAAAGGAGCAACCCATTATACCCATTGGTTCCAGCCGATGACCGGTATTACCGCGGAAAAACATGACTCTTTTATCACCTCTGGTGGTGACGGAAAAGCGCTGATGGAGTTTTCTGGCAAGGAGCTTATCAAAGGTGAGCCGGATGCCTCCTCGTTTCCGTCTGGCGGCCTGCGGGCAACCTTTGAGGCCAGAGGCTACACCGCGTGGGATCCAACCTCTTATGCCTTTGTAAAAGACGGTACCCTGTACATACCAACGGCTTTCTGTTCTTATTCCGGAGAGGTGTTGGATAAAAAAACCCCGCTGCTCCGGTCGATGGAGGTCATCAATCATCAGGCGCTCCGCGTTCTGCGGCTGCTGGGCAATACCACTGCAACCCGCGTTAATACAACGGTTGGCGCAGAGCAGGAGTATTTCCTGGTGGATAAAGAGCTTTACAACCAGCGCCGTGACCTGCAGCTTACCGGCCGCACCCTGTTTGGAGCCAGGGCGCCGAAAGGACAGGAGATGGAGGACCATTACTTCGGCCATATCAAACCGCGAGTTGCCGCCTATATGACGGATTTGGACCGCGAGCTTTGGAAACTTGGTATTTATTCCAAAACCAAACATAATGAGGCAGCACCGTCTCAGCACGAAATGGCCCCGATTTTTGAAACCACCAACATTGCAACCGACCACAATCAGCTTACCATGGAAATTATGCGCAGTGTAGCCGACAAACATGGCTTTGCCTGCCTGCTTCATGAAAAACCGTACGCTGGTGTCAATGGTTCCGGCAAGCATGACAACTGGTCCATTTCTACCAATGACGGCCAGAACCTGCTGGATCCGGGAAAATCCCCGCAGAAAAACGCGCAGTTTTTGCTGTTCCTTTCCGCGGTGCTCAAGGCTGTGGATGAATATGCACCCCTGTTGCGTGTTTCGGTTGCGAGTCCGGGTAACGATCATCGCCTTGGTGCGAATGAGGCGCCGCCGGCAATTGTTTCCATGTTCATCGGTGAGGAGCTGGAGAACATTCTCAAAGCCATTGAACAGGATGGGACCGGCGAAAAAATTACCAAAAGCAACTTGTTAACGGATATCAATGTTCTGCCGGATATTTACCGTGATTCCACCGACCGCAACCGCACCTCTCCGTTCGCGTTTACCGGCAATAAATTTGAATTTCGCATGCTTGGTTCCAGCCTTAACATTGCAGGCCCGAACATCATGCTCAACACCATCATTGCGGAAGAACTCGGTCAGTTCGCTGACCGCCTTGAAAAAGCTGAAGATATTCCGCAGGAAGTTCATGCTATCATTAAAGAGACCTACCGTGATCACAAGCGTATTGTGTTCAATGGCAACAACTACTCGGAGGAATGGCTGGCGGAAGCACAGCGGCGCGGTTTGCCGAACCTTATCTCCACAGTGGATGCCCTCCCAGCTTTCATTGAGCCGAAGAACATTGAGGTCTTGGTGAAAAACGGCGTTTTCAGCGAAACTGAAATTCGTTCCCGTTATGAAATTTTAATGGAGAACTATTCCAAGGTCATCAATATTGAGGCGCTTACTATGATCGATATGGCCCGCAAGCAGATTCTTCCGGCGGTCATTGAGTATACCCGCGTTGTTTGTGATGCGCTCGCTGCCAAAAAATGTCTGGATCTTGACCTGAATACCTCCGCAGAAACCAAGCTCGCCAAAAAACTCTCCTCGCTGAGCGGCCCGTTCTCGGATGCCATTGATACGCTGGAAAATGACGTCGTTACAGCCAAAGGAATTTCCGGTGTGCTGGAAAGCGGAAAGTATTACCATGAAACGGTCTTTGCTGATATGCAGGCACTCCGTGCACTGTCGGATGAATTGGAAATCCTTGTAGGAGAAGATTATTGGCCAATTCCGACCTACGCTGACCTGTTGTTTTAAGTATTCGTATTCTCGTACCTATACAGGCGCTTGGCGTTATTTCGGTTGCGGCATGAACCATTCTGACCACTGAGACACGGTTCCTTATCCTGAAAAAGACCATTGGCCTGCTGCGTGCCTCCAAAGCAGAGGAAATCGACGGCCTGGCTTTTCATGAGCATGGCGCAGGAGTCCATGCGGATTTTGTTGTCAAATAATTTGTATCCTGAGGTGCCCTGCGGAAATCCAATCCGCAGGGCGTTTTTTTATCTTTCTTAAGAAAAAGAAAAGAATGGGATTAAAAATTTCTTAAAAATAGAAAATATGCACAAATATGCTTTACAAATATCTGGATTTTAGTATAATATTTTATAGAATAAGGTTTTAGATAAATTTTATCTAAGCGCCTTTCTGTAGAAGGGACAGGGGGTAAATTATGAAAAAAGCAAATCGCTTTTGGTTTATTGTAGCGCTTGTCGGTGCTTCCGTATTGCCTTTACTGGCCGATAATTTCATTTTACTATTGGAGCATTACCGGAATCATACGCGTTTTACTCCCTTTTTCTGGATAGAACTGGCGGTCGTAGCGCTGTCCGGGTTTGCTCTGGCGTGTTGCTGCCGTATCAGCGCGAACCGATGGTATGGGTACCTCATTCTTCTGTTGGTTTATACTGCATATTTGGTAAATGGGTTTATCAACGGGCCTTACTGCATAATCTACAGCACCTATACGCTGATTCTCCTGCTTTTTGCATGTGGCTGTCTGCTGATGGAATTGCTGTATTACTTAAAACGAAGAATTCGAACAGGTGTTAGATTGCGGTAGGTGTTGTTGAATTGTATCGTTTAGCCGGGTAGCGCCCGGCTTTTTTATTTGTGGGAAACAGCGTTGTTTTTGGCAGTATAGCAAGGAAAAAAAGGCTATTCGCGAATTCCTCTTGCATTCGTTCGGCAATTCGGGTATGATGAAAATAATCAAACCAATTCATTTAATATTGGCGTTTCTGCCACCGAAAAAGAGGGATTCTATGAACTACATCATCTTTATGCCTGACGAAATGCGTGCGGAAAGCGTGGGGTGCTATGGGCACCCGTTTGTACAGACGCCGAACCTTGACCGCCTTGCAGAACAGGGAACGTTGTTTGAACAGTGCCATGTTCAAAACCCGGTTTGTTCGCCCTGCCGCTGCTCTTTCGCTACAGGCCAATACCCGCACACCAATGGACACCGCACCCTCTGGAATCTTGTCAAACCCTATGAGCACAATCTCTTTCGTTATATGAAAGAGGCAGGTTATGATGTTTGGGTGTACGGCAAAAACGATTTGTTTGCCGCAGATACCATTCCGCTTTCTGCTGACGTGTTTGTCGAAAAGCAAGCTGCTAATCCACCCGCGGAAAAGCCACAGAGCGCAACTGGCAACATTGATGATTTTCTGCTGGAACCAATGCAGTGCGGCGAGGACGGCATAAAAGACTATGCCAACGTCATGGCCGGGATTGAAAAAATTCTTGGCTGGAAACCGGGCGACAAACCGTTTGTCCTCTTTCTGCCTCTGTTATATCCGCATTGCCCTTATACTGCGCCGGAGGATTATTATCACCTCTATGAAGAGGAACAAATTTCACTGCGCGGCATCGGCGAAGGAAAGCCGGAATTTCATGAATTGATTCGTAGCTACCGCTCTCTGAATGATCAGGAAGCCTTGCGCAAGATACAGGCGGTCTATCTTTCCATGATTACATACAGCGACGCGTTGCTCGGCAAGCTGATGGATGCGCTAGACCATTCTGCGGCCGCAGAAGACACCCTTTTGATTGCGGTTTCCGATCACGGCGATTATGCGGGCGACTACGGCCTGGTTGAAAAATGGCCGGATGGCTTTGAAGATATTCTCACACGCGTTCCGCTGATTATCCGTGGTCCCGGTGTTAAGGCCGGGCACCGTGTGCACGGGCAGGTAGAATTGCTCGATTTGATGCCAACCTTCTTGGAATCGGCAGGGATTGAGCCGCAGCACACCTTCTTTGGGAAATCGCTTTGGCCGGCTCTGCGCGGCGGCAACGGGGATTTGGAACGCGCAGTTTATGGCGATGGCGGTTATGATCTCCATGAGCCATATTGTTTTGAGGGCTGGGGGACTCGTGATGCGGATTTGATGTATCCGGGCAGTGTTTATTACCACAAGGCGCTTCAGCAGCAGGAGCATCCGCTTTCAGTCTGTCGTACCACCATGATGCGCACTCTTGACTACAAGCTCATTTACCGTACCAGTGGCGAATGTGAATTTTATGACCTGAAAAAGGATCCGAAAGAGCTGGAAAATGTATATAATGATGAAAAATATACCAAACGTATTCAAGAAATGCAAAATCAGCTTTTAAATTGGTATGTAAAAACGTCGGATACGGTTCCTATGACCAGCGATTCACGGGAATAAATGGGTTTAAAACGCAGAGGATTTTAAATGCGGTATGGTTTTCTGGAAACCATATATAAACAGTCTTTTCGTCGGGATAACCGTAAGGTTATCCCGATTTGCTGTTTACAGGAGATTCCGGTGCTTTCAAGAGCGCAGCCGGCGGTACGGTAGAGAATCCTTTTTGGCGATTAGGTGACAAGAATGAATCATTGCAAAAATGGAATGTTTTATGCATAATACTTGAGTGGTTAGACGGAGCCGGAAAGCAATTTGCGAACGCATTTGAGTTTGGTTCTCCAGCCGGATAAGAAGAAAAATCCTCCAGATGAGAACCAATATGATTGTTTTTTGTCTGAATCTTTAGGTACCATTTATGCGCTATTTGTACAGATTTTTTGCGCCAATTCACCAGAAAGCGATTGTATTTTTCTATTGACAAGATTTTATTTGTGCAGTAAAATTTGTTTGTACCCGAACAATTAAAGAGGTGGAATTCACCTTTGAAAGGGGAAGTTTTCAAATGGAAAAAGATTGCGGGATGTGGATTCATATTTTGTCCCACAAGCTGAAAAAGCGCATGAACGCCAACATGCAAAGCCTTGGAATCACTGGGGTGCAGAGCAGAATCATGCATTATATTCTTGTGAAATGTGCAGATGCTCCGGTGTTCCAGCGTGATGTGGAAAAGGTTTTTGATATGAGCCGTTCCACCGCTACCGGCATCCTGCAGCTGATGGAAAAAAACGGCCTTATTCTGCGGGAAAGTGTAGCCAGCGACGCACGCCTGAAAAGCCTAATCCCTACTGAAAAGGCGGAACATCTGGATGCGCAGATTGGCGAATTGATCCGCCAGACCGAACAGCGGCTCACACGGGGGTTGCCTGATGAGCATCTTGCGCTATTTCAGGAAATTGCAGAGCGAATGTCTGCAAATTTGGATGAATAGTTGACATCAGGAAACGTTCCATTGCTATTTTTTAAAGTGCACCATAGATGTGCAGGACAAGTACAACAGGTTTTGGGGGAATGTTACATATGGTTAAAATTCTTGCTCGCAGTATCCGCGAGTACAAAAAGTCGGCAATTTTGACGCCGCTTTTGGTTATTGTTGAAGTCATTTTAGAGTGCATCATTCCGTTCATTATTGCGGAATTGGTCAATCAAATGCAGGCTGGCTGCGGCATGGATGTTATTATTCATTATGGCATCCAGTTGATTGCCATGGCGGTGCTGTCGCTTGCTTTTGGCGTTGCGGCCGGCAATACCTGCGCTACCGCTTCTACGGGCTTTGCGCGTAATCTGCGCAAAGATATGTTTTACCGTATTCAGGATTACTCCTTTGAGAACATCGACAAATTCTCGGTGTCCAGTTTGGTGACCCGTATGACAACCGATGTGGTAAATGTGCAGATGGCCTTTATGATGATCATCCGCGTGGCCATTCGCGGTCCGTTGATGATGATCTTCTCGTTTATCATGGGCTTTGCCATGGGTGGGCGCTTGGCTCTGATCTTTCTGGTTACCATCCCATTGCTGGGGATTGGGCTGGTGTTGGTCATTCGTAAAGCGACGCCGATTTTCCGCCGGGTATTCCGCAAATACGATGCACTTAACGACTCGGTGCAGGAGAATGTACAGGCTATGCGTGTTGTCAAAAGCTATGTGCGTGAAGATTATGAGAAAAAGAAATTTACCACCGCCGCAGAAGACGTTTGTAAAGACTTTACCCGTGCTGAACGTATTATGGCGCTCAACAACCCCATGATGCAGTTCTGTGTATATGCCGGCATGGCGTTTGTGCTTTCGTTTGGTTCCTATGCTGTCATCACCAGCCAGGGCACCGAAATTGCTGTGGGGCAAATGTCTGCAATTCTGACCTACAGCTTTCAGATTTTAATGAGCTTGATGATGCTTTCCATGGTGTTTGTTATGATCACCATGTCGATGGAATCGGCCGAGCGTATTGTTGAAGTGCTGAAAGAGAGAAGCACCTTGACCAGCCCGGAAAATGCCCTTACCGAAGTAAAAGATGGTTCCATTGATTTTGACAACGTCAGCTTCAAGTATTCTAAAAAAGCAGAACGCATGGCGCTGTCTGGCGTGGATTTACATATTAAGTCCGGAGAACTGATTGGCGTTCTGGGCGGCACTGGTTCTTCCAAATCCACACTGGTGCAGCTGATTCCCCGCCTATACGACGTCACTGAAGGCTGCGTTAAGGTAGGCGGCGTGGATGTACGCCGGTATGATTTGGATTCGCTGCGCAATGATGTGGCTGTTGTGCTGCAAAAGAACGTACTGTTTTCCGGCACCATTAAGGATAACCTGCGTTGGGGGAATCCTGACGCTACCGATGAAGAAATGCTGGAGGCTTGTAAGCTGGCGCAGGCCGATGAGTTTATTCAGCAATTTCCGGACAAATATGACACCTGGATTGAGCAGGGAGGCTCCAATGTCTCCGGCGGCCAGAAACAGCGTCTGTGTATTGCGCGTGCGTTGCTCAAAAGGCCCAAGGTGTTGATTCTGGATGACTCCACCAGTGCTGTGGACACTCGTACCGATACTTTAATTCGCCAGGGTTTCCGTCAGTTTATCCCGGAGACCACCAAAATTATCATCGCGCAGCGCGTTGCTTCGGTACAGGATGCCGACCGCATCGTTGTCATGGACGGCGGACGTATCAGCGCGATTGGAAATCATGATGAATTGATGAAAACAAGTGAAATTTATCGCGAGGTGTATACTTCCCAGAACAAGGCAGGTGATCAAGATGGCGAAGAATAAAAACAAAACTGCTCCTACCACTACGGCTCGGGGCCAGCGTGCCCCAAAAGGGGTACTGCGCCGGCTGCTGCGCACGTTGTTTGAGTTCTACCCAGTGCTCCTGCCGATCACGATGGTGTGTATTCTCATCAACGCCATTGTCAGCGCCATTCCGGCCGTGTTCATGCAGAACGTCATTGCCGTTGTGGATGAAAGTTACAGAAGCGGAGACTGGACGTCTGTGGCCGGACGCATCCTCACCTATGTGGCCATTTTGGTTGTGATGTATATCATCAGCCTGATTGCCGGTGCCTTTTACAGCCAGATGATGGCCATTATCACACAGGGCTCTTTGAAAAAACTACGTCAAAAAATGTTCAGCCACATGCAGGATCTGCCTATTAAGTACTTTGACACCAATGGTCATGGCGATGTCATGAGCTATTATACCAATGACGTTGACACTCTTCGCCAGCTCATCAGTCAGAGCTTGCCGCAAATCACCATTTCTGCCATCACGTTGCTTGTGGTGTTTGGCATTATGCTGTATTACAGCGTCGTCCTTGCACTGCTGGTCGTTGCAGGCGTCATTGGCATGGCAATTGCGGCCAGGGCCATTACCAACCGTTCCTCGAAATACTTCCTGCGTCAGCAGGTTACAATTGCCAAGGCTGAGTCGTTTATGGAAGAGATGATGACCGGCCAGAAAGTGATCAAGGTGTTCTGCCATGAAGAGGGCGCCAAGGCCGACTTTGACAAGGTGAACGGTGAAATCTTTTATAATGCACGAAACGGCAACCGCTTTGCCAACATCTTAATGCCTTTGCTGGGCAACATCGGTAATGTGATGTATGTTGTTGTGGCGCTGGTAGGCGGCGCACTGCTGCTGGCAAATGTGCCGAATGTCAGCTTTTCCGGTCTGGCTTTCAGCATCAGCATTGTTGTGCCGTTTTTGAATATGACAAAGCAATTTGCCGGTTCCATTGGTCAGGTGTCAAATCAGGTAAATATGGTAATTATGGGCCTTGCGGGCGCGCACCGTATTTTTGCGCTGCTGGATGAGGAGCCGGAGGCTGATGATGGTTATGTTACTTTGGTCAATGCAAAAGAGAATCCGGATGGCAGTCTCAGCGAGTGCAGGGAACGCACCAATGTTTGGGCGTGGAAGCATCCGCACCACGATGGGACCATTACCTACACCCGCCTGCAGGGTGATGTGCGTTTCTTTGATGTGGATTTCGGTTATACGCCGGAAAAAACAGTGCTGCACAACATCACGCTATATGCAAAGCCCGGTCAGAAGGTGGCCTTTGTCGGCTCCACCGGCGCGGGTAAAACGACCATTACGAATTTGATTAACCGCTTTTATGATATTGAGGACGGCAAAATCCGTTATGACGGCATCAATATCAATAAAATCAAAAAGGCCGATTTACGCCGCAGCCTGGGGATTGTGTTGCAGGATACCAACCTTTTTACCGGCACGGTAATGGAGAATATCCGCTACGGCAATCTGGATGCGAGCGACGAAGAATGCATTGCCGCGGCGAAGCTCGCCGGTGCAGACGACTTTATCCGCCGTCTTCCGGAAGGCTACAACACCATGCTGACAGGTAATGGTGCAAACCTCAGCCAAGGCCAGCGTCAGCTTCTTGCCATTGCGCGTGCAGCTGTAGCCGATCCCCCTGTTATGATTATGGATGAGGCGACCAGCTCGATTGATACCCGCACCGAGGCTATCGTGCAGCGCGGCATGGATGCGTTGATGACCGGACGTACCGTGTTTGTCATCGCCCACCGCCTTTCTACCGTTCAGAACGCCGATGCCATCATGGTATTGGACCATGGGCGTATTATCGAGCGCGGTACCCATGAGAACCTCATTAAACTGAAAGGTACCTACTATCAGTTGTATACCGGCGCCCTGGAGCTGGATTAACGAATCTGTGCTCTGAATGCGTTTCTGCAAATAATTTTTATCGGGATAACTATAAGGTTATCCCGATTTGTTTTTTATCAGACTGAAAATAGATTCCAAACAACGCGCAGAAAAAGTTGTGATGGCGCTTGACAACAAATGCATATTGTATATAATAAATATATACAATATAAATGATAGCTGGTGAGTCATGAATATTATTATCCGTAATTCGGGTGGCCAACCGATTTATGATCAGATTGTAACACAGATGAAAAACCTCATTCTTTCAGGCGAACTCAAGGAAGGGGACGCTCTTCCTTCCATGCGCCTGCTTGCCAAGGAGCTGCGCATCAGCGTTATTACAACCAAGCGGGCGTATGAGGAGCTGGAGCGTGAGGGATATATTGTTTCCATGACTGGCAAGGGCAGTTTTGTTGCCCAGAAAAATGTGGAATTCATCCGGGAGGAACGGCTGCGGGAAATCGAAGATTGCATGCAAAAGGCGGTTGCCCTGTCACATGGTTGTGGGATTGAGTTGGAGGAACTGATTGAAATCCTCCGTGTCATTTACAAAGGAGAATGAACAATGGAATACGTTTTGGAATGCAAAGACGTTACCAAGTATTATGACGGATTTACCCTGGATCACGTCAATTTTGCTCTGCCTTCTGGGTGCATTATGGGCTTTATTGGGGAGAATGGAGCAGGGAAAAGTACAACCATAAAATTAATTTTGGATTTAATCCGACGCGATGGAGGTGAAATCACCGTATTGGGAGAGAGTACCCCAAAAGGCACTCTTTCGGTCAAGGAGGATATCGGCGTTGTCTTGGACGAGTGCTGTTTCCCGGAAATTCTCACGGTTAAAAATGTCAATGCAATTATGCGGGGAATTTACAAAAATTGGGACGAACCGTTTTTCTTCCAAAAGGTGCAGGAGTTTTCGCTGCCGACCAAAAAAAGGTTGAAGGATTTTTCCAAGGGTATGAAGATGAAGCTCACAATTGCATGTGTGCTTTCGCATCATTCCCGCCTTTTGATCATGGACGAACCGACCAGCGGCCTCGACCCGGTCGTGCGGGATGAAATTCTGGAATCCTTTTTGGAATTCATCCAGGATGAAGAACATTCCATACTGCTTTCCTCCCATATTATCAGCGATTTGGAAAAAATCTGCGATTATATCACTCTAATTCACAAAGGGAAAATCTTGCTGTGTGAACAAAAGGATACCTTACTGGAGCGATATGGCGTTTTAAAAGGCTCAGCAGAAGAATTAAAATCAATGGATTCTGCCGCGGTGATTGGAACCCGTACCAACCAATTTGGCGCCGAGGCACTGGTGCTGCGAGATAAAGTAAACGGCAACCATGTCATTGATCCTGCGACCATTGAGGATATCATGCTGTTCCACATTAAGGGGGATGCACAGTGATAGGCGTCTTTCGAAAAGACCTTATGATCCTCAAAAAGAATGCGGGAGCTGTCCTCATCTGTCTTTTTTGTATGGCGCGATTGCGCTGTTCGGTGTAAGTAATTCAGACCCGTTTTCTTATATCGTTGTTTTTCTGGGAACGATGCTTCCGGTTACCGTTATGACCTACGATGAGCGGGCAGGGTGGAACCAGCTTGCACTTTTCATGCTGCTTGCGCGTTGGAAGCTTGTGTGCAGCAAATACCTACGCAGTATCTTCATTTATCTTGCTGTAGGGGCACGGAATACCATGGTGCAGGGCAGCAGACTGACCGTGGGAAATCTGGTGGTAGCCGGGGGTACCATACTGTCGGCTGACTTTCTGATTACAGCGTTTGTTATGCCGCTTTTGTTTTGGTTTGGCGTGAAAAAGGAACGCTTGATGATGCTTGGGATTATATTACTCCCGCCAGCAGTCTATTTGTTGCTGACGATGTTGGAGATCCCTATAACGCTGAATAGTGGGCAAATGATGCAGTTGCTTTTATGGCTGCCGGTTGCTGCTGTTACCGCGACGGTGCTGTCCTGTTTTGTTTCAATTTGGATTGTCCGGCGCAAAGAGTATTGATTGTACGGAGGAGCTTTGTTATGAAAGGCTTATTGTTAAAGGATATGATGGTGCTGAAAAAGCAGGGAGCCCTGCTTGCGATTCTGGTCGCTGTTTATGGTGTTTATTCGGTTGCTTCCGGCGATAACAGCGTTTTCGGTTCTATTATTATGCTGTTGGGCGCTATGCTCCCCATTACGGCAATGGCTTACGATGAACAGGCAAACTGGGATAAGCTGGCCCTTGCCATGCCGGTTTCCCGCGCGGCGCTTGCGGTGAGCAAGTATATCATGAGCGTTATCACCATCGGCATTGCAACGCTCTGCAATCTCGCCATTCAGTGGTTGATCGGCGGAAGGCTTGTCTGGGAGGATATTATGACCATTCTGATCCTTTCGGCGCTGGGTTTTTTGTTTGTCGCGATTTTATTTCCGCTGATGTACCGGTTTGGCGTAGAAAAGAGCCGGCTTATGATTATTGGGGTTGTGCTTGTTCCTGTACTGCTCATTTTGTTGGCAAAATCGCTGGGCATCCCCATGCCGGATGAAGCGGGGATTAAAAAAATTGTGTCACTGATTCCGGTTATCAGCCTTGCGGCGTTGCTGCTTTCCATGCTGGTTTCCATCTCGATTTGCCAGCACAAGGAATATTGAAGCCGGACCGGGGTTCCGAAATTCTTTGTCTCCGCTTTCGGTCAACGCTGGTATTTGAAGCGGCCCCGTGCTATCATAACAAGAGGGGGGTGAAGATGTTGATGAACGTTCGCTTTCATGCAGAAGGGAATGACCGCGACCTGAAATATGCGGTCATCGTTTCCCGTGCAATGGGCCAGTGGGTTTTCTGCAAACACCGGGCGCGCGATACCTACGAATGTCCGGGCGGACACCGGGAGCCGGGGGAGAACATCCTTGAAACGGCAAAGCGGGAGCTGTACGAGGAAACCGGCGCGCTGGATTACGCGCTCACTCCGGTTTGTTGTATCGATTCCGTTACCAACGCGGAGAGCGGGGAGCACAGCAGCGGCCTGCTGTGCTATGCGGAAATTAAAACCTTCGGCCCGTTGCCGGAACTGGAAATGGAACGCATCGAGCTGTTTGAGGAATTGCCGGAACGGTGGACTTATCCGGAGATACAGCCGTATTTGGTGGAATGGGTACAGATGTTTTTAGCAAGATGAAATTCGCACCGGTTTTGTGGCGTAATCATGTTTTTGTATTCGTCAGCTAGGAAAATAAGAATAGAACGGCAAAACAGCCTTCCGTAATGGAAGGCTGTTTTGGCCGTAAAAAAACCGGACAGCTGAGTAGCTGTCCGGTCAACGAAAGAAATTCTTTTATTTGAGCAAGGATTCGCCATCCATTTCGGCGGGTTTCGGCAGGCCCATGATGTCGAGCAGGGTGGGGGTCAAATCAGCGAGCTTGCCGCCTTCCCGTAGTTCTTTGCCGTCCAGTCCAACGCCGATGAGCGGAACCGGATTGGTGGTATGTGCCGTAAACGGAGAACCGTCCGGTTCATACATCTGGTCAGCGTTGCCGTGGTCAGCAGTGATGAGAGCCGCGCCGCCTTTTGCACGGATGGCGTCGATCATACGGCCAACACAGGTGTCCACTGCTTCAACAGCGGCAACAGCGGCTTCAAAGACGCCGGTATGGCCAACCATATCACAGTTCGCATAGTTGAGAATGATCACGTCATATTTCTCGGACTCAATGCGCTTAACAACTTCGTCGCAGACTTCATAAGCGCTCATCTCCGGTTTGAGGTCGTAGGTTGCAACCTTTGGAGAAGGAATCAGCGCGCGGTCTTCGCCTTCAAACGGAGCTTCAACACCGCCGTTGAAGAAAAAGGTGACATGCGCGTATTTTTCGGTTTCGGCAATGCGAAGCTGGGTTAAGCCCTTTTTGCTGATGTATTCACCAAAGGTGTTGGTCAGCTTCTGCGGCTTAAAGGCAACCTCAACATTCGGCATGGTCACATCGTACTGGGTCATGCAGACAAAGCAAAGTGGGAAAAATCCGTTTCTGCGCTCAAAGCCTTTAAAATCCGGATCCACAAAGGTGCGGGTAATTTCACGTGCACGGTCGGGGCGGAAGTTAAAGAAGATGACACTGTCGTTTGCTTTTACAGCGGCGCCTTCGGTGCAGACAGTCGGGACGACGAATTCATCGGTGACATCCGCCGCGTAGGATTTTTCCATGGTGTCCACAGGACAGGAATTCTGATTGCCTTCGCCGTAGGTCATTGCTGCATAGGCTTTTTCTACGCGCTCCCAACGGTTGTCACGATCCATTGCATAGTAGCGGCCAATGATAGTCGCAATTTTGCCGACGCCAATTTCCTTGAGCTTTTCCTGAAGCTCTGCGATGAAGTCCTTGCCGGAGGTCGGGGGAACGTCGCGTCCATCCATAAAGCAGTGGACATACACCTCAGTAAGCCCCGCCTTTTTTGCCAGCTCCAGCAACGCAAACAGGTGGCTGTTGTGGCTGTGCACACCGCCGTCAGACATTAAGCCCATAAGGTGGAGCGCAGAACCGTTTTTCTTACAGTTTTCCACCGCTTTGGCAAATGCCTCATTGGTGAAGAAATCTCCATCCTTGATGGACTTGGTAATCCGGGTCAGTTCCTGGTAGACAATGCGGCCTGCGCCGATGTTGGTGTGTCCCACTTCCGAGTTGCCCATTTGCCCGTCCGGAAGGCCAACATCCATGCCGGAAGCGCCAATCATTGTGTGCGGACAGGTTTCAAACAGCTTGTCAATATTCGGGGTTTTGGCCGCCGTAATGGCGTTGCCGTAATCGGAGGGATTGTAGCCAAACCCATCCAGAATAATCAGTGCAACAGGTTTTTTCATATTAGTACCTCTTGGTTCAGGTTATTTGGAAGCTGCTTTCACAATAATGCTGAAATCCTCTGCTTTCAAGGATGCGCCGCCGATCAGGCCGCCGTCAACATCCGGCTGAGCGAGGAGCTCATCTGCGTTTTTGGCGTTCATAGAACCACCGTACTGAACGGTGAGAGCGTCCGCCGCATCTTTGCCGTAGAGGGAAGCAACGGTCGCGCGGATAATAGCGTTGACTTCATTTGCCTGCTCTGCGGTTGCGGTCTTGCCGGTGCCGATAGCCCAAACCGGCTCATAGGCAACGATGATGTTTTTGAGCATTTCTTTGGTAACACCGTTCAGGGCAATTTTGGTCTGCATGGCAACCAGCTCGGCGGTGATGCCAAGCTCACGATCCTCAAGCATTTCGCCAACGCAGAGGATAACCTTGAGCCCCGCGTTCAGCGCTGCAAGGGTGCGCTTATTGACGGTGATGTCGGTCTCGCCAAAGTACTGGCGGCGTTCGCTGTGGCCGATGATAACGTACTCCACACCCATTTCGGTGAGCATATCGGCCGAGATTTCACCGGTAAAAGCACCGGATTTTTCAAAGTGGCAGTTTTCCGCACCGACCTTGATGTTGGAGCCTTTGGTAGCCTCCAGAGCGGTTTCAAGGTTGGTGTACGGCACGCAGATGACAACGTCGCATCCGGCGTTGGCAACCAGCGGTTTCATCTCCTCGATGAGCGCCTTTGCCTCTGCACGGTTTTTGTTCATTTTCCAGTTTCCGGCGATAACCGCCTTGCGCAATGCTTTGTTCATTGGTTTCATTCCTCTTTCTTTCCGCTTGAAAAGCCGCCGCCCGTTTCCGGACGGCAGCTTTTTGCAGTGTCGTTGTGTTTTTTATTTGTCCATGAGGCACTCAATGCCCGGCAGTTTTTTGCCTTCCATGTATTCCAAGGAAGCACCGCCGCCGGTGGAGATGTGGCTCATCTTGTCGGCAAAGCCGAGCTTGGTAACAGCCGCAACCGAGTCGCCGCCGCCAATGACCGAAATAGCGCCATTTTCGCTCTCTTCCGCAATGGCTTTTGCAACTGCACGGGTACCGGCTGCAAAGTTCTCCCATTCCGAAACGCCCATCGGCCCATTCCAAATGATGGTACCAGCGCCTTTCAGGGTTTTGGAGAAGAGCTCCTGGGTGGTCGGCCCAATGTCGAGGCCCATCCAACCGTCCGGAATTGCATCCGAGTAGATGCGCATGAAAACAGCGTTTTCATTGTACTCACGGGCAACAATGTTGTCCACCGGGATGAGGAAGCTGACGCCTTTTGCACGGGCTTTCGCCATGAGGTCACGAGCAAGGTCAAGCTTATCTTCTTCGCAAATGGAGGTACCGGTGGTGTTGCCCAGTGCACGCATAAAGGTGTAGGCCATACCGCCGCCGATGATAAGGGTGTCTACTTTATCAATAAGATTTTCAATAACGCCAATTTTATCCGAAACTTTTGCACCGCCAAGGATAGCGACGAACGGGTGTTTCGGGTCTTCAATGGTACCGCCGATGAAGTCAATTTCTTTCTGCATCAGGTAACCGCAGACCGCCGGGAGGTAATCTGCAACGCCGGCAGTAGAAGCATGAGCGCGGTGCGCCGCACCGAACGCGTCGTTTACATAAATCTCCGCAAGGGAAGCAAGCTCTTTGGCAAACGCCGGGTCATTCTTCTTCTCTTCCTTGTGGTAACGGACATTTTCAAGCAGCATAACGTCGCCAGCTTTGAGCGCAGCCGCTTTGGCCTTTGCGTCTTCGCCAATCACGTCTTTTGCCATGACCACCTCTTTGCCGAGCAGCTCAGAGAGGCGTTTCGCAACCGGAGCGAGCGAGAATTCCGGCTCCCAACCCTCTTTCGGGCGGCCAAGATGGGAACAGAGAATGAGTTTTGCGCCATGCTCCATCAGATATTTGATGGTCGGCAGCGCTGCAACAATGCGCTTGTCGTTGGTGATAACGCCGTCTTTGAGCGGAACGTTGAAATCACACCGCGCAAGTACGCGTTTATTCGATACGTCGATGTCCTCGATAGACTTTTTGTTTAACGAACTCATGCAATACATCCTTTCATCATGTTGTTTTGCTAAGATTGTGAGAACCTTAACAATCCACATTTATCATAGCTTATTTTACCATGTTTTTCAAGTATTTTGCGTGAAAAAAACGTGTTCTGCGAAAAAAAACTGCAATTTGCAGCACAATTCATCCAAAAGCCCGGAGAATGCAATGCGGACCCACCAATCTGGCGGGTCCGCAGATGTATTTTTTATCGATTATTCGTGGTGCGCTTTGTAAATAATTCCTACAACATTCGGCCCGGCGTTGATAGCGACAACCGGCCCCAGCGGATAGACATATTCCGCCTTGCCGAACTTCTTTTCCGCCTCTGCAACCAGTTCGTCGGTAAGCTGGGGCTGCATGCCGTGGACAATGCTGTATGGCGTCCCGGGAATTTTGTCAGCCGCAACCATTTGCATCAGCCGCGGGATAACCGACTTTTCACCGCGTACCTTTTCGAGAATGACCGAATCCCCATCCTGGAACGTGATGATAGGCTTTAACCCGAGCAGTTCGCCGACAAAACCTGCCGCCGCAGAAATACGGCCGGATTTTTTGGCAAAATCCAGCGTCAGCGGAACGAAAAGGATGCGAACATTTTCCACCCAGTCCCGAATGCTGCCGACAATCTCTTTTGCAGTGAGCCCGCGCCGGATTTTTTTAGCCGCTTCAATAACCGCCATGCCATAGCCCATGGTGTAGCAGCCTGAATTGATTAAATGAAAACGGATGGCGTCTTTTGCCTCCGGATGGGCCTCGTAAAAATTGTTGACGGCGACATTGGAGTTGTCAAAGGTGCTGGATCCTTTGGCGTTGATGGAAACGTAGATGACGTCGGTATAACCGTCCTGGTAGGCGGCTTCGTAAAGATCCTCAAACTCAATGGGGATGAGTTGAGCGTGAGTCGGCACCTGAGCGGCATTGGTCAGCATTTCATAAAATTCCTCAGCGCTGAAATCAATCCGCTCCCGGTATTCTTTGCCTTCTACCGTAATGGGAAAAGAGAGGATTTCAATGCCGTATTCCGCGGCAAGCTCTGCCGGAATATCACAGCAGGAATCGGTCAGCAGTTTGATTTTTTCGTTCATAGGGACCTCCAGTATTTCAGTTGCGGCAGAAACCGGTTACCAGTCATATTTCGTCAGGTTGCCTTCGGTTTTCAGGGTGGGGAATCCCCACTGCCGCAGTACTTCATAGGCGGCAACTGCCACCGTGTTGGAAAGGTTTAAGCTGCGCGCGTCGTGAATCATCGGCAGACGGGCGCACTGGTCCGGGTGGTTGTAAAGCAATGCTTCATCCAGCCCGGCGTCCTCCCGGCCAAAGACAAGGTAGCACTCGTCCGGGTAGATAACATCGGTATAAATATGCCGCCCTTTGGTCGTAAAAAAAGTACAGGCAGCTTCTGGATGTTGCGTAAAAAAGTCCGCAATACCGTCGTAGTAGTGAATGTCCAGCAAATGCCAGTAATCCAGTCCGGCGCGCTTGAGTTTTTTGTCATCAATCGCAAAACCAAGCGGCCGCACTAAGTGCAGGGAAGCGCCGGTTGCCGCGCAGGTGCGCGCAATGTTCCCGGTATTTTGGGGAATCTGCGGTTCCACCAGCACAATATTCAGCTTTTTCATACAACCGCCCCTGTTTATTCTGTGTTTATAATCTTAATTAAACAATAAATGAAGAAGCAAGGCAAGGGATTTCATAGAAAATTCATATTTACAGCCTGAGTGTTGATTTCTTAAAATCGATGCTTTTTAGTGCCGATAAATCCGTGGAACGGATTTTCTGGAACAGAATACGGCCGTTTGTGTATTTCACAAAAAAGGCCAGAGGACGGCTTGCCCTCTGGCCTTTTAAAAGTAATTTCTGTTCTTATTTGGTGCCGAAAATACGGTCGCCCGCATCGCCGAGGCCGGGAACGATGTAGTAATTTTCGTTGAGACGCTGATCCAGGGTGCCGCAGTAAATCTGCACATCCGGATGTGCTTTTTCAAGTGCCTCCAGTCCTTCTGGCGCAGCAATAATGCACATGAATTTCAGGTTTTTCGCACCGTGCTTTTTGAGCTGGTTTAATGCGTCCACACCGGACATACCGGTGGCGAGCATGGGATCGAGCACAATGGTATCGCGGTGTTCAATGTCTTCTGGGAGTTTGCAGTAATACTCCACGACCTCAACCTTATCTTCGCTTTCGGCGCGGTAAAGGCCAATATGGCCCACCTTTGCCGCCGGAATGAGATTGAGCATGCCATCAACCATACCAAGCCCTGCGCGCAGAATGGGGACGATTGCAATTTTGCTGCCGGAAATAACCTTGGTCTTGGCAACTGCAACCGGTGTTTCAATTTCAATTTCCTTGAGCGGAAGGTCGCGGGTTGCTTCATAACACATGAGCATGGCAATTTCAGAAACCAGCTCGCGGAACTCTTTGGTACCGGTGTTCTTGTCACGCAGAAGGGAAATTTTATGCTGGATGAGGGGATGGTGCATGATAATCGGTGTCATGGGGGATTCCTCCTTATTCTTCGATCTCTTTGTTGCGTTCGCGCTCTTCCAGCGCCGCAATTTTATCAATACGCCGCGCATGGCGTCCGCCCTCAAAGCCGGTGCTCAGAAACACGTCGATGAGTTCGCAGGCCTGCCCTACGCCAACCACTCTGCCGCCCAGACAGAGGACGTTCGCATTGTTGTGCAGGCGGGTGTGCTTGGCTGAAAAATAATCGGAGCACGCTGCTGCACGAATGCCGTTTATCTTGTTTGCCGCCATTGAAATGCCAATGCCTGTCCCGCAGAAGAGCAGGGCTTTGTCACACTCGCCGCTCACAACAGCGTCACACACGACTTCTGCGATGTCCGCATAGTCGCAGGATTCAGGGGAATAGGTCCCAAAATCCTTATATGCAAGGTCCTTTTCATCCAAAAAAGCCTTGATTTGTTCTTTGAGTTCATAACCGCCATGGTCGCTGCCAATTGCAATCATCATTCTCGCACTCCACCGTGGCCGCCACGGAATAATAAAACCATCTTCGATTCGGCTGTATTTTGAAGATGCTTGGAAAGTTTAACCTTTTTGTCTTTTAAGCAGTTCACGCTCCGCCTGCGGAAGCCGCAGATAGACCGGCATCAGCTCGGCTGCAGAACAGCTTTTTTCGGCCCGCAGCTGCTCCAATGCAACAAGCCCTACGCTGGATGCGCGCTGGAGCTTCAAATGGATTGGAACCTGCCGGATAGCCGGGTTTTCACTTCCCAAACCATTATAGCACAAGTCGGCTCCATCTCCAACTAGAAATATATTTTCGTCAAACTTCAATAAATCCGCCCCGAGGTCTTTTATGGAAATTGCCCGGTCGGCGCAAAGACGGCTGAGCGTTCCGGCATTCTGCCAGAACAGGGCGTTGTAGACCTGCCCGCACCGTGCGTCCATTGCGGCGCAGATCATGCCGTCTGCGTTGACATTGTGCGCAAGCGCCTCCAGCGTAGAAACGGGAATGCAGGGCTTGCCCGCTGCAAACGCCAATCCTTTCACGGCGGATACGCCAATCCGAATACCGGTGAACGACCCCGGGCCCACAGAAACCGCAAAGGCGTCTACATCGCTGAACGTGAGCTTCGCACAGGAGAGCGCGGCTTCCATCATCGGCATCAGCGTCTGCGAGTGGGTGAGCTTGTTGTTGACGCTGAACTCGGAGAGCACAGCCGTTTCATTCAAAATGCAAACGCCTGCAACCTGCGCTGAGGTGTCAATCGCCAGAATATTCAAATGCAGGCCCTCCTTTTATGGTGATGCGGCGGATGGTTTCGCCCATCGGTTCAATTTGGATGAAAATTGCCTCCTCCGGCAACGCCGCTTCAATGTTTTCGCTCCACTCGATGGCGAGGATATTGTTTCCATCCAAATAATCAAAAAAACCGGTGGTATACAAATCGTCCAGTGTGGTAACCCGGTACATGTCAAAATGGATAAGCGCAGGATTGCCCTGATATTCATGCACCAGTGCAAAGGTCGGGCTGGAGACTTCGCCCGTAACGCCAAGCCCCTGTGCGAGTCCTCGTGTAAAAGCTGTTTTTCCGGCGCCGAGGCCGCCTACAAAGGCGAGAATGCTGCCGGGCGGCAGCTGCTTTGCAAAAGCGGCGGCAAGGCGCTCAGTTTCCGCCGCCGAATGTGTGGTGAATTCCATAAAACCTCCGGGATTAAGACAGGCCGGTGATGGTGCCGTCACGGTCAATGTCCATTCCAAGCGCAGCGGGCTGCTTGGGCAAACCGGGCATGGTCATAATCTCCCCGGTCAGCGCCACGATGAAACCCGCGCCTGCGCTCAGGCGAATATCCCGCACTGTGATGTCGAAACCGGACGGCGCACCGAGCTGCTTTGGATCGTCGGAGAGGGAATACTGGGTTTTAGCAATGCAAATGGGCAGTTCGCCAAAGCCGAGCGCCTCAATGTCCCGGATGGCCTTTTCAGCCGCTCCGGTGTAAACAACGCCGCCGGCATGGTAAATTTTTTCTGCAATGGTTTGAATTTTTTCTTTGATCGGCCGCTTCTCGTCATAAAGAACGTGGAAATTGCCGGGCTTTTCGCAGGCTTCCACCACTTTATGGGCGAGCTCTATACCGCCATCGCCGCCGTGTGCAAAAACGTCGGAGAGGGCAAAGTCACAGCCAAGAGCCTTGCAGCGGTCGCTGATGACAGCGAGCTCTGCGTCGGAATCGGTGCCGAATTTGTTGATGGCAACCACGACCGGCACGCCGTACTGCTGCATGTTTTGAATGTGCGCCTCCAGATTGCCAATACCCTGCTTGACCGCCTCAACGTTTTCAGCGCCCAAATCCGCTTTGGCAACGCCGCCGTTATATTTGAGCGCCCGTACCGTCGCCACGACAACAATACAGCTTGGCTTCAGCCCTGCATACCGGCATTTGATATCGAGAAACTTTTCCGCGCCGAGGTCGGAGCCGAACCCCGCCTCGGTAATGGTATAGTCACCGAGCTTAAGCGCCAGTTTGGTTGCGCGAACCGAGTTGCAGCCGTGCGCAATGTTTGCAAAGGGGCCGCCGTGCATGATGGCCGGGGTGTTTTCCAGTGTCTGAACCAGATTCGGCTGGATGGCGTGTTTGAGCAGCAGCGCCATTGCGCCGATACAGCCCAAATCCCGCGCGAATACCGGTTTGTTGTCGGTCGTGTAAGCGACAAGGATGTTCCCCAGCCGCCGTTTTAAATCCTCGATGTCCTCGGCGAGGCAGAGAATTGCCATAATCTCGCTCGCAACGGTAATCATAAAGGAATCCTCGCGCGGCACGCCGTTGATACGCCCGCCGAGGCCGACGTTTACGAACCGCAGCGCACGATCGTTCATATCCATGCAGCGTTTGAACAGAATGCGCCGCTGGTCAATGCCCAGCGCGTTTCCCTGCTGGAGATGGTTGTCGATGATGGCGCAGAGCAGGTTGTTCGCCGCCGTAATGGCGTGCATATCCCCGGTGAAGTGAAGATTGATTTCCTCCATTGGCACCACCTGCGCATAGCCGCCGCCGGCCGCACCGCCTTTGATGCCGAACACCGGCCCCAGGGAGGGCTCGCGCAGCGCGATGACCGCCTTTTTGCCGATTTTCTGCATGGCTTCGCCAAGGCCGACGGTCGTGGTCGTTTTACCCTCGCCTGCGGGCGTTGGGTTAATAGCGGTGACCAAAATGAGCTTGCCGTCTTTTTTTTGATTAAGCTCGCTGAAAAGCGTGTCCGGAAGCTTGGCAATGTATTTGCCGTACGGTTCAAGCTGTTCCGCGTCAATGCCAAGTCCGGCGGCAACCTGTGCAATCGGCAGCATTTTTGCCTGCTGGGCAATTTCAATGTCAGTCAGCATGGGTTAAACCTCCTGTAAAAAGTGATTATAAATTCCTCCGCTGGTCCAGAATAACCAAAAAGCGAAGAGAATGGCTGTTTCCGTTACACAGGCCCCGCTGAAACCGGCAGGGCGCCTTTCAGCTGGTATACAGCCGGAGAAGCTGCGGCGGAAACATCTGTAAAAGTTGCTTTTATTATAACACAACCTATGCCGTTCTTCCAGCATGAATATGGTTATAAATTGACGCTGCCCGCCTGGAAGCGACAATAAAACTTGAAATCACACGGTTTAGAGGATATAATAAAGAAAATTATAGGCAGAAGCGGGCATTTTGAGAAGTTTTGGCCGCATGAAACAAAGCGTTCGAAATGAAGGCGATTTTTGAAGCGCCTTGCCGTTGCGGGCGCTTTCAGGCGCAATCCGTTTCCCGTAAGGGCAGGAGGGCTGCCCGAACCCCATTGGAGGGAACCATGAAGAAAGTATTGCAAGGCGTTTTTAACTACCTGAAACATACCGATAAATGGCTGCTCGGCCTCTGTATCATCTGCGCCGGGTTCAGCATGCTGCTGCTCTATTCCATTTATTACAATGGCTTTTTGGGGTCCATCCGTGCCCTGTGGATTCAGCTTGCTTCCACGGTGCTTGGCATAGCGGTGGCTGTTATCATGTCTTTAATTGATTACGAGCTCATGGCAAAGCTGTGGAAATACCATCTTGCTTTGACGGTTTTGCTGGTTGTTCTCACATTTTTCTTTGGCGTCCAGCGCGAGGGGGCGGACGACAAGGCTTGGCTGAATCTTGGCATTACCACCATACAGCCCTCTGAATTTTTAAAAATATCCTTTGTCATTACCTTTGCATACCATCTTTCCAAGGTGCGGGATACCTTGAATAAACCCAAAACACTTGGCCTTTTGCTGCTTCATGCCGGGATAATTTCCGGATTAATTGTCATCCAGGGGGATTACGGAAGCGCGCTGGTGTTTATTTTCATTGCGGCGTGTATGCTCATTGTCGCCGGGCTTTCCTGGAAGTATATTCTGGGGGCGTTGGTGGTGTTGCCGGCCGCCGGGTTTGTGGCTTGGAATTTCCTGTTTGAAGAACAGCATCGTATGCGTGTTCTGCTTGCTTTCAACCCGGAGCTTGATCCCCTCAACCGCGGTTTTCAGCAGCTTCAGGGGCGGCGGGCGCTCGGTTCCGGCCAGTTGTTTGGGCGGGGGCTGTTTTCGGACAACCTCATCAGCGTGCCGGAAATGCGGAACGATTTTATCTTTTCTTATATCGGCCAAACGCTGGGGCTGGTCGGCTGCATTGTGACGGTTGGGCTGCTCATTGCCGTTTGTCTGCGCATCCTTTACGTGTCGCGTATTTCCAAAGACCCGCTGGGGAATTACATTTGTGTCGGTGTATTTGCCATTGTGTTCTTCCAGTCGGCGGTCAATATCGGTATGGTCCTCTGCGTGGCGCCGGTTATTGGCATTACGCTGCCGTTTTTCAGCTCAGGCGGCTCCTCTATGCTCACCATGTTCATGACCATTGGGCTGGTACTCAGTGTCTATCATAAAAATCACCGGACAGCAATGTTCGATTAAAGGAGAAATTACATGAGAGTCATCACCGGTTCTGCCCGGGGGCGCAAGCTGAAGACGTTGGAGGGTGTTGACGTCCGTCCGACAACCGACCGTGTCAAAGAGGCGGTGTTCAGCATTGTTCAGTTTGATGTGCAGGGAGCTGTTGTGCTCGACCTGTTCGCCGGTTCTGGACAGATGGGCATTGAAGCCCTCAGCCGCGGGGCAAAGCTCGCTGTGTTTGTCGACAGCAGCAAACGCTCGCTTGAAGTAGTGCGGGATAATCTGAAAACCACTGGACTCGCTCCGTCGTCCCGTGTAGTCACCATGGATTATAAGAGCTTCCTCGCTGGAACCAAGGACCAATTTGATATTGCGTTTTTGGATCCGCCGTATCACCAGGGAATCCTGCCGGAAGCGCTGCCGCTGCTCGTTCCGCGGATGCGCCCGGGCGGCATCATTCTGTGCGAACACCAACGCGGAGAGCAGCTTCCTGAAACCGTGGTTGATTTCGCGTTGAAGAAGCAGTATAATTACGGTAAAATAACGGTATCCGCCTATAAGGCTGCTGCCGGAGAGGAAAGGCAGGCAGACGTAGAATGAGGACAGCGGTTTGTCCCGGTAGTTTTGACCCGGTCACCAAAGGGCATCTCGACATTATTACGCGCGCTGCAAAACTGTTTGATAAGGTCATTGTACTAGTGAGTACCAATAAGGATAAGACCCCGAGCTTTTCTTCAGCAGAACGGCTGGAACTCATCCGCATAGCGACCGACGGTTTGGACAATGTCGTTGTTGATGCATACGACGGCCTTCTTGCCGATTATGTCGCCCAAAGCGGCGCCTGTGCGATTGTGAAAGGCTTACGTGCAATTTCGGATTTTGAATACGAGTTTCAGATGGCGCTTATGAACAAAAAAATGGTGGAAACAGCGGAAACGGTTTTTCTCACCACCAATGCGGAAAACCTGTACCTCAGTTCCAGTCTGGTTAAGCAGATCGCCTATTTTGGCGGCGATATTTCGGATTTTGTACCTGCGTGCATTCTGCACAAGGTGGAACAGCGTTTATGTAAAAGGAGTAATGCCCAATGAACATCAGCGAGATTTTGGATACCATTGACGATATGCTCGACAAATCCTGGGGGCTGCCGCTTTCCGGCGGCAAGTGCGTTGTGGATGTGGAACGTCTGCGCGACCTGATCGGTGATGTACGGCTCAACATGCCGGTGGAGATCAAGCAGGCAAAGATGATTGTGGCCGACCGCAAACAAATTGTGGACGACGCAAAGCGTGAGGCGGAAATCATCATCCAGAAAGCAGAAGAGCGCGCCAAAGCGATTGTCGACCATGATGAGCTGGTGAAGAAAGCACAGGTGCGCGCCAATGAAATCAATACCCAGGCTCAGGAGCAGTCCCGTGAGCTCAAGCGCGCCACCAATGATTTTATTGACAAGAGCCTGCAGGAAATCGAGGGCGTTCTCTCCAAAAATCTGCAGGAAATTAAATCAACCCGTATTGCGGTGCGTAAGCCAAAACAGCAGCAATAAGGCGGAAAACCGCGAAAATCCCCGGAGGTTTCATTCCTCCGGGGATTTTTTATGCCCTTTTTCAGGAATTCCTTTATTTCCCAGAAAAAAATAGCCGTAATTTGAAAAAAAGAATTGAAATCATCCCTGTTATCGTTTATAATAAAACTAAAAGTGGTGAAAAGTGGTTAAGAGTGGTTAATTTGACCTGAAAAGGAGGTGCGGGAGATGCTGATTGGTGAATATTCACATAATATTGACGCCAAAGGCCGCCTCAACTTTCCCGCAAAGCTCCGGGAAGACTTGGGCGAACGCTTTATTGTCACCAAAGGGTTGGATGACTGCCTTTT
This sequence comes from Oscillospiraceae bacterium, assembly GCA_050943475.1. GTDB lineage: Bacteria > Bacillota > Clostridia > Oscillospirales > Ruminococcaceae > Metaruminococcus_A. The sequence continues at coordinate 83,012 of JBMNPF010000005.1, forward strand.
CGTTTATTCGTTGGAAGAGTGGGCGGCGCTTGAAGCGAAAATTAAGGAACTGCCAATGTCCAAAGCGCGTGGTATTCAGCGTTACCTCTTTTCCGGCGCCTGTGAAGTGGAACCGGATAAGCAGGGGCGGATCCTCATTCCGGCAAATCTTCGGGAATTTGCCGGGCTGGAAAAAGACATTATGGTCATCGGCGCCTCCAACCGTGCTGAAATCTGGAACCGGGGCAAATGGGAGGCTTCCTGCAGCGACCTCAATTCTGACGCCATTGCTCAAGCAATGGATGACCTCGGTTTTTAACGGAGGCACACGATGGAATTCAAACATTATTCGGTCTTACTCCATGAGTGCTTAGAAGGGCTTGCCATTCATCCGAATGGTGTTTATGTCGACGCTACCGCCGGCGGAGCGGGTCATTCCTCTGAAATTGCCAAACGTTTGGAAACTGGCAGGCTGTTTGCCTTTGACCAGGATCCGGATGCAGTTGCAGTTGCCACTGAGCGGCTGAAACCTTATCCGTGTGCTGAAGTCGTTCAGAGCAATTTTCGCAATATGGGCGGAGAACTCGGCCGGCGCGGTATCGAAGGTGTTGACGGCGTATTGCTGGATCTTGGAGTCTCCTCCTTTCAGCTTGATACGGCGGAGCGGGGCTTTTCTTACCGTTACGACGCGCCCCTTGATATGCGGATGAGCAAACAGGGCGTCAGCGCCAAGGATATTGTGGGCACCTACTCGGTTGAAGATCTCACCCGTATCCTGCGGGAATACGGAGAAGAAAAGTTTGCCTACAGCATTGCACAACGCATTGTGCGTGAGCGTGAAACCCGTGAGATTGCAACGACCTTTGAACTGGCGGAAATCATCAAGGCGTCTATGCCGGCCAAAGCAAAGCGGGAAAAAAATCCCTGTAAGCGCAGCTTTCAGGCGCTTCGTATTGCAGTCAACAGCGAGCTGGAGAGTTTGTCCGAAGGGCTGGATGCGGCGTTTGAGTTGTTAAAGCCCGGCGGTAGGCTGGTGGTCATCAGCTTCCATTCGCTGGAGGACCGTATGATCAAACAGCGTTTTGCTTCCTGGTGTAAGGGGTGTACCTGCCCGCCGGAATTTCCGGTTTGTGTCTGCGGCAAACAGCCGCTCGCGAAACTAGTCAATAAAAAACCAATTTTACCAACCACAGAGGAATGTGAAATAAATCCCAGAAGTCAGAGCGCCAAGCTCCGGATTTTGGAAAAGCTATAAAAGAAAGGACGTGGCGTTTTGGCAACGACCAATGCTGCATACGATTTAACAAGGTTTGAGGCACGCACAGCAGCCCAGCGTGAAGCGGAACAGCGGCCCCAGATTCAAAAGGTCAAAAAAACCAGTGCGGCGTCGCGCGTAAGCCCTGTAAAAGCGATTGCCTGTATGCTGTTGGTCATTGCGGTAACCTCGGCGCTGCTTTATACCCGTGTGCAGCTTACCGAGTGCACCCAAAAGGTGGAAGCGGCTAACGAAGAATATACCTCACTGGAAGCAGAAGGCACCCGCATGAGTCTTGAGCTGGAAGGAAAGGTTTCCTTGAAAAATGCCGAGGATTATGCGAGCAGCGAGCTTGGTATGACCAAGATGGACAACAAAAGCGTGGAGTATTTGCGGCTGACGCAGGAGAATAAAATTGAGGTTCCGAACGAGCCGCAAAAGGGTTTGTGGGAGTCTATACAGGAATTTTTTGTGAACTTGTTGTCATAGCCGCGGTTGTGGTATGATATAATACAATGAAACGTCTAAACGGGTTAGGATGTGAGATTCTAACCCATTTTTTCAATACCCGGCCGGAGACAGTTTCCGGCCTTGATTTTCCCGGGAGGTAATGCGAATGGCGGCAAACGGACCGACAAGAAAAATGAGACGGCGTATTTTTATTGTGGTTGTACCAATTATTGCAATCGCATTTGTTTCCCTTTTGGCGAGAATTTGCGTTATTTCGGTGGTTGACGGCAGCTTTTACCAGAGCAAAGCCTCCAATCAGCAGCTTCGAGATGTCACCATTAACCCGAAGCGCGGCACCATTTACGACCGCAATATGACGGTGTTGGCACAGAGCGCAACGGTTTGGACTGTTTTTATTTCGCCAAATGATATTCCGGACGACGATACCCGTGTGGAAATTGCAACCGGTCTTTCGGAGATTCTGGAGCTTGACTATGAAACCGTTTACCAGAAAACACTGAAAGAAAATTATTATGAGGTTGTCCAGAAAAAGGTTGAGGCAGATACAGCAGAAAAAATCAATGAATTCAAAGCTGAGAAAGGCATTGGAAGCATTTATCTTGTAGAAGACAGCAAGCGGTATTACCCTTACAACAATTTTGCTTCCACGGTAATTGGCTTTACCGGTGCAGATAACCAGGGTCTTTATGGCATTGAAGCGTACTATGACGAATACCTCAAAGGTGAACCCGGGCGCATTGTCACCGCGAAAAATGCGGTTGGCTCGGATATGCCGTTTCAATATGAGAAACGCTATGAAGCCAAAGATGGTTACGGCCTGGTATTGACTATTGATGAGGTCATTCAGCACTTCTTAGAGAACGCGCTGGACAATGCTGTTTCGCTGCACAAGGTTGAAAACCGTGCAGCCGGCATTGTCATGGATGTCAATACCGGGGAAATTCTTGCCATGGCGACCAAGCCGGATTTTAACCTCAATGAACCGTTTGAGATTGCAGACGAAGAAACCGCCGCTGCTATTGCTCAATTAACGGGTGAAGAGCAAAAACAGGCCCTTTCAGAAGCACGCGAACTCCAGTGGAAAAACAAGGCCATTACTGAACTGTATGAACCTGGTTCGGTCTTTAAAATTGTCACCGGTTCTGCGGCATTGGAGGAAAAGACGGTCAGCTTGGATACAACCTTTAATTGCACAGGCGTCATTCAAATTCCAGGGCTTGATAAGCCAATGCATTGCTGGCGTCTTTCTGGGCATGGCGTGCAGAATTTTGTGGATGCAATGATCAATTCCTGCAACCCGGCATTTGTGGCAGTTGGCAGCTCGCTTGGCGCGACCAAATTCTGCGACTATGTCAATGCATTCGGCTTTATGGAGAAAACCGGAATTGACCTGCCGGGCGAAGCGAGCAGCATTGTATACCAGGCGGATCAAATGGGACCAGTTGAGCTTGCAAGCTGTTCCTTCGGGCAGTCCAATAAAATCACTCCGTTGCAGATGATTACGGCAACAGCGGCAGTAGTAAACGGCGGGTATGTTGTGCAGCCTCATGTGGTCAAACAGGTGTTGGATCAAAACGACAATGTTGTGGAAAACATTGGGACCACCGTTAAACGGCAGGCTATTTCCAATGAAACTTCTGCCACCATGCGGGATGTTTTGGAACAGGTTGTGGTTGCAAATGGCGGTAGCAATGCATATATCAGCGGATTCCGTATTGGCGGTAAATCCGGTACGGCGCAGAAACTCGATGCAGACCGCGAAGAAGGTGAAGGGGAGACCTATATTTCCTCCTTTGTTGGTTTTGCTCCGGCAGATGATCCGCAGATCGCAGTGTTGATTATTGTTGACACCCCAACCGACGGTCAGATTTATGGCAGTGTTGTTGCCGCTCCGGCTGTTTCTGAGGTGCTCAAACAGACTTTGCCGTACCTCGGCGTTGAAGCGCAGTATTCGGACGATGATCTCTCCCAGATGGATGTCACCGTTCCCTATGTCGTTGGTAAAGACCCGATGTCTGCGGAAAGCACCCTTACCGCAGAGGGGCTTACCGCCAAAAAGGTTGGCAGCGGCTCGACTGTTGTCAAACAGGTGCCCGGACGGGGTTCCAGTGTGCCGAAGGGGAGTACTGTTATACTTTATACCGAAGAAGGGGAGGAGCAGACAGTCGAAGTGCCAAAGCTTGTTGGCCTTACACCGTCGCAGGCAAACACAGCTCTGACCAACAAGGGACTCAACATTAAATTTGACGGAGGGACCACCCAGCAAACCGGTGCTGTGGTCGCTACGCAAAGCGTTGCTGAAGGGACGGTTGTAGCAAAAGGCACCGTAATTTCAGTTACCTGTATAAAAAATGATGAAACCGGATGATACTCTCTTTATGGAGAAGTCCATCATATTCCGGGAGGATGCTGTATGAATCTTTCAGATTTATTGTGTGGGATTGCCGATGCGGGTGCGCTTGGCTCCCGTGAAATTACTGATGTTTGCTCCGACTCCAGAAAGGTCGTGCCGGGCTGTGTATTCGTCTGCGTGAAGGGCGGCCGGTTCGACGGGCACGATCATGCCGGCGAAGCCCTGAAAGCGGGCGCTGTTGCGGTAATCTGCGAGCGGGATTTAGGGCTTGCGGGGCAGGTAGTTGTGCAAAACACCCACCTTGCTTATGCGCAGATGTGCGCCAATTTTTACGGCAATCCGGAACGTGAAATGCGTTTTATCGGCGTTACCGGCACCAACGGAAAGACGACAACCACCAATCTCATCAAGGGGATTTTAACCGGCGCCGGCTATAAGGTTGGGCTGGTCGGAACCAATCAGAACGAGATTGGCGATGAGGTGGTCCCGGCGCACCGCACCACACCGGATGCTTATGAACTTTACCACCTGTTCCGCCGGATGGCGGACGCAGGGTGCAATTATGTGGTTATGGAGGTTTCCTCCCATGCTTTGCACCAGTACCGGCTTGGTACGCTGCCATTTGAAATTGGCGTGTTCACCAATTTAACACAGGATCATTTGGATTATCACGGCACCATGGACGCCTATTTTGAGGCGAAAAAAATGCTGTTCCAAATGACGAAAAAGGCGATTCTCAATTTAGATGATGCTTACGGCCGTCGTTTGGCCAATGAAGTTCCCTGCGCTGTTGTCGGCTTTTCAGACCGGCAGACGGCCGCAGATTATTACGCAGAAAATATCTCTTATTCGGCAAACGGCGTTGGCTATACCCTGTGTCACAGCGGTGCACAGTATCCGGTTGATTTTGGAATGCCGGGCGCGTTTTCGGTGCTCAATTCACTGGCCGCAGCAGCGGTCTGTGTGGAGCTGGGGCTTCCGGCTGCAGAAGTAGCGGCTTCCTTTGCAAAGTCCCGCGGCGTCAAGGGGAGAAGTGAAGTGATTCCCACCGGACGCAATTTCACTATTGTCTGCGATTATGCACATACACCGGACGGCTTGGACAATGTTTTGCCTGCACTCAAGGAAAATGCTGGGGGGCGGCTTGTCACCCTGTTTGGCTGCGGCGGTGACCGTGACCGCACCAAGCGTCCGCTGATGGGTGAATCCGCTGCACTGCACTCGGATTTTGTCATTGTTACGTCGGATAATCCGCGCACCGAAGATCCGGAGTCAATAATTCGGGAGATTCTGCCGGGCGTGGAAAAACACAGCACGCCTTATGTGGTCATTCCGGATCGGCGGGAGGCCATTTACTACGCTGTCCGCCATGCACAGCCGGGCGATTTAATTGTCCTCGCCGGGAAGGGGCATGAGGATTATCAGGTGATTGGGGAACAGGAATTCCACTTTGATGAACGTGAAGTGGTTGCCGACGCCCTGCGTGAGACCGAATGAAGACATTGCTTCTAGGAAATTCGGTTCTTAACTTGCGTAAAAATACCAGAAAAAAGACAATGGTATGTTCTGTTTTTTGATAAAACTTTGGATTTGGGGGAAGTCGCTTGGAAAAACTCAGGCTTCAGGAGATTGCGGAGGCGCTGCATGCGCACTGCAATACCGATGCGGAGATCACTGGTGTTTGCATTGATACCCGGGAGGTTGTGCCGGGTTCGCTGTTTGTCGCCATCAAAGGCGAGCGGTTTGACGGGCACGATTTTATCCCAAAGGCGTTTGAACTCGGGGCGGCTGCCGCTGTTTCCCACAAAGCGATGGACGTCTCCGGCCCGCTTTTACTGGTGCATAACACCCGTAAGGCGCTTTTGGAACTGGGGGGATGGTACCGCCGCCGGTTTGACCTATTTGTTGCGGCGGTAACCGGAAGCGTTGGCAAAACCTCCACCAAAGAGATGATCGATACCGTGCTTTCCGCACAGTTTAAAACCCTGAAAACCGAGGGGAATTTCAATAATGAAATTGGGCTGCCCAAAACACTGTTTCGTTTGGACAGCAGTTATGAGGCGGCTGTCATTGAAATGGGCATGTCCGGATTTGGCGAAATTTCCCGTCTTTCCAGGGCAGCGCAGGGAAGCGTTGGTGTGATTACCAACATAGGGGTGTCCCACATTGAAAAGCTCGGCAGCCGGGAAAATATCTGCAAGGCAAAACTAGAAATTCTAGATGGCCTTAGACCCGGTGCACCGCTTGTGTTAAATGGGGATGACGACCTGCTGCACAGCGTCGCATTGGAAGACCGGCCGGTGATCCGGTATGGCATCAAAGACCAAACGGCGGCGGTGCGCGCAGAACGGATTCAGCAGCAAGGGCTTGAAACCTTGTTTGATATCCTCTTTGAGGGCAGGCGTTATCAGGCGCGGATTCCGGTCATCGGTAACCATCATGTCATGAATGCGCTTGCAGCGTTTGCGGTAGGGATTCAGGCCGGTATGAAGCCGGAGACGATTGTTGCCGCACTGCCCGGTTATCAACCGAGCGGGATGCGACAAAAAATCGTTGACTGCCGTGGTATCATGGTAGTCGAGGACTGCTACAATGCCAGCCCGGATTCCATGCGTGCGTCGCTCGGTGTCTTGAGAATGCTTGATATTCCCGGAAAGCGGGCTGCCGTCCTTGGCGATATGCTGGAACTCGGCCGTTATTCAGAGCAGGCACACCGTGATGTCGGCCGGATGGCGGCGGAAAGCGGTGTTGATCGGCTGCTCTGTGTTGGCCCGGAGGCGCGTTTTATTGCGGAAGAAGGGCGAAAAAGCGGCAGAATTCCCGTTTGCCTGTGGTTTCCGGAAAAAGAAGAGCTCGCAGCCTGGCTCCGGCAGAATTTAGCTGCCGGCGACGCGGTTTTGTTCAAGGCGAGCCGCGGCATGAAGTTGGAAGAAATTATTTCCGCATTTTATGGGAAAGAATAAAAGTACAGGAGCGTAGACAGCTATGATTGGATTAACCAGTGTCATTACAGCGGTAATTGCGTTTGCGGTGGCGGCAGCGCTGGGCTTTTTCCTCATTCCGTTTTTGAGAAAGGTGAAATACGGTCAAACCATCAACGATGTTGGCCCCACCTGGCACGCCAAAAAGCAGGGCACCCCGACTATGGGCGGCTTTATGATGATTGCCGGCGTAGTCGTTGCGGCGGTTGCCGGTTATCTCATCCTGTATGTCAGCAATCCCTCTTCTGCGGATTTTACGCCGGTGCAGGCGGCGCGTTTTTTTGCCGGACTGTTTATGGCGCTTGCGTTTGCTTTTGTCGGCTTTGTGGATGACTACATCAAGGTGGTGAAAAAGCGTAACCTTGGTTTAAAGGCACGGCAGAAACTCATCATGCAGTTTTTAATTGCCACCGCCTACATTGCAACCCTCGTCCTGTGCGGCGATACTTCGACCATTGTTGTATTCCCCATGATTGGCCAGGTCGATTTCAGCTTCTTTTATTATCCGCTGATTATTGTAGGCATTGTCGGCTTTGTCAATGCGGTTAACCTTACCGATGGCATTGACGGCCTTGCCTCCTCGGTGACCTTTGTCGTGGCCATTGTCTTTATGGTCATTTCGTCCTACCTGCGGTTCGACGGCATTTCGGTGCTCTCCACCGCGCTTGCCGGCGCCTGCCTCGGTTTTCTGGTTTGGAATTTCTATCCGGCAAAATGCTTCATGGGTGACTTGGGTTCCATGTTCCTTGGCGGCATGGTTGTAGCGCTTGGCATGGGGGTAGGCCTGCCAATTCTTCTCATCCCAATCGGCATTGTCTATATTCTTGAAGAACTTTCGGTGGTCATTCAGGTCACCAGCTTTAAGCTCACTGGCAAACGGGTCTTTAAAATGAGCCCCATCCACCACCACTTTGAAATGTGCGGGTGGAGCGAAGTTAAAATTGTTCTTGTATTTTCGCTGACTGCGCTTGTTTTTGGTGCGCTGGCCGTGTTTTTCGTGTTTCAGATTTAATGCTTGGTTTGGATTTGGAGGGAATTTCCAGTGGCAAAAAAACATAAAGCTTCTTCTGCGCGAATGCCGCATATGGATGCGACCTTCCTAATCATCGTTTTGGCATTGCTTACCTTTGGGCTCATCATGCTGTTCTCCGCAAGTTATGCTTATGCGCTTTATCAGTATGGCAGCAGCTTCTACTTCATTCAGCGGCAGGCGGTGTTCGCCGTGGCTGGCGTCATTGGCATGCTGTTCGTTTCCTGCATTGATTACCATATTCTGCAAAAATTTGTTTTCTGGGCCTTTGCGGGGGGCTTGGCGCTGTTAGTTGTTGTTCTCTTTATGCCTCCGCTTAAAGGGGCCCGGCGCTGGATTAACCTTGGGTTTGCTACCTTTCAGCCGTCTGAAATTATGAAATTTGCTTTGATTCTTCTTTTTGCATATCTAATTGCAAAAAACTACGATAAAATGGGCACCTTTCGCTATGGGATCCTGCCTTTTATGATCCCTCTCGCCATGGTTTGCGGCCTGATGTTTTTAGAGCCGCATATTTCCGGTATCGTGCTCATGGTTTCCATTGCACTGGTTATGATGTTTGTCGGCGGTGTAAAATACCGTTACTATATTGGTCTGTTGGTGCTTGCAGCCGCGGGGGTTCTGATCATTATTATGTTCGGCGGTATTGAATACGTGGAAGCCCGGCTGCAAAGCTGGCTGGACCCGTTTTCCGACCCGCAGGGGGATACCTTCCAAACCGTGCAGTCGCTTCTGGCCATTGGCTCCGGCGGTTTTACCGGTCTTGGTTTAGGCAACTCCCGGCAAAAATATCTCTACCTGCCGGAACCCCAAAACGACTTTATTTTCTCTATTGTTTGTGAGGAACTCGGCTTTCTGGGCGCAATGGCTCTCATCATTCTGTTCGCGGTCTTTGTGGTCCGCGGGTTTATCATCGCCTCCCGCGCGCCGGATAAGTTCGGTTCCATGCTTGCGGTTGGCCTGACGGCGCAAATTGGTATTCAAGCCATTGTCAACATTGCGGTTGTTACCAATACCATTCCCAATACCGGCATCAGCCTGCCGTTTTTCAGCTATGGCGGCACGGCATTGATGATGCAGCTTTTACAAATGGGCATCGTGCTCAATATATCCAGACATTCAGCCATCGTAAAGCAATAAATGAAGGTGTTAAAATGAGAGTATTAGTTACAGGCGGCGGAACCGGAGGGCACATTAATCCAGCGCTTGCCATTGCATCCTGCATCCAGCGCCATGAACCGGATGTGCAGATTTTATACGCCGGCACGCCGGACGGTATGGAGGCGCGCCTTGTGAAAAATGCGGGGTTCGATTTTGCCCCCATCCAGGTGAAAGGATTTTGGCGCGGGTTTAGCCTGGAAGACATCCGGCACAATCTGAAGACCGTGCGATACATGCTGTCCTCTCCAAAAACGGCGCGCAAAATCATCACGGATTTCAAACCGGATATCGTCATTGGCACGGGCGGCTATGTCAGCGGCCCGATTGTCTTTACCGCTCAGAAAATGGGGATTAAAACCCTTATCCATGAGCAAAACGCATTTCCTGGTGTGACGACCAAAGCTCTTGCCAAAAAGGCGGATGTGGTTTGTCTCGCCGTACAGGAAGCGAAAAAGTTTTTGAATATCACCGGCAAAACCTTTGTCACCGGGAATCCGGTGCGGGAGAGCATTATTTATAAATCCAAGGCAGAGGCGCGCAAAGCGCTCGGCTTGGATGACAAGGTCTGTATCTTCTCATTTGGCGGCAGCCTGGGTGCAACCATGATTAACCGTGTCGCTGCTGACTTGATGGAGTGGCACCAGAATACCGACGCGGTCAATCACATCCACGGTTATGGTCAGCTTGGGGTTGAAATTTTCCCAAAATTGCTCAAAGACCGCGGGGTTTCTCTGGAGGGCAAGCCGCGCATTATGGCGCGCCAGTATATTGACGACATGGATAACTGCCTTGCAGCTGCCGATCTGGTGATTTGCCGCTCCGGCGCCATCACATTGAGTGAACTTGAAGCAGCCGGAAAAGCCTCTGTCTTAATCCCCAGCCCAACGGTCAGTGAGAATCACCAATACCACAATGCAATGGTGCTCCAGAACCATCATGCCGCCATTGTCATTGAGGAAAAGAATTATAAAAAAGAAGAGTTTATTGCTGTGGTGAAGGATTTGTGCATGAACCCGGAAAAATTGGCGGAGCTCTCGCACAACGCTTCTACACTTGCAGTATTTGATACAGCCGACCAAATTTACCGCGCGATCCGTGGCCTGGTGGATGGCACGCTGTAAGGTGCTCTGGCGCATTCGCTGAATCCTTTTTGCCGGCAGGTTTAGAGCAAGGTGCAAGCACCGCCTGGTCTGTCCCGGGTTTTGGTAAGGCTTTTTAGAAACGATAGAGTCCCGGCGCTGAACACGCGGGTTCAGGAATATGGTGTGCAGTACCTACCGGCAAACAACCGATAAGTGAGCAGATGTACAAGATGTTTCCTTTTTTGCTTTTTATGTTACGGCTTTTTAAGACCTGGGGAATTCGTTTTCCGTGAATGAAAAGGCCTTTGCAATCACCAATTATACCCTCCTGGCATAGTATAACTCGTAAGGCCTCCCGCAAGGGACTTACAGAGTCTGTGCATCACAAAGGGAGGGTGTTTCATGGAAAAACTTTTGATTACAGGCGGCGTCCCCTTGGTGGGGGAACTGCCGGTACATGGGGCGAAAAACAGTTCGCTGCCCCTGCTTGCGGCAACGTTGCTGGTGGGCGGCAAGACGGTGTTACATAATTGCCCCAACCTGACCGATGTTGATGCCGCATGTAAAATTTTGACCTATCTTGGCTGCCGCATTGTGCGGAGCGGTTCGACTGTGGAGGTGGATGCCACCTACATCAGCCGGTTTGATGTCCCGGATGATCTGATGCGCGAAATGCGGTCCTCCATTGTTTTTCTTGGGGCGATTGCCGCGCGGATGCGCAGCGCGCAGATTTCGTTCCCTGGCGGATGCGAACTCGGTCCGCGCCCCATTGATCTGCATTTAATGGGCCTGCGTCAGCTTGGGCTGCGCATTAAAGAGGAGTACGGCTTGCTGGACTGCAAACTGGACAGCAAGCGTTTTGTCGGCAGCCGTATCTCGTTTTCGTTCCCCAGTGTGGGCGCAACCGAAAATATTATGATTGCGGCAGTTACTGCAATCGGGCAAACCGTTATTTCCAACGCGGCACAGGAGCCGGAAATTGTTTCGCTCGCCGAGTTTTTAAATCTCTGCGGAGCAAAAATTTACGGTGCGGGAGAGAGCACCATTGTCATTGAAGGCGTGCCGGAACTGCATGGAACGGAATATCGAGTGATTCCGGACCGTATTGTCGCGGTAACCTATCTCTGTGCGGCGGCTGCGACCGGGGGTGAGATCCTGCTCACCGACGTCCTTCCGGATCAGTTAGACAGCGTATTGCCTGTTTTTGACCAAATGGGCTGCAAATTAAAAACATCGGAGCGGTCGGTTTATTTAAAAGCGCCGCTTCGGCTCAAAGCGGTCAAGACCATCCGCACCATGCCGTACCCCGGTTTTCCAACCGATGCGCAGGCGCCGATCATGACGGTGACCGCGCTCGCCTCCGGCACGACGATATTTGTCGAAAACGTGTTTGAAAACCGCTATAAACATGTTGGAGAACTTGTGCGGATGGGGGCGCATATCAAGGTAGAGGGAAAGGTTGCCGTAGTGGAGGGCGTCCGGTCTTTGTACGGCGCCAGCGTAGAAGCGACCGACCTACGGGGCGGTGCGGCGTTGGTTGTTGCCGGCTTGGCGGCGTCCGGTGTGACAACGGTCACCAATCTGTTTCATATTGATCGCGGTTATGAGAATCTGGAGGCAAACCTTGCAGCACTCGGTGCAAGGATCCACCGTGAGCGTTAGACCAAAAAGGATGTATTGTGTATGAATGAAGTGAAAAAAGCACGCCAGCAGTTGGACGCCCGCAACGGGATCCAGCCGTCTGGCCGAAAAAAGGCGCCCAAGAAAAAGCGCCAACCTCCCAAACAGAATACGTCCGCAAAACAGCCGGTGCGCCAGCAGGCGGCCCAAAGCCGCCCTGTCCGGCAGCCGGCTTCTCCGGTGCGGGAACCACAGCGCCGTCCGCAGCAGTACCCGGCCCGGCAGCATCCGCACATGCCTACCGATGCCGAAGAGCGGGCACGCGCACAGAAAGCGGTTGCCGCTAAACGCAAACGGCGCCGCAAAAAGAACTACACCTTGTATTACATTGTTTTGTTTGTCTTTATTGTAGTCGCCGGTATTGTTCTTTCATTAACGGTGTTTTTTAACATCGACGCCATTCAGGTTGAAGGGAATTCCCGCTATTCCGCGGAAGAAATCATTGAAAAGTCCGGCCTCCGTACCGGGGACAACCTCTTCCGCATCAGTACGGGGCAGGCGGGGGAACAGTTGGTTTCGGCATTGGTTTATGTGGACCAGGTTGAGATCGATCGGCAGTTCCCAAGTGCGATTAAAATTACAATTACCGAGGCACAGCCGGTCATGAGTTTCTCCAGTGACGGCAAGGGGTACAGCATTGTCAGTGCAGCAGGCCGCATTCTCGACTCCAATTTAAGCGCTCCGGCGGAGAACACCTTTGTTGTCAATGGGGTTGACCTTGAGGGATATACGACAGGCGATTTTATAAAGTCCGATACGGGGCAGGGGATGAACCTGCTCACCACCATTAATGAGGTTTGTGCCGAACTTGAACTGGCAGGTGTCACCCGTGTGGATATCAACAGCGTGGTGGATATCCGCATCTATCTGGGGGAACGGCTGCGGATTGATGTGGGCAGCATTACCGAACTGCAGTATAAACTGACCTTCGCCAAGGAATTAGTTGATACACGGCTCAGTGAAACCGATACAGGCGTTATTGATGTCAAGCAGGTAGGCAAGGCGTACTTCAGGCCGTCTGAAACGCTGGAAAGCGGTTCGGAACCTCAAAGCGATCCTTTGTCCTCTGAACCGGACGCTCAGACTTCATCCGGTGACGGAACAACTTCAGAGCCAGGTTCATCCAGCAGTGGAGAACCCTCTGAGCCGGCCCAGGAGCCCGCGTAAAGCAGCGTATTTTGACGGATTTTGGAAATGATTTCCTCTGGCGCACAAAACGTGTGACCAAATGGTTAAAATGTGAACGAAACACTTGAAAACACCGCTTGTTTTATGCTATGATATTAGGCATAAAGTGTGTATAATTTGTGTTGGGGTAGATAGGCTGTTTCATCAGGAAACAGGTTGACTGACCAATGAACGGATAAATCGTAATTGGGAGGAAGGTTAAAGTGAATTTTGTTTTGGATAACGACATGGAAAAAGCGGTTAATATAAAAGTAATCGGCGCGGGCGGCGGCGGCGGCAACGCTGTCAATCGTATGATTGACGCCGGCATGGAAAGCGTTGAGTTTATCACCATTAATACGGACAAGCAGGTCTTGTTTCACTCCAAAGCTGCCAATAAGATTCAAATTGGCGAAAAATTGACCAAGGGCCGTGGCGCGGGCGGTGACCCGGAGCGTGGCCAGCGTGCCGCCGAAGAGAGCCGGGAGGAGATTGAAGCGGCGCTCAAGGGCACTCAAATGGTCTTTATCACTGCGGGCATGGGTGGCGGTACCGGTACCGGTGCGGCGCCGGTCATTGCGGAAATTGCCCGTGAACTCGGTATTCTCACTGTTGGCATTGTCACAAAGCCGTTTGCCTTTGAAGGCCCTCGCCGTATGGCACAGGCGGAAGCCGGTGTTGCGGCGCTCAGCCGTCAGGTTGACTCCCTTGTTGTTATTCCGAATGAACGCTTAAAACTGATTCCGGATACAAAGATTACCCTTGCCAATGCTTTTCTTGCGGCGGATGACGTTCTCCGTCAGGGCGTGCAGAGCATTTCGGACCTTATCAACATCCCAGGCCTGGTCAACCTTGACTTCGCGGACGTCACCACCATTATGAAGGACGCTGGCTATGCGCATATGGGCGTCGGTCGTGCGCAGGGTAAGGACAAGGCGGAGGCTGCCGCTACCATGGCGATTTCCAGCCCACTTCTTGAAACCTCCATCAACGGTGCACGCGGTGTCATCATCAACATCACGGCTTCCAGCGATATTGGCCTCGATGAGGTTGACCTTGCTTCTTCCATGATTGCCAAAGCGGCACATCCGGAGGCGAACATCATCTGGGGCGCTGCATTTGACGACAGCTACGAGGATGAAATGAAAATTACCGTTATCGCCACCGGCTTTGACGACGGACAGCGTTCGGTTGCTGACATTAGCACCGGTGTGTCGGAATCGGCGGGTGCTCCTGTTGGCTCAAATGGCGTTGATGACGATGATTTTGGCAAGATTCTTGAAATGTTCAATAAACGGTAATGCCGAATAAAAGCACAAAAACCCACCAGATTTTGGTGGGTTTTTTACTGTTTCAGGGTGTTTTCTGTAGGTGTTTTGTGTTATAATAAGCCTATATTGTGCAGATGTGGCAATGGATACAGAAAAGGCGTTGTAAAATGCCGTTTCCATTTTATAGGCTGCCTGTGCGATAACCGGCTTAGATTGTCGGCTGGAAACCGGCGGTCCGCCGGAAACTTGTTCCACTTAAGAAAGTAGGAGGTGGCATCGTGAATCCTGACCCGTACAGTCGAATATGGGACAATATAAAAAGGGGCGGGATGCGTGCGCCTGTTCGCTTGCCCCGCCTGTAAAAGGGGAGAAGCTCATGATTAATATCTTCAAAACCGTGGACAACAAGGTTGTTCATATCGACCAGGTTGCCGAAGGCTGCTGGATTTCGGTCGTCAGCCCAACCGAGGAGGAGATCCGCTATCTTGTCGAGGAGGTCGGTCTGGAATCCGACTTTGTCCGCGCCGCGCTGGACGATGAGGAATCCTCCCGTATTGAAAATGAGGAGAACCAGACACTGATCATCGTCGATACGCCGATGGCGCAAAAAGAAACCGAAAAAAACACCATTCTGTATACCACCATGCCAATCGGCCTGATTATGACCGAAAAGCTGGTCGTATCGGTCTGTTTGGAGGAAACACCGGTTATCACTGAGTTTGAAAGCGGTATGATCAAAAACGTCCAAACCCACTTGAAAACCCGTTTTCTGCTCATGATGCTTTTGCGTGTTGCAACCAAATATTTGCAGTACCTTAAACAGATTGACAAGCTGTCCAACATGGTGGAACGCCAGCTCCACCGTTCCCTGCGAAACAAAGAACTCATCCAGCTTCTCGGTATGGAGAAGTCCTTGGTCTATTTCTCCACTTCGCTCAAAAGCGATGAAATTACGCTGGAGAAAATCCTGCGCGGGCGGATTATCAAAATGTACGATGAGGATCAGGACCTGCTTGAGGATGTGCTGATTGAAATCAAACAGGCCATTGAAATGTCAAACATTTACTCCAGTATCCTCTCCGGAACTATGGACGCCTTTGCTTCGGTCATTTCCAACAACCTGAATATTGTTATGAAGGTGTTGACCTCCATCACCATTTTAATGGCGATTCCGACCATGGTTGCCAGCTTCTACGGCATGAACGTGGAGGGCATTCCAATGCCGGTCTTCTGGTTTCCGATTGCAGTTTCAGTTCTGGCGACCGTGGTGGTGGCGATTATCCTTATCAAAAAGAATATGTTTAGTTCAAAATAGTGTTTATATCAAAAGCGCCCCGGACAGCCGGAGCGCTTTTGTTTTACGATGAAATTTAATTGATTCCGGGAAAACGTCTGCCGGTTAGCAGTTGGACTCGAAGAAAAACCAATAATCGATGATTTGTTCCTGATACTGGCACTGGAGTTGAACGCCTCTTATTAGCCGCCGCATGCTTAAAAGAGAGGTGTGCGGAAAAGATGGAATTTCAAATTCGACCTCATCATGGACTGTTTCAATTGTTACCGTATTGTCCGACAATGTTCCAAAAGGCACGTCACCGCCCGGCTGTTGCTCAAATAGTAACTGGTATGCACCATCCGCAGTCTTTAACACGGGATGTTGTATGATCGTGATTTTATCGGGCCGAATATTGTCAAAAGATACTTTAATATAAGTCTTGGTTGGAATAAACGGCAGTTCTTTTTTTAGTACATCGTTTAACCCTATATGCTCTTTTGATTTAGCGTCAGACATGACTATATATGGAAGTTCTTCGTTTTGAGCAATAACAGTAATACATGGAGCCTTATCCTGTTTATCGCATGACGTCAGCAAAAAGGGAGAAAACACCATGAACAGGGTCAATAAAATGCGTTTCATAAATTTCCCTTCCACTTATGCTAACGGGAATAAAACTCGATAGCAATAAAACTGCTAAAGTATGCTTTATACTGTTCTGCTGGGGTCAGGTCTTGACTTTGTGCTGAGATGGAGGACGAGCAACAACTTATCACTAATGAAATTACCAAATACATCGCTATTATCCTTTTAAATCGTTTTATTTTATTCTCCTAACGCATTACTTATGTCTAGCGAATATAAAGGCAATTCGTGCATTGGACTCTCCTCCCTATAAATTTTAATTATTATAACATATAATACCTGAAATTTAAACATATTTGAAATTAATTTGTATATAAATACAATGAATTTTTTATGTTTCTGTGTTCCACTGTTTTAAGTGAAGCGCAATGTGTTTTTTCACAAAAGCAGTTGATTTTTTTCCGGCTTTGGTGTTTAATGAATACAGTAAAAACAATTCAACAAATATCAAAGTGAGGAATTGCCATGAAACGCTCGAAAATTAACAAGGTCATTGAGGATGGAATAGAATTTATCCAGCGCATGCATTTTAACCTCCCGGATTTCGCTTACTGGAAACCAGAGGATTTCAAAGGTAAAAAGGCGGAGTATGACGAGGTGTTTACCAACATGCTCGGCTGGGACGTCACCGATTTCGGCTACGGCGATTTTGACAACGTCGGCCTCCTGATTTTCACCCTGCGCAACGGCAGCGTCGTCCATCCGGAGGAGTACCCGAAGCCCTACTGTGAAAAGTTGCTTATTGTGGAGGACGGCCAAAAGCTCGCCCCGCATTATCATTATAAAAAGATGGAGGATATCATCAACCGGGCAGGCGGGAACGCCATTATCACCCTTTGGGAGAAGGATGAAAACGACCGCTTTTCGGATAAACCGGTTACCGTTACAATGGATGGCCGTAAAATTACCGTTCCGGCAGGCGGCGCGGTCAAGATGAAGCCGGGTCAGAGCATTACCCTCATGCCGGGCCAGTACCATGAAATCGCCTGTGAGCCGGGCAGCGGCAAGTTAATGCTCGGCGAGGTCTCTACCGTCAACGACGATAATCTCGACAATCATTTCCTTGAGCCTTCCGACCGCATTCCGGAGATTGAGGAGGACTGCGCGCCAACCTATTTGATCTTCAAGGATTATCCGAATTACGTCGACTAATATATGTGGTTTAATCAGCTAATCGATCTGCGTAAACATTCGCTTCGTGTGTCTTGGAAGTTGACGCCTGTCTTTCTTTGAAATAGTCTATGTAACAATCCCCGCTGACTGCCATCAGCGGGGATTTTTTGCGGCTATAAAAGGCTGTAGGCTTTACCGGCCAGTGACAGCACCATTGAACAGCGCGGCCTAATTGTGTTCAGCATAGCCGTATGGGGCTTTTGCCGTTGGGACGCTGTGCCGTCTGGTGGCCAGCCAAAAGTGCGCCGGAAAGGCCGTGCGGGAAATACAGCCTTATTTGTTCGGTTTGACCCGCATCCAAATCTCCTCGTAGCAGTTCCCGTCTGCATCGCGGAAATACAGTTCCATATCATAGCCGCCCAACAGTTCATAATCCGAAGTGGGAAGCCAGTCAGCGTAAAACCGTTTGATCAGTGCCTGTAATTGAGCGGGCGTCTCTTCAATACGGTGCGGTTCGTTCCAAAATACGGCCCATGTGCTTGCCGGGACGTCAACCACAGTGAAACCATCGACTTCGCTGAGCGGCGTCAGCGGCATGCCAATCAGGTAAGGGAAAGTGCTTCCTTTCATTTCCCGGTAACCGCAGATGCTGGACGGAACGCAGGGGAACCCGCTGGAGCGTACCAGCGCGTCGTACCTTCCATCCTGCCGGATTTGGTTCCAGAACGCCGGGATTTCGGTGAAATTTTTACCCTCTGCGGTGTCAAAAATCCCCTCAACACCATACATTTGAAAAGCCGGTCGATTTACAATTTTGTAGCTCATTTCAATGGCTCCTTTCACAGTAAGCTGGAAGGAGATACGCGGATAGGCCTTAAGCGGTGCCCCATGCCTGCGCGCTGACGTCGGGGTGATTCCGTGAATTTGATGAAACACGCGGGTAAACGCCTCTGGGGAATCGTACCCGTACTTGAGTGCGAGATCGATTACCTTAATGCCGCTGCTTTGAAGCTCAAACGCCGCCAGGGTCATTTTACGGCGCCGGATGTATTCCGAGAGCGGCATTTCCGCAAGAAACGAAAAGATCCGCTGGAAGTGGTAGGGCGAACAGCAGGCAGCTTTTGCAATGCCCGCATAGTCGCTTTTTCCCTCCAGGTGGGTTTCAATGTAGTCCACTGCGTGGTTCATCTGTTTTAGCCATTCCATGTACTGCTTCCTCCCTGCGTTTTCAGTATAGCAGGAGCGGCAGAAACTTACCTTGCAGTTTTCGCAGGTTTCTGCAAGGCTGGGCGTTGCCGTCTGCCGGAGCTGTGGGAATAAAAGGAAAATTACCGCAACCGCGGCTACAGTTGAACCAGGGTGATGATTTTATAACTGCAACTGTTTTTGATATAAACACGGTACTGGGTGGTTTCAAGCAGCGTCAGGACAAACGGTTCACCGTAAACCGCAATTTCATCCTCCGGGAAATCCGGTTCTGTGCACTCAGCGTATAAATAGGGGCGCACCGCCATACAGAACGCCTCACTCTCGGACTCCGAGCCGCCGTAAAACGCCTGATAAAAAGCCTTGAGCATAGCGTCCATTGGAATTTTATGTTCCTCAATGGCGCGGTTTGAGAAACCAAAATAAAATTCTGTTCCAATTAGTTCTTTGGTTTTGCTGTCAAAGTAAACCCTCAGCGGGCCGTAAAGATCGCTGAAATAGACCAGGCCTGTGACATTGTCAAAATAGCATGACATGTTCATATTTGCCTCCCGCAGCGTAAAAACCCCAAACACTTCATCTTCACAAAAGCGTTTGATTAGAGTGTCGCCGATTTGTAGGAGTCGTTCCGGTACGATGTGGAGGTTGTTTTTGTGGAGACCAATGCATATTCCCGGATCCGGGCGATTTAAAATCGGTTCTTCTGCGAGTTCGGTCACCTTGGGTGCGGCCGGATCGGTCGGCAATTCCTCGGCAGGGGTATAGGAAACGGCGGGTAGTTCGGAACCTGTATTGTCTGCCGGTTCCCCTAACGGCTCAGTTGGCGAAGAAAGGCCCAGGGAACAACTACACCCGACAAGCATGGCCAAGACAGAGCATACCAGAAAGCACGGGAGAGAATGTTTCATACAAGCAGCCCCCTTTTTATGTTTGTGATTTTTGGTATACATCACTCTTTCGCATAATGGGGAAATTGCGCCTGGTTTTTTACTGATACTTACGACATTTGTTTCCGCAGACTGATTTCCCCTGAATTCAGGGTGTGGAGCGCGCCGTCCATATCTCGCACGACCAAACGTGCCTGAGCGTCGAGCTCAACCGGAACTGCCGGATAGCTCCCGCCGGCCGAAATGACATTGTATTCCTGCCCGAACACGCAGAGGCGTTCCCGGTATTCCGCAAGAATCATATGAAAATCCCCGGTGAGATATTGCCTGTAAATGGTTTCAAAGTGGTTAAGAAGGGAGGCGGCAAGCCGGTTGCGGTCGCAGGGCTGTGCGGAAAATTCATTAACCGCTGCGACCACCGGCTTCAATTCCTCGGGCAGATGTTCGTCTGGATTGATGTTGATGCCAATCCCCACAATTAAATACCTGATTTGCCCGTTCTCCGCTTCAATGGACGCTTCGGTCAGGATGCCGCAGAGTTTCCTCCCATTAAACAATACGTCGTTGACCCATTTGACCGACGGTGTGAACCCGGCCGTTTCTTCGATGGCACGGCAGACCGCCACCACAGCGAGGACGGTAATCAGGCTGATGTCCTGTATTCCAATATGGGGTTCTAAAAAGAAGCTGATGTAAAGCCCGCGCTGCGCTGGAGAGTAGAAACTGCGGTTCATCCGGCCACGGCCACCGCTTTGCTGCAAGGCAATGACTGTATGGCCATGATGGCCGGCAAGCTGTTCCGAACAGCGCTTCAGGTAGGAATTGGTGGAATCGACCGTCTCCAGGATCTCAAGCTCGCGTCCCAGTGCTTTGGTTGTGAGCAGCTTTTGTATTTCCTCCGGGCGGATCACGTCGCTCTGTGCCTTAAGCAGATAGCCCTTGTTTGCCACCGACTCAATGGCGTAGCCATCCTTCTTGAGCTGTCCAATCGCTTTCCAGACTGCGCTGCGGGAAACGCCCAGCTCCCTTCCAATGGCCAGGCCGGAAACCGGCTCCCCTTTTTGTTGTTCCAATATCCGTAATAATTCCTGCTTTAACAAACTGCCACCTCGTTTATCGTCTATAAAACCATTATAATACGGTTTGAAGTTCTTGTCCATATTGCCTGTTTTTGGGTTGTATAATAGCATAATTGCCGAAATTATGCTATAATAAATTGCATTATTACGGAAAAGGAGGAGCTTATGGCAGAGAACACGCTCCTTTATTTGTTTGACGGCGCTATGGGAACCTACCTTTCGGACCGGTATGGCACCGAGGTCTCCCGCAGTGAGTTCAACAATTTGAAATATCCGGAACGGGTGCTTGGCGTCCACCGGGAGTATATTGCGGCTGGCGCAACGGCTATCAAAACCAATACCTTCAGCGCCAATACGGCCTCGCTCGGCGTTTCACGCGAGGAAGCGGATGAAATTATCGCACGGGGCTGCGCGATTGCCCTACAGGCGGCGCAAGGAACCAATGCCGCCGTTTTTGCAAGCATCGGCCCGGTTTCCATGCAGCAGGAAGAGCGGGAATGGGAGGAGTACTGCTCTATTATCATGACGGTCCTGCAAAGCGGGGTGCGGCATTTCCTGTTTGAGACCTTTCATGAGTACCGTGTCTTGTTACGGCTTGCCGATGAAGTCAAACGCTGTTGCCCGGAGGCATACATCATTGCAGAGTGTACCGTCACGGCGGACGGATACACCACCAGCGGCATTCCTGCCGCTGAAATTGCGGCCGCACTCCGGGGGGCAGATGCGGTTGACGCTTACGGCTTCAACTGCACCTGCGGCCCGATGCATCTGCTCCACATCGCCCAGTGGATGGACATTGGCCCAAAGCCGGTTTCCATTATGCCAAACGCTGGCTATCCAACCCTGATTGGCGGCCGCACCGTATTTGAAAACGCCCCCGCTTATTTTGCCGGGCAGATGACCGCCATCAAACAAAGCGGTGTGCGTATTCTTGGCGGGTGCTGCGGTACGACGCCGGAGCATATCCGTATGACGGCGGATGCCTTAAATGGGAAACGGCTGGAGCCGGATCGAAAGGCAAAGGGAGCGGTTTCGGTACAAGGGGGAGAATCTCCTCTAAAACCAGTAGCGGATCGACCGCAGGCGGCATCCGGCGGCAAACGGTTTGCCGTGGAGCTGGATTCTCCCATGGACGCACACCCGGAGAAGTTTATCCAAGCGGCGCGCGCCATCTGGGACAAGGGCGTGGATATGCTCACCATTGCCGATTGTCCGGTTGCCCGTGCCCGTGTGGACAGCAGTATGCTTGCGGCGCTGCTGAAACATCGCTACGGCATTGACGTCATGCCCCACCTCACCTGCCGCGACCGCAACTTGAACGCCACCAAAGCGCTTTTGCTGGGGCTTGGGATAGAATCCATTGACAAGGTGCTTGTGGTCACTGGCGATCCGATTGCCGCTGAAGACCGCGGCAAGGTCAAAGGAGTATTTAATTTTAACTCCGAAAAACTGATTGCCTTTATCCGCGATTTAGACCGCGGCGCCCTCGCGGATTGCCCAATACAGCCGGCGGCGGCGCTCAATGTAAACGCGGTGAATTTTGAAGCGGAGCTGGAACGTGCCAAACGCAAAGAACAAGCCGGTGCGGTGCGCTTTTTCACCCAACCGGTGTTTACCGAAGAAAGCTGCCACAACCTGGAGCGGGCAAGAGCGGAACTGAGTGCAGAGTTGTTTGGCGGGATTATGCCGCTGGTCAGCTACCGCAACGCCTGTTTTGTCAACAACGAGGTTTCGGGCATTGCCATTCCGCAGGAAACGGTGGACCGCTATGAGGGCAAAAACCGGGAACAAGCGGAGCAGCTTGCCGTTCTGCTTTCGGTGCAGACCGCAAAACGGATTTCCGCTGTCGTGGACGGCTACTATCTTATCACGCCGTTTCAGCGCGCGGGTTTAATTGGTTCCATCATCGACGCAATTAAGGGGGATTCCTTATGTTAATCATTGGCGAAAAATGCAACAGTTCCATCCCTTCTACCCAGAAAGCCTTTCTGGAAGGGGATGCAGAAACCATCCGGCAGTTAGCCTTAAAGCAGCTCGAATGCGGCGCCGATTACCTTGACGTCAACGCCGGCGTCTTTTTGAATGAAACCGAGAAGCTGCTCTGGGCGGTTGGGGAAATTCTGTCGGTTTGCGACGCCCCCCTGGTACTGGATTCCGCAAATCCGGCGGCTGTTTCCGCGGTGCTCAGGGAATATCCGGTGAAAAAGCCCATTATCAATTCCGCAACGCTGGAGCCCGTCCGCTTTGAGGGTATGCTCGAACTGGTGCAGCAGTACAACACTGGTATCATTGCTCTGCCGGTGGATGAACGCGGTATCCCAAAGGATGCGGAAACCCGGGTAGAGAACGCCCGGCGCATCATCGCAAAATTCAATGAAAACGGTGTAGAGGATGACCGCATTTACATCGATCTGGTCGTTGAGGCCCTTTCGGTAGAGGCGGAATCCGCAAAGGCGGCCTTGAATGCCGCCGCGCGCATCCGGGAAGAATTTCCAAAGGTTCATTTGGTTGGCGGCATGTCCAATGTCTCGTTTGGGTTGCCCAAACGGGTGTTTGTCAACAGCGCGTTTATGACCGCCGCCGTCATGGCGGGGCTGGACGCCGCTATTATGGACATCACCAATCCGTCTCTGAAGATGAGCCTGCTTGCCTCCCTGCTTGTCAAAGGGGAGGACGAGTACTGCATGGAGTACCTAACCGGCTTCCGCGCTGCGTTTCAGGATTAAAATTCTCTTAGGCCGTTGAATCAGGGGAGCCTTTGTGGTACAATAATACTAAATGTACTATGAAAACCTGATTAATAAAGTTAGGATGATGTTGTTTCATGTCCGAAGAAAAGAAAACACTAAAATTTTTGTTTGTTTACCCGGATTTTCTCGGCAACGAGAAACGGAAAGATATGAAGGGCAACTACCATGAAGGCATTGCCATTATTTCAGCTGTCCTGAAACAGCACGGTTACCAGACCGCGCTGTACCACCTGACCTATGCCCCGGAAGAGGCGGAGTTCAAAGAGCGCATCCAGAAAGAAAATGCCGATATTATCGGCTTCTCGGTTCGTACCTCGGCAGTTCCGCAGGTGCGTAAGATGTGCAAATGGGCTAAGGAGGCGACCAATGCCTTTACCATCTGTGGCGGCCCGCATGCTACCCTTGCCCCGGAAGAAATGATTGAAATGGACGGTATGGACTGCGTCTGCATTGGCGAGGGCGAATACCCAGAGCTCGATCTTTGCAATGCGCTGCGTGACGGTACCGACTATACCCATATTGAAAGCCTGTGGTTTAAGGACGGCAAGGGCGGATATATCAAAAACCCGGTGCGCCCCTTTGTGCAGGACTTAAACGAGCTGCCAATGTCCGATTTTGAGTTGTTTGATTTTGACAACCTCGACGCTTCTTCCATTGCAACAGCGATTGTCGTCGTATCCCGCGGCTGTCTGTTCAGCTGCACCTACTGCGGCAACGGGCAGATGCGTATGGTTTACCCAAGCCGCAAGGGCTACGCACGCGTCAAGGAACCGGAAAAGGCGATCCAGTACCTGGAGACCATTCTGGAAAAGCACCCGTATATTAAGTACATCAATTTCCGCGACGCTATTCTTAATATGTACACCGACTGGTTCACCGATTTTATGAACCTTTATAAAGAGCGCATCCATCTGCCGTTTACCTGCAATCTGCGCCTTGATAACATGACCGAGGACACTGTCCGCCTGATGAAGGAGGCCGGAGTTTACATGATCGACGTCGGCGTGGAATCGGGCGACCAGGAAATCCGTTACAAATACCTCAAACGCGCCATGTCGGACGAGCAGATCATCAATTCCTTCAAGTGGTTTAAAAAGTACGACATCCCGACCTTGACTTACAACATTGTCGGTCTGCCGTATGAGGATCTGCACACCTGCCTGAAAACCATCAAGCTCAATGCGAAGATCAATCCGGACCGGATGATCCCCAACATCTTCTGCCCCTACCCAATGACTCAGCTCGCGAAAATTGCAGAAGAAGCGGTTGAAAAGAACGGTGGGGAAATTCGCGATATGGGCGATCCTAATGTCAAGGTACCGCTGATCCAGAAGAATTTCCCAGAACACCAGGTGTTATTCGCAGAAGGCTATTTTACCAAGTTTGTCAAGCTGTATAAGCTTGCCTACCGAATGCCAAAGGGCGTTGGCCGTGTATTTGAGCGCATGCTCGACGGCATTTTTACCGGCCGGTTTACCCCGCGCAAGTTCCTTGTATTCTTAAGCACCGCAGGCGATAAAACGGTGCGCGGCATGAAGCGTTTTGGCAGAAAGCATCTGCCGGGTATTTACCTCAAGCTTCGCAACCGCAAATACAACGTCAAGGAAGCCGAGGAAAACACAGAAAGCGCAAAGGCAAGCGCATAAAAAAGACCTGGGCAAGGGCCAATTTGGCCTTTGCCTTTTTTATTTCAGTCTACGCAATCGTTCTGAACAGGCGGCGCCTGTATAGGGAGTACTCCATGTATCTCAAAGTCAATGGCACAAATTTGTATTACGAACAGACCGGGGAGGGAACACCGTTTCTGCTGCTGCACGGCAATGGGGAGGATCACCGTATTTTTGACGAGCTTTCCCGCGTTCTTTCCCATCATTATACCATATATGCGGTGGATAGCCGCAGTCATGGAAAGAGCAGCAAGTCGGGGGAGATTTCATATGACCTTATGGCGGAGGATATTGCAGCCTTTATCCACGCTTTGGAACTGGAATGCCCGCTCCTGTACGGCTTCAGCGACGGCGGTATTGTAGGGCTGCTGCTTGCCAGCCGGTATCCGGATTTGCTTTCAAAGCTCATTGTAAGCGGCGCAAACTGCAGTCCGCAGGGGCTTAGAGCGGGCTGGCGTGCTCTCTTTCGGCTGGAATGGTTTTTCACCCGTTCGCCGCTTATTCGTATGATGCTGGACGAGCCGGACATTCATCCGGAGCAGCTTGCGAGCATCCAAATCCCGGTGCTGGTTCTTGCAGGCAGCCGTGATGTCATTAAAAAGAAGCATACCGGCATGCTTGCCGAACATATTCCGCACAGTATTTTGAAAATCCTGCCGCATGAGACCCATGACAGCTATGTTGTTCATCAGGAAAGCCTTTACCAAATAATAAAACCTTTTTTGGAAGAATGGCCGGAAGCAGCGGATTTGGAAGAATTGGCCGAATGAGCAATACCAGCTTTCGATTTCCATAGACAATCAAGGTTTATATGAACGGATACTTTTGATGGGTGAAGCGGCAAAGGGCGCGTCCATCCTGCCGGCCTATAATGTCGGAAAACAAGCCGCTAAAAAGAGTTTCCTGTTTCAAAAATAGGGAATGAGGGTTTCAGAATGGACAAATTGTCAAAACTACCAAGCACTGAAAAAACGAAGCATCAATTTGGAATAACCGGGGAGTCCAGTGAAAAGACCTTGTTTGAAACACAATTAAAAAGGCTGGCGGAAACATTCCGCCAGCCTTTTTAATTGTGTTTTAAAGCAACATTTGCAGAGGACTCTCCTTGGTGTGGAAAGTTCAAAGCTCAAAGGAAAATCAAGACCAATAAGCCGGAAACAATCGCCCTGCCGGAATGGTTACCACAGATAGTTTTTCAGCACTTCAAAACGCTTTTGGTTGTTGCCCGGCATGTGCTCGTGACCGAAATAGCGGTACACATAAATATCTTTTTTGCAGGTCATATGATTGTAGGCCGCAAATACGGTAGAGGGCGGGGTGATTTGGTCAACCAGCCCGGTAAACACGTAGGTGTCGCACTGGATGTTCGCCGCATGATTCATCAAATCGAAGTAAGACAGGGTTTTCATCGCCTGTTCTTCTACTTCTGGCTCTGGATTGCGGCGAAAGTATTCGTTGAGTTCCAGGTAAGGATCGATCTGCGCCATGTCAATGGCCCGCCGAAAGTGACAGAGATACGGGTAATTTGCCACGGCGACGCAGGGAATGTCGGTCAAGGCCGCAGCGGCAAGGGTCAGAGCGCCGCCCTGACTGCCGCCCATGACGGCAATTTTGTTTTTATTGACACAGTCCATCCCGGCAATGATTTCGGTCAGCCGTACTGCGTCCATGTAAATGGCGCGGTAATAATAGGTCTCCGGCGACTGGATCCCCTTGCTCATCCAGCCCACAGCATGGCCGCTGGTGGCGGGTAGGGTATCCTCGCTGTTGCCCTGCTGCCCGCGGATCATCATACAGGCGGCAACATAGCCGTGCATAGCCTGGACAACGGTGTCTTCCAGCGAGTTTGGCCCCCAGTTGTACCCATGAAAGCTGACAATTGCGGAAAACGGGCCGGCGCCTACCGGTTTTGCGAAATAGGCGCTAATGTTTGCGTCGTGCATACCTTTATAGCGAAGCTCGTAAAGCTCAATGTTACGGGCAGGATAATCGATGGGGGTAAGGGTGTATTCCATCGGCACGCGAGCGAGCTCGCGTTTGGTGTTGTTCCAGAAACAGTCAAAATCCTGCTGCCGAGTGAGCGGAGGAAGGTATGTCCGAAGTTCCTCCAAAGGCATATCGTATGGCTGTGCTACTGCCATGTGAAGTCATCCTTTCTTTTTGTAAGGTTAGCCACCGGACTCGGCAGCCTGCTGTGTATTATTATAGCATTCTGGTGGCACAGGATCAATTCCGGCACCAAAAACAGTTGAAAAAAATCCTCAGACGCGCTATGATAAACAGGAAACCAATCAAATATACGGAGGAATACGTCCATGAATCACGATTATGCATTACAGCTCTATACCGTTCACGAAGAATGCGAACGGGATTTCCGCGGCATGCTCAAAAAAGCGTCCGAACTGGGATACCGTGCAGTCGAGTTTACCGGTTTTTACGGTCTGTCAGCCAAGGAGCTGCTTGAGGAACTGAAAGTCAATCATCTGAAGCCGGTTTCATCCCAGATGATGATTCCGAGCATTGCCGAAAAGATAGACGAGGTCATTGCCTATGCCAAGGAAGTCGGCCTTCAAAACATTGCCTGCTGTGTTGGCGACGTTTCCAGTCCCGAAGCAATGAACGACACCATTGCGCAGTTAAAACCCATTGTCAAACGTTTGACCGAGGCGGGACTCAACTTTCTTTACCACAACCATGCGCCGGAGTTTGTGCCCTTGAACGGCGAATGGCCCATCCAAACCCTGTTAAAGACCTTTGAAGGGCAGAATTTCTACCTGGAACTGGACACCTACTGGGCGCTTGGAGCCGGGGTGGACATCATCCGGTTCATGGAGGAAAACGCTGCTAAAATTAAGGATATCCACATCAAGGACGGGGATGGTAAGGGGAAATCTTGTCCGTTCGGACAAGGCGTCATTGACATCAGGGGGATCGTGGAGTGCGCGCGGCGCATCGGTGTGCCATATATCCTCGTTGAGGATGATACCCCGGATCCAGACGGCCTGACAGTCGCTGCCCTGAACATCCAAAAACTCAAGGAGTGGGATGTGTAAAAGTTATATCGGGAGACGTGCCGGTACAGCACCTTGGTTTATACGAATTGCGGTGTAACACCAGTGCTCGCTCATATGACGTCGTTGCCGAATATAGTTTGGCTCAGATTGCAAAAAAGGGCGCTTCATAAGAAGCGCCCTTTTGGTCTGTTTTACTACTTTTTAGCGGTGTCTTTCATCAGGGTCACCATGACCGCTTTCTGCGCGTGAAGGCGGTTTTCCGCTTCCTCAAAGATTTCATCCGCGTGTTTCTCGAACACCTCTGCGGTAATTTCTTCTCCACGGTGCGCCGGCAGGCAGTGCTGAACCATTGCATCCGGCTTTGCCACAGCCATGACCTTATCGTTAATTTGGTACCCGGCAAAGACCTTTTGCCGCTCTTTGGCCTCTTCCTCCTGTCCCATCGACGCCCAGACGTCGGTAAAGATAACGTCGGCGCCCTCTGCGGCGCTCAGGAGATCGGTGGTCATGGAAAACTTGCCGTTTTCGTAGGCGTATTCCAGCACCTCTTTGGCTGGACGGTACTCGCTCGGGCAGGCAATGCTCACCTGCATCCCGGTCTTGATGCCGCCGACAATCAGCGAATTCGCCATGTTGTTCCCGTCGCCGATGTAGCACATCTTTAGCCCTTCAAGCGTGCCCTTGTACTCGCGGATGGTCATTAAATCCGCCAGCACCTGGCAGGGATGACAGAAGTCGGTCAGTCCATTGATGATGGGGATACTGCCATAGTGGGCGAGATCCTCGACCTCCTGCTGGGCAAAAGTGCGGATCATAATGCCGTCCAGGTAACGGGAGAGCACCCGTGCGGTATCCTCAATCGGCTCGCCGCGGCCAATCTGCATATCGTTGCCGCTCAAAAACAGCGCCGTACCGCCGAGCTGGTACATACCAACCTCAAAGGAAACCCTGGTGCGGGTAGACGCTTTCTGAAAAATCATTCCCAGCGTTTTTCCCTCAAGATGTTTGTGCGGAATGCCGTATTTTTTCTCGTATTTCAGTTGATCCGCAAGATTTAACAGGTTGATGATCTCCTCTTTGGATAAATCCAGCAGTTTCAAAAGATGCTTCATGGTATCCCTCCTGATTGATTAACCCAGTACCGAAACAAGGATATCAAGTCCCTTGTTCAGCTCTTCGTCGGTGATGACAAGCGGCGGCAGCAGCCGCACCTTGTCTTTGGCGGTCAGTACAAGCAGTCCCTTTTCCAGGCAGGCCTTAGCAACCTCACCCGCTTTTTTTGTTTTCAGCGCAATGCCGACCATCATGCCCTTGCCGGTCAGTCCGGCAATCTCGCTGCAGTTCGCGAGCTTCTGCTCGATCTGTCCAAAGCGCGCCGCAACCCTTGCGAGGAACTCCGGCTGCGCGATGGTATCCATTACAACTTTTGCACCCGCACAGCTGATAGGGTTCGCCCCAAAGGTGGAGCCGTGGTCGCCAAAGCCGAGCACCTGCTCGGTCTTTTCGTCCAGCAGCACCGCCCCAATGGGGAGTCCGCCGCCCAACCCTTTCGCAAGAGTAGTGATGTTCGGCTTTACGCCGTACCATTCCGAAGCGAGAAATTTACCGGTACGCCCAACGCCGGTCTGTACTTCATCGGCGACCAGCAGAACGTCTTTTTCCGCGCAGAGGGCGGCAAGCTCTTGTACAAAGCCCTCATCAAGCGGAACAACGCCGCCTTCTCCCTGGATAAATTCCACCATCACCGCGCATACTGTTTCGTCCAGCTTGGATTTGACGTCCTCAATGTCGTTGGCGAGACCGTAGACAAAATCCCCGGTAAACGGGAAAAAGTACTGGTGGTAATGTTCCTGCCCGGTGGCGGAAAGGGTGGTGACCGTCCGTCCGTGGAAGGAGTTGTCGAGCGTCATGATGGTGGAACGCCCAGCGCCGTATTTGTCAAAGCTGTATTTGCGCGCTACCTTGATAGCGCCTTCGTTTGCCTCCGCGCCGGAGTTGCCGAAAAATACCTTTTGGTAGCCGGTTGCTTCGCACACCGCCTTGGCGAGTATGGCACCCGGAGCAGTAAAGTACAGGTTGGAAACGTGGTTCAGGGTGCCTGCCTGTTTGGCGACCGCCGCCGACCATGCGTCGTTGCAGAAGCCGAGGGAATTGACGCCGATACCGCTCGTGAAATCGATGTAGGCATTCCCTTCAAAGTCGGTGCAGGTTGCGCCCTTGCCCTGTGCCAATGCAACGTCAAACCGCGCATAGGTGGGGGCGATATATTGTTTGTCGGTGCTTTTTACTTCGGTTGAATTCATGTCACACGCCTCTTTCATTACAGGAACATGGTTCCAATGCCTTCGTTGGAGAGCATTTCAATCAGGATGGAATGGGGAATGCGCCCGTCGATAATAAATGCGCGGTTGACCCCACGACGTACCGCTTCCACACAGCACTGAATCTTCGGGATCATGCCGCCGGAGATGATGCCCTGATTGATGAGGTAAGGAACCTCGCTGACCTGTACGACTGGGATGAGAGTTTCTTCGTCGTTTTTATCGCGGAGCAGGCCGCGGATATCGGTCATGAGGATGACGTTTTCCGCCCCGAGTGCCGAGGCAATCCGCGCCGCCGCCGTATCGGCGTTGATGTTGTAAATCTGGCCGTTTTCATCGGTCGCCACCGTGGCGATGACCGGGATGTACCCGCTGTCCAGCGCGTTCATAATCGGCTCCACGTTGATGCCGGTGATGTCACCGACAAAGCCGAGGTCATCCTTTCCTTCGAGCTTCTGGGTGGAAATCATGCCGCCATCGGTCCCGCAAAGGCCGAGCGCCTTGCCGCCGTGCTTCTGGAGCAGGGAAACAAGGCTTTTGTTGACCTTGCCCGCCAGTACCATCTGCACAATCTCGGCGGTGTCGTCGTCGGTATAGCGCAGGCCGTTTACAAATTTACTTTCCAGCCCCACACGGTCGAGCATAGTGTTAATTTCTGGGCCGCCGCCGTGAATGAGCACAACCTTAATGCCGATGAGTGAGAGCAGCACCACGTCGGACATGACCGCCTGTTTCAGGTCCTCGTCCAGCATGGCGTTACCGCCGTATTTTACAACGACGACCTTGTTGTAATACTTTTGGATGTAGGGAAGTGCGTCAACCAGTACCTTTGCTTTTTCTTCATTTGTAATGTGCATGAAATCCACCGCCTTTTTGTTATGGAAGTTTTGGGAAAGCATACGGGACATCAGGTCCGGTAATCACCGTTAATTTTGACATAATCGTAGGTGAGGTCGCAGCCCCACGCCATCGCGGAGCCTTCGCCGTACCCCAGATCAACGATAATTTTTACTTCATCCTCCAGCAGGATTTGTTTGGCGGCGTCCTCGTCAAAATCCACGCTTGCCGCTTTTTCACAGACCAGAATGCTTCCTTTGGCTGAGGAAAGCACCACCGAAATGTTGTCGATTTCAAAATCTGCGTCGGTATAGCCAATCGCACAGAGGATACGCCCCCAGTTGGCGTCAGCGCCGAACATGGCGGATTTAAACAGCGAGGAGGTGATGATGGACTTGGCGATCTTCCGCGCGGTTAAATCGTCCGGCGCGCCGTCTACCGCACACTCCAACAGCTTGGTCGCGCCCTCGCCGTCCCGCGCAAGCTCACGGGAAAGGTTCATCATGACCGCATACAGCGCGTTGACAAAGGTTTCGTAATCATCGCCGCTGTTGTTGATTTCCCGATTGCCCGCAAGGCCGGAGGCGAGCAGGGTGACCATGTCGTTGGTTGAGGTGTCGCCGTCAATGCTGATCATATTAAAGGTGATGTCCGCCACCTGCTTGATAGCTTTGCGCAGCCATTCCGGATCGATGGCGGCGTCGGTGGTGATAAAGCAGAGCATGGTCGCCATGTTGGGATGGATCATGCCGCTTCCTTTCGCAATGCCGCCAATGCGGCAGACTTTGCCGTCCAGAAGAAAGGATACCGCCACTTCTTTCGGAAAGGTGTCGGTGGTCATAATGGCTTTGGCCGCCCGGATGCTCCCATCTGTCGAGAGCGACTCTTTGAGCGGTCCAATGCCCTTTTGAATCGGCTCAACCGGGACCGAAGGCCCGATAACGCCAGTGGAGCCAACCAGAACATCCTCCGCCGGAATGCCGAGCGCTTCTCCGGCAATGGCACACATTTTGTTGGCAACTTCTATCCCGTCCGGCGCGCAGGTGTTCGCGATGCCACTGTTGCAGAGAACCGCCTGCGCCCTGCCGTTTGCAAGATGTTCTTTGTTAACCAAAAGCGGCGCACCTTTGACCTTATTCTGAGTGTAAATGGCGGCCGCGCTGCATGGAACCTCGCAGGCGATGAGCGCCAGGTCATCCTTTGTTTTGTTTTTACGGATGCCGCAGTGAATGCCGGAGGCTGTAAAGCCTTTGGGGGCGCAGACGCCGCCCTCCACGAAATCAATGCCGTTAAATTTAATAAACACGGTTATTCCCTCTCTTACCTTTGTTGGATTGGTTTGAAGCAGCAGCCGGTTAAAAGGCCGGCGGAATCATATCAAGGCCAGTGGTCTCGTCAAGCCCGCACGCAATGTTCATGTTCTGAATTGCCTGGCCGGCCGCACCTTTAACCATGTTGTCAATGGCCGAGACAACAATGAGTCGGTTGGTTCGTGTATCAAGGTGCAGAGAGATGTCGCAGTAATTTGACATCCGCACGTTTTTCAGGTTGACAATCGCTCCTTTGTTCAGTATGCGGACGAAAGGTTCGTCTTGGTAAAACGCCTTGTATGCCGCGAGGATGCTGTCGAAATCCGACGGCTGACAAAGCGTGGCGTAAATGGTGGAGACAATGCCCCGGTTGAGCGGGAGCAGGTGCGGCACAAAGGTCACATGGAGTTTTTGCCCCGCAAGCCCGGAAAGGGTCTGCTCAATCTCCGGGGTGTGGCGGTGCGCCGCTATTTTGTAAGGCGAGAACGCCTCGTTGCAGTCCGGATAATGGGTGGTCTGGGAAAGCCCGCGCCCTGCTCCGGTGACGCCGGATTTGCTGTCGATGATCATACTGTCCGGCTCAATCAGGCCGTTTTTGAGCGCAGGAGCCAGCGCCAGGCCAATGCTCGTCGGATAACAGCCGGGATTACCGATGATTTTAACACCTTTCAGCGCGTCCCGGTGCAGTTCCGGAATGCAGTAGGCCGCTAAGCCGTGCAGCTCTGGGTCGTTGTAATCGAGGCCGTACCATTCGTTGTAGTCCGCTTCATTGGTCAGCCGGAAATCGGCGCCCAGGTCGATGAACAGCGCGCCCTTCTCCACGCATTTGCGGGCGAGCGGCTCGCACAAGCCGTGGGGGAGTGAGGCGAACACCACGTCGCTTTTCTGGATGACGGTGTCCTCATCCACCAGAACATCGTCGCAGATGTCCTTGAGGTTGGGGTACACTTCGCTGATGGCTTTGCCCTCAAAGCTGACGGAGGACAGCGCCGCAATTCGCACATCCGGGTGTCTGAGGGCAATTCGCAGAAGCTCCACGCCCGCATAGCCGGTTGCGCCAATGATTCCGATGTTTAACATAGTTGTTCTCCGCCTTTCGTTTGTTAAAACTTCAATGGATTTCCTGGTGTTCCGTGATAAGCGCCCGCGGAACCTATTTTAATATTCTGCCAGCGCCTGTTCCGCCATGCGGATTTGCTCTGCCACGCTCTCCGGTGCAGGGCCGCCGGCTGCCTTCCGGCCTTTGACGCAGGTCTCAAGGCTGATAGCGTCGTATACATCCTTCTCAAACAGCGCACAAGAGGCCTGGTACTGCTCCAGCGGCAGGGTTTCCAGCGTCAGTCCCTGCTTAATGCAGCTTGCCACCAGTTCGCCGGTGCATTTGTAAGCGTCGCGGAAGGGTAATCCTTTTTTGACCAAATAGTCCGCACAGTCGGTTGCATTGATAAAGCCCTTAGCCGCCGCCGCACGCATGTTGTCTTTGAGCACCGTCATGGTTTCAAGCATGGGGGTGAAGGTGCCAAGGCAGAGTTTAACGGTATCCAGCGCGTCAAAAATGGCTTGTTTGTCCTCCTGCATATCCTTGTTGTACGCAAGGGGAAGCCCCTTCATCATGGTGAGCAGGGTCATCAGGTCGCCAAAAACCCGGCCGGACTTGCCGCGGATGAGCTCGGTAATGTCCGGGTTCTTTTTCTGCGGCATGATGCTGGAGCCGGTGGCATAGGCGTCATCCAGCTCGATGAATTTAAATTCCCACGAACACCAGAGGATGATTTCTTCGCTGAACCGGGAAAGATGCACCATCAAAATCGAAAGGGAACCTGCAAGCTCAATGCAGAAATCGCGGTCGGATACGCCGTCCAGGCTGTTCGGCATAATGCCTTGCATCCCAAGTTGTTCTGCCACCATGCCGCGGTCGATGGGATAGGTGGTCCCGGCGAGCGCTCCGCTGCCCAGCGGGGAATAATTCATCCGTTTTTTGGTGTCGCTCAGACGGGAGAGGTCGCGCAGAAGCATCCAGGCATACGCCATTAAATGATGCGCAAAGGTGATGGGTTGCGCACGCTGTAAATGGGTGTAACCCGGCATGACCGTTTCAAGGTGTTCTTTGGAAAGACCGCACAAAGCCTGCGCAAGCGCCTTAACCTGTGCTTTGACCGCGTCAATTTCGTCCAGCAGGTAAAGCCGCAGGTCGAGCGCCACCTGATCGTTCCGGCTGCGCGCGGTATGCAGGCGTTTGCCGGTGTCGCCAAGGCGTTTGGTCAGCTCGGCTTCCACAAACATGTGGATGTCCTCCGCCGTCGGGTCAATCTCAAGCGCGCCGCTCTCCAGATCGTCCAAAATGTCCTGTAATCCGGCGCGGATGACTTCCGCTTCCTGTTTGTCAATGATGCCGGTTTCTCCCAGCATGGCTGCGTGCGCCATGCTCCCTTGGATGTCGTTGCGCGCCATCCGCTGATCAAACGAAATGGAGGAGTTAAAATCATTGACCTTTTCGTCCACTTCTTTCTGGAAGCGGCCTGCCCACATTTTTGCCATAACTGAAAAATCCTTTCGGTGTTGCTTTGGCGCCAGGCAAAGCCCTGGCGTCCTTTTGAAAACAGGAATCCCGCAGCCGCGGGATTCCTGTTTTATCCGCTTGTGCAGGCTTCGGTGTGCTGGCAAACCTTAGCTGCAGTACAGAAAAATGGAATCTGTACGGCGTTTCACTGTCTATTCGGCCGCCGAACCGCGGAGCCTGCCTGTATGTTTATTTTTTACCATCCGCCAGCGCTTTGACCTTAATCGGCAGACCGAACAGGTTGATAAAGCCCTGGGAATCCGCCTGATTGTAAACATCGTCCGCATCAAAGGTGGCAACTTCCTCGTTGTAGAGGGAGTACGGCGCAGTCACACCCGCGTTGATGATGTTGCCCTTGTAGAGCTTGAGCTTGACGTCGCCGGTGACATGCTCCTGGGTGGAGTCTACAAACGCAGAGAGCGCCTCGCGCAGCGGAGTATACCACTGGCCGTTGTAAACGAGGTCAGCAAATTTCAGTGCGACCTGCTGCTT
The DNA here is from genome assembly GCA_050943475.1 of Oscillospiraceae bacterium. Taxonomy (GTDB): domain Bacteria; phylum Bacillota; class Clostridia; order Oscillospirales; family Ruminococcaceae; genus Metaruminococcus_A. The sequence continues at coordinate 118,599 of JBMNPF010000005.1, forward strand.
GTAATGCTGGGTCTCCTTGTCCACGGTAATGGTTTCCAAAACCTTGTGCGCATGGTACAGGATGGTGCCGCCCGGGGTTTCATAAACGCCGCGGCTCTTCATGCCGACCAGCCGGTTCTCAACGAGATCCGCAATGCCAATGCCGTTCTCACCGCCGAGCTTGTTGAGCGTTTTGATGAGCGAAACGCCGTCCATTTCCTTGCCGTCGAGTGCGGTCGGAATGCCCTTTTCAAAATGCAGGGTAATATAGGTCGGCTGATCTGGAGCCTTTTCTGGGGAAACGCCCATTTCAAGGATTTTATCGTAATCCGGCTCGTTTGCAGGATCTTCCAAATCGAGGCCCTCATGGGAAAGGTGCCAGAGGTTCATATCCTTGGAGTAGTTGGTTTCACGGGTGAGTTTAATGGGGATGTTTTTGGCGATTGCATAGTCAATCTCCTCATCGCGGGACTTGATGTCCCAAATCCGCCACGGAGCAATGATCTTCATGTTCGGGGCAAATGCCTTGATGGTCAGTTCAAACCGAACCTGGTCGTTGCCTTTGCCGGTACAGCCGTGGCAGATGGCGTCCGCGCCTTCGGCCTTGGCAATTTCAACAATCCGTTTTGCAATGGCCGGCCGTGCAAACGAGGTGCCGAGGAGATAATCCTCTTCATAAACTGCACCGCATTTGAGGGTGGGGAAGATAAAATCTTCTACAAATTCTTTCTGCAAATCCTCTATGTAAAGCTTGGAGGCGCCGGTTTTCAGCGCACGTTCCTCAAGGCCTTCCAGCTCCGCATCCTGCCCGACGTTGCCGGCAACGGCAATGACTTCGCAACCGTAGTTTTCTTTCAGCCACGGGATGATGATGGAGGTGTCCAGACCGCCAGAATAAGCAAGTACCACTTTGTTGAGCTTTTCCATGATTCAGTTTCCTTTCACAATTCATTTGTTATTATCATTATACATCTTTTTCAGCGAATTGCAAGTAAAATATGAATAAATATGCAATTTGATGTATATTCATTCAAACTAGCGGTTTTTGCCTGCAATCTGTCCGTACTTTTATACACAATGCCAATAAGAGGATTCTTTTTTGGCGTTGAAAGCGCTGTTTTTTATTCGTATTCCTGTACCAAAGGGGCAAAGAAGTGCATATCATTGCATAAAATTCATCGGCGCCGGCACGCTTGTTTTTCCCTGTGCGGTTTGCTACAATAAAGAAAAAGAACGAGAGGAGTGTTTCGCATGGCTTTTCAGAAAATAGACCCCAAAACCTTTCATGACAACGTCTTTACCCGCATTGGCTCCGATTGGTTCCTGTTGACAGCCGGCAACACGGACTGCTGCAATACCATGACGGCGGCCTGGGGCGGTTTGGGCTTTCTCTGGAACAAAAATGTAGCAACCGTTTATGTGCGCAAAAGCCGCCATACCTTTGGCTTTATGGAGGAGAACGACATTTTTACCATGTCCTTCTTCGATCCCTCACACCGTGATACCTTAAACTATTGCGGCAGCAAGTCGGGCCGCGATGTGGATAAAATAAAGGAATGCGGCCTCACCAAAATCATGCTGGACGGCGGCGTTGCCTTTGAGGAGGCAGACCTTGTCATCGTCTGCAAAAAATTGCACCATCAGGAGCTTGCGCCGGAGTATTTTACCGACGCTTCGGTGGAGAAAATCTATGCGGCCGATCCGGATTACCACACCATGTATATAGGGGAAATCCTCGGCATGTATCGAAAATAGGGGAATGTAAATTGAGACAGGATGAAATCATTGCAGCGCTTTCGAAAGACGGCCTCCGGTGGGAGGACCATGCGCAGAAAGCGGTGAAGCTGTTTACGTCGGGCTGCAACTGTGCCCAATCCCTTTTTGGTGCTTTTGCGGAGGAATGCGGCACGGCGACGGAATACGCTATGCGCCTTTGTTCCTCATTTGGCGGCGGAATGGGCCGTCTGCGTGAGGTCTGCGGCGCGGTGACGGGCGCTTTCATGGTACTGGGGCTTCGGCTCGGAGCGGCCGATCCTAACCGTTACGCCGACAAGGCAGAACAGTATGAACGGGTGCAGCGTTTTGCCAAAGCCTTTGAGCAACGGTTTGGCTCCTATCTTTGCCGCGACTTGTTGGGTTTGGAACTTCAGCGGGAGGAACCAGCTCCTTCGGAACGCACGCCGGAATATTACCTACAGCGTCCCTGTGCCCTTTATATCGCCTATGCGGCGGCGCTGCTGGAACAGATGCTGGCGGCAGACAACGGATAGCATCCGCCTTTCGATGCGGCTCGGAAAAAGGATTTTTGCCTTGCACTGGATACAGACGGCGGCTTTCACACGCCTTTCTTGGAGTTGAAAAGCATGTCTTTGGTGAACCGTAAGCATCTTTGCGATGGTATCCGGCCGCAGGATTGCTGTGAAAATTGAACGGGATAAAACGAAAAAGCAAACGGCAATGGATGAACTCCATTGCCGTTTGCTTTTTACAGCTGTAGGTATTACAAGGTGTGTTTGGCTCAGTTTTCCATTAGATAATTCGCGGCCTGGGTTGCGGCAACCGCGCCGTCTGCGGCGGCGGTTACAAGCTGGCGCAACAGTTTGGTACGGGTATCTCCCGCAACAAATACCCCTTCGACGTTGGTTTTGCAGCTTTCATCTGCAAGGATGTAGCCGTCCTCGCTGAGCGCCACCTCCGGCGCAAATATCCCGTTATCCGGCTTCAGCCCAACCGCGACAAAAACCGCATCGGTCGCAAGTTCGGTTTCTTTGCCGTCCTTATCAACAAGCTGCACCGCAGTTACCTTGTTTTCCCCCAGAATTTCCTTGACCTGCGTATTCGGGATAAATTCAATGACCTCGTTTTTCAGCACGCGTTCCACCGTGCCTGCGCTGGCGCGGAACGCATCCCGCCGATGGATAAGCCGTACCTTTTTACAGAGCTTGGCAAGGTAGAGCGCGTCGTCCAGCGCGGTGTTGCCGCCGCCGACAATGCACACCTCTTTGCCGCGGAAAAAGGCGCCGTCACAGGTGGCGCAGTAGGAGACTCCCCGCCCAGCCAGGCGTTCCTCACCGGGACAGCCGAGCTTGCGGTGCTCCGCTCCATTTGCAAGGATGACGGTATCCGCCGTATAATCCTGCTCGCCGACAAAAACATGCTTCGGTTTGCCGGTAAGCTGATAACGGGTCGGAACCGCGCTGATGACCTTTGCACCAAAGGATTTGGCCTGCTTTAAAAGCGTTTCGGTAAATTCATAGCCGGAAACCGCTTCAATTCCCGGGTAGTTTTCCACGTCGGGCGAGTTGACAATCTGCCCGCCGGTCATTTTATTCTCAATTACCAGGACATTCAGCGTCTGCCGTGCCGCATAAATGGCGGCAGAAAGCCCGGCAGTTCCTGCCCCGATGATAAGAACCTGTACATGCTCTGCCATATTGGTTCACCTGTCTTTCCTGTTTCCTTTATTTTACTATTTCCAACCACATTGTCAATATGTATTACCCAGGTGCTTGGCCGCATATTTCACCCGCAGAATGAATATGAATGGACCAGCTAAGTGAAACAGGAAAGGAAGATTGCAGTGAAATTGCTTGACGTGCTGCACAGGGATTTAAACGAGGTCTCGGAGGTCAACCCTCCGCGCGTTCCGCAGAAGCAACCGGCCGGGTTGGCTGGACCGCCCGGGCTTACGTCCCACGAGGCCCAGCGGCTGTTGGAGAAAAACGGGAAAAACCAGCTGGCTTCCGGCAAGCGGATCAGCGCTTTCAAAATATTTATCAGCCAGTTTAAGGATATTCTGGTCATCATTCTGCTTATCAGCACCATTGTGTCGGCCTGTATGGGGGAGTTTGTGGAAGCAGCCGCCATTGCAGTCATTGTCGTGCTCAACGGGATCATGGGCTTTATTCAGGAATTCAACACCGAAAAGACGCTGGAGGCGCTCAAAAAAATGGCCGCCCCCACCGCGCGGGTATACCGCGACGGCGTGCTTCGGCATGTCCCGGCTGAAGATTTGGTGGCAGGCGACGTGTTGGAGCTGGAAGCAGGGGATAAAGTGCCTGCGGATGGCCTCATCCTGCACCAGACTGCCCTTGCCGCCGATGAATCCATCCTGACGGGAGAATCAGTTCCGGTGGATAAGTTCGCAGGCGATCCAGCGCTGGATCCGGACAGCCAGCCGGAGGATGCACAGGCCTTTATGGGCGCCATTATCACCAAAGGCCGTGCACGGGTACGCATTGTGAAAACCGGGATGCAGACCCGTATGGGCGGCATCGCGGGTATGCTTGGTTCAATCGAGGAAAGCCAGACCCCGCTTCAGCACAAGCTGGATGAACTTGGTAAATACATCGCCATCGGCTGCCTTATTATCTGCGCCATTGTCGCCGGAGCGGGTATCCTGCACGGGGAAAATGCAGTAGATATGCTGATTACCGGGGTGTCACTCGCTGTCGCCGCCGTACCGGAGGGGCTTCCTGCCATTGTCACCATTGCGCTGGCGCTTGCCGTCAAGCGGATGGTTCGGCGCAGGGCGCTGATTCGCCGTCTGCACGCGGTAGAAACGTTGGGGTGTGCCAGCGTCATTTGCTCGGATAAAACCGGCACCCTCACCCAGAATAAGATGACGGTCAAACAGCTTTACGTTTCCGGGCACACCTATGCTCTGAGCGGCGACGGATACGAGTTGGAGGGGGAACTTACCGAGAACGGCCGCACCACTGCACCGGGGAAACAATTAAAACGCCTGCTGGACTGCGCTGTCCTCTGCAACAATGCGAGCCTTTGCTCCGGCGAAGGAGATGAAAACAAAGGCGACCCCACCGAGCTCTCCCTGCTGGTTGCCGCCGCCAAGGCGGGAGCAAAACCCGCTCAGGTGCTTTCCCATTACAGCAAAATGGATGAAAATCCTTTTGACAGCGTTAAAAAGTACATGACGGTTACCGTCAAGACGCTGGATGGCAAAACACTACTCTTTCTCAAGGGCGCGGTGGATGTCCTCATGCACCGTTGTGCCACTTTTTTGACCGAAGAGGGAACCGCTTTCCTCAACCGGCAGAAAAAAGCGGAGATCCTGGAACAGAATGAGCGGATGGCGGGGGAGGCGCTCCGCGTCATCGGCTTTGCATACAAGGAACTTCCGTTTGGCGCCTCCTCCCGCGAGGAGCAGGATTTCACTTTCATCGGCCTCGCTGGTATGATTGATCCTCCCCGAAAAGAGGCGCGCAAAGCCATTCGCATCTGCAATAAAGCGGGCATCCGCACCATTATGATCACCGGCGACCACAAAACAACCGCCACCGCCATTGCAGAGCAAATCGGCATATTCCACACGGGCGATCATGTCATCACCGGCAGTGAGCTGGAGTCCATGAGCGACCATGAATTGGATTTACTGGTCAACCAGACCACCGTGTTTGCGCGGGTCAGCCCGCACCACAAGCTACGCATTGTTCAGTCGCTGAAACGGCATGGGCATGTCGTCGCCATGACGGGGGACGGCGTCAACGACGCACCGGCGGTCAAAGAGGCGGATATCGGCGTTTCCATGGGCATTGGCGGGAGCGACGTCACCAAAGAAGCGAGCGACCTTATCCTGCTTGACGATAATTTTGCAACCCTTGTCGCCGCCGTAGAGGAAGGGCGAGTCATTTACAGCAACATCCGCAAGTTTATTCGTTACCTGCTTTCCTGTAACATCGGTGAGGTGCTCACCATGTTTGTCGGTATTCTTATGGGCCTGCCGGTCGTCCTGCTGCCCATTCAAATCCTCCTTGTCAACCTCGCTACCGACGGCCCTCCGGCCATCGCTCTGGGATTGGAGCCCGCCGAAGATGACGTAATGAGCAGGCGGCCGCGCCGCAGAAGCGACAGCGTCTTTTCCGGCGGGCTGCTTACCACCATCCTGTTCCGCGGCTGCCTTATCGGGCTGACAACCCTTGCGGTTTTTACCACTTTTTTTGACCGCTACCATACCGTGGACATTGCGCGCACAGCGGCTTTTCTGACGTTGGTGCTCACCCAGCTCATCCATGTGTTTGAGTGTAAAAGTGAAACCAAGACCATTTTTTCAGTACCGTATTTCAACAATGTAAAGCTCATATTTGCTGTACTGTTGTCAGCAGCTGTAGTGTTTGGGGCCATTTACATTCCGCTGCTCCAGCCAATCTTCTCCACCGTTGCTCTTTCAGGACTGGATCTTCTGACGGTATTCCTCTACTGCTTGGCTGTACCAGTGTTGTCTGCTTTGTTTAAATGGATTACACGGCATTTTACCTCTGCAAAAAACCGGGAATAATTTTTGTGCCTTCTTGCTATTCGGCGTATGGTGGCATATAATAAAACTATATTCGTTGGAGAAAAGCGAGGGGAAGTTGAAGATGAAAATTGGCATTCTGACAAGCGGCGGCGACTGCCCAGGTTTGAACGCAACCATTCGCGGCGCAGCAAAAGCGATCTACGAACAGGTAAAGGATCCGCAGATCGTCGGCATTGTAGACGGTTATCACGGCCTGATTCACGGAGAATCCCATAAAATGAGCCCGGAGGATTTTTCAGGTATCCTTACGCGGGGCGGCACCATTTTGGGCACTTCGCGCCAGCCCTATAAAAAAATGCGGGTCATTGAGGACAATGTCGATAAGGTCGAGAACATGAAAGCCAATTATAAAAAAATGGGGCTGGACTGTCTGCTCATCCTCGGCGGCAACGGTACTCATAAGACGGCAAAACTGCTTTCGGACGAGGGGCTGAATGTCATCGGCCTGCCTAAAACCATTGATAATGACATCTGGGGAACCGACGTAACCTTCGGCTTCCATACGGCGGTTGATATTGCAACCGACGTCATTGACCGCATTCACACCACGGCCTGCAGCCATAAGCGGGTTATGGTCATTGAGATCATGGGCAACAAAGCCGGTTGGCTCACCCTTTATTCCAGCATTGCAGGCGGGGCCGATATTGTCGTTATTCCGGAAATTCCCTTTGATGTGGATAAAATTGCAGAGTCGGTTCAGCGCCGTGCGGATAAAGGCAAAAACTTCTCGATTGTCGTGGTTGCAGAAGGCGCCATGGACAAAGAGGAAGCCAAGCTCAAAAAGAAGGAGCGCGCAAGACAGCGCCAGGAACGCGGGGAAATTACTGCGACCAACCGCATCGCGGCGGGAATCAGCGAGCGCATTGGGTTTGACACCCGCGTGGTTGTGCCGGGACATATTGTGCGCGGCGGTAGCCCGTCCTCCTATGACCGTGTACTTGCAACCCAGTTTGGCGTTTATGCCGCTGAGCTGATTGAGCAGCGCACCTTTGGCGTGTCGGTTGCCATGAAAAACAACGTGGTCACCCACAATCCGCTGGAGGATGTGGCAGGCATTACCAAGTTTGTCCCAACCGATCATCAAATGATTCGCATCGCCCGTAAAATTGGAATGTCGTTTGGCGATTAAATGGAGGGTTTCTCACCTAAGGACCTCTGAATGACAAAATCCGGGAACCGGTTTTTGAAAAATGATTTTCGGATGTTCAGTCTGCTTCAGGTGGAAAAGGATCAAGCCGCCGTTTTGGCAGCTTCAAAAAACTTTGACAAAACAGAACATCAACAGAAAGGAATAAACTATGATCAAGCACATCGTTCTATACAATGCAGTTGAAGGGAAGGAAGCCTATCTTTCTTCCGGGCATTACCAACAGATGAAGCAGGCGCTTGAATCGCTGGTCGGCCGGATTGACGGTCTGCTCAAAGTGGAGGTTTCGGTGACTTACAACGAAACCTCGCACGACATCTGCCTTTACACGGAATTTACCGACAAGGCTTCGCTGGAAGCGTACCGCACCAACCCGGCGCATCTGGAGGCGGCAAAAATTGTGCGCAGCCTCACCAAAGACCGTGTCAGTGCAGATTTTGAAGTGTAAAAATAATACTTGCATTTTGTCCGTTTTTTTAGTATACTATTAGTCGTTATCAAAATTGTTGCGGGAATGTTCCGCAACAATTTTTGGATAACGACTTTCTTTTTTGGAAGCGTATCGAAGTGGTCATAACGGCCCGCACTCGAAATGCGGTAGTCCCTAACGGGGCTCGTGGGTTCGAATCCCACCGCTTCCGCCAGACAGGGCCTGGAGCCAATTCGCGCTCCGGGCTCTTTTCTTTATCATGGCTGAGATGCCTGCGTTTGAACCAGCATCTTTTTTGTCCCCGGCAGAGACGCGGAGCAAGCGATATATCGCTTGCTCCGGCTTTTTTTCAAAAGTCACCGCCGCCCTCAACGCTCCGACCTGCTACCAACTTTTTGTGTGCTGTAGGAGTTCGACTCCACCTGCCGAAACGCTAAAAACATCTTTTTCACAGTCCCTTTACATCCGAGAGCCTCGACACGCAAATCGCGTTTGGGGCTTTTTTCTTTTGTAATAGCTTTGTCCTCATGAGAGAAGATTTCTGGAATTCTTAATAGGCATAACTGGGTGTTAGATATATTGAATTTGAGAGAAATTTATGCTAAACTATATGCGGGGGTGCGGATATGGAACTTCGTGTACTTAACTATTTTTTAGCAGTTGCAAGAGAAGAAAACTTTACAAAAGCAGCCGGGCAACTTCACGTTACACAGCCAACGCTGTCAAGACAAATTGCTGATTTAGAGCAGGAGCTTGGCGTCAAGCTGTTTGTCCGCAGTAATCACAATATTATTTTAACCGAGGACGGAATGATATTAAAACGCCGTGCGCAGGAAATTCTGTCTTTGGCAGATAAAACAAAACGAGATTTTATGCAAAAAGAGGAAGCACTCTCCGGCACAATTTCAATCGGCAGCGGTGAATTCCGTTCGACGGAATATCTGGCAAAAATCATCGCAGAATTCCGCAAGAAATATCCCAATGTAAAATATGAGATATACAGCGGAAACGCAAATAATATTCGCGATTATATTGAAAGAGGATTTCTCGATATAGGTTTAATGTCAGAGCCGGTTGATATGCGTAAATATAACTTTGTCAATATGCCAATCAAAGAACAATGGGGTGTGTTTGTTCCGAACGATTCCGAGCTGTCCGAAAAGGAAAGGATAAGACCAGAGGATTTAGTAGGAATGTCGGTTGTGACTGCAACAGGCGACTTCAACCAAAGCCGAATCGGAAAATGGTTTGGTGATGTTAAAGATCGGGTGGAAATTGCGGCGACCGCAAATCTTCCTTATAACGAAGCCGTGTTAGCCAAAGAAAATATTGGGGTAATGCTTAGTATAAACTTAAACTGTACCTACGAAAATTTACGCTTTATTCCATTACAACCCGTTTTGGAGATTTCAACGGTCTTGGGGTGGAAGAAGGACCAGATGTTTTCGGCCGCAACCTCTGCTTTTATTGATTTTGCAGAACAATGCTTAAAAAACATATCTATTGATAAAATATAAGCATTAGACATTTCAAATGGTCAAATTTATAATAAAGATGTTCCAAGACGGAGCATCTTTATTTTTTTATTGGGAGAGGAGCCAAAATGACCATTCACGAGGCAAGCGAAAAATATAACATTCCTGTCAGGATATTACAGGAGTATGAAAGTTGGGGATTATGCGGCGAGGTCAAAAAAGTAATGGGCTCGTGGCATTATGACGACAGCGATATTGAGCGTTTGAGCACCATTATGACGCTCCACGACATCGGATTCACAAATGCCGAGGTGGAACGATATATGAAATTACTTTTACAAGGTATATCCGGTGAAGATGAGCGGCTTAAAATGCTGGAAACAAAAAGAAATGGAACGCTTGATGAAATCCACTTTAAGGAACGGCAATTAGATCGACTGGATTATCTGCGGTTTGAAATGAAATCGCAGAATAAAAACAAAACGAAAAGGAGATTTTCAAAATGAAAAAATTAGTTTCTATTTTTATGGCACTCACTCTGCTGCTCTCTTTTGCAGCTTGCAGCAACAATGCGAATAATGAGGGTTCTTCCTCTGCCCCGCCGCAGTCAAGTACTCCCAATTCAACATCCGCCGAAGAACCAAATAATCAAAACGATTCTTCCGTACCCAGCGAAGAATCAAGTAACCCAAATGCTTCTTCTACACCGATCGAAACAAGCTCGAAATCATTAGTGGTTTATTTCTCTTGGTCGGGAAACACCGAAAATGTCGCCAAGTCGATCCAGAGCCAAACAAATTCCGACATTTTTGAAATCGTACCCGCCACACCGTACAGCGATGATTATGATACCGTTGTAGATTTGGCACAGGAAGAACAGCGGAACAACGCCCGTCCGGCTATTTCTAACAGCATTGAAAACATTGAACAGTACGATGTGATCTATGTGGGCTTTCCCAACTGGTGGGGTGATATGCCAATGATCCTCTATACATTTTTCGATACTTATGACCTGTCCGACAAGACGGTTGCTCTGTTCTGCACCAGCGGCGGCAGCGGACTTTCTGGAACGGTAAATGAGGTGAAAACTCTGGAACCAAATGCAACCGTGACGGAAGGGCTGCATATCAGAGATGGTGCCTCTGACAGTCCGGACAGCGCTGTCAGCGAATGGCTGAACAAGATAGGACTTGCTGAATAGGAGGTCATGTTATGAAAAAGATGGTATCGCTGCTTGTATCGCTATCCCTCGTGTTTTCTCTGGCAGCTTGCAGCCAATCAGAAAATCTCGGAGCAAGTTCGGAACAACCGCCTGCAAGCAATTCTTTGGAGGTAACCGATATGCAAATACCTGAAAACTTTGTTTTAATAAAAGGCGGCTCGTTCCAAATGGGCAGCCCCGATTCCGAAGCGTGGCGCAGTGCTGATGAAACACAGCACACGGTTACGGTCAGTGATTTCTATATGAGCAGATATGAGCTGACGCAAAAGGAATATGAAGAAATCACAGGCCATAATCCGAGTAACTTTTCGGGAGAAAATCTGCCCGTTGAAAACATCTCTTGGCTTGACGCAGTAGCCTACTGCAACGCCCGAAGTGAAAAGGACGGATTAACCCCGGTCTATACAATCGACGGTCAGAGTGTTTCCTGGGACAGGAGTGCAAACGGCTACCGCCTGCCCACTGAGGCGGAATGGGAATATGCCTGCCGTGCCGGTACGAGTACGCCGTTTTATATGGAAAATTCACCGAGCGCAGAGGATGCAAACTATTACGGGCATTACCCTTATCAAATAGAGGACAATTATTTTTCACAGGGCAATTTGGAAGTACAACCCGGCGAATACAGACAAACCACTGTCCCGGTAGACAGTTTTTCCGAAAATCCTTATGGACTTTACAATATGCACGGTAATGTAAGTGAATGGGTTTGGGATTATTACGGCGATTATTCCGCTGATGAACAAACGAATCCTGCCGGTCCTGCCTCCGGCACGCTTCGGGTTTACCGTGGCGGCGGCTGGAATGATTTTGCTAAAAATATGCGCTCGGCATACCGTGCTACATTGGAACAAAATAAAGGCAGTTTCAATCTCGGTATTCGCTTGGTATTAAATGCGGCTCCCGGTTCCGGCAGTGTTTCAGGCACAGGAGCTCAAAATGCGCCTGCTGACGGAAATGGTAAAATCCTGATTGCCTATTTCTCGTGGGGAGGCAATACAGAGGGTGTCGCCGAAGAAATCCAAAGTCAGACGGGTGCAGACATCTTTGAAATTACAATGGTAAATCCTTATTCAAGCGACTACAACACCGTTTTGGACGAGGCACAGCGGGATCAGAACGCACAGGCCCGCCCAGAACTTGCAAATCACATAGACAATATGGACGAGTACGATATTGTTATGATCGGTTATCCCAACTGGTGGGCTTCAATTCCTATGCCGGTTGCTTCTTTCCTTGAAGAATACGATTTTTCCGGGAAAACCATTCTCCCGTTCTGCTCTCACGGCGGCGGCCGTTTCGGGCAGAGCTTGACAGCTATTGCCAAGCTTGCGCCGGATGCCGTAATGGGTGAAGCGCTTTCGATCCACTATTCGGGCGGCTCGGAACTTTCGGGAGATGTGTCCGACTGGCTGGACAGCAATGGAATTCAATGAAAGAAAGGTGCTTTGAACAATGAAAGTGATAGATAAACAACAGTTTGAAGCAATTAATGTGTTTGGGACAGGAAGTCCCAACCAAGCCTTTGCGCAGTATTTTATCGGCGAGTCCTTTTTGAATCCGTTGACAAATCCGCAGGAAACAGTATTTCTTGCCAATGTGACCTTTGAACCCGGCTGCCGCAACAACTGGCACATTCACCACGCCAAAAGCGGCGGCGGTCAGCTTCTTATCTGCACGGCGGGCGAGGGCTGGTACAGGGAAGAAAATAAACCGCCTGTTTCTCTTACCCCAGGGACGGTCATCACGATTCCGGCGGAGGTGAAGCACTGGCACGGAGCGAAAAAGGACAGCTGGTTTTCGCATATCGCGGTGGAAGTGCCGGGTGAAGATACGGCAAATGAATGGTGCGAGCCTGTGAGCGATGAAGAATATACAAAATTGGAGGAAAAATAAAATGAGCAAAAAACTTGTAGCGTATTTCTCAGCAAGCGGTGTTACCAAATCCGCCGCAGAGCATTTGGCAAAAGTGGCCGGCGCCGATCTCTTTGAAATTAAGCCCGCTGTTCCCTATACCCGTGCCGATCTTGATTGGACGAATCAAAAAAGCCGCAGTTCGGTTGAGATGAACAATCCTGAGTCCCGCCCCGAAATCGCCGAACGGCTTTCTAATATGGGCGACTACGACACCGTATTTATCGGTTTTCCGATTTGGTGGTATGTTGCACCGACCATTATCAATACCTTTTTAGAAAGCTACAATTTTTCGGGCAAGACAATCATCCCCTTTGCAACTTCCGGCGGCAGCGGAATGGGTAAAACCGTAGAAGTGCTAAAACCTCTTTGCCCGGGTGCAAATTGGGAGAAAGGCAAAATGCTGAATCATGTATCGGAGCGGGAGCTGGAAGATTGGGTAAAAGGTCTTTAAGTAGACGAACGGATTTGTGACGAGAAAATGTTCTGCCGCAAATGAAGAATCAGGAGGTGGCGTTATGCCGCATATTGATATTACAATGTTTCCCGGACGGGACGATACGACAAAAAAAGAGATCGCCGTTAAGGTTCAGCAGTTCTTGGCAAAAGAACTGAACATTGATGAAAAATTCGTTTCGGTGTCGATTGAAGATATCGAAAAGGAAGAATGGGCTACCCATATGGAGCGCTTACAAGACAAAAAGATGTTTGTAGAGCCGGGCGTATAAGGGGGTTTTTATGGAGTACACAAAATTAGGAAATTCAGAACTTAATGTGTCCCGTATCTGTATGGGGTGTATGGGATTTGGCGAGGCTGGAAACGGTCAGCACAGCTGGACGATTGATGAAGCCCATTCCCGTGAAATCATCAAAAAAGGGCTGGAACTTGGCGTTAATTTCTTTGATACGGCAATTGCCTATCAAAGCGGAACCAGCGAACAGTATCTCGGCAGAGCGATTCGGGACTATGCCAAGCGTGATGATGTTGTAATTGCAACAAAATTCCTGCCCCGTACCAGTGAGGAAATGGAAGCGGGAATCACGGGACAGCAGCACATTGAAAAAATGCTGGATAAAAGCCTTCTAAATCTCGGAATGGACTATGTGGATTTATACATTTACCATATGTGGGATTACAATACGCCTCTTTACGATATTATGGAGGGCCTCAACAACGCTGTAAAAGCAGGTAAAGCCCGTTGTATCGGGATTTCCAACTGCTTTGCCTATCAGCTTGCACAGGCAAATGCACTTGCCGAAAAAGAGGGATTTGCAAAATTCGTATCGGTGCAGGGGCATTATAATTTAATCTTTCGTGAGGAAGAACGGGAAATGGCGAGGTTCTGCCGTGAGGAAAATATAGCGATGACGCCATACAGTCCGCTGGCAGGCGGGCGGCTTTCCAAACGCCCCGGAGAAACCTCAAAACGGTTGCAGGAGGATAGCTATGCACATCTGAAATACGACACAACCGCCGAGCAGGACGGTATCATCATTGACCGTGTGATGCAGCTTGCGGATGAGTATGGTGTATCTATGACCGAAATATCCCTCGCTTGGCTCTTAACAAAGGTTACTGCTCCTGTCGTGGGTGCAACGAAACTCCACCACATTGAGGGTACGGTGAAGGCCGTCCAGCTTACTTTGACCGCCGATGAGCTTGCTTTCTTGGAAGAACCCTATGTTCCCCACAAATTGGTCGGCGTAATGGCACAAAATACCCCTGCCGCCGCAAAAGATAAACACGTGTGGTCGGTAGGCAGCCAAAAAATATGAAAGGATAGATTAAAATGGACTTGCATAGTACCGATCCCGAATTTTCAGAACGCTTTGCGTATTTTGCTTTCACCGAAGTGCCAAACGAAGAAAATCAGCAGTTAGATGAAGAGACACGCTATATGGCGATTTTGGCGGCTCTGATTGGCTGCGGCGGTTTGGACGCATACAGAGAAATGCTCCCCAAAGCCTTAGAGAACGGTATCACACCGATTATTGCAAAGGAAATTGTTTATCAGGCAACTGACTATTTGGGCTATGGCAGAATGTTACCGTTTCTGAATGTTACAAATGAAGTATCTGCAGAGCGAAGCGTTAAACTTCCTCTTGACGGTCAGGCAACAACTACCCTTGATAACCGACTTGAAAAAGGAATTGAAGCGCAGGCAGAAATTTTTGGTGAACATATGAAAGAATCCTGGAAAACGGGGCATATCAACCGCTGGTTGGCGGCAAACTGCTTTGGCGACTACTACACCCGCAAGGGGTTAACCCTTGCGGAGCGTGAACTCATTACCTTTTGCTTTCTTATGGCACAGGGCGGGTGTGAACCACAGCTTATCGCCCATTCCAAAGGAAATATGAATGTGGGAAATGACCGGGATTTTCTGATAAAAGTTGTTTCGCAGTGTTTGCCGTATATCGGTTATCCCCGCAGTCTGAACGCTATTGCCTGCATAGGTAAGGCGGTGGAGGAATGAAACCGAAAGTCGTTATCAAATTAGCCGTAGATATTTTAATGACGCTGGCACTGCTTTTCTTAATGGGCTATCATTTGTGGGGAGAAGCGCTCCACGAATGGGTGGGTGCAGGAATGCTGCTCCTTTTTATTGTTCACCACATTTTGAATGGGCATTGGTACAAAGCCTTATTTAAAGGGAAGTACAGCATAATGCGTATTTTAACGCTTTGTACCGCTCTTCTCGTGCTTGTTTCTATGCTTGTTCAAATGTACAGCGGCATTGTGATGTCACGGTACGTGTTTAATTTTCTGCCGGGAGTAGGCGATATGTCGTTGGCCAGACGGCTTCATATTCTCGGTGCATATTGGGGATATATTCTTATGAGCCTGCATTTAGGTTTGCACTGGAATATGATTTTGGGAATGTCCCGCAAGGCGGCAGGAATAAAAAACAAGTCAAAAAGCCACAGTATCGCCTTGCTTATTGCCGGATTGATGATTGCCGGATATGGTGTGTGTGCGTTTATCAGCAGAGATTTTTTGACCTATCTGCTGCTTAAAGCAGAATTTGTATTTTTGGATTACAGCGAATCGAAAATTCTATTTTACATAGATTATCTCGCACTTATGGGGCTTTGTATCTTTATTGCTCATTACTGCACAAAAATGATACGAAAATTAAGAAAGAAGTCAGAGGTACAATCATGAAAAAAGGTGTTTTAATCATTTTAGGTGTATTGATTGGTTTGGGGCTTGCTGCTTGTGCAGATCAGCAAGATACACCGCTTGTTTCCGAGCAAAGTTCTCAGCAGGAGCAGTCGTATATACAAAATAACACCGAAATTTTGGAAAATCAATCAACGAATTCGCAGGAGCTGGAATCATTGTCAAGTAATATAGAAACACCCGAAACCGGAGAACGAAAATTGAAATTGACAATAAATGGGCAAGAATTTGATGTAACTTTATATAATACCCCTGCTGCCAATGCACTTTATGATATGCTTCCCCTTGAACTCGCCTTTGAGGATTTTAACGGTATAGAAAAAATTGCTTATATGGATAACGAACTTCCCACAGAGGGAGAACCAGACGAATTTGACCCTGATGTGGGTGATTTGTGCCTGTATGCACCGTGGGGCAATTTATCAATCTTCTATAAGGATTTCCGAAATTCCAACGGGCTTATCTCTCTCGGGCATATTGATTCGGGTATGGAGGTTATCGGCAGTATGAATGATAATTTTTCTGCTACGCTTGAAAAGTGACATTTGAATTTGGCGAATATGAAAGAATAAAATACCCAAGCTGTTGCCTGCGCGTGTGACGGCTATTTTTTAGCCGGGAAATGGCTGTCATGATTTTATTTTTAAATTGTTATGCTGTTTTACACATCCTTTGTCCTTTGAATGTTAAGATAGGTCAAATAGTCGTTGGTGTTCGGCCGTTTGCTTTGAACTGTTCTCCGCCCACCGAAATGTGATAGTCTTAAACAAATCAGTTTGAATGCTGTTTTGAAAAATGGAATGGAAAACCGCCAAAAAGGGAGGGCCAGAGTGTTTTTACACTCTGGCCCTCCCTTACAATTTGTTTTTCTTTTTGTATCGTTTTCATTTGCCGGAGAAAAACGAATAATATTCTCTCGCAGCAGTAAAACAGAGCGAGACTTTTTATCCCATATTTATTTGTGCATTTTTTCTAAGTGGTGCAGAATACTTGAAATAACGGCACAGGAAAGCCATAGAACCAACGCTGTAATCCACATACCAATCATACCAGCAAAGTTAAAGGTGTATCCCGTGAAGTAGGTGCTTGGAATTCCCAAAAATCCGATCAGGACGCCTAAGGCTATCAGCAGGCCAAATACAACCCATGCAATCACTTTGAAAGCCCCTGAAGTAATCATCGGCTTGGACATATCGAATAAATAACCACATTTATAGCAATGCTCAAGACCATCCCCAACCATTTCGCCGCAGCGCGGACATTCTTTCATGTTACTCCCTCCATTTTTGTGTATTGAATAAGCCTGTATCGCTCTGGTTTATAACGAATACGGATATAACACAAATTGGCGTTTTATTGATAGTAAAACAAAAAGCGGATGAAAGGTTTCCCCTGTTGCTGAAACGGTTCATAAATAAAGTCAAACTGGGTATACCCTTTGTTGGAGAATCCGCGAAAGATATCAGCATAACCGTTGATAGGAAATTCAACAGTGATGTCCTCCAATGCCCAATCTTCTTTATGGCACTGCATTTCACCATGCGTTTGGCGGAGCGTGTCATACTGTTCCCGGGTCAGCACCCCGGCCTCAAACGCTTTTTTCCATTCATCGGGTGCATAGGTCATAAAATGTGAGGTCTGGTAGGTGACATGTTCCACAATATAGTCGGCGTCCAAAGGCGCGTTGGGGTCATATTCATCCTCATCCTTAAAAAAACTGCTTACGCTTGACTCGGACGAAATGACTGGTTTAGACGGCGAGTTCGCTTCTGAACGGCTGGATGCAGCCTGACTAGACGAATAAACGGTTTCTGTTTTCTGCTCCTGTTCAGAGCTTGGTGCTGGAATGGTGTGGATAGAGGCGCTCCCATCCGAAGCGATTAAAATCTCGGTTTTTGAACCGTTGGCATGAGTGATCGTCCCTTTGATTCCGCCTCCTTGCTGCGCGGTCAGCTCATACTGGTCATCCTCGGCGAGGACAATCCCGCGTTCGTCCAAAACCGTTTGCAGTGAAACGGCTGAGGAAGAGGAGAGCGAAGGAAGTGCTACTGGTGTCAGAGTGGTGCTTTCGGAGGCCTGATTTGCCAGTGTAATACCGCCGACGGTGCAGGCGGCAGCCACCACGAAAAGACCGGCGCCGGCTGCAAATGCTTTTTTGTGGGTTGCAACGAAAGATTTTTGTTGGGAACGCATATCCCGCCACCACCTTTTGCAATTTGCCCTCATTATAGCACGGTTTGCGGCATTTGAATATCCTTTTTTACTAAAGAACTGGACAAAGCAGGACTGTTGCCGCTATCCTTTACCCGAAATGATTACTCCAGCTCTTTTTCCAGCTTTTTGGCAATGGTTTGGTTGAGCTTTCTCCGCCGCTGTGCGGCCCAGGTATTCAGCTGAACCTGGGCGATTAAATCGTCGCAGAACCCGCCTACATCGTTTCCGGTAATGGAGAGCACGCTGCGCTGTTCGCGCGCGCCTTCTTCAAATAGCTCGATCAAACGGTACAATAGATCCATCATACTGGAATCAAGCGCAAAATTCCAAAAATACTGTTCCATTTCTTTGATGACAATCTGGTATTCCTGCGGCAGGCTTCTTTTTCGCGCCTGATAATTTCGGTATTCTCTTTTTTCCTGTTTCCACTTGCGGAGCTGTGCCAATAATTGAGCCATTTACCGTTCCCCCTTTAAAGATTGAAGCCTGGAAGCAATAAACTCCCATTTCTCCCAAAATCGGGCCAATTCCATTTGTCCCGCCCGGTTCAGCGTATAAAATTTTCGCGGCGGTCCCATTTCAGAGGGCCGTTTTTCAGTGTCGACAAGCCCATTCTTTTCCAGCCGTATCAGGATGGTATAAACCGTTCCCTCCACAATGTCAGAAAAGCCGAGCTCATTGAGCCTGCGGGTAATTTCATATCCATAGGTCTCATGGTGCCGGATAATCTCCAGTACACATCCTTCTAAGATTCCCTTTAACATTTCGGTCAGGTTTTCCAAGGAGAAATTCCCCCTTTTTACTATATTGTGCTACTACTTACCGCTATATAGTAACACAAAATAGAGGAGTCGTCAATCCCGGTATTGATGCCAGGCAACGGACTACTGTGGCACGGCTTGGGTAAACGCCTTGCTATTTGGCGGAATATATGGTTAAATAAAAACAATGTAAATGTGGAGGAGAGTGCAAATGAAAGCTCATATTGTTTCCCCAATACCCGAGCGGGTGCTTGTATATGCGGTCGAGCAAGAGCTCCGGCCAAAGCTGACGACGGTTTTACAACGGCTCTCCATTGAGGAGTATATAGTTTCTGATTTGGATTTGGCGCAGGACGTCGGCTATCTTGCGGGATTCCCAGGTTTTGCCTCAAAAGAGGAAGCGGTTTCCGCGCCTCCGGCCTGTGGCGGCGTACTGTGTATGTGCGGTATTTCAAACCAACGGATGAATCTGTTGCTGAAGTCCCTGCGCGAAGAAGAAATTGTCATTCCACTCAAGGCGATGGTAACAGCTACCAATCAGCGCTGGAGCTTTGTCAAGTTGATCGAGGAACTTTCCAAGGAGCATCAGGCCATCCTTCAGCAGAAAAAGGAAAAGGCGTAAATAGAAGAAAGGACCTGCACAATTCGTGCAGGTCCTTTTTTACAGGAAACATCAACATTTTTTCCGCCCAATGCGTTTATTATAACATCCCCATGATAAGAGATGAAATTTGATAAACGGCAAAGGTGACAATCCATGCAGTCGCAAGTTGAAAGCCCGCTACCTGGAACATATTTTTGACACTGCCGGTTTCCTTTTTGACTGTGGCAAGGGTGGCAACACAGGGGATGTACAACAGGCAGAATAACATCATACAGAAAGCGTTGAGCGGCCCAAATCCAATCTGGCCAAGCAAGGCGCTCAGGGTTGCCATTTCACCGGCGTCGCCAATGCTCTGAATTCCGAACAGAACAATGAAGCTGGAGACGACCACCTCTTTGGCCGAAATACCGGCAATGAGGGCGACAACAACCTGCCAGAAGCCCAATCCGATCGGTGCCATGATGGGCACCAGCAGCGCCCCGAGCTGTGCGCCAAAGCTGGACGCCATATCCGAAGTGTGGCCTTGTGTACCAAAGTTCAGCAGGAACCAAATAACAATGGATGCAATGAAAATGGTGGTGCCAGCCTTGGTCAAATAATCCTTAACCTTTTCCCAAACATAAATACCGACAGTGCGCATACTCGGCATTTTGTATTCCGGAAGCTCAATGAGCAACATGTCGGTGGTTTTTTTTCGATCCCATTTGTGCAGCACAAACGCCACCAAAATAGCCACGGCAATACCGATGAGGTACATGGAATAGGCCACCAGCATGGCATAATCCGGAAAGAAAAGCGCCGAAAACAGGATGTAGATGGGAAGCCGCGCGCTGCAGGACATAAACGGCGTGATCAGCATAATCCGGCGGCGATCTTTTGGGCTTTCCAGAACGCGGGAAGCCATCAGGGCAGGCACGGTACAGCCAAAACCCAGAATCATGGGGATGAACGCACGGCCGGAAAGGCCCAGCCGCCCCATTAATCCGTTCATGACATAAGCAACGCGGGACATATAGCCGCTGTCCTCCAAAAAGGCCAGCGCCAGGAACAGGATGAAAATATTGGGCAGAAAGGAAAGAATCCCGCCAACCCCGGCAATAATGCCGTCTACAATCAGGGAGGTCAGCGTGGGATCCGCGTGGATAGCCTCCATTCCGGAAGAAATCCAGCCTGAGCCCCAGCCGATGAATTCCTCCAAATACCCTTTGAGCCAGTCACCAATGGTGAAGGTGAAGAAGAATACCAACGCCATAATGCCAAGAAACAGGGGAATAGCCAGCCAGTTGTTGAGCAGCAAACGGTCGGCCTGGTCGGTCAGTGCAGCCCGTTTTTCCCGGTTGACCAGCGTTTCGGCTATAATTTCTTCAATAAAATCGTATTTCTGGTTGATAATATCGCTTTCATAGCTGCGGTCCAGAACCTCTGGCAGGTGAACCGGGTATTTTTGGGTGATTTCCCGGTCCTGCTCCAGCAGCTTGATGGCGTGCCACCGCTCGTTCTGAAGCTCTGGGTACTGCTTGCGGAGTTCATCGCTGATGCGGTCGATTTTATCCTCCAACTCGTCGCTGTAGACCATTGCGTGCCGGCTGTGCCGGTCCTCCTGGTCCGAGGAATGATGATGGATGAGTCGATCCGCGGTTCTGGCGCCTTTATGATGCGCAATGGTGTGCAGTAGAATGTCCAATCCGGTGCGTTTCTGTGCGGATACCGGAATCACCGGAATACCCAGCATTTCCGGCAAACGGTGCAGGTCAATTTCCATGCCGCGCTTTTCCACAACGTCCATCATATTCAGTGCCATAACCACCGGTTTTTCCAGTTCCAGCAACTGCAGGGTCAGGTAGAGGTTGCGCTCTAATGATGAGGCGTCCACCACATCGACAATAACGTCCACTTCATCGCTCAGTATGTATCCGCGGGATACCTGTTCCTCCATGGTATAGGAGGTCAGGCTGTATGTCCCCGGTAAATCCACCAACTTAAACCGGTGATCGTGGTACCGCATGGCCCCTTCCACCTTTTCCACGGTGACGCCCGGCCAGTTCGCCACCTTCAGATTGGCGCCGGTAAAGGCGTTGAACAGGGTGGTTTTCCCACAGTTGGGGTTGCCAATAAAGCCAACTGTCATTTCCTGTTCCATGTGGACACCTCCTGCACCTGAATTTTGGACGCAATACCGCAACCTACGGCAAACCGGGTGCCCCGGAGCAGGATGACCAGCGTGCCTTTTCCTTTTTTATGCATAATTTTAAGGTTTGTGCCCTGGGTCATCCCCAGCGCCTCCATGCGTTTTTCAACTTGCAGCGGCAGATCGGCGTGTTCTACCGCATATATCTGCCCAATTTCTCCCTCTGCCAACGTCACAGCTTTTCCTCTTTCCCATAAGGCCAAACAAAAATGTTAGCCTAAGCTAATTTTCTGTTACAATTATAACGCGAAATACAAAGTTTGTATATGCTTATTGAAAAATTTTCTCCAAAAAAGAAAGGTAAAAGTTGTATTTTACAAGGGAGCTTGTCTTTATATCGCAAACACCCGACGATAATCTGTTGCTGAAGGGCTGAATAATATTCAGGTAAGATTTGCTCGGTGCTTATGAAAAATTCTCTTTCCAATAGTTTCCATCCTTACCGTACCTTTAAATTCAATAAATTTCCACGAACGATACATTAATGTGCTGGATTGTGTGTTGTTTCAAAAAGTAAAGTATGTTAAAATTATATTGAGTCTAATTGTAACGAGGTTTTAACATGAAACGCAATCGATCAAATACGTTGTTGCCTGAGAAATCCACCAAGAAGCAGGTGCTCCAGATTGGCGTTTTATCCGCCGTTCTGGTTTTTATCATTGCGCTGATGGTTTGGAATACCTCTGGCTTAAATGAAACGCTGAAACGGAGCACCAGGCAATATGTAAGGGATGTTTCTTACCAGCTAACCAACGACATTACAACCCAGTTGAAAGCGTTTGAAATGGCTTTGGAATTGACGGCGGATTCTGTGCCCGGAATACCCAATGACACAGTCTTGCAAAGGGTTCTCAACCGTAAAGCGGATCTTTTGAATTTTGATATTTTGCTTGTTCTGGCTCGACAGGGAAATACCGTTCCACAGAGGGACGATCTTGCTGAGCTGGGGAATCTTTCAGGGGTACAGGCTTCCTTTGCAGGGGAAACCAGTGTGGTCTACACAGAAAATCAGAATCTTTTGTTTTCGGCACCGGTCTATCGGGACGGAGTGGTTGAACAGGTTATCGTCGGCGTATGCGGGCAGGAAAATGTACAGGCGCTCATCCAACCCAAAAGCTTTGAAGGCAGCGGTCTGTCCTGCATTATAGACAGCAGCGGTCAGGTTGTCATTTCGCCGACTGATTTAAAGCCCTTTTTGCAGCTTGACGATATTTTTAAGACAGGTGCGGACGCAAGGACCACCGAGGCTGTTCTGCAAATGGAACAGGATCTTATGCGGCAAGCGTCCGGCGCTTTTGAATTTACTGCGGTGGATGACGCCCGTTTGGTCATAACCTACCACGCGCTCGGAATCAATGATTGGGTTTTGCTGACGCTTGTGCCGGCCGATCTCATTTCAGGCGAAGCCAGCGCTTATATTTTCCGCTCGTTCCTCATTGTCGGCGGCGTATCCTTTTTGTTTACTCTCTTTCTGTTCAGTGTTTTCTGGAGCTACCGGAAGAACAGAATCCGGCTGGAGCATATCGCCTTTACCGACCCGGTTACGGGTGGAATGAACAATGCAGCCTTTCGGGCCGAATTTCCGCGGTTGACTGAGCACACACCACCAAATTGTTATGTTGTGGTTTTGCTCAATGTAAAAGGCTTTAAACTTATCAATGAAAACTTTGGCATAGCGGCCGGGGACGATATGCTGAAGTATATTTACAACGTATTGGTGCGGCATACCAAAGAAGGGGAAATTGCCGCCCGCAGTGAAGCGGACTATTTCTTCCTTTGCCTGCGGGAAAACAATCCGGAGGAAATTCAAAACCGTCTGGATGAAATTATCCAGGACATCAATTCATTTGCGCAGTATACGGATATTCACTACCGCCTGACCATGTTGCAGGGCGCCTGCCTGGCCGATGATCCGGCGTTGGATATCAATACCCTTCAAGACCGCGCAAGAATTGCCTGCAGAATGCAAAATGATCCGGAAAAATGCATGTTTTACAGCGCGGATTTGCTGCAGGCTCTGCGCAATGAACAGGAACTCAATGCCCTGTTCGAAGGGTCTTTGCAAAACCGTGATTTCCAAATTTATCTGCAACCCAAGGTGCGTCTCAGGGATGGCGCTGTTTGCGGCGCGGAGTCGCTGGTACGCTGGTTCCATCCACGGCGGGGGATGATTTACCCCTCTGATTTTATTCCATTCTTTGAAAAAAATGACAATATCTGCCGGCTTGACCTGTATGTGTTTGAAGAAGTCTGCGCCCTGATCCGAAAGTGGCTGGACGCAAACCAAAAGCTGGATTTTCCCATTTCGGTCAATCTGTCGCGGGCTCATTTTAAAAATCTGAACTTTCTGCGGGAGTTTTCCAGAATCAAGCGGGAATATCGAATACCGGACGGTGTCATTGAACTGGAAGTGACCGAGTCCAGCTTTTTTGACGAGCAGCAGCGGGAACTGGTGAAAAGTTCAATTGAACAGATGCACGCCAGCGGTTTTCAGTGCTCTTTGGACGATTTTGGCGTTGGTTTTTCTTCATTGGCACTGCTGCAGGAATTTGATGTGGATACCATCAAGTTGGATCGCCACTTTTTCGGCGATATTTCAAACGTCAAGTCGCAGCATGTCATTGCCAGCTTTATTGAACTGGCCGGCAAGCTGGGCATCCACATTGTTGCCGAGGGAATTGAAACCGAACAACAGCTTGCATATCTGCGCCAGGTGAACTGTGATATGGTGCAGGGCTACATTTTTTCAAAGCCGCTTCCGGTTTCTGAATTTGAAACCTGGTGCAGAGAGAGGACATCGTGAAACGGATC
The DNA here is from genome assembly GCA_050943475.1 of Oscillospiraceae bacterium. Lineage (GTDB taxonomy): Bacteria > Bacillota > Clostridia > Oscillospirales > Ruminococcaceae > Metaruminococcus_A. The sequence goes on from JBMNPF010000005.1 coordinate 142,844, forward strand.
ATTGTAAAACGATTAATTCTGATCATTTTTGCAGCAATGCTGCTGTCGCTTGCACTGAATTATTTATTTCAGTTAAAATCATCGTATGACGACGCGCGTGAGACCTCAAAGGTTCTTTTTTGGCAAATTGAGCAAATTCTCAGTCAAAACGAAGCGGAATCGGAACAGACCAGGCAGGATTTTGAAAATGAATGCCTGATACGCGCCAAAGCGGCGGCCTATATTGTGCAGTATCATCCGGAAATGTTGCAGGATCAGACGGAAATGAAAAAGGTTGCCGAGTTGCTTCAGGTGGACGAATTCCACATATTTGACACAGAGGGCAACCTGTATGCGGGTTCTGAACCCAAATATTTCGGCCTCAACTTCAATTCCGGCGAACAGATGCAGTTTTTCCTCCCCATGCTGGAGGACCGCTCTCTGGAGTTGTGCCAGGACATTACCCCCAATACGGCGGAACAGAAGCTTATGCAGTATGCCGCCGTCTGGCGCGAGGACGGTAAGGAAATTGTGCAGATTGGCATGGAGCCGGAACGGGTGCTCAACGCCATGAAGAAAAACGAGCTCTCTTACATTTTTTCCCTGCTGACGGCAAAACAGGGAGCCACAATGTTTGCGCTTGACGCCGAAACCTATGAGGTGCTTGGTTCAACCAATTCGGCTTTGGTGGGCAAAAATGCCGGCGACGTTGGGTTTGATCCATCGCAAATGCGGCAGGAGGAAGGGGGCTACCGTGCGGTAATCAACGGGATAAAAAGCTACTGTGTTTATGAACAAAGTGGTTCGGTTCTGCTGGCCCGTACCTGCACCGAAAGCAGCCTGATTGAACCGGTTAACAACAACAGCGTGTGGCTTGCCCTGTATTTGTTGCTTTTGTCCATAATTATGGTTCTGGCTATTACCTATTACCTAAACCGGCATATCCTCAAAAGTATTTCTTCCATCAATGATAAATTGCTGATGATCACTCAAGGAGATTTGGACACCAAGCTTGCGGAACGCTCTACGCCGGAGTTTGCCGAGCTGAGCGATCACATCAATGAAATGGTCCGCAGCCTGCTGGAAACCACTGACAAACTTTCTACCGTGCTGGATGCCGCAAGGGTTTCCATCGGCATATATGAATATACGCCCGGCATGAAGCGGATTATGGCAACAAGCCGCCTCCGGGAGGTCCTTGGGTTGGATGCTAAGGAAGCGGAACACCTGCTTTCTGATTATAAGCTGTTTGAACGCAAGCTCAAGGAGGTTCGCAGCCATCCTGCCAATCCGGAAAAAACCGTGTTCCGAATCCCCGGAGAACCAGATCGCTTTGTCAGTATGGAGACCTTTGCCTATGAAAAAAGCAGAATGGGAATTGTCATTGATATAACACAGTCCATTCAGGAACGGCAGTCCATAGAGTGGGAACGTGATACCGACTTGTTAACCGGTTTGTATAACCGCAGGGCGTTTTACAACCGGCTGGACAATATCCCGCCTGAAAGCTGGGATCACGCGGCGCTTATCATGGTGGATGCCGATGATTTAAAGCTGGTCAACGACATTTATCGGCATGAAAACGGAGACCGTTATCTGCAGGCCATTGCCGGGGTTCTGCGTTCCGGCGGAATCAAAAACAGGGTAGCGGCCCGGCTTGGCGGCGATGAATTTGTTCTGTTCCTCTACGGCTTTTCCACAACCGAGGAACTTATGGCGCAGATGAATACCCTTTTGGAGCAGCGCAACGGCAGGATGGTTGAGCTGACCGATCATACTGTCATTCCGGTTCGTTTTTCAGTCGGCTATGCGCTTTATCCCGGTGACGGCAATGATAGCCATGCTCTGATGAAAATTGCCGATGACCGGATGTACCAGGAGAAAAAGCGGAGAAAGAATATGGCGTTTAAGCCGGAGGTATAAAAACAGTTTCAGTTGAAGCGTCTGTGGCTGTACCATGTGGCAAAAAAGGCTCCCTGTCTTGAAAGGGAGCCTTTTTTCATGTATTGTTTTCATTTTATTCAGGCGTTCAAAAGCGGATGTATTGACGTGCAACATATCCCACCAGGGGACCGCTTTCAATCACATACCAGTCGTTCCAGGTGCCCCATACGGTCACGCGCTGCCCGTTGGAGAGCTGGCCTTTAATCGGCGCGTTTATCGAAGGCTTCTCCCGTACATTGAGCCGGCCGCTTTGAACGCTTACCACGCCAATCCTCGGTTCCTGCGGCAGGATAAAGGGAATATCGAAATATTCGGTCAGCGAAAGGACAAGGTTGTAGGCAATCTCGTTGATGTGGGTGACAATCCAGGTCGCGTCGTCTACATTGTCGTGGTACGCAAGTTCAACCAACACGGCAGGGGCTCGGGTGCGGTTGACCTCACCCAGCGTAGTGGTGGTGCGTACATCAACCAGGCTTGGGTCAGGGTAAATGGCTTTCAGGTTATTGGCGATAATGTCGGCAGCGCGTTTTCCGCGCCAGCTCCGTGCGTCGTAGTATACATCCGGGCCGCGGAGCTGGCCGGACAACGACTCAGGCGCCGCGTTGGAGTGCAGGGCAAGGTGCAGGTCATAGTTGCCGGAATTGGACGCGGCAATGGATGACGCCGCCATCATATTGGGCGTGTTGCGTGTATATTGAATACCGCTGGAACGTAGATATGGAATCATGGCGTCGGCAATCAGGTTCATGTAATACTCTTCCGAACCGCCAATGACATACTGGTTCCACTCTTGGGTGGATGGGCTCAGATAAATAATCGGCATAGGGGTTCCTCCTGCGCAAAAAGATGTTTTTATTGTATCCTATGCGCAGCGGCTCAAAAAGGAACCGATAAACACAATGTCTTCGGTTGATTTTGGCTTGAGGCCGTACGGCCTGTCCGGGACCTGACCGGTATTTTTGCGGGATGGTGTGAATTTTTCATCGCCACAGCAATCGTCCTGTATTGGCGGATGCCCAGTCCTAAAAATAAAAAGCGGCAAAAAAGCAGGGCGAAAAAGTCCTGCTTTTTTACCGCTTTTTCCGGTTGGAATAGCTCCTTACGGCGCAATATGAATATCCACCCCGTTGACCTCCACGCCGTCTTCCGCACGGATAAGGATATATTTTGCGCCGTTGATAACCCGCGTTTCTATGAGATCGCTGCGCTCCGGGTTCACCTGAATGGTGACATCCGGGGTTTTTACCTGGAATTTGCTGTCAACCAGGTTGCGCGGGCTGAGACCAGTGTCGGGGCCAAAGGCCGCATCGTATTTTTCCTCAAAGACTGTAACGCGCTGTTCCGAAATCCCGCAGCCTTGCAGAACCTGTTTCATGTCTCTCTTGGAAACAACCGGCGGTTCCGCCTCTTTGTTTGCCTTGTGCTCTTCAATCAGCTCGTAGAGCTGCTCGTGAACGGTCTGAACAACGTCGTAGCTGCAATCCCTTTCAAGGGTGGTTTCCAAAATGGCTTCAAATGTCTCTTTCTGGTCGGCTGCGGGCATGGGAATTTCGGTGTTGAACAGGGCCTCTACCAGTTCCTGGTGGTTTTCCGCTGTATTCCGGGAGTAATAAAGAGCGTTGTAAATGTTTGCGCTGCGGTCGTCAAAAGCAGGGAAAAGAAACCCGAGTTCCGGCGCGGAGACAATCCAGTCGGCCGTCCGGTTGTGAAGCTGGTTGTCGCTTGCAAAATAACTCAGCGCCGGCTGGGTCATCTTAACCGGGCAAATGCTGCATAAAATGTAGGAAAACACCTCAGAAGAAGCATCTTCAAGGGATTCACCGTCCTTTGAGCGGTACGGTACGTCGTATGTATCCTGCGCCAGTAAAATCATGTACTGGCCTTCCAGCGAAAGCGCCTGTATCACCCGCTGGTAAAAGGTCTGCACCGCTTCTTCGTCGTTCAGGGCAGAGTTCCGCAGCGTCATAAGCAGCCGGTGTTCATCGCTGTCAACCACCTGCTGGGTGGTAAAGGTAACGTCAATGAGGTTCTTTCCAAGCGTTCCGGAGAGAGAACGCTTTAAAAGCGCCAGAATTTTTTCAGCTTCCTCCTGCGGCGTCAGTGCCAAAGACTGGCTGAACTGGGATATAATCTCCCGGTTGCTGTTGACATAGCAGCCGCGCACATGGCTGATGTTGCTTTTATCCGGACGGAACCGGCGGCGGATTTCTGCAATCTCTTTTTCGTTCATAAAATCCTCTTTTCGGTATCAGGTTCTATTTCCGGGTCAGGGTTGTCCATTGTTGAATTCAGCCTGGATCATGTTAGCGCACGGGCAATCCACATGCCGGAGCTTTTATTATAACACGGGTTCTGTTCCGCTTCAAAGATAATTTTGTCAAAGAACAGACCGCGCATTCGGCCCGGTACCTCGCTGAAACCGGCCTGAAAAGCAAAACGCCGTCGGCTGGGCTTTCAAAATGCCTTGCGCACCTGCGGGTTTTCGTCTATACTCATTTTAGTACCGGAGAATGCAGCCGTGAATTTCGGCGCCGTTTGAAAAGGGGGACTGCAAAGGTGGCACATTATGCTTATCTGCTTCGCTGTGTAGACGGCACGTTTTACAGCGGTTATACCACGGATTTGCAGCGCCGTACCGCCGCACACAACAGCGGACGCGGGGCCAAATACACCCGTTCCAGACGGCCGGTTGTTCTGGTTTATTATGAATCCTTTGAAAGCAAGGGCGAGGCGCTGAAACGGGAAGCCGCCTTAAAAAAACGCACACATCTGCAAAAACAGGCATTAGCAGACCAGTTTTCAAGAGCCGAATCAATGGGGCCTTCCGGCAGTTCAGAACTGTAAATTCCCCTGCAAAGGACAGCACTATGTGCCCACCTTTGCAGGGGAATTTTGTTCTGCATGTTGTGTTTGTCATCCAAATAAACTGAGCTGTTTTCCGGCGGACGGCTGCCTTTTTCGCATGGTGTCCTCCATTTTTAGAAATGGTGTGGGGATATCCGCCAGAAAAGGGGAAGCCTCTTTGGCGGTCGTCAGAATCAGCTCATCCTTCGCCCGTGTCGTGCCAACGTAGAACAACCGCCGTTCCTCATCCAAATCCGTCGGGCGGTGTGGGGATTCCAACGGAATACGCCCCTTTTGCGCGCCGCAGAGAAAGACCACTGGAAATTCCAGCCCTTTGGAACCGTGCAGCGTCATCAGGGTAACCATACCGGAGGTGTAAGCCTTTTCGCTGCGTGCAATGTCGCTTTCTTGCCCCAGGGCGAGCAGTTGTAAAAATGCCGGCATTTCCTTGTGGAAAACCGCAGCCTCCAACAGTGCGCGGTATGCCGCGTTTTCTCCCAGGGCAATTTCCTCCGCCCACCGTTCCAGCAGCTTGCGGGGTCTGCTTTTCCGCAGAAGCGGCCGAAAGGCTTGGTAAAGCGCCATCCATTGCTGTAGCAGCCCAATCTGCTGGTAGTCAGCTGTAATTTGTTCAAACTGTTCATCAATTTTCTGCGGATCCGCCCGCTGCCACACGGCGGAAAAGCCCTGTACCAAATCCTCCGGGCAATGCCAGATGAGCTTTAAGCAGGCGCGGAGCGAGACAGTATCGGCTGGGTTTTCCACCGAACGGAAAAAGCCGATGGTTCCGCGCACCGTTTCATCGGATAAAAAGTCATCCCGGCCTTTTACAACATAGGGAATTCCCTCCTGCCGCAGGCATTTTTCCAGCATCCGCGCCTGCCGGTGGGTGCGGTAGAGCACCGCAATGTCGGAAAACTCCCGGGCCTGCCGTTCCTCGCTGCGTGTGCCGAACGCCTGCGCCTCCAACATATCCAGTCCGCCGACAATGCGGCCGATTTCTTTGGCAACATAAATTCCTTCAGACAAATCGCTTTCCGCTGTCATAAGACGAACCGGCCGGCCGGACTTCCGGTTTGCCTCCAGTGTCCGCTCTGCTCCCTGGTTTTTGGCGATCACCGGCAGCGCACAGTTCAGGATTTCCGGCGTAGAACGGTAATTCTGGCGGAGCCGGATCGTCCGAAGCTCCGGAAAATCGGCCTTTAACCGTTCAAAGCAATGCGCGTCTGAACCTCGGAACCCGTAGATAGACTGATCCGGGTCGCCGATGACAAAGATTCCTTCGCTGTGCGTTCCCCATGCTTGAATCAGGCGGTACTGCAAGGGATTGATATCCTGAAATTCATCCACCAGCAGATAGGAAAAATGGCTCTCGCCTCGCCTGCGTGCGTCCGGTGCCTGTTCCCATTCGGTCAGCGCCTCCAGCAGCAGGTCGTCGAAATCCAGCGCGCCCGCCTGCCGGAGCGTTTCGCAGTAACGGTTGAACAGCTCTGGTGTGAGAGCGGTCTCTGCAATCGGCAGGCCGCTTTTTATTTTAGAAACCTCCTGAACAAACTGCCGCGCTGGGAGCTGAACCTCTGTCTCCCGCAAAACATCTGCCGCATATTCCAGGCATTCAGCTTCGTCAGCCAGCACAACCCTGCCGCGTCGTTGCTCCAGATAGTTTAAACAGATGGCGTGAAAGGTTCCAATCTGCACGGCGCGTGCGGTACGCTTGCCAACCTGCTGTTCCAGCCGTTCCCGCATTTCATTTGCCGCCTGGTTGGTAAAGGTGACAGCTGTAATTTCCCCGGCTTTTTTGTGCCCTTGTTCCATTAGGACTGCAATTTTGGCAACCAGCGTTCGGGTTTTCCCGGTACCAGGTCCGGCAACAACGGCAACTGCCCGCTCCTCTGCTGCAATAGCCGACTGCTGTTCCTGGTTAAGCTCCGAGAACGACCCGGCAGGGGTAGCCTTTTCATCAAAGGGAGCGTCCAGCCGGGCAATTTCCGGCGCTTTCTTCAATGCGGCTTCCAGTTTTGAGCTGCGCTTCTTTTGGGCTGGGATCAGCCCTCCAAACAGTGAAGTCTGCCCGTTGATGGTTTCAATTTCCGATTGCTCCAGCAACCGGATTTTCCCGTATTCTCCATCATAACCGGGAATGCGTTCCACCCTTCCGGCCCGCAGCCGCCGGATACCCTCCGCCACACAGGGCCCTGCGGTGCGTTCAATTTCTTCCGGCGGAATCTCCCGCAGGATGCGGAATTCCGGCCCCAGTTTGTGCAGCATGGCTTCATAAGCGGCGTTTACCTTGGTGCTGGCAGGAGAAAATCCGATGGAGCCCGCAATGACCTCTGGAAGCGGCACAAGACTTTCAAACGGATGTGCCGCTGGCAGGCAAAAACCCTCCGCACGGTCGGCAAGCTCCTCCACCCGGTGCTGTACGCCGATGGTGATTTTTTTGCCGCAGACTGGGCATCGTCCGCCCAGCTTTTCCGTTTCCGCAGGGGTCAGGCTAAGGCCGCAGTTCCTGTGGCCGTCATAGTGGTACTTTCCTTCCTCCGGGAAAAATTCAATGGTTCCGGCAAGTCCTTCGCCCCGTAAGGCTTTTGCTAGCCCCGGGTAGGAGAGCGGCGCGTCAATGAGGTTTGCCTCCCGCCCCAGCTTGGCAGGGGAGTGCGCGTCCGAATTGGAGATGAGGGTGAACCGGTCCAGCGCCGAAACGCGCCAGTTCATCGGAGGGTCGGAGGAAAGCCCGGTCTCCAGCGCGTGGATGTATGGAGTCAAATCCTCATAGCATTCCTCTATGGTATCAAATCCAGAAAAGGCGCCGAACAGCGAAAAGTGCGGCGTCCAAATATGCGCTGGGACAAAAATGGCGTCCGGACAGCTTTCCAATGTGATTTCCAGCAAATCGCGGCTGTCCAGCCCAAGAATAGGCCGTCCGTCGGAATGGATGTTGCCAATCGCCTCCAGCTTGTGGGCAAGCTGTTCTGCCTCCTCAAGCCCGGGGAGCAGAATGAGGTTATGTACCTTGCGCACCCGCCCGTTTTTCTTGTAAATGGAGCTGATTTCCCCAGTCACCACAAACCGCGGCCTGTCCGCAGATGAGACGGTGGGATCATCCAGCCGGAACTCCTCCCGCAGGGTGTAAAGCCCTTCTTCAGCCGGGATAAGCCGCTGTTCCAGAATCTGCCGCCATGCAGGATGGGTAAAATCCCCGGTGCCTACCAGCCCAATCCCCTTGCGCCGCGCCCAGAGGTCCAGGTGTTCCGGGTCGCAGTCCTTGCTGGTCGCCCGGGAATAACTGGAATGAATGTGTAAATCCGCAATATACATCGTCTTCACCTGCGCTGTTTTTCAGTTAGCACCATTATAGCTTTTTCGACCTGAACTTGCAAGATTGCGCCCTGCTTTGCGGTGCGGTATAATAGTGGCGGAAGGGGAGTGTCCAATATGGAGGCAAAGGTTCACAGTGAATCGTATGAAAAGTCATTCGAGCAGTTTGAGCGGGATTTTATCCGTGAGCACGACGCGTTTTACCGCAATCCGGCCGCTTATTGGCTGGAGCCGTTCCGCATTGCGGGAGACCTCTACTATGTCGGAGATAAAATGGTTTGCGTCCATCTCATCGATACCGGGGAGGGACTGCTGCTCATTGACAGCGGCTACCAGCACACCATCCATCTGCTGTTCCAATCCATCTGGGAACTCGGTTTTTCTCCCAAAAATATCCGCTGGATTTTGCATACCCACGGCCATTTTGACCATTTCGGCGCGACCAATGAGCTGCGCGCTCTGTCCGGTGCAAAAAGCTACCTCAGTGAGACGGATGCTCGCCTGCTGGAGCAGGATCCACGCCTTGGCCTGCCCTGCTACAACCCAAATCCATACGCCCGCTTGCCGGAGATGGACGAAACCTTTCGCGACGGCGACGTTCTTTCCTTTGGCGGCCTCCGCATCCGCTGTATTGCCACACCGGGGCATACGCCGGGTGTCATGACTTTTTTGTTTGATATTCCAGGGACCGGGAGCGTTCCCTTACGGGCAGGGCTGTTCGGCGGGACCGGAGTACTCACCATGTACCGCGCTTTTTTGAAACGCTATGGCCAGCCGGAGTCCTGCCGGCAGGATTTTCTCCGTTCATTGGAGAAGGTGAGGGAAGAACACGTCGATGTTGTTCTGGGCAACCATCCAGGCCAAAACCGTACCGTTGAAAAGCGGATGCGCGTGCTCGCCGGTGAAACGGGCAACCCTTTTGTCGATTCTGAGGAATGGGAGCATTTTATAGCAGAAAACAGGCGTAATTTTCAGCGCTTCCTTTCCCACGACCGGTAAAAACGGCATACAAAAAAGGAGCAGGGAGAAATCCCTGCTCCTTGTACGTGTAATAGGTTACCAGCCGCAGCGTCTGCGACAGCAGCCACAGCCACCATTGTTAAAAAAGCCTCCGCTGTTACAGCCGCAGCCACCCGAACCGCCGCTTCCGAAGCCGCCGGAGACAGCGCGCAACTGAATCGTTACGGGTACTCGTAAGGTAACAAAACCATTGTTTGAGGCATTGTTTCCGCCTCTCAAGTCTGAGCTGCGCCCAAACGACTCGGCAAATTCATTATCCTGGAAGAAATTATCAAAACACATTGTGAAGCCTCCAAACTGTCGGGCTTTTGGCCCGTATTACATGTTATGCGCCTGTCGGAAATATGTGAGGGGTGTTGAAAGCTGTCACGAAACGAGTCGTTTCATCGCAGTGTTAACGGCCATACCGCTTTTACTCAGGACAACATTTACTGAAAATGTCCCATAATAGAGGCGAAAGGCTTCTCTTCCAATATCTTTCTGTTTGATAATATGCTCAATTACCGTAGGATTGACATTGTTCGACAATGGTTCATATGTGACTTTGGGTAGTCGATTTTGTTTTGCCATTTTCTGTCTACCGTTCTATTGTATTGTTCATCCCGCTCTTGTTGAATGGTAAATAGCCGTATTTCGAAGGTTACTGGTCAATGACCAAGCGGAAGCTTTATATTTTGTTTACAGTTGGCGAATGAGACGGTCTGAAAGTCATTAATTTTATGAAACTCTCCAATCTTGTCAGGAAACTGTTTCCGGTAATTGCGAGAATAGCTTGTTTGTGGTAGAATAATGTTGAATAATTGCGAATATGGAAACTTTGAACGGTTTCATTATGGTGCAACGAGCGGCTGCTGTGCGTAAAAACAGCCGTCCGGAAGGCAAGAAGGGTGGTTTTTTTGTGGAACAAACCAATACGGAAAATCTAGGGCTTATTTGTATGAAAGGGTGCGAGGCATTTTGTGACCAAATCCAGTACTATATCCGGAAATGGCACGATACCGACCGCCACTACATCATCCATGCGGACTGCCCCCGCTTTGCGACGGGGGAAGGGAAGGGCATTGTCCTTGAATCCATCCGCGGTCGGGATATTTTTATCATCACCGATCCATTCAATTACAGTGTAACCTACCAGATGTACGGCCGGGAAGTCCCCATGAGCCCGGATGACCATTTTCAGGATTTAAAGCGCATCATTCTCGCCATCGGCGGCAAAGCAAAGCGCATTACCGTCATTATGCCCATGCTTTATGAAGGCCGCCAGCACAAACGCACTTTCCGGGAGTCGCTGGACTGCGCTGCCGCTTTGCAGGAGCTGGTCCACATGGGCGTTTCCAACATCGTTACCTTTGACGCGCACGACGGCAGAGTGCAAAACGCCATCCCGCTGAGTGGGTTTGACGATATGCGCCCTACCTACCAGATGATCAAGGCGCTCGTCAAACACGAGGAACAGGTGGTGTTTGACTCCAAGCACATGATCATTGTTTCCCCGGATGCCGGTGGTGTTAGCCGCTGTCTCAACTATTCCTCGGTACTCAACCTGGAAATGGGCATGTTCTACAAACGCCGCAACCTTTCTCGTATTGTCGATGGCACCAACCCCATCGAATCCCATGAATACATCGGCAGCGACCTCACCGGCAAGGATGTCATCGTTGTCGATGATATGATCTCCTCCGGCACCTCGCTCATTGACACCTTTGCGCAGCTCAAGGCCAAAGGCGCCAGCCGCATCTTCAGCTTTATCACCTTCGGCCTGTTCTGCAACGGCCTTGAAATTTTTGACCGCGCCTATGAGCAGGGGCTGTTTGACCGTGTTTATGTCACCAACCTCATCTACCGCAACGAGGAACTGCTCCACCGTCCCTGGGTTGTGGATGTAGACCTCTCCAAGTACACTGCTTATGTCATTGATGCCATCCATCATGACGCGTCGGTCGGTGAAATCATTGACCCGAACAAGAAAATCCTCACCCTGCTCCACAATATGGAGCAAAAAGCTGCATTGCAGGTTTAAATTCTGCGTAAGTCTTCCGGCAGGCGAACCTTTACAGGGTTTTGCCTGCTTTTTTGTTGTTTCTGCCAACGGAGAGCAAAGGAAATTTCACAAAACGCAGGTGCACGCCTCGCGTCGAATAAAGGATAACGTGCTTCGGTATCCTTTCACCGAAACGCCGTAGCTGCAGTTTCGCTGCTTCTGCTTCCTTGCTTCTGCCGGTCTGGCGTGCTATAATAAAAATAACAACAGCGTTTGGGGGGATATGGATGGATTGGGGTTATACATTGCTGCTTCTGCTGGGCGTTTTTATGATGATAATCGGTATTCTCAACTGGAAAGGCCACATTGCTTCCATTCACTGGTACAATCGCTTTAAAGTAATACCGGAGGATGCGCCGAAGTACGGTAGGGCAATGGGCGCCGGCACCATGGTGATTGGCTTGGGCATGGCGGTCACGGCCGTCCTGCAAATGTTTTTGCAGCTGGAAAATCTGTTTTATATTGCGGTTGCTGGTATTGTAGTAGGGCTTGCCATCATGCTCTGGGCACAGTTCAAGTATAATAAAGGAATTATTTAAGCGCATAGCTGTTTTCTGAAAATAGTTTTTTGGCACAAAAGGCCGTCTCCGGATTTGAGGCGGCCTTTTGTGCGATTGTTGAAGCCTGTTTTTTAGCAGGGCGTTTCTAATTGGCTCAAATGGGGAAAATGTATTGGCAATGGCGTAAAATTATGGTATAATTTTTCTATCTGTTACCGTGATTTATCAAAATAAAGAGAGGGAAATGAGAATGTCAGTCAATGACGTATGGACCATTGTGGCTTTTGGCTGTTATCTCCTTGTCATGATGGGGATTGGCCTGTTCTACTACAAAAAAACCAAAAATTCAGAGGATTACTTCCTCGGTGGGCGCAGCCTCGGCGGCTGGGTCGCCGCCCTCAGCGCACAGGCGTCGGATATGAGTGGGTGGCTGCTCATGGGCCTGCCGGGCGCTATTTATGCATTTGGCACCGGCCAAATCTGGATTGCCGTTGGCCTCGCCATCGGTACCATCCTCAACTGGATTTTTGTCTGCTCGCGCCTGCGCCGTTATACCATCCGCGCTGGCAACGCGCTCACTTTGCCGGAATTTTTTGAAAACCGCTTCCATGACAGCCGTAAAATCCTCCGTGTTGCTTCGTCGCTGTTTATCATGATTTTCTTCCTAGTCTACACCGCATCGGGCTTTTCAGCAGGCGCCAAGCTGTTTTCGGCGGTTTTTGACATGGAATATACCCTTGCGCTTGCCATCGGTGTTTTTGTCATTTTGGTTTACACCTTCCTGGGCGGCTTCCTCGCCGTTTGCTGGACCGACTTTGTGCAGGGCTTTATGATGCTCATCTCGCTTATGGTCGTCCCCGTTTTTGCCATCAGCATGATGGGTGGGGCAGAAGAGACCATCGAAATTCTCAATGGCCTTGGTACCAATTTTCTCAATCCGCTTTATGACAACGGCAATCCTCAGAGCTTTGTCGGCATTTTGTCACAGCTGGCATGGGCGTTGGGCTACTTCGGTATGCCGCATATCCTCATCCGTTTTATGGCCATTAAAAACGAAAAGGAAGTCCGCAAATCTCGCAAAATTGGCATCACATGGGTGGTTATTTCGCTTTCCACCGCCTGTTTAATGGGTGCTGTCGGCCGTGCATTCTTTGTCAATGCCCCGATTGATAATTCTGAAAATATCTTTATTGAAATGATCGGTAAGGTCTTTACTGACAATTTGCATATCCCGTTCATCGGCGGCCTGCTGCTCTGCGGCATTCTGGCAGCCATTATGTCCACTGCGGATTCCCAGCTTCTGGTCACAGCCTCCTCGATTTCGGAGGATGTCTATAAGGGCGTCATCAACAAAAAAGCGAGCGACCGCAGCATGCTCATGGTCAGCCGTATTACGGTGCTCGCTGTTTCCGTTGTTGCGTTTTTAATCGCGCTGGATCCGAACAGCAGCGTCATGGGGTTGGTCTCCAACGCCTGGGCGGGTTTTGGCGCCACCTTTGGCCCGGTCGTCCTGCTCGGCCTGTTCTGGCGCCGGTCCAATATGGCGGGCGCAGCCGCTGGTATGATTGGCGGTGGGCTTACCGTCATCCTCTGGGATTATATTCAGTTTGGCAGCAGCACACTTGCGTCTGCAACCGGGCTTTATTCGCTGGTACCGGGCTTCCTGGTCAATATCCTGCTGATGGTGGTCATCAGCCTGCTCACGAAAAAACCAAGTGCTGAAATGCTTCAGGAGTTTGACGATGTTAAGGCTTCCAAAGGCTTGGAGGTAACCGTCCCCGCTTCTGAGGCGGAATAAGAGAAATTCACACCGAAATCGGTTTTAATACCGTATGGTAAATGAAAAAGCCATCCGAACCTGCATACGCCTTTCGGATGGCTTTTTTCTTTTCACAGCCCTTTTGCTTACAGCGTAGATGCTGCACAAAACAGGGACTTGGGTTTTATCTTGCAGGAAATGGAGCTTATATGAAGAAAAGACATGTCATTTTGCTGTTGTCCGGCTTTTTTGCCGTCCTTTTGACCGCGGCTTTCACTGTATTTTTGCTGTTTTGGAATGGAATTCTTCAGTTTAACAATCCCTCCAGAGAGCAATATCCGGTTCGTGGTGTCGATGTTTCCGCTTACCAGGGAATCATCGACTGGGAGATTCTGTCCCGGCAGGATATTTCTTTTGCTTTTATTAAGGCGACCGAGGGCAGCAGCTTTGTGGATGAACGTTTCGCCTATAATTACGCAGAGGCGCAAAAAACAGATTTGCGGGTAGGCGCTTACCATTTTTTCAGTTATGACAGTACAGGAGAAGCGCAGGCCGCGCATTTTATCCGCACCGTAGCGAAAACGGAAGATATGCTTCCTCCTGTAATTGATGTGGAGTTTTACGGGGACAAAGAGGCCAATCCTCCGGAACGGAAACAAACGATCGCCCAGCTCAGCGTTATGATTGAAAAATTGAAGGCCCATTATGGGGTAACACCAATTCTTTACGCAACCGAGAAATCCTACCGGTTGTATCTTGCAGGTGCGTTCCCGGATTGCGATATCTGGATTCGCAGCGTTCTGACTTCTCCCAGTCTCTCGGACAACCGAAACTGGACTTTTTGGCAGTTCTCCAACCGGGCACGGTTGGACGGATATTCCGGTGAAGAAACCTTCATTGACCTGAACATCTTTCATGGCAGTGAACAAGAGTTTGCCCGGTACGGCGTTCCGCACTGAGAGAAAGGGAGCAGATGCCTATCCGGTGTAAGAAAAAGCGGTACGGATGGTATGGCATTTTAAACCTTGAAAGGATGTTTTATCATGCAGTTTAAGAATCCGCTGTTGGTCGTAGAAAATATGGAACGGACGGTTGCGTTTTATAAAAAGGTTTTAGGGCTTCGGGTGGTCATGGATTTTGGCGCCAATGTCACTATGACCGGCGGAGTCTGTTTCCAGAGCAAGGAGAGCTGGAAGGATTTTCTCCAGGTTCCGCAGGAACGCATCACCTTTGGCGGGCTGGATGCTGAACTGTACTTTGAAGAAGATTGTTTTGACGATTTTCTCCAAAAGCTGAGCGCGCTGGAGCAAATCCAACTGGTTCATCCGGCCATTGAACATCGCTGGGGACAGCGGGCAATCCGTTTTTTGGATCCGGATGGACACGTCGTTGAAGTGGGAGAAAATATGAAAGCCGTTTGCCGGCGTTTTCTGGCGCAGGGCATGACCGAACAAGAGGTGGCTGAACGGATGGACGTTCCGCTCAAATATGTCCGCGCCTGTATGCGCTGAATCAAGCGGTAAAAGCCGTCTTTACTAGTACTCCCAACGCCACCCAAAGTGGAAAATCATTCGCCCCGTTTCAACAATTTTTGCTCTTCCGCATAGGATAAACGGAAGGCGGTGATTGGTTTGATTTTTCAGTTCGGCTCCAAAACAAAGAGCTTTGGTGATTTGCTGCGGCGGGGCCATCCAGCAGCTCAGGCACAGTTTCGGGGCGGTAAGGAGTTTCCAAATATTCACGGGACGGCGTCCTTTTATCCGGTGCTGGACGGTATGCTTGTCGCGGCTGAAGCGTTTGGCCTTCCGGTCAATAAGGGCGAATGCCCCGGCGGATTTTTCGGGTTTCACATCCACGAGGGGAGAAGCTGTAACGGCAGCGAAAAAGAGCCGTTTGCGGCAACCGGCGGCCATTATAATCCGACCGGCTGTTCCCATCCTTTTCATGCGGGGGATATGCCGCCTCTCTTCGGAGATGAGCGGGGCTACGCCTGGATGAGTTTTTACACCAAGCGGCTGGTGCTTGATGACATTATTGGGCGCACCGTTGTTGTACACCGGGACGCCGATGATTTTGCCACCCAGCCCTCCGGCCATTCCGGGATGAAAATTGCCTGCGGTGTCATACGAAGAAAATAAGTTTCAGCCCGGTTTAAAAACCGGGCTTTCTTTTTTTGCCAAAACGGTTATAATGAAAATAATCCCATCGATCAAATCAGAAACATCTTTGCTTTGAAAGGAGTATAAACCATGGATTTATCACACTTCAGCTTTCGCAATCCTCCGGCATTTTATCGCGTGGAGGAGGACAAACTTCTTCTGAAAACCGACCCGGAAACCGATTATTGGCAGCGCACCTGCTATGGTACCGGCGTAGACAACGGGCACGCTTTTCTCACCACGGTCTCCGGTGATTTCACCTTTACTGTCCGCGCCTCTTATGAAAGCGACACCCTCTATGACCAGTGCGGTCCAATGGTTTACATCGATTCAGATAACTGGATGAAAGCCTCCATTGAGTTTGAAAAACCCTCCTGCTCCAAACTCGGCAGTGTTGTGACAAACCTTGGCTATTCCGACTGGGCCACGACCGATATCCCGTTTATTCCCGCCCTTTGGTACCGGCTATCCAAAAAAGGGCAGGATTTCCGGGTAGAATACTCCTGCAACGGGAAATCCTATACACAAATGCGGATGTTCCATCTTCACAAGGCGGAGGATGCCATTCAGGTCGGCGTTTACGCATGCAGTCCAATGGTAACCAGCTTTACCGCCGTCTTTGACCGCTTTTCTATGGAGGAATGCGACTGGCGAGAGGCATAATCCGGCACGCTGCCTGCACGTGGAAACAGTCGCCGTGTCTCGGGTATTTGACTGCCTACGGCAAAAAGGAGACTGGTTCTACAACCCCATTTTCCACGATTGGTAAAGGAGATTTTTTTATGGAACAGATAACACTGCCCGATGGCGCCCTCATTCCCAAACTGGGGCAGGGAACCTGGTATCTCGGGGACGATCCCTCCCGGCGCGCACAGGAGATTGAGGCGCTCCGCACCGGGATTTCCTGCGGGATGACCCTGCTTGACTCGGCTGAAATGTACGGAAACGGCCGGGCGGAATCCCTGGTCGGTGAGGCCGTTCAGGGCATCCCGCGCGAATCTCTCACCCTTGTATCCAAGGTTTATCCGCATCATGCGGGCCGTGCCGATTTGTTTGATTGCTGCGACGCTTCCATCCGCCGGATGAAGGCCGGCTACCTTGATCTGTACCTGCTGCACTGGCGGGGCAGTATTCCGCTTTCGGAAACGGTTGCCTGCATGGAGGAACTGGTCAAACGGGGCAAGATCCGCCATTGGGGCGTTTCCAACTTCGATGTGGACGACATGGAAGAGCTGTTCCGGGTCAAGCACGGTGAAAACTGTGCGGTCAATCAGGTGCTGTACCACCTGGCATCACGCGGCGTGGAGTATGACCTGCTCCCTTGGATGCAGCAGCGCGGTGTCCCGCTTATGGCTTATTGCCCGGTCGCACAGGGCGGCAGTCTCCGCCGCGGCATGCTGGAACATCCTGCCGTTGTGGAGCTGGCAAAACGGCATAGCGCGGCACCCATTCAAATTCTGCTGGCTTTTGTGCTGTCGCGCCCCGGCGTGTTTGCCATCCCGCGTACCGGAAATCCGGAACACGCACAGCAAAATGCGGAGGCGGCGGCCATCCGGCTGTCCGGTGCGGAGCTGGAACAGCTTGACCGCGCATTTCCGCCGCCAAAAGGTAAGGTGTACCTGGATATTGTATAAAATGAAAAGCGCATGGACAAAAAGAAATTCCGGATTCAGCCTGTTTGGGCCGTCGGAAAACGACACCGCACAATCTGCGGCGGCGCCCTGTCCATACGCTTTTCTTTTTTACTGCTGGGTCGGACCGCCCTGTTTGAGCATTTGGTCTACAACCTGCTGCAATTCCTGTGCGTTTGAAAACGTCACACCGGACTGCTTGATGTTTTCCTGCAAAAATGTCGGCAGTGCGGCAAAACGCTGGTCAAGCTGTGCGTCGTTGTTCGGCTGGCTTGCGCTGTTCTGCGCGTTCGGCTGGGTTTTCATCGCCAGATTTTTTTGGATAATCGGATTCATGTTTGATTCCACCTCCAATGTTATTGTCTGCCGCTTTATGGAAAACAACCGTAGAAAAGATTGGCAATCCTGAATCCTTTTTCATGTGATGAACGGTTATATTTCAAAACAGTGCGGGCAAACTAGCAATAGACCAAAAAAGGAGGAGAATTTTTATGTACCAGAACAGCAAATGTAATCAGAGTATTAAATGCACAGTCCAGCAGTGTGCAAACCATGCGCAGCAGGAAAACTACTGCTCGCTTGAATGCATCACCGTGGGTACCCACGAAATGAACCCCACAGTTGTTCAGTGCACCGACTGTGAGTCCTTTGTCCCCAAGAAATAAGGACGAAAAAGCCGTTTTCCAAATTTGGAAAACGGCTTTTTTCTTTTACCTTTTTTTATTGTCCGCTAAGCAAATTATTTCAAAATTTCATTGACACGGTAGCACAGCGTCATCAGACTGTCGCTCAAGTGAACATTTTCCACCACAATATCGTCGTAACTGAGGGTTAAATCAAAATGACTGAAATTCCAGAACCCTTTTACTCCAAGTTTTACCAGCTTTTCTGCAATTACCTTTGCCGCTTCTTTCGGAATACAGAGCACCGCAATTTTCGGCTGGTTTTTCTTGCAGAATTCTTCAATTTCATCACTGTGCATAATGGTCACACTGCCAATTTTGGTACCAATCAGCTCTGGTTTAACGTCAAACGCGCCAATTAAGTTGAAACCGCGTTTTTCAAAATCAATGTGATTGGCAATCGCTTCGCCAAGGTTGCCTACACCAATGAGTATGCAGTTGTGAATCTTGTTCAGGCCAAGAATATTTGCAATTTCTTCGTGCAGGTCCTTTACATTGTAGCCATATCCCTGCTGTCCAAACCCGCCAAAGCAGTTTAAGTCCTGCCGGATTTGCGATGCGGTCAACTGCATCAAATCAGAGAGCTCACGGGATGAAATACGGGTTTTCCCTTCGTTGAGCAGTTCGCTCAAAAAACGGTAATACCGCGGAAGCCTCCGAATGACTGAAATTGAAACCGCAGATTTATGAGACATTGTAATAGCCACCTTTCAAAAGATAGAACAGCAGCAATACATAGTCAGTTGATGATGCAGGGGATGGTGTAACTGTGTACTGATACCGGGAGCCGCATTACCGCGGCAGGGGATTAAAGGGACTCCTGTAAACGCTTGTTGACTTCGCTCAGGAATTCCTCGGTGTTGACCTTGCGTTTATTCGACAGTTTGGAAAGCGCGTACAGGTCGCCGGTCATAATACCGTCTTCAATCGTTTTAACAGTTGCCGCTTCCAGTTTGTCTGCAAAGCCAACCAAATCAGCCAGACCGTCAAGCTCGCCGCGTTTGCGCAGCGCACCGGTCCATGCAAAAAGGGTAGCCGCCGAGTTGGTGGAGGTCTCTTCACCCTTAAGGTGTTTGTAATAGTGACGGGTTACGGTACCGTGCGCCGCCTCATATTCATATTTGCCATCCGGGGAAACAAGAACCGAGGTCATCATGCCCAGACTGCCGAATGCAGTCGCAACCATGTCAGACATCACGTCGCCGTCGTAGTTCTTGCAAGCCCAAATATAGCCGCCATCCGAACGGACAGTGCGGGAAACTACGTCGTCAATCAGGGTGTAGAAGTATTCAAGCCCTGCGGCGTCAAATTTCTCTTTGTATTCCGCGTCAAAAATTTCCTGGAAAATATCTTTGAAGCGGTGGTCATATTTCTTGGAAATGGTGTCTTTGGTTGCAAACCAGACGTCCTGCTTAATGTCCAGCGCATAGTTAAAGCAGGTGCGTGCAAAGCTCGCTATGCTTGCGTCCAAGTTATGTACACCCTGCACAACGCCCGGGCCTTTGTACTCATGGATTAGCTGCCGGGTTTCGTTGCCGTCTTTGTCGGTGACCACAAGCTCTGCCTTGCTGCCGGCGTCAACCACCATTTCGGTGTTTTTGTAAATATCGCCATAAGCATGACGCGCAATGGTAATCGGTTTGGTCCAGTTTGGGATATACGGGGTAATTCCCTTGACGATGATCGGCCCGCGGAAGACGGTGCCGTCCAAAATCGCACGAATGGTCCCATTCGGGGATTTCCACATCTCAGAGAGGTTGTACTCCTCCACACGCTGGGCGTTCGGGGTGATGGTCGCGCATTTGACCGCAACGCCGTATTTCTTGGTCGCTTCGGCCGAATCAATTGTGACCTGATCCTTAGTCTCCTCGCGGTGTTTCAGGCCAAGGTCGTAATACTCGGTTTTCAGGTCAATGTATGGGGTCAACAGCATGTCTTTGATCATCTGCCAGATGATCCGGGTCATTTCATCCCCGTCCATCTCGACGAGAGGGGTTTTCATCTGAATTTTGTCAGCCATCGTACAGTCCTCCTTTTGGTAGCGGCACAGAATTAGCCTTGCGCCTTGGTATAGTTGAGAAGCCCGCCGGCAAGCAGAATGTCTTTTGCACGGCCGGAGAGATCGTAAACAGCCTCAATGCTGTCCCCAGTGGTCAGATTCTTGACTACGAGCGGCTTATCCGCCTTGATGCTCTCGCGAATGTCGCCAATTTCAAGGCTGTCGCCCTGCGAAATTTTGTCGTAGTCCGCTTCATTTTTAAAGGTCAGCGGCAGAATGCCCGCATTGATGAGGTTTGCAATGTGAATGCGCGCAAAGCTCTTAACCAGCACCGCCTTGATGCCGAGGTAGAGCGGAACCAGCGCCGCGTGCTCACGGGAGGAACCCTGCCCGTAGTTGGAGCCGCCGACTACAATGCCTTTTCCGGCTGCCTTTGCCCGCTCCGAGAAGGTCGGGTCGCAGACTGCAAAGCAATACTGGGAAAGGTAAGGAATGTTGGAACGGTAGGGCAGAATCTTGGAACCTGCCGGCATGATGTGGTCGGTCGTAATGTTGTCCTCCACCTTGAGGATAACATCCGCAGCAACGGTGTCGCCAACCGGCTCGGCAATCGGGAACTCCTTGATGTTCGGCCCGCGCAGGATTTCCACATCCTTCGCTTCCTCCGGGGAGGCAGGCGGAACGATCATGTTGTCGTTAATCAGGAATTTTTCCGGAATTTGAACATCCGGCATTTCGCCCAAAGTGGTCGGATCGGTGAGTACGCCGGTCAGGGCGGAAATTGCCGCCGTCTCCGGGCTTACCAGATAAATGCCCGCATCCGCCGTGCCGGAACGGCCCAGGAAGTTGCGGTTGAAGGTGCGCAGAGAAATTCCCTTGGAATTCGGGGACTGTCCCATGCCGATGCAAGGGCCGCAGGCGCATTCCAGAATGCGTGCACCGGCTGCAATCAGGATGGCGAGCGCACCATTTTCTGCCAACATGTTAAAGACCTGCTTGGAGCCCGGCGCAATCGCAAGGCTGACGTCCGGGTGAACAGTTTTGCCCTTGAGGATATGTGCAACCCGCATCAGGTCAAGGTAAGACGAGTTGGTGCAGGAACCAATGCAGACCTGATCCACTTTAATCGCACCAATTTCGGTAACCGGTTTGACGTTGTCCGGGCTGTGCGGGCAGGCCGCAAGCGGAACCAGCTCAGAGAGGTTGATATTGACTTCTTTGTCGTAAACGGCATCCGCGTCGGCGGCCATCGGGGTGAAGTCTGCTTCACGGCCCTGCGCCTTCAGGAATGCGTGGGTAATTTCATCCGCCGGGAAAATGGAGGTGGTAGCCCCCAGTTCAGCGCCCATGTTGGTGATGGTGGAACGCTCCGGAACCGAAAGGGTCTTGACGCCTTCGCCGCAGTATTCAATCACGTTGCCAACGCCGCCCTTGACCGAAAGAATTTCCAAAACCTTGAGGATGACATCCTTGGCGGCGACCCACGGGCGCAGCTTGCCGGTGAGGTTGACCTTTACAACGTTCGGGTAGGTGATGTAGTATGCGCCGCCGCCCATTGCGACCGCTACGTCAAGACCGCCTGCACCAAATGCAAGGGAGCCAATGCCGCCCGCCGTCGGGGTATGGGAGTCGGAACCAATCAGCGTTTTGCCCGGAATGGCAAACCGCTCCAAATGAATCTGGTGGCAAATGCCGTTGCCGGGACGTGAAAAGTAAATACCGTGTTTCTTTGCAATCGACCCAATGAACCGGTGGTCGTCCGCATTTTCAAAGCCGGACTGAAGGGTATTGTGGTCAATGTAAGCCACCGAGCGTTCGGTTTTCACCCGTTCCACACCCATTGCCTCAAATTCAAGATAAGCCATGGTACCGGTTGCGTCCTGTGTTAAAGTCTGGTCAATTCTCAGCCCAACTTCGGTGCCTTTGACCGGCTTACCGTCTACAATATGGGCGTCCAGAATTTTTTCCGTTAATGTTTTTCCCACGTTTGCACCATCTTTCTTCAAATCTGTTCACGGTTGTTTTGCCGCTTAAAAACGGCGCTGAATTTTCCTGTTTTCCGTTGATTCAATAATACCCATTTTAATGTATTTTGAAAAGATTGTCAAGATTTAGTCAATATCCGCAGGCTGGATTTTACAGGGATTTCGGATTGACATTATAAATAGGAATGATATAATATTTTAGTTAAGACTATTGAAGTTAAGACAGTGTGAAGATTCTGTTCCACGGGAGGAAAGCTATGGCTTATCGCATTGGTTTGGATATCGGTTCTACCACCATCAAGTGTGCGGTGCTCGATGCGAAAGACCAAATCGTTTATAAATCCTACGAACGGCATATGGCCAAGGTGACCGAGAAAGCAGTCGCTCTCATTCGCTCGATCGATGAAAATATTGTCCGCGGAGAGCCGTGCCGTATTGTCATTACCGGTTCCGCAGGGCTTGGGGTGTCCCAGAGCAGCGGGGTCGAATTCGTGCAGGAAGTTTACGCCACACAGGTCTGTATGCAGCATATGATTCCGGATGCCGACGTCGTCATCGAACTCGGCGGAGAAGACGCAAAAATTCTCTTCCTCACCGGCGGAACCGAGGTGCGCATGAACGGGAGCTGTGCCGGCGGCACCGGTGCCTTTATCGACCAGATGGCAACCCTGCTCGGCGTCACCACCGGGGAGCTTGACGAACTCTCCCGGAATTACGAAAAAATATACACCATTGCGTCCCGCTGCGGCGTGTTCGCAAAGAGCGACATTCAGCCGCTCCTCAATCAGGGTGCGCGCAAGAGCGACATTGCGGCAAGTATCTTTCAGTCAGTTGTCAACCAGACGGTCGGCGGCCTGTCGCAGGGCCGGGATATTGCCGGAAAGGTCGTCTTTCTCGGCGGTCCGCTCACCTTTTTGCAGGGCTTGCGCGAACGCTTCCTAGACACGCTCCAGCTTGGAGACAACGCCGTTTTCCCGGAGGATGCCCAGTACTACATTGCGCTCGGCGCCGCATTTTACGCAGGCTCGCTGGAGCCGGTCCGGCTACAGGAGGTTTTGCGGGAAATCAAAGAAGCCAAGCCGGCTGAACGGGATTCCTCCATCCCGCCGCTTTTTGCGGACCAGCAGGAGTACGATGCCTTCCTTGCCCGCCACAACCGGGCGAGTGTTAAGCGGGTGCCGCTTACAGAGTATTCCGGCGACGCCTACCTTGGTGTAGACGCCGGTTCCACCACCACCAAGCTCGTTTTGATTTCGCCGGACGGCGACATTCTCTATGAGTCCTACACCTCCAACAGCGGCAATCCTGTTCCGCTGGTCAAAAAAGCGCTGGAGGAGATTTACCGTGTAGCCGGTGACCGGGTGCGGATCAAAGGCGCAACCGCCACCGGCTACGGTGAGGAACTCATCAAAAATGCGTTCCATATCGACTACGGCATTGTCGAGACGATTGCACATTTTACAGCCGCCCGTTATTTCAACCCCGGCGTCGATTTTATCATCGACATCGGCGGGCAGGACATCAAGTGCTTTAAGATTAGAAACGGCGCCATTGACAGCATCATGCTCAACGAGGCCTGCTCCTCCGGCTGCGGCTCCTTTATTGAAACCTTTGCCCATGCATTGGGCTTCAAAGCGGAGGAGTTTGCGAAGTTTGGCCTGTTTGCGGAACACCCGGTCGATCTCGGCTCCCGCTGCACCGTCTTTATGAACAGTTCGGTCAAGCAGGCACAGAAGGATGGCGCAACCGTCGGCGACATCGCCGCGGGACTAGCGGTCAGCGTCGTCAAAAACGCGCTGTATAAGGTCATCCGTGCCAATTCCACCAAGGAGCTCGGCAGTCACATCGTGGTGCAGGGCGGCACTTTCCTCAATGACGCGGTACTCCGCGCCTTTGAACGCGAGGTCAGGGCCGAAGTGGTCCGTCCCTCGATTGCAGGGCTCATGGGCGCTTACGGCGCGGCGCTTTATGCCCAAAGCCACTCCAAAGAGCGTTCCGATACCATCGGCTTGGCGGATTTGGCGGCCTTCAGCCACGAGGTTTCGGTCATTACCTGCAAAGGCTGCACCAACCACTGCAAGCTCACCGTCAACAAATTTGCAGACGGCGGGCGCTACATCTCTGGCAACAAGTGCGAGAAGCCGCTTGGTCTCCAGAAGGCCGAGGGCGGCTACAATGCTTTTCAGTATAAATATGATTATCTGCACAGCCTGAAGGGCGTGCCGGGGCCGCGCGGAAAAATCGGTATCCCAATGGGCCTGAATATGTATGAAAACCTGCCGTTCTGGCATGCGTTTTTCACTTCGCTCGGCTTTGAGGTCGTGCTCTCGCCGCGCAGCGACCGTAAGCTGTATGAAAAGGGCCAGCATACCATCCCGTCGGATACCGTCTGCTATCCCGCCAAGCTGTTGCATGGCCACGTGGAGGCTCTGTTGGACGAGGGGGTTCCGACCATATTTTACCCCTGTATGTCATACAATTTTGACGAGGGCCTTTCCGACAACAACTACAACTGTCCGGTTGTCGCCTATTACCCGGAGGTCATTGGCGCAAACATCAAGCGGCTGTCCGAAGTTCAGTTTATTAAGGATTACCTTGGCCTGCACCGCCGCAAGGATTTTATTAAAAAAGCCCATGACGTCTTCAACCAGTATTTCTCGGTTTCTCAGGCGGAAATCAAGACCGCTGCGGAAAAGGCGTATACCGCTTATGAGGATTACCGCAGCATGCTCTATGAATATGGGCAGATGGTTATTGACGAAGCAGAACATTCCGGCAAAACGGTGATTGTACTTGCCGGTCGTCCGTACCACATCGATCCGGAAATTAACCACGGCATCGACCTGCTGGTGCGCAGCTTCGGCGTCTCGGTGCTCACCGAGGATTGCCTGACCCTGCACGCGGACAAGAAAAAGGCGAAGGTTTTAAACCAGTGGACCTACCATGCACGGCTTTATGCCGCCGCCCATTATGTGGGCACACATGACTGCCTTCAGCTCGTACAGCTTGTTTCCTTCGGCTGCGGGCTGGATGCCATTACCGCCGACGAGGTCCGCGAAATCCTTGAAAGCTATGGTAAACTGTATACCCAAATCAAAATCGACGAGGTCACAAACCTCGGTGCAGTGAAGATCCGCCTGCGCAGTCTGTTCGCATATCTTGACGCAAACAGGCAGGCAAAGGCCTGAGAAAAGAGGCGAAACTTTGGCAAAACTCGTTTACGATAAAACCGGACGTCTGCTCTTTACCAAAGAGATGAAACAGGAATATCAAATCCTCATGCCGCAGATGCTCCCCATTCACTTCGAACTCATCAAAAATGCGCTCCGGCTGCACGGCTACAACGTCAAGCTCCTCACCAGCACCGACAGCGAGGCCATCCGGCGGCAGGGGCTGGAAAATGTACATAACGACACCTGCTATCCAGCGCTGCTCGTCATCGGCCAGATGCTCGACGCCCTCAAAAGCGGCGAATACGACCTGAATAAAACCGCACTGGTCATTACCCAGACGGGAGGCGGATGCCGCGCGTCCAACTACATCCACCTGCTGCGCAAGGCGCTGAAACGCTCCGGCATGGAGCAGGTTCCGGTGGTCAGTGTAAACCTCTCCGGCTTGGAACACAACCCCGGCTTTAAGCTCACGTTAAAGCTCATCCGCCAGCTGGTCATGTCCGCCATGTACGGTGATCTCCTCATGCTGCTGCTCAATCAGGTGCGCCCTTACGAGACCGTGGCAGGAGAGGCGCAGCGCCTGGTGGACGCTTGGGTGCTCAAGCTCTCGGAGGAATACAAAAACGGCAGGGCGCTCACCCAAAAGGAAATGGCTGTTCACTTCCGGGACATTGTCGCCGATTTCGCAAAAATCCCGGTGCGGGATATC
This sequence comes from Oscillospiraceae bacterium, assembly GCA_050943475.1. GTDB lineage: Bacteria > Bacillota > Clostridia > Oscillospirales > Ruminococcaceae > Metaruminococcus_A. The sequence continues at coordinate 168,588 of JBMNPF010000005.1, forward strand.
CAGAAGGTCAAGGTCGGCATTGTCGGCGAAATTTATGTCAAATACGCGCCGCTCGGCAACAACAATCTGGAGCAGTTCCTGCTCTCAGAACAGGCGGAGGTTTTTGTCCCCGGCCTGATGGATTTTATCATCTTTAAAATCGACAACCGCATTGAAGATTACAAGCTCTACGGCGGCAAGCGGCCGGTCCGCTTTTTCGCCCGTAAGCTGATGAAATACGTGCTCCACTGCCAGCAGATTATGATCGACGCTGTCCACACCGAACCGCGTTTTTATGTGCCTAAAGGCTACCAGCACCTCAAGGAGCTGGTCAAAGGCACCATTGGTTACGGTGCCAAAATGGGCGAGGGCTGGCTGCTCACCGCAGAAATGCTCGAACTTATTGCCGACGGCGTGAACAACATCGTCTGTGCGCAGCCGTTCGGCTGCCTGCCGAACCATGTAGTCGGCAAGGGGATGGTCCGCAGCATTAAGACGATCCATCCGGACGCAAACATCGTCGCCATCGACTACGATCCCGGCGCCACCAAGGTCAATCAGGAAAACCGCATCAAGCTCATGCTGGCGGTTGCAAAATCCAAAATGGAGGCGGAGCGGCCTGCGCACGAAACCGCGGCCAAAACGCCAAAGGAGCCTGCCGGCGTCGTATAAATCGGCCGTATGCACACACACTAACACCAAAATGAAAATTGAGGTGTTGGCATATGCGCATGAAAAATGATACAATAGAACCGAGCCGCGAGCCGGACGTTCCGTCGGAACAGGAAGAGTCGAACAACGAAAGCCTGACCGGGGAATCGGTGGCGGATCAAATTTACCATTCCGGTTCGGTCACCGCAAACGGCCGGCATTTAATCCACTGCCTGACCATTATCGGGCAGGTGGAGGGGCATTTCATCCTCCCGCCCCAGAACAAAACCACCAAGTATGAACACGTCCTGCCGCAGCTTGTTGCCATTGACGAGGCTGAAGACATCAAAGGCCTGCTCATTCTGCTCAACACCGTCGGCGGGGATGTGGAAGCTGGTCTTGCCATTGCAGAACTCATTTCCGGAATGAAAAAACCCACCGTGTCGCTGATTCTCGGCGGCGGCCACTCCATTGGCGTGCCGCTTGCTGTCAGTGCAAAGCACTCTTTCATTGTGCCCTCTGCGACCATGACGGTTCATCCCGTGCGGATGAACGGCACCGTCCTCGGCGTTCCGCAGACCCTGTCTTATTTTGAAAAGATGCAGGAACGCATTGTCAACTTTGTCACCGACAATTCCAACATCACTCGGGAAACCTTCATGAAGCTCATGATGCAGACGGGGGAGCTTGTCATGGATGTCGGCACCGTCCTCGACGGGCAGGCCGCGGTGGACTGCGGGCTTATCGACGAACTCGGCAATCTTTCGCAGGCGGTGGATTACCTTTACGCTATGATTGACGAGGAGGAAAAAGCAAAGCAGGAACAGGAAGAAGCGGAGCAACAGGAGGACGGCAATGCTGTACACCATTCTGAATCTTGACGACATTTTTGCGGGAGAAAACACAGTCCCTGCCTCCCAGACCATGCAGGTCGGCGGCAGGACGTTTGAGGGGCGCCGGGAACCGGGCGGTTTTGTCATCAGCCGTATGATTTCCACCAACCCTGCCGATTATCTGGACCAGCGTTTCTTTCCCGGCCAGAAGCTGCACTGAAAAATCTGCCGCCACAAAGCGGCGTAAACTGACAAAAAGGATGAATCAGTATGAATATTTTTGACGCAATCATTCAGGCAATCGTGCAGGGGCTCACCGAGTTCCTGCCGGTTTCCAGTTCCGGGCACCTTTCCCTGGTTCAGCATTTTATGGGGGTTAATGGTGAATCCGCCATCATGCTCTCTATTGTCCTGCACCTCGGCACATTGGTCGCTGTGTTCATCGCGTACCATAAGACCATTTGGGAGCTCATTAAGGAAATCGGCTACGCCCTGCGGGATATTTTTACCGGTAAGTTCCATTTAAAAGGAATGTCCGAAAACCGCCGTTTGCTCGTTATGCTCATTGTCGCAACCCTGCCGCTCTGCCTGTTTTATTTTATCAAGGACCCCATCAAGGGTATTTCGTCGGACAGCAGCATCCTCATTGAAGGCTTCTGCTTCCTTTATACCGGCGTCATCCTCTTTTTGTCCGACCGCTTCGGCCGCGGTCATAAACATGTCGGGGATATCAAGACCAAAGACGCCCTTGTGGTCGGCGTGTTCCAGGGCGTTGCGCTGCTCCCGGGTGTTTCCCGTTCCGGTTCCACCATTTCGGGCGGCCTGTTCTGCGGCTTTTCCCGTGCAACTGCAGTAAAGTTTTCTTTCCTCATGTCCATTCCGCCCATTCTCGCGGGTGCGCTCACCGAGTTTTTGGATTTTCGTAAATCCACCGAAAGCGTTGACTTCCTGCCCCTTGCCATTGGCTTTGTCGTCGCGGCTGTTGTCGGCTTCCTCGCAATCGCAATGGTCCGCTGGCTCGTCAAAACCGATAAATTCCGCATCTTTTCTTATTATACCCTCGCCCTTGGCGTAGTAGTCGTCATTATCAGCATCATCGAGGCGGCAAACGGCGGGGTCAACATTGTAAACCTCATCGCTGGTTAACCGTTGAGGGAAGGAGGTATTATGGCTGGTCAATCTTCTGCCAAAAAGAAGGCTCCCGCGAAAAAGCCCGCGGCAAAACGCGCTTCTTCCGGGCGTCAAACCCAGAGTGAGAAAAAAGAAAAACATTCCCGGCAGGTTGCCGCCATTATCTACTTTGCCCTCGGCATCCTTGTTTTCTTTCTCAGTATTATAGACGGCGAAAACGTCTGGGGCGCCTGTCACGATGTTCTGTTCGGCCTGTTCGGCTTTACCGGGTACATCATTGCTCCCATCTTTATCTACATAGCAATCTGTGCTTCGACCGACCGCCCCATCGGCGCGGTGAAGCATAAAATCTGGCAGACTGCCGTTTTGTTGATTCTTCTCTCGTCCCTGCTGCAGATTCTCTGCGTCGGCTCGGTGCCGGGGGAGAATTTCATCGATCAATGGGTACACCTGTATAACGACGGTGTTGCACTCAACGGCGGCGGCATTGCCTCCGGATTCGTCGGCTGGCCGCTGTTGGCGGCGTTTGGCAAAACCGGCGCCGGTATTGTCACAGGGCTGTTGATCTTTGTCTTTGTTATGCTCATTACCGGTTCTACCGTCATTGGATTTCTGCGCGGAGTCGCAAAACCGGTGCAGAAAATTAAGGATGAATACGACATTAAGGTTGAGCGCAAAGAGCAGGAACGCCTTGCCAAAAGCCAGGCCCGGTTTGATATTGACGTCGATCTCGGCCCGGATCCGGTCATGCCGGAGCATCCTGTTTCCTCACCGAAAGCGCCGCTGCCGGAGCCGGAAAAGCCCAAAAAACAGCGCCGTAAGCGTGCTGCTTTTGACGTCCCGCTGGATGGCGAGTCCCCGGCTCCAGAGGCTGAAAAGGCGCCGTTTACCGTTACCATTCCGGAACTGGAGTCCGAAATCCCGCCGGCGCCGCCCAAATCCGCCGCTGCGGAGGCCGCGCTGGAACCGCCTGCCAAAGAGCTGGTCCCGGACAAGGATTCGCAGCTTCGTTTTGCGGTAGAGGAGGCCGGGGAAGGTTATGTCTTTCCGCCCATCAGCCTGCTCCGCGCCCCGAAAAACACCCAGAACGTGGATGCAAGCGCGGAGCTTAAAGGCAATGCCGACCGCCTTGTGGATACCCTCAAGAGCTTCGGGGTGCAGACCCGCGTCATCAACGTCAGCCGCGGCCCTGCTGTCACCCGGTATGAGCTTCAGCCGTCGGCCGGGGTGAAGATCAGCCGTATTACCGGCCTGGCGGACGATATCGCCCTCAACCTCGCGGCAGCGGGCGTGCGTATTGAAGCGCCTATTCCCAATAAACCCGCCGTCGGCATTGAGGTGCCGAATAAAAATGTCGATGTTGTCACCATGCGTGAAATCATTGACTGCGATCAATTTTACGACGCAAAGTCCAGGCTTACCGTTGCGCTCGGCCGCGATATCGCCGGTAACGTCACCCTTGCAGACCTTGGCAAAATGCCGCATCTGCTCATTGCCGGCTCCACCGGTTCCGGTAAATCAGTTTGCATCAATTCCATCATTGTCAGCCTGCTTTATAAGGCGAAACCGGAGGAGGTCCGCCTCCTCATGATCGACCCGAAGGTGGTCGAATTAGGCGTTTACAACGGCATCCCACACCTTCTCGTCCCGGTCGTCACCGATCCGCGCAAGGCCGCGGGCGCGCTCGGCTGGGCGGTCACCGAAATGCTCAAGCGGTACAAGCTGTTTGCGGACAATTCGGTTCGCGATTTGGAGGGCTATAACAGCATCGCCAAAAACTCTGACGAGCTTGACCCGCTCCCGCAGATTGTCATCATCATCGACGAGCTTGCCGACCTCATGATGGCTGCCCCAAACGAGGTGGAGGATTCCATCTGCCGTCTCGCACAGATGGCCCGCGCCGCGGGGATGCACCTCGTCATCGCCACCCAGCGCCCTTCGGTTGATGTCATCACCGGCCTCATTAAGGCAAATATCCCAAGCCGTATCGCTTTTGCAGTTTCCTCGCAGGTGGACTCCCGCACCATTTTGGACGGAAGCGGCGCGGAAAAACTGCTCGGCCGCGGCGATATGCTGTTTTACCCCGTTGGTTTCCCCAAGCCGGTCCGCGTACAGGGCTGCTTTGTCACCGAAAAAGAGGTGGAACAAGTCGTTGGCTTTGTCAAACACAAGGATTCAGCCGATTATGACGAACAGGTCATCCAAGAGATCGAAAAACAGGCCGTGGCCGAAAAGGGAAGCAAAAACAGCGGCGATGGCGGCGGCTTCGACGATAAGGACGACATGCTCTCCGCCGCGATTGAATGCGTAATCGAGGCCGGACAGGCTTCTACCTCTTATCTCCAGCGGCGGCTCAAGCTCGGTTACGCCCGTGCGGCCCGCCTGGTGGATGAAATGGAGGAAATGGGCATTGTCGGCCCCTTTGAGGGCAGCAAGCCCCGTCAGGTGCTTATTACCCGCCAGCAGTGGCTGGAACGCAATATGAACCAAAACGAGACGGAAACAGAAGCATAAGACAGGCGGCGCCATGCGGCGCCGCCCTCTCGTTCAGGAGGTTTTCATGTCAGGTTTTTTACCGCTCACCAAACAGGAGATGGCAGAGCGTGGAATCGACCAGTTCGATTTTATCTGTGTCACCGGCGACGCTTATGTCGACCATCCCAGCTTTGGCATCGCCATCATTTCTCGGGTGCTGGAGGCGCAAGGGTACTCGGTTGGCGTCATCGCGCAGCCGCATTACCATACCCTGCACGATTTTGAGGAGTTCGGCCCGCCGAAGTACGGCTTTTTCGTCACCTCCGGCAACATTGATTCAATGGTCGCCCACTACACCTCGGCCAAAAAGCTCCGCTCGGACGACGCTTATTCCCCCGGAGGCAAGGCGGGCAAACGCCCGGACCGCGCCGTCATTGTCTACTGCAAACAAATTCGCAAAGCCTATGGGGACATTCCCATTGTCATTGGGGGATTAGAGGCTTCCCTCCGCCGTTTTGCCCATTATGATTATTGGGACGACGCTGTGCGTCCCTCCATTTTGGTCGATTCCGGCGCCGATTTGTTAAGCTACGGCATGGGGGAACGCCAGACCGTTCTGATTGCCGAGCGTCTGGCGCAGGGAATACCACCCGCAAAAATTACCGATATTCCCGGTACCTGCTACCTCACCGAGCCAAAAAATACCCCGCTCGGTGCAAAGGAATGTCCCAATTTTGAACAGGTAAGCACCCGTAAAGAGGCGTATGCCAAAGCCTGCAAAATCCAAATTACTGAACAGGATGAAGTTTACGGTAAAACCGTCATCCAGCGCCATGGGGACAGAATGCTGGTGCAGAATCCACCCATGCGCGCCCTCACCCAGCCGGAGATGGACACCGTCTACGCGCTGCCCTATATGCGGATGTACCACCCGAGCTATGAAAAATACGGCGGTGTTCCGGGGATTGAGGAAGTCGAGTTTTCCATCACCCACAACCGCGGATGCTTCGGCCACTGCAATTTTTGCTCCATTGCGCTGCACCAGGGGCGCAAGATCACCTGCCGCAGCAAGGAGTCGGTGCTTGCAGAAGCGCGCGCCTTTACGCAAAATCCGCGCTTTAAAGGTTATATTCACGACGTTGGCGGCCCCACAGCCAACTTTCGCAGGCCCTCCTGTGAACAGCAGAAGGAGCACGGCCTCTGCCGGGAGCGCAAGTGCCTGGCGCCGCAGCCATGCGGCCAGCTTGTCGCCAACCACAGCGAATACCTGGAACTCCTGCGGGAGCTGCGCGCCATTCCGGGTGTCAAGCGAGTATTCATCCGCTCCGGTATCCGCTACGATTATCTGCTTCAGGACCCGGATCCTTCTTTTATGCGGGAGCTTGTCACCCACCACGTCAGCGGGCAGCTTAAGGTTGCACCGGAGCACTGCTCTTCCCGCGTACTGGACGCAATGGGCAAACCGCATATTGAGGCCTATCGTGAATTCGCAAGGCGCTTTTACGCCATGACCAAGGAAGTGGGGAAGGAGCAGTACCTTGTCCCGTACCTCATGTCCTCCCATCCGGGAAGCCGTCTGGAGGACGCCGTCGAACTCGCCCTTTTCCTCAAAGAACAGGGCATCCGCCCGGAGCAGGTGCAGGATTTTTATCCCACCCCCGGCACCCTCTCCACCTGCATGTTTTACACCGGCCTCAATCCTATGACAATGGAGGAGGTCTATGTCCCGAGAACCCCGGAGGAAAAGGCGATGCAGCGCGCGCTGCTCCAGTATTTCCGCCCCTCCAACCGCCAGCTTGTGCTCAAGGCCCTGCGAATGGCTAAACGCACCGATCTCATTGGTACCGGCAAGAACTGTCTTGTCCGGGATGAGCCCCAGTTTTCCGATAAGGCGCGCCAGACCGTCGTCAAAGGCCGCACCCTTACACGGCAGGCGGGGAAAAAAGCGGTGGACGCCCTGCGCAGTAAACCGGAGGACGAGCGCGGCGCCCGGAAAAAGCCACACAACAAGACCAAGCCGAAATCCAGTCAAACGGCGAAGCTGCCGAAAACCAAATCAGCGGCAAAATCAAAACGCGCCGCTCAGAAATCGGCGCTGAAAGGAAGCGGATATGGCAAAAAGAAGAAATCGTAAAGGAAAGGTCGGCGCAGGAATCCTCTCTCTTGCCGTTGTCCTTGTTGCGCTGGCCTATGGTTTTCTCTCCGGCACCCTTTCGCTGGATAGCCTTACCGGCGGAAAACCGGCAAGCACCCAGATGGTCAGCAGTGCCGTCAATCCGGACGCCGATGTCTCGATCCACTTTATCGACGTTGGTCAGGCGGATTCCATCTACATCAAAGCCTATGACACCAATATTTTAATTGACGCCGGGGAGAAAGAATCGCCTCAGACCGATGTGGGTGACTACCTGCGCGCTCTCGGCGTAACCAAACTCGATTATGTAATCGGCACCCATCCGCACGCGGATCATATCGGCGGGATGCAGGCCATTGTTGAAGATTTTGAAATTGGCACAGTCATCCTGCCGCGTATCCCGGATGCAATCATCCCCACCACCCGCACCTATGAAAATCTGCTGCAAGCCATTTCGGACAAAGGCCTGAGCATTACAGCGGCGCAGGACTGCACCGAGATTGCTCTTTCCGGCGATGCAAAGCTCACCTTCCTCGGTCCGCTCAAGGATTATGAGGAACTCAACAGCATGTCCGTCTGTGTTAAATTTTCGGCAAAAGGTTATTCCGCCCTTTTCTGCGGTGATGCCGAAAGCGACGCAGAAAAGGATATGCTTGCTTCCGGTGCGGATTTGAGCTGCAACATCTTGAAACTCAGCCACCACGGCAGCAGTACCTCCAACACCAAAAAGTTCCTCGAAGCCGTTTCGCCGGACTGTTTTGTAATATGCGTCGGCAAGGATAATTCCTACGGCCATCCCACCGCGAGCGTACTCAAACGAATCGCGGAGTATGACGTCCCGGTTTACCGCACCGACGTCAACGGAACCGTTGTCTTTGAATTTGAGGATGACGCCGTCCGCAGTATTACCGAGAGGTGAGTATGATGTTGATTGTCGATCGCATTGAAAACGGGCAGGCTGTCTGTGAAACCGGGGACGGTTCGTTCCAGAATATTCCGCTCAGCCGGTGTACCGGCCCTGTCTGCGAAGGGGATGTCCTGCGCAAATCCGGAGGCGGCTACGAGGTTGACCGTGAGGAGACCGAAAAGCGGCGGGAGAAAATCCGCCGCATGTCCAGGGATTTGTTTCGGTAAGAAAGCCTTTAAGCACCAGCTGTTTTGGCCGCTTGGCGGCCCGGATGACCGTGCCAGGCAAATCAAACAACAAGAGGAGACGGAAAAATTCCGTCTCCTCTTGTTGTTTGCACCGAAAGAGTCATCCTCCAAACAGCCCGTTAAAAAACCCCCGTTTTTTCTTTTTACGCTGAGGAGGCACCCCGCCCTTAAAGGAAACGAGGATGGTGTCCTCGCCCACCAGCTTGATGTCCTCCCAGCAGATGACGACGTCCTCGCACCGCCCGAGCAGACCAAATAGCCGGTACTTTCCATACACAATGATGGAGACGACACAGGCGTTGTCAACGTTGATTTCCACGTCGTCCACACAGCCCAGCCGGCAGCCGTCGCTGATGTTGACCACTTCCTTGTCACAAAGCGTGCTGGCTCTGCATACCATGCAATCACCCCAATCACGAATGGCTGATGCGGTTGAAATCCACCTTTAAACGTTCAATAATTTTCTTTTCCAGCCGCGAAATATAGGACTGTGAAATCCCAATAATGTCCGCAACTTCCTTTTGGGTCAGCTCGGTTCCCCTGGTAAGTCCAAAGCGCATCTGCATAATGGATTTTTCGCGGGGCGGCAGGTTTTCCACGCATTGCTTGAGCAGCTCGCGCTCCGCCTCCATCTCAATGTTTTTATTCACACTGTCGCTTTCGGTGCCGAGGATGTCGGAGAGCAGCAGCTCGTTGCCGTCCCAGTCAATGTTGAGCGGTTCATCAATGGAAACCTCGTTGCGGAGCTGGGAGTTTTTACGCAGGCACATCAGAATTTCATTTTCAATGCACCGGGAGGCGTAGGTCGCCAGCTTGATGTTCTTCTCCGGACAAAAGGTGTTGACCGCCTTGATGAGCCCAATCGTGCCAATGGAGACCAAATCCTCAATCCCAATCCCGGTCGATTCAAATTTTTTCGCAATGTAAACCACCAGCCGCAGGTTGTGCACAATCAGCATTTCACGCGCCCGGTCGCCGTTGGTGGCAAGCTGGCTGAACACCTCTTTTTCCTGCTCCTTGGTCAGCGGGGGCGGCAGCGTCTCCGGGCCGTTTATGTACTGGGTATAGGTCTTTAATTCTGCGCGGTCAATGAGCCGCAGCAAAGCAAGTTTTATGCGTTGAATCAAGCGTTTCATATTGTTTGGCTCCTATATCTGGTTTGTCAGGTTTGCATTGTAAAGTGCGGCGTATTCGCCGCTTGAAAGGGCGCCGCTGCTGACGCCAATAAAAACGCGGTATTCCTGTGCGTCCTTGCCCTCCACAACCTGGAAATGGTCGGGGGAGAAGCAGCGCATAACACCGTCGCTGCCCACTACATGGTACGGTACCACCCGGATCCGCCTTGCCCATTCTTCGCTGAGCGGCGGCAGCTCCCCGGAGCCGGAAAAATACGGCTGTAAAAATTCCGGAAGAAGCGGCTTTACCGCCCCATATTCGCATATAATGACAGGGGTTCCGGTAAATGGATCGGTCAACCGGTTTCCGGAATCGTCAAAAGCGTTGAGCAGAACTTCTTTTCCGTTTAAAGAGATGACAACCGTCCGTATGGCATTCTTTGGCACCCGCCGGTCCAGAATCCACCCGATGAACCGCACCGCCAGGTAAGCCGCCACGGTGGAAACCGCCAGCGTGAGCGCCGAGATGTTGAAGTAAACCACACCATTGCGGTAGTACATATCCACCGGCGCCACAAAAAACCACAGCGCCATCATCACCCCGGCAAAGATAAAGTTCACCGCAATAAACAGCGCCGCCGTCTTGATGAACACCCCTTTTCCGTGCCATGGAAAAGCGACGAGCACCAGCACAATTCCAAGTGTGACCTTCAGCAGCGCCGGAATAAACCACGGTAGCTGTTCCAAAAAGATCATCAGGGAACTTGCCCCGCCTAAAAGCGCGCCCAACACCATCCGCCACCGTTTCGGCTTCTGGTGGAGCAGCAGCGCGGTGGAAAGCAGCAGAAAGTAGGTCACAAACAGGTTGACGGCAATCAGCACATCCAAATAGATTACGTTTGCAATGATGTCCGCCTCCTTTTCCCGTCGTGACGCCTCCAAGAAAGAGGCTGCTTTTTTATTATAGGTTCGGGACAAACCTGGAAGGTGTCGAAGCGTGTAAAAATTTTTGTCTGTTTGCGGGAGCTTTTGTCCCATCTTTCCCGTTGCAGAAAACGAAAAGCGGCGCTGAATGTCTGACAGTTCTCGTTCCCTACCGTAAAAAAGACCTGACGCTTTTGTTTTGTCAACGGTTTGTTCTCCTCGTTTTGTCCCCCCTTTTTTACCAGCCGGTGCCTGTACAAAACAAAGGAGGAGAGGGGTGGTTTCCGAAAGAAATGCATCATAAAATCCCCAGCTATTTCCCGGGAAATAGCTGGGGATTGCCGTTGCCGCATCCATTCGGCGTATTATTGGTAATATCCGTTTTCATACAGCGCGATGAAAGAAAGCAAACCGCCCCAGTGGTAGAACTTGTCACTGCGCGAGGAGTTGCAGCCCTCGCCGGTGTCGCCGTCGTAATTCTCGTGGACATGCCCCTTTTCGAGCCATTCCTTCAAAATCAGCTTTTCGGATTTCTCTGCAAGATCCTTTCGCGCGTCCGGGCAGTCGTAGTTGCAGATTGCCATATACGCAAGAAAATTCATCGGCGCCCAAATGCGTCCGCGCCAGTAGGTCTGCTCCGGGTAAGCCGGGTCGTTGCGCGCAATCGAGGGTATAATGTATTCGCCCCAGAACTCCTTTTCGTTGTAGAAATGCTCGTCAATCATGCGTCTCGCCCGTTTCTGTCCCACCTTTTGGCTGAACAGCGCGTGGAAGTGGAACGGTGAGAGGCGGTATTCAAATTCCCCGGTGTCCTCCCGGCGGTTTAAATACATGCCGAAGTCCTCGTCCCAGAGGGATTCCATCCGCTCCTCCATCGTTTCAGCACGCGCTTTGAGCTCCGCCGTTTTTTCGGTATGTCCAAGGATTTCCGCAATCTCTGCAAGGCAGTAGCAGTCTTTGATGTACATCCCCACCAAGCCAACGTCCTCAAGTACAATGATATTGCGCTTCTCGTCAAACGGGATATCGTCATACATGGGGGAGTTGTCCAGCCCGGATTCATACGCCGCGCCAAGGCGCTCATGCACCCCAAACTTCTCCAAATCGTGCCCGGTCACCATGTCGTACGGGTCGCTGCCCCACGCGAGCAGGCCGTTTTTGGTGGAACGGTGGTCAATAAACCACTGGTTCCAGGTGATAAGGTCGTCGTACAGCTCCTCCAAAAACCACTTGTCGCCATATTTTTTGTACATCATCAGGGCCACCATCGAACCCACCGGCGGCTGGGAGCGGTCAAAGCTCTTAAAGTTGTTCTGGCAGGCATAGTTTGGCACAAAGCCCGCGTCGGTGATGGTACGGGTAATGGCAATCGCATTGCAGTAGGCGAGCTCCTTGTTGTCAATAGACTGCATCAGCGCGGCAAAATAGGTGTCCCAGCAGAACAGCACGTAGCCGCCCCACTGGTTGTTCCAGATGCGGCTGACCGTCGTGATAGGGGAGTCCTCCTGCGGATTGTAAATGGTATCCCATGCCTGGCAGGTCTGCATAGCGTTGTATGCCTCGGCGAGCTTGCCGTACTTGTCCTTGTTCGCCGCCCATTTCTCCTGCTGCCGCTTGATAACGGCCTCAATCTCCTCCACCGTCCGCGGCCGCCCGGTGCTGATACCGACAGCACCGCTCAGGTCGGCTGAGAGAAACGGGGTGGTGCAGCGCACAAACAGTTCGCCGTTATGCGGGGCTGTCATATACACCGGGATTTGTTTGCTCCCGCCTTTGAGCAGCAGCGTTTCACCCTCTTTTTCCACCGTTGCGCCCTTGTTCCAAAGACTGATGCCGTTGATGATAAGAGATGAACATTTCATTGGCTGCTGCAAAGGGGTTACCAGCAGAACCAGGTCGTCCCCGTCCAGCGCGGTTTTGACGTTGATGCTGTTTTCCAGCCAGTCCAGCTTGACCTCGGTAAACGAGTTGTCATAGGCGTGTGCGTAAGGGGTGACAATGCCCTCCTCCTCGGTCTGTCCAATTAGGGCGGTGTCCAGCAGCTTAGCACGTTTGTAGTCCTTTAAACCCAGCGCCAGTCCAACGCCCTCCGGCATCATCACGTGAGAGAGTACGCTCGCGTTGTTCCAGGTCTGCCAGCCGTTCATATACTGCTGTTTGAGCGCTTCGTAGCTTGTCATTCCGAAATCCTCCTTTACAGAATAAAGTTCTGATGATATGATTATAATGTAATCTTACAGGGGATTCTCCCAATATTCCGTACAAAAATAGCCCAAATTCGTAAAGGTGATCCATTTTGAGTCAGGTTTATATTTATGAGCAGTCACATAACAATTTTGGTTCGCCGCTTTCGGTTGTCCACATGGAGAGCGGCGAGTTTCAAAATTTTATTTATTGCAACTGGCACCGTGAAATAGAACTGGTCTATGTTGCCAAAGGCAGGCTTCATCTGGTGGTCGATGACCGCAAGCTCACCCTGAGCCAGGGAGATGTCGGCATTGTCAATATGGATGAGGTACACTATGGAGATCCGGACAGCACCGGCGGCGAGTGTGAGGTTTACATCTTTCTGCTTGGCATTGAACCGCTCATCCCGTCCGCGGAACTCAACCTGAAAAAATACCTGGTCTCCCTTTCCAAAGGAGAGGTTCGGCTTGTTCCGGCGCTCACACCCGCCATGCCCAATTACAACGAGGTTGTAAGCTGCCTCATCCGTATGAACAATGTGCTGGAAAAAAAGCGCCCCGCCTTTGAGCTTTATACGGCGGCACTGATGTATGAGCTTCTTTATCATTTTTTTGCAGAACCGGAACTGCTTGTCGCCGGCAGCGGCAGGGGTGAGACCCAAAGCCGTGAAAAAATCGAGCGTCTCAATGAGGTCATCCGGTACATCGAGCAGAACTATACCCGCAAAATTTACATTGCAGAGCTTGCAGAACAGCTTTATATGGGCGTGGATAATTTCTATAAATTCTTTGTTTCGGTCACCGGAATTTCTCCGGCAAGCTACATCAACTCCTACCGGATGAAGCAGGCGGCCAATCTGCTTGTTGCAACAGGGCTGCCGGTGACCGACGTTTGCTATAAAGTCGGGTTCAACAACGTCAGTTATTTTATCAAGATGTTCCAGAAATTTTATGGGTATACCCCCAAAAAATACCGCAGCCTTTCTCAGGAGAAGGGCAAAATCAGAGTGGAGTGATTGCTATGCTGCCAACAAACGGTGCGGTCATTGCCGCAATGGCCGACTATAACCGGGGAGACGCCCCGCGCATCAACCATGCACTTAAAGTGTACGCATACGCCAAATCCATCGGCGAGCAGAAGGGGTTGTCGGAAAAGGAACAGGCCGTTTTGGAAACCGCCGCTATCCTGCACGACATTGGCATCCATGAAAGTGAGCGAAAATACGGCTCGGCAGACGGGCGCTATCAGCAAATAGAGGGGCCGGATATTGCAGAAACGCTGCTTCACGGGCTCGGCTGTAAGGATGAAGACGCTATTGACCGGATTCGCTTCCTCATCGCTCACCACCACACCTATACCGGTGTGGACGGTTTGGACTACCGCATTCTCATCGAGGCGGATTTTCTCGTCAATCTTGATGAATCCCCCTCCATGCAGCGGTCGTCGGAAGAGATCCTGCGCAATCATTTTCAAACAGCCGCAGGCGTCCGCTTTTGGAAAGCGCTGTTCCAGCTGTAACCGAAGGGGTTGCGTTTACCGGCAGAAGCGCCAAAAACGGTGTGGAGACATCCGGCATTTTTACGGTGAAAACGGCAGTTCAGCCTTGTTCTCCGGCGGTTAGGCACTGGAGCCGCAAAACAGGCCATCTCCGGGCTGTTGTAAACGGCGTGGCACTGTGCTGCCTGACGCTTTCTGCACATTCTGAATCTGACGCCGTCCAAACAAAAACGGCCTCCACATTGGAGGCCGTTTTTGTTTGCGTTGTCAATCCAACACCAGGCATGCTATAATAGAAGCGGTTAAAGCTGCCCTTTAATGCGGTCGAGCGCGCTTTTTTCAAGTCTTGATACCTGCGCCTGCGAAATGCCGATTTCGCTTGCCACCTCAACCTGGGTCTTGCCGCCGAAAAAGCGCAGGGACAGGATTCGCTTTTCCCGTGGTGCAAGCTGGCGGATGGCCTCTTTGAGCGCAATTTCTTCCAGCCATCCGTGGTCGTCGCTTTTGTCGCTGACCTGGTCCATCACATAGATGGTATCCCCGCCGTCCGAGTAAATCGGCTCGTTGAGCGAGACCGGGTCGACAATGGCCTCCAGCGCCAGTACAACCTCATGCTTCGGCAGCTCCAGCTCTTTGGCAATCTCTTCCACCGTCGGCTCCCGCTGGCTTTTGCCCATTAGCCGCTCTTTGGCCTGCATGGCCTTGTAGGCAATGTCCTTGAGCGAGCGGCTTACCCGAACCGAGTTGTTGTCCCGCAGGTAGCGGCGGATTTCCCCCAGAATCATCGGGACGGCATAGGTGGAAAAACGGACGGAATGGGATAAATCGAAGTGATCAATCGCCTTGATGAGCCCAATGCAGCCCACCTGAAACAGATCGTCGAGGTTTTCGCCCCGGTTTGTAAACCGCTGGATGACACTCAGCACCAGCCGCAGGTTACCGTTTATGAGCTGCTCGCGCGCGTTTTTGTCGCCCTCTTTGGTACGGGCCAGCAGCTCCATCTTTTCTTTTTCTTTGAGCACCTTGAGCTTTGCGGTGTTCACACCGCAGATTTCAACTTTGTTTAACAGCACATCCGCCCGCCCCTTACATGTGTATTGATTAGAACCATTACAAGTATGAACCCAAAAATTCGTTTCAATACATTGGGCAAACATTTCCAAAAAATGAAAGGGTCTTTGTTATGATTCATCCGGTGGTCCTCCGTATAAACGGAAAAAAGCAGGAAACAGCCGTAGAAACCGGCGTCCTTCTTTCCGAACTGATCCGTCAAAACCAAATTGCGCTGCCCATGCCCTGCGCGGGCAACCACACCTGTGGCAAGTGCAAGGTCAAAGCGTCGGGGGCGCTCAGCCCTATGACGGCGCAGGAGCGGGCATTTTTGTCGGAGCAGGAGATTGCCGCCGGCGTCCGCCTTGCCTGTTTTACAGCGGTTGCGGGAGCCTGTGAGTTGGCAGTGGATACCGGCGACACCGGCAGCCAAATTCAGTCCTCCGCCGTTTTTGCGGAGTTTCCCATCGATCCTCCGGTCAAAGAGGGCTGCGGCCTCGCTGTGGATATCGGCACCACCACTGTCGTCTCCTATCTGTACCGTTTGACGGATGGCAAACTGTTGGGCGTCCAGAGCGGGATGAACGCCCAGCGCGGCTTTGGCGGCGATGTGATTTCCCGCATCAATTACAGCAATGAACATGGGCTGGAGCCGCTTCAGAGCGCTATTGCAGGGCAAATCAAACAGCAGGCGGCGGACGCGCTTGCCGCCTGCGGGAAATCTCCCGCCGATTTGCGCTCCGCCGTGATTACCGGCAATACCACCATGCTGCACCTGCTCGCCGGGCTGAATCCCTATGGCATAGCGGTTTCCCCCTTTACTCCGGTCAGCCTGTTCGGCGCCGAGCTTGCCCCGGAGATATTGAATTTCCCTTCGGCGCGTGTCTATCTGCCCCGGTGCATCAGCTCCTATGTCGGGGCGGATATCACCTGCTCCATCCTTGCAAGCGGTATGATGGAGCAGAAAACCGCCCTTCTCATCGACCTCGGCACCAACGGAGAGATGGCGCTGCGCTATCGGGGCCGTCTTTACTGCTGTTCCACTGCTGCCGGCCCGGCGTTTGAAGGCGCCGGAATGCAGATGGGCATGACTGCCGTGGACGGAGCCATCCACAAGGTCTGGATGGCAGACGGCGAACTCCGCTATACGGTGCTTGGCGGAGGCTCCGCGGCGGGCGTCTGCGGCTCCGGCGTTATCGACGCGGTCAGCGCCTTTGTCAGAG
Source organism: Oscillospiraceae bacterium (assembly GCA_050943475.1). GTDB lineage: Bacteria > Bacillota > Clostridia > Oscillospirales > Ruminococcaceae > Metaruminococcus_A. The sequence goes on from JBMNPF010000005.1 coordinate 184,942, forward strand.
CCGGCCTGATTGACGATACCGGGCGCATCGACGAAGAGGCGGAGGGTTACAGCCGTTTCGGAACCGAGTTTGACGGCTTCCCGGCGCTGAAAATCGGGGAGAGCGGGGTGCTCATCACCCAACAGGATGTCCGCAAGCTCCAGCTTGCCAAATCTGCGATTGCGGCGGGCGTCCTGACTCTGCTATCGGAATCCGGTTGTGCGCTGGAAGAAATCGAAACACTGTACCTCGCGGGCGGCTTCGGCAGCTACGTCGATATTCACTCCGCCTCCGGCATCGGCCTGGTGCCGGAAGCGCTGGTGCCAAAGGTGAAGGTCATCGGCAACGGCGCTGGCGCCGGGGCGTCCATGCTGCTGCTCAGCCGTGCCGCTGCGGAGCGGGAAGGGGAGATCGCCGCCTGCGCCGAAGAAATCGGCCTTTCCGCAAACCCCACTTTTATGGATCATTACGTGGAACAGATGATGTTTTAGCGCAGCAAAATATTTGTTGCCCGCTTTGTCCGCTTCCTATTGATTTCAAAGGGTGTATGGTGTAAAATAAAATAGAATTTGACTGGCTTGTACGCATGGTTCAGCAGCCGGTCAAACAAGTACATTGGCATTGAAAAGGAGATTATCATGGGAAAGTATGCAATAGGCGTTGACTTTGGCACCTTGTCAGGCCGCGCTGTTCTGGTCGATGTTCAGACGGGCGAAGAGCTCGCCTCCAGTACCTTTGAATATCCCCATGCAGTTATGGATGAAGCCCTGCCGGACGGCACCAAACTCGGTCCGGACTGGGCGCTGGAGCATCCGCAGGATTATCTGGATGTTTTTGCCCACACCATTCCCGCTGTTTTGGCGGAAACCCGCGTTGCGCCGGAGGATGTCATCGGCGTCGGCGTTGACTTCACCGCCTGCACCGTGCTGCCCACCAAACTGGATGGCACCCCGCTCTGCTTCCTGGAGCAGTTTAAATCCAATCCACATGCGTATGTGAAGCTCTGGAAACATCATGCCGCGCAGGACAAGGCGAACAAGCTCAATGAAATTGCCGCCGCCCGCGGTGAAAAATGGCTTTCCCGTTACGGCGGAAAAATCTCCTCCGAATGGGTTATCCCCAAAATTTGGCAGATACTTGACGAAGCACCGGAAATTTATGACGCTATGGACTGCTTCATCGAAGCGACCGACTGGGTTATCTGGCAGCTCACCGGCCATAAAACCCGCAATAGCTGTACCGCTGGCTATAAAGCCATCTGGCATAAACGGGATGGCTACCCGTCTGACGATTTCTTCAAAGCGCTGGATCCGCGCCTTGAACATGTTGTCGATGAAAAGCTCAGCCGTACCATTACACCGCTCGGCCAAAAAGCAGGCGAGCTGACCGAGGAAGCGGCCAAGCTCACCGGGCTTTGCCCCGGCACCGCCGTTGCGGTCGGCAACGTCGACGCGCATGTTTGCGTCCCCGCTGTCAAGATTGACGGCCCCGGTAAAATGCTTGCCATTATGGGCACTTCTACCTGCCATATGCTGCTCGGCACCGAGGAAAAACAGGTCCCCGGTATGTGCGGCGTTGTAGAGGACGGCATCCTGCCTGGCTTCTACGGCTACGAGGCCGGTCAGAGCTGCGTCGGCGATCACTTCGCCTGGTTCATTGACAACTGCCTGACCGCAGAATATGTCGCAGACGCCAAAGCAAAAGGCGTCAATATCCATAAATATCTCCGCGAAAAAGCGGAAAAGCTCCGTCCGGGCGAAAGCGGCCTGGTTGCGCTTGACTGGTGGAACGGCAACCGCTCGGTTCTGGTTGACGTTGACCTTACCGGCGTTATGCTCGGCATGACCCTGCTCACCAAGCCGGAGGAAATTTACCGCGCTCTCATCGAGGCCACAGCGTACGGTACCCGCACCATCATCGAGACCTTCCGCAAGAGCGGCGTCCCGGTTTACGAGTTCTACGCGGCGGGCGGCATTGCGGAAAAAGACCCCATGACCATGCAGATTTACGCCGATATTATCAACATGCCCATTCATATCTCGGGCAGCTCGCAGGGCCCGGCCCTCGGCTCCGCCATCTTCGGCGCAGTAGCGGCCGGCAAGGAGCGCGGCGGTTATGACAGCATCTTTGAAGCATCCGCCGTCATGGGCAAGCTCAAGGATACCGTCTACACCCCCATCCCGGAAAATGCTGCTATTTATGACCGTCTCTTTGCGGAGTATAAAAAACTCCACGATTATTTCGGCCGCGGCGCAAATGACGTTATGAAGCGCCTGAAAGCAATCAAAAAAGAGGTCGTCCTGGGTAAATAAAGGCGGAGGTATCGACATGCTGGAACAACTGAAAGAACAGGTTTACCGTGCAAATATGCTGCTTCCGGAGCACCGCCTCATCACCTTTACGTGGGGCAATGTCTCCGGAATTGACCGCGCACAGGGCTTGATTGTCATCAAGCCGAGCGGCGTGGATTATGACAAGATGACCCCGGAGGATATGGTCGTCCTCGACCTCGCCGGGAATAAGGTGGAGGGCAAACTCAATCCTTCGTCGGATACCGACACCCATCTCGAATTTTACCGTAATTTCCCGAACATCGGCGGTGTTGTCCATACCCATTCCCGCTGGGCCACCATCTGGGCGCAGGCGGGCAGGGGAATCCCGGCCTACGGCACCACTCAGGGGGATTACTTCTACGGCGAAATTCCCTGCACCCGTTCCATGACCCCGGAGGAGATTGCAGACGACTACGAGCTCAACACCGGTAAAGTAATTGTGGAGCGGTTCCAGGGGTTGGATCCGGACAGCATCCCCGCCGTCCTTGTCAAAAGCCATGGCCCGTTTACCTGGGGCAAAGACGCCTTTGATGCCGTTCACAACGCCGTTGTGCTGGAGGAGGTCGCTATGATGGCATGGCACACCGAAATGCTCCGCGGCGCAGTTACCACCCCCATGCAACAGGAGCTGCTGGACAAGCACTTCCTGCGCAAGCACGGCCCTAACGCCTATTACGGCCAGGCCAAATAACCCCTCGGCTGGAAAGCCGTTGCTTTTTGTGAGACTTGCGCCGAACGGCGCAGCTTAATAAATTCACCAGATGAAAGGATGTCACCACTATGAAACTGTTCGTTGATACCGCGAATGTAGACGACATTAGAGAAGCCAATGATCTTGGCGTTATCTGCGGCGTCACCACCAACCCGTCCCTGATTGCAAAAGAGGGCAGGGATTTTGTTGAGGTCGTCAGAGAGATTACCGGAATTGTCGACGGTCCAATTTCTGCGGAAGTCATCTCCCTTGAGGCTCCGAAAATGGTTGAGGAAGCTCTTGAGCTTGCCAAAATCCATAAAAACATCGTCATCAAAATCCCAATGTGCGCTGAGGGCCTGAAGGCGGTTAAACAGCTCACTGCAAAGGGCATTAAAACCAACGTCACCCTTATCTTCTCCGCAGCTCAGGCGCTGCTTGCTGCAAGAGCGGGCGCTACCTATGTCAGCCCGTTCCTCGGCCGTCTGGATGACATCGGTTCCACCGGCATGATCCTCATTGAGGACATCGCTCAGATCTTCGCTATGCATGAGATCCCGACCGAAATCATCGCCGCTTCCATCCGCAACCCGATCCATGTAATCGACGCTGCAAAAGCTGGCTGTGACATTGCAACGGTTCCGTATGGCGTCATCAAACAGATGATCGGTCATCCGCTCACCACCTCTGGTATCGAGCGTTTCCTCAAAGACTGGGAAGGCGTTCCGAAGAAATAATCCAAAGGGCTTACAAAAACGCTGTGCAATTTGCACAGCGTTTTTCTTTTTTGCAACCTCCGGCGGCGGCGCGAATCCCTTAATGCCGTGCTGCGTTTACAGCCATAAGCGCTGTAAATAAAAAAACGCCGGTAAAAACCGGCGGCTTTTTACTGGTCTGTTACGGCTCGGAAAAGGTTTTGCGGTAGAGCTCCTCCTGTTCCGTCAGGTGGGTAACAAATCCAACTGGGATTTGGTTCTGGGTCGCTTCTATGATCTTTTTTGCGCCCGTTTCACCAAATGCCCCGCAAAGCTCAATACAGCCAATCCCGTTTTGGCATAGCTCCTTGGCGGCTGTGCACGCCTGTTCAATGCTGGCTACCCCCACCATTTGGGCGTTCCCGCCGTGGATTTCCGCCCGGTCAAGCTCCGGGTTAAAATCCCCCATAATGAGAAATGCAAATTTCATTGGAATCTTTCCTTTCACAGACGGGGCTTAAAGCGTTGTATCCGGCGCAATGCCCGCCTTTTCACAGTTTGCCTGGTGTTCCTCGTAGGTTTCGGCAAAATAGGTTGTCCCATCCTTGCCGGTGACAAAATACAGGTAATTGGTGTTTGCCGGATTCAGTGCCGCGTTGATAGCATTGCCGCCCGGGTTGCAGATAGCCCCCGCCGGAAGCGCCGCGCATTTATTGGTGTTATAAGAGGCGTTGTAGCGGTTGATATCTCCGCTGATAAACGGCTTTATATAGTTCTCCACATAGACAATCGTCGCATCCACCTGCAGCTTCATCCCGCTGTTGAGCCGGTTGTAGATGACCGACGCCACCAGCGGCATATCAGCGGATTTGTTGACTTCCCGTTCGATAATCGAAGCTACCGTCAGGGTCTGATCAATGCTGTAATTGCCATATCCACGGGTAATGTGCCGTTTGGCCTCGTTTAAAAAGACACGGATGACCTGTTCCGGCTCGGCGTCCAGGTAAAAGTCGTACGTATTGGGGTAAAGGTAGCCCTCCAGTTTAAAGCAGCGGTTTCCATCCCCGGTCGTCCCCATATTGGTGATAAAGGGGTAGTTGCTGTAATCCATTGAATCCATCGCTGCAAACAGCTCCGCCGCGGTGCAAACGCCGTTTTGTTCCAGCTTGGTAAAGGCCTGCGCAACGGTATAGCCCTCCGGAATCGTCACCCGCACCGTTTGAGGAGGCTCAGGTTCAGAACTGGAGGAGGTGCTGCCATTTCCGCCGGAGACCCCGCTCTGTTGGCCGCCGGAACCCTGCCCATCCTGCGACGAGGCGTCTCCGCCATCGTTGGAAAGCTCGGAAGATTCAGAGGAATCATCGTCCGGGACAGCGAGCATGGCGTAATATTCGGTCATGCGGGATTTCGGTTCCACCGCATGGGCTGTTTCAGAGTCTGTTTCGTTGTTTCCGCAGCTCGTCAAAGCGAGACAACAAATTGCTGTTAATAGTGCAAAAATGCGTTTTTTCATCCAATCGCTCCTTAACTCACTTGCTCACAGGAAAGAGGGGATACCATGGCAAAACAAACAAATCCCGGAGCAAACCGGGATTTGAAGAGCCTCAACCTTATTAATAACGAATAGCCACAAACAGGTCGCCTAAAACCGGAAGCGGTTTGATATGCCCTTCGCAGGTGGCAATGATGCCATAAACCATAAAAAAGAGGCTCAGCGCGCTCAGGGCAAGGTTGACAATCCCCGCAATAAAGCCCAGGTGGATGATACCAAAGACCAGCGAGAACATGCTTGTTACAAATCCCACCGCAATTTCAAAAAGAAACAGCAGCAGCCCCTGGTTTGCATGGTATTTGACATACCGCGACTGCGGCTTGGCCACCAACGGGATGACAAACAAAAATCCAATGTAGCAGAGAATGCACAAAAACTTGTTTTCCTGTACATCGTATGGGTCCGGGATAAAGGTCGGCTTTCGGCCAAATACATGGGTGTTCATTGCACAAGCTCCTTTTTAGCCTTCAATCTCCTTATAGTTTCCCAAAAACTTGAACGCGTCATACTCATTTTCCAAATGGCTGATCAGCGCAAGCGCTTCCGGATTCCGCAGGTTGCCCACCAAGTCGATGTAAAAAATAACGTCAAAGTTTTTGTTTCCAATCGGCTTGGATTCAATTTTGGTCATATCCACTCCGGCCGCCGCAAAAACGGTGAGTAACCGGTATAAGCTGTTCGGCTGGTTGGGGATTGCCACCGCAATCGACACCATGTCGGCGTCCTTGTGGAGCTGCATCTGCTTGGAGATGCACATGAAACGGGTGTAATTCTCCTCGGTGTTCTGAATGCCCCGTTCCAAAATTTCCAGACCGTACCGCTCAGCCGCCAGCACCGAACTAATTGCCGCCACCGGCTCGTCGGAATCCCGTACAAACTTTGCCGCCATTGCAGTGTTCGGGTATTCGCAGGGCTGCTTGTCCGGGTGGCGCTCAAACCAGCCGGAGCACTGCCGCAGCGCCTGTTCATGGGAGTAAACCTTTTTTACCTGCTTCAGCTGAGTACCCGGCTTTGCAGCAAGGCAATGCTCCACCTTGACCTTAATGCCGTGGTTGATGAAAAAGTCGTACTTTTTCATCAGGCTGTAAACCGGAGCGACCGAACCTGCGTTGGAATTGTCCACCGGCAGCAGCCCGCAGGCCACATCACCGCGCTGTACGGCCTCAAAAACATCCTCAAACTCCCGGTAAAAGGTTATATCGCCGTCCGGGAACAGGGTGGAGGCTGCAATGTGGGAATAAGCGCCCTCGGTGCCCTGGCAGGCAATCTTCGGACGGCTGGCGCCAGCCGCTTCCGGCTGTGCCAACACTGCCTGAATCTGCTGTACAACCGGCCCCAGCTCTGCAATTTGCCGCTTTTGCTGAATTTTGGAAAGCTCCATCAGGGTGGTAAACAGCACCTTGGAGCAGTTCGCAAGCTCTTCCGGGCTTTTTTCCGCCACCCGTTCAATGATTTGATTTTCCCGTTCCGGATGGAAGATGGGCAGGTGCTGTTCTTTTTTGTATTGGGCTACGCCCCGTACAATCTGCATCCGCTGTTCAAACAGCGCAAGCAGTTCTGTATCAATCCGGTCAATCTGCTCCCGCAGTGAGGACAGGTCCATAATCTGTGCTTCCCCCGAACTAATCGTTTTCGTGCATACCGCAGCATTTTTTGTATTTTTTACCGCTTCCGCACGGACATGGGTCGTTGCGGCCAATTTTCTGCTTGCGCACCGGCTGCTTTTTCACCACTTTTTCGCCGCCGAGCGAGGTCGTGGTCGGTTTTGCCACCTGCTCGCGCTTCGGCTCCTCGCTGGACTTGAGCTGAATGGTCAGCAGCAGCCGCACCGTATCCGCCCGGATGGACGCCACCATCTCGTCAAACATGTCAAAGCCCTCCAGGCGGTACTCAACCACTGGGTCACGCTGGCCGTACGCGCGCAGCGAGATGCCGCGGCGCAGTTCGTCCATCGCGTCGATGTGGTCAATCCACTTGGTGTCAACCATCTTGAGCAGGATAACCCGCTCCAGCTCACGGAGCATCTGCGGCCCAAGCAGTTTTTCACGGCCTTCATAAAGCTCCATTGCCTTGTCAATGAGCTGCTTTGAAATGTCAGCCTTCTCCATATCGGCCAGCTCGTTTACGGTGTAGTTGAGGTCGTCCGGCCCGGTCAAATAGCCCATGTAATGGTCGCGTAAGCCCACCATGTTCCAGTCGTCGTGAATTTCAGAATCCGGCAGATACTGGGCGACGGTCTCTTCAATGGTCTCCTTGATCATGCCCAAGATGCTCTCGTGAATGTCCTCCCCATCCAGCACCTTGGCGCGCTGCCCGTAAATGATTTCGCGCTGGCGGTTCATAACGTCGTCGTACTGCAAAACGTTTTTGCGGATAGAGAAGTTGCGGCCCTCCACCTTGCGCTGGGCGCTTTCAATCGAGTTGGAGAGCATCTTGTTTTCAATCGGCTGGTCCTCGTCAATTTTCAGCGCTTCCATCAGGTTCTGGATGCGTTCGCCGCCGAACAGGCGCATCAGGTCGTCCTGTGCGGAGAGAAAGAAACGGCTTTCACCGGGGTCGCCCTGGCGGCCGGAACGCCCGCGGAGCTGGTTGTCAATTCGGCGGGATTCATGCCGTTCGGTGCCGAGGATGAACAGGCCGCCCGCCTCCTTGACCGCCTCAGCCTCGGGCTTGATTTCATCCTTGTATTTCTGGTTGAGGTCCTGGTACACCTTGCGCGCGTGCAGAATCTCCTCGTCGTCGGTTTCGGCAAAGCTCGTCGCCTGGGTAATCTGCTCTTCGGTGTAACCCTGTCGGCGCATGTCGTGCTTGGCGAGGTATTCCGGGTTGCCGCCCAGTGCAATGTCGGTACCGCGCCCCGCCATGTTGGTGGCGATGGTCACCGCGCCCTTTTTACCCGCCTGCGCAATAATTTCGGCTTCTTTTTCGTGGTACTTCGCGTTGAGTACCTCGTGCTTGATGCCGCGGCGCTTGAGCATGCTGCTCAAATGCTCGGACTTGTCAATCGAAATGGTGCCTACCAGCACCGGCTGCCCCTTTTCGTGGCACTCGGCAATCTGGTCGATGACCGCGTTAAACTTCGCGTTTTCGGTCTTGTAAATAACGTCCGGACGGTCAACACGGACCACCGGCTTGTTGGTCGGAATTTCAATAACATCAAGCTTGTAAATTTCCTGGAATTCCGCTTCCTCAGTCATGGCGGTACCAGTCATGCCGGAGAGCTTGTCATACAGCCGGAAAAAGTTCTGGAAGGTAATCGTCGCCAGTGTCTTGGATTCACGCATGACGTTGACGCCCTCTTTGGCTTCAATGGCCTGATGTAGCCCTTCGTTGTAGCGGCGGCCCATCATCAGGCGGCCGGTGAACTCGTCTACAATAATCACTTCGCCGTCCTTGACTACGTAATCCACATCGCGGTGCATAATGCCGTACGCCTTAATCGCCTGGTTGATGTGGTGCAGCACCGTCATGTTGTCGGCGTCCATCAGGTTTTCCACATGGAAAAACTCCTCCGCCTTCGCCACGCCGCGCGGAGTCAGGGTCGCCGTCTTAGCCTTTTCGTCCACAATGTAGTCCGCATCAATGTTTTCGTCAATCTCTTCCTTGTCGTTGAGCTCTGCCACCTTGTAAACCTTCAGGCGTTTGGCAAAGCCATCCGCCACGGTGTACAGCTCGGTGGATTTATCCCCCTGCCCGGAAATAATGAGCGGCGTACGCGCCTCATCAACAAGGATGGAGTCCACCTCGTCGACAATGGCGAAGTTGAAGCCGCGCTGCACCTTGTTTTCTTTGTAAATGACCATGTTGTCGCGCAGGTAGTCAAACCCGAGCTCGTTGTTGGTGCCGTAGGTGATGTCGCAGTTGTAAGCCGCACGGCGCTTGTCGTTGTCCATATCGTGAACAATCAGACCAACGGTCAGGCCCAGATAGTTGTAAACCTTGCCCATCCATTCCGAGTCACGGGTGGCAAGGTAGTCGTTGACCGTTACAATGTGCACGCCCTTGCCGCTCAGCGCGTTCAGGTAGGCGGGAAGGGTTGCCACCAGCGTTTTACCCTCACCGGTTTTCATTTCGGATATACGCCCCTGGTGCAGCACAATACCACCGATGATCTGAACCGGGAAGTGCTTCATGCCCAGCACACGCCAGGCTGCCTCGCGGCAGGTCGCAAACGCCTCCGGCAGCAAGGTGTCCAGAGAAACGCCGTCCTCATACCGTTTCCGCAGAATGTTGGTCTGGGATTTGAGCTCCGCTTCGCTCATGTTGGAATAAAGCTCCTCCAAGTCCAGCACCTGCTGCATAATCGGCTTAATGCGCTTGAGCTCACGGGAGGAATATGTGCCTATAATTTTATCAAGAATGCCCATTCGTTCACCTCATATTTAATATGAACTAATCTACGATATATCTCTCACTATTTTAATTCTTTAGCGGCCAAAAGTCAAACGGTTCCCCCGGCGAGGATGTAATATATTTGTAAATAAAACCACCTCTATCATATCTGTTCGGCGTGGATTGTCTTTTATTTCACAATATTTTCAGGAATCCCACCAAAACCCTTGCCTTTTCACGTTTTTTCGATTATAATAAATCCGGTATGTTTAAGCAAGAAAACCGAAAGGAGAATTACTATGAACTATTCTCATGAAGTTGAGAAAATGTGCGTTCTCACCAAAGGCCCGCATCATGGCCCCGCACCAATTCCGGAAGAGGGCAAGTGGGTAAAAGCGTATGAGATAAAGGACATTTCCGGCTTGTCCCACGGTGTGGGTTGGTGTGCACCGCAGCAGGGCGCCTGTAAACTCACCCTGAACGTCAAAGACGGTATTATTGAAGAGGCTATGGTCGAGACCCTCGGCTGCTCCGGTATGACCCATTCCGCAGCAATGGCTTCTGAAATCCTGCCGGGCAAAACCCTGCTTGAAGCTTTGAACACCGACCTCGTCTGCGACGCTATCAACGTCGCCATGCGTGAGATTTTCAAACAGCTCGCTTATGGCCGTTCCCAGACTGCGTTCTCTGAAGGCGGCCTGCCCATCGGCGCCGGTCTTGAAGACCTCGGCAAGGGCCTGCGTTCTCAGGTTGGCACCATGTTCAGCACCAAGGCAAAAGGTGTCCGTTACCTGGAACTGGCAGAAGGCTATGTCCTGAATATGGCTGTGGATGAAAACGGCGAAGCCATTGGCTACAAATTCGTCCGCCTCGGCAAAATGCTTGAGGATATCCGCCACGGCGTCGATCCCACAACCGCTTACGAGAAGAACATCGGTACATACGGCCGCTACGATGAAGCCGCCAAATATGTCGATCCTCGTGAAGAATAATTTGAGGAGGTAGCAAGAATGGCACAGTTTGAAGGAAAAGAAAGAAGAATGCCGAAAATCGAGAAATGCCTTGCCGAATACGGCTTTGCAACCCTCGAGGACGCACGTGACCTGTGCTTGTCCAAAGGCATCAATGTAGATGAAATTGTAAAAGGCGTTCAGCCCATTGCGTTTGAGAACGCTGTCTGGGCTTACACCCTCGGTACCGCTGTTGCGCTGAAAAAGGGCATCAAAAAAGCGGCCGACGCGGCAGAGGCCATTGGTATCGGCCTTCAGGCTTTCTGTGTTCCGGGTTCCGTTGCAGAGCAGCGTGATGTTGGACAGGGCCACGGCAACCTCGGTGCAATGCTTCTCCGTGAGGAGACCGACTGCTTCTGCTTCCTCGCAGGCCATGAGTCCTTTGCAGCTGCAGAGGGCGCAATCGGCATTGCCCGCACCGCAAACAAAGCGCGTTCCAAACCGCTCCGTGTTATCCTCAACGGCCTCGGCAAAGACGCTGCTTATATCATTTCCAGAATCAACGGCTTCACCTATGTAGAGACCGATTATGACTTCTACACCGGCGAGCTCAAAGTCGTTCGTGAGGTTTCTTTCTCCAGCGGCGAGAAATCCAAAGTCCGCTGCTACGGCGCAAATGACGTGCTCGAAGGCGTTGCAGTCATGAAGCTCGAAAAGGTTGATGTTTCCATCACCGGTAACTCCACCAACCCGGTTCGTTTCCAGCACCTGGTCGCTGGCACCTATAAGAAATGGGCAATGGAAAACGGCGTGAAATACTTCTCGGTTGCTTCCGGCGGCGGCACTGGCCGTACCCTGCATCCGGACAATATGGGCGCCGGCCCGGCTTCCTACGGTCTGACCGACTCGATGGGCCGTATGCACGGTGACGCTCAGTTTGCTGGTTCTTCTTCTGTTCCGGCTCACGTTGAGATGATGGGCCTCATCGGCATGGGCAACAACCCGATGGTTGGCGCTACCGTCGCTTGTGCAGTTGCAGTTGAAGAAGCGAACAAATAAGCTGATTTAAGTAAAAAACACCTGTGAATTTCACAGGTGTTTTTTTGTCGCCTGAAAAGAGAGAATCGGCAGGCCTTATTTTGCTGGATTGCATCTCCCAATCGTTTATAAACGATTTTTGTTTTGCAACTTTAAAAACATTCTATCATAAAATTGTGGAAAAATCATTTTTGTAATAAAAAAGCGTTGATAAAAAACACCCAGCTCTCAGCGCAAGCGCTTCACTCCGAGCAAAAAAGAGTCTAAACGCAATTCATGTTCAGACTCAATCTGTGAAGCATTGACAAAATAGATACCCATTCCGGTGCAGGCACAAAATAAAACACACCCCACATTGTGAGGTGTGCGACTTGGAAGCGGCAACTTGCCGCTGGAGCTACTGGCCGGACTTGAACCGGCGACCTGCTGATTACGAATCAGCTGCTCTACCGACTGAGCCACAGTAGCATATCCCAATATGACGCCGCCTTTTTACGGCCTTTTGGTCGTTAATCAGACGGATTACCTGCTGCTTTAGTGTTTGAGGTCGCGGTAAAACCCCAACCAACCATTTGTAAAGCAGCGTTTTATACGCCGCGAAGCAGTTAAACTCTCAACTCAACAGAAAAGCAGCGCCTCTACGACAAACCGGAATTCATAGGCAAAATATACGATACCCACAAACCCAATATGTAATATATTACTAAAAATCAGCCGGCATGTCAAGAGGCTGCTTCCCGTTTTTTCGGTGGATTTTCTCCCATTGCCGCAAAAATCAGATTTTCCCGTCACAGGCAACTTCCACTGTTTATAAAGCAGTTCCTTTCTTGGGGATAAAAAAGGTATTTGTATCCGCCTTTTCCAACGTCAGCAGCTTGATTTTTCGGTCGATGCCGCCTGCATATCCGGTTAGGCTGCCATTTGTCCCAACCACCCGGTGGCAGGGGACAATAATTGAAATCTCGTTGTGGCCAACTGCTCCACCGACTGCTTGGGCCGACATGTGCGGCAGTCCTTTTTGGGCGGCAAGCTGTTTCGCAATTTCTCCATAGGTTGTGGTCTGTCCGTATGGAATGGAACAGAGGATGTTCCACACATCTTTTTGAAAATCCGTTCCAATCAAATGGAGCGGTATCGAAAAGTCCGGCTCTTCTCCGGAAAAGTAACGATCCAGCCAGCGTTTTACCGTTTCAAATAGAGGGGTTTCGCGGTCCTCATGCTGCTTGTCCAGACAGCGGGCAAAATACTTCTGCCCCTCAAACCACAAGCCGGTCAGGCCCATCTCGTCCGCCGCCAAAAGAATACCACCCATCGGCGATTGATAAAAACTGGTATACTGCATATTATGCCCCCATCCAAAAATCGCATTGGTTCCGTCGGTGTCACTTCCAGCCGGTTTGCGTAACGGCGTGTTCTTTCCAAATGGCCGCCCAACGGTTACGGTTTCGAGCTGCCGGTGCCGTCTTGGTCCCGTTTGCCTTTTGCGGTCTTTGTTTTGGGCGCGTAATCTTTCATACCCGGAATCGCCCCGCCCGCCACCGCCCAGAGGTACAGGCTGGCAACACTACAATAGGGGCTGAAACGCCTGCGGTATTTCTCAAACAGCTTACGGTCAATTTTTCGGTGATGGTAAACCATCCGCAGCCCCCGTTGAATTGCCAAATCGTCAAAGCTGAATACATCAGGGCGCTGCAAGCAGAACAGCAGGATCATCTCCGCCGTCCATACCCCAATCCCTTTCAGGGAATCCAGCGCCTGAATCGCCTCTGCGTCCGGCATATGAGCAACCCTCTGCAAATCAAACGCACCGTCGCGCACCTTGCATGCAAAGTCCTGGATGTACGCGGCCTTGCGGAAGGTCATTCCAAAGGCTTGCAGTTCTTCCAGACTTGCCGCTGCAATTCGTTCCGCCGTTACCTCGCCAAACCCGTCCCGCATCCGGTTCCAAAGGGTGGCCTGCGCCTTTGTGGAAATCTGCTGGCCAATAATATGGTGCACGACGGACGAAAACAGGCCGGTATCCGCCTCCCGGTCAATGTGCCCAATGGCGTCAATGACCGCCCCCAGAGCTTTATCTCTGTCTTTCAGGTATGCCACCTCGGTGTCTCCGTATATAAAATACAAACCGTCGCCTCCCGCTGCTTTTATAGGATGATTGTATCACAATCATCCGGGAAATGCCATCCCATTCAAGAAAATGGCTATCCCAAAAGGGGAGCGGCAGCGGATGCTCTAACACGCTGCAGCGCCGTGTTGGGTACAGCTGCCGTTATGGCTGGTTCTATTGTCAAATGGAATATGGCCGGAGCGTTTCCAACAGTTGTTTCCATTCCGTTACCGGCGCCTGGCAGGTGCCGTTTTCGCACAAATACCAGACCGTACCCTGCTCTGGTACCGGATAATCGGCGGTAAAAGGAGCGCATTCCGCAAGTAGTTCCGCGGTGTCCGCCGTTTTGAGCAGGATGCTCAAATGGTCCGCCGGGTGGCTGCTCAGGTATTGTTTCAGCTCCTCCGGCACACCCTGCCCGGATGCGCAAACCAGTTCCTTATGCGGATAAAGCGCCCCCGCCATTGCAAGCAGCCCAAAGCTGAACCCGGCCGGATAACGCCCCATTTCTCCCGCAAGGAAGCGAAACTGCCGGTCGGCCGCTTGCTGCCAGCCGGGATCTCCGGTCAGCAGGGCAAGCCGCTGCAATACCATTGCCGCCGCCGAATTGCCGGAGGGAATCGCACCATCATAGCTTTCTTTGGGGCGGGCAATGAGCAGCTCCGCATCCGAAGCGGTGATGAAATACCCACCCTGCTCCCGGTCCTCAAACCGGTCGATCATCTGCCGCGCCCGCAAAAGGGCCTGCCTTAAATAACGGGGGTCAAAGGTCAGCCGGTACAGCTCGATCAGGGCAAGAGCGTAGACCGCATAGTCCTCCAACTGTCCGGCATGCGCCGCCTGCCCTCGCCGCCAGCGCAGAAACAGGCGCCCCTGCAAATCCACCATGTTTTTTTCCACAAACCGCGCGGCGCCTGTTGCCGCTTCGCTGTACCGCCTGTCTCGCAGAATCTGCCCGGCCCGTGCCAGCGCAATAATCGACCAGGCATTCCAGCTGAGCAGCACCTTGTCGTCCTTGTGGAGCGCGGTGCGGTTTAACCGGTATTGGTATAATTTTTGCAGGCGGCGGTCGTCGGCAGGCAGCGGAGCTTGCTGCTGGCCAATCCGGTTGGGAATGTTCTTTCCTTCAAAATTGCCGCCATCGGTTATTCCGTAAAGCTGACAGAACGCTTTGCCCTCCTGCTCTCCCAGGACCGTTTTCACCTCCTGTGGGGTAAACACGTAATATTTGCCCTCTATACCGTCACTGTCTGCGTCCTGTCCGCAGCAGAAGCCGCCTGCCGGATCGGCTAGTTCCCGCAGGATATAATCGGCTGTCCGGCGGCAAACGTCTTTATAAATTGGGTCCCCCGTGGATTGAAAGGCGTGCAGATAGGCCATAAGCAACAGGGCATTGTCATACAGCATTTTTTCAAAGTGCGGCGCCAGCCATTTTTCATCGGTGGAATAACGGGAAAAGCCTCCGCCAATCTGGTCGTGAATGCCGCCGCGCGCCATGGCTTTTAAGGTGGCCTCAGCCATTGCAAAGGCGTCCGGCTGTTGCTCCAGCTCAGCGTAGTGCATTAAAAAAAGCAGGTTATGCGGCGCCGGGAATTTTGGCGCTGCGCCAAATCCGCCCCATTCGCGGTCAAATTGCTCATGAAAAAGATGGTATGCCGTCTGCAGCAAATCTTTGTTTGGTTCCTGCCGCTCTGCCTGTTTGGGCTGGGCAATAACCGCAGCAATCTGTTCCCCGGCCTGTATGAGCTGTTCGCGGCTGTTTTTCCAGAGTGCTGTCACCCGGGTGAGGAGATCCATCAGACCCGGCTGCCCATAACGCCCGTGTTTTGGGAAATAGGTCCCGGCAAAAAAGGGCTTTTGCTCCGGTGTCATCATAATAGTAAGCGGCCATCCGCCCGATCCGGTCAACGCCTGGCACACCGCCATGTATACCGCATCGATGTCCGGCCGCTCTTCCCGGTCTACCTTGATGGATACAAACTCCCGGTTGAGCAGCTCTGCCGTTTCCGCATCCTCAAAGGATTCATGCGCCATGACATGGCACCAGTGGCAGGTGGAGTAACCAATGCTCAAAAAAATCGGTTTGTCTTCAGCGGCGGCTTTCTGAAAAGCTTCCGCACCCCAGGGGAACCAATCCACCGGATTGTCTGCATGCTGAAGCAGGTAAGGGGATTGCTCGTTTTGTAAATGATTCATGGCAGGCTCCTTAAAAATAGCTTTTTGTTTCTAGTTTGCACCCCGGAACCGGTAATATTGCTCACACCGGGAAAATCAAAAGAAAACCGTTCCAAAAGTGTAAATCAAAGCGGCCTCACGGCTATGCCTTATGTGAGTGGCAAAGCGGCAGGCGGGAGCTTTTCACAATTGGCTTTTCGCAAAACAGCAAGATACAAAATCCCGCTGAATAGAATAGGATAGAACCTACAGCCGTTTCCTATGCTGCTGGCCTGGCCGTGCCGCGGGAAACAGCGCCGCAGATAAACCCGGAAAGCCGTACTGCGCTTTCCCTGATTCATAAACGGGAGGCATTTCAAGCATGATCACCATCAGCCTTTGTATGATTGTCAAAAATGAAGAGGATGTCCTGGCGCGCTGCCTGGACAGCGTGCAGGGCATTGCCGACGAAATCATCGTCGTAGACACCGGCTCCACCGACGCCACCAAGCAGATTGCCGCGCGCTATACCAGCCGCATCTATGACTTTGTCTGGATTGACGACTTTGCAGCCGCCCGCAATTTCTCCTTCTCCAAGGCCACCAAAGACTATATTCTCTGGCTGGATGCCGACGATCTCTTCCTTGAACCGGATCGCAGGGCCTTTGAATCCCTCAAACGGGAGCTTGATCCCTCCACCGACCTGGTCATGATGAAATATCACGTCGGCTTCGACGCCCAGGGCAATCCGAATTTTACCTACCATCGTGAACGTCTCATGCGCCGTGCCTGCGGCTATCGCTGGGTCGGCGCCATCCATGAGGTCATCGTCCCGGCGGGGAACATTGTTTATTCAGAAGTTGCCGTCACCCACCGCAAGCTGCATCCCTCCGACCCGGACCGCAACCTGCGCATCTTTGAAAAAATGCTTGCCCGCGGTGAAATCCTCGATCCCCGCCAGCAATTTTATTACGGCCGGGAGCTTTACTACCATGGCCGTTACCAAGAGGCGGCGTTCTGCTTGAGCGCCTTTCTCGACGAAGGCAAAGGCTGGATCGAAAACAACATCAGTGCCTGCCTTGACCTCGCAAGCTGTTACGACGGCATGGATCAGCCCGAACTGGCTCTGCGCGCCCTTGCCAGAAGCTTTTGCTACGACAGCCCCCGCGCCGAAGTCTGCTGCGCCATAGGCGCTCATTTTCTTGCGCGCCGGCAGTATGCCCCAGCCATTTTCTGGTACCAAACGGCAGCCTCCCTCCAGCCGGACCCCAATTCAGGCGGCTTTACCTCGCCGGATTGCTATAACTTTATTCCATACCTTCAGCTCTGTGTCTGTTATGACCGGATGGGGGACCATAAAACAGCGGAAAAGTACCACCGCAAAGCGCGCCGACTGAAACCGGCCGATCCCTCGGTGCGCTATAACGATCGTTATTTCAAATCACTGCACAAACCGCACAGCGGTTCTTCCAAGCAGTAGGGAAGGGCGTGCGCCATGCCGCCGCTTTTTTGGCAGACAGCTTGCCGCAGCACAGACCGCTTTTGCGTGAAACCGACGTGGATTGTCAGAAAACGGAAAATATCGGCGTAACGGCCATCTTGGGCACGCTGCCGCTACTTGCTTTTTATTGCAGCTCTGCCGCCGGCCGCCGCTTGGCTTGCTCCGTTTCTTTGCCCGGCGTCGGAATACGGCCTCAAATTGCAAAAAAGCTCCCCATCCCACTGGATTTGTGCTATAATAAATCCGGTATTTTGCCCGTAGAATGAGGGCGGGAGCTGTCCGCTCGGGTGCAGCCCCTTAAGCTGCATGCTGCGCCCTCCGCGGTGTATTGGAAAGGAGTCTGTATGGGAACTTATCAGGTGCTTCTGCTGGATGCAGACGACACCCTTCTCAATTTTAAAGCCACGGAGGATGAAACTGTCCGCCGTGTCCTGCACACGCTTTCCCTCCCGGCCGATGACGCCGTCGTCTCCCGTTACTCGGCCATCAACCATGCGTTGTGGCTTGCATTTGAACGCGGTGAGATCGGCAAAGAAACCATTTCCAGCGTTCGGTTTGTCCGCTTGTTTGAGGAATTCGGCTTCCGGGCCGACGGTGTTCGCGCCGGCGCTCTTTACCGGGAATACCTGGGGGAGAGCGCCATCCTCCTGCCGGACGCACTGGAGGTCTGCCGTGCCCTCAGCAAAACCCACCGGCTTTACATCATCACAAACGGTATTTCTCAGACCCAGCACAGCCGAATTCGCAAATCCGGCTTGGCACAGTGGGTGAGCGGCATTTTTGTCTCAGAAGAGGCGGGCGCGCAAAAGCCATCCGCCGCTTATTTTGATTATGTGTTCGCCCGTCTTTCCGGTGTGGAGCGCCGGGAAACCCTCATCGTCGGGGATTCTCTCACCTCGGATATCAAAGGCGGCGTCAACGCCGGGGTGGATACCTGCTGGTTCAATCCCGCCCGCCTTGCCCGCCCGGCGGGAATTGCCCCGACCTATGAAATCCACGCCCTGACCGAGCTTTTCCAAATCGTTTAAACGCCCGGTATTCCAGAAAACCCGGTTTATTTTTAGAAACAGCAAAGGATGTGCAATACAAACTATGGACTACGTCTTACTCAAAGCCGGTTCTTTTGTCCTCGTCATTCTGCTCGGCTATGCCCTCAAGCGTTTTCACTTTTTCGGGGAAGGCGATTACAAGGTCATGACCAAAATCGCCATCAATATTACGCTGCCCGCTGCGGTGATTACCAGCTTTGCGAGCTTCCAGCGGGATGACTCCCTTTTTATCCTCGTCCTGCTTGGCTTGGGCCTCAACTTTGTCATGATTCTGTTCGGTTTCCTCGCCTCGCTCGGCAAGAACAAGCGGCTGCGCTCTTTTTTTATGATGTGCTGTCCGGGTTACAACATCGGTTCCTTTACTCTGCCGTTTGTCCAAAACTTTTTCGGCGCATTCGGAGTGGTCGCCACCTGTATGTTTGACGTTGGTAATTCCCTCATGTGTACCGGCGGCACCTATACCATTGCCTCTGCCGCGGTTGGCGGCGGCTCGGAAAAAATGGGCCCAAAACAAATTTTAAAGCGTCTGTTCACTTCGGTCCCGTTTGACACCTATCTCCTCATGCTATTGTTAACCCTTGTGCAGATTAAAATTCCGGAGCCAGTCGTCACCCTGTCCTCCACCATCGCCGCGGCAAACGGTTTCTGCGCCATGATGATGATCGGCATGATGATGAAGGTCGAGTTCAAAAAATCCTACCTAAAAGCGGTTGGAACAACCCTGCTTATCCGTTACCTCTGTGCGGGTGCGCTGTCCGCGTTTTTCTACTTTTGCTCGCCGTTCTCCCTGCAAATCCGGCAGGTGCTTGCCATCGTTGTATTTGCACCCGTTTCGGCGCTCGCCCCCGCCTTTACCGAAAAGCTCAAAGGCGACCATGGCCTTGCCAGCTTTGCCGGTTCGGTTTCCATCATCATCAGCATCGCCATCATGACCGTTCTCATGATTGTTATGCATATTTAAACTGCCTTACAAAAAACCAGGCCGCCCGGATTTTTACATCCGAGCGGCCTGCTCTGCTTTTCAAACACTGTTGCTTGAGCCATCGTCACGGCAATTCAACACACCGGATTTCCCAAAATAGACAGCGTCCTCAAGCTGGGATTGATAACCGGAAAAGGCGGGCAGAATTGTTTCGCCCGGTCTGTTTCGGGATAAAACCGTTTATCTGGCGTGTTTCCAAAGCGGACAGAAAAGAAATTGCCTGCAGGAAAAGAATTACTCCAAATACCGCTGTTCCAATACATCAAACAATCCGCTGTCGTTGAGCTTAATATCCGGAATTACCACCAGCGAAAGAAAGGAAAGCAGCATCAGCGGGTCAATATCCGGGTTGTTTACCAGCGTGCGGACCGCCTTCCGCACCGCGGTGTGTTGGCTTGCCGCCCGCTCCGCCGGCTCGCCGGACATCAGCCCGGCAATGGCCAGCGGCATCTGCGCGGTCACAGCGCCGTCCTGCACCACCGCAATGCCGCCGCTGTACCCCAGCGCCCGCACCGCCGCCAGCATGTCCCGCGGGTTGTCTCCCAGCACCGTGATGTTGTGGGAATCGTGCCCAATGCTCTGGGCAACTGCGCCGCCTTTAAGGCCAAATCCGCACACAAACCCTTTCCCAATCCCGCCGGTGTTCCCGTGCCGTTCCACCACGGCGCAGAGGTTTAATCCCTCTCTGTTGTCCGGATAAACCTTCCGCGTCACCAGAGAGTGGGGAAGCACCTGTATTGCGGGTGTCCCCCTGACAAAAGGGATGGTAAAGCAAGCCTCGTCCAGCTCAGGCAGATGGACCGTCCCGCGCACTTCGGGCGGGATTTCCACCTCCGGCGTATCAAACAGCGCTTTCCCATCCTGCGCGATGAGCACCCCATCCTTGAATACCTCGGTGATCCGCTCCAGCGTCAGTTCTCTGCTCAGCAGAAAATCGGCGCGGTACCCCGGCGCAATGGCGCCCTTTTGCTCCAGCCCATAGCATTCGGCGGCGTTCAGCGTAGCAATGGTAATGGCGTCCATCGGATCCACACCGCACTCCACTGCCCGCCGGATGCAGTTCGCAATAGTTCCGCTTTCCAGGATATCATTTACATCCCGGTCGTCGGTACAGAACAGGATGCGCCGCAGGGTGTGCGGCGTAATGCCCTTGGCCAGCGCCGCAAGATTTTTCGCACTCGTGCCTTCCCGGATCTGCACGTACATCCCCAGTCCAACCTTTTCCAGCAGTTCCTCCGCCGTTTCACACTCGTGGTCGGTCCGCACTCCAGCCGCAATGTAGCCGCAAAGGCGTTTGCCGCCCAGCAGGGGAGCGTGCCCGTCAATCCGCGCGGTGCAGTTCAGCTTTTTCAGCATTCCGGCGTCACAGTTCAGTACGGCATTCGCATCCATCACCTCGCCCAGCCCGTAAAACGGGCGGCGCGCCATCAGCCCGGCAACCGCTTCGCCGTCCAGAACGGCTCCGGAGTGGTCGTACGGGGTGGCTGGAACGCAGGAAGGGCACATAAAAAGGATGTCCAACGGCGTCAGCTCCGCCGAGCGGAACAGAAAGGCAAGCCCCGCTTCACCGCAGACGTTTGCAATCTCATGCGGGTCTGCAATTAGGGTGGTCATTCCCCAGGGAGCTGCAATTTTAGCGTATTCGTGCGGCGGCAGCAGGCTGGATTCCACATGCATGTGGCTGTCAATCAGCCCCGGCAGCAGGTAACGCCCCTCTGCGTCGAACTCCCGTTTTCCGTGGTATTCGCCCAGTCCGGCGATAATCCCGTCCTGTACCGCGACGTCGCACCGGTGAATACAGTGCAGAAATACATCCACCACCGCCGCGTTTTTGATGACCAAATCGGCCTTCGTCTCGCCCAGCGCCGCTTTTATCACAGTTGGATTTGCCATTTTACATCCCTCCCCGTCGGATTTGTAGTTATTATACGCTATTTTACCCGGAATGAAAAGCAAAACGGGCCTGTTTTTTACAGGCCCGCCCCAAGCAGAACATACCATCACTAATTTTTAGCGCACAGTGCAGCACTGCGCGCATAGCAAACCAGATAAACCGTGTCACCCAATCGCCGGATTACCGCCCGCTGTTCGCTTTGAAAAGCGGAATATGGCAGGCCAAAAGCACGGCCTTTCCGGCTTGCCGGGAATAAGCCCTGCTGAGAATCTTCACCTTTACAGCAGAGCAGGTTTCCTTGCAGGGATTTCAGTTTTCTCTTTCTATGGGAGCGGCCGTTTCCCGGTTCTTTTCCGCCAGCACCCGGTTGCACAGTTCGGTAAAGGTGCAGGTCCGGCAGACTTCGTCAATCCTTTTCAGCCCTTTCCATCTGGGCAGCAGCTCCTGAACCAGCACCCGGTTTTCGGTTGTCTGTCCGGCCTCTTTGCCAAAGTAGGCCGCCACTTCAGCGTCCCGTTTCTGAATGGATTCCTCGGTGTCGCACATCCCATTCACCTTGTGCGGACAGGCCGCGCAAATATCGTCGCATTCCTGTACCAGCGTAAGCTCTGCTGGTTCTTCTCCATACAGAAGCGCCGTGACGTGCCGCATGTTGGCGCTGAATCTGTCGTCATATCCCACGCCGGTAAAGGTGTAGCAGCACATCAGGTGGTGCAGCCGCAATTTAAGCCGCTTCATACAGCCGTGCCTTGGTCAGCGCCTTGCGCAGCGCCAGCGCGAGGGAGGCTGCCACAATAATTTTAATCACATCCGGCACAACAAACGGAACAACGCAGAGTGAAAGCCCGGTGATGAAATTTGCCTGGGTAATGATCACATACCATACCGTGCCAACTGTGTAGCAAATGAGAAGCGCTACCGCCATTCCGACAAGCAGGGCAGGGTAGAGGTGGTTCTTCAGCCGCTTGGCAAACAGTGCGACAGCAGGCGCCATCGCAAGATAGGCAAAAATATATCCCCCGGTCATCCCAAACAGAACGCCGGGCCCTCCGGAAAACTGCGCATAAACCGGCAGCCCAATGGCCCCCACCAGAATATAAACCGCCTGTGCAAGAAATGCATCCAACGGGGAGAGAATTGCCCCGCAGAGAAAGACGGCAAGAATCACCATGGAAAATGGAATGGTGGTAAACGGAATCACAAATGAAATCTGCGCGCAGACAGCCGTAAGCGCGGCAAATATGCCAATGTTTACCATGCGTTTGATCTTCATTGCATGCATCCTTTCTGTCGTTGATGCCCCTATCATAACACAACGCCCATCATACGTCAACCTAAATTTTAAATTTAGGTTGACGTATGATGGGCGTAAACCATCCCTTTTAGCGGAACCGCTTGCCGCAGTCTGCACAGACACGCAGCACCCGCGTTTTTATTTTAGGTTTCCGGCCAAACCAACTTTTTTTGGTGTATTGCTCCCGCACCACCTGAAGACGTGTGCTTCCGCAGTAAGGACAGCCTTGCTCATCCTGCTGCCGTTGGGTGATGTACGGCGCTTCCGGCGCATTACACCCATTGGGACAAAACGGGGAGGTGTATTCGGTTCCGCATTTCGGGCAGATCATTTTTCCACCGCCTGCTTTTCAAAATCCCGGTACATCAGGCTCGGCTGAATGTCCGCGTTGTTCTGGTATTTGCCGCTGCGGTAGGGCTCATAATCCCCGTCAATGGTGTGGTAATAAATCTGGCAGATTTCCGCCCCCGGGTAAATACGAATCGGCTGTACACAGAAAATTTCCAGTGTCCAGTACCCCGCAAAACCAACGTCCCCGAACCCTGCCGTCACATGGATGAACAGCCCGAGCCGCCCGGTCGAGGAACGCCCCTCCAACATCGGTACCAATCCCTCGGTTCTGGTGAATTCCCGCGTCCGTCCAAGGTACAGCGTCCCTGGCTCCAGCACCAGTCCTTCGTCTGGTATGACAATCCGTCTGGTCGCGTTTGGGCGCTTCATGTCCAGCACACGCTCCTCGTACACCAGCAGCTCGTTGTGCAGCGAGAGATTGTAGCTGTTCGGGTTTACCCGTGCCGCGTCATACGGTTCAATGATGATGTTTGTCCCAATCTGCTTCTGAATCTCTTTTCCGGATAAGATCATGCCCTTCACCCTTTCCTGAATCCATCTGCCGGAATCCTGGCCTTTCTCGTATTGCGGTTGTCCTGCTGTATGGATTCTGCCCGTTGTTCTGGTTTTTGCCCGCCGCATGTCAATATTGCCCAACCGTATCATACCGCGAATCCCGTTGGGCGGCACGGGTTAACTGCTTTCGGTATGCCGGCCGTTTCAGGTTCCACCCTGTGGATCAGCCTTTGTCCGCAAACACTGCCGCCGTGTTCCAAGCCTTATTTGCCGCTCATACCCATCCGGATAACCGTTAAATCCGCCGTATCATACTTATAATCCCGGCGGCAGCCGTTTGAGCACTCCCTGCAATTTCCGTACCAGCAGGTGGGCAATCACTCCGGTCAGAATACCCGTCGCCGTCCCTGAAAGCAGGAGCACGGGAAAATATCCCCACACCGCCCCGGAGCCGAGCGTAACCGTTGCCGCCGCAAGCTGGCCGATGTTGTGGAATACGCCGCCCGCCGCGCTCACGCCCACGGCGCCAAAGCAGCGCAGCCGAAGGAACAGGCACATCACACCAAAGCTCAGCAGGCCGCCGCACAGGCTGTAAAATAAGCTGTTGAGATCCCCAAACAGCAGCCCGGTCAGCAGAATGCGTGTGAGATTGATAAGCAGCGCGTACCGCATTCCAAACAGATAAAGCGCCGCCAGAACCGCGATGTTCGCAAGCCCTGGCTTCACTCCGGGCGCCGCTGTCAGCGGCGGGATCAGCCGTTCCAGGTAGGACATTGCCATCGCAAACACAGCAAACAGCGCGCAAAGGCTCACCGTTTGTGCGGTGCCGCGCCCGTTCACGATGCCACCGCGTCGTAAGACGCGCCTCCGCCGGTAATTTCCACCACAATCCGGTGCGGCAGGCAGACAATGCTCTCGCCGCTGTGCGCAATCCGGCCCTGGTAAATGCACTGCCGCCCGGTGCAGCTCGCCTCTTCCATCCGCACCGTACCGCCCTCCAGAACCACCAGATTGTGCGTGCCTTCCCGGTCAATGGGAATTCTCCGGTCCTCTGCCAATGGGTAACTTCCGTAAGGCGCGCCGTCCACCGTAATCACGACCGTGGTCCCGGCATTCTGGGAAAAGCCCACGGCAAACCAGCCGCCAAACCCAGTCAGCAGCAGGCAGAGGATGAGCACAACATCCGCCTTTTTTACCATCCGCCTTTCCTCCCATCCATTGGATTTGACATTTTCCCCCAAACCGCCGATAATAATATGGATACCATCCACACAAAGGGGAGAGATTTTGAAACGACTATTGTCCCTGCTCAGCGCAGCCGCCCTGTCCACAGTTGCCCTCCTGTCCGGCTGCGCCGCGCCCCAACCCATTTCTAAAACCGGGTTTTATCTCAATACCACCTGTACCGTCACACTGTATGATACTGAGGACGAAACCCTGCTCGACGGCGCTTTCGCGCGGATCGAGCACTACGAAAACCTCTTCAGCAAAACGGTGGAGGGGAGCGACATCTCCCGTATCAACCAGGCCGAAGGCGCCCCGGTCTCCGTCGACTCGGAAACCGCGGAACTGCTCCGCACTGCTGTCGGCTACTCCGAACTTACCGGCGGTAAATTTGACGTGACCATCGGCCGGGTCAGCAGCCTGTGGGATTTTACTTCGGAATCCCCGGTTCCGCCCTCCAAAGAAGAAGTCGCGGAAGCGCTTGCCACCGTCGGTTCTCAAAATCTTTCGGTAGAGGGTAATACCGTCACCGTCCCAGCCGGTACTCAGCTCGATTTGGGCGGTATCGCCAAAGGATACATTGCCGATCAACTTGCCGCTTATCTCCGGGAAAACGGAGTGAGGCGGGCCATCATCAACCTCGGCGGCAACGTCCTCACCATCGGCGGCAAGTCGGATTCCCAGCCCTGGAAGGTAGGCATCCAGCAGCCTTTTGCCAGCCACAGCAGCATCATCGGTTCGGTCAGCGTGTCGGACTGGTCGGTTGTCACCTCCGGCATTTATGAGCGCTGCTTTACCTACGAAGGGGCGTTTTACCACCACATTCTGGATCCACAAACCGGCTATCCAGTCGCAAACGGCCTTCAGGCGGTCACCATTCTCTCCGAATCCTCCACCACGGCGGATGCCCTGAGCACCGCCTCTTTCCTGCTCGGCGCGGATGAGGCGAAAGCCCTCATCGAATCCCTGCCGGATACCGAAGCCATCTTCATCACCCTGGACGGATCGGTCGAAACCACCTCTGGTATCGGCACACAGATTCCGTTTGAACAAAAAGCGCTGGTGTAGCCGTCTGCCGCGTTCCCATAGACTGCGGGAACGATCCATAAAGCCGGGAGCAGCGCGCCCCGGCGTGTATTACCGGCCCTGCCGCTCTTGCGGCAGGGCTTTTTTATTGCAATAACCAAATTATACGGGATTCCGCCCTGCCTGTCAATTTTTCGCCGTATCCTCCGGTTGATTGCCTGCCGTCCGGCAAAAAAGAGGCATGATGCGCCGGCTTGTCACATAAAGTGCAGTAGAGAGGGGGAGATGTCCCCCTGCAATTTTCAAGGACAAGAAGGGAAAGACGGCATGAAACACAAGCAAAATTCTCCCACAACCCTGGGTGAGCTGGGCGTCGGCCAGCAGGCGGTTGTTGTCGGCGTCAATGCAACCGGCGCCATGAAACGCCGCCTCGTGGATATGGGCGTCCTCCCCGGTACCAGCGTTTTGGTGCGCAGAATCGCCCCGCTGGGGGATCCCATCCAAATTCATCTCCGCGGATATGACCTTCTCATCCGCGGCAGCGAAGCGCGCAGCATTCTTATTCGCACCACTGCGCCGCTGAGGGGAGGAACGCGGAGTGGCTCTTAAAATCGCCCTTGTCGGCAATCCGAACAGCGGCAAAACCTCACTCTTCAACCGTCTGACCGGTTCCAACCAGTATGTCGGCAACTGGCCGGGGGTTACGGTGGAGAAAAAGGCGGGCTTTACGGCGGACAAATCCTGTGAAATTGTCGATCTCCCCGGTGTTTACTCGCTGTCACCCTATACCATGGAGGAAATCATCACCCGGGATTTTATCCTTGACCAGCATCCCGACGCTATCATCAATATTGTCGACGGCTCCAACATCGAACGCAATCTCTATCTCACGCTGCAAACGCTGGAGCTTTCCATCCCCACCGTCATCGCCGTCAATATGATGGACCAGGTCCGCGCACGCGGCGGCGATGTCGACTGCATCCGGCTTTCCAAATTGCTTGGTGTCCCAGTCGTTCCCATCTCCGCCAAAACCGGCAGCCATATCGACGAGCTCCTCTCCGCCGCCGCATTGGCCGCCGGCCGCCAACCGGCCGCCCCCATTGTTTGTTACGATTCCGCGGCGCAAAATATGCTCAACGAGGTTGCTTCCCTCCTCGCCGATGCCTGCGGGGAAGGGGAGCGGCTGTTCTTTTACGCGGGCAAGCTGGTTGAACAGGACAGCGCAGCCATCGCAAGGCTAAAACTCTCCCAGAGCTGTATCCGCCAAATTGACCGGGCGGTGGAGCGTTACACTGCCCGTACTCCGCACGGCGACCGCGCAGTTGTCATGGCGGATATCCGTTACCGCTTCATTGAATCGCTGGTCCGCGCCGCAGTTCGTAAACCGCCGCAGGAAGGCCGCCCCACCGTGACCGACCGGATTGACCGCGTCCTCACCAACCGCCTGCTCGCCCTCCCCATTTTTTTCGGCGTCATCTTCCTTATGTTTGGGCTTACCTTCGGCCCGGTGGGGAATTTCCTCAAACGCTGCGTCGAATTTTTGTTTGTCGATGTTCTCACCCCCGCCGTGGAAAAGCTGCTTCTGGTTGCCAACGCGCCGGACTGGACCTATGGCCTTCTGGCGGATGCGGTCCTCGGCGGCGTCGGCACCATTCTCACCTTTGTTCCGCAAATTCTGCTGCTTTTTCTGTGCCTCTCTTTTTTGGAGGACAGCGGCTATATGGCCCGCGCCGCCTTTATCATGGATAAGATGATGCGCCGGTTCGGGCTTTCCGGCAAATCCTTCATCCCCATGCTCATGGGGTTCGGCTGTACCACCCCAGCGGTCATGGCGGCCCGTTCTCTGGAAAACCAAAAGGACCGCAGCCTTACCATCATGCTCACCCCCTTTATGTCCTGCGGTGCGCGTATGCCCATTTACGCCCTGTTTGCTGGGGTATTTTTCCCGGAGGATCAGGGTGTTGTTGTGTGCAGCCTCTACCTCCTCGGCATGGCGGCCGCCATGCTCAGCGGTGTTGTGCTGAGCAAGACGCTTTTCCGCGGCGTCTTTTCTCCTTTCGTACTGGAACTGCCGCAGTACCATCTTCCGTCACTCCATTCCATCCTGCTGCGCACCTGGGAAAAGGGCAGGGGCTTTCTCGTCAAAGCAGGTACCATCATCTTCGCCATGAGTGTCGTCGTCTGGTTTCTCCAGAATTTTGATCTCTCCCTGCGTATGGTCGCGGACGGCGGGGACAGCATCCTCGGCCGACTCGGCCGCCTGGTTGCCCCTGCTCTCTCTCCGCTCGGCTTCGGTACCTGGCAGGCCGCAGTTTCGCTGCTGGCTGGCCTCGTCGCCAAAGAAAGCGTTGTCAGTACCATGAACGTCCTGTACGGCATGGCGGGCGGAACCGTTTCCGGGGTGCTGTCACAGGTGTTCACGCCGCTTTCCGCCTACGCCTTCATGGTGTTTACCTTGTTGTATATGCCCTGCATCTCGGCGTTTGCTACCATCCGCCGGGAGATGAACAGTTTGAAATGGGCAGCCGGCGCCGCCCTTTATCAGACCGGCGTTGCCTATTTCACCGCCCTGCTTGTTTACCAGATCGGCTCGCTTTTGATGAGGTTTTTCGCATGAATGTTGCCGTTGTTGTTTTCTGTATCCTGCTCCTTGCAGCGTCATTTGCCTTTGTTGTCTGCACCATCGTCCGGCAGCTCCGCGGTCAGGGGTGTGCAGGGTGTCCCTCCCAGCAGGCGTCCTGTAGAAAAGGCCGCATCTGTCCCGGAAAAAGGAACTGATTTCGGCCCTAATCCCGCAAATCCCTGCTTTTTCTATGTTCTGAAACAATTTTCTCCCGCATTCTTGTGGATCTTGCCGTCTGTACTTTTACGGACGGTATGTTACAATGGTGTAAACATTTCCCCGCCGTATGGGTTATGTACCAGGCGGGCTGTCGAACTGCTCCATCCCGCGAACTTTCATTTTTGCGCTTTGCTTTCCGGATTATGAGGCAATTCCCCGGCGGATTCCTCCGCCCGGGAGCAGTTTTGTTCTAAAACGCCGTTGCCCGGCAGAATGGGCAGCGGCCTTTCCTCGCTGTCCGTCCACCGGTTCAGCGTCCTGGAATCTGCGCGTGCGCATTTTGCATTGCCTGTCTCCTTGCCTTTGCAGGGTGCCATAAAAAATATAAGAAAGATTAACTATTAAAAGTCAACCTCCAAAAAGAATGGTAGTGGTGAAAAAAGATGTCTCAAAAAAGGTATAGTAAAGCTAAGGTCTTGTCAGACCCTTGCTGGCTATTCCAGTAGTTGCACT